>JBGAKG010000009.1:0-305386 GCA_044224495.1 Polyangiaceae bacterium | reverse complement strand
CCACCCCAACCCCGTCCACCGATCGCCGCCGCAATCTCTCCCGGATCGCCGCAGCAATCTCTCTCTCCCCGAACTACTTCACGACGACCGCGGACTTGTACATTCCCATCCCGCACGTGAACGTGAACGTCCGCGCGCTCTCCGTCGGCACCACGACATAGACCGTCGCGTCCTTCGGGAGATCCTTCTTCAAGTCGAGCTCGGGGAACACGACCTGCGTCGCGCAGGTGTCGTCGCTCGTACGCGTGAAGCCAATCGCCGTGGGCTCTCCCTGCTTCACGTCGATCGAGCTCGGCGTGAACCCTTTGTCGTCGGCGGTCACGGACACGATGGTCTTCCCGGACGGAGGCGACTCGCCCCCGCCCCGCTTGCAACCGAGGAGCCCCACGCCGAGGGCGAAGGCGAGCGCAACCACGAGTCGACGATCCGGCGACGTCATCGGTGGCATCATCGCATATCCTCGGACCCCCATGAGCAAGGTCCTCACCGAAGCGCGCGGAGCGACGTTCGTCATCACGATCAACCGCCCCGAGAAGAAGAACTGCGTCGACGGCGAGACGGCGAGCATGCTCCACGACGCGTGGCTCCGCTTCCGCGACGACGACGACCTCTGGGTCGCGATCCTCACCGGCGCCGGCCCCGAGGCCTTCTGCTCGGGCGCGGATCTCGCCGGCCTCGACGGGCTCGGTCCTCCCCGCGACGCACCGGCGGGTGCGGTGCGCCAGTTCGTGACGCACGGGCCCGGCTACCTCGGCTACACGCGCCAGGTCGACATCTACAAACCGATCCTCTGCGCGGTGAACGGCTACGCGCTCGCCGGCGGGCTCGAGCTCGCGTGCCTCGGGGACATGCGCATCGTCGAGGAGCACGCGGAGCTCGGCGTCGCGTGCCGCCGCTGGAACGTTCCGCTCGTCGACGGCGGGACGCAGCGGCTGCCCCGCATCGTCGGGCTCGGCCACGCGATGGATCTCATCCTCACCGGGCGCTCGATTGGCGCGGCGGAGGCGTACCGCATGGGCCTCGCGAACCAGGTCGTGCCGAAGGGCGAGTCGCTCCGCGCCGCGCTCGCGCTGGCGGAGTCACTCGCGAAGCTGCCGCAAGGCGCGATGCGCAGCGACAAGCAGGCGGCGATGATGGGCCTCGGGCGGACGCTGGAGGAAGGGCTCCGGATCGAGGCCGAGCTCGGCCAGTACGCGATCCGGAGCGCCGACATCCGCGAGGGCAGCCGCGCGTTCGTGGAGAAGCGCCCGCCCTCGTTCCGTCAGGACGATGCCAAGAAGGGAACGTGAATCAGTTGCAGGCGCCGTCGTGCAGGACGGACACGCCCGCGCTCGCGGCCATGCACGAGTTCGAGTAGGTCGTGTCGTCGCAGCCGCAGACCGGCTTGTAGAGCTGCATGCACATCTGCGGACGGGTCGCGCAGGTGCCGGTCATGTCCCCGGCGCCGCAGTTCGCCTTCGTCGCGAACGCGCAGTACTCGCCCTTCGCGCAGGTCAGCCCGAGGAGGCCGCCGCAGGTCTTGCCGACGGTGCTCTCCTGGTGGACGACGCGGAGGTAGAACTCGCTCGCCGTGGCGAACGGGCCGCAGTTCGAGTTCGGCATGCACTTCGGCATCGCGATGCCGCCCGCGATGAGGATGCCTTCCTTCGTGCCGAGCGCGGTCTGCGCGGTGGCGAGGTCCTTCGAGGTCGCGGCGACGTTGCCGAGCTCGACCTTGATGACGTGCTGCTCGTCCTTCGAGTTGAGCTCGAAGACGGAGAGCGACGGGCACGGCGCCTTGATGCAGCGGATGCCGTTGTCGGCGGCGCGGTAGAACGTGCCGGTCGGAGCGACGCCGCTCGCGCCGCGCCACGCCTCGGCCACCTTGAGCTTGCCGAGCTTGACCGAGTTGAAGGTGGTCGAGCTCATCGTCGCGCGCACCAGCGCAGTGGCGCTCGTGAACTGGCCCCGGAAGTCCGCTTGCTCGTCGTCGCTCAGACCGAGCTTCGAGAGGTCGACTTCGGCGACGTAGCACTCCTTCGCGTACTTGCCGTCCGCGCAGCGCGTGGTCGCGTCGTTGACGCGGCGCACGTAGACGCCGCCGCAGAGGGGCGCCATGCACTTCCGCATGTCCTGGCGGGTGACGATGAAGAAGCCGGCGTTCGGGTTCGAGCTGAGCTCGTCGGCCGAGTCGTCGACGGTGGCCTCGTCGCCGACGTCGGCGGCGCAGGCGGGAACGGCAGCGAGGGCGAGGACGCCCGCGAAAGCAAACAGCGTGTGACGGTTCATGATCTTCTTTCCCCTTTTCTTCACTTGCACGCGCCGCTCGAGGCGACGGAGACGCCGGCGGCGTGCGCGCGGCAATCGTTCGAGTAGGTCTTGCCGTCGCAACCGCAGACCGGCTTGTAGAGCTGGTAGCAAATCTGCGGCTTCGGCTGGCAGGTGCCCGAGGCGTCCGCCATGCCGCAGATGTCCTTCGGCTCCCAGTTGCAGTACTGGCCCGTCGGGCACTGCTGCATGCCACGGCCGCCGCAGAGGCGCGGCTCGGCGTGGACGACCGGGAGATAGAAGTCGTCGGCCGAGAGGTGCGGGCGGCAGGTGGTGTTCGGGCCGCACTTCGGGAACGCGAGCGAGCCCGCGACGAGCACGCCCTGCGTGGTGCCGAGCGCGAGGTTCGCGGCGTCGACTTCGTCCTTCGAGGCGCCGGCGCCGTCGAGGTAGAGGCTACCGATCTGCCAGCTGTCCTTCGAGTTCAGCTTGAACGCGGACGTGGACGGGCACGGCGCCTTGATGCAGCGGATGCCGTTGTCGCCGGCGCGGTAGAACGTTGCGCCGGTCACGTCGCCCTCGCCCGCAGCGGCCCAGGCCTCGACCGCCTTGAGCGTCGCGATGCCCTTCTTGCCGAGGAACGTGCTCGTCGACATCGTCGCGCGGACGAGGCCGTGCTTCGCCTCGAACGTGGCGTTGAAGTCGCTCGCCTCTCCGTCGTCGAGCTTCGTGCCCGCGTAGTCGACGGTGGCGACGTAGCACTCGGCGGCGTAGCTGCCGTCGGAGCAGTAGGTCTTCGCCTGGTTCACGCGCTTCACGAAGACGCCGCCGCACATCGGGGCCGCGCACTTCCGCGTGTCGACGCGGGTGACGATGAAGTACCCCGCGTTCGGGTTCGAGCTGAGCGCGCCCTCGGACTCGTCGGCGGAGTCTTCGGTCCCGACGTCCGCGGAACAGCCGGCGATGCCGGCGACGGCGGGGACGGCGACGAGAGCGGCGAAAAGAAGGGCAAAACGCATGGTAGAAAGACCTCCCGATGTGTCGGACGCCCGCCGATATAGACCTACATATGTACCTCGTCAACCACCATTTTGACGCGATGTGCTAACGAGGGGCCGTGGCGAGCGAAGACGCCCCTGACGAGTCGACCGAGGGCCCCGGCCCCGGCATCACGCCCGCAGCCATTGGGTTGCTGCTGGTGGGCGTCGTGGTCTTCGCGCTCGCCGAGCGCTCGGGCTCCACGGCAGAGGCGAAGACGCTGCTCCGCTGGGGCGCCGTCGAGCGCTACCACGTGTGGCTCGGCGAGGGGTGGCGGCTCGGGACGGCGATGTTCCTCCACATGGGCCTCGGCCACCTCCTGTGGAACGGGTACGCGGTCGTCGGTTGGGGACGCAGCGTCGAGCGCGCGCTCGGCTCGGCCGCGTACGTCGTCCTCTACCTGCTCGGCGGCGTGGCCGCGTCGTGCACGAGCGTGGTCGCGCACGACGTCGCGGGCGCGGGAGCCTCCGGCGCGATGTGCGCGATCACGGGTGCGGCGCTGGTGGTGCGGCTCCGACGCGCCGGCTCCCCACGCGCGATGCTCGCCGAGAGCGACGGCGCACGCACGCTCGTGAGCATGGCGATCTGGATCGCGATCGGCGTCTGGCTCTCCGTCGACAACTGGGCGAACGTCGGCGGCTTCGGTGCGGGGGTCGTGCTCGCGCTGGCGATGACGGCGAAGGAGCGGGGCACGCGCCGGCGCACGTTCGGTGCGTTCGCGGTCGCGCTCATCGCGCTCGTCGCGTTCGCGCTGCGGCCGGGCTGGCAGCCGAGCGTGAGGGACGGCGAGCTGATGGCGTACTACGCGACGGAGTACTACGCGGGCGACAAGCTCACGAAGGACTACCCGCGCGCGCGCACGTTCGCGACGAAGGCGTGCGAAGCGGGCTCGGCGAACTCGTGCGCGCTCTACGGCTTCATGCTCGCGAAGGGCGACGCCGTTGCGAAGGACGACGCGGCGGCGGCGAGCTACTTCCGCCGCGGCTGCGAGGGCAAATCGCCCTTCGGCTGCGCGGCGCTCGGGCGCGTGACGATGCTGGGGCTCGGCGTGGCGAAAGATCCCGTGAAGGCCAACGAGGCGTTCTCGCAGGCCTGCGATCTGGGGCAGGCCGACGGGTGCGCGGGCTACGGGATCTCGCTCGTGCAGGGGCTCGGCGTGACGGCGGATCGGGAGCGGGGGCTTGGGATCTTGGAGCAGGCGTGTACGGCGGGGAGCACCATCGCGTGTCGGAGTAGGCTCGATCCGGATGCTCCGCCGGCGTGGTGAAGAAAAAGACGAATCCGGAGTAGACGCGCTTCGCGACACCCGGAGGGGTGGAACGGGAACGGGAACGGGAATGTTCGGACGTGCCCGTGCCCGAACGACGATGCTGGCAGTTCGGTCGTGATCGACTAGCGGCCTAGCTCGCTCGCGAAGCACGATCGGGCGCAGGTTCCGCAGACGAGTCGATGGCGCGCGGTCTCTTTCAGCACGCGGAAGGCGCTCGCGCGCGTGCCGCAGTGCGGACAGGTCGCCCCCGACTTCGCCACTTCGGCCATGATGCGCGCGTGCTCGTCGTTGTGAGCGAGCGTGCGAGCCGCCTCTGCGTCGCGCTCGCTCGCCGCTTGCGCCTCGCGATCCTCGGCGCCGGGCGCGTCGCAGAGCGCCTGGTCGAGCAGCTCGCTGAACTCGGCGCGATGTGGCCACGTCTCGTAGCACTCCTCGTGCATCGCCGAGTCGCTGAACCGCCCCAACCGATGGTCAGGCGCAAGGAAGTGCGGAAACCCAACGAGGGCATCGTCGTGCTGGATGACGCGACCACACAGCGAGCATCGCGACTTCCCCCGCATCACGAGCGCCATGGTTGCCCCAAACGACGAACCGTTCCCGTTCCCGTTCCCGTTCCACCCCTCCGGGTGTCGCGAAGCGCGTCTACTCCGGATTCGTCCTTTTCTGCGGCCGCGCAAAGACGACAAAACGTAGAAAGCCCGCCATCTCTGGCGGGCTTTGGTCGGGGCGAGAGGATTTGAACCTCCGACTCCTCGGTCCCGAACCGAGTGCGCTACCAGGCTGCGCTACGCCCCGGAAACTGCTCGTAAGATCCGGCTCCTTTTGGAACCGGGGCGCGACTTATGACGGGTCGAACGCGTTCCGTCAACCGGAATCGCGTTCAGTGTCTCGCGCTGTACATCGACGCGGGGGCCCGGCGCTTCCGGACGCTCGGGTGCCGGCTCCCGAACTTTTGGGCCCCCTCCGACCGTTCCCATTCCCGTTCCCCTTCTCTGCTCCGGATTCGTCCCTTTTTCTCGGCCCAGGAATTTCAGTAGCACTGTCACGGCGGTTTACTGGTACTGTAACGCGCACAGCTTTCGGGGCGCATTTACAGCGCACTGTGCACGGAGACAGACCATGCCTGAGCTTCCCGCCGTGAAGTTCCTCATCGTCGACGACGACAAGGCGATCTGCGAAATGATGCAGACCCTCCTCGAAGCCGACGGCTACCAGGTCAAGACGCTGAACGATCCCACGCAGGTGGAAGCCGAGGTTCGGACCGGCGGCTACCACATGATCGTGCTCGACCTCATGATGCCCAAGCTCGACGGCATCGAGGTCCTGCGCCGCATCCGCAAGATCGACAGCGACATCGCCGTCGTCATCTTCACCGGGTTCCCCAACCTCGAGAGCGCCGTCGCCTCGATGAAGCTCGACGCCGTCGACTACATCAAGAAGCCGATCAACGTGGACGAGTTCCGCGAGGTCGTCGCCCGCGTGATGCGCAAGAAGGGTCTCGCGCGCACGCCGGAGGAGCAGCTCCACCGCGTCATCGGCGACACGATCCGCAACCTCCGCAAGGAGAAGGACCTCACCCTCAAGCAGATGTCCCGCCGCACGGGCCTCAGCGTCTCTCTGCTCTCGCAGATCGAGCGCGCCGAGTCGTCCGCATCGATTTCGTCGCTCTACAAAATCGCGCTCGCGCTCGAGTCGCGCATCCAGGACCTCTTCGGCGAGTACTAGCACTCGATTCAGGAGCACCCGCATGAAGCTCACGTCTCTTTGGCGCCCCGCCGGCATCCTGGTCGGGCTCGCGATCGTGTCGACCCTCGCTCCGATCCACGGCGCGCGCGCGGCGTGGCCGCCCGCCCCCAACGCCGACTTCACCGATCCGGCGAACTTCCCGAGCGACCCCAACTACAAGGACCGCTGGAACTACTGGTCCTTCCTCCCCGTCCAGGACAAGGGCACGAGCCCTTACATCGACGCGGACAAGCAGCTCGGCGCGTCGGGCATGAGCATCGACAAGGCGTGGGCGCTGACGATCGGCCGCGCCGACGTGCGGATCGCCGTCCTCGACTCGGGCATCGAGTGGGAGTCGCCCGACATCGCCAACAAGACGTGGCTCAACGCCAAGGAGCTCGCGGGCACCGCGAAGCCGCAGGACAAGAACGGCGCTGCGTGCGGCGGCACCGGCGAGCTCGCCGGCTACGACTGCAACGGCGACGGCGTCTTCAGCGTCGCCGACTACCGCGACGACCCGCGCATCTCGCCGGTCATGACCGGCGAGAAGTGCAACCCCGGGATGGACCCGCAGAAGCCGGGCCCGAACGATCGGATCAAGGGCGACGCGAACCGGAACTGCATCCTCGACGCAGGCGACCTCATCGAGCTCTTCTCCGACGGCGTCGACGACGACGCCAACGGCTACATCGACGACATCTCGGGCTGGGACTTCTACCGCAACGACAACAACGCCTACGACGACACGCGCTACGGCCACGGCACCGGCGAGGCCAAGGACTCCAGCGCCGAAGGCAACAACGGCCAAGACACGATCGGCACGTGCCCGAAGTGCACGTTCATCCCGCTGCGCGTCGGCGAGAGCTTCATCGCGGACTCGAACGACTTCGGCAAGGCCGTCATCTACGCCACGGACATGGGCATCAAGGTCGTCCAAGAGGCGCTCGGCACGCTGAACCAGACGGCGTTCTCGAAGGCCGCGATCGACTACGCCTACGAGCACGGCACGATGGTCGACGCGAGCATGGCGGACGAGAACTCTCGCCACCACAACATGCCCGCGACCGCGAACCACACCCTCCCGGTCCACACAATCCGCTTCAACGGCGACAACTACCACAACTCGACGTCGTTCCTCGCGTTCGACACCTGCACCAACTACGGCGGCCACGGCGCGCTCAGCGTGAGCGGCACGAGCTGCGCGAGCGAAGCCACCGGCCGCATGGCCGGCATCGCCGGCCTCGTCTACTCGATGGGCCTCTCCCTCCCCACGCCGCTCAACCTGAGCGCGGAAGAGGTGATGCAGATCCTCAAGATGAGCGCCGACGACGTGAACGTCCCCGAGTCGCGCGTCGTCAACCCGGGCACCGGGCTCGCCCCCTACTTCGAGTCGAAGCCGGGCTGGGACCAGCGCTTCAACTACGGCCGCACGAACGCGTTCAAGGCCGTGACGATGGTGAAGGAAGGGCGCATCCCGCCCGAGGTCGACATCGTCTCCCCCACTTGGTACCAGCCCATCTACGCGAACCGTACGAACGGCCCGGTCCCGATCTTCGGCCGCGTCGCGGCGACGCGCGCGAGCTCCTACGACTACGTCGTCGAGTGGGGCCCCGGCGTGCAGCCCGGCGACGACGAGTTCAAGCCGCTGATGACCGAGATCAAGAACGTGCCCGCGGGCACGATCACCGGCGGCCAGGTGCCGCTCGCGAGCTTCGACCCGAAGCAGCTCGACACGAAGCACACGCTCGATCTCGACTCGAAGCCGATCTGCGATCGCGAGGGGAAGAACTGCTGGAGCCCCAACGACCGCACGATCACGCTCCGCGTCCGGAGCGTGGCCCATTACGGCGCAGGCGACGTGCGCGGCGAAGCGCGGCGCACGATCTCGATCACCAACTCGCTCAACGGCGACGATCCCGACCTGCTCCCCGGCTTCCCGATCGACCTCGGCAGCTCCGGCGAGGGCAACACCAAGCTCGCCGATCTCGACGGCGACGGCGTGCGCGACGTCGTGTTCCCGTCCAGCGACGGCACCATCCACGCCTGGAACGTCCGCGGCGGTGAGCCCAAGGAGATCGCCGGCTGGCCGATCAAGACCGCCGTCATCGACGGCTTGAACCCCGCGATCACCGATCCCTTCGTCCCGTCGTACCTGAATGGTACCGCGTACAAGAACGGCAAGAACGGCGGCATCGACACGTCGCTCGCGCACGAGTCGATCATGAACGCCCCCGCCGTCGACGACCTCGACGGCGACGGCAAGCCCGAGGTCGTCTTCTCGACCTGGCCCGGCACGATCTACGTCGTCGACCGCGGCGGCAAGGCGCTCGCCGGTTGGCCCAAGCGCCTGCCGCTCGTGCCGTCGTGCCCGCTCGATCCGTCGAAGCCCAAGCCGACCGGCGACTGCATGGACCTCCGCCACGGCTGGTCGCGCGGGACCTACGGCGCCCCCGTCCTCGCCGACATGGACAAGGACGGCAAGCTCGACATCATCCAGACCGCGTTCGACGGGAACATCTACGTGTTCCACGCCGATGGCACACCCGTCGCGGGCTGGCCGGTGCGCGTCCACTTCACGCGCCAGGCCGGCGGCAACACGCTCGAGCCCGACAAGGCGAACCGCATCATGACGACGCCCGCCGTCGCCGACATCAACAAGGACGGCTTCCCCGAGCTCATCACCGGCTCGAACGAGGAGTTCGGCGGTGGCGGCAACACGGGCCCGATGTTCGTGGTCGACGGGCGCGGCACGAACGCGCCGACCCCGTACCTCCCGAACTGGCCGGTGCTCCGCCCGTCGATCCACCTCTTCCCGGTCGTCGCGGAGGGGTTGAACGCCTCCGCCGCGGTCGCCGACTTCGACGGCGACGGCACGTCCGACATCGCGATCCAGGGCAACGGCTCCCCGCCCCTGCTCCTGAAGTCGGATCCGGGCGCGCAGTCGCAGTTCGAGGACCCGCCGAACGTGCTCCCGCAGCGCTCCGACGGAAAGGGCTTCGAGGCGACGGCCATCTTCGGCGAGAAGTCGCTCGCCAAGTCCGACGTCTTCTTCCCGCTCTTCAGCGTCCCCGCCATCGGCGACCTCGATCAAGACGGCACGCCGGACCTCATCATGAGCGGTGGCTCCCTGAGCCTCATCGGCTCGCTCGCGGGCGGCGGCAAGCCGTCGAACTCGCAGCACCTGCTCGCCGCGTGGAGCGGCAAGACGGGCTCGATGCTCCCCGGCATGCCGGTGCTCCTCGAGGACTTCCAGTTCCTCATCAACCACGCCGTCGCCGACCTCAACGGTGACGACTACCCCGAGGTCATCACGGGCAGCGGCGTCTACTTCGTCCACGCCGCCGACGGCTGCGGTCGCGAGCCGAAGGGCTGGCCGAAGTTCACCAACGGCTGGGTCGCATCGAGCCCGGCCGTCGGCGACGTCACCGGCGACGGCAACATCGACGTCGTCACCGCCACGCGCGACGGCTTCCTCTTCATCTGGAAGACGGCGAGCAGCGACAAGGGCGTCATCAACTGGGAGAGCTTCCACCACGACAACCGGAACACCGGCAATTTCTCGACCGTGCTCGATCAGGGCGTCGTGAAGCGCGCCGCGGCTCCGCTCGTCGCGGCCGACTGCGCGCTCCCCACCACCCCCAACCCCGACGGGCTCGTCGCGGGCGGCGGCTGCGACTGCAACACCACCGGGCACGGCGCCGAGGGCTTCGTCTACGGAATCGGCGGGCTCCTCGGTCTGCTCGTCTGGAAGCGCCGCCGCCGATCGTAAGCACTTTACAGCCGAGGGGCGGGGTGCTTATAAACCCGCCCGCTCCATGCCGGAGTAGCTCAGTTGGTTAGAGCGGGCGTTTCATACGCGCTAGGTCGGGGGTTCGACTCCCTCCTCCGGCACTCTCTTTCTCGGTGTTTTTGCCATATTTCCTCCAAGGTGGCCTGTTACGTGGCCTGTGGGGATGAGTGACGGGGGGAGCGGCGGGAAGGGTTCGCCCACCCTTCCGCTGAGGTCCTCCGCGAGCTTGCAGTACGCGAGCGTCTGCTTGATCTCCGTGTGGCCTGCCCGCCGCTGAGCTGCAGCGAGCTCCACGCGCGCGAGGATGAGCCACGTCAGCCCCGAATCGCGGCAGCTGCGGAAGTCGATCGGGCGGAGCGTCGGCGTGTCCTCGAGCAAGCGGACCCGATCGACGCCGGCGATCGCGAGGTGCTCGCGCAGCAGCTTCGCGCGGTGCTTGTCGTTCACCTTCCGCAGCACGGGCAGGAGCGGCAGGGTGCGATCGAACGGCGCAGGCTTCAGCCCTACGAGCAGCGGCCGAAGGCGCGCCTCGATCGGGACGGCGCGGACCGCCGTCGGTGTCTTCGGCTGCTTCACCTCGCCGCTTCGCGAGTCGATGGCCTTCGAGACGTGGACCACGTTCGCCTCGAGGTCGATGTCGCCCCAGGTGAGCGCCTCGAGCTCCTCGGGGCGGACGTACGTGTACGTCGCGATCGCGTAGACCTCGCGCCACTCGCGGGGCACGGCAGAGCAGGCCAGCAGGCGCGACACCTCGACCGGATAGAGAAACGTCTTCTCCCTCTCCCGCGTCTTCAGCGGTGGCTTGTGGCCCTCGCTGGGATCGTCCTGCCGCACGCGGAAGGTTCGGTCGCGAGCCGATCGCGCTTCCTTGAACGTCCGGCGCAGCACGCTCCACACGTTCTCCGCGGTCGCGCCGCTGACGCCGTGGTCGAGGCCCTTCCCAATGCGCTCCCGCACGCGCGCGTCGAGCTCGTCGCGCACGTTCTCGATCTCGTCGCGCGTCACGGTCGCGATCGGCCTCGAACCGATCGTCGGCGCCATCCACCGCTTCCAGATCTGGCGCTCCTTCGTCACCCCGCGAACGCCGTCGGACTGGCGCACCTTCGAGAGGCGCGCGAAGTACTCGTCGCACGTCTCCCCCGCCCCGCTGCGGCTTCGCTGGGCCTCGGCCTCGAGCCGTGCGCGCTTCGCCGCGAGCAGCTCGCCCGTCTCGTCTTCCTGCTCCTGCGCGGCTTCGGCGTAGAGCTTCGCGCGCTCCTCGCTCCCGCAGTACTTCACCGGGACGAGGACGCGAGCTCGCGTACCGTCAGCGAGCCACACGCGCGCGCGGTAGTAGCGCGTGCCGTCGGCGCGTCGGAGGGGTTCGATTGAGCCGGTGCGGGCGGGGGCCATCTACTTTTCCTCCAGTGTGAGGGTCGGATCGTTGAATGCCTTGGTGCCGCCGGCGGCGCGCTCCTCGGGCGTCGTCGGCAGCGTGACGCGGACTTCCCAGCGGGAGCGCTCGGCGTTCCACTTCGCGGTCGGGGCGGATCGGGGGCGGCCGCGAGTCATCGCGTTCCCCCGCCGTCGCCACCGCTGGCGTGCTTCTCGGTCTGCTCCGTTAAGACAAGCGGATCGTAGCCGAGCGCTCCCTCGAAGCGCCGAATCGACGCGAGCATCTTTGCGATGACGACTCGTTCAGTCTGCAGCATCGCCTTCCACCGCCCGGGGTCCGCTTGCCTCGCTTCCGTCGGTTCGTTTCGGCCAGCGTTGACGTCGTCCGCGTGAAACAAGGAGGCCACCACCTCGTTGGCGAACGCCTCATCCGCGAAAGCGAACATGACCCGTGCACGGAAAGGCTGACGATCGGCGATGCGTTGATTGCGACTGTCGACGTCGACAGGCCCGCGATAGGATTCCTGCCAGAGCCCCACGTACTCCTCGAACGTGCGGCGCTGAAGCGTCAAGCGCTCTAGCAAAGCTCGACGCTGCTCCCGCGCCAGAAGATCCAAATGCTGACGCTGTTCTGCACGGCGGGCGGACTCAAGCTCTCGCCGGTTTGCCCGCGCATCCGATTCGTTCTGCGCAGCGATTGAGAGCGCTGCGGCCTCCTTCTGTGCCGCCGCCGACAGCGCTGCGGCTTCCTTCTGACGTCGGTCGGCGCGCTCGTCGGCCGCCGCCTGCGCCTTGCGCGCACGCTTCTCTGCCGCCAACTGTGCGGCGCGCCCTCGTTCCTCGGAAGCCAATGCTCGCGACGCGGCCTCCTCTGCGAGCGCGCGCTGATTCGCCGTCGTGAGACGGTTCGTAATCCACGCCACCGCCGCCAACCCTAAGGAGTTGACGGCGGCGCTCTCCAGAATCTCGACGAGCGTCATCGTTCCTCCTCGCCTTCGCCAATCGCGACGTCGACGTCGAAAATGAATCCAGCGCGATTGCGCAGGTCTTCGAGATCCTCGTCGAAGGAATCGGCCGCACGCCGGTCCGGCATCGTCAGAGCGAGCATCGTCGCGGGAGCCATCACCGTTCGGGTCATCACGCCCGAGGGACTGACGCTGAACCTATCCGCGAGGTCGACCCCGACGAGCGTGGTCAACTCACCCTCTCCGAGCCGCATCGCGCGCATCGCGCGCCGGATGATTGCGAAGATGGCCTCGAGGTACTTTCGCGCCGCCTCCTGCGTCGGGATCCGTCCGTTGTGGGCGACGTCGTTGCGGATCTCCTGCGCCCTCGCCAGCCTACCCTTGTCGGGAAACGCCTCTGAGGTGCCGAGCGCGTATGCGAGCAGGAACGCGCCATCCTGCTCCCGCCTGAGTCCTTCGCCAAGAGCGCGAAGTCGGTCCGCAGGTACGCCGGCGCGCAGCATCTGAAGCTGCGCGGCGAAGATCTTGAAGTGATCGATCGCACTGCTGGCATCGAGCACAGCGGCGCGAAAGTCTCGGCCGAGAAAGGCGACGCATCCGAGTTCGAAGAAGAGCTCGAACGTCGGACACTGGACGACCACGACGACATCGTGATCGTTGGGGCACCGCGTCTGCAGCACTCCGCCGTCGAGGAGCTCGCACGGAAAGCGACCGCCGTCGACGCATTGGGAACAGTGCATCAGTAGGTTCATCGTGGCCGCCCCTCCTTGCTCCGGTTCAACGCCCACGATCCCGGATTCGGGCGAGAGACGGTGCCGCTCATGGGATCTCTGCGGCTGCGGATAGCGACTTCTCAAGCTCGCCGGTTTCGGACTCGATCAGAGCGAGCAGCTCGAGATCACTCCGCCCCATCGTCTTGGCGTTGAGGTCCGTTCGAACGAGCAGGAGTCGCTTCAGGAGCGCTCGAGCGGCTTCGAGTCGTCGCGTCTTTGGCAACCGGAGCACGCCTGCGGTCGCCTCCCGAAGTGTCGCGAGGGCATGGCGCACCTCGAGGCCAACGGCACCCGTACCGGACCGCTTCTCCCAGACTTCTGCGAGATGCCTGCAATCTGCACACGAGACGATGGGCCCGACGATCAGCATCGTGTTGTCCCGCCCCGGCTTCGTTGGCCGGAATTCGACGGCGGTTCGGCCGCACCACGCGCATCGGTTCCCAGCGTCGTGGATGTGCGCCCGGATGTAGTCAGACACGGATAGACCCTTCACGGACGCAAGCGCGGCGAGCGTCGCTTGCTCCTCCTCCGAGAGCAGGACGTTCAGACGTTCGGTGCGATCGATGCTAGCGGTGGGGGGTGCCATGAGCATATTATGCGCCTGATAGGTGTATGCGCAAGGGAAGGTCAAGGCTTCCTCATCGGAGAAACAGCTCTCGGACGGCAAGGCCCTGACGTGTCTCGTCCGTCTCGTCCAGCTTCGACCATTGCTGCAAGATCACGGTGAGCCGGTCGAACATCTCGTTCGGCCACACATGGGAGAAGTGGAGATCGCGCAGGTGAATCCACGCGGCGTCGCCGCGCAGCTCCGCCAACGGGTGGTCGCCCAGCGCAAAGAGGTGCACCTCGTCGTCGCGTTTGACGATGCGCTTCTGCCGCTCGCCGCACGTGAACCGAGGATCGGTCACTTCACCGGCGCCGTCGCATGCGTACCCCACCCACTCCACGACGCTGCGTGCCTTCGCCTCGAGCGGGTAGCGGTGGACCACCGCGAGGCGCCACGAGCCAGCCTTCTCGAGCTCCTCCTCGCGACCGCACACATCGCACTCGACGAGGGCATCCTCCGCACCGCGAGCGGGGCCGCGCCGCGCGCGGGCCTTCATCCGATACCGGAGGACGAGCGTCTTCTCGCTATCGTAGATCCACGACGGAAGCCCCTGCGGCCTCCACTCGCTCGGAGTCCGATCGGACTTCTCGAGGTTGCACTTCGCGCAGGCGACGACGCAGTTGTGCGCCTCGTCGCCGCCCCCGCGTGATGCTGGCACGATGTGATCTCGATGCATCGTGCCGCCGGTCGCTCCGCAGTAGCCGCAGGACGGCTGCTGGGGGCTCATCGCTTGAGGCTCCGCTTCAACGCCTCGAACAGGTCGATGACCTGCGCGCGCGGCCCGTCGTCGTGGTCGAGGTCCTCGTCGTCGACCTGCGCTGCGAGCTCGACCACATCGGCGCTGGACCGCTCGACGAGCTTCTTCGCTAGCTCGATCTCGACGTCCTTGAAGATCGGAGCCTCCCGCCGTTCGGGCGGTGGCGGTGGCGAGACGAGCTCGACGAGGACGAGCGCGCCCTGCTCCGCGACGATCGCGACGTCGACGCGGCGGCCGCGCCCACTGCTGTGGACACCGACCGCGACGACTTGGCGGCGCGCGAGGACGTTCGCGAGTAGTGCGTGCGAGCGCTCACTGCCAGGGCCCGGGGCAAGCCAACGGGTGCTTCCGATCATAGTGAGCGACAGCGCGTCCCGCGGCACGAAGGTCGTCAGCTCGAGCGAGTCGGTCCTTGCGACGCGCGGCCGTCGCGGGCGCTTGCCGGCGGCGTGGATCCACACCTCACACGAGATCAGCCCGAACGAAATCGTGGCCGAGGCGACGGGGCGCGGCTTGGGGCCGTTGTCGTTCGCTGGCGCATTTTGCCGGCGAAGCTCGATCGGACGAAGTAGTGTGGATCGCATCGGGAGATCATCCTCTCGGTCATGGCCCCGGGCGTTGGCGCGCCGCGGGGTCGATTTCATTCCTGGGAAGGCACCACCGCGTAACCGACGAGGCCACCCTCCTTCACCCGACGAAGGCGACCGTCACCGCAGAGACTCTCGAGGGCGGCTTGCACCGCGCCGACGTCCACGACGCCGTCGAGCCTCTTCTCGATCGCCTCGCTCGTGACCGGCTTCCCCCGGCGGGAGGCGGAGAGTTCCGCGACCTCGGCGAGCACAACATCGGGAGCCGACGCAGCCGCCCGAGCCCGCGCCTTGCTCTCGAGGTCCACCATGCCCCGTGCGATCGCCATGCGGATGGCGTCCACGCGCGTCAGCTCGAGCCCAGGCTCGGAGAGTGCCGCGGCGAGCCGGTCGAACCTCGGCAGCCAGTCCGAGTCAACGCGCACGGTGATCTGCTGCGTCGAGGCCTTCGTCGTCTTCTTCGCGTTCGCCATGTCTTCTTCTTCGCTCACCGACTAGGTCTAGCCGGGTCTCATTGAATGTCAACGGATACCGTGAATGATTACTGGAAAGGCGTTCACTTTCGCCGGCGCGGGGCGCGACCCAAGCTGAACCGTGTGGAGCCGTACCTCGCCCTTCATCGCGCGATCGAGCTCTGCGGCTCGCCGCTCGAGGAGCGTTTCGTGCTGGCCTTCCTCGCGTCGCCCGAGGTCTTTACCTTCGCGCCGCACGACGATGGTTTCTGGATCGACGCGCGAGCGATCGAGCTGCACCAGCAGGTGTGGATCGGCGGGGCGCGTGCCGACTTCGTGCTGCAGCCAGGCCGCATCGTGGTCGAGCTCGACGGCTACGAGCACCACGACAGCTCGCCCGAGCTCGCCGCTCGCGACAAGCGCCGGGACCGCGTGATGGTCGCCGGCGGCTGGCGCGTGCTGCGCTTCGCCGGGCGAGAGGTGAACCGCGACGCCCTCGCCTGCGCGAAGGAGGCGTACGCGATCGCGACGCGCACGGTCGTCCGAGCGGTGCCGCGACCGGGACAGCTCGAGCTGCCCCTCGTGCCGCGGAAGCGGCGGGCGTAGACGGGACACCGTTCGACTCCGAGCCGCTTTCGCCCGGCCAGCGCGGCGAGCTCGCGCTGCCCTCCACGCCGTTGCGGCTGATGCCGAGCTCTGCAGGAGCGTCCTCGAGGGGGCGCTCGTCGCCGGCGCCGAAGTAGATCGCGCGCAGCGCGCTCCGGCGAGCCAGCGGGGCGCGAGATCGGCGGATTCATCGGCGCGGCTCACGGGTGTACGCTCGCGACAATGCGCACTTCGGTTCTCGCGGGCGCGTTCGTCGCCACCATCACCGTGCTTGCCTGCAAACGCGAGTCGCCCGCCACCGTCGACGCCGGCGCTTCCGCGGTCACGCCCGAACGCACTGGCACGGCAGCCCCTTCCGGCGCCCCAGCGTCGTCGTCCACGCCACTCGCGCTCGATGACGAGGCACGCGACGTGGTCGCGGTAGTTCGCTCGTCTCACGCGATCGCGTGCAGCGTCGCAAACAACGACGCGTCTGCGCGGTGCCACGATGAGGTGAAGGGATTCGCAGCCGCTCGCAAGTGCTACGTCGACGGCCTCGAGGTTGCGAAGCGGGCGCAGGCAAAGAAGCCGAGCCCGGTCGCTCGATTCCCGTGCGGCAAGTCGATCGAAGCGGCGACGCTTGGTTACCTCGATTCCGTTGTGGCACTGATGACGGATTCGATCGCGTGGCTCGACGCGCACAAGGCGGCGCTCACGAGCTCGATGGCCGGAAAGACCTTCGCGGACGCGTGCGACGAGCCGGTGTCGTGTGCCGACTTCCCTATGGAATTCGACGAAAAGCACAGCGGAGCGTCGTGGGCTGCGATCTCCGCGATCGAGTGCACGAAACCCCTGCTCCAGTGTGGCGCACCGGACAACGTTTGCTGGGTCGACAAGGTCGCTGAGCGGCTCGGCCTCGCGTGCGACTCCACCGAGAACAAGCCCAACGACTTGAGGGTGCGCGCGACCGGGACCGTGCTGCGCTGACGACGCGGGCTCGAGCATCGTCGTCACCCGCACACCATCGGCAGGCCGGTGCCCCGCGAACAGCTCGAGCTCGTCGCACGCGCGAAGTGACATGGCTATAGCGCGAGGCCTCGCTCCCCGAACCGTCCCGACCTCGAGCAGAGCTTCGAGCCGGCGTTCATCGCAAGAGCACCGAGCTCGCCGTCTCCTCGGACCGCGAAGTTGCCCGCCGTTCCCTGCAATGCCGCGACCCACATCCACGTGCTGCCCGCGTCCTTCGACACGAGCACGCGGCCTTTGGTCGTCAGGAGGACCCACCACGGGCCGACGATCGCAGCCGCCTGGATCTCGACGTCAACGCCGCTGAACGTGCGCACGTGAGACCACGTGGCGCCGTCATCCGCGCTGGCCCACACCTCAGCGAGATCGCTGCCGGTGAGCGACACCGCGAAGAACCATTTGTCCGTCACCGGGTCGTAGGTTGGCCGGGTGATGCGGTGGCCCGCGACGATGCCGGCCGCCGAGATCGACGCGAGATTGATCGTTGCCGCGGTGAAGGTCGAGCCATCGGGCGAGGCGACGGCCCGAACAATTCCAGACGAAGAGCCGTCCGCGAAGAGCGCGATCGTGTGCCCGGGTCGCGCGCCGACCTCGGGATTGCTCGCTCCCGTGTACCCCGTCCAGGCCGCGGGCAGCACGACCGAAGAGAACAGGACTCCGTCCGGCGAAGTGTCGATCCTCATGCCGCTCGAACCGACGCGGTAGACGGCGACGACGAGTGCAGCATCGGTTTCGTAGTCGACGCTGGCAGCGCTTGGAGAGGCTGATAAGGCATTCGTGGCCGTAGCGAAGGAGTAGGCGCCGTAGCCCGTTCGCGTCCCCTTGGCGACGTCCCGTGAACCTGTGAGAGCAACGACGCTCCCGTCGGGGAGCACCGCGACGTCCGCGAGCACCTTCCCGGTCGCGCAGCTCGCCGAGAGGTCGAACCACGTTCCGCCGTCGTCCAAGCTGAGCTCGAGGAAGTCGAGTCCGCCCGAGCCGCAGCCGAACCAGGCGCAGTCGGCCGACGCGTAGGCCAGGCGGCGGAGCGGGTTGGTTGTCGTGCCGCGGGTGTGCCAGCCCGCAACGTAGGTGCCGCCGGCGGCGACCCATGCCGCGCCATCGGACGTTTCCTCGAGCCACGTTCCAGCGCTTGCAGCGCTGAGAGGGTCGGTGTCTTCGGGGGCCGTGTTCGTTGTCGGCTCGACAATCTTCGGGGTGTAGACGGTGCTCATCGTGCGCCTCGTTCATGTGATCGCGCCGGTGATAGCGACCGGCGCGGTGGGGTTGGTTCCGTCGACGCTCGCCGCGGGGATCGTGCAGGTGACGATGGCGTTCGCGGCGAGGTACCCCAGGATCGCTGAGGCGAGCTCCTCGGCCATCTTCTTCGCCGCGGTGAGGTAGGCGATCTTGCCCGCAGGCGCGTCGAAGTTGAGCGCGCCAGCCGCGTAGATCGCCGCGAGCTCAGGGGTCGCGGCGGACGCGGCGAGCGCACTGAGCTGCGCGAAGGCGGCTGCGCGGTTCGCTTCAAGCCGCGTCACTTGCGCGTCCAGGATTGCCTTCGCAAGCCCCGTCCCGGTGTACGTGCCATCGGGGTTCACGGTGATGCTTCCAGCGATGAGACTCATTGTCGATGCTCCGTTCGGTTGCTCGTGTTCTCCGGCAGCTCCGCGGCTCGCACGAGAGCAGCCGCGAGCTCGGCGCGGGTCATCGCGGCCTCGCCCTCTCGTGCCCGACTGCGCACGGTCTCGGTGTCGTCCACTCGAGCAGCTCGAGGGCGATGCGCATACCGTGCAGCGTCTTCGCGTCCACGCCAGCGCGGTCAGCGGCGTAGATGCTCGCCTCGAGACGCTCGCGGAGATCGCCAAGGGCGGCCCTTCGTCCCACTTTGGGCCGACTCATCGGTACTCCCGCACGGTATCGAGCTCCGCCTCCGCCGCCCGCGCGGCGCGCTCCAGGCTCGACGAGAGCACCAGCGCGACCGCTGGCGTCACGTAGGTGCACTGAAGCCGGACAAGGTCGTCGAGTCTCCACTCGCTTTGGGTGCTTGGATACACGCGCTCCACGTGCTTGGCAGTGGCCCAGAGCTCGAGAGCTAGGTCACAGCTGCGACTTTCGCCCTCGTACGTCATCCGCAGCCGAAACCAACGATACTTCCCGATGTGGACGACGAGGTCGCCGGTCCACTCCACCGGCATTCGCGGGAAGCGTGTTTCTGCCGGGCGCAGCGCGCGGACACCGCTCACGGCGTCCCCCGAGCGCGCTCTTGCTTGCGCCTTGCGTACCCAGCCTCGTCGATCTTGAGCTGCTTACACAACTTGCGTTCATGGTCGGACAGGGCTGCGATCAGGGCCGCCACGTCCGGCTCCACGACCCTCTCGCCGCGCACGCCAGCTATCGCCGCGACGCGCTCCTTCATCGCGCTCTCGGCCCGTTCGAACACCGCAAGCGCACGCTTGATCGACTCGCGGCACCCGCGCGCTCGCGCTTCTGCGAGCGCATGGCGAGCGACGTTGTGTTCTTCGATGAGGTTCTTCAAAACCGGATCCATGCTTCAGCTCCTTCGGTTCTCGCCATACGGCGAGGGTTGTTCTTCCGCCCTCACGGCTCCCGAGCTCGGCTCGCCGCCGCGAGCTGGTCGTCCTCCCGCTTTCGACGCTCGAAAGCTGCCTGCTTCTCTCGCTGCGCGGCGCGTTCGCGCTCGGCAGCATCACGCACCTCGCGCGCGCGCGCATCACGCGCACGCGCCTGCTCAGTGCGCTCCCGTTCCTCATCCAGCCGGCGACGCTCGTCGGCCGCGCGACGCGCGTTGACCTCGGACCGCAGGTACCAGATCCGAGTTTCGTTCGAACGGGATTTCGTCTCTGCGATGCGCGCAACGATGAGCGAACGGTACTCGGCGAGATCGGGCTTGTTCGTCGCAGGAGGAAGAGGCCGAGGCTGAGGAAGTCCGGCCGCGATGCGGCGCTTGCTCAACCGCACACGCGCTGCATCCGCGGTGGCGATGCGCGCCCGAACGGCGACGAGCGCGTCCTGGATCTCGGTCGCGGTTCCGACCGTCGCAAGAGCCGCGTCCACGTCGGAGAGAAGGATGGTCAAGTCGGCGGCGCGCGCGAGCTCATCACCATTCGCGGCTTCCTCGATCGTCAGAAGATGGCCGGCCTCCCACTCGGCGATCTTCCGATCGTCCGCTGTGCGCCACTGCTCGAGCTGCGCTTCGTCTCGCGAGAACGCGGTGCGCGGCTTCGCGGCTTCCTTGAGGACGGCTGCGATGGCCGCATCATCAGCGGCCACGGCGGCGTGATACACGGCTAGCGCTCTTTCGGTCTTGTTCATCGTGATGCTCCTTCGGTGGTTCTGCTCGCTTCGGGTTCTCTTCATGCCGGTGGGTTGGGTCATGCGGTCTCTCGCTGGTCACACGGCGCTTCGCCGCGCTCGAGCGTCCTTTCGTCGCGCCGCCGCGACCACGTCCTCACCTCGCGCACGGCATGCGTCGATCTCGGCGCGTCCGGAGGTACTTCTCGGGTTCGACACCGTGCCGGATGCACATCTGTCTCTCGTGTTCGGTCAGACCAGGAACGCGGCCAAGGGATGGCGAAGGCGCGTTCTCCGCGGTGCCATCGCGCAGCGCCGCGGCGCGCTCGTTCATCGCGCTTTCGGCGCGTTCGAATACCGCGCGCGCATGCTTGATCGACTCGCTACACCCGCGTGCACGCGCTTCCGCGAGCCCCTTACGGGCGAGGGTGTACTCTTCGATGAGGGTCTTCAAAGTCGGATCCATGGTTCAGCTCCTTCGTTCCTTGATTGCGTTTCGAGACGTTGTGATGGTGAGAGCGGAGTGCCTGTCCCACTTTGGGACGCAAGCTGAGCACGGCCGCCGCCGACACGTCAGTCACGGCCCACCGCCCTTGCGACGTACCGGTGCAGAATCTCGCGTGCCTTCTTCGCCGCCGCGATCATGTCCAGCGAGTCGTTCGGATCGTCGACGTGCTTCGGCGCCGCCTTCCGCCGGTGCTCGAGCAGCGTCGCGACGAGTCGACCCATCGCGCCGATCGCGGCGATGTTCTTGTCACGCTGCGCCTGCTCGCCCATCGTCTTCGCGACCGCGATCCAGTGGTCGAGCGTCTCCACGTCGGCGCCCTCCGGAATCTCGTCGGGCGACCCGGGCAATTCCGGAGGCGTGACGGCCGCTCGCTGGAGGTCGCGCAGGCGCCGAAACACGGTCGCCTTGCTCGCCCCCTTCACGCCGGCGGCCTTCAGCTCCGCCGCGATCTCGCCGGCGCTCTTCCCACACCGCTGGCCTTCCCGCATGCGCTCGAGGACTTGGGTCGAAAACTTGGTTTGCTTACGCGGCATGGTGATCTCGTTGTCGTTGTGGTTCGTTCGAGGCCGCTCGGTTCTGAACCCGAGCGAAAACTTCATATTCGGTGCGAAAGGCGCACCTGGACGAGGTACCCCCCCCCTCTGGATATCCCCCCTGCGGCATCCGGCTGTCCCACTTTGGGACGACGTCGGGTCGAGGTGCATCCGCTGTCCCCCTTGAGCACCGGGGTTGGTGCGAGTGCAAACGTCCGCAGAGGTAGGCCAGGGGGTGGGGCCGCCGAGTGGGACGGGTGACTCGGGTGGGACAGTTCCAGTCACGTCGCGCGCGAGAAGGGGCAAAAGTTTGGATGGGTGGAACTGACTCACCTGTCCAACCCAGCGTCAGGTAAGTGCACGCAATCACTGAGAACGCGAGGGTGGGACTCATGGCATGTCCCTCACCGTCCAGCGAACGACGCCCCCCTTGGCGGTGTCGGACTGGACGAGCTGACGGTGGGACAGGACACGGCGGCGAGCTCGGCGGAAGGCGTTCCCGAGCGCGTGCGTCGACACTCGGATCGGGCCCTTGCCCGGGGCGAGGAGCTCCAGTGCTTCGCGCAGATCTTCGTTGCCGTCGTCGCTCGCCGCGCCCTGGCCAGGCGGATAGAGGCGCTCGAGGGCTTGGCGGATTGTGATGCCTTGCTTCGACCCGCACTGAATCTCGAGGCGTCGCCAGCCCTCAAGCACGACGCCGAGCGCGCGAAGCTGCGGGTCATCGCCGGCGAGCTCGAGGCGTGTCGCCTGCGGGTCGGGCAGGTCGGCGTAGGCGAGCACGTGGGGGATGACTCGCGCCCAAGCCTCGAAGCTGCCCCAGGGGCGCACGCTGGCGTGAGGACCGCCGGCGACGTACCAAGCGCGGAGCATCGTCAGCGCGGCGGCAACGAGACGCGGCCGCTCCGTGCGGACGTGGGCGAGCAGATCGGACACGGCGAAGTCGTGGCGGTCCTCGGGTGACTCGAGCGGCGAGTCGAGGCGGACCGGCAGCGCACGGCGCAACGTGTCGCCGCTCAGCTCGAGGTTGTTGCCGGTCGCGGCGAGCACCACGCGGATCGGCACGTCGATCGTGGTGTTCGTGCCGAGCGTTCGATCCTTCCAGCGCTCGCCGGTGAGAAGCGCATCGAGCTTACCGCCGCCGAGCGGGCGGGTGACGTTGTCGAACAAAACGAGCTCGTCGCCGGCGAGGACGATGCTGGTGAGGATCTTCCCGGCCTCGGCGTCATCGGTGGGTTGCGTGGCGCGGCTCGCGATCCGCCCGGTCGCGATCAGGCTGGCAACGTCGACGAGCCTGGACTTGCCAGCGCCGCGCACGTTCGCGGTGAAGGTGAACAGGGGGCACGGGCCAGCGATCGCCGGGCGTGCGCACAGCGTCAGGACGAACGCGAGCCAGGCTGAGCGATCGGCGTCGTCAGCGAAGGGGAAGTCTCGCACGACGTCGAGGAGCGCGACGCGCGCCTTGAGCGCGTCGGCCTTGGAGAGGTCGTCGGGGATCCGCGGGAACCCATCGGCGTCGAACGCGAGGACGTGGGCGCTCTCGGCGTCGTAGCCGGGCTCCTGAGCGACGCTGCCGTCCTCGCGAAGCCGTGGGGCGCTCGCGACGCCTTCGAGCGGGCGCACGCCAGGCCAGGCGCCCGAATCGAGGAGCTGCGCGAGGAGCGTCGGAGTCGGCGTGCTGAGCTGCCAGCGCAGCTCACCGTCGACCTTGCGCGCGCGCTCGAACCTGAGCAGGCGCGCGAGCTCGAGGCGCAGCGTCGCCGGGGTGTGCGGCCGGATGACGGGCGCGCTGTCGGCGCGGTGAACTCGCCGACGGTGGACGGACTCGTCAGCAACGACGCGCACCAGCATGCCGCCGCGGGCGAAGGTCTCGCGGCTCGTCGCGAGGACGGCGATCGTCTCAGCGACGACGCGGTCTTCGTCGAGGCCGATGCGGACGATCGGTAGCTCTTGCGGATCGTCGAACCGGCCGGGCGGCGGTGCGGGGAGGGCGCTCACGCTGCACCCCGCTGACGCATCCGAACGAGCGCCCGTACCTCAATTGCGCGCACGCCCTGGTGCGTGAGATTCAGACGGCGCGCCACTTCCTCGAGGACGAGGCCGCCCTCGTCGGCTGCAGCGTCGGCTACGTCGAGCGAGCACGAGTGCTCGAGCTCGTCGGGCTCGAGCTGACCGAAGTTGTAGAGGACGTTGCCCGTGCGCGGGTGCACTTCGAGGAAGAGGTGATGCCGGCAGCCCACCCAGGGGCACGGCCGCTCGCCACCGATGCACTCGCCCCGCGTACGGGGGCGCTCGACGGCGAGGCCGTCCGACTCGAGCAAGCGAAGTTGCACTCGCCCCGCCCCGAGCTCGGCGCGGGAGAGCCTCGAGAGGTCCTCAGTGCGCGATCCACGCGAGCGGCTCACGGCGGCAGCTCCCGCAGCGCGACGAGCCACGCGGCGAGCGTCCACCTGTAGCTCTTGCGCCACGGGTGCTTCGTGAACTCCCGCACCGGCATCGGTCCTCGGCCGCCAGCGACGAGCCATTGCGCGAGCGCTGGCAGCTCGGAGGGCAGGCACGAGACCTCGCGGTCGCCTGACAAGCGGACGCGGAGCACGAGGCCCTTGAGGCCGCTCACCCATTCGGGACGAGAGCGCTTCACGCCGCGCTCCGAACGACGGGGACCAAGACGTAGCTGGCACCCCCGCGGCAGTGGGCCAGGCGGTGCCCGCCATCAGGCCGGGCCCCTCGGCCGCCGCCGTGATGGTGCTCGCGAAGGCAGAACGGGCAGCGGAGAACCGTCAACGCCCACACGCGATCGCGCTGCACCCAGCGCGCGGTAACGACGACAGCGGGGACCGTCATCGCTCACCCCTGCGCGCGGCGGCGCGCGCCTGAGCTCGCTCGATTCCCCGGAACACTCGCTCGAGCGCCGCGTCGACGGATCGACGTGCGGCTGCGTACCTGCGCCGATCCAGCTCGACGCGAACCGCACAAAGGTCGGAGCGAAGAGCTTTCAACTCGAGGAGCGTCACTGTGCACCTCCGGCCGACTTGCGCGATCGTTCGAGTCGGGCGACGCGCTTGTCGATGGCCGACTCGTTCATCGTCGCGACGGGAGAGCGACGGCTCTCGATCCAGGCGTCGAGGTCCGAGCGTCGCACCGTCCTCGATCTCTGGCGGCCGGCCATGACGAGCTCGCCGGCTCGGCGAGCGTCGCGCAGCGTTCGAACGCTCACGCCGGCGATCCTCGCCGCATCGACCTCGTGGAGGATGTCCCCCGCGTGCTCGTCGCGCCTCGGGATGGCGATCATGACACCCGCGTTCGTCTCGAGGACGACAGCGCCCGCGTCGCGCGCAGCCGCGACCGCTCGCGAAATCGCATCGTCGCTCGCTGCCTGGCGCGGCTCTTCAGTTCGTTGTACCTTGCTCATGTTGGTGGTCCTTCGCGCGCTCTCGCCCTGCCAGGCGGGGGCGCGTCCCTTTTTGGGACGTACCCTCGGCGCGGTTGAGGTCAGCGTCGGGACTTCTTCGGCTCGCGCGCGAGACCGATCGCCTGCGCAGCACCTTCCAAGCGCGCGGCGAGCGCCGGTTGGACTGAGGCGGGGTCGGCGAGCCACTTCCGGATGGTGGGCTCGGAGACCAAGGACTCCGCGCGAAGGCGCGCGACGGTCAGGACACTTGCAGGGGTGGTGTGGTTCACCCTGTTAGGAAGCCTTGAAAAACCTTCTTCGTCTAAGGTCTACAAGGTTTCCCCCTATTTCCGGGAATCACCCATCGCTGACCGAACAACTGAGTCAGGTCGCTTCACACCGAACGCCCGCAGCGCAGCGCGTACGATCCGCTCGGGGTCGTTGGTGGTACGGAGCGCCGCCGCGTCCGCGGCCTCCGCTGCCGCCTTCGCTCTGCCCTCTCCGAAGATGAAGCGGCCCGTAAATCCGAGCTCCATACCAATCCAGTCTCCACGCGTCGCGTCGTAGGCGAAGTTGGTTCGCCGCGCGAGAGCGACCAGGTGGCGGACAAACTCCGCGCGTGTAGGCACGAAACCATTGCTCGAGCGTGAGCGCGATTGACGGCCCCCGCCCGTTCGGTTCGAGTGCAGGTACGCCCGCGCGGCGTCCGCCATCGCTTGAATCGCTGCCTTCTTCCTCACATCGACAGCGCCATCATCCCAGGGATCCGCTAGCGCCCAGGTCAACGCCTCGAAGATCCGCGAGAACCACTCGCGAGACTTCTCGCTGAGCCGAGGTGCCCTGGGCACCAGATGCATCGCACGATGCGCCAGGGTCTGAACGTTGACGTAATGGGGCGGCCACCACCGATCGCGGGGTGACGACGTGCGCGCAGTCCGCTTCGGCTTCCGCACTGCGGCCTTGTCGGAGGCTTCGCGCAAGCTCGCGCTACGTTTGCGCGGGCGGGCCTTCGCTCGCGACTCTGACTTCTTCTTCACCTTCACGGTCACGTCCCCTCGGTCCTCCGCGCCGGGGGCTCAGCGAAGCCGCCCGGCGCTTCCTTTTCATGTTGCCAAGTGCTGGGTTCGCGTCAACGGTGCTGCCCCGCCGGGCCAGAGCGAGACGTTCTCACCGGGTCACTCGCGTCCCGCGGCCTCTTTGCCACTCGCGGGCAAGCACCTTCGGTCGTCCGCGCCGGCCTCACCGATCACCGTCGCAGTGGGTTCCGCAGTGCAGGCACGATTTCTCGTCCGTCGCGCCGACGCCGTCGCAGACCCACTGCCCCGTTCCGCCGCCCGCCCCGGTGCAGTAGCAGATGGGGGAGGCGTCCGTGTCGGCGTCGGAGGCAGTGTCACCGTTCACGTCGGTGCCCGCGTCCGCGGTGGCGTGAGCATCGGCACCATCGGGTGACGTCTCAGCGGCCGCGTCGCCCGTGTGGACCGCGGGCGGCCCGATGTTGCCACCGCAGCCGACGACGAAGACGACGACGAGGAGGGGCGCGAGGTCACGCATGGGGAGCCTCAACTCGAACCGGCCAAGCCCATCGCCTCCGCGTGCTCGAGCACCGCGGCGGCCTCTGAGAGAACCGGCCTCGAGGTTGGGACCGTTCACTTGGCACCGCCCTTCGCGTCGAGACCGTCGCGTCGGCCCGCGGTGGCGTTCTGCGCGTGAAGCGTGTCGAGCGCTCCGCGGATCGTGTACGACGTCGGCGGGTTGGCCAGGTAGGCGCGCACGAGCTCGTCGGGGATGCCATCCCATCGCGCGCACTCAGCGAGGATCAGGTGCTTTCGCGTGTTCATTCGGCCGCCTCATTCATCGCGCGCGTCGCACGCTCGGTTGCACGCGCGCGGATCTGCTCGAGCACGCGGAGCCGGTGGGCGCAGCGGTGCACGAGGTACTCGGCGAAGTCGTCGACGCCGGCGAACTCGTCGCTGGACGCGGCGCGCCCGGCAAGCTCGAGATCCTGAGAGATGAGCTCGCTTGCGTTCGTGAGGGACACGGCGCAAGCCGGCGAGTCGTCCGTCGGCATGGGGCCGCCCTCGATGGCTGCGAGGTACGCGCGTTCGGCGAGGGTGAGGTGCTTTTCGATGTTCATGGTGTCGGTCCTTTCGCGGCGGACGTGCCGCCCCCTGCCCCGGTCCCGAAGGACGCGAGCACGAGGCGATCCGTCCGTTAGCGGCGGCCCCTGCCCTTGCCGATCTCCACCACGTTCTTCGCCGCAGCGAGCTCCGCGACGCGCAGCCGCTCCGCGATCACCTTCACCGCATCCCAAGCTTCGGCGACGATGGCCGCGTCGAGCTTCGCGCGCAGCACGTCGACGGTGAGCGATTCACTTGCAGAATGCACGCGGTCACGTGGCCACGGGCGGACCTGTTCCCGATGACTTACGTCATCTCGCGCCGACTCAGTCGACGTCACTTCGGCGGGAATTGCCGGGATTCTGGCGGGGTCGGTCCGTTCGACTCCCTCCTCCGGCACCCAGGTTCCTTCCCTGCGCATGGGCGTGGCCATGCGCGTCCTCGTCCCTAGCTAGCGTCCGCTCATGATCGCTCGGCGGGCAGGCGCACACGCAGGCGCAGGTGGTCAAGGGAAGCGCTCGGCCACCCAAATGTCCGACGCTCCGGAGCCCCCCGAACGCGTCGCGTCGAAGTAGACGCGGCACGCATCCGGCGAGATCCACGTCACCCGATCGTCGGCCGCCGTGTTCAGCTCCGCCACGTTGGTGAGCGGGCCGAACGGCGCTGCGCTGCTCGTTCGCGTCGCGCGCAGCACGTCGAGCTTTCCCTTCGCCCCGAGGTCGGTCCGGCTCGACGCGACGTAGACCGTGAGCTCGTCGTCGCTCACGATTGCGCCGATCTCGTCGCCGGTCGAGCTGAGCTCGTCGACGCGCTTGGGCGACGCATAGTCGGAGCCGCTCGCGCTCGCCACGTACACATCCATGCCGGTCCCGCCCAAGTTGCCGGAGAAGTAGAGGCGCTCGCGGTTCTTCGTCGCGAACGGCAGCACCTCGGTCGTGCTCGCGCTCGAGATCGCGCTCTCGAGCCGCGCGGAGCCGAAGCTCCCCGATGAATCCTTCGTCGCGAGCCAGATGTCCCAGTCGGCGTTCGGAGGCGCGTGGATGAAGAGCATCGTCTGGCCGTCCGCCGTCACCATCGGGTCGGCCTCGGAGCCGTCGTTCGTCAGCGTGATCGCGAACGGCGCGGAGAACGGCTCGGTGCGCTTGCTCCGCGTCGCGTGCCAGACCTTGCCGTCGCGCCCGTACCAGATCTGCAGCTCGTCGGGCGAGAGCGTCGCCGCGTACTCCGACGCCATCCCGCTCACCGAAACGGGCGCCAGCGACGTGAACGGCGCATCGGTCTTGCAGCGCGGCGGACTTGCGTCGGCAGCGTCGACCGCGTCGACCGCGCCGTCGCTCGGGCCCGCATCGGCCACGCCGCCCGAGAAACCTTCGAGGTCCGGCAACATGCACGCCCCGACGAAGAGAGCGAGCGGGGCGAGGGCGAGCGCGCGACGCACGACACCAGGATAGCGCAGCCGCTCACTTCACGATCGGGTTCGACGCGATGAACGGCGCGCGGATGCGCAGCTTCGAGATCCCCAACGCCTGCAACTCGGGCGGGATGGGCTCGAACGGCGCCGCGCGCCGGATCGCTTCGGCGCAGTTGCGATCGAACTCGTCGATCCCGCTCGGCCGGAGCGGCGGCCACTTCACGGTGGCAGAACCATCGCGCCGAACCTCGAACTCGAGGATCACCGTGCCCTGCTTCAAATCGAGGATCGCGCTCCGCGGGAACGCGTTCTGCCAGAGCGGCTCGATCTTGGCGTGGATGCGCCGGAAGTACGGGAGCAGCCGCGGATCGGACGTCTGGAGATCGTAGAGCTCGCCGTCGCCCAAACCGAGCGGCGCCGCGTGCGAGCCGGTGCCCGTGGCGCCGCCCGCCGCCGGCGCAGCACCACCGCCGGAGCCACCGCGCCCGTCCCCCGCCACGCCACCGGCGTAGCTGCCGTGCACGATCGATTGGAGCGTCGTCGCGACGGCTTGGTCGCTGTCCACGTCGTCGCGCGGGCGCGCCTTGTCGGTCGCGGGGATGGTGACCGGACCTTGCGTCACGTCGGGGCGCGCGCTCGTGATCGCGGCGGCGACGTGGTGATCGGTCCCCTCTCGCCCGTCGTGAACACCGAGCCCCGGGGAGCTGACGTTCGTGCCGCGATCGGTGGAGCCGAGCGCGCCGTGGCCCTCGAACCCGTCGTCGTCGAAGGCGGAGCCGACCGCGCCCCCGAGCTTGTTCGCGCGCGCGGACGACTTCGCGCCGCGGCTCGGATCGTTCGCGAAGGCGCTCCGCCGTTCGGCGCGATCGCCGGGCCCGGTCGCGAGGAAGGTGAGCTCCATCGGATTCGTCGTCGCGCGCCGGTCCTCCCAGCTCGCGCGCGTGGCCGACGTGCGAAGCCGCTGGATCTGATCGCGATCGAGGTGGCTCACCGTATCCGGCGAGAGGTGCAGCTTCTCGTCGCGGTCGGACAGGTTCGTCGCGGCCACGTTCGCGGTCGCGTCCCCGCCGCGCCCCGTCTTCCCGTCGTCGAGGCGAGCGACACTCGCGCCCCCGGTGACGATCGGCTCGTCACCGCGCCGGTCGACGAGCGCATCGGTGACGGTGCTCCCCTCGGCGACCGGAGGAAGGTCGATCGGGATCGGCTCCGCGGCGAGCGCGTTGCGACGGGCGCGCTCCTCGGCCTCCCGCTCGGCGAGCGCGTGGTAGGCGATGACGGTACCGATGCCGGCGAGAGCGCCGTGCACGAGCAGCGACGCCCCCCAGATCATCCATCCGCGCACAGGTCCCTTCACACGACGCACGTACCCTTAACATGCGCGCAGTCGGGCGCCTTGGCCAGGGCCGGTTCGGGTGATAGGTGAGAGGCGTGGCCGCGTCCCTCATCGACACACATTGTCACCTCGACGCCGAGTACCTGCCGGAGGGCCCGAAGGCCACGCTCGAGCGCGCGGCGCAGGCCGGCGTGGGTGGGTTCGTCGTGATTGGCGTCGGGCGTACGCTCGAGCCGGCGCGCCAGGCAGTCGCGCTCGCAGCGGCGGAGCGCACGCGGGTGGCGGCGGCGGTCGGAATCCATCCCCACGACGCGACGACGCTCGACGATGCGTCGTGCGCCGAGCTGGAGGCGCTCGCGCGCCGTGACGAGGTGGTGGCGGTCGGCGAGATCGGGCTCGACTACCACTACGATCACTCGCCGCGCGACGTGCAGCGCGCGGCGTTCGCGCGCCTGATCGCGGTCGCGCGGGCGGTGAAGAAGCCAATCGTCGTCCACACGCGCGAAGCGGCCGCCGACACGCTCGCGCTCCTCGCCTCCGAGGGCGCGCGCGACGTGGGCGGGCTCATCCACTGCTTCAGCGAGGACTGGGCGTTCGCCGAGCGCGCGCTCGCGCTCGACTTCGACGTCTCGTTCTCCGGGATCGTCACGTACAAGAACGCGAAGTCCGTCCAGGAGGTCGCCGCGCGTGCCCCCGCCGATCGGATCCACATCGAGACCGACGCCCCCTACTTGGCGCCGGTGCCGCTGCGCGGCCAGACGAACGAACCGGCGTTCGTCGTCCACACCGCGAAGCGCGTCGCCGAGCTCCGCGGGCTCACGGTGGATGCTCTCGCTCCCCTCCTCCACGCCAACGCCGAGCGGCGCTTCCGGCGCAGCTTTCCGGGCGCGGCATGAGCACCGACGACGAAGCGTTCGCCGCCCTCCTCGACGAGCGCGGCATCCTCCGCGACGACGCGACGATCGCGCCGCCTTCGCGCGCGTACCTCGTGTTCGCCCAGCGCGAGCACGCAGGCCTCGACGAAGCCGCGTTGCGCGTCAGCGCCGAGCGCTACTTCGGCACGACCGTCGGCTTCACCGTTCGCAAGCGATTCGGGGACGCGTGGCCGCTCCGTGACGCGGCGCGCGTCGTGGTGGCGCCCTCGACGATCGCCGGTGGGGTGCGGCTCGTCGTCGGTGGCTCCGTCGACGAGCGCGACCTGGATCGGGCGGACGCGGCCGACCTCCGCGCCGGGCGCGCGGGCATGTTCGATCTCGCGCGCCGCTGCTCGACGGCCTGGCACGTCGAGCGCCTCGGCGAGGACGACCGCACCGCGTTGCTGCTCGCCGCCGTGCTCTCCACCGTGCTCCTCGGCCCGATCTTCGACGGGGAGAAGCTGTTCGCCGTGCGCACCGCCCGCGCCCTGCTCGAAGCGCCGGCGCGCGCCTACCGCTGAGCGTCCTCGCTCGTGCCCACGCCCACGCGCGCGCCCGCGATCGCCGTCCCGGCGTAGAGGACCAGGATCGAGCTCCGCGCGATCCAATCGCACGTGCTCCCGAGCCAGATGCCGCGCAGCCCGCCCCCTTCGTGGAGGACGAAGTACCAGGTCGCCCCGAGCCGGACGCAGAGCGCGCCGAGCGCGCTGATCGCCATGACCGCCTTCGTCCGGCCGGCACCACGCACCGCCTGCGCGAGCACGATCGACGCCCCCATGAACGGCTGCGCGAACGCGAGCACGGGCATCGCCGTCGCGGCGAGCGCCGTGACGTGCGCACCGCCGCCGAAGAGTGGGAGGATCACGCCCTCGAGCGCGAAGGCGGACAAGCCCAGCACCGTCAGGAGCACCGCCGCGTCGCGCGCCGCGATCCGTGCCGCGCGCCGCGCGCCCTCGGCGTCGCTCGCGCCGAGCTTCCGCGCGACGATGCTCGCAGCAGCGACGCCGAACCCATCCGCGCTCAAGAAGCAGATCGCCTCCACGCTGATGAGTGACTGATTCGCGGCCATCGCTTCGTCGCCGAGCGTCCCGAGCATCGCGACGTAGCCGTTGAACCCGACGTGATAGAGCACGCGCTCCGCCATCGCAGGCCACCCGATCCGGACGACCTCGCGGAGCTCGTCGCGGAGGCGGACGACGCGCTTCACCGCCTCGGAGACGGGGCGCGGCGCGAGGACGCGGCCCGAGCGGCGGAGCAACGCGATCGCGAGCACGGCTTCGAGCGCGAAGGTGGCGACGGTGCCCCACGCACAACCCCTCATCGCCGCGACGTTCCCGCCATCGCGCGCACCGAGCACGAGGATCGCGACGAGAACGACGTGCACGACGTTCGCGACGCCGCCGATCACGAGCGGCGTCCGCGTGTCCCCGCTCGCCTGGAGGATCGCGACGGCCCCCGCGCCGAGGAAGACCGCGGGCGACGCCGCGAGCGTCACGGCGAGGTACGCCTGGCCGCCCGCCACCGTGTCCGCGCTCGCCTTCGACGCCAGGATCGGAGCGAGACGAAGGAGCACCGGCGAGAGCACCGCGACGACCGACCCGAGCACGAGCGCGAGCCCGAGCGCACCGAGCGCGGCCCGGCGCGCACGCGCGTGCTCGCCGGCGCCGACGAGTCGTCCGACGTGCGCGATCGTGCCGACCTCGAACGCGAGGAAGATCGAGAAGATGCTCCACTCGAGCGGCCCCGCGATCTGCATCGAGGCGAGCGAGCCGACGTGACCGAGGATCGCCCGATCGACGAGGAAGACGAGCGTCTGCAGCACCGACGAGGCAATCGCGGGCAGCGCGAGGCGGCGGACTTCCCGCGTGGGGTCGAGAACCGAGGTCGTCACGGACGAGAGGTCTTCAGACGACGAGATCGCCGAAGCGCTTGCGGAGCGTCGTGCTCGCCGCGTCGGTGGCGCAGCTGCGGCAGTAGCCGTAGCGCTTCTCGAGCCGCTCGAGCATCTCGGTCGCTTCCCGCTTCCGCGTGGCGTCGAGGCCGGAGCCGTCCTCGCGCACGAGCAACACCACGTCGCGCACGCGCGTGGCGACGACCGCTCGCCGCTCGTTGCGCACCGCATCGCGGATCCGCTTGAGCAGCTGCGGGAACACCGTCGCGGCGTCCACCTTGGCGCCTGGGTGGTCGATCGCCCACGCGGCGACGTTGCCGATCATCGAGGCGCGCGCCTCGGTCGGGTCGCCCTTCACGTCGAGGAGCTTCTCGACCTCCCGCATGAGGTTCTCGTCGGGCTCTTCGTACTCGCCGGTGAGCTTGTTGCGGACGCGCTCCTTCTTCACCCAGACGCTGACGTGCTGGACGTAGCGCTCGAACAGCTCGGCGTAGCGGTCCTCGTCGACCACGCCGCTCGCGCCGTGCATCTCCTCTTCCCACGTGTCGAGCAGGCGCTCGAGCAGTGACTCGAGGAAGTGGCGCGTGTCGTGGTAGCCGCCGCCGAGCGCTTCCTGCTGGAGCCACTCGAACTCGGCCCGCCGTTGGCAGAGCGCCTCCGTCTCTTCGAGCACCGCGAGCGGCGAGAGGCACGCGTGCGCGGGCGACTGCGCCGCGTCGAGGAGGACGACCCGCATCTCGCGCGGGCTCGCGCCGATGCGCCCTTCGTAGATCGGGTATGCGTCGCTCTCGTCGTAGACCGAGCGCAGGTTGGCGCGGAGGAGCTTCCGTGCGTCCGCGTCGAGCCGTTCGGGCACGGTGCCCTTCGCGTAGAGGTCCATCTTCTCGATCGCGGTCAGCCCCGACAGCGCCGCGCCGAGCGCGCGCGGGAACCGATCGGGCGTGCACTTCCGCATGCGCGTGAGGACCGCGAACTGCGCCGCGAGCTCGGTCGCGTGGGGAGCGACGTGACGCCGGACCTGCGGCGCGACGTGGTCGTCGTAGATCGCCTTCTCCTGGAGCCAGCTCCGGAGGTACGGCGTGCGCACGAGCTCGATCCGGCCGCGGAAGCTCGCGAACTCGGGGTGCTCGCGGAACGCATCGAGGTGAATCTCGTTCGCGCTCGCGATCATCACGCAGTTGAGCTGCACGTTCTGCTGAGTGAGCGCGACCTCCCCCGTCTCGATGCTGAGCTGGAGGTACTTGAACGTGTCGAGCGGGCGCTTGAGGAGATCGCTGAACTCGAGGACGCCGCCGGCCGCGTCGATGAGCTCGCCCTTCGCCTCGTAGAAGGTGATCGCCTGGAGCGACGGCGGGAGCGATGCGAGCGAGCGGTCCATCGTGAGCTGGCGCTCGGCCGCGTCCACGCTCATCTGCGGCCCCACCGTGACGGCGCCGCAGCGGTACCGCTGCGAGACGAAGTAGCGCTCGACCTGCACGTGCTTCAGCACGTCGCGCCACGAGCCGCGGTAGGACGCGAGGAGCGCATCGTAGACCTGCGCCGCCTTGTGCGAGAGCTCGCCGCGGAGGATCCAGTCGCACGGCGGATCGGGATCGGTGCCCGTGCGCTGGCGAACGCCTTCCCACGCGCGCTCGAGCATCTGCCGGCGCTGCTCGATCGGGACCAAGAAGAGCGGGTGGTCGCGCACCTCGAGGACGATCTTCGCGTCGATCTGGTCCTCGGGCAGGTGCGCGTAGCTCCCGGACGCATCGCCGCGCCCGGCCTCGCCCTTCGAGAAGCCGAGCGACCCGCGCATCGTCTTCACGGACGGGAAGACCCAGTGGAATCGGTAGAGCGCGCCTTCGTCGAGCTTGGAGTACTGCTCGAGGCCGCGGATCAAGCAGCCGGCGATCGTGCTCTTCGCGGAGCCGTTCGGGCCATGGAGCAGCACGAGCCGGCTCGGGCGCCCCTCGCGCGCGAAGTTGGCGAGCGCGCGCACGATCTCCGCCTGGACCTGCTCCTGGCCGATGAGCGCGCCACGCACGCCGCGGCCTTGGCCCGGCACCGGGACCTCCCACGGAAGATCGAAGATCCTCCAGCGGGTGAACGTGCCCCACGGGTACTCGGCGGTGGTCGTGCCGAAGTGCTCGATCGCGTCACGGAGGAAGCGGCTCGCATCGCGCGACTGCCGCACCGGCTCCTGCTCGAAGAGCTCCAGGTACTCCGGGAACGAGAGGACGCGCCGGCCCGCGTGGAAGCGGCGCTCCACTTCCTCTGCGACGGAGTCGACGTCCACCAAGCTCTTGGTCATGCCCGAAGTCTACCCGAGAAGAAGGACTCGCGTCCCCGGGCTCGATCTTTCGTCCTCGACCGATCGTGCTCGTCCTCGTCGAGGTACGCGTGCACGTCCTCGCCGAGCGGCGTCAGGTCGCTTCCGCGGGAATCGTGAGCTCGACCGTCTCGAGCTGGCAGTTCGCCGCCGAGCACACGCTCATCTTGAACGTGCCCGTGATGTTCGCCTTACCGGCCTTCGCCATCTTGAAGTGCACGGTGAGGTAGCCGAGCTTCACGTTCGACGCATCGGCGCGGAAGTCGCCCGCCGCCTTCGAGAACACGTTCTTCCCCGACGCATCGGTCCCCGTGTACTCGATGCCCGCAACGTCGTTCGCCTTGAACTTGTACGGGTACTCGTTGTTCACATGAAACCCGTCACCCGCGGTGAGCTTCAGCTCGATCTTGCACTCCGCGCCCGCCTTGCACGCGCCGACCGCGTTCGAGTCGATCGTGTAGTTGTTCCCCTTCGCGAGCTGACCCGCGACGACGGGCGCCGACGGCGCTTGCGCGTTGGTCGCGGCGCTGGAGGCTCCGGCGGCCAGGAGGCACGCGCCGAGCAACGCACCACCGAACGCGAGACGGATGTTCGAGAACGACTTGGCCTGGGTCATGATCGTCACCTTGGAAAGGGCCCACTACGGGTGCTTGCAGAGGCAGTGGACAGGGCGGGGGTGGAGCTTACTGCTGAAGGGTTCGACGAGGGAGGCGGCCCGGCATTCAAGGGCCGCTGGACGTAGACTTCGAGGCGCGGAGCGGAGGAGACCCACACCGGCCTCGAGGGATCGTTGGGGTCGCTCCGGAGGGCATCCGACGAGACCCCGTCGGTCGCGTCCACGGTTGCAAAGGCCATTCCGCTCGCGTTGGTCGACCCCGCCACGACCGCCAGCCCTTGATCCGTGGGATCATGGCGCTTCCAGCGGCGCACGAACGGGGTCACGTCGAGCCGCACCACGGGCCGGGCGCCCACGGTGACGATGGTGGCCGCGCCGTGGTCGTCCTCGAGGTGCGGCTGCCGCCCCCAGGTGATGGATCGTCCGTCCCACCGATCGAGGACCCGCTCCACATGTAGGGAAATGGGGGATGGATCGGTATCCATGACGTCGAGCCGGTCCAGCAGGAGATACGCCTCGACCACCTCGTCCTCGGGCCCGAGGGGGAGGTCGAAGCGGAGGAGGAGCTTGGCGTCGTCGCGACCGAGGACCACCGCCGGGGGGACCCGCGCGGGATCGGTGCCCGCGGCGAGGTAGCCGAGGTCGATCGCACGGACGACCACACGGCGCGTGTTGGTCGCCATGATCGCCGGCTGCGTTCGCGCACCACCGTCGCGCGCTTCGTCCACGCAGCGCCCCGCCACGCACGACAGGCCATCGCCGAAGCGCTGCGCGCACTCCGTGGCGGACGCGCACGTTCGATCGCGCACCACGCACGCTCCGGTCGGAACGAGGAGCGCCGCGAGGACGAAGACGACGCCAGTGACGGGGCGCATCGGCGGCGACGGTAGCACGGAAAAACGGCATGTGTGCTACCAAGGCTTCAGTGACTGAACCGGTCCTCGCCGTGCGCGATCTCGTCACGACGTTCCGCACGGAGCGCGGCGAGGTGCGCGCCGTCGATGGCATCAGCTTCGACGTCGGGCGCGGCGAAACGGTCGGCCTCGTGGGGGAGAGCGGCTGCGGGAAGAGCGTGACCGCGCTCTCGATCATGCGCCTCGTGGCGTCGCCGCCGGGTCGCATCGCGGGCGGGAGCGTGAAGCTCGAAGGGCGCGACCTGCTCACGCTCCCGGAGCGCGCGATGCAGGACGTGCGCGGCAACGCGATCTCGATGATCTTCCAGGAGCCGATGACGAGCCTGAACCCCGTCTACACGGTGGGCTCGCAGATCGTCGAAGCGATCCGGATCCACCGCGACGTCTCCCGCCGCGACGCGCGAACCCGCGCGATCGAGCTCCTCAAGCTCGTCGGGATCCCGTCGCCCGAGTCCAACATCGATGCGTACCCGCATCACCTGTCGGGCGGCATGCGCCAGCGCGTGATGATCGCGATGGCGCTGTCGTGCGAGCCGAAGATGCTGATCGCCGACGAGCCGACCACCGCGCTCGACGTCACGATCCAGGCTCAGATCCTCGAGCTCCTGCGCCGGCTGCAGGAGAAGATGCAGATGGCGATCCTCCTCATCACGCACGACCTCGGGGTCGTCGCCGAGGTCACGAGCCGCGTCATCGTCATGTACGCGGGCCGGATCGTGGAGCAGGGCAACGTCCGGGACATCTTCAAGGCGCCGCGCCACCCCTACACGAAGGGGCTGCTCGAGAGCGTCCCCCGCCGGAGCGAGCGCGGCGCGAAGAAGCGGCGCCTCGCCACGATCGAGGGAGTGGTCCCCGATCTCCACGCGCTCCCGCGCGGGTGCGTCTTTCAGGACCGCTGCGGGCTCGTCGAGCCGCGCTGCCGCGAGAGCGAGCCCGACCTGGTGAACGTCGACGCCGAGGCTCGCGCAGCCGAAGGCGCAGCCAGTCGAGAGAGCTCAGGGCACGCGAGCCGCTGCTTCCGCCACGAGGCGGTCGCGCTCCAGACGAAGGCCGAGGTGCCGGCGTGAGCGAGAAGGCGAAGCGCGCGCCGAAAGAGGCCAAGAGCGACGAGAGCTCGCCCGAGCTGCCCCCGGATCGACCCAGCTCGCCCGGCGGAGCGAAGGATGGCTCCAAACCGCGCACGCTCGTCGCGACGGACAAGCTGACCAAGTTCTTCCCCGCGCCGCGCGGGCGGGGCGCGTACCTCCGCGCGGTCGAAGACGTCTCGCTCCGCGTGCGCCGCGCGGAGACGCTCGGCCTCGTCGGCGAGAGCGGGTGCGGCAAGAGCACGCTCGGGCGGCTCGTCCTGCGCCTGGTCGAGCCGTCGTTCGGGCGCGTCATCTTCGACGGCAAAGACATCACCTTCCTGTCCCAAAGTGGGATGCGGGCGCTTCGCCGGCGGATGCAGATCATCTTCCAGGACCCCTACTCGAGCCTCAACCCGCGCATGACCGTGCGCGAGATCGTGGGCGAGGGCATCAAGGTCTTCGACCTGGCGAAGAGCCGGAGCGAAGAGGACGAGATGATCGCCGACCTGCTCCACAAGGTCGGCCTCCGCCCCGAGCACCGCGACCGCTACCCGCACGAGTTCTCCGGCGGGCAGCGCCAGCGCATCGGGATCGCGCGCGCCCTCGCGGTGAAGCCCGACTTCATCGTCTGCGACGAGCCGATCAGCGCGCTCGACGTCTCGATCCAGGCGCAGATCGTCAACCTGCTCATGGACCTGCAGGACCAGCTCGGGCTGTCCTACCTCTTCATCTCGCACGATCTGAAGGTGGTCGAGCACGTCAGCCACCGCGTCGCCGTGATGTACCTGGGGCGCGTGGTGGAGCAGGCCGAGCGCGAGAGCCTCTACGACCGCTCGCGTCACCCCTACACGCGCGCGCTCCTCGCCGCGGCCCCCGTCGCCGACCCGGGAAAGAAGCAGCTCCGCATCCTGGTCGAAGGGGACCTCCCCTCCCCGATCGACCCGCCGCCGGGCTGCTCGTTCCACCCGCGCTGCGGCCGGGCGATCAGCGGCGTGTGCGACAAAGAGACGCCTCCGTTCGACGAAGTGGAGGCAGGCCACCGGGTGGCGTGCTTCAATCCACACGAGGTCTGATGGATCCGACGCGCATCGGCCGGTACGAGGTGAGCGAGCTCCTCGGCCAAGGGGGCATGGGGCGCGTCTACCTCGCGACGGACACGGTGCTCGGGCGGCGGGTGGCGATCAAGCTGGTCCGCGACGACCTCGGACTGCCTCCCGAGGTGAAGCGCTCGCTCTTCGAGCGCATGCGCAACGAAGCGAAGGCCGCCGCCGCGCTCACGCACCCCAACGTCGTGACCCTGCACGACATGGGGGACGACGACGAGTTCGGGCTCTTCCTCGTCTTCGCGTACGTCGAGGGCCCCACGCTCCGGGAGCGGCTCGAGAACGGGCCGCTGGCCCCGATCGAGGTCTCGAAGATCGCGCTCGAGCTCGGCGGCGCGCTGACGCACGCGCACCAGAACGGCGTGATCCACCGCGACGTGAAACCGGAGAACGTCATCTTGTCGCCGGCGGGCGCCGTCCTGACCGACTTCGGGATCGCGCGGATCCCCGACTCCACGCTCACGATGCCGCAGACGATGATCGGCACGGCCGCCTACTCGGCCCCGGAGACGCGCGGCGGCACACGGAGCTCGGCCCCCGACGGCGAGCCCGCACCGGCAAACGGCACCGGGCGCTTCGGCCCCGCGGCCGATCAGTTCTCGCTCGCCGCCACGCTCTACGAGGCGCTCGCGGGCGGACGGGCGTTCCCCGGCGAAGACATCGTCGCCGTCGTCGAGGCGGTGCAGAAGGGCGATCCCGTCCTCCTCGCCGACACGACCCAGGACGAGCGGCTCCGGATCGTGCTCGGCCGCGCCGACGGCGTCGTGCGGCGTGCGCTGTCGCCGTCGCCCGAGGAGCGCTACGCGAGCTGCCGCGCGTTCGCGGACGCGCTCGCCTCCGCCCTCGACGCGCGCGTGTCGGGTGCGTTCACGATCCCGCCGCCGTCGCGGACGTCGATCGTCCCGCGCGCGACCCGCCGCTGGCAGAACATCCTGCTCGGGCTCGCGCTGATCGTGATCGTCGGCCTGTGGGGCTTCGGTCGCCGCGGCGCGGGCGCGAACGGGGACGAGCACCCGGCGTCGTCGGCCAGCGCGAGTACCGCGCCGCCCAAGCCACCTCCGCCGAAGCCGTCCGCCGCCAAGCCCACGCCGTCCGCGTCGAGCGCCGCTGCGAGCAGCGGCCCGACGTCCGCGCCGAGCAGCCTCCCTCAGCTTCCGCCCCCCTGAACGGGAATGGAGGGGAAGTCCGCCACGGCCGCAGCGTAAGACGCCAAGGATCTGAGCTATCCTGCCCGCCGTGCGCCTCCCCTACCCCCGTCGTCTCCTCGTCCTCGCGCTCGCGGCGTTCGCCCTCACCGGGGCGACCGGCTGCCGCAAGGTGCTGAGCGGGCTCCTCAAGAAGGACGCTGGCGCCGCCCCCGTCAGCCCCCCCGCGACGACCGTGGCGGCGACGTCGACCGCGGCGGCCACCGGCACCACCGATCCGGCGGACCTCAGCGCCGACCCCTCGCTCGCGCGCAACCTGAGCCAGCACGAGACCGACTGCACGCACGGTGATCTCTCGGCCTGCAACTCGGCCGGCGCCGACTACGAAGAAGGGCGCGGCGCGAAGCGCGACTACGCGAAGGCGTTCAGCCTCTACAAGCAGGCCTGCGACGGCAAGTACGCGAGCGGCTGCGCGAACCTCGGTGCGCTCTACTCCAGCGGGCACGGCGTCCCGAAGGACGAGGTGAAGGCCGTCAGCCTGTACAAGCAGGGGTGCGACCTCGGCTCGAACTACGGGTGCGACAGCCTCGGGATGGACTACCGCGACGGCGTCGGCGGTCTGCCCCGCGACGACGCGAAGGCGGTCGCCCTCTTCACGAAGGCCTGCGACAAGGGCTACGGCAGCGCCTGCACGAACGAAGGCTACATGTACTCCAAGGGCCTCGGCGTGCGCGCCGACGGCCCGCGCGCCGTCTCGCTCTACGAGAAGGCGTGCGACGCCGACGACGGCCAGGGCTGCGCCAACCTCGGCGTCCGGTACCAAAATGGTACCAACGTGCCGAAGAGCACCCGCCGCGCGGCCACCCTCTACGAGAAGGCGTGCGACAAGGGAGCCGCCGACGGCTGCGTCTACCTCGGCGCGCTCTACGAAGACGGCGATGGCGTCGCCGCCGACGCGAGCCGCGCGGCCAAGCTCTATCGCCAGGGCTGCGACGACGGCAAAGCGCTGGGCTGCAAGAGCCTGGGCCGCCTCTACGAGGACGGGGTCGGCGTCGCGCGCGACGTCTCGTCGGCGAAGAGCTACTACAAGAAGGCGTGCGACGGTGGGGACTCCGCCGCGTGCACCAGCTACGCCAACCTCGCGCGAAAAGGAAACTGATGCGCCGCGCTCGTACCCTGATTCTCTCCGCTCTCGTCCTCGTCGCGGTGTCGCCGCTCGTGGGCTGCAAGAAGATCATCTCGAGCATGCGCCCGAAGGGCTCGGTCGACGCGGGGGCCCCCCTCGCGACCACCCACCCGACCACGACCAGCACGTCGACGAGCGGGGTGGCCGGCGGCGTCGGCGGCTCGACCGAGGCGGACGAGGCCGACAAGAAGGCCCTGACGCTCAACGAGAGCGGCTGCCTCGGCGGCAACGCGGGGAAGTGCAACGACCTCGCGATCAACTACGAGCTCGGGCACGGCACCGCCGTCGACCTGACGACTGCGGCCAAGTATTACAAGCAGGCCTGCGACGGGAAGAGCCCCGAGGGCTGCGCCAACCTCGGCGCCCTCTACGACGACGGCAAGGGCGTCGCCGAGGACAAGGTCAAGGCGTCCGGCCTGTACCAGCAGGCGTGCGACGGCGGCTCGACCCGCGGGTGCAACCACCTCGGCCTGCACTACCTCTACGCGCAAGGCGGTCGCAAGCAGGACAACGCGATGGCGGTCGCGCTGTTCGACAAGGCGTGCACCAAGAAGGACGCCTGGGCATGTACCAACTTGGGATACATGTACTGGAAGGGTCTCGGCGTGAAGAAGGACTTCACGCGCTGCGTCGACCTCTACCGCCAAGGCTGCAACGGGGGCGACCCGAGCGGCTGCTACAACCTCGGCATCCAGGAAGAGGTCGGCGAGGGCACCGCGAAGGACGTCTACACCGCCTCCGTCCACTACCAGACCGCTTGTACGGGCGGCTCCGGCAGCGGCTGCGTCGCGCTGGGCAAGCTCTACGAGAAGGGCAGCGGCGTGGCGTTGAGCCCCACGAAGGCGGCCAGCTTCTACGAGAAGGGCTGCAACGCCGGGAAATCGAGCGGGTGCTCCAATTTGGGCCGCCTCTACGAGAACGGGCTCGGCGTCGGCCGCGATCTCACGACCGCCAAGGGCTTCTACAAGAAGGCGTGCGACGGCGGGGACGCCGACTCGTGCACCAACTTCGCGAACCTGTCCCGCCGCGGCTACTGAATTGACGCAGTGCAGAACTTGCGAGCCCTGGGCAGGGCGCGCGAGTTTGCCTATGCTGCGCGACCCCATGACCGCTGTGAACGTCCCACAGGCCCAGAAGCCGAAGCTCGCGCAGCTCTACCGGCAGATGTTCCTCATTCGCCGCCTCGAAGAAGAGGCCGCGCGCGCGTACGCGATGGGGAAGATCGGTGGATTCCTCCACCTCTACATCGGCCAAGAGGCCGTCGCCGTCGGCGCGTGCTCCGTGATCGGGAAGGACGACTACATCGTCACCACCTACCGCGATCACGGCATCGCGATCGCGAAGGGCATGAGCGCCCGCGCGATGATGGCGGAGCTCTTCGGCAAGGTCACCGGCTGCTCGCGCGGGCTCGGCGGCTCGATGCACATGTTCGACGCGGCGAACAACATGCTCGGCGGGCACGGCATCGTCGGCGGGCACATCCCGCTCGGCACCGGCGCCGCGTTCGCCTCCAAGTACCGCAAGGACGGGCGCGTCACGCTCTGCCTCTTCGGCGACGGCGCGGTCTCGATCCAGGGCTTCCACGAGGGCGTGTCCCTCGCCGCGCTCTGGAAGCTCCCCGTCGTCTTCATCTGCGAGAACAACGAGTACTCGATGGGCACGCCCCTCTCCCGCACGCTCAGCCAGGAGGACGTGAGCCTCAAGGCCGTCGGGTACGGCATCGCGCACGATCGCTTCTTCGCGACCGACGTGCTCGAGGTCGAGGAGCGGATCGGCGCGGCGGTGAAGCGCGCGCGCGAAGAGAGCCTCCCGACCCTCGTCGAGGTGCGCACCTACCGCTTCCGCGGCCACTCGATGAGCGATCCGGGCAAGTACCGCACCGCGGCCGAGCTCGAGGAGCACAAGAAGCGCGACCCGCTCCACAGCGCGCGCACCAAGCTCGAGGCGATCATGGACAAGGCGGAGCTCGAAGCCCTCGAGGCGGACGTCGAGCGCGAGGTCGCGGACGCGGTGAAGTTCGCCGACGAGTCGCCCGAGCCGGGACCCGAGCTCCTCGAAGAGACCACCTACAGCGGACCTTTCGCCGGATAGAACGATGACCACTCGAACGCTGCGGTTTCGCGAGGCCCTCCGCGAAGCAATGATCGAAGAGATGGAACGCGACGACAGCGTGTTCCTCATGGGCGAAGAAGTCGGCCACTACCAGGGCGCCTACAAGGTGACCGAAGGCATGCTCGAGAAGTTCGGCGAGCGGCGCGTGGTCGACGCTCCGATCGCGGAGGGCGGCTTCGCCGGCCTCGGCGTGGGTGCCGCGATGGTCGGGCTCCGCCCGATCATCGAGTTCATGACCTGGAACTTCAGCGCGATCGCGTTCGACCAGATCCTGAACAACGCGGCCAAGATCCGGCAGATGTCGGGCGGGCAGTTCTCGTGCCCGATCGTCTTCCGCGGCCCGAACGCGAGCGCGCGTCAGGTCGGGAGCCAGCACTCGCACGCGATGGAGCACTTCTACGCGACGGTGCCCGGGCTCAAGGTCGTGGCCCCTGCGTTCCCGCAGGACGCGAAGGGCCTCATGAAGGCCGCGATCCGCGACGACAACCCCGTGCTCGTCATGGAGTCGGAGACGCTCTACTCGGTCAAAGGGGAGGTCGACGATTCCATCGACGTGCTCCCGCTCGGCGTCGCCAACGTCGTGCGCCCGGGCACCGACGTGACGCTCGTCGCGTACTCGCGCATGACGCACGTCGCCCTCGACGCCGCGGCCACGCTCGAGAAGAAGGGCGCCTCGGTCGAGGTCATCGACCTCCGCAGCATCCGCCCGCTCGACGAGGACACCATCGTCGCCTCGGTTCGGAAGACGCACCGCTGCGTCGTCGTCCACGAAGGCTGGCCCTACGGTGGCGTGGGTGCCGAGATCGCGGACCGCGTGCAGCGGCTCGCGTTCGACGACCTCGACGCCCCCATCCTGCGCGTCACCACGCGCGACGTCCCCATGCCGTACAACGCGAAGCTCGAGCAGTACGTGATGCCGCAGGCCGACCGCGTCGTCGCCACGATCGAGCGCCTGCTCTCCCGCTGAAGGACCGAAGAGGAACCGATGGCCAAGATCCTCGAAATGCCGAAGCTCTCTCCGACGATGGAAGAGGGCGTGCTCACGACCTGGCACAAGAAGGAGGGCGACGCGATCGCGATCGACGACCTCCTCGCCGAGGTCGAGACCGACAAGGCGACGATGGAGTTTCGTTCGTTCGACAAGGGCACGCTCCTCAAGCGCCTCGTCGAGGCGGGGGCGACGGTCAAGCTCGGACAGCCGGTCGCGATCGTGGGCTCGCCGGGCGAGGACGTGACGCAGATCTCGCCCGCGAAGGCCAAGGAAGCCCCGAAGCCCGAGCCGGTCGCCGAGCCGGCCACGCCGTCGCCGAGCGTGCTCGGTGCGCTGCCGCTCTCCATGCAGCCGCGCGTCTCCACGTTCATGCAGTCGCACGCGCCCCCGCCCCTCCGGCAGGGCGCGGTCTCGGCGCCGCAGATCACCCCGGCGCCCGCGGGCGAGCGCGCCCCGAAGGCGGCCACCGGGAGCGTGCTCGATCGGACCGAGCGCGAAGGCGCCCCGACGCCGCGCACCACCGAGGGCGGGCGCGTGCTCGCGTCGCCGTTCGTGCGCAAGCAGGCGCGCGAGCTCGGCGTCGATCTCCGCGGCGCGAAGGGCACCGGCCCCGGCGGTCGCGTCGTCGCGGCCGATCTCGGCAACCTCATGGGCCGCGCAGCCCCGGCGGACACGATGGGCGCTCCGGCGACCACGGCCGCGCTCACGCGCGCCGCGGTCGAGGCACCGGTCGCGCTCGCGGTCGCGGGCCGCCCCGCGCCCGAGGCACGCCCCCTCTCGATGATGCGCAAGACCATCGCGCGGCGCCTCACGGAGTCGAAGACGACGGTCCCGCACTTCTACCTGACGATCGACGTCGACGTCGCCGCCCTGAGCGCGTTCCGCGAACAGCTCAACACCGAGGTCCTCGCCGATGGCGAGGGCGCAGTGAAGATCAGCATCAACGATCTGCTGATCAAGGCGTGCGCGCTCGCGCTGAAGAAGGTGCCGGAGTGCAACGCGACCTACACGCCCGAGGCGATCCTCCTCCACCAGCGCGTGGACGTCTCGGTCGCCGTCGCCGTGCCCGATGGGCTCGTCACGCCCGTCGTCCGGGACGCCGACCAGCTCTCGATCAGCGCGATCGCCGCGAAGGTGCGCGATCTCGCCGCGCGCGCGAAGCAGAAGAAGCTCAAGCCCGAAGAGATGATGGACGGCACGTTCTCCATCTCGAACCTCGGCATGTTCGGGATCGACGAGTTCTCCGCCGTCATCAACCCGCCCGAGGGCGCAATCCTCGCGGTCGGGCGCGTCCGCGACGAGCCGGTGGTGAAGGCCGGCGCCGTCGTCCCGGGCAAGAAGCTCGCGATGACGCTCTCGTGCGACCACCGCGTGGTCGATGGAGCGATCGGTGCGGCGTTCCTCGCCGAGCTGCGCGCGCTCCTCGAGCGCCCGATCCGGATCCTGACCGGATGACGTGTTAACCTCCACGCCATGGTGCGTGGCCCCAAGTTCCTCCCCCTCGCCGCGCTCGCCGTCGCGCTCTCGGCGAGCGCGGGCGCGCGCGGCAGCGGGACCGTCCCGCTGACGGCGAGCACGGCCGGCCACGCCGAGGACGGAGCGCTCCTGCTCCGGCCGGCGCCCACCGGGCGCGTCCGGATCGGAGGCGGCCGGTTCATGATGGGCTCCAGCGGCCAGGAGCTCCAAGCCGCGATTGGGCTCTGCCAGCAGGAGCCGCTCGGCGCTCCCCTCGCCCCGCCGTCGCCGGCGAGCACGGAGCGCCAGAGCATCTGCATCCTCCGCACCGATCTCATGCGCGAGGCACCGCTCCACGAGGTCACGCTGTCGCCCTTCTGGATCGATCGGACGGAGGTCACGGTCGAGGCCTACCTGCGCTGCGTCACGGTCGGCGTCTGTGACGCGAACGATTTCCCGCGCGGCGACGCTCGCTTCGATCAGCCGCGCTTCCCGATGACCCACGTCTCGCGCGAAGACGCGATGCGCTTCTGCGCGTGGGCCGGGGGGCGGCTCCCCACCGAAGCCGAGTGGGAGCTCGCCGCGCGCGGGACCGCGCGCCGCATCTTCCCGTGGGGGACCCGCTGGAACCCGCACCTCGCCAACCACGGTTCGTTCGCGCACGACCCCACCGATGCGAGCGACGGCTACGCCGGCCTCGCGCCGGTCGGCTCCTTCCCCGACGGCGCGACGCCCGAGGGCGTCTTGGATCTCGCCGGGAACGTCGCCGAGTGGGTCGTCGATCTCCTCGATCTGATCAAGGTGCAGGCCCCCGGCTCGGCCACGCCCGACGTGAAGATCCAGGAGTACCCGAGCACGCCCCAAGTGAACCCCGTCTCCACCGCCGGTGGCGTCCACGTCGCGCGCGGGGGCTCGTACGCCAGCGCCGGCTTCAGCGTCCGGACCGCCGCGCGTTGGTTCCTCGAGAACAGCCCCCGCGAGCCCTTCATCGGGTTCCGCTGCGCCCAGAACGACTAATCCATGCACATTGCACACTTCTCCGATCTCCACGTCCTCGACCTCGAAGGTGTCGGCCCGCGCCGCTTCCTCAACAAGCGCCTCTCGGGCTGGGCGAACCTGCGCCTGAAGCGCAACCACGCGCACCACTCGCGCTACGTTCGCGCAGTCGCGCAGGAGGTCGCGCGGGTCAAGGTCGACCACGTCGCCATCACGGGCGACATCACGAACCTCGCGCTCGAGCCCGAGTTCCTCGCCGCGCGCACGCTGCTCGAAGTCGAGCTCGGGCTCTCTCCGCGCGACGTCAGCATCGTGCCGGGCAACCACGACTTCTACACGCGCGGGGCGCTCCGGCGCCGGCGCTTCACCGAGTTCTTCGCGTCGTACGTGAAGTGCGATCTGGATCTCGCGGTCGACATCGGGAGCGGTCACTTCCCCTTCGTCCGCCTCCGCGGGCGCGCGGCGATCATCGGGCTCTCGAGCGCCGTCCCGCGCCCGCCGTTCGTCGCCTCGGGCGCGATCGGGCAGCGCCAGCTCGACGCGCTCGCGCGGATCCTCGAGCACCCGGAGGTCCGCTCACGCACGCCGATCGTGCTTCTCCATCACCCGCTCCACAACCCGCCGTCACGGCTGAAGACGCTGGTCGAAGGGCTCGTCGATGCGGACGCGCTCGGGCGCGTGCTCGCTCCCCTCACGCAGGGTCTCGTGCTCCACGGCCACCTCCACCGGCGGATCCAACGCCGCTGGCAGACGGACGCGGGCGAGCTCGCGGCGGTGGGCGCGACGTCCGCCTCGCTCCACCACGACGAGCCTCACCGCATGAGCGGCTTCAACCTCTACGAGCTCGACGACACGACCGGTCGCATCACGAAGATCGAGGCCCACGTGTTCGACGAGGCGTCTGGGGCGTTCCGCGTCGCACCGATCCCCTCGGCGTGACCGAGCGGCGGTCGAGCTCGCGCCGAATTCCCTAGGCGAAACACGGCGGTACGCAACGCTTGACCAACTTCGATCGCATCTCCTATGGTGCCGCCTCTCGGTCCGATACCCCGCTGTCGAAGTAGTCGATCGCAGAGGACGTAGTGGGACCCGCGCGCGGCACGCCGCGCGCAAGGACGAGCGGTCCGTACGTACGCGCGCCAAGTAGCAACCGCAGTTGAAGTGGAGGCATTCCGATGGCAGTGGGCAGGGTGAAGTGGTTCAACGACGAGAAGGGCTGGGGGTTCATCAAGCAGGACGAGGGCCCCGACGTTTTCGTCCACTACTCGCAGATCAGTGGTGAAGGCCGCCGTCGTCTCTTCGAGGACGAAGTGGTCGAGTTCGAAATCAAGGAAGGCCCGAAGGGTCTTCAGGCAGTCAACGTCATCCGTCAGAACGCGCCCGCGGCCTGATCGATCGGAGACTTGCGTGGCGCTTCGCCGCACCTTCTCCGAGTGTGCCGCGCCCCCGACGCTTTTTGTGGTCAGTGCTTCTCGAGCTCGTCGAGCTCTTTGAGGTTTGCTTCGATCCGGGGATCGGTCGGGTCGATGCCCTTCGCCTTCATGAGGGCGGCGCGCGCGTCGGGGCGCGTGCGCGGGTCGAGCGCCAGCACGGTGGCGACGCCGATGAGCGCGCTCACGAACTTGTCGTCGCGCTTGAGCGCTTCCTTGTACTCGCGCAGCGCGTCCGCGCTGCGCCCGCCCTGCTTGTACGCGGTGCCGAGTGACGTGTGGTACGAGGCGCGGCTCGGATCGAGCTGGACCGCGCGCTCGAGCTCGCGCGTCGCGCGCGGGATGTCGGGGACGAACAGGAGCGCCGCGCCGAGATCGGCGTGCGCGCGCGCGTCGGTGTCGGCCAGCCGCGCCTGGAGCTCGAACTCCTTCACCGCGTCCCCCACGCGGCCGAGGAGGAGCATGACGGTGCCGAGGTTGCCGTGGCGTTCGGCGCGCCCGCTGTCGAGCTGAGCCGCGCGCATGAGCGGCGCGAGCGCCTCGTCCTTCTTGCCCGACGCGAGCAGGGCGCCGCCGAGCGAGCTCTGCACCTCCGCGTCGTTCGAGAGGAGAGCGGCCGCCTTGCGCAGCTCCGCGAGCGCGGCGTCGCCATCGCCCAGGAGCAGGAGCGTGCGCCCGAGCTCCGCGTGCGCGGGACCGTAGGCGTCGTCGAGAGCGACGGCGGCCTTGAGGTCGCGCGCGCCGGCGAGCACCTCGGCGTTGCCCTTCCCCGCCCCGATGTCGTAGCCGATGTTCGTCAGCGCCACGCGCAAGCGCGCGAGCCCCACGAGCGGGCCCGGCCGCTTCCCGGTCGCGTCGAGCTTCCGCGCCGCGTCGTAGTGCTTCTTCGCGCCCGGGAGATCGTTGGCCTCGAACGCGGCGTCGCCGAGCGTGAGCTCCTTGTCGACGGCGTCGTTCGCGGGGCTCGCGAGCGGCGTGGTCGCCGGCTTCGGCGGCGGCAGCGGCGCGGAGGCGGGCGGCGCCGTGGCCCCGGCGTCGGCCGTGGTCATCGTGACGGTGGTGGTCGGCCCCGGCGGGGGCTCCGTGCTCGCGGCAGCCTCGGCGGCACCTGCGTCGGCGGAGGGCTCGGGCACCGCCGGTGGGCGGTCGCCCGTGCAGGCGAAAGCAGCGGGGAGCACGAGCGCCGCGGAGAGCGCGAGCCAGCCGAGGTTCCGCATCAGCTCGCCCCCGAGCGCTTGCGCGTCGTCACCCAGTAGGCGTGTGCGATCACGTCCCGCGCGGCTTCGAGCGCGCGCTCGTCGCCCGCCTTGGAGCGGAGGCCGAGGAGGTCGCTCGAAGGCATCTTCAAGTCGACGAGAAGCTTGCATCCTGCACGGACCTGCTCCGGGACGCTCGCGTCCTTGGCCGCGCCGGCGAGGTGGTCGACGTAGCTGCGGCCCCACGCCTCGTTCGGCTCGAGGATGAGCGCGCCGTTGAGCGCCATCCCGGCCGCGCGCTTGACGGAGGCGACCCCGGCCCGCACGTCGTTCTTGGCGTAGGCGCTCTCGGCGCGGCGGAGCTCGCCCATCGCCGCCGAGATCCACTCGTCGGGGGCGAGGCGGTTCAGCCAGTGCGCTGGGTCCTTGGTGAAGCTCATCGCGAGGCTGGTCTCCGTCTCCATCTCGGGCCGCTCAGTCCTTCTTCGTCGACTTCTGGGAGTGCTCGCGGCCGTCGTAGCGGAGGAGCGTCGGTTTCCCCTCCACGATGGTCTCGATGCCGACCGGGCGCTTCCAAACGCGGAAGAGCGACTTCAGCACCTCCCGCGCGTAGTCGCCGCGGAGGTCGACACCCTGGTGCTCGTGGTGGAGCAGGAGCTCGCCCCGGTTCTCCCAGTTGCCGTCCTGCGCGACGATGATCGGGTTGCCCGCGTTCGTCAGCGCCGAGAGCAGCTTGTTCTTCACCTGCTTGAACTCGCGCGACTCGATCTCGTAGCGCTCGTTGCGGCTCGACCACTCGAACGAGAAGAGCTTCTGCTCGCGCGCGAAGTCGGGCGTGAGGAACTCGTCGATGAAGGTGACGTCGTTGTAGAGCGAACGCACCTCGAAGACCTTCTTCCGCCCGAGCCCGAGGCGAAGGTTCCAGTTCTTCTTCGCGTCGAGGTCGTCGCACTCTTCCCACTCTTTGCCGAACTGCCCCTTGTCCCACCGCTCCTCGATGTTGCGGTAGAGCTCGACGCCGAGCTTGTAGGGGTTGAGCTGACCCTTCGACGTCGCCAAGACGCCCGCCGCGTTGTCCGCGTAGTCGATGATCTCGGACGCATCCAAGATGCGCTCGGTCATGAGGCGCGAGTGCCAGTACGTGGCCCAGCCCTCGTTCATGATCTTCGTCTGCATCTGCGGAACGAAGTAGAGCGCCTCTTCGCGGATGACCTCGAGCACGTCGCGCTCCCAGCGCTCGAGCGGCGCGTGGTCCAGGAGGAACCGCAGGATGTCCCGCTCCGGGCGCTCCGGGAAGCGCTTCTGGCGCTCCTTCTCGGCCTCGATCTTCTGGCGCTGCTCTTCGAGGTACTCGGCCGGGTTGATGAAGGACTCCATGTAGTCCTTCGAGCGGAGGCGCGGGATCTCGGTCGCCTTTTCGTCCTCGTCCGCGACGGGCGGCTTGCGCTGGCCGCTGAAGGCGGCGTGCGGGTCGATGAGGTTCTCGAGCGAGAGACAATGGTCGACGAACTCTTCGATTTTGTTGATCCCCCAGCGCGCGACGTGACGACGGATGCGCGAGCCGTGGTTCGCCATCTTGTCGATCCAGCGGCGATTGGGATCGTAGTTGGAGGGGCGAACCGCCGGGTTCGTGGTGGTGCCGCCCGTGTCGAGGTCGGTCGAACGGAACGTGAAGTTGTTCTTGAAGAAGTCGACGTGGCCGCACACGTGCGCCATGACGAGCTTCTGATCCGTCAGCGAGTTGCCCTCGAGCAGGTACGCGTAGGACGGGTTGTTGTTGATGACCATCTCGTAGATCTTGGAGAGGCCGTACTCGTAGCTCTTGGCGAGCCGCTCGTACTCCATCCCGAAGCGCCAGTGCGGGTAGCGGTTCGGGAAGCCGCCGTAGGCGGCGATCTCGTTCATCTGGTCGTAGGTGAGGATCTCGAAGACGATCGGGAAGAAGTCGAGCCCGTACTCGGCCGCGATCTTCTGGATGCGCTCCTGTTCGGAGCGGAGGTACGGCGGCAGCGACGTCTTCAGCGCGAACTCGCTCATCGATGGATGAGCATAGCTCGATTCCTCACTTCTTCGTCCACGTGCACGCGAACTCGTGGTGGGGGCCGCCGCGGCTCATACAGGCCACCTCGCGCCCGTCGGAGCTCACGTGGACCCCGATCTGGGCCATCGTCGCGATCATCCACCCCTCCATCAGCTCGCAGTGGGCGGGGTGCATCTCTTTGAAGCCCGTGATTCGGAGACGCGTGTCGAACGGCTCCCAGGCGATGGCGGTCATCTCGCCGGCGCCGCGGTAGTAGCTCGACCAGACCCGCGTGCACGAACGGATGAGCCGCTCCGGGCTCGCGAGGGCGACGTAGATCTTGAACATCGTGCCGAGGTCGCGCCGACCCGCCGTGTCCCCCAAGCGCTTGAAGAAGCGCTCGCCGGGCTTCTTGAAGCGGCGCTCGAGCGCGAGGAGCAGGTCCACGTAGACCGGGTACGGGTAGAAGCGAATGGCTTGGACGCGCGTGTCGAACGCGCGAGAGGACTCGGGCGGGAGCGCGGCGAGGAGCTCGGGGATCGCCGCGGCTCCGCCTTCGTCCTTGGCGAAGCCGAGGAGCCCCAGCAGCGCGCGACCACTCGCTTCAGCCGGCACGGCGGACGCCGCTCATTTCCCCTTCCCCAAGAAATCTTTGATCGACTGCACGATGGCGTCCTTGTCGCGGATCTCGCTCGTGACGACGCGCTCGTCCTTGCCGAGGTGGTCGCGGAGATCCTTGATGAACTGGCCCGAGCCGTAGGGGCTCTCGACCTGGCCGTACGCGAACATGTTCGCGCGCGGGAGGATCTTGGACTTGAGGAGCTCGACGCACGCGAGCGTGTCGTCCATCGACCAGTTGTCGCCGTCGGAGAAGTGGAACGGGTAGATGTTCCACTCGTCGGGCGGGTAGTGATCGTCGATGAGCTGCGAGCAGAGCTTGTAGGCGCTCGAGATCATCGTGCCGCCGCTCTCGCGCGTGTGGAAGAAGGTGTCGCGATCGACCTCGCGCGCGACGGCGTCGTGGATGATGTAGCGGCTCTCGAGGCCCTTGTATTGGCGCTGGAGCCACGTGTCGATCCAGAAGGACTCGATTCGGACGATCTCCTTCTGCTCGTCCCCCATCGAGCCCGACACGTCCATCATGTAGATGATGACCGCGTTCGCGACGGGCTCCGCGACCGTGCGCCACGAGCGGTAGCGCTTGTCGTCGGGGATGGGGACGATGACGGGGCGGTCCTTCTGGTAGCCGCCCATCGAGATCTGGCGCTTCAGCGCTTCGCGGTAGGTGCGCCGGAAGTGACGGAGCGACTCGGGGCCGACGCGGCGGATGCCGGTGTAGCGATCCTTCTCGTCGACGAGCTTCGACTTTCCCTTGTTCTCGATGTCGGGGAGCTCGAGCTCTTCGCCGAGGATGGCCGCGAGCTCGTCGAGGGTGACGTCGACCTCGAGGACGTGCTCGCCCTCGCCTTCGCCGGCCTTGCCGGAGCCGTCGCCCTGCTCGCTCTCCTCGCCGCCCATCGGATCGCCGGGGTCGCCGTCCCCCTGGCCCGCGCCGCCCTGCTGCTTGTCGCCGAAGCGGAAGCGCGGGATGTCGATCTGGGGGATCGGGATCGAGACGAGGTCGCGGCCTTTGCGGCCGATCAGCTCGCCTTGCGAGATGTACTTCCGGAGGTTCTGCCGGATGCGTCCGCGGACGATCTGGCGGAACCGGGAGTGGTCCTGGTCGACCTTGAGGGACATCTGATCCGGGAGCTTATCACTTTCGGTGACGGCGGCAGGGCATCGTCGCGGAACGGGAGGGGAGAGGGAGAAGGAGCGGGAGTGGGAGTGGAGCGGGAGCTCGGCCGTACCACTTGGGTACGGCCGAGTCGGGGCGTCACTTCTCGTCCAGCGCCGTCCGCGCGATCCAGGCGCAGACCAGGGCGTTCGCCACCGCGAAGATGCGGAGCCCGAACGAGCCCAGGAAGAAGGTGGTGTCCGCCGTGATCGCCATCTGGGTCAGGAGCGCGGCCGAGCCGAGGGCGAAGCCGCCGAGGCCTGCGCGCATGCGCTTCGTTCCATAGAACAGCAGGAGGCCGGCCAGAGCCGGGAGCGCGCTCGCGAGCGGCAGGTACTTGTGGAGGCCCGCCGAGAACACGAGGTCCCACTCGCCGAGCGGGCGCATCAGGAGATCGAGCCCGATGCTGTTCACGCGCGAGACGAGGCCGGTGAGCGGGAGGAACGGCGCGAGGCCCACCGCGCCGAAGGCGGCGCTCGCCCAGGTGAACGGCGAGGTGCGGGTCTTCGAGCCCTTCTTCGAGATCGACCGGCTCACCGCGATCGCGATGCCGAGCAGCGCGAGCATGCGGAGCCCGAGGTGGAACCACCAGACGCGCATGGAGGCGGCGCTCGCGTCGAGGATGCCCGCACCGAAGAGCTTGGGATCGTCCTTCGGCTTGGCCGACGCCTGGAGGGTGGCCTTCACCGCATCCGGATCGGTGATGCCCATGCTGACGACCATCGCCGCGGCGCCCGCGACGTGCGGCGACGCCATGCTGGTGCCGTTGAAGGTGCCGAAGATCTCGCACTTGTTCTTGCCGCCGTTGCAGATCGTCTGCTGCGTGACGGAGACGCCGGGGGCGCCGATCGCGACCTCGGGGCCGCGCGAGCTGAACCACGCGATGTTGTCGTTCGAGTCGGTCGCGCTGACGGCGATGACCTCGGGATACGCCGCGGGGTAACCCACCGCGCGCCCGCTGTTGCCGGCGGCGGCCACGATCACGACGCCCTTCGAGCGCGCGTGCTTCACCGCGTCCTCGAGGATCTTGCTCTTGATCGGCCCGCCGAGGGACATGTTGATGACCTGCGCGCCGTGGTCCGCCGCGTAGCGGATGCCCTGCGCGACGCCGACGTTCGTGCCCCAACCGCGCGCGTTGAGGACCTTCACCGGCATGAGCGTCGCGCAGTACGCGAGGCCGGCGGTGCCCTTCCCGTTGTTGGTGGTCTGCGCGATGGTGCCCGCGACGTGCGTGCCGTGGCCCTGGTCGTCGACCGCCTCGGCGTTGTTGTCGATGAAGTTCCAGCCGCCCTCGCAGCGCGTGCCGCCGAGGTCGGTCCCCCGCGAGAACGGGCCCTTGTCGAAGCACGCGACGCCGGTGTCGATGACGGCGACCGTGACGCCGCGACCGCAGCCGTACTCCCACGCGCTCTCGGCCTTCACCTGCTTGAGGTGCCACTGCTTCGAGGCGTAGAGCGGATCGTCGGGGACGAAGGTGGCGCGGAAGACCGAGATGGCCTCGGCGTTCTCGACGCGCGAGTCCGCACGGAGCATCTCGAGGAGCGAGCTCTCCTCGGACGGGTCCACGTCCGCGAGCTCGATCTTGTCTTCCTTCGACTCGTCGCTGGCGGCGCGAAGGGCGTGGTGAATCTTGGCGCCGATGTCCGCGATGTCGGACTCGTCCGCGTCGTCCTTCAGGTCGATGGCGATCGTGCCGTCGATGACGTCCCCAATCTCGGGCGCGACGTCTTGGCTGACCCCGTACTCCGGGATGAAGCCGTCCCACTCCGAGCCGGCGCTTCCGGGGTCGGTGGTGGCCGGCGTGGGAACCTGCGCGTGGGTGGGGGCCGCAAAAGCGGCGACGGCGACGAGAGTTACGGCGGCGAGCGGGGCGAGACGCGAAAGACGCATGGCTCTCCTTGGACGGACCAGCTTCCAAGATGGACCTACGGAACACCCGCGCAAGGGATTCCCGGCAATTTAACAGTGGGTGTAGTTTTTCCTCCTACCTGGGAGCACTGGAGCGGGCGCCCTCAGTGGTTCTTGTAGGCGACGCACATCTCGAAGCTGTTCGTCTTGTGCTTGATGCACAGATCGGTGGCGTCGGCGGCAAGCGCCGACGGGAACCGCGCGTACTCCTCGAGCGTGGTTCCCGTTCCCACGATGCCGGCGCTCTTTCCGACTCCGATTTCCCAGGTCTGTCCCCCCGCGGGGGGCGCTTTCGCGCGCCGCAGTGGGGGCGAGTCGATGCGCATGGGCGCGCCGTTGATCGTGACCCCGCTCATCGTGCAGTGGACCGTCACCTCGAGCACCTCGGGGTTCTTGTCCGTCGGCGTGCCTGCCGCAGGCGACGAGCCCGAGATGGTGCCGCAGGTCGGCTCGACGACGAGCGCGAGCGCGCGCACCTCGGCGAGGTGATCGGCGGAGACGCGCGCGGCCTTCGCCTGCACCTCGGCTTCCTGCATGCGCGAGCAACCCGCCGCGACGAGCAGGGCGCTCGCCACCACGAGCGCTCTCATCGATCGTGCTCGGCCGCGGCGAGGCCTCGGAAGCGTTGCTCGGGACCGGCGGGGACGTAGAACTGCACCGCCCGGAGCTTCGACCCTGCATCCGGCGACCACGCGTGCTTCGTCGCCGGCGGAACGCTCACGCACTGGCGCGGCCCGAGGCGCGCCTTCTGACCGGCCAGCGTGAAGTCGCCTGCCGCGTCGATCGCGCAGAGGACCTCCCACGAGCCGTCGTGCACGTGCTCCGCCACCGGCGCGGTGCCTTCGAGCAAGCCCACGTAGGCGAGCGGCGCGTCGTCCTTCTCGACGAGCAGCGTCGCCTGCATCGCTCCGCCCGCCCACACGAGTGGCTTCACGTTCTTGGCGCGGAAGACCTTCTTGGCGAGCGTCGAGTACGACTCGGGCTCGCACCCCCCCGCCCCGCGCGCGATCGCGCGGACGAGCACGGCCTTCGTTCCCGTGACGTCATACGCGCCCTTCCCGCGCACCGTCAGCGCATCGCCCTTGCCGAGTGTCTCGCCGAGCACTTTCACCGTGCCGTCGACGACGACGACGATGCGCTGCTCGCACGCCACGTGCTCCCAATGGAAGCCCTTCGCATCCACGTCGACGAGCTCCGCGGTGAGCGGAGGCAGCCCCGGACCGGGCGGCTGCGCGCCCGCATCGACCGGCGCCGCGCTGGCGCTCGTGATCGGGCTGACCGGCGCGGTCGAGGCGCTCGGCGCCGAAGCGCTCGCGTCGCGGTCGATCGTGAGGGGCGGCCCCGCCTGCGTGCCCACCTCTTCGTTCTTCGGGCACCCCGCGAGCGCCGGCAGCGCACCCAGCGCCACGGCGGCGAGCGCGACCGAGAGCTTTGCGTTCTGCATCTTTCGCTCCTACCGCCGGACGAGCGAGCCCGCCGGGACGAGGCTCCCCGCGGCCCGCGCCGCGAGCTCCGCCATCGAGCGCGGCGCTTCGCCCGCGACCCGCGCCGCTGCGGCCTGCGCCTCGGCGAGCCGCTCCGACAGAAGCGCCGTCGCGCCCTCGCGATCGCCGGGCTTGAGGATGCTGCGAACGAACACCTCGGCCGCCTTGTAGCTGGAACGCACGAGCGGCGCGCTCGCGACGAACGCGAAGCCCATCTTCTGGGCTTCCTGCGCGAAGCGCTCGAACGTGGCCGGGTCGACGTAACGATCCACCGGCGCGTGCTTCGGCGTCGGGCGCAGGTACTGGCCGAGCGTCACCAGATCCACGCCGGCGGCGCGGAGGTCGGCGAGCGTCTCGATCACCTCGTCGTCGGTCTCTCCGATGCCGACCATGATCGAGCTCTTCGTGATCCGCGAAGGGTCGCGCGACTTCACGCGCTTCAGCACCGCGAGCGACTGCTCGTAGCTGCACCGCACGTCGCGGATGGTGCGCTGGAGGCGCTTCACGACCTCGATGTTGTGCGCCCACACGTCGGGCGCAGCGGAGGCGGTGGTGTCGACGTAGTCCAGGTGGCCCTGGAAATCGCCGAGCAGCGTCTCGACCAGCATGTCGGGCCGGAGCTCCTTGAGCCGCGACACCGTCTTCGCGACGTGACCCGCGCCACCGTCGAGCAGGTCGTCGCGATCGACCATCGTGATGACGACGTACTGGAGGCCCAGCTTCGCCAGCGCGCGCGCGACGTGCTCGGGCTCGCGCCCGTCGACCGCGCCGCGCGGGTTGCCGGTCGTGACGGCGCAGAAGCGGCAGCCACGCGTGCACGTGTCGCCGAGGAGCATCACGGTGGCCGTGCCCTCGGTCCAGCACTCGCCGACGTTCGGGCAGCGCGCCTCTTCGCAGACCGTGTGGAGATCGAGCGCGCGGAACGTCTCCTTGAGGTGCGTGTAGGTCTCGCCACCGGGGGCGCGGACCTTGAGCCACGAGGGCTTGGGGGCAAAGCGTTCGGTCACGGGTCAGACCTTAGTGCTTAAAGGGTCACTCGGCGAGCGAAGCGAGGCCGGCCGGGGCAACGGCCCCCCGCTCGGTCACGATCCGGGTGATGAGCCGGGCCGGCGTCACGTCGAAGCTGGGGTTCTCCACCGCGACGCCGCTCGGGACGAGCATGCGGCCGCCGAGGTGGGTGACCTCGTCCGCGCGTCGCTCCTCGATCGGAATGGAAGCGCCATCGGCGCACCGCAGGTCCACCGTGGACCACGGCGCGGCGACGTAGAACGGGACGCCGTGCGCGTGCGCGACCGTCGCGAGACCGTAGGTGCCGATTTTGTTCGCGGCGTCGCCGCTCCGCGCGATGCGATCCGCGCCGACCACCACGGCGACCACGCCGCCGCGCGCCATCATCACGGCCGCCATCGAGTCGGTGAGCACGCGGACCGGGATCCCGTCACGGTGGAGCTCCCACGCCGTGAGGCGCGCGCCCTGCAGGAGCGGTCGCGTCTCGTCGGCGAGCACGTCGATCGATTTCCCGGCCTCGATCGCGGCGCGAATCACGCCGAGCGCGGTGCCGAAGCCGCCCGTCGCGAGCGCGCCCGCGTTGCAGTGCGTGAGGACGATCCCACGCTCGGGGAGGAGGGCCGCGCCGTGACGCCCGATTGCGCGGCACGCCTCGACGTCGGCGCGGTGGTACGCGCGCGCGGCTTCGGCGAGCAAGCGGACGAGCGCGGCGCCTTGCATCGGCCCCGCCGAGCGAGCGGCCGCGAGCATCGCCTCGACCCCATGGCGCAGGTTGACGGCGGTGGGGCGCGTCGCGAGCAGGTCCGCCGCCGCGCGCTCCAGCTCGAGCCCCTGCCCGGCCGCGATCACCATGCCGTACGCCGCCGCGATGCCGATCGCGGGAGCGCCGCGCACGGTGAGGGTCCGGATCGCCTCGCACACGGGCTCGAGCTCGCGGAGCTCGAGGTAGACCTCGCGCTCGGGGAGAGCGCGCTGATCCATGACGATCACCGCGTCGTTCGAGGGAGAGAGCTCGGCCGCGGAGTAGGTGGCACCGGAGAGCGGCGCCGGGTGCGGGATCACGACGGAGCGTCCTTCTTGGTGGCGGCGATCCGCGATTTCACTTCGTCGGCGAAGTCACCGAGATCCGTTGCCGCGCGCGCCTTGTCGCCGCGGAGGTAGGCGTGCAGTCCATCCGCCGCGAGCAGCGCCAGGCTCGTGTTGACGCCGCGCTGCGCGAGGACGGCGTTCACGTCGGGGTTCTTGAGGAGCTGCGCGAGCTCCTCGAAAAGGTCGTCGATTTCGTCCGCCGGCGAGCGCGTCATGGGACGCGAAACATTCTTCCGCCAGCGACGCGCGTCAAGCTCTCGCGCTACGATGGGGCCGTGGCGGACAAGGATGGAGGGAGCGGCGGAGAAGGGGCCGACGACGAGGCTCCGCACGCGGCCGCAGCAGGGGCCCGCGAGGCCGCCGAGAAGGCGGAGCACTACGGGACCCTCTTCGACCAGGCGCCGATCGGGCTCTTCGTCTACGACCGCACGTTCCACATTCGGCACTTCAACGCGAAGCTCGTCGAGATCCTGCGCACGAAGCGCGAGGCGCTCGACAACTTGGACCTCCGGCGCCTTCGGGACCAGCGCATCCTCCCCACGCTCGAGCGCCCGTTCTCCGGCGAGATCGCACGCTACGAGGGCCCCTACGAGACCACGACCAGCGGCACGAGCATCATCGCTTCGATGCAGGTCGCTCCGCTCCGCGACGCGACCGGCGCGGTGGAGCTCGCGCTCGGGATGGTCGAAGACGTCACGAACGTGCGCGCGTCCGAGGAGGCGCTGCGAGCGTCGGTCGAGCGCTTCCGCCGGCTCGTCGAGCTCCTGCCCGATGGCGTCGTCGTGTACTCGCTCGCGGGCAAGATCCTCTTCGTGAACCCCGCGATCCGGCGTTCGCTCCGCTACTCCGACGACGAGGACTTCGCGAAGGACATCTTCGGCTTCATCCACCCCGACGACCGGGCGCGCTCGGCGGAGCGGCGCGAGGTGATGCTCCACGGCGGCTCGTCGCCCCCCGGCGAGCTCCGCATCCAGCGCAGCGATGGGACGTGGGCCACGATGGAGGCGGCCTCGCTCGAGGTCGAGTTCGACGGACAGCGCGCGGTGCTCACCGTCCTCCGCGAGCTCACCGAGCGCGGCGTCGTCCAAGCGCGGCTCGCGCAGGCCGACCGCATGATCGCCGTCGGCACGCTCGCGGCGGGCGTGGCGCACGAGATCAACAACCCGCTCGCGTACCTCAAGGCCAACCTCGACGTGGCGCTCTCGCGGCGCTTGCCGCAGCTCGTCGCCGACGTCGCCCAGCTCACGAGCGACGCCGCGGCGCCCGAGGCGCGGAGCGCCGCCGCGGCGAGCGCGGAGCGGGGACTGACCCAGCTCCGCGAGATGCTCGAGCTCGCCCTCGACGGCGCGGAGCGCGTGCGCACGATCGTGCAGGATCTGCGCACGTTCTCGCGCGACGACGAACCGCTCTTCCCGATCGATCCGCGGCGCGTGCTCGACGCGTCGTTGAACCTCGCCGGTCCCGACATCCGGCCGCGCGCGCGGGTCGAGAAGCGCTACGGCGTCATCCCTGCGGTACGCGGGAGCGAAGCGCGGCTGGGCCAGGTGTTCCTGAACCTGCTCGTGAACGCCGCGCACGCGATCCCGACCGGCGACGCGCAGCATCACCGGATCGTCGTCGCGACCTTCACCGACCCGGAGGGGCGGGCCTGCATCAGCGTGAGCGACACCGGCGTCGGCATGAGCGCCGAGGTGCTCGCCCGGATCTGGGACCCGTTCTTCACGACGAAGACGTCGGGCGAAGGCACCGGGCTCGGCCTCTGGGTGTGCCAGCGGATCGTGAACAAGCTCGGCGGAGCGATCGAGGTGACGAGTCAGATGGGCGAGGGCACGACGTTCATCGTGCGCTTGCCCCCGGGCGATGCGCCCAAGCCGACGGTCCCGCCGGAGTCGGCCTGAGGCTACGGGGACGGCGGCGCCGGTGCCGTCCCGCTCGCGAGATCGTGGCGCTGCTTCTCGACGTAGGGCTTCTCGGCGCCGAGCTCCTCCGCGCGATCGAGCGCGGCCGAAGCCTCCTTCGTCCGCCCGAGGCGCGCGAGCGCCCACGCGCGACCGAGCTCGCCCGCCGCCCAGTGCGGGTTCTTCGCGAGCAGGCGATCGTAGGCCCGGAGCGCGGACGCCGCGTCCCCACGCGCGACGGCGACGGTGGCGAGCCCGAGGACGTTCGTGTCGTCGTCCGGGTTCGCCTTGATCCCACGTTGGTACGCCGCGACGGCGCCGTCCCAGTCCTTCAGGTGGACGAGCACGAGCCCGAGCGCGTGGAACGTCTCCGAGTCGTTCGCGCCGCGCGCGATCGCTTCTTCGAGGCGCGGCTTCGCTGCATCGGCCTCGCCCCAGCGCGCCGCCCGCATGCCGCCCTCGCGCGGGCCGAGCGGCGAGGTCGGAGCACGCGCGGCCGCTTCGTCGTACGCGGCGAGCGCCTCTTCGAAGCGATGCGCGAGCTCGTACGCGTGCCCGAGCTCGATCCACGGCGTGGGATCGCCCGCGGGCAGGCGCTTCGAGAGCTCGTCGACCTGCGCGCGCGCGGCGTCGAGGTTCCCGCGGAAGCCTTCGACCCGAACGAGGAGCTTCCGCGCGGCGAGGTCGTCGGGGTGCTCGGCGAGATCGGCCTCGAGGAGCTTCTTCGCCTCGTCCGGATCGTTCATGCGCATCTTCTGCAGCGCGCGGTCCACCGGCGTGGGCGGAGCGCAGGCGGCGAGCACGAGCATGACGAGGGCGAACAGTGGGAGAGCGCGCCGCACGGGTGGAGATTGCCACCGGTCGCCGTGTTTGTCGTCGTCCACGTGTGGTAGCTTCGCCCGCCCATGAACCTCGAAGACGTTCGGACGATTGGTGTTCTCGGCGCAGGACAGATGGGCGGCGGCATCGCTCAGGTCGCAGCCACCGCCGGCTACGCGGTGCGGCTCGCGGATGCCTCGCTCGAGCTCGCGACGAAGGGCGTCGGCAAGATCGACGCGATCCTCAAGAAGCAGGTCGAGAAGGGCAAGCTCGAGGACGCGACGCGGCAGGCGATCGTCGGCCGCATCACCCCGATCGCGTCGCCGGCCGACTTCAAGGACTGCGACGTCGTCGTCGAGGCCGCGACCGAGAACCTCACCCTGAAGCTCGAGCTCTTCCGCGCGTGCGACGCCGCGCTCCGCCCGGGTGCGATCCTCGCGAGCAACACCTCGTCGATCTCACTGACGAAGCTCGCCGCTTCCACGAAGCGCCCGGCCGAGGTGGTGGGGCTCCACTTCATGAACCCGCCGCCGCTGATGAAGCTCGTCGAGATCGTGCGCGCGATCCAGACCTCGGACGCGACCTACGCGCTCGGAAAGTCTCTCGTCGAGAAGATGGGCAAGACCGTGGTCACCAGCAACGACGCACCGGGCTTCCTCGTGAACCGGATGCTCATCCCGATGCTGTGCGAGGCGATCTTCACGCTCGAGCAGGGCCTCGGCACGAAGGAAGACATCGATCAGGGCGCGAAGCTCGGGCTCAATCACCCGATGGGCCCCCTCGAGCTCGCCGATCTCATCGGGCTCGACACCGTGCTCTTCATCGCCGACGTCCTGCACCGCGACTTCGGGGACTCGAAGTACCGGGCGCCGACGCTGCTCCGGAACCTCGTTGCTGCGGGGTGGCTCGGCCGGAAGAGCGGCCGCGGGTTCTACGTGTACGCGAAGTGATCCGGCTCGCTGGGCTTCAACGGCCCTGAGCGACGACCTCCGGCGAGCTCTCGCTCAAGCCGTAGACCGCACCCGCCGCGAACGCGAAGAGCCACATCACGAAGAGCACCCGAAGGAAGTTCCGCACAGGAGGAGTCTTACGCACAATCCTTGGCGGATACAAGTCTCGCGCCAACGCCGCGCAGTCCCCGTTTCCGCTGGAATTTCCGCTTTCCCCACAGTGTAGGTCACGACAAATGTGTCGTGTCTTGCCATCGATCCGACACGTCTTGTCGTAACCGCGCCACACCCCTCGGTTCACCCCGACCCAGCCGGTTGGGGCTCGACGGGAGCCATGCGCCGCGGTACCCACGCGCCATGTCCTACGAGACGATCCTCGTTTCCCGCGACGGCGCCTGCGCCACCATCACCCTCAACCGCCCCGACAAGCTCAACGCGCTGAACCTGAAGCTCGTCACCGAGCTCGGCCACGCGCTCGCCGAGCTGGCGGCCGACCGCTCCGTGCACGCGCTCGTGCTGACCGGCGCGGGCGAGAAGGCCTTCGCCGCGGGCGCCGACATCGCCGCGATGAAGGACATGACGACGGCCGACGCACGCGCGTTCGCCGAGCTCGGTCAGGGCGTGTGCGCCGCGATCGAGGCGGCCCCCTTCCCCGTCATCGCGCAGGTCAACGGCTTCGCGCTCGGCGGCGGCTGCGAGATCGCGCTCGCGTGCGACTTCATCTACGCCTCCGACAAGGCAAAGCTCGGCCAACCCGAGGTGAAGCTCGGCGTCACCCCCGGCTTCGGCGGCACCCAGCGCCTCGCGCGGCGCGTCGGCATCGGGCGGGCGCGCGAGCTCTGCTACACGGGCGACACGGTCAACGCCGAGGAAGCCCTCAGCATCGGCCTCGTGAACGCGGTCGTCCCGCACGCGGAGCTCGGCGCGCGGGTGAAGGCGGTCGTCCACAAAATCCTCGCGAACGGCCCGCTCGCCGTCGCGCAGTGCAAGCGCGCGCTGCTCCACGGCGCGGACGTCCCGCTCTCGACCGCCAACGCGCTCGAGGCGCAGGCGTTCGCGATGCTCTTCGGCAGCCGCGACCAGAAGGAAGGCATGGCCGCCTTCGTCGAGAAGCGGGCGGCGCGCTTCGAGGGCGCCTGAGCCAACGTGCCACCAAGTGGCACAACATGGTCCATGTGTCGCTGGATCGGCGCCGATGGCGCCAGGTTCCGCTGAGTTCGATGGCAAATCTCGGCTGCCAGGCGCGGCACAGCCTTTGCTGAAGGGGCACACATGCGCCACGCCGCTCTCCTCGCCCTCGCCGCGCTTCCTTCCCTCGCTGCCGTCGCTTGCGGCGGCAGCCCGGTCAACCCGCTCGACCCTCAGGCCGTCGACCTGAGCGGCTCCTATGTCCTCACGACCGGCACGGTGGTGCAGACGCCGGACACCTACCCGGGCCCGACGCCGCCGAACGGCATCACGTCTCCCTCGAGCTCGAAGCGCTTCCGCCTCGATCTCCGGCGCACCTCCCCGGGCGCGTACGATGCGGTCATCACCCCCGAGTGGGGCGTGTCCGCGCCGATGACCGTGACCGGCTCCGAGGGGAAGCTCGTTCTCACCGGCGAAGCGAACCTCAGCGGCGGTGGAAACTTCGGCGGCGTGTCGGATCGCTGGCAGACGATCGTCCTCGACCTCGACGGGAACGGCTTGTCGGGGAACGTCTCCTTGAGCGGCGACGAGATGGTGTTCCAGGGCGACGTGGGCTGGAACTACAAAATCAGCGCGAGCGCGACGTCGGTCCGCGACAAAATCGCGCCCGAGCTCCGCTTCGTGGGCGGCGGCACCGCGAACGGCAAGTACCTCCCCTGGGACAAGCTCCGCGTCCAAGCGTCGGAGCCGGTGGAAGCGAGCGCGCTCAAGGCGGGCGTCACCGCAGGCGTCGGCTCGACCAACGCCGTCTTCGCCGCGGACGCGCCGGCCGAAGGCACCGCGTGGGCGGGCTCCGTCGCGCTCACGGGCGGCTTCGACGGCTTCGACGTTCCCGGCGGCATGGGCACGATCTCGCTCCTCCCGGTCCCCGACCGGGCCGGCAACATCGGTCCCAACGTCACCGACGGCAAGGCGCAGGTGTTCGAGGTGGTGGAGCTCGGCGCGCCCCAGATCGCGATCGACTTCGATGGAAAGACGAACTGGGCCCCGGCGACGTGGGGCAAGGCAGCCGTCGTCCAAGGCGCGGACTGCGAGAGCGGCGCGGGTTGCGCGACCTTCGGGCTCCTCCAGCAGTCGTACTGCAGTGGGACGGCGGACGGGCTCGCGGCGCGGCTCACGGGGCCGGGCGCGAAGAAGCTCGCGTTCCGCTACCGCGTCCACCTCGAGCCGAAGTACGGCGGCGGCGGCACGTCGATGTTCACGAACGCCACGGTCATGCGCGTGGATCTCGCGCGCGCGGGCGCTGCGGCCTCGAACACGACCGTCGGGATGCCGCCGCTGACGGAGACCGGGACCCCGGAGAAGCCGACCTACGACTCGGGTTGGGTGGACGGCTCGCTGCCGCTCCCGGCCGGTGGCGCGACGCTCGGCTTCGCGCTCCGCGCGACGGAGCTCTACTCCTACGGGTGCGGCGGCGGACCGGCGCCGGCCCCGGTCGACGTCTCGGTGTGGGTCGATTCGCTCCGGATGGAGTGACGCGGCGCCCCGCGGCGGACCACGGGGGAAGGTGCTCCTTCTCCGCTGGTTTCGGTGGGGAAAGCTTGCTAATCAGGCACCCGCCCGACGATGAGCGAGAGCGATCCCAAAGACGACGCCGAACCGAAGGCGGACGAACGCCCGGAGACGAAGGACGACGCCGAGAAGGACGACGCGCCCGCGGCAGCGTCGCCGGACGCGTCCAAAGCCGACGCCAACGAGGGCAAGGACGACGAGCGCGCCGAGCAAGACGAAGACGAAGACGAAGAGGACGAGCCCGAGCAGGACGACGAGGACGAAGACGACGACGAGGACCCTGCGCCCAAGGTCGTCGCGAAGAAGTCCGCCTCTGCGAAGGACGAGAAGAAGGACGACAAGAAGGACGAGAAGAAGGACGAGAAGGACGACGACAAGAAGGAGCCCAAGGAGGACAAGCTCCTCCCCCGCGGCAACCCCTTCCGTTGGGCGCGCGGTGGCGTGATCACGCTGACCGCCGGGTTCCTCGGGTTCCTACTCTGCGCCCACGACGGACAGCTCCGTTGGGGCGTCCCGCTCGGCTTCCTCTGCGTCCTCGCCGCCAGCCTCGGCATCCTCGACCTCGTCGGCTCGTTCGACGACAAGCCCTCGGCCGACGCCGTCGTCGCGCACCGGACCGATCTCGGGCGGTTGGCCCGTCCCGCGCTCCTGCTGGTCGCGACGAGCGCCATCTTCCTCGCCGCCCTGATGGGCGCGCAGAACGGCGGGACCCTGCCCCAGCTCGGGTGGGGCGCGTTCGTGACCCTGTCGTTCCTCGGGCTCGTCTTCGCCGTGTTCGACTTCGGGCGCGCGCTCGGGCCGTGGGCCGAGGACGAGTCCGGCGTCGCGCGCCCCATCTGGCGCCGCCACGGCTTCTGGCTCGTGGCGCTCGGCGCGCTGCTCTACTTCCCGATGCTCGGGAGCTACTCGCTCTGGGATCCGTGGGAGACGCACTACGGCGAGGTCGCGCGCGAGATCCTCTCGCGTGACGACTGGATCTCGCTCTGGTGGGCGCAGGACGGGTGGTTCTGGTCCAAGCCCATCTTGAACTTCTGGATCCAGTCGCTCGCGATGGCGAGCGCGGGCACGCACTACCAGCCCGACCAGATGCTGATCGGCGCTGGTGGCATGGCCGTCGCGCACCCCGAGTGGGTCGTTCGCGCGCCGAACGTGCTCCTGACGATCCTCGGGATGTACCTGCTCTACAAGGGTGTCTCGAAGGTGTTCGGTCGGCGCGCTGGGCTCCTCGGCGGGATCGTCCTCGCGACGATGCCCGACTGGTACTTCCTCGCCCACCAGACGATGACGGACATGCCGCTCGTCGCGACGCTGACGGCGGCGATGGGGCTGCTCCTCCTCGGCCTCCACACGGACGCCGAGAAGCGCGTGCGGCTCTACCAGATCGACGCGGGCAAGACCGTGCTCCGGCTCTCCGGCTGGCACCTCGTGATGCTCGCCGTGCTGATGGTCGCGCTCCCGCAGATCATCTACCTGCTCTCGCGCAACATCGAGCTCGTGCTCCACGGCGACGGGCCGCACGGCTTCCGCACGCACTGGGACATCTTCACGAGCGGCTCCGGTCCCACGACCGGGAGCGGCAACTGCGGGCTCCCGGGCAACGAGGCGTGCACGCCGACGCACCCGGCATCGATCCCGAAGGCGGCGGGGGTGAACCCGCAGTCGTTCAACCTCGAGATGCTTCGCTTCTTCGGCGGCTTCGAGCCGTCGTTCCAAGCGATCCTCTGGTGCATCGGGTTGGGCCTGATCTTCTACCTGAACTGGGGCGAGCGGCGGCTCCGGCGCGTCTACTACCTCGGCGCGTGGTTCTTCGCCGCGATCGCGACGATGGGCAAAGGGCCGCTCGGCTTCGTGCTGCCGATGGTGTGCGGCTTCGCCTACGTCGCCGCGACCAAGCGGTGGAGCGAGCTCCTGCGCTTCGAGCTCTTGAGCGGGCTCCTGTTGATCCTGGTCGTCGGCCTACCGTGGTACGTCGCGATGTACGTGCGCCACGGATCGCCGTTCACGGACCGGCTGATCTTCCACGACATGTTCAACCGCGCCCTCCACCACGTGCACGACACGAACGAGGGCGACGACACCAGTTTCCGTTTCTACATCTGGCAGCTCGGCTACGCGTTCTTCCCGTGGACCGCGCTCGCCCCGCTCGGGCTCGTGTGGTGGCTCCGCCGCCCCGACGACGCGGATCGCGGCAAGGGGGACGTCTCCGTCTTCCTCGTGATGTGGTTCGTGCTCGCCTTCTTCCTCTTCTCGTTCATGGGGACGAAGTTCCACCACTACATCTTCCCGGCCGTCCCGCCGGCGGCGATGCTGATCGGCATCGTGCTCGACGCGATGATGGAGCGGGCAGGCCCGAGCGAGCTCGAGGTCGAACGCGCGCGCGTGGCGGCACCGAACTTCGAAGAAGGACTCCGCAAGGCCGACGTGCGCTCGCACGAGGGCCTCATGCTGGGTGGCGCCGCGCTCTCGGGCGCGCTGTTGATCGCGCTCGTCGGGCGCGATCTCGTGCTCAAGCCGGAGAACGCGGACCAGCCGGGCGCAATCCGCTTCCTCCAGCTCTTCACCTACAACTACCGCCGGCCCTGGCCCGACGATCTGGACTTCTCGAAGACGCTCCTCGTCTTCTCGATCGCGGCCGGCATCCTCACGCTCGTGCTCGTGTCTCGTCAGCTCCGTCGTTGGGGCGTGCCGCTGTTCGCGGGCTTCGCGATCATCTGCGCGCTGTGGGGGCTCGACGTCTACATGGTGAAGACGGCCCCGCACTGGGGCCAGCACGAGGTCATCCAGGCCTACTACGACACGCGGAAGAGCCCCGACGAACCCCTCGTCGCGTACCAGATGAACTGGAAGGGCGAGAACTTCTACACCGGCAACCGGATCCCCGCGTTCGTCTCCACCGGTGGTCCGTTCACGACGTGGGTGAAGCAGCAGCGCGACAAGGGCGTGAAGGTGATCTTCTTCGTCACCGAGCACGGCCGTACGGGCGGCCTCCGGAGTGAGGTCGGCGCGCGCTCCTTCACCGAGATCACCGACAAGAAGGTCTGCAACAAGTTCGTCCTCGTCCGGGCCGAGCTCTAGCGCTCCCATCGTTCACTGCTAGGATGCCGCCGATGCGCGTTCCCTTTCTTTTCGTTCTCGCCGCTTCCGCGGTCGCGTGCTCGGCTTCGGGCACGCAGGGCTTCGACACCGACTCGGGCACACCGAGCGACGGTGGGAGCAACGACGGGAACCCCATCTTCCAGGACGCCGGCGGCGACGCGATTGTCCCGCCCGCCAAGCAAGTCCTCTACGCGCACGACAACACGACGCTCTTCGAGCTCGATCCCGAGAACCTCAAGGCGCCGCTCAAGACGATCGGCAACTTCGACTGCATCGGCGGGCAGAACCAGCCGACGTCGATGACGGACATCGCGATCGACAAGACCGGCAAGGTCTACGGTGTGAGCCAGGTCGCGGCGTACCCGATGTCGATCCAAGGGGCGACGGTCCACTGCGAGGACGTGTGGCCGCTCCCGCAGAACTCGAAGTTCTTCGGCCTCTCCTTCGCGCCCGAGAACACGGTCGCCGCCGAGGAGACGCTCGTCGCCGCCAACGACGCGGGTGAGATCTACGCCATCTCGAAGACCGGCCAGCCGACGATCCTCGGCAACTTCGGCAAGGACTCGAACAACAAGCCGTACTCGCTCTCGGGCGACATCGTGTTCCTCTCGAACAACGGGTCGCCGCTCGGGTTCGCGACGGTTCGGGTTTGTCCCACTTCGGGATCCTGCACGACGATCCCCGACACGCTCGTCCAGGTCGATCTCGCGAAGCTGAAGCTCGGCAACACGACGAGCGTCGTGAAGTCGGTGCGCGGCGTGTTGAAGCAGGGCTCGAGCTGTACGAACTCGACGCCTCCGCCCTCGCTCGGCTCGATGTACGGGGTCGCCGCCTACAAGGACCAGATCTTCGGCTTTTCGCACCAGGGCGGCATCGTCCAGATCAACAACGGCAACGCGACCGTCTGCTTGGTTTCGGTCCCGCAGGTCGCCGCCGCCGACATCTTGTTTTCGGGCGCCGGCGTCACCACCGTCGCCAGCGTCATCCCGCCGCCCAACTGAGGTTGACACCCTCCCCGCGGGTATGGGAAATCGAGTTCTTCGGTGGGGGCGATGCCTACACCGGTGGGAAGATCCGCCTCGAATTCGCCGTAAGACGAGCGCCGCTCTTCCGTTGGAGGCCCCGTGAACCCCTTCGTCCGTACCTTTGCTCCCCTCGCCCTCTGCACCGTCGCACTCGTCACCGGGTGCGGCCTCAAATACGGCCAGAATGGGCAGTCGGTCAGTGGCACCGGCGGTGGCGGTAGCGCCAAGCCGACCGCCACCACGACCAGCGCCGGCAAGCCGACGTTCGCCCAGGCGAAGGAGGACGAGGACTACCAGGCGCTCGCCACCATCTGCGCCGACGAGGACTCCGAGGACCAAGAGGCCGCGTGCAAGCTCGCCAAGAATCACGCGAAGCACGAGCTCGGCATGGCCTGCCCGGCGAAGTCGCTGACGGCGGAGCTCACCGACGAAGACAGCGGCAAGCCCACCGCGATGCGCGCCGTCTACCAGAAGAGCTTCCGCAAGGAGTTCCTCGACAAGATGGCCGCCTGCAACCAGTGGGACGTCATCTTCAAGGGCGCGGTCGTCGCGGCCGAGCCCGACGACTACGATCGCTTCGTCGCCGACGGGCGTGACGTGCTCGCTTCGTTCGAGAAGTGGGTCGACACCCACGCGAACCTCGGCAGCCCGGCTGCGGAGCCGCCGAAGAAGGACGAAGCGTACCCGCTCGGCTTCATGCTCGCGTGGCTCGCGCGCAACAACGCGTCGTCGCTCGCGCCGAAGATCGTGGGCGCGGCGAAGAACGTCCCGCTCCACGTGAAGCTCTCGGTCATCAAGTTCACGGCCGCGGTGAAGTACGCGGAGGGTGCGGTGCTCGCACGCGAGCTCCTCGACGACGCCGACGCGACGAAGCGCGCGAAGGGCTGCACGCTCCTCGCCGAGCTGAACGACGCGCAGAGCTACAACAAGGTGAAGGCGCTCTCCGACGCGGACCCGACGCAGGTGCGCGACAAGTCGGGCACGGTGACCTTCCCCGTCCGCACGGCGTGCTTGGCCGCCGCGACGAAGCTCGATCCGAAGAACCAGACGCCGCCGCCGGCCGGCTCCGGCAAGCCGGGGACGCCGCCTCCGGGCGGCTCGGCAAAGCCGCCGGCCCCGCCCGCGCACTGAGCCGAGCTCCCCGTTCGGGGAGCGCTCAGCCGCCGCCGCCGGCGTCGACCGGCGCGGTGGCGCTCCCGACCGCGCAGTGCCCTGCGACGCACACCGCAGGCTTGAGCGGAGGGCACGCGCCGCAGAGGCGGTTGCAGCCGCCGATCTTCACGCGGTCGTCGTTGTACTGGTTCACCGAGCTCTTGTTGATCGCGCCCTGATCGCACGAGCAATCGCACATGTCGCCGAACGGAAGCGTGATGCAGTCGTTCGCCGTCGTGCAGGTCGTGTCGTAGTCGGACGTGTCCAGGCTGGTGCTGCAGCCGACCGCGATGGCGAGGCCGGCGAAGAGAAAGAGAGGCAAGCGGAAGCGCATGCCTCGTTCTACCACCGGAACGTCACTCGGGCAGCGGCGCCTGCGCGTGGAGCTTGTCGTCCCAGACGACCAGTCGCGTCGCCCCGGCCACCCCGTAAGGGAGCATCAAGAGCCCGAACCCCGGGATCAGCACGAAGCATCCGGCCGACATGCCGAACGCGAAGACGGCGCCGAAGTTCTTCGTCATGAAGCGGAGCCGATCGCGGACGCCGAGGCGCCGGATGCCGAGCGGGTAGTCGAGCAGATCCCACGCGATGAAGAGCGCGCCGATGACGAACTTGAGCGGCACCGTCACGAACACGGCGGGCGGGAACATGATCCCGATCAGCGTGAGCCCGGCGATGGCGGGGAGCGTGCACACGAGCCCGAAGAGGGTGACCTTCAGCGTCGGGAGAAAGGAGTCCGCGAGCTTCGGCGGCGTGGGTGCGGCGCCAGCGAGCTGCACCTCTTGGCGCTGCGAGATCGCCTCCAGGGCGAAGCCCGAGATGGGCTGCGCGAGGGCGAACGCGATCAGGAAGCCCACGAAGACGGCCACGATCGCGAGGAGCGCGGTGAGGGTCCAGCGCCCGACCTCGGCCGCGGTGCCGCCGTCACCGACGAGCGCGTGCGAGAGCGCGGCGGAGCCCCAGATGCCCAGCGCGCCGAGCGCGGTGCCCAGGACCGCGAGCACGACCACGGGGACCGCGGCGTAGCCCCAGAGGCCGGGGGTGCCTACGACGAAGCCGATGCCGCCGAAGTAGGCGCGAAAACCGTCGGCGAGGCGGAGGCGCGGCATCGGGGGTTGGTTGGGAGGTTGGGCACGCGGGAGCGTTCCGTCAAGAAACGCGAATGGAGGAATGGAGGAACGGGAGTAATCCGGAGTAGAGAACGGGAACGGGAACGGGAATGGAGGAGGGCGTGATTAGCCGGCGTCGGACGCGTCCAGTGCGTCAGCTGCGTCAGCTGCGTCAGCTGCGTCAGCTGCGTCAGCTGCGTCGGACGGATCGGCGTCGGTGCTCGCTTCGGGGACGCTGCCGTCCAACTCCAACTGCGGGACCGAGGTGTCCGGTTCGTCTTTCAGCGGCGGATCCTCGATGGGACCGGTGTACGCGCAGGCGGTCGCCCCGCACCCGCTGACCGAGACGGCCGCCACCACGGCGTAGCCGGCGCGGAGAAGCCTCGTGCCGGGCTTGGGCACGCAGAATGGGCAATCCCGATCGGAGACCGACCGACCGCACGTCGCGCACGAAAAGAGGGTCATCGGAAGCTCATGGCCGCGGAGCGTCGATCCGTCAGCCGCCGTCATCGCGAGCCACGCCGCGCGCAATCGACGGGGCGCGCGGGTCGCCGGAGCTTCACCTCGCGAGCCGCCGCAAAACGGACACACGTCTTCGCGAACGAGGCGACGGCAAGCGATGCAGGGAAGCACCCGAGAAGGCTGGCAGCGAGAACGACAACGCGCGCTCCGCGCTCCCCTTCCGTTCCCATTCTCAAAGGTTCCGCATTCCCAATCCCGTTCCGTGTTCCCTGTTCGTCTTTTTCTCTCTAGGGAACGTACCGAGCCAGCTCCTGGTACCGCGCGAGCTCCTCCTCCGGAAACGCCTCCCGCACGATCTCGAAGACAGAGTAGTCGAACGGCAGCCCCGGCGCTTCCTTCACCTTCACGATGCGCTCGCGCTCCCCCTTCTCGAGCAGCTCCAGCGCACGGTGGTGGCACCACGGGTTGTCCCCCGCCTTGCCGAACGCGACGTGCGTCGTCCAGTTGCAGCCGCCCTTGCACTCTTCGGCGTAGTAGCAGGTCCGGCAGAAGCCACTCAGGTCCTCCACCGTCATGTCGCGCGTGAAGCGGAGCTCCTTGCTGCGCTCCCAGATGTCCTTCAGCGACTGCTCGCGCACGTTGCCGCCCACGTAGTCCGACGTCGGCAGCGACGGGCAGCCCTTGATGTCGCCGTTCGCTTCGATCCCGAGCACGGCCCGCCCGGCGCCGCAGGAGCCGCGATGACCGCCCGGCCAGTGCCCGCGGAAGTGCGTCTCGTACGGGCCGTAGTAACCGATGTTGTTCCCCGGGAAGAGCCGGACCTTCGCCTCGTCGGCGCGGAGCTTCAGCTTCGCGAGCATCGGCATCACCTCGAGCACCATGTACGGCTCGAGCAGCATCTCCGGCTCGTCCCCTGCCCGTCCCATCGCCGTCGTGAGCTGGACCTGCCAGCCATGGATCTTGCGCGCGGCGAGCAGCTCGAAGACCTCCGGGATCTCGTGCAGGTTCGCTCGGTTCACCTGCGTGTTCGCCGCGACCGGGATGCCGACCGCGCGCGCGTTCTCCATCGCCTGGAGCGCCGCGTCGAAGCTCCCCTTCACGCCGCGCAGCGCGTCGTGCGAGTCGCGGAGCCCGTCGATCGAGACGCTGATGCTCTGGATGCCCGCTTCCTTCGCCGCCTTCGCGCGCTCCATCGTGAAGCCGCGCCCGCCGGTCGTGTTGGTGCACTGCATCCCGCGGCGCCGCACCTCGCGCACGATGTCCGTCCAGTCGTCGCGCAGGTACGCCTCGCCGCCGATCAGCGTGACCTCGAGCGTGCCGAGGTCCGCCATTTGGTTCACGAGGTCGAGGCACTCCGCGGTCGTCAGCTCGTCCGGCCGCTCGCGCCCTGCGCGCGAGCCGCAATGGCGGCACGCGAGGTCGCACGCGAGCGTGATCTCCCAGACCGCGTAGATCGGGCGCACGGCGTCTTGCGGACGCACCTCGTCCGCGAGCGGAAGGCGCACCTTCTTCGAGGGGAGCGCCGTCGGCGCGATCGGGAGGGAGCGCGGCCGGGGGCCGAGCGCGGACGACATCTCAGACGATCCAGTCTTCCGGCGGCAGCGGCGCCTGGCCGTAGGGCGGCAGGATCGGGACGTCTTGCTTCACGTCCGCCGGAGCATCGGCCGCGGCGTCCGCATCGCTCCCGGAGTCGACGAAGACGCCACCGTAGGCCGGACCGATCGGGATCTCGTCGACCGCGTCCTTCGAAGCGTCCTTCGTCGAGGAGTCGGTCCCCCCGCCGTCGTTCGGGGCCGGCTCCGTCGTACCACCGCACGCGACGCTCAGCGCGGCGACTGCCGCGAGCCGCGCCGCGCGCCCGAGGCGACCGCGAACGACGGGGAGCGACGCCGGCGCCGTCATCGCGACGTGGCAGAAGGGACACGCGACATCGACGTGCCGAACCAAACGACCGCACGAGCTGCAAGGCTGAAGCATGGGTTCCTCCTAGTCTTTACCCGAATCCATCGGCGGCAAGCCATAGGCACCCATCACCGCGTCGGGACCCGCGTCTGCCGGGGCATCGGTTGCGGCGTCCGCCGGGCCCGCATCGCCCGCGTCGGTCCCCGAGTCCACGAAGACGCCGCCGTAGAGCGGGGCGCCGTAGGCGGGCTGGGCCGAGCCGCACGCGGCGACGACGGTCGCAGCGCCGAGCAGCGCGGCCCGGTGGAGCCGCCGCGGGATCGGAGCCACCGCCGGCGGGTGAACGACCGCCGAGCCGCAGAACGGGCACTCGGCATCCGCGCGTCGTACCAAACGGGTACAAGCGGTGCAGGGCGTGAGGCGCATCAGTCCTTCCCCCCATCGAGCGGGGGACCGCCGTAGGCCGCGATCGGCCCGTCCGAGCCTGCGTCCTTGGCTGCATCGACGCCGGAGTCGACCGGGGGACCGCCGTACGCGGCGATCGGACCATCGGGCGCCGCATCTTTCGCCGCGTCGGTCGATGCGTCCTCGGGCGGGACCGGCGCACCGTAGAGCGCCTGCGTCGACCCGCAGCCGACCGTGATCGCGGCCGCGCCGGCGAGCATGAGGCCGCGCCGCAAGCGAGGGCTCATCCGGCCCGCGGCATCGTCGTGGGAGATCGCCGCCTTGCAGAAAGGGCACGCGGCGTCGCTGCTGCGCACCAGACGCCGACACGAGGAGCACGAAGTAAGCTTCATCAAGACCCTCCACGGAAGAGCTTCGCACGAGGCCTGGACGCCTCCAAGCCGAAGCTCGGACGCGGGCCCGCGTCGGGTGTAGTGGGGGCGGCGCCATCCTCGGCCCCTGCATCGAGCGTCGGGGGCAGAACGGTCGGCATCGGCGGCGGCCCGCCGTAGACGGCGAGCGGAGGAGGCGGCCCGCCGTACGCAGCCTCCGCCGCCGGAGTGAACCCCAGGATGCGCTTGCACGAGTCGACGGGGTTCCCGAGCACGACCGCTGCCGACACGAGGAGCGCGCTTCGGGACAATCGTCCCATTTTGGTACGAGCGCCGTCTTCGCGCGCGGGCGCGCGCGGCGCCTTGCAGAACGGGCACGTCGCCTCGCGCTCGCGGACGAGACGCTTGCACGCAGAACACGACGCGAGGCTCATTTTTCGGGTGCGGGTGCGACCGAGCCGGACGGCGCCGGCTCCGGAGGCGGCGCCGTGTACTGACGGTCGTGCTTCGACGGACCGCCGTAGCAGGCGGTGGTCGCGACCGAAGCGGCGATCGCGACGGCGATCGTCACCGCGCCGATCCGCGCCGGCCCCGCGCTCGCGCGGGCGCGGCAGAACGGGCAGCCCCCTTCGGTCTCACGAATCAGACGACGACATTCCGCGCATGCGTGCATGGGGCCTCCCCGGGGTGCGTCACTTCTTCATCGGCGGCGGCGGCGCGCCATACATCGAGACGGCCGTCGCCGTGGGCGGCGTGACGGGCGGCGTGGTCGCGCTCGCGGTCGGAGGCGTCGTCGCGGTGGGCGCCGGCTGCGGCGGCGCTTGGGGCGGGATGGGATCCGCCGTCGGTTGGGGCGCGACCTGCGGCGGCGGGCCCGACTCCTTCTCGCACGCAGCGAGGCCGAGCACGCCCGCGCTCAAGCTCCCGACGAGGAACGCCGCGCGCGCCCGCCGCACGAGCGGGGCCGCCCCGGGCAGCGCCGACGGGCTGGGGACGAACGGCGCCGCGCAGAAGGGACAGGTCGTCGCGCCATCCCGGACGTGGCGGTGGCAGGCGGAGCAGGAGCGAAGGCTCATGCTCCGACGCTATCACGCATTCGGCGCTGGAATGCCCGCGTTCTTGAACATCGCGAGGAGGCCGTTCTTGTCGACTGCCTTCATCCACGCTTCCTTCGGCTCGACGAGCTTCTTCTGCACGAGCGTGAGGAGCGAGTCGTTCATCGTCACCATGCCGGCGCCCTTCGACGTCTGCATGATGGAGGGGATCTGGAACGTCTTCCCCTCGCGCACGAGGCTCGCGATCGCCGAGTTGCCGAGCAGGATCTCCATCGCCGCGACGCGCCCTCCCCCGATCTTCTTGCAGAGCACCTGCGCGACGACGCCCTTGAGCGACTCGCTGAGCATGACGCGGATCTGCTCCTGCTGATCGGTGGGGAACTGGTCGATGATGCGGTCGACGGTGGAGATGGCCGTCGTCGTGTGGAGCGTGCCGAACACCAAGTGCCCGGTCTCCGCCGTCTCGATCGCGATGGCGATCGTCTCGAGGTCGCGCATCTCGCCGACGAGCACGATGTCCGGGTCCTCGCGGAGCGCCGCGCGGAGGGCGTTCTTGAAGCTCTTCGTGTGCTGCCCGACCTCGCGCTGGTTCACGAGGCACTTGATGTTCTTGTGAACGAACTCGACCGGGTCCTCGATCGTGATGATGTGGTCGCTGCGGTTCTTGTTGATGAAGTCGACCATGCCGGCGAGCGTGGTCGACTTTCCCGAGCCGGTCGGACCGGTGACGACGACGAGGCCCTTCGTGAGGAAGCACAGGTCGAGCACCGCTTGCGGCAGCCCGAGCTTCTCGGCCGGGATGATGTCGATCGGGATCTGGCGGAGCACCGCGCCCACGCCGTTGCGGTCCTCGAACGCGTTGACGCGGAAGCGCGCGAGCCCCGGGACCTCGTACGCGAAGTCGGCGTCGCGCTTCTCCTTGAAGTCCTCGCGTGCCTTCTCGCTGAAGATCGGCTCGAGCAGACGCAGGATGTCGTCCGACGAGAGCGGCGTGCGCTCGCGGACGAAGTGCATCTCGCCGTGCACGCGCATGACCGGACTGCTGCCGGACGAGAGGTGCAGGTCGGACGCCTGGCGCCCCATCATGTCGTGCAGGATCTCGTCGATCGCGTTCTTGCCGCCTTGGACGAAGCGCTTGTTCGGCGCTCCGCCGGTCGCGACGGCCACCGGCGCCGGCTGCGGCGGCGGGGGCGGCGGCGGCGGAACGCTCGCGAACGCGCCCTTCGGCTCCTCCTTCGTCACGGCCGACATCGCGGGCTTCGTCGCCCGCCGGATCGTCATCGAGAGCGCGGTTCCCACCGCTTGGAAGTGCACGTCGTACGGCTCGCCTCCGCGATCGGCCCGAACCGTTCGCGGGGCGGTCCGGACGGCGAGGATCTCGTCGGGGCGCAGCAGCTCCGAGGCGACCGCCTGCAAGCTCGGCGCTTGGAGCGGCTCGCGGCCGATGTCCTGGCGGCGCCCGGCTTTGACGACGTGGATCTTCTCGCCGACGACGAGCTTCACCTCGTCCGAGTCGGTCTTCTTCAGCGCGTCGATGAGGGGGTCGAGTCGAGACACGGGTTCTCCCTTGGCGAGGCCGGCGTTCAGACGCCGATGGTGAGCACGTGGAGCTTGTGGACGAAGACGACGCCCCCCTCGTCTTGCATCACGAGGAATCGTTCCTTGCCGTTCACGAGGTCGGACAGGCGCGCCTCCTGCGAGTGAGGCTCGGCGTCGAGGACCCCCACGATCCGCGGGAAGCCGCGCGGGAGCTCGATCCGCACGAGATCGACGGCGGCGAGCCCGCCGGAGTCGTGCCGGATCTTCTCCGGCACGTTGAGCTTCGGGCGAACGGTCACGAGCGCGTCCCGCCGGATCAGGCGGAGCTCGTCGTTGTCGTCGTGAGCAGGGAGGAACTCCCGCTCGGTCTCGAGGAAGTCGGCGAGCGTCTCTTCGCCCTCGTGGCCGCGAGCGCGGTCGCCGAGGTGCACCATCATCGAGAGGATCTCACCGCTCGACAGCGTGAGCTCCACCGCGACGGCGCGCGTGGGAACGACGGCGGGCATGATCCCGCAGGCTACACCAACTCGCCTACTTCCCCCAGCGCGGATCGCCCTCGAGGTAGACGCGCGTCTCGTAGTCCTTCTGCCATGCCTCGTGCGAAGCGTCGCTCGGGAACGGCTTGTCCGGCGGGTAGTGCCCCATGCCGTGGAACGGCAGCGGCGCGACGTTCTGGGTGAGCGGGGTGCCGGCCTTGGCCGTGAGCCACTTGCGCGGCTTGAACAGCAGGTCGGTCATCATGAAGAGCGTGTGCTCCTTGCCCGCCGGGGCGGCCGTGATGCCGTCGAAGCGGAGCTCCACGCCGTCGCCGCGGCGCATGACGACCATCCGATCGTCGCTCGCGCCGAGGAGGTCCTTCACGTCGCCGTAGCGCGTGAACGCACCCCACGTGCGCTGCTCGGGGAGGAGCTCGCCCTTGCCGTCGTCGATCGCGATGCGCGGGTGCGTGTGATCGCCGAAGCGCGGCTCGGTCGGGGCGCCCATGAACGAGAGCGCGGCGAGCGCGAGCGGGACCTCGCGCGTCGTGATCGTGCCGAGCGGGTCTTCGCTCAGCCGCACGCGGTCGAGGTACCACATGGCGTTCCCGGCTTCGTGCGTGCCCGGGACGAGGCGAATCTCGTAGCGGCCCGTCGGGAACGCGATCCCGGCGAGGTCGAAGAGAACCGGCTTGTCGTCACCGCGCGGCGTGCCGATGTCGAGCACCTTCTTCCAGGTGCCGTCCTTCTGCCGAACCTCGAGCCGGGGGTGCTCCTTCGGCACGCCGGTGCGCAGCGCACGCGGCTCCTTGTACTTCCACCCGTCGACCACCAGCTTCGCTTGCGACGCGTCGCGCACGGCGCCGAAGTCGAGCTCGTAGACGTTCGCCTCGTGCAGGTCGTGCTGCGCCGCGATCCGGTCGATCCGACCGAGGTCCGCCGTCACGTCGGCGCGACGCGAGCCGCCGATCCAGGTCGCGCTGAGCGGGACGCGCATCGACTGCGTCTTCACCGCCCAGAACTGCTGCGGGTCCTTCTTGCCGACGGTGTTCCACTCCATCGACGTCGAGGTGATGACCTCGTAGCCGGGGTCGTGCTCGACCACGCTCACGCGGGCCGCGTCGAAGTAGACGATCTCGTCCTCGGCCGCGATGAGCTTCGTGCGGAGCGAGGTGCCCTCGAGCGCCGCGTGGTTGAGGCGCGCCCACATCGGGGTGAAGTCGATCTCGCGCCCCGCGCTCAGGTGAGCCTCCTGTCCGACCAGCGAAGCCCCGCCGACGCTGGTCTCGTAGGCGAAGCTCTTCCCGTCGAAGGAGAAGACGTACGGGCAGATGAAGATGCACTGCCCGTTCACGCATTGGTAGAACGATGCGCCGCACAGCTGGGTGATCGTGCCGTCGTCGACCTTGCCGTTGCAGTCGTCGTCCTTGTTGTTGCACTTTTCGGCGGCGGGAGGGTTGTTCGGACACACGAGCCCCCCGTCGGCGCACTCGTACGTGCCCTTCGCGCACTCGCCCACGCCGCCATCCGCGTCGCAGGTGCCGAGGTTTCCGAGCCCGTCGTCCACCGATCCGTTGCAGTCGTCGTCGATGCCGTTGCACTCCTCGGGAGCGCCCTGCTTGATGAAGGGCTCACACCCGGTCGGGGTGCCGCCCGAGGCCCCCGGCGCACACTTCTTCCGACCGGCGCCGCAGATGCCGGGGTCGGCGCTGAAGCAGTAGATCGCGGCGTCGGTGAAGGTCGGCGAGCACGCAGGGGACGTGCAGTAGGCGATCGCGGCGGCGTCCTTGATCTCGGGCACGTCGTCCGTGACGCCGTTGCAGTCGTCGTCGGCCAGGTTGCACGTCTCGGCCTTGGGGACGACCTCGCCCTCGCAGGCGGTCAGCGTTCCCGCGACGCATTTGCGGGTGCCTGCCTTGCAGATGCCTTTGCCGTTCGTTCCCTTCGGGCCCGAGTAGCAGGCCGTGGGCTTGTACGTGTTGGGATCGCAGGGGCAGTTCGTGCCCGTGTCGGGCTCGCAGACGCCCGCGTCGCTCGCGGTGCCGACCGACGTCGACGGCGCGCAGTACATGATCGTCCCGAGGAGAAATGTCCCCGCCAGGGCCCCGAGCACGACCGAGGTGCGCATGCGTGCAGGATACTACGACTTCGGTCGCGCCAGGTACGTCCGATTGAGCATCGGGTGGACGCCGTCGGTCGGGCCCCAGTCGGAGTCGGGGTGGAACGCGATCACGTCCATCGCGCTCCCGCGCGTGGTCTTGAACGCATGCACCTCGTGCTCGTGGAGGCAGAAGACCGCACCCTGCTCGAGCGCGAGCTCCCACGCGCCGCCGCGCCCGTCGGGCCCGTAGGCGTAGCCGCACCCCCGCGCGACGACCCCGAGCCGAATCGACGGGTGCGAGTGCGGCGTCTGCACCACGCCGGCCGGGAAATGCAGGTGATTCAGCACCGGATCGCCGAGCCGCGGCGGCATGCAGAGGATGGAGTCGGAGCAGCCGTCGATGTAGGCGAGCCGCCCGCGCTCCTCGATCCGACCCGCGGTCGGGATGGCGCGGAAGCCGAGCCGCTCGATGACGACGACGGTCCCCTCCCCGTCGCGCCCCGCATCGACGTGGATCGGACCCGGGAGCCCGAAGAACGCGCCGGCACCGAGGACGAGCTCCATGCCACCGCCGTGGACCGAGGCCTTGCCCGCGACGACGAAGCCGTAGGCCGTCGAGCCCGGGCTCGCGAGCTCGCTGCGCCCGGAGACGACGACGAGCCGCGACGGGTACATCGTGCGGGTCGCATCCAGCGTCGCTTCGTGCTTCGGGGCCGAGAGCAGATCCATGGCGACTCCTTAGCAGATCAACCGAAGCCGAGGTCGTCCGGACCGCGCGCGATGCGCTCGTAGACGAAGCGCATCAGCGGGAGCGGCCCGAGCTCCTCGAGGTGGGCGTAGTTGCCGGCGGCGAGGAGGAGATCGTCCTCGAGCCCGCGCGCGAGGCGACCCGTGGCCGGTGGACGTGCACCGGCGCGGGGTGGGCCCTTCCGCACTGGGATGCCCATCCGGAACGCCTGCGCGAACGAGAGCCCGACGTCGGCCAGGCGCGGCTTGCCGTGCTCCGCGAAATGACGGCGCGTGCGACCGCGCAGCTTGTGCCCGCCCGGGCTCGCGTCGTGCACGACGTAGAACGCGGTGCGCAGCCCGGTCGCGAGCTGGCGCTCGAGGCGCCGCGTGACGTGCTCGGGGAAGCTCTTGCCGGGCCCCTCGAGCACGACGAGCCCCACCTCGATCTTGCGGTGGAACCCGTTCATCGCGAGGAGGAGGAAGCTCTCGACGCGATCGAAGACGAGGACGCGCCGCACGGAGTAGTCGAAGACGTCGGGCAGGTACGCGGGCGGGACCGCCGCGCGCGCTTCGCTCGCGCGGACGAGCCCCGGGAGGCGCGCGTGCGCCTGCTCGTGCGCGGCGAGGGCGGCGCGGAACTGCGTCATCGCCTCGCGCGGCGACGCTCCGTCGACCGGCGCGGGCCAAGCGCCGCGCCGCACGAGCTCCCAACAGAGGTTTCGCGGGGTGAAGAGGAACTTGCCGAGCGAGAGCGCCTCGGTCGCCTCGCGCACGGCCTTCGGCGAGAGCTTCGGGAGCCGGCTCACGACGGACGCTCCCCGTCGCAATAGACTCGATGCCACAGCTCGACGGCGAGCAACATCCAGAGCAGCTCCCCACCGCGGTACTGCCCGAGCGCGTGCTCGGGGCCCTTCCCGGCCAGCAGCGCGTCCACGAAGCGCGGCTGGAAGTAGCCGCGTGCGCGCGCGCGCTTCGACTGCAGGACGTCGTGTGCGTAGTCGCGGAGCGCGGTGAACTTGAACCAGTGGTTGAGCGGGACCCCCATGCCGGCCTTCTTCCGATAGACGACGGCGCGCGGGAGCACGCCCTCCATCGCCTTCTTGAAGACGTACTTCTCGACGTCGCCGCGGCGCTTCAGCGACGGCGGCATCGCGAACGTCTGCTCGGTGAGCGTCTTGTCGAAGAGCGGCGACGCGGCGGTGACGCCGTTCACGCCGAGCATCTTGTCCACCTTCACGAGGATGTTCTGGCCGCCCTTGAGCTTGATGTTCACGTGCATCAGCCGGTTCAGGAAGTGGCGGATGTCGGCGTTCTCCATGTACGGGCGCACGAGCGCGAGGAGCGGCGCTTCGCCGCCGGTCGTCGCGAGGAAGTCCTTCGAGTAGAGCGAGCCCAGGTAGTCGAAGAACTTGTGGTAACTCGACAGATAGGCGCGCGCGCGGTCGTAGTTGCCGAGGAACGCGTACCACTCGCCGAGGATCAGGAACTTGTTCTTCGGGCCCCCGAAGAGGGGATCGCCGCCTTCGCCGTTGAAGACGAGATCGACCTCGCGCGAGGCCGTCTGCGCGAGGAGGTAGTTCGGGACGGTGATGCAGTCGCAGAGCGGGTCGTCGAGCTGCCACATGATCTTCGGGAGCAGATCGAGGAAGTCGTCGGGGACGACGTCCATCACGCGGTGCTCGACGATCGGGCCGCAGTGCTGCGCGACCAGGCGCGCGTACATGAGCTCGTTCGGCTGGCCCACGCCGAAGCTCGCGCTCCACGCCGTGACCTTCACGCCGCGCTCGGCGAGGAGCGCGACGACGGCGCTCGAGTCGATGCCGCCGGACAGGAAGGCACCCACGCGCGAGCGGCCCTCGAGCCGGAGCTCGACCGCGCGCCGCGTGAGGGTGCGGATGCGCTCGATGCACTCGCCCTCGTCGGCGCTGGCGTGGGTCTCCTCGAGATCCCAGTAGGTGTGGACGCGGGGGTCCTTGCCCGGGCCGACCACGAGGCGCTTGCCGGGCTCCAGCTCGAAGACGCCCTCGAACATCGAGTCCGCGCCGGGGATGAACGAGAACACCAGGAGCTTGTTGAGCGAGCTCGGGCTCGGCTTCACGCGGAAACGGTCGTCGCCGAGGAGCGCCTTGATCTCGCTCGCGAACAGGAGCCCGCCCGGAACGCTTGCATAATACAAGGGCCGCTCGCCGAGCGGATCGCGCGCGAGGTGAAGGGCCTCGCCGTCGTGCAGGGCGACGACGAACGGACCATCGAGGAGCTCGAAGATCTTCGGACCGAGCTCGCGGAAGCCGACCGCGACGATGTCGGCCGGGTCGGCGCCCTTCACGCGGAAGCGCGCGGCCAGCTCTCTGGCGTTGAGGAGGCGCCCGTCGAAGATGGCGCGGACGTCTCCTGCCTCCGCGATCTTGGCGGAGCGCGTCTTCGCGTCGACGAGCGCGAGGAGCGCGATCTCGGGCGTGCGGTGCGCCTTCGCTCCGCCGCGCCCGCGGTGGGCGAGGAGTCGCTTCATCCGCTCGAGCGCCTTCGGGGCGCTCGGGCCGAGGATCCCGGCGATCGCGCCCATCAGCCGGTCGGTTTCCCGCTCGCGGGCGTGCGTGGGGGCGAGGGAGCGTTGCGCTTCTCGAGTGACCCCTCGGGGCAGAAGTCGAGCATCAGGTTGACCCGGAAGCCCGTGCCGCGGTGGACCACGGAGTGGAGGCTCATGTTGTCGATCTCGTACACGCCACCGGCCTCGAAGACGACCTTCTCGTCCTTGAGCGTGAACTCGGTGTCGCCGGCCGCGGTGAGCGGAAGGTGCAGGTGATGCGAGAAGGCCTTCTTGTTCACGTCGTGGGGCATGTCGCGGTGGGGAGGGATCGCGCCCTCCGGCCCGAGCACCGCGAACACCAGGAAGTACAGGACCCCCGGGCCGTAGTGGCGTGCGCAGAACGCGGTCCACTCGGCGAGGAGCGCGTCCTGCTCGGCGCGCGAGAGCACGCCCTCGGGGACGTCGAGCGCCCACGGCGAGCGCGGCTCCTCGTCGTTGGCGATGCAGAGCTGGACGTACCGAGTTGGTACCATCTTGCGGAAGCCGACGTCGGCCGGGCGCTCGGTCTTGCCGATCCACTGCATGCGCTCGCCGATCGCGCGCCAGAGCGCATCCGACTCGAAGGTGGGCCGAAGACGCTCGACCAGCGGGAGGAGCGGACCGAGATCGACGGTGTCGATGCGGCGGTACGGGACGTCGAGGAGCACGACGGGTGGAGCTTACCTCTCTCCGAGGAGCGGAGCGGTCTCGTTTCCCTCGATCCCACCATCCGCGAGGTGGTGGATGTAGTCGAAGATGGAGCTCTCCTCGACGTCCACGCGCGCCCCGGCCTTCAGCCCCGGCACCTCGTAGGGATCGCTCTCGAGCACGCCGTGGATCGTGGTGCCGGTCCAGCTCACGACCTCGACCCACATCCACTCGGTCCCGCCGCTGGGGGTCTTGAACGGTGCTTTGACGACGAGCGACTCGGCATCGGGTGGCTTGACGGCGAAGCGAGGCTTCAAGAGGAGCGCCTTCGCGCGTTGGCGTGCGCTCGCGGCGAGGAGCGTGGGCGAGTTCTTCACGGCAATCAGCGAGTCGCGTGAGCCGAGGAAGCCCTCGAGCAGCGCGCTCTGGCGCTCCTGCAGGTGGGCGCCGGAACCGGGGAAGACGACGGCGAGGAGGCGATTCTCGGGATCGCCCTTCGCTCCTTCGGTGATCGCGAGCGTGACCGTCGCGTGCGCGCTGCCACCATCCACGACCTCGGCGCCGTAGGCGCCGCGGGCCTTCGCGTTCTTCAGCGCACTCATCGCGAGGTCCATCTCACCGGGTCGCGTGAGGTCGCCTTGCTCGACCATCGATTGGCAGAGGACGTTGACGAGCTTGCCCATCGCCTGGGTGTCGTGGCTCGTCAGCTGCTCCACGACGATGTCCGGAAGCGCGAACCGCGCCATCCCCATCGTGACGAGGCGAAGCAGCTCGCCCTCGCGATACACGTCGATCGAGAGCTGCCGCTCGACCCACGGGACGTCGCCCGTCCAATCGTCGAGGCGTGCCGACCACGCGGCGCGCGTCATCGCGTCGCGTGCGTCCTCGTCCCAGAGGACGCCGGGCGCCGCCTTCTCGAGCGCCAGCATCGCCTGGAGCGCCGTGCGGTAGCGCGAGCGCGCCTCGGTCCCCGGCCCCACGAACATGATGCTGGTGACCGCTGCAGCTTTTTGCAGGCGCGCTCGCTCGGCGATGCTCAGGGTCCGCCCGCGATACGCGAGCTCGTCGACCGACGGCGGCGCGAACTCGGCGAGCGAAGGATGAAGGAACACGGCGGTCGCCGCGGTCGGCTTCTCGGCGGGCATCCCGTCCACCACGGCGAAACCCGCGTCGGTGAGGAGCTTCTTCGCGGCGGCCTCGTAGCCGGGCGGCGGCGGATCGAAGTGGTAGACGCCGGTGGGGAACGTGAACGTAGCGCCGAGCACGTGCTGCGGGGCGCCGGCCTCCACCGTCACCTCCGCCGCGTCGATCTCCACCACCTTCGCGGGCGTCGGGGTGGGGTTGTCCTGACAGGACTTGCACCCGCCGAGGACGAACAGCGCGGGGAGGAGCCACCGAATCGACCGCTTCACCCACCCGAGGATAGCCGGGGAACGCCCGAAATCGCTCGGGATCGCGCAACATTTTCGGGGAAGACGGCTCAACCGAATGAATCGTCATTCATCGTTGACGCGTCGCGGCGCGCGCCCCAAACTTCACGCGTGACCAAGCCCATCCAAGCCATCAATCGCTACAAGGCCGACCTCCGTGAGTACGCGTTTCTCCTCTTCGAGCAGTTCAAGCTCGGGGACGTGTTGGGCAAAGGCCCGTACGAAGCGTGGGGCCAAGACGAGGTGAAGACCTCGCTCGCGGAGTGCTACCGCTGGGCGCGCGAAGTGGCGGGTCCGCTCAACGCCGTCGGCGACAACGAAGGCTGTCGGCTCGAAGGCGGCCGCGTGAAGACACCGACCGGCTTCAAGGACGCGTGGAAGAGCCTCTACGAAGCGGGCTGGAAGTCGCTCGGCGTTCCCCCCGAGTGGGGCGGCGCGGGCGCGCCCAAGTCCGTCCAGATCCTCGTCGAGGAGATGCTCTCGGGCTCCAACGCCGCGTTCAACATGTACCCGGGTCTCGCGTACGGCGCGGGAGAGGTCATCGAGATCTTCGGCACCGAGGAGCAGAAGAAGCTCTTCTGTCCGCGCATGTTCGGCGGCACGTGGGGCGGCACGATGTGCCTCACCGAGCCGCACGCCGGGAGCGACGTCGGCTCCGCGCGCACGACCGCGAAGAAGAACGCGGACGGCACCTACTCGATCAGCGGCACGAAGATCTTCATCTCCGGCGGTGATCACGACTGCGCCGACAACATCATCCATCTCGTGCTCGCCCGCGTCGATGGCGCGCCGCCCGGCACCAAGGGCCTCACGCTCTTCATCGTCCCGCGCGTGCGCGCGAACGCGGACGGCACCCTCGGCGAGCCGAACGACGTCGCGGTCAGCGCGCTCGAGCACAAGATGGGCATCAACGGCTCGGCGACGTGCGTCGTGAACTTCGGCGAAAACGGCAAGTGCCTCGGCGTGCCCGTCGGCGGCGAGAGCGAGCTCAACAAGGGCATGCCGCAGATGTTCAAGATGATGAACGGCGCGCGCATCGCCGTCGGCGTCCAGGGCGTCGCGGTCGCGTCGACCGCGTTCCTCAACGCGCTCGAGTACGCGAAGGATCGTAAGCAGGGCGCGAGCATCTCTCACTGGAAGGACGCCACGGCCCCGCGCGTCTCGATCATCGAGCACGCCGACGTTCGCCGCATGCTCCTCGACATGAAGGCGCGCGTGGAAGGCATCCGCGCCCTCGCGATCAAGCTCACCTCGCACGAGGACCGGCGCATGCTCGCGACGGACGAGAAGGAGATCGCCTACCACCAGGGTCAGGTCGACCTGCTCGTCCCGCTCGTGAAGGCGTACGGCTCGGATCAGGCGTTCAAGATCTGCGAGACCGCGATCCAGACCTACGGCGGCGCGGGCTACACGCGCGACTACCCGGTCGAGCAGTACTGCCGCGACGCGAAGATCTTCAGCATCTACGAAGGCACCAACCACATCCAGTCGATGGACCTCGTCGGGCGCAAGCTCGGCCAGGCGGGCGGCGCCAACCTGCAGGCCTTCCTCGGCGACATCCTGAACTTCGTGCAGAAGAACAAGGACCACAAGACGCTGGGCTCGGCGGTGAAGACGCTCGGCGCGGCGCAGGAAGCCCTGGCCGGCGCGGCGATGAAGTTCCTCATGTGGTTCCAGACCGGCAACATGGCGCTCGTGCCGCTCAACGCGAACCGCTTCCTCGAGATGATGAGCGAGGTCGCCGTCGCGTGGCTGCTCCTCGATGGCGCGGTCCTCGCGTCCGAGAAGCTCGGCTCCGTCGCGGCGGACCACCCGGACAAGGCCTTCTACGAGGGCAAGGTCCAGGCGGCCTTGTACTATGCACGCACCGTCCTCCCCGCCGCGGAGCTCAAGGCCAAGCAGATGGGCGACGAGGATCGCTCCGCGCTCGAGATCTCCGACGCCGCGTTCGCCACGGTCTGACGTGCGGCGGGCGCTGGCGCTCGGCTTCGTCGTCGCGCTCGGGGCGGCGGCGGCTCAGGGCTGCCAGCGCCCCAGCGTTCTCCTTTGCGGTGGCGCGAGCGGCGCGAGCCTGAGCAGCGCCGACATCCTGTTCCGGAAGGATCCGAGCTTCCTCGGCGCCGACGGCGCGTACTCCGCGTCGCTCGGCGGCGACCGCGTGCTCTGGATGTTCGGCGACTCGTTCGTGAAGAAGACGGGGTCGACGTCGCGCCGCGACAGCGCGTTCGTGCGCAACACGGTCGCGGTGCAGACCGGGCGCGATCCCTCGACCGCCTCGCTCCAGTACTTCTGGCGCGGCGGTAGTGCCGCACCGTCGTCGTTCGTCCCCGAGGCGAACGACGTCTGGTACTGGCCCATGGGCGCGGCGCTCGGCAACGGGCGCTTGTTCCTCTTCTACGTCGCGGAGAAAGCCGCGACCGGTGGGCTCGGCTTCGCGGCCGTCGGGAACAAGCTCTTGGTCGTCGACGATCCGTCGGTCCCGCCGCTCTCGTGGACGTTCGTCGAGCGTACCTTTCCCGTGCCGCCCGCCGGCGGCTACACGCTGCTGTCGCCGGTCGTCGCCGGCGATCAGCTCTGGGTCTACGCGCTCCACGAGCCCGACCACGCCGTGTCGGTCGCGCGCGTGCGCACGAGCGACGCCGTGATCGGCGACTTCAGCAGCACGCTCTGGTGGTGCGGCGACCGCGGGTGGCGGAACGTCGGCGAGGTCGGCGCGGGCCCGGCTTCGATCTTCCCCGCCGCGGACAAGACTGCGCTCCCGAGCGAGCTCTCCGTGTCTCCCCGCCCCGACGGCTCGTGGATCGCGATCCACTCGGTGGGGTTCGGGGCGACGAAGATCGCGATGCGAACCGCACCCAAGCTCGAAGGCCCGTGGAGCGAGCCGTGCCCGTTCTTCGAGCCGCCCGAGTCGCGCGGGCCGAGCCCGTTCGTGTACGCCGGGAAAGGGCACGCGGAGCTCGTCGGCGCGGACCTGTTGGTGACGTACGTGGCGAACTCGACGGACGACCAGAAGCTCTTGGACGACGCGACGCTCTATTGGCCGCGCTTCGTGAGCGTGGCGCTCGAGCCGGTGGACGCGGGGAAGAGCGACGCCGACCGCTGAGAATGCTCTATGCTCGCCGCGATGGCTCTCCTCTGTGGGCGCTGCGGCGCGCCCCGAACGACGAACGGACCGAAGTGCCCCTACTGCGGCGTGCTCTTCGATCCGGGCGCGGCGCCGGCGCCCCCGCCCGAGCTGCCGGCCGCGTTCGCCGAGGCCATGGCGAACGACAACCTGATCGAGGCGATCAAGCTCTGGCGCCAGACGTACGGCGTGGGGCTGAAGGAAGCGCGCGACGCGGTGCTGGAGCTGAAGAAGCGCTGACGCTCGCTCACAGTGCGCGGGTCGTGGCGCCGAGCGCACGCACCACCCGCCCCAGCGTCGCCACTTCGCCGGCGATCGCGCGCGGGCTCGGTAGCGCGCTCCCCGTGTGACCGTACATCCCGGTCACGAGCACCTTCGCGCGCGGCACGACGGCCGCCAGCTTCTCGGCCTCGAAGACCGGGATGACGTCGTCGTCACGGCCGTGCACGATCGTGATCGGGACGCGCACGCGCGCGAGCTCGGCGCGCGGATCGGTCCAAGCGAAGCTCGGGAGTGCCTTCGCGAGCGCCGCATCGAGCGCGCGCTCCGCCTCACCGGGTGCCGCGAGCGTGCAACCCAAGAGGAAGAGTGCGCGCTCGCGCGGCCCCAGCTTTTCCGCGATCCGATGCGCGATCGGGTCACGCGCTCCCGCGGCCTTGAGCTCCATCTTCCCCCACGTGGCCTCGACCATCTCGCGCCACGCGCGCGCGACCGCATCGCGATCGAGCCCTTCCACCCCCTCGAGCCACGGGAGCAGGTTCAGGAAGACGACCGGTGCGTTCAGCGGATCGCGCGCGACGTCCAGACGTTCGCCGCGGTGCTCGGAGTGGCCCGTGATCGCGAAGCGCACCGTCGCGTCGAAGTCGCAGTAGCCGCCGAACAGGACGAGCTGACCGAGCGACGCGCCGAGCCCTTCGCGCGCGGCAACGGTGATCGCGGGCCTCGAACCGAACGAGATCGACATCAGCGTTGGAGGCGCGAGCCCGCGCGTACGAGCGTCGCCGGTGGCGCACCGAACGACGCTGGCGAGATCGTCAGCGGCGCTCGCGGCGACCCGCAGCGCCAGGAAGTCTCGGAGCTTCGGCGCGTAGACGCGGAAGCCCGCCGCGGCGAGGATGCGACAGAAGCGATCGAGCCGCGGATCGTCGGGGCCGAGGAAGTGCATGCCCGGCGCCACGACGTACACGCCGCGCGGAGCGCGCGTCGCGCCCGCATACACGTAGGCCGCGACGCCTTCGACGTCGATCGTCTCGCGCGCGATGGCGCGCGGCGTGCGCTTTTCTGCCCACGGGCCGAGCCAGAACGCGAGGCGAAGTGCCGCACCGATCACGGCGTCATGGTAACGCAGCCGTCCGTCGAACGTCCCTGACTCGGTCGCATCCTCCCTTTCGAGCAGCGGCAGCGTGACGACGCGGCGGGACCGCCGCCGTGCTCGTCCAGGCCCGGGAGCGACGCGTTCACCCGATCGAGGTCTGCGGGTTGGCAAGTCGTCGTTGGTCAGGCAGGGTCACATCAACCGGTAGGGCTGTCACTTTGATGAAATTCGAGGCTCCTCCGCGTAGGGAATCCGCCTCCCCTACGTCGGAAGGAATAGGTCGCCCTGAAAGCCCGTCGAACCCGAGAGGTGACATGCAGAAGGTCCTCGTAGCTTCCATCGGCGTCGCCGCCGTCCTCGCCCTCCACTGTGGCGGCGGTGCGTCGACTCCCAAGCCACCCACCGTCGCGAGCGCGACCCCGAGCGCGAGCGCCAGCGCGGCCCCCGCCGTCCCCGACCTGCCCGTCACCGCGATCGACGAGAAGCTCGAGGCGGCCTGGAAGACCGCCGGCCTCACGCCGACGGCCAAGGTCGACGACGGGCGTTGGCTCCGGCGCCTCTCCGTCGATCTCGTGGGCACCATCCCCACCGCCGACGAGGTGCGCGCGTTCGTCGCCGATGCGCGCCCCGACAAGCGCGCACGGAAGGTCGACGAGCTGCTCGGCTCGCCCGCGTACGCCGAGCACTGGGCCTACTACTGGGACGACGTGCTGATGGGCGACGAGCGGAGCGGCGACGTCGATCGCATGGTCTTCCGCGCGTGGCTCAAGCAGAAGCTCGCGAACGGCATGGCGTGGGACAAGCTCGTCTACGCGCTGATCACCGCGGTCGGGCAGAACGGCGTCGCCGGCCCGCGCGCGAAGACGCTGGCCGAGGCCGAGTCCGAGCTCGAGCGCGACAAGGAGATCGACGGCGCCGTCGCCTTCGTCCTGCGCTTTCGCGACACGCCGCAGGACTTCGCGGGCAACGTCTCGAAGACGTTCATCGGCGTGCAGATCCAGTGCGCGCAATGCCACGACCACAAGACCGAGCCGTGGAAGCAGACGGACTTCCAGAAGTTCGCGGCCTGCTTCACGCGCACGCAGATCGTCCCGATCGACAAGGCCGGCATGGGCCTCAAGCGCGTGGAGGTCCGTGACCTCGATCGCGCCGCGCCGCGCTTCGTGAAGAACGGCGACGTCGCGCCGATCGCATCGGCGAAGCCGACCGCGCTCGATGGCACCGCGATGGACGGCAACGTGCGGCAGGGCATCGCGACGTGGATCACGAAGAACCCCGGCTTCGCGCGCGAGATGGTGAACCGGATGTGGGGTCACTTCCTCGGGCGCGGGTTCGTGAACCCGGTGAACGACATCCGCGCCTCGAACCCGCCCGAGCTCCCCGAGCTGGAGACCGCGCTGTCGAACGACTTCGCCGCGCACGGGTACGACGTGCGGCGGCTCGTGAAGCAAGTCGTGCTGAGCGAGGCGTACGCGCTGTCGCCGGGGAAGGCCCCCGAGGGCGGCAAATCCGACCTCTGGTCGCGCTTCCACATGTCCCCGCTCGGCCCCGAGGAGCTCGTGAACGCGATCATCGTCGCGACCGGCGCCGACGCCTCGCTCGCCCGGCGCGGCGACATCGAAGAGGTGAAGGAGCGCCTCCGCAAGCAGTGGAAGACGGTCTTCGACGTCGACGAGGAGATCGAGGCGCCGAGCTACGAAGGGACGCTCACCCAGGCGCTCACGCTCCTGAACGGGAAGCTCGTCGCCACGGCGTCGAGCGGGCTCCCCGGCACGATGCTGCAGACCTTGATCCAGAACGCGTCGCTCGGCGATCCGCAGCGGATCGAGGCGATGTACCTCGCCACCTACGCGCGCAAGCCACGCGCCGAGGAGCTCGAGCGCTGGACGAAGTACGTCGCGAGCGCCCCCGCGAACCCGCCCGCGCCTCCCCAAGGCGGAAAGAAACCAGGTCGGCAAGTGCCACCGCGCGTCGCGGCCCTCGAGGACGTCATGTGGACGCTCCTCAACTCCAGCGAGTTCCTCTTCAACCACTGAGGCAGCATGAATCGACGAGATCTCCTCCGCGCTGGCTCCGCCGGGTTCCTGGGCGCCCTCCTCGGGCGCTACGCCTTCCCCGCCGCCGCGCTGGCCGACGGCCCCGCTCCGGTCGCCGCCGCCAAGGCGAAGAGCGTGATCCTCTTGTGGATGAACGGCGGGCCGAGCCACCTCGACACGTGGGACCCCAAGCCCGGCACGAGCGTGGGTGGGCCGTTCAAGGCGCTCAAGACGTCCACCGCCGGGCTCTCCGTGTCCGAGCACATGCCGAAGCTCGCCGCGCTCGCCAACAAGCTCTCCGTCCTGCGGATGGCGAGCAAGGAGGGCAACCACCAGCGCGCGCAGTACCTGAACCACACGGGCTACGCGCCGAATCCCACGTTGGTACATCCGTCGCTCGGCGGGTGGATGAGCAAGAAGCTCGGACCCCCGGCCGGCGGGTTGCCCGCGTTCGTGAGCCTGGGCGGCCCCGCGATGGGAGCGAGCGGCGGGTTCTTCGGCGTTCAGCATGGTCCCTTCGTGGTACCGAACGCCGGCGGCGTGCCCGAGAACGCGGCCCCGGCGGTCGAGAGCGCGAGGTTCGAGCGGCGCTTCGCGGCGCTGAACGAGGCGGATCGCGCGTTCGCGGCCGAGACGGGCGGCGGGATGGTCGACGACCGGCGAGCGCTCCTCGACGCGTCGACGCGCCTGATGCACTCGACGGACCTCGGGGCGTTCGACATCTCGAGCGAGAGCGCGGCGACGCGCGCGGCGTACGGCGAGACGCCGTTCGGGCGTGGGTGCCTGGTCGCGCGGCGTCTCGTCGAGCGGGGCGTGCGCTTCATCGAGGTCGTGCTCGACGGGTGGGACACGCACCAGGACAACTTCGGGCGCGTGAAGAAGCAGCTCGACGTGATGGACCCCGCGTTCTCGTCGCTCGTGAAGGAGCTCGACGCGAAGCACCTCTTGTCCTCCACGCTCGTGCTCTGGATGGGAGACTTCGGGCGCACGCCGAAGATCAACGCCAACGACGGCCGCGATCACTGGCCGGGCGCGTGGAGCGCGGTGATGGCGGGCGGCGGGACGAAGCCGGGGCTCTTCGGCGCGACCGACGCGGAGGGCGCGAAGGTGACGAAGGGCTACACGGTGCCGGATCTGTCGGCGACGGTCGCGAAGCTCGCGGGGTTGAACCCGAACGAGGAGGTCATGACGCCGGTCGGGAGGCCGATGGCGGTGACGGACAACGGAACGCCGATCGCGGACGTCGTCGCCTAGAGAGAAAACCGCGGTTCTTCTTCTTCAACCAGCGCGTGTAGGATCGGCTCGATGCGTCGTGTCGCCGCTCTCGTCCTCGCGCTGTCCCTCGCCGCCTGCAAGGACGACCCGAACGCCAAGCTCAACGCCGTCCGCGACGAACTCGCCAACTCGTCGCCCAGCTTCGATCCCAAGCTCACGCCCTGCCCCACCGACGGCTCGTGCCTCGGCGGGCTCGCGAAGGATCTCGGCAGCACCAAGGGCTACTCCGCCGAGAAACCCGACCAGGCCTCGGTCGGCGCGCTCGCCGTGCTCGTCGCGCGCGACGGACACGCGGAGTGGGCCACCGGAGACTTCCTCCAGGTCCTCGAGAAGGGCAAAGGCGCCGGCGCCGACGCGCTCCGGCTCGCCGTGGGGCTCCGCTTGGCGAAGGTGCTCCCCACCTACGCGCACGCGCTCACGGACGCCGACCTCCCCGGGTTCTTCAAGGATGTCGGGCGCGCGCTTCCCGGCTCGTGCAAGACATACGCGCTCCTGGGCGACGGCAAGGCCGACGCGACCCTCGCGATCGAGGACATGAGCGATCACTCGGCGTGCGTGCAGAAGGATCTCGGGCTCGAGGGCGGCCCCGGCGGCAGCTACGGCCAAGGTCCCTGGCGCGCCGCGGCGGCGCTGCTCGCCCACGCCCGCGCAGCGGCGAAGGCAATCGACACCGGCAGCGGGCTCATGCCTGCGAAATACAAGCAACCGGCGAGCGAGCGCGCGAAGTCCGCCACCGATGCGATTGCCAAGATCGTGCTCGTCACGGTCACCGCGCCGCAGGGCAACTGGACCGGCACCGCGATGCAGGATGCCCACGGCGGCGACGGCGGCGCTCCCCTCCACGGGATGTTGCCGAGCGACGGCGGCCACGACTGACCGCAGCGGTGATACCTTCGCCGGTCATGAACAAGCGGGCGATCGGGAGCGGTGTGTTCGTGGCGTTGGTGGTCGTGTTGGCGGCGTGCGGGAAGCCGAAGCCGGGCGGGACCTGCAAGACCGAATCCGAGGTGAAGTGCGTCGACGACAAGAACGCCGTCGTCTGCACCGACGGAAAGTGGGAGGCGCTCCCCTGCCGCGGGCTGAACGGCTGCATGTCGATGATGGGGTCGCCGGGCACCTGTACCAACTCGGGATTCAAGGAGGGCGAGCCGTGCCCCAACGACGAGGGCAACCCCGAGTGCAGCGACGACAAGAAGGCGATGCTCAAGTGCGTCAACAAGCACTGGAAGAAGCAGGAGGACTGCAACGGCCAGCACGGCTGCGTGTCGAACGCGATGGGCGCGAACTGCGACATGGGGACGGCCGCTGCCGGCTCGAGCTGCACGCAAGCCAACGAAGGCAACGTGGCCTGTGCGCCCGACGCGAAGAGCGAGCTCGTCTGCAAGGGCGGGAAGATGGGGACGCTGTCGCTCTGCAAGGGCATGCACGGCTGCCGTCAGCAGGGTGACAAGATCGACTGCGACAACTCCCTGGCCGACGTGGGCGACGACTGCGAAGGCGAAGACGCCGCGTGCAGCATGGACAAGAAGGCGATGCTGGCGTGCAAGGGCGGCAAGTTCGTGAAGACGAAGGCATGCAGCTGCGCGGTGTTCGTCGACGAGATCAAGTGCATGCCGTGAGTCGAGGGGCCGCTCAGAGGCCCGCCCGCGGGACGCTCGCGACGAACGCGCGGATGCGCGCCACGACCTCCGGCGCGAGCGCCGGGGGGCCCGAGCGCTCTCCCACGACGTCGACCATGAGGTGGTTCACCCCGCGCACGTAGTGCGCCTCGAGATCGCGCCCCGCCATCGCATCGCGGAGACGCGGGATCGTCGTCGGGCTCACGTTCCGGTCGACGCTCCCCTGGATCGCGAACGTCGGCAGGTCGAGCTTCGGCAAGAGCTCCCGCGTCGCTGCCATGTAGTCGACCATCTGCTTGAAGGTCCGCTGGTCGACGTTGTCGGCGAGGCACGTGTCGTCGGGCCGATAGTCCCGCGTGAGATCGGCGACGCACCCGCGCCATCGACGCGCCTCGAGCTTCATCACGCCCCACTGGATGACGTCCCCTTGGTGGAGGCGCGTCCGCCCGAGCGCCTCGAGGCTCTCCGGGCCGAACGGATCGATCACGGCCGCGAGCAGGAGCACGGCGGCGAGCGGCGCCGTGTGCCCCGCCGCCAGGTGCGCCACGATCTCGCCACCCTCGCTGTGGCCGGCGGCGACGACGGCGGTCGGATCGACGTCCGGCCGCGCGGCGAGCCACGCCACCTGATCGGCGACGTCGCGCTCGAAGTCGGTGAACTCGAAGTCGCGGTTCGCTTGCGCGCCACGCGCGGCGAGCTCGGGGTAGAACCGGGGGCTCCGCTTGTCGGTGCGGAGCACGACGAAGCCGAGCTTCGCGAAGACGTCGGCGAGCGCGCGACACATCTCGATCGGTGTGCGGGTCGCGATGTCGCCTGCGGCGAGACACTGGCGATCGTGCGGCCCGCTCCCACCGACGAGCACGATCGCCGGACGCCGGCCCGACGGCCCGACCGGAATCGACACCGTGCCCCTGAGCGCGGCGATGCCTTTGGCGGCGATCGACGAGGGGACCTCGACGTCCTCTTCGCGCACGCTCGTCACCGTGACCGCACGGCAAGCCCCCGTCGGGTCGCGCTCGTCGGAGAGCGCGCACGCTCCCGCCGGCATCGGTCGGCGCGCGGCGCGATCGGCGATCGGCGGGTACTCGTCGACGAGCGGCGCGACGCGCGTCGGGATCGCGGCCGGGATGCAGACCGCCAGGAACGGCGCGGCGAGGAGCGCGGTGCGCTTCGCCCGTTGGTGAAGCGGCAGGTCCGCCCCGATCAGGCGGCGATACCCGGAGCGAATGCGCCGCAGCGCGTCCAAGAGCCCCATGCCCGTTCGCTATCACGCCCGCAATTCGTGTAAAGAAGCGCGCATGCCGGTCCTCTCGATTCGCGACGTCTCCAAGGCGTACGGTGCGCGCCCGCTCGTCGATCGGGGCACGTTCACGCTCCGGCGCGGCGAGAAGGCGGCCCTCCTCGGCCCGAACGGCACCGGCAAGTCGACGCTCCTCAAGATCCTGGCCGGGCTCGAGCCCGCCGACACCGGCACGATCGATCGCCGCCGCGATGCGACGATCCTCTACCTCCCCCAGGAGCCGGAGCTCGCCCCCGACGCGACGCCGCGCTCCATCGTCCGCGAGGGTCTCGCCGCGTGGGACGCGGTGCGCAAGGAGCACGACGAAGTCTCGCGCGCGATCGCCGGCGGCGATGCGTCGCCCGAGCTCCTCGCCCGCCAAGCCGCGCTCGGCGAGCAGATCGAGCACCTCGGCGGCTGGGATCGCGATCACGAGGTGGAGCAGATCCTCTCCCACCTCGGCGTGCGCGGCGCCGACCTCGATCGCGCCGTCGGCACGATGAGCGGCGGAGAGAAGCGCCGCGTGGCCCTCGCGCGGATCCTGGTCGCGCGTCCCGACCTCGCGATCCTCGACGAGCCCACGAACCACCTCGACGCCGACACCATCGCGTGGCTCGAGCAGTACCTGCGCGACCTGCCCGGCGCCGTCCTCCTCGTCACCCACGACCGCTACGTGCTCGACTCGGTGGCGACCCGCGTCCTCGATCTCGAGAACGGCAAGCTCACCGAGTACACGAAGCGCAACGATCACCTCGGCGCCTACGCCGACTTCCTCGAGCAGCGCGCCGAGCGCGAGGCGCACGCGGAGCGCGTGGAGAGGAACCGCCAGAACTTCCTTCGCCGCGAGATCGAGTGGCTCCGCCGCGGGCCCAAGGCGCGCACGACGAAGCAGAAGGCCCGCATCCAACGCGCCGAGGGCGCCATCGCCGAGGTCGGACCGCAAGCGCGCGCCGAGGTGCAGCTCGGCGGCCTCGAGACCGGTGGCGGGCGCCTCGGCGGGACGATCCTCGAGCTCGAGGGCCTGCGGATCGAGCTCGGGGGGCGCACGCTCGTGCAGAAGCTCGACCTCCGCCTCGTGCGCGGCGACCGGCTCGGTGTCGTCGGTCCGAACGGCGCCGGGAAGACGTCGCTCCTGCGCGTGATCACGGGCGAGCTCGTCCCCGCGGCGGGCAAGGTCGTCCGCGGTACCCAGACCAAGCTCGCCGTCCTCGATCAGGCGCGCTCGACGCTCCGCGACGACTGGACCGTCTTCGACAACGTCGCCGAGCGCGAGGACGCGGAGCGCACCGGCGCCGGGACCGTCACGATCGGCGACCGCACGATGGAGCTCCGGGCGTACATGGAGCTCTTCTCGTTCGACGGCCACGCTGGGCGGCGCAAGGTCAGCGCGCTCTCGGGTGGCGAGCGCGCACGCGTCACGTTGGCGCTCGCGCTCAAGAGCGGAGCCAACGTGCTCCTCCTCGACGAGCCCACCAACGATCTCGACGTGACGACGCTCGGCGCGCTCGAGGAGCTCCTCGAGAGCTGGCCCGGCTGCGTCGTCGTCGTGTCGCACGATCGCGCGTTCCTCGACCACGTCGCGACCGCCATCGTCGCGTTCGAGGGCGACGGCAAGGTGACGACCTACGCCGGCAACTGGAGCGACTACCGCGAGAAGCTGGCCGAGCTCGCCGCGAGCACGCCGCCACCGGCGCCCAAGGAGGCCCCGAAGCCCGCCGCCAAGAGCGCCCCGCCGCCGCCGACCGCCGCCGCGAAGAAGAAGCTCACCTACGGCGAACGGATCGAGCTCGACGGGATCCTCGACGTGATCGCCGCCGCGGAGACGAAGGTCAGCGCGCTCGAAGGGAAGCTCGCCGATCCTGCGCTCTACACGAAGGATCCCGAGGGCGCGAAGCGCGCGCAACGAGAGCTCGAGGCGGCCCAGGCCGACGTCGCGCGGCTCGTCCAGCGGTGGGAGGACCTGGAGGCCCGCCGTTGACTTGCGCGGCCGCGTTGCGGTGCCTACGGTGTGGGTGATGCAACCTGGGTGGTACCCCGATCCCGCGACGGGACAGCAGCGCTGGTGGGATGGGCGTCAATGGGGCACCTACGGGCAGCCCCCGCCCGGCAACCCCTACGGCGCGCCGCCGCAGCCGGGCTTCGCGGGCTACGTCGACCCGCAGGTCGCGTCGTCGCGCAGCAGCGCGGCGCTCGCACACTACCTCGGCATCCTGGGCTTCCTCGGACCGCTCATCATCATGATGTCGTCGGGCACGCGGGACACGTACGTGCGCACGCACGCGGTCGAAGCGCTGAACTTCCACATCACGGTCATCATCGCCTGGCTGATCGTCGGCGTCGCGAACGCGGTCACGTGCGGCATGGCGTTCCCGCTCGTCTTCCTCGTGCTGGTCCCGGTGATCATCTACGGCGTGCAGGCGGGGAGCGCGGCGAGCCGCGGCGAGTGGTACCGCTACCCGTGGACCATTCGCATGGTCACGTGAGCACCGCCTGATCAGCGCTCGGGCGCTTCGTGCCCGGACTGCGTGACGTACTCGGTGTAGCCACCGCCGTACGCGCGCACGCCCTTCGCCGTGACCTCGAGGACGCGGTTCGAGAGCGCGGCGAGGAAGCGACGATCGTGCGAGACGAAGAGCATCGTGCCCTCGAACTTCGAGAGCGCCTCGACCAACATGTCCTTCGTCCCGACGTCCAGGTGGTTCGTCGGCTCGTCGAGCACCAGGAAGTTCGGCGGGTCGTAGAGCATCTGCGCGAGCACGAGCCGCGCCTTCTCGCCGCCCGAGAGCACGCGCACGGGCTTCTCCACGTCGTCCCCGGAGAAGCCGAACACGCCCGCGAGCGTGCGGAGCGACCCGATCGACGCGAGCGGGAACTTGCCGACGAGCGCATCCCAGACCGTCTCGTCGGGGTTCAACACGTCCATCGCGTGCTGCGCGAAGTAGCCGAGCTTCACGCTCGCGCCGATCTTGACGACGCCCGAGTCGGCCGTGAGCGCGCCGGCGGCGAGCTTCAGGAGCGTCGACTTCCCCGCCCCGTTGATGCCCATCACGCACCAGCGCTCGCCGCGCCGGACGAGCCACTCGAAGCCGTCGTAGATGACGCGCTTGCCCCAGCCTTTGCCGACCTTCGCGAACGAAACGACGTCGTCGCCGGAGCGCGGCGCGGGCTTGAAGTCGAAGTGGAGGACCTTGCGCCGGATCGGCGGCTCCACCTTCTCGATCTTCTCGAGCTTCTTCACGCGCGACTGCACCTGCGCGGCGTGGCTCGCGCGCGCCTTGAACCGCGCGATGAACTCTTCTTCCTTCTTGAGCATCGCCTGCTGGCGCTCGAACTGGGCCTCTTGCTGGGCGTCGAGGATCTTGCGCTGCGCCTCGTAAAAGTCCCAGTTGCCCGAGAACGTGGTGATGTCGCCGCCGTCGATCTCGAGGATCTTGGAGACGATGCGGTTCATGAACTCGCGATCGTGCGAGGTCATGAGCACCGCGCCCTCGTAGGCCTTGAGCCACTGCTCGAGCCAGAGGATCGACTCGATGTCGAGGTGGTTCGTCGGCTCGTCGAGCAGGAGCGCGTCCGGGTTCATCAAGAGGATGCGCGCGAGCGCGACGCGCATCTTCCACCCACCGGACAGCGCACCGACGTCGCCGTCCATCACGTCTTGCGCGAAGCCGAGGCCCGCGAGGATCTCCCGCGCGCGTGCCTCGAGCGCGTAGCCACCGAGCTCCTCGTAGCGCGCTTGGGCCTGGCCGAAGCGCTCGACGAGCTCGTCCATCTCGTTCATGCGATCGGGATCGGCGAGCGCGGCCTCGAGCTCGCGGAGCGCCGCCGCGGCCTCCGACACGGGGCCTGCGCCGTCCATCGTCTCGGCCACGACGCTCCGGCCTTTCATGTCGCCGACGTCCTGCCGGAAGTAGCCGATCGTCGTGCCGCGGTCGACGGCGACCTGGCCGCCATCCGGCTCCTCTTCCTTCATGATCATGCGGAAGATCGTGGTCTTCCCGGCGCCGTTCGGCCCGACGAGCCCGCACTTCTCGCCGCGGTTGATCGCGGCGGACGCGTCCATGAAGAGGATCTGTTTCCCGTGCTGCTTGGCGATGGAGTCGAGGCGGATCAAGGCGACGCGAGCTACTAGCTCACTTTGGGGGGAGCCGCACAGCCCGCACAGCGGTGTGCGCACAGTCGGTGCGCTCGAGCTTTCGCCGGCCCTCATTTTCACCGCTCTCCGTGGCGGACCGCCGCGGTACGCTGTTTGCTACGGGGGCTCCTTCGGAGGCACCATGGGAAGAGGCTTGGCGGGGCTTTGGGGTGGATGCGCGATGTTGGCCTTCGTGGCGTGCGCCACGGTCGCGCAGGCGGATCCCTCGATCGACAAGGCCGCCGCGGAAGGGCTCTTCGACGAAGCTCGCACCCTCATGAAGAACGGCAACTACGCCGTCGCGTGCCCGAAGCTCGTCGAGAGCCAACGCCTCGATCCGGGCGTCGGCACGTTGCTCTACCTCGGCGCTTGCTACGAGAAGCTCGACCGGCTCGCCAGCGCATGGGCCACGCTCCGCGAAGCCGCCGCGCTCGCCCACAGCTCCGGCCAGCCCGATCGCGAGAAGATGGCGACGTCGAAGGCGGACGCGATCGAGCCGTTGGTCCCGCGTCTGTCGATCGACGTGGCCGCGCCGATCGAGGGGCTCGAGGTGCGCGTGGACGGCGAGCCGATGGGCCGCGCGACGTGGGGCAGCGCGCTGCCGCTCGATCCTGGCCACCACACCGTGGAAGCGCGCGCGCCCGGCGCGAAGACGGTCTCGCTCGACGTCGAGATGGCGAAGTCCGATCGCAAGCGCGTCACGATCCCGCGCCTGGAGCCGGCGAGTGATGCTCCGCGTCCGCCGCCCGCGGGCCCGCTCGCGCCGACGCCGAAGCCATCCGAGCCGGCACCACCGTTCTTCACGCCGATGCGGATCGCCGGGCTCGGCGTCGGCGCCGTCGGACTGGGCGGCCTGGTCGTCGGGAGCGTGTTCGGCGTGCGCGCGTTCTCGCTCGCATCGAGCGTGACCGACGCATGCCCGACGGGTCCCTGCAGCGCGGCGGTCAAGGCGGAGGCCGACGACTCGCGCACGGCCGGAACCATCTCGACCGTCGCCTTCGCCGTCGGTGGCGTGCTGCTCGCCACCGGGGTCGTCCTCTGGGTGGTGGCCCCGAAGCCACGCTCCACCGTCGGACTGTTCGTCCAACCGGGGCTGGGCTCGCTCGCGATCGGAGGTCGGTTCCAATGAGCCGCCGAGCCTCGCTCCTTCCGCTCCTCTTCGTCCTGGTGGGCTCCGTGGCGTGCAACGCGCTCGTCGGCCTGCGCGACATCGACGTCGCCGGCGACGACGCGGGAAGCCCCGACGCCGCGAGCGACGTCACGACCGCGGACGTCACCACGGACGCAAACCCGATCGACGCGCCCGGCGATCAATCGATCGAGGCGGGGCCGTCCGATGCGGCCGTCGAAGCCGATGCAGGGTGCACGAAGATCCCGGACCTCGTCGGGTTCTGGCGCGGGGAGAACGACACCAAGGACGAGCTCGGTGTCTCCAACGGCGCCTGGGTGGGCACGCCGCGCTACGTCGCCGGAGTCTCCGGGAAGGCGTTCGCGCTGAACGACACGAGCGGCTTCGTCAACGTCCCGCACACGGCGAACGTCTCGCTCTCGATCCCCTACTCCATCTCGGTGTGGGTGAGCTTCAGCCAGACCGATCTGCGCGTCGTCGACAAGCTCACCAACGGCGTCAACGACGGCTACCTCCTCGACGTGAGCAGCTCGTACGCGCGCCTGATCTCGGGCTCGGGCTACTCCACGACCTCGAACGGGAGTCCCCTCACCGCGAACGCTTGGCACCACCTCGTCGCGGTCGTCGCCGCCGCGAACGACCGCAGCATCTACGTCGACGGCGCGCTGATCTCGACGGCGACCAACGCCTCGACGCCCCCCGCGACGCTGCCGGGGATCGCGCTCCGCTTCGGCGCGAACTCCGAGGACACGGCGCGGTTCCCGGGCGCCGTCGACGAAGTCGCGCTCTTCGCGCGCGCGCTCACGCCGGCGCAAGTCCAGGACGTGTTCAAGCGCGGTTCGCTCTCGCTCTGTCAGTGACGCGTCACTTGCAGCAGATCGTCGAGGGCGCGGTGGGGGTGATCGTCGCCGTGTTCGTCGACACCCCGTCACACTTGAGGTTCAGCGTCGCCGTGTACTTCGCGTAGCTGACGTTGCCGCCGCCGGAGGAGTTGTTGCACTTGCCGTTCGCGACGACACTGCCCTTCTCGGTCGCGCACCCCGGGTCGTCGTAGTAGCGGAGGACGGTGTTGGTGCACGTCGACGGCCCGTTCACGTTGCACCCGCAGGAGCTGCACGCGACCGTGTAGGCGTCCATCGCGAGCGTCTCGTTGGGGAAGCCCGCCGGACACGCGCCCGTTCCGACCACGCACGCGCTCCACCCCGGCGTGGTGTCGGTGCACACGTCCTCGGCGCATTGCGCGGGGGCGTCGCACGTTCGGAGCGCGGCGTTCGTCACCTTCGTCTCGTCCTTGGTGGCGACGCCGGTGCATTGCCCGTTGGTCGGCCCGAGCGCCGGCGCCTTGATCCAGGCCGCGAGAGGGCCCGGGTTCGCCACCGCCTGACAACCAGGGAAGTTGAACTGGGTGCCGGACGAGCCGCAGTCGCCGAGCTGGGTGAGCGAGACCGACGTGTTGACCGCGCCGGAGTCGCAGGCGGGTGGCGTCGTCACGTTGCAGTCGCACTTGCACGTGCCCTGGCCCGCCGTGACCTTCGAGAGGCTGTCGTGCTGGGTCCAACCCGTCGGACAAGCCGCCATCGCATTGGCCGGGGCCAAGACGAGCTTCCATCCGCTCGGGATCGCCGCCGTGCAGGGCCCCGTCGTCTTGCAGCCGGCATCGAGGACCGGCGGCGGGATGTAGACGTCGGCCGCCCCCTCCACGCCACCGTCGGTGACGTGGAGCGTCCCCGCGGACTCCAACCCGCACGCGGCGACGAGCGCCACCGCAGCGGGAACCGAGAGAAGGCCGACCCAGCGCACGGCGGGCAGTGTAGCAGAATGCCTCATCGGTATCCCGGCGGCCAACCTGCCGGCGGCGGGCGCGGCGGCGGCGCCACGGCCGAACGCCAGGCGAAGTTCGCCGTGCGCCCCATGAGCAGCGCGAATCCGCGGAGATCGTGCATCGTCCGCACCTCGACCGCGACCGAGCGAAGCATCTTCTCGAACAGCTCGTTCTCGGCCGCGCTCGAGAGATCGTCGATCAAGACCTCGATCTCGCCGCGCGAGACCGGCGCCCACGGCGGCGACGTACGCGTGACGCAACGCTCGATCGCCTGCGCGAGCGCCGCGCGCTGCGTGTCGCTCAGGCCCGTGAAGGCGGGCATCAAGCGCGTGATCTGCTCCTCGCGGTACGACTTGAGGCGGGTCGCGACGCCGGGCTCCAAGAACGTGCTCTCCGGCCAGATGCGCGGCGGTACCAAAATGGGATCACGAGGATCCCAACGGAGGCTCCCGAACGCCGCCGAGCGGAAGAGCCCGGCACGGAACGGATCGAGCCCGGCCTTCGCATAGCGGAGCGTGATCAGCATGACGCCGCCGTCGCGGAACAGGACGGTGGCTTCTTCGCGGTCGCCCCCGAACGGATCCACGCGCGCGAGATCGTAGACGGCGGTCGCCGCGGACTGGACGCGCCAGCCGCTCCGCTGATCGACGGTGGTCTGCTTCAGCTCCGGCGGCGAGCCCGCGCGATCGCGGACGTAGTGGCCGAGCTGGCGCGCGACGATCGCGTCCGGCGTGTCCCCCTCGACGTTCGGGCGCCCGAGGTAGAAGCGCACCCCGAGCGGGAGATCGGAGAGGGTGAGGAGCGCATCGGCCGGGGGCTCACCGGGTGCCTGCGGCACCGGGATCGGGCGCGGAAACCCAGGGAGCGCCATCGTGAAGCCCGCGCGCCGATCGACGTAGAGCGCGGTCTCCCAATCGTTCGCGGGGACGTAGAACGGAAACTGCTGCATCAACGCGTGGCGATGCGCTTGCGCCATCCACGCGCGCTGCGCAGCGAGGCGCTGCCCCGCGTACCACTCGTCCTGCGATTGGGCGGCGGCCCAGATCAGCGTCCCCAGCATCGTTTCCGCGTCTTCCTACCGCGTTTCGGGCCCCGTCGCACGTCCTCCCCACGCGGTTTCGTGTACGTTCTTGCCGTGCATCGTCTCCCTCTCGTTGCCGTTGCGCCGGTCGTCGCGACCCTCGCCGCGTGCTCGCTCGGGTGCTCGTTCCTCGGCATCGTCGAGGCGGGCCCGTCCTACGCGGTCGGGAAGGCACACCAGAGCACGGGCTCGTTGAACGGGTACATCGGCGTCGGACCGGGGGACGATCACGGCGGCGCGGGCGGCGGCGTGGAGCTGCGCGGCAAGGTCGGCCCGAGCGTGGGCCAGATCGCGATCGGCCCGATGCTCTACGGCATGGGCGGCCCGCAGATGAACCCCGGCTTCGTCGCGGTCCCGTTCGCGCGCGCGGGGTTCAACCTGCTCCAGTTCGAGACGGTGGAGGGGAACTTCGCGTTCGGGATGTTCGGTCCCCATGCTTCGGCGGGCGTGTTCCTGCGGGTCTTCCCCGAGGCCGGGCTCTCGATCTCGATCGACGGCGAGTACGACGTCCGCTTCACCGACACGGCGAACACCGGCTACGTCAGCCTCATGATCGGCTTCGGGTTCCTCGCCTACTCGGGCGGGCCGAAGTTCAACGCGCCGAAGCCCGAGCAGGAATCCCAACCCATCCGCTGACGTCGACGCTCGGCCCGGCCCCCCTTGACGGCCGGCGTTCCGGTGCGATATTTCGCACACGAAACTTTCGTGTCGTCATTTTTAGCGAGGTTCAGCCCATGAGCGATCTGCGGTTCGACGGACGTGTCGTCATCATCACCGGCGCCGGCAATGGCCTCGGGAAATCCCACGCTTTGCTCTTCGCATCGCGGGGCGCCAAGGTGGTCGTGAACGACCTGGGCGGGAAGCACGACGGCACGGGCAAGGGCTCCGCCGCCGCCGACGCGGTCGTCGCCGAGATCACGGAGAAGGGCGGCCAAGCCGTCGCGAACTACGACTCCGTCGAGAACGGCGAAGCGATCGTGAAGACCGCGATCGACGCGTTCGGCAAGATCGACGTCGTCGTGAACAACGCGGGCATCCTCCGCGACACGAGCTTCCAGAAGATGACCGACGCCGACTGGGACCTGATCTACAGGGTCCACGTCCTCGGCTCGTACAAGGTGACGAAAGCCGCCTGGGACAAGATGCGCGAGCAGGGCTACGGCCGCATCATCAACACCGCGAGCGCCGCCGGCATCTACGGCAACTTCGGCCAGGCGAACTACTCGATGGCGAAGCTCGGCCTGCACGGCTTCACCCAGACCCTCGCGATCGAGGGCAAGAAGAAGAACGTCCACGTCAACACGATCGCCCCGATCGCGGGCTCGCGCATGACGGAGACGGTGCTCCCGCCGGATCTCATCGCGGCGCTCAAGCCCGAGTACGTCTCGCCGCTCGTCGCGTGGCTCTGTCACGAGTCGTGCACGGAGACCGGCGGCTTGTTCGAGGTCGGCGGCGGCTTCTACGGCAAGCTCCGTTGGGAGCGCGCCGAGGGCAAGACCTTCAAGCTCGGACGCGGCATCTCCCCCGACGACGTGCAGAAGAGCTGGGACGCGATCTCGAGCTTCGAGAAGACCACCCACCCGACCGACGTGCAGAGCTCGATGCAGCCGATCCTCGGCAACCTCGGGACGAAGTCGCGCGGCGGCAACGACCTGATCGATCTCGACGCCGCGCTCGACGCGCCGCCCGTCGTCGCGGAGTCGCGCTACGACGAGCGCGACGTCTCGCTCTACGCCCTCGGCGTCGGCGCCGCGGAAGATCCGCTCGACTCGGGCGACCTCGGGCTCGTCTACGAGATGAGCGGCGAGGGCTTCAAGGTCCTCCCCACGTTCGCGGTCATCCCGTCGATGAAGGTGATCTTCGATCAGTTCAAGTCGGGGAAGAAAGCGCCCGGCCTGAACTACGGCTTCGAGCGCATCCTGCACGGCGAGCAGTACACCGAGGTGAAGCGCCCGCTCCCGACGAACGCGAAGCTCAAGCACGAGATCAAGATCAAGGACATCTTCGACAAGGGGAAGAACGCGCTCGTCGTGACCGCGATCACCACCTTCGACGAGTCGGGGAACGAGCTCTGCTACAACGAGCTCACGTCGTTCGTGCGCGGCGCCGGCGGATGGGGCGGCGAGCGCGGACCGAGCGCCGAGATCAACGTCGCGCCGGACCGCGCGCCCGACGCGGTGATCGAAGAGAAGACGCACGCGAACCAGGCGCTCTTGTACCGCCTGAGCGGCGACATCAACCCGCTCCACGCCGATCCGGCGTTCGCGCAGGGCTTCGGCTTCCCGAAGCCGATCCTCCACGGGCTCTGCACGTTCGGCTTCGCCGCGCGCGCGGTGATCAAGGCGTTCTCGAAGGGCGACCCGCGGTACTTCAAGAGCATCAAGGTCCGCTTCGCGGAGAGCGTGTTCCCGGGGGAGACGCTCGTGACGGAGATGTGGCGCGACGGGGATCAGAAGGTGATCTTCCGCACCAAGGTGAAGGAGCGCGACAAGGTCGTGCTGAGCAACGCGGCGATCGAGCTCTACAAGGAGATCCCGAAGGCTGCGGCGCCGAAGAAGGCCGTCGCGGCCGCTTCGGGCACGGGCACGGGCACGGGCACGGGAGAGCCGATCAGCGCGGATATTTTCACGGCCATGGGCGCTTACCTCTCGGCGAACGCCGATGCGGTGAAGAAGATCAACGTCACCTACCAGTTCAAGCTCACCGGGCCCGACTCCGTGTGGACCGTCGACACGAAGACGGCGTCCGTGGCGAGCGGCGAGACCGCGAAGGCGGGGTGCACGCTCGAGCTGTCCGACGCCGACTTCATGGCGATGTGCACCGGCAAGGCCGACCCCATGAAGCTCTTCATGGACAAGAAGCTGCGCATCTCGGGCGACGTCATGGCGTCGCAGAAGCTCGAGTTCCTCAAGAAGATCGATCCCAATCTGGTACTCGATGCGGCGAAGAAGCGTGGTGGCGGAGCGGGCGCAGCAGCCGCGGCTCCGGCGGCCGCGAGCGGCCCGCAGAGCGGCGACGTGTTCCTGGGCATCCAGGACTACGTCGAGAAGAACGCGGCCGAGCTCACCAAGGTCGGCGTGGTCTACCTCTTCAAGCTCACGAGCCCCGACAGCCAGTGGACCGTCGACTTGAAGACCGCGAAGGTCGCACCGGGTGAGACCGCGAAGCCCGAGTGCACGCTCGAGCTCAGTGAGGCCGACTTCCTCGACATGTCGAGCGGCAAGGCCGACCCCATGAAGCTCTTCATGGACAAGAAGCTGCGCATCTCGGGCAACGTGATGGCGTCGCAGAAGCTCGACTTCCTCAAGAAGATCGACAAGGACGCGGCCGCCAAGGCGGTCGCGGCGAAGAAGGCCTCCGGCGCGGCGCCCGCGGCCGCAGCGGCTCCGGCGAAGGGGAAGGAAACCGTTGCACCGAAGGTGTTCGCCGCGCTCGGCAAGCGCCTCTCGGAGAACAAGGCGCTCGGCAAGGAGCTCGGCGCGGTCGTCCTGTTCAAGGTCGACGGCGCGACCTGGACGGTCGACGGCGTGGCCGGCACGGTGAAGGAAGGCGCGGCGGGGGATGCTTCCGCCACGCTCACCATCGCCGACGCGGATCTCGCCGCGCTCGTGAAGGGCGAGACGCCCGCGAAGTCCTTGTACCAACATGGGCAACTCCGCGTGGACGGCGACGTCCGCGTCGCAGCCAAGCTCGGCATCCTCAACGGTCTGGTTTGAGAGAAGGAAGAAACACCATGGGTCGCAGAGTCAACGTTCTGGGCGTGGGGATGATCAAGTTCGCGAAGCCGGGCGCGAGCGAGGACTACAACGTGATGGCGTCGAAGGCCGCCCGCGCTGCCCTCGAAGACGCCAAGGTGAAGTACGAAGACGTCGAGCAGGCGTACGCCGGCTACGTCTACGGCGACAGCACGTGCGGCCAGCGCGCCGTGTACGACGTGGGCCTCACCGGCATCCCCGTCTTCAACGTGAACAACAACTGCTCCACCGGCTCGACCGCGCTCTACCTCGCGCGGCAAGCGGTCGAAGGCGGCATGGCCGAGTGCGTGCTCGTCGTCGGCTTCGAGCAGATGGAGAAGGGCGCGCTCGCGTCCAAGTACACCGACCGCACGAATCCGCTCGACCAGCACGTCGGCGTGATGAGCCGCGAGCAGGGCTTCAACGACGCTCCCCCCGCCGCGCAGATGTTCGGCGGCGCCGGGCGCGAGTACCGCTGGCGCTACGGCACGAAGAAGGAGACCTTCGGCAAGGTCTCCGAGAAGGCGCGCAAGCACGCGGCGAAGAACCCGTTCGCGATCTTCGCGGACCCGCTCTCGCTCGACGAGATCATGAAGTCGCCCGAGGTGTTCGATCCCCTCACCCGCTACCAGTGCTGCCCGCCCACGTGCGGCGCGGCCGCGGCGGTGCTCTGCAGCGACGACTTCGCGCGCAAGCACGGCGTCACGAAGCCGGTCTACATCGCGGCGCAGTCGATGACGACGGACTACAAGTCGAGCTTCGGCGACAGCATGATCAAGATGGTCGGCTGGGACATGGCCGTGAACGGCGCGAAGCAGGTCTACGAGAAGGCCGGCATCGGCCCGGAGGACGTGCAGGTCGTCGAGCTGCACGACTGCTTCACCGCGAACGAGATCCTCACGTACGAAGCGCTCGGCCTGTGCAAAGAGGGCGAAGCCGAGAAGTTCATCTGGGAAGGCCAGAACACCTACGGCGGCAAGTACGTCACGAACCCGAGCGGTGGCTTGCTCTCGAAGGGCCACCCGCTCGGCGCGACGGGCCTCGCCCAGTGCACCGAGCTCGTGTGGCAGCTCCGGGGGACGGCGGACAAACGCCAGGTCGAAGGTGCGCGTGTGGCACTTCAGCACAACCTCGGGTTGGGCGGCGCGTGCGTCATCACGATGTACCGCAAGGACTGACGCAAAAAAGTCCTTCCCCGGCGTGCGCATCACTCTAAGCTGGGCGCATGCAACCCATGGGATTCGCACCTGCGCCTGGCGCCCCCCCTCCTGGGGCGGGCATGGGCGCAGCTACGTACGAGTTCTCCGAGATGGAGAACGCCACGCTCGCCAGTACTGCGCGCTTCGCGCGCTACTGGGGGATCATCTCCATCATCGCCGGCGCGCTGCTCTTCATCATCGGCGTGCTGATGGTGGTTCTGCTCGGCGCCGCCGTGGCGACGGCGCCATCGTCCAGCTCCTCGGGCCTGAGCCCGGCGATGGTCGTTGCGCTCGGCGCATCGCTCATCCCGTCGTCGTTCGTCAGCATCATCGGCGGCGTCTTCTACTTCATGTCGGGCAACAACCTGCAGAAGGTGGCCACGACGCAAGGTGAAGACATCCCGCTCCTGATGAAGGCGGTCCAGAGCCTCACGCGCGCGTTCATGATCGAAGCGATCGCCCTGGTCGTCTCGTTCATCTTCGGCTTCGTGCTGAGCTTTGCGATGAACATGAACAGCGGAGGTCACTGATGTACGGCGGACCTCCCCAAGCACCTCCCCCCGGCGGCATGCCCCCGGGTGGCTTCGGACCTCCCGGCGGCCCCCCCGGCGGATATGGACCTCCCGGCGGACCGCCCGGTGGCTTCGGACCTCCCGGCGGGCCCCCCGGCGGATACGGCGGACCTCCCGGTGGACCTCCGGGTGGCTACGGCGGACCGCCGCCCGGTGGACCGCCCGGCATGTACGGCCAGCCGCCGCCCGGGATGCCCGGCATGCCCTACGGCGGCTCGGGCTACGAGTTCAACGACACCGAGAACAAGATCATCTCGGCGGCCGCCCTCTGGGCGCGCATCCTCGGCATCGTCCTCATCGTCATCGGCACGATCGGTCTGATCAACTGCAGCATCATCGACTTCGTGCTGAAGCTCCTGGTCGGCATCTTCATGATCCTGGGCGGCAACTCGCTCGCGCAGGTCGTGAACACCCAGGGCATGGACATTCCGCACATGACCCAGGCGATTCAGAAGCTGGGGACGGCGTTCAAGATCCGCGTGATCTCGACCATCGTCATGCTGGTGATCATCCTCGGCATCTTCGCGCTGGCGATGTTCATCTTCGTCATCGCGGCCGCGAGCTCGTCGCCCTGAGCGATCGCTAGTTCGCGAACTTCGAGAGCAGGCGGATGTACTTCACCTGGTACCCATCCGACGGCTCCGTCACCGACCACGAATCGAGCGGCCAGCTGTCGTTGAAGTCCAAGTAGGACTTCTGCGACGGCTGGCCTTTCGGCGGTGAGAGCGCAGCGCTCCCGCACGTGACCCCGCAGCCGCCCGGGCAGCACCCGTCCCAATCGTAGGTCGGGTTCGGGCCGCCGGTGAGGTAGCCCGGCGGCGGGGGGTGCTTCGACACACCGACGGCGTCCCAGTCGGAGCCCTTCGCGAACCACGAGTGGTAGAAGCGCGTCGCCGACTTGTTCGCGCCGAGCGCGCCCATGTTCGAGAGGTAGACGAGCGAGAGCGGGTTCGTCCCGTGCAGCCAGTGGACGTAGCGCTCGGCGCCGCGCGTGGCGTCGGCGTTCTTCGTCGGGTCGACGCCGAACGTGACGACGTCGGTGAACATGTTCCCTTGGTCGGACTTCGTCTGGTTCGAGCCCCAGACGTACGTGTAGATGTAGCCGAGGTACGGGTCCGAGTTCTTCGCGAGCGAGCCGAGGTTGCGGTCGTCGCCGAGCGCGGCCTTGAACTTGGCGAGGATGTCGGCGGACACCGCGGGCGTCGCGCCGGGGAGCTTCGCGTACTCGAGCAGCGTGTCGGCCTCTTCGACCGCGAACATGTCGACGTAGCCCGACTTGATCAGGTTCGTCGCGCCGTACCCCTGGTCGAACGCCGTCTTGTAGGTCGCGTTCTTCGTCAGCTCGAACAGGAGCCCAGCCGCCTGCACCTTCTTGAAAGCGCGCCCGTTCGCGTCGACCTCTTGCTCGCCCGCGCCGAGCTTGCCGCCGTTCTGGAAGACGACACTCGGGTTCGCGAGCGCCCAGGTCCACGCCTTCTCCGCGCGCTGCGCGAGATCGTCCGCGTACGATGCGAGCACGCCCGCGGCGCGGAAGACGAGCGCAGCCTTCGCGAACGCCGAGGCCGTCGTGAACGTGGCCGACGTGTTCGCAGGACCGTACTTGCACGGCGTGGTGTCGGTCGACGGGGCGGTGTTCGGCGAGCCGCCTTGGGACGGGTCCTTGGCCGAGCTCTGCCCGACGATGCTCGCGACGGAGCCGTCGGCGTTCTGCATGCGGACGAGCCAGTCGAGCTCCCACTTCGCTTCGTCGAGGACGTCGGGCACGCCGTTGCCGGACTCGGGGATGTTGGTGTCGTCGCGGAAGGCGGCGGTGTGCTCCTCGAAGGCGCGGAGAAGGATGATGACGTCCTGCGCTCCCCAGTTCGTGTACTTGTTCTGGTCGCCGGCGTCCCACCAGCCGCCGTGGACGTCCTTCACCGTCGCGCCGCCGTAGAGCGTGCACGAAGGCCCCTGCCCGGCGCCCATGTGCGCGGGCCCGTCGACCCAGTCCGCGCCGGCGTACTTCGCCTCTTTCGCGATGCCGTCGCGCTGGTAGTAGAACATGCGCACCGCGGCATCGAGCACCTTCCGGAAGACGTCCTCGCTGATCCGGAAGACGTCCGAGCGGACGTTCGCGGTCTCGTCGAGCACGTAGAAGTCACCGGGCGTGGTGACGCTCGAGAAGTCGAACCACGACGCCTTGTCGCCGGACGAAGGATCGGTGGCGCCGCCGTTCCACGGCGTGGGCGCCGCTTCGAGCACGCGCTTCTGCGAGTGCGCGTCGACGAGCGCGTACTTGGCGGCGATGACGTACGGCTTGTTCTTGTCGAACCCCGTCTGCGGGCTGCGAAGCACGGCGATCTTCTCGGTCGCGGGGCGATAGCCGAACTGGTCGACGACGATGTCCTCGCTGATCGGCTCGGGGGCGACGATCGGCCCGGCGTCCTCGGGAGCCACGCCGTCGGGGAGCGGCCCGCCGTCGGTCGTCGTGCTCGCGTCGGGAGAGTCGCCGGGAGGCGAATCGGAGCACCGGAGGACGAAGGGAGCCAGTGCGACGACACCGAAGACGAGGAACCGCTTCATGGGGTGAGCGTATCACTCTCCTCCCCTGCGCCTGCGCGTGCGCCTGCCCAGAAGAAGAACTGCTCTTTGGCGACGACTTGCTCTACACGTTTCGCGTGGCCACCACCGTCCACGACTACCTCTCCGAGGCCCCCTTCACGCTCGTCCTCTCCGCGGGCTTCTTTGGCTTCTACGCCCACGCCGGCGCGCTCTCCGCCATCGTCGAGGCCGGCCTGAAGCCGGCCCGCGTCACCGGCGCCAGCGCGGGCGCGCTCGTCGGCGGGCTGTTCGCCGGGGGCGCCACGCCCGCCGAGATCATCGAGGAGCTCACCGTCCTGCGCCGGCAGCACTTCTGGGATCCCGCCCCCGGTGCCGGGCTCCTGCGCGGGCGACTCTTCCACGAGCGCGTCCGGCGCTTGGTGCGCCATCACCGCTTCGAGGACGCGCCGATCCGGGCCGCGCTCTCCACCTTCGACGTGCGCGCTCGCCGGACCGTGGTCCAGGACTCGGGCGATCTCGTCACCGCCATCTGCGCGTCGTGCGCGTTCCCCTTCCTGCTCCAGCCCGTGCGGATCGGGGGGCGCCCTCACCTCGATGGCGGGATCGCCGACCGGCCCGCCCATGCGTCGCTGCTCGACGGCGAGCGGGTTCTCTTCCATCACCTCCCGGAGCAATCGCTCTGGCGAATCGGGAGCAAGCCCGTCCCAGATCGGGACGGAATGGTGATGGTGGCCCCCCCCGGTTTGCCGCGGCTCGGCCCTTTTCGGCTCCAGGACGGGCCCCGTGCGATTGCCCACGCTCGCGACCACATGCGCCGGGCCCTCGAACACAGGCTCGTGCCACGAGTGGCGCTCCTTGGGTAATATGGCGCGGTGACCGCCGCCGACCCTGGACTGCGCGACCGCGTAATCGAGCTCGCGCGCGCCATGGCCCAGCCCGTGGTCGTCCTCGAGGGCTCGCGGATCGCCTTCGCCAACGACGCCTTCGTCCAGACGTTCCATCTCCCGCTCGCGCTGGTCGTGGGTCGTGCGCTGGGCGGTCTCATGGCGGACGAGGATCGCAGTCGCCTCGACCTCGGCACGAGCGATCACCCGATCCGCACCGCCGTCGTCAACGCCGAGTGCGAGCGCGTCCCGGTCCTGCTCAGCCTGAACCCTCTCGGCGACGAGCTCTCGCTCGCGACGTTCGCGGTCGACGAGCAAGCCCGCCGCGAGATGCTCCTGTCGCGCGAGCTCCTCCGCCTCTCGGCGAGCCTGTTCCTCGCCCGGAGCGAGGACGAGATCCACGCGCAGACGATCGACGCGCTCGCGCGCGCCGGCTTCGAGGCCCGCTTCGCCGAGGAGCCCCCGAGCGAGAACACGCGCAACGCCCTCAAGGTCAACGAGCACGCCTTCACCGAGGGCGACCGGAAGACCGTGCTCCTCCCCGTCGACGACAACGGCCACGTCCTCGTGGTCGGCGCCGAGCACGTCATCACGACCCAGCAGAGCTACACGTTCACGATGTTCTCGCGCGTGCTCCGCTCGGCGCTCGGGGACGTGCGCGCCGCCGAGTCCGCGCGGCGGGAGCTCGAGGACGCGCAGGGGCTCATCGAGCTCGCGCGCACGACCTCGAGCACGCTCGAGCTCGACGCCGTGATGAGCCTCACGTGCGACGCGATCGTGCGGTTCCTCGACACCTCGAACTGCTTCATCCTCCTCTGGGAAGAGGGCACGCGCACCCTCCGCGGCGGCGCTTCGTCGATCGAGCACCGCGAGCGCGTCCGGGCGATCCGGATCTCGATCGACGACGCGAGCAGCATCTCCGCGCGCGCCGCCCGCGAGCGCGCGACGGTGGTGATCGAGAACACGCTCGAGGATCCGCGGGCCGCCCGCTCCGTCTTCGTCCACGAGTTCCAGGAGCGCGCCGTCGTCGTCGTCCCGATCGTGACGCGGGGCCACCTCATCGGCGTGACCGTCCTCGACGACGTGCGGAGCCCGCGCGAGTTCCCGCCGAGCTGGCTCGCGCGCGCGGAAGCTGCGGTCGCCCAAGTCGGCCTCGCGATCGCGAACGCGAAGCTCTACGAGTCCCTCCGCACGAGCTATGCCGAGCTCGCCCACACGCGCGCGGCGATGGTGAAGCGCGAGCGCCTCGCTGCGCTCGGTGAGCTGTCGGCGATCGTCGCGCACGAAGTACGAAACCCGCTCGGCGTCATCTACAACGCCGTGAGCTCGCTCCGGCGGCTCGTGGGGGACAGCGACGACGCGACCGTCCTCGTCGACATCGTCGAAGAAGAGTGCCGCCGCCTGAACCAGATCGTCGGCGATCTCATCGACTTCGCACGGCCGCGCCAGCTCTCGCTCCAGCCCGAGTCGCTCGGGCGCGTCATCCAAGAGGCGCTCGACCAAGCCGCAGCTCAGCCGGAGGCCGACACCGTCCGCTTCGTCGTCGAGGTGGACGACACCCTCCCGCTCATCGCGATGGACCGCCGCCTCTTGCGGCAGGCGCTCGCCAACATCGCGGTCAACGCGGTCCAGTCGATGCCGCGGGGCGGAACGCTCCGCGTCCACGCACGGGTTGGCGAAGCGCGCCCCGACAGTCGGGACGGCACGGTCCGGGACGCGAGCGAACGGGTGGACCCCACGGTCGTGGTGGACGTGGCCGACAGCGGCAACGGCATCGCGGAGGACGTGCTGCCGCGGATCTTCGAGCCCTTCTTCACCACCAAGGCCAAAGGGTCCGGGCTCGGCCTCGCGGTGGTGAAGCGAATCGTCGAAGATCACGGCGGCCGCATCAGCGTCCGGTCGGTCGTCGGCGAGGGCACGGCCTTCACGGTTCGGCTACCGATTCCGAGTCACGCCGCCCCCTAGCCTTCGGCGAGGTCTGCTAGGCTGCGCGTTTTGACCGTCCATGACGAAGCCGAAGCGCAGTGCGCTCTCCTTCCTGACCCCGGGTCGCTCGTTCCGAGCGGGGGGCGGGGATCCGGGCGGAGCGGTTGACGGCGCGCCGCCGAAGCCGGCCAAGCAGCCGGCGTTCTACAAGCGCCGCCAGCGCCGCTCGAACGAGATCTGCCAGATCCTGATCCGCCACGGCGACGTCTCGGTCGAGGACGTCCGCCTCGGGCTCCGCAAGCAGGAGGAGCAAGGCGGCCAGATCGGTCAGCTCCTGGTTCGGATGGGCGCGATCTCGGAGGAGGCGCTCGCGCGCGCGCTCCTCGCGCAGCTCCGCGAGTCCCGCTCCGAGGCCGCCAAGCGCGCCGACGATCCGCGCGAGAACCCAATCGCGGGTCTGACGGTGACGTGCTCGCCTCGGCGGACGATCCTCGCGCTCGTCCTCGCGGATCTGTTCTCGCTCGGCTTCGCGAGCTCGCTGAGCCTCGCGCTCGTGTGGCTCAACACGCGCGAGCTGTTCCTCCAGGACGTGGTTCGCGTCCTGCCCGTCATCGCACTCCCGATGTTGGCGTTCGGCGCGCTCGGCCTCTACGCCGCGCAGCCCCATGCACCGTCCGAGAAGCTTCGGAACACGACGTTGTCGATCACCCTCGTCGTCGCCGGGATCGGCGCGATGGCGATGATCGGCAAGCGGGCGACCCACGTCTGGACGCCGTGGTCGCTCTTCCTCGTGTGGGTCTTCGCCGTCTTCCTCGTCCCGATCGTGCGGGGACAAGTGCGGCGCAAGTTCGCGCGCTCGCCGTGGTGGGGCCACCCCGTCGTCGTCTTGGGCGCCGGCAAGACGGGGCGCATGCTCGTCCGCACGCTGCGGAAGCACCCCGAGTTCGGGCTCAAGCCCGTCTGCCTGCTCGACGACGACCCGCGCAAACAAGGGACGCTCCGCGCCACCGTCGACGACGACGTGGAGGACCTCAAGCTCCAATCGCTGCCGCGCCTTCCGATCGCGACCGATGCCATCGACGACGTCGACGATCTCGACGCGCCCGTGCGCCACGCGCAGGAAGACGAGATCCCCGGCGTCGTGCTCCCGAAGCAGCGCGCGATGTTCTCCGAGGTCGAAGGCGTGCCGGTGCTCGGCGCGCTCGACCTCGCGCCGCTCCTCGCCCGCCGCTTGAAGATCCCTCACGCGATCGTCGCGATGCCGGGCGTGAGCTCGCGCAAGCTCCTCCACCTCACGGAGCGCGTGGGCGGATTCTTCTCGCACATCCTCGTCATCCCCGATCTGTTCGGCTTCGCGAGCCTCGGCGTCCCGGCGAAGGACATCGGCGGCGTGCTCGGGATCGAGGTGCGCCAGCAGCTCCTCCTCCCGTGGCCGCGCTTCATGAAGCGGCTCATGGACGTGAGCCTCACCGTCCTGGGCGGGCTCTGCATCTCGCCGATCCTCATCGCGCTCTCGCTGCTCATCAAGCTCGATTCGCCGGGACCGATCGTCTACTGGCAGGAGCGGCTCGGCCGCGACGGGACTCGCTTCCGCGCGGCGAAGTTCCGCTCCATGTACGGGGACGGCGAAGCGCGGCTCAAGGCCGTGCTGGAGAGCGACCCCAAGCTCAAGGCCGAGTACGACGAGTTCCACAAGCTCTCGTCGGACCCGCGCGTGACGCGGATCGGGCGAATCCTCCGCAAGTTCAGCCTCGACGAGCTCCCGCAGCTCTGGAACGTGGTCAAGGGGGACATGAGCCTCGTCGGGCCGCGCCCGTACCTCGAGCGCGAGATCCCCGACATGCAGCAACAAGAGACGATCATCCTCCGCGCCATGCCGGGGATGACCGGCCTCTGGCAGGTCGGTGACCGCAACGCGACGGGGTTCGCCGAGCGCCTCCGCACGGACGTGCACTACGTCCGCAACTGGTCGCCCTGGCTCGACGTCTACATCCTCGCGCGGACGTTCGGCGTCGTGATCCAGGGCACGGGCTCGTGATCGGGAGATGAGCGCCGGAGCAGCGTCCGAGGAGGGGAAGCGCGACGTCGCCGTCGCGATCCGGAGCGCCGCCGTGTTGGGCGGCTCGCTGCTCGTCACGTGGTCGGTCGCGCTGCTCGTTCGCTTGTTCCTGCCGCGCCGGCTCGGTCCGGATCTCTTCGGCGCGTACAACTTCGCCGATGGCGTCGCCCTCACTGCGTTCGCGTTCCTGAGCCTGGGGCTCGAGACCTACGTCCAGAAGGAGGTCTCGGTCCGCCCCGAGCACGCGAGCGAGTTCTTCGGCGGGATCACGATCGTGCGTGGCGGGATCTCGGCGCTCGCGTTCGGCGCCGTCGCGATCGTGCTCGGCGTGAAGGGCTCGCCGCCCGAGGTCTGGGGCGCGGCGATGGTCTTCGGCGCGGGGCAGGCGCTCTTCCAGACCGGGACCACGCTCTCGTCGATGCTGCAGGCCTCGCGGCGCGCCGTCGGGCTCGCGGTGGTCAACGTGGCGTCCAAGATCGCGTGGGGCGTCGGGACGGCGATCGCGCTGTTCGCTCACGCCTCGCTCCCGTGGCTCGCGGCGCAGATGGCGTTCTCGGAGGCGCTGCGCGTCGTGCTCCTCTACCGGCTCGCCCGGCGCCACCTGAAGCTCGAGCTGCGCGTCGATCGCGCAGGGACGCGAAAGGCCCTCAAGGAGAGCCTGCCGTTCTACGCGAACGCGCTCGCGCTGATCATCTACGCGAAGATCGACGTCTCGATCATGGCGTTCCTCGCGAGCGAGCACGAGATCGGGCTCTACGGTGCAGCCGCGAACTTCTCCTCGCTCGCGATGCTCATCGCGCCGCTCATCGGCTGGGTGCTGATGCCGCTGTTCTCGCGCGCGGGGGCACGGTCGGAGGACGAGCTGCGCGAGCTCCTGCGCCGCTCGCTCGGTGGCGTGCTCTCGCTCGCGATCCCCGTCTCGCTCTTCATGGGCCTCGGCGCGACGCTCTGGGTGCGCGTCGCGTTCCGCGCCGCCTACGCCGCGTCGGCGCCGGCGCTCGCGATCCTCTCGCCCATCTTCATCCTCACCTACCTCGCGATGCTCCAGGCGACGTACTTGAGCCTTCGCGGGCGCGGGTGGACGGTCACCGTCGTTTCGATCATCAGCATGTTCGTGAACCCGATCGCGAACCTGCTCCTCGTGCCGCCGTGCCTGCGGGCGTACGGCGAAGGCGGCGCGGGGATCGGCGCGGCGATCGCGATGGTCCTCACCGAGGCCGTCACGGTCGGCGCGTTCTACTTGAGGGTCGGCCGCGTCGCGTTCGATCGCGGGAACGCGCGGACGATCGGGCTCTCGCTGGTGGCCGCCGCGCTCGTCGTCGGGCTCGATCGTTTTCTCGCCGCGCGGTGGGCCGAGGGAAGCAACGTCGCGGACGTGGGGAGGCTCGCGGTGGATGCGGGGGTGTACCTCGTGCTCGTGAGCGTGACCGGAGCGGTGAAGCTGCGGGAGGCGGTAGGGGCGGTGAGGACGGCGTTGAGGCAGAGGGGGCAGGCGGCGTAGCGCGCGCGTGGCGGCGAGGACGTGCAGGAGGGACGGGCACGAGGACGGTTGGTCGAGCACGGGCTACGGCGACGACTACGGCCACGAGTAGGGGGGACGAGGACGAGCGATCGAGGACGAGGACGAGGACGAGGACGAGGACGAGGACGAGCACGAGCACGAGGGTGGGCGCCCCGGTTCCCATGCCGATGCCACGGTGCCCGGATGCCGCAATGCTTCCGCGCCCCGTGCTCTCGCATGCCCATGCGCCCGGTCCCGTGCTCGGATTCCCCGTGCTCTTCATCCGCATGGGCAGTCCCCTGTGTGCTGGGGTAAGGTGCGACCCCATGCGTCTTCGGTGGACTCTCCCCCTTCTCCTCGCCCTCCTCGCCGCCTGCGGTCCATCCGGCAGCTGGGTCTGGGTCCAGGACGCTCCCCCCGCTCCTCCCGCCAAAGACGAGGGCGGCTACAAGATGGCCATCGGCGACACCGTCAACGTCCGCGTGTTCGGCCAGGACAACCTCTCCACCCACGCGAAGGTCCGGCCCGACGGCATGATCGCCGTCCCGATCGTCGGCGACGTCCGCTTCAAGGACCGCCACCCCAACGACGTCGCCGCCGAGCTCGAGGCCCAGCTCAAGGCCTACGTCGTCACTCCGCACGTCACGATCACGATCGAAGAGTCGTCGCCGTTCACGATCACCGTCGTCGGCGAGGTCGCTCGCCCTTCGACCGTCGTCGTCGAGCCCAATGCCGGCGTCCTCCAGGCGCTCGCCGCCGTCGGCGGCTTCACCGACTACGCCGACCGGGACCGCATCTTCGTCCTCCGCAAGCAAGCGGGCGGGAAGCTCCTCCGCGTGCGCTTCACGTACGCCGACCTCTCGCGCGGCGAGCTCCGCGCCGTCGGCTTCGCGCTCGCTGCGGGCGACGTCGTGGTCGTCGACTGAGGTGGACTTCGTCGCACTGGCAACCGGGACGGTCGAGGTCGGCGAGCGGACGGAGCTCCGCGCCCGCGACTCGGGCGCCGGCGTCCAGACCGACGCCGAGGCCGCGCTCCGCTTTCGCGTCACGGTGCACGGGCGGAGGCTCGAGCTGTCGCTCTCGCTCCTCCCGCGCGTCACCGCGTTCTCGTGGACCGACGACGCTCGCTCGGTCCTCGCCACGGCGCCGGGCCAACTCTCGATCGGCTGGCGCGAGCGCCACTTCGGCCTCTTCGTCTCGCAAGACGGGAGCTACGGGCGCGAGAACTTCACCACCCTCCGCTACCCCCTCGCCGACGCGCTCCCCGGCGCCCCGCCCGGCCAGCCCACGACCCCGACGCCGCTCCCCACGCTGCCCGGCACCAACACGCTCGGGTACGCGAGCTCGCGGACCGCCTTTTCGGCCTACCAGATCCCCACCTCGCGCTGGGTCGTCACCGAGGCCGCCGCGTTCGAGCTCTCGGGCGGCGCGACCGACACCGACCGCGCGTTCGTCCCACTTCAGTACGGCCCGCGCGTCGCGCTCGGCGTCGATCACCGAGCGACGCGGCGCGATCATATCGGCGCGAGCGCCGACGCCTCGTTCTCGCACTTCACGAGCGGCGCGGACGTGGGCCTCGCGACCGTGATGGTGAGATACGCGCGCGACGTGGGGCGCGGCACGACCGTCGGCGCCGGCGCCGGACCTTCGGGTGCGGCCTTCCGCGTCGAGCCGCAAGGCTACTTCCTCCGCGCGTACGCGAGCGCGGAGCTGACCATCGCCCACCACCGCGGGTTCCTCGGGAACAAGCTCGATCTCGACGGCGTGCTCCGCTTCGCTCCCGTGGTCGACCGCATCGCCGCGACGGTCGACCCCCGCATCAGCGCCGCCGTCGGCGCGACGTACACGACCCGCACCTACCTCGTCCGTACGCAGGCGAGCTTCGTCCAGTCCGTCCTCGCGTCTTCCGCCCAGATCACGGCGTTCGGCTTCGAGGCGAGCCTACGGTTTCCGCTCACCCGTGCGGTCGCGCTGGACGGCGGAACGCGCCTCGCGCTCCAGGCTTTCCAAGGCACCGCCTTCGCGAGCTACGGCTTCTTCTTGGGGCTGGACCTCCACCCCGCTATGCTACATTTTCGCACCCCATGACCTCAGCGGAGCCGGAGGAACAAGAGGAAGAAGAGGGCACGAGCCCCCTCGAGTGGCTCCGGTTCGCGGTCCGGGCGGCCAAACGCCGCCGCCGCCTCACCGGCGCCGTGCTCCTCCTCGGCCTCGTCGGCACCATCGCAGCCGCGTCGCTCTGGCCGCGCTCGTACACGACGGATGCAAAGATCACGATCGAGCGGAACGCGCTCATGCCCGCGCTCGCCGATCCGCACCGCTCCATCCCCGTCGACTGGGACGCCCCGACCAAGGGCGCCCAAGACGCGATCTTCGCGCGGGAGAACCTGGAGAAGCTCGTTCGGGAGACCAACCTCGCCCAGCGCTGGCAGGAGACCCGCCCGCCGATCCTCAAGGCGAAGGACGGCGTGCTCGGCATCTTCCGCGCGCCCATGACGGACGCGGACCGCGAGCGCGCGCTCGTCGCCATCCTCGAGAAGCAGCTCCACGTCGCCGTCGATCAGGGCTCGGTGACGATCAGCGTCGACTGGCCCGACGCGCAGACCGCCTACGACATCGTCAGCACGGTGCAGAAGAACTTCCTCGACACGCGCCACGGCGTCGAGGTCAACGTCATCCAGGAAGCGATCGGCATCCTGGAGACGCACGCGAACGACGAGCGCGACAACGTCGCCTCCGCCCTCGCCGAGATCCAGCGCCTGAACGAGCTCCGGAGCGCGGTGCGCGTCCCGAACAAGACGAACGCCAACGGCACCGCGCCGACCGCTCCGCTCCTTCGTCCTCCCGGCTCGCCGGCGACCACCGCCGTAGCGGGCTCCCCGAACGACGACCTCCTGCGCGAGCTCGAGACCAAGCGCAAGGCGATCAAGGACATCGAGGATCAGCGCGCGCGGAAGCTGAACGAGCTCAACGCGCAGCTCGCGGACCTCCGCGCCACGCTCGCCCCGGCGCACCCCCAAGTCATCGAGCTCGAGCGCAAGATCGAAGCGGCGCGCGAAGATCCGGCCGAGCTCGTCACGCTTCGGAACGCGGAGCGCGATCTGCTCGGGCGCATCGCCGCCGCGAACGACGCGAAGACGCCGGTGCCCAAGCCGTCGGCGACGCAGGCGCCGCCTCCGCCGATCGCGACGGCCCCCGTCCAGGTCCCGCCCGAGGTCCAGACCGTGACCGTCCCGCCGGAGGGCCTCGACACCCAGCTCGAGGTGCAGCGGCAGAAGCTGCAGACCGCGAACCTGAAGTACGGCGACCTGATGGACCGCATCGACTCGGCGCGGATCGAGCTCGAGACGGCGCGCGCGGCTTTCAAGTACCGCTACACCGTCGTGGTCGCGCCCGAGGTCCCGAAGTCTCCGAAGAAGCCGAACGTCCCGCTCGTGTCGCTCGTCGGCATCCTCGCGACGCTGCTCCTCGCGCTCGGTGTCCCGCTTGGCGCGGACCTCGCGACGGGCAAGGTGATCGAAGCGTGGCAGGCCGAGAAGCGACTCAAGCTCCCGGTCCTCGGCGAAGTGACGCGCGTATGAAACACTCGACCGCCGTCTCGCTCCTGCTCGCGCTGCCGGTCGCTCTCCCGAGCGCGTACCTCGCGTTCCTGACCGTGTTCTCGGCGACGCCCGAGCCTCCCCTTCCCCGCGCGACGCCCACCGCCCGCTTCGCGGTCGTGGTCCCCGCGCACGACGAAGAAGCCGGGATCGAGGCGACGGTGAAGAGCCTGCTCGCGATGGACTACCCGCGCGAGCTCTTCGAGGTCGTCGTCGTCGCCGACAACTGCAGCGACGGAACCGCTGCACGGGCGCGCGCGGCGGGCGCGCGCGTGTTCGAGCGGGTCGATCGCGAGAAGCGCGGCAAGGGCTACGCGCTCGAGCGCGCGTTCGCCGAGCTCCTCGCCGAAGGCGCAGCGCCGCTCGATGCGATCGTCGTCGTCGACGCGGACACGACCGTGAGCGAGAACCTGCTCCGCTCGTTCGACGCCCGCCTCGCCTCGGGTGCGCGCGCGATGCAGGCCGAGTACGGCGTCCGCAACCCCGACGCGTCGTGGCGCACGCGCTTGATGACGGTCGCCTTCTCCGTCTTCCACGGCTTGCGCGGCAGCGCACGCGAGCGGCTCGGGCTTTCGGCCGGCCTCCGCGGGAACGGCATGGCGTTCGCGACCGAGGTCCTCCGCGCCGTCCCGCACGAGGCCTACGGGCTCGTCGAGGACGTCGAGTACGGGATCCGGCTCGGGCGCGCGGGCTACCGCGTCGCGCACGTCCACGAGGCGCGCGTCTTCGGCGACATGGTCGCGAGCGAGAAGGCGTCGCGCTCGCAGCGGAAGCGTTGGGAGGAAGGCCGCGCCAAGCTGCGGCGCGAGGTCGCGCTCCCGCTCCTCCGCGAAGCGCTCGCGAAGCGGAGCTTGCTCCTGTTCGATCTCGCGTGCGATCTCGCCGTGCCGCCCCTCTCGACGGTGGCTGCCGGCGCGGCGGTGGGGCTCGCGGGGTCGATCGCGTATGGCGTGCTTCGTCCGCGGAGCGCCGTCGGCGTCGTGCTCCCGTGGGCCCTGTCGTCGGCGGCGCTCGCCGGGTACGTCGTTCGCGGGGCGCTCATGTCGGACGCGGGGCCGCGGGCGTTGCTCGACCTCGCGTGGGCTCCGGCGTACGTCGCTTGGAAGGCCGTCCTTCGTGTTCGGGAGCGGGGGCGAGGGCAAGGGCAAGGGCAAGGGCAAGGGCAAGCGCAAGGGCAAGAGCAAGGACAAGAAGCTCACGGGACGAGCGAGTGGGTGCGCACGGAGCGCGAGCGCTGACGTGGTATGAAAGGCGATCGCCCATGACCCCGAGTACGCCCCCGCCGCCGGGCGCCGAAGCGACGAAGGCGCCGAGCATGCCGCCGAAGCCCTCGTGGCGCCCCAGCTCGCGCCCCACCGGACCCTCCAGCCAGGTCGATTGGCAGCGCCTGTGGATCACGCTCCAGAAGCGTAGCTGGCAAGCGCTCGGGATCATCGGCGCGAGCTCGGGCATGAAGAGCACGCCGATGGAGACCGCGAGCATCCTCGCCGACGTCGGGTGGCAGCACCTCGGGAAGCCGATCCAGACGCTCGACCTGCGGGAGACGCCGCTCAACCTCGTCGAGACGCGGCTCGGCGAGCTCCGCAAGATCGTCGAGCGCGGTGACCGCGTGTTCGTCGTCCTCTCTCCGATCACCGACAACCCGAGCACCGTCGCGATCGCCCCGCACGTGGACGCGCTCGTCCTCTGCCTCGTCCTCGGGATCACCCCGCTCAAGGACGCCGAGAAGACCGTCGAGGAGATCGGGCACGACCGGTTCCTCGGCAGCGTGGTCCTCAAGAACGCGGTGCGCCCGGCGCCGAAGGCGGCGCCCAAAGCGGCGCCCAAGCCGAGCAAGTGACCGTGCGCCGCTTCGTCTTCGGGATCCCGGTTCTGTTCGCGCTCGCGGCCCTCGGCTGCCCGAAGACGAACCCCGCTTCCACGTCGGTCGACGGCACGTCCGCTCCCGAAGCACCGCGCCCGCCGGGTGGCTTCGTCGTCGCCGAGTCGATCTGGGACGGCGGCCTCAAAGGTGGTTGGCAGGACTGGGGCTGGACGAAGCGCGAGCTCGACGGCGGCGCGGCGCGCCTCTCGTTCGCGAGCTACGGCGGTTGGATCCTCGCGAAGCCGGGTCTCACGGGGACTTGGGGTGGGCTCACCTTCCGCTACCGCGCACCGGCCTCCTTCGGGCGCTTCCTCGAGGTGCGCGTCGAGTCGTCCGACGGCGACCGCCTGCCGCACGTCCGCGTGAGCGCGAAGCACGAAGCCCAAGTCGACGGATGGACCGAGGTGTTCATCCCGATCGCCGAGCTCGCCCCCGACGACGCAGCGTTCGATCGGATCATCATCCGCGCGCCGAGCGAAGTCGCCGCCGATCTGGTCGAGATCGACAAAATCGGGCTGACCGCCGGCCCGGACGGCGGGACGAAGACCACCGCGACGAAGGCCGTCGCGCTCGGCGTCGATTGCCGCGCGACCGCCAAGCCGGTGAGCCCGCTCATCTACGGCATCGCGTACGACTTCATGGGCGACGCGAAGCACACCCACCAGCACACCATCGGCGCGACGACGCGCCGCTGGGGCGGCAACGCGAGCACGCGTTACAACTGGGAGCACGGGCGCGCCTGGAACACGGCGAACGACTGGTACTTCGAGAACGTCGACTACTCCGGCGACCCCACCTACTCGTACAGGAGCTTCCTCGTCGCCGATCTCGAGAAGGGCTACGTGACGGCGCTCACGGTGCCGACCATCGGCTGGGTCGCGAAGGACACGTCCGCCAACGGCTTCCCGACCGATCTGTTCCCGAAGCAACAAGCGAGCGACCCGGGCGGGCGCGGCGCAGGGAACGGAAAGTACCAAGATGGTAAAGACATCGCCGCCCTCCCCGCCACGCAGACGAGCATCCCCGCGCCGCCCGAGTTCATCGGGCGCTGGGTCGCCGCGATCAAGAAGCTGGACGCCGAGAAGGGCAAGCGCTCGGTCGCGATCTACATCCTCGACAACGAGCCCGCGCTCTGGAACTCGACCCACCGCGACGTCCACCCGCAGCCCGTCGGCTACGACGAGCTCCTCGACCGCACCATCCGCTACGGCAGCGCGATCCGGAAGGCGGACCCGGACGCCAAGATCGCAGGCCCGGCCGAGTGGGGGTGGCCGGCCTACTCCTACTCCGCGAAGGACGCCGCCGCCGGATTCCAGATCCACCCCGATCGGCTCCAGCACGGGAACAAGCCGCTCCTCGCCTGGTACCTCGAGAAGCTGAAGGAGTACGAGACCAAGACCGGGACGCGCATCCTCGACCTGCTCGACGTCCACTTCTATCCGCAGGGCTCCAACGTCTACGGCGACGCGAGCGACGCCGCGACCGCCGCGCTCCGCGTGCGCTCCACGCGCGGGCTCTGGGACCCGACCTACAAGGACGAGTCGTGGATCGGCGAGCCCGTGCGCCTGCTCCCTCGCCTGCACGAGTGGATCGACCAGAACTACCCCGGGCGCGGGATCCAGATCGGCGAGTGGAGCTTCGGCGGCGAAGGTCACGTGTCCGGGGCGGTCGCCGTCGCGGAGACGCTCGGCCGCTTCGCCCAGAACGACGTCACGTCCGCCTACTACTGGGTCTATCCGAAGGACCAGTCACCGGCCTGGTGGGCATTCCGCATGTTCCGCAACTTCGACGGCAAGGGCGGGCGCTTCCTCGACGCGATCCTCCCCACCTCGACCGCGACCGCCAGCGGCCAGGTCTCGCTCTACGCTTCGATCGACGGGGCGCGGAAGAAGCTCGTGCTCGTCGCCGTGAACCTCTCGAAGGACGCGAACTTCGACGCGACGATCGACGTCGGCTCCTGCGGCAGCGCCGCCAACCGCCGCACCTTCGCCTATACCGGTCAGACCACGGGCCCGACCGCCGGCGCGGAGAGCAAGAACGACGGCGCCAAGCTGCTCCAGAACCTGCCGCCGTGGAGCATCACCGTGCTCGACGTCGACCTGGAGCCGCCGAAGTGACGCGCACGGTCCTGGGCCACGTCCCGGTGGACGCGCTCACGATGGAGCAAGCGGTCGACCGCGTGATGGATCTCGTGCGCGCACGTGCCGGCGGCTACGTCGTGACGCCGAACGTCGATCACGTCGTGCTCGCCGAGCGTGATCTCGCCTTTCGCCACGCCTACGCCGAGGCGTCGCTTTCCCTCGCCGACGGCATGCCCGTCGTGTGGGCGTCCCGTTTGCTCCGCGCGCCGCTCCCCGCGAAGGTGTCCGGCTCCGATTTCGCCGGTCCGCTGCTCGAGCGCGCCGCGCGCGAGAAGCTGCGCATCTGGTTGTTCGGCGGCGGCGAAGGCGCCGGCGAGCGCGCGGCCGACGTCATCCGTGAGCGCCACCCCGGCATCGTCGTCGCGGGGACCAGCGCCCCGCGCGTGACGGGCCGCGAGAGCTCCGCCGAGCTCGGCGCGCTCGTCGCGCCAGTCCGGGCAGCGGCGCCGGAGCTCGTCTTCGTCTGCCTCGGCGCGCCCAAGCAGGAGCTCCTGATGCACGCGGTCCACCGCGAGCTCGCTCCCGCGGTGCTGCTCGGGCTCGGTGCCGTCGTCGACTTCCTCGCCGGCAACGTCCAGCGTGCGCCGCGTTGGATGTCCGACTCCGGGCTCGAGTGGGCTTACCGCCTCGCGCAGGAGCCCCGCCGGATGTGGCGCCGCTACCTGCTCCGCGATCCGGAGTTCGCGCTCATCGTCGCGCGCGATGCGCTCTTTCGCCCGCGGGAGCGCTGAGGCAGCGCTCCACGGTATCAGCGCGGCGCGCTGCGGTCGCTCGCCCCGGCCTGGCTCGACACGGTGAGCACCGGGATCGGCGAGAAGCGGACGACGCGTTCGGCGACGCTCCCGAGGAGCAGCCGAGAGATGCCCTTGCGGCCATGGGTTCCCATCACGATCAGATCGCACCCGCGCTTCTTCGCGACGTCGAGGATCTGCGTGTGGGGATCCCCGAGCGCGACGAGCCCGTCGACGGCCGGGTGCAGCGCCTTCACCTCGGCGAGGGCGCGGTCGAGCGCGCGCTGCGCTTGGTCCTCGAGATCCTGCACCGGCCACTGGATGACCTCGCCGTAGTCGATGCGCGGGAGCTCGTACGCGTGCAGGAGCGTCAGTTTCGCGTCGAAGCGGAGCGCGAGCGCGATGGCGTGGTCGACCGCGACGCGCGCGGCGTCGCCGAAGTCGGTGGGAACGAGGACGTGACGGAAGGTCGGGAGCGCCATGCCCGAGCGAGCTGCAAGGCCTGGACCAGCTCGCCCGCGGCCCCAACGCTTCGCTCGTCCGGGGAACCCCCGCCGCAGAGGCTGCGCCGCGGCGCATCCCGCGCGCGTGGAACGTCGAGGTCGCGCGCGGCCGAGCGGGGATTTCCAGGGTCTCGGCGCCGGTGGTCCGTGGCACGGCGAGTGCTCGGTCGGAGCGCCATGCCGTCCCACCTTCGCCTGGAAGTCGCCATCGCGCGGAGCCTGATGGACCAACTCGAGCACGTCGCTCCCGACGATGCGAGTGACCTCGCCGACCAGCTCGCCGACGAGCTCGAACGCGTGGCGGAGCGCTTGCGCCGCTTCCGGGACGAGGGGAAGCGGCGCGTGCGCTGACGCGCTCAGCCCCCGCGGACGCGGGTGCCCTTCGCGCGCGACTTCGCGTACTTCGCCTCGGGGGTGCCCTTCCGCAGCTGCTCGCGACCGGTGAGCCCGGCGTCCGCCTTGGCGCGGTTCGCGCTCGAGCGCGTCGACTTTCGCGCGGGGCGGCCCTTCGCCGGCGTCGGCTCGAGCGCGTACGTGGCCTTCTTCTCCGCGTGCTTCTTCGCGCGCGAGCGAGCCGCCTTCGGTATGCCGGGCTTGCTCCCCTTCGCGCGCTTCGCCTTCTTCGCCTTCGCCGCGCCGGTGCGTTGTGCGTCTGCGCGAAACTGCTGTGCTCTGGTCGCCATGATCACCTCTCCTCGGAGAATGGGAGCAACGTCCGTACCGACAGGTTAGCAGGGCGGTGCGTCAGAGGTGCAGCCGTCTCCGGAGGTGCGCGACCAGATCGTCCGCCATCGACTGCTGCCGCGCCACGTTGGGGTGGTGCTGGCAGCCCCAGCCGTCGTGCCCGTCCTGCATCGGCAGCTCGAGAAGCTCCACATCGAGGCCGCGCCCCTTCGCGGCGGCGACGATCGCGAGCTGCATCGTCCGCGCGAGCTCGAGCGACTTCCCGAAGAGCATCGGGCCGAGCGCGACCACGAACGGCGCCTTGGGGAAGCGCGCGTGCAGATCGTCGAGGAGCTTTGCGTACGCGGCCTCGAACTCGGCGCGGGGAGGAGCCCCGAGCGCGAAGTCGTTCGTCGCGAGGTTGACGACGATGGCGCTCGGCGGCGGCCCCTCGTCGACCGCGGCCGGGCTCGTCTTGCGCGTCGGGATGGTGCGGAGGATGCGGACGGGCATCGTGTCGGCGCGGTCGCCGTCGTTGTTGCGCACCATGCCGCCGCCCGAGAACGCGAGCAGCACGACGTCGGCGTCGAGCGCGCGCGCGGCCACCGAGCCCCACGCGACCCACGCGTTCTCCTCGCTCGAGAGAAAGCCGCAGTGGGGCCCCTTCCCTTCGGTTCCGTAGCCGCACGTGATCGAGTCGCCGACGAACATGAGCTTCCGCGGCGGCACCGGTGGAGCGAGCAAGGGCCCGTCGACGTCGAACCCGAGGAGCTGCGTCTCGCCCCAGAGCGCCTCGCTGTCGCGGAAGAGCATCACGTCGTGCACGCCGCGGGAGAGGTCGTGCGCGAGCACGTACGTGACGTCACCGGGCCGAAGCTCCAGCCGCGACGTCTTGCCGTCGACCGCGACCGTGAAATGGACGTGTCCCCCGGAGCCGTCGAGGAGCCGGACCTTGGCGGAGGTCCCTTCGAAGCGCCAATCGATCCGCGTGGCGGGCCACGAGAAGTGAGGGCCATGGGGATCGGACCGGTCGAAGTACCCGACGAAACGAGGCCCGCCGGCGGACGACGCGGGCGCGGATACGGACGCCGACGCGGACACGGACGCGGGCACGGACACGGACGCCGAAGCGGGCACGGACGCCGACGCAGTCGCGGTCGCGGCGGGATCCGCGCGGCGGCAGCCCCCGGTCGCACCCCAGAGCACGAGGACCGCTGCACCGCACGCCCACCGGATTCGCATCGCGCGAAAATGCTATCAGAACGCGATGTCGCTGATTCCGCTCGTGGAGCACGCCCACGTCGTCGAGCGCCGGACCGCGCTCACCGACGCGGAGCGCACCGCGCTCGGGCCGCTCCCTCCGGAGACGGCGCGGATGGTGGAGAAGCGCCTCGACGAGTTCGTGCGCGGGCGTCACTGCGCGCGTTCGGCGCTCGCGAAGCTCGGCGTCGACGTGGGGGCCCTCGCCGTCGTCGCGGATCGCGCACCCGCGTGGCCCGCGGGCGTGGTCGGGGCGATCACCCACTGCACGGGCTTCGCCGCTGCCGCCGTCGCCCGGGCCGGGGCGCTCCGCGGCGTCGGGATCGACGCGCAGCCGGTCGCCGACGAGAAATCGCGCGCCGCGCTCCAGCGCACCGCCACCGACGACGAGATCGCGCTCCTCACCGAGCCCGGGGACGAGATGACGGCCCGCACGCTCGCGTTCGCCGCGAAGGAGTGCGTCTACAAGGCGCTCGCGCCGACGGTCGGCGGGTACTTCGGGTTCGAGGCCGCTCGCATCGCGCGCGCGATCCCGGGCGCGGTGACGCTGGAGCTCACGCGCGAGCTCCACCCGACGCTCCCGCCGGGGAGCGCCTTCGCCGTACGCTGGGCGGTCGCCGAACGGGTCGTCTACGCCGCCCTCGAGTGGCGCTGACGCGCCGGAGCGTCAGCGGCGCAGGAGCTTCAGCCGATCGAGGAGCCGCCGGGACACCGGCGGGGGAGCTTCCTTCGGCGGCGGGATCGTGCCGCCCTCCTTGCGGACGGTCGGCGTGATCTGGAGCGCCACCTGCTCGAGCGTGCTGAGGAGCACGACGCGCGGGCTCACGCGCGCGCCCGTCTTCTCCTCGACCTCGGTCAGCATCTTGAAGCACAGGAGCGAGTGGCCCCCGAGATCGAAGAAGTTGTCGTGGACGGAGACGGCAGGAACGCCGAGCTCGCGCGCCCAGATCTCGGCGAGGAGGCGCTCGATCGGCGTGCGCGGCGCGACGTGGCGGACGACGTCCTCGCCGAACGGCGGCGGGAGCCGCCCTTCGTCGATGTTGCCGAGCGCATCCCGCGGGAGACCCGCGGGCGGACGCAGCTCGACGAAGGCGCGCGGGACGCACGCCTCGGGAAGCTCGCGCCGCACGTGGCGGCGGAACTCGGACTCGACCGACGGCGTGTCTTCGCGTCGCACGTAGTACGCGGTGAGGACGCGCTCGCCGTCGTCGCGCGCGGCGTCGCGCGTGCGCGGCACGGCGCGGACCGCGACCTCGGCGATGCCGGCGTGCGTGGCGAGCTCGGCTTCGATCTCGACGGTCGAGACCTCGACCGCGCCGACCCGGAGCACGGTCTGTCCCTCGGCGAGGATCTTGAGCCCGCCGCCCGAGAGCCACCGCGCGACCAGGCCCGTGCTCCGCAGCGCGCGGCCCGGGTCGAACGGATCGGCGATGCGCGGCGCGTCGAGCTCCGCGCCATACGTCGCGACCCAGAGCTCGCCGCGCGCCGGCCCCGGCACGGCCTTGCCGGCCGCATCGAGGATGCGAACGCGCGCGCCCGCCGCCGGACGCAGCACGTCCCCGCGGGCGACGAGCGCGAGCGGGCCCACACCGATGTCGCCGCGGATGGCGACGTTCGTCGCGGAGGCGGCGCTGCGCCCGCCGGCGACCACGAGCCGCGCGCCGTGCAGCGGACCGCCGCCCAGGCGCCGCGCCACCGACGCGGGGACGAATGCGACCGAAGCGCCGCTCGCGGCGAGAGCGTCGGCGACGGCCTCGGGATCCTCCCGCTCGTCCTCGGCGGCGAAGTGCACCTGCGCCCCCACCGCGAACGCTGCGAGCTCGGCCAACGCGAGATCGCTCGCGGGCGGGGCGAGCGCGAGGAGCACGTCGCTCGCGGCGAGCGACGTCTCCGCGCGCACCGTCGCGAGGAGGTGCGCCAGATCACGGTGGGTGAACGCGCGCGGCCGGAGCGTGCCCGCTGCGGTCGGCGCGACCGTGACGACGGCGACGGCCGACGCGTCCGCAGCCGCGCGCGGCGCGCGCGACTGAGGCGTCCGCCGTGCGCTCGCATCGATCACGGTGGCGAAGCGAAGGCGCTCCCGATCTTCGGCCGCGCCGAGGACCACCGCCGTCGCGCTCGCCGCCGTGGAAGCACCCGCGAGCTCGGAGGCGAGCCGGAGCCGCGCCTCGGGCCACCCCCCGTCCGCCAGCACCACGCGCGCGCCCGCATGGAGCGCCCCATAGAAGGCGGCCACGCGCGCGGGCCCCGGCCGCGCCGCGAGCACGACGGCGTCGCCGGGCCGAACACCCGTGCGCCCGAGCTCCTCGGCGAGCGCGAGGATCGCGTCACCCAGGTCGGCGTAGCGGAGCGGCGCTCCGGGCCCGGAGATGGCCACCGCCGCGCCGCGCTCGCCCGCTTCGCGCAGCACGAGCGCATCGAGCGGCCCCTCGACCGAGCCGAGCTCGGCACCTTCGCCGTAGGCCGCCACTTCGGCGGCCGCCGACGGCGACAAGAGCTCCAGCTCCGCCAGCGGCGTCGCCGGTCGCCGCGCGATCGACTCGAGCAGCGTCACGTACTGGTCGAGGAAGCCCTGGATCGTCGCGGCGTCGAACAGATCGCTCCGGTAGTTCACGACGAGGAGCAGCTTGTCCTTCGACTCCATCATCCAGAACGTGATGTCCACGCCTGCCGCGGCGGGGAGGACGTGCACCTGACGAACCGACACGTCGCCGAACTCCGTCGGGCGGTGGCGTGCGTCCTGGAGGGAGAAGAACGCGCGCAGCACCGGCGGTCGACCGCCGATCGCCTCGAGCGGGACCTCCTGGTGACCGAACGCATCGAGCGTGACCTCGCGCACGCGACCGAGCAGGTCGAGGAACGACCCGCGCGCGTCCAGCTGCGTCCGGAGGGCGAGCGCGTTCACGAACGGCCCGATGAGATCCTCCGTCTCGGGGAGCGTGCGTGCCCGGACCGGCGTGCCGACCACGACGTCGGTCTGGCCCGTCCAGCGGTGGAGCACCGCCTTGAACGCGGCGAGGAGGAGCATGTAGAGCGTGGCGCCGTGCTCCTTCGCGAGCGCGGCGAGGGCGTCGGCCCGCTCGCGCGAGACGACCTTCGTCTCGTTCGCGCCGGCCAGCCCCGCGCCCGCGCGGGGGCGATCGGTGGGGAGATCGAGCACCGGCACGTCGCCACCGAGCTTCTCGCGCCAGTACGCGACGTGCGCCTGCATCGCCGGGGTCTGGAGCTGGGCGCGCTGCCAGGCGGCGAAGTCGGCGTAGCCGATCCCAAGCTCGGGCAGGCGCGGCTCGGCCCCGCGCACGAACGCGCCGTAGGCCTCGCGCATCTCCTTCAGGAACACGTCGAACGACCAGCCGTCCCACACGATGTTGTGCCGCGTGGAGAAGAAGACGTGCTCGTCGTCCTTCGTCTGTACCAAAATGGTACGAAGGAGGGGCCCGTTCAGGAGATCGAACTGGACGCGCGACGCGTCGGCGAAGAGCTCGTCCATCCGGGCGGCACGCTCGGCTTCGGGCACCGCGCGGAGGTCGACGCGCTCGAGCGGGACCTCCATCGCCGGGAGGACGACCTGCATCGGCCGGCCGCCGTCGCCGCGGAAGACCGTGCGGAGCGACTCGTGGCGGGCGACGACGAGGCGGAGCGCGCGCTCGAGCGCGGCGACGTCGAGCCTCCCCGTGAGCTGCCACGCGGCGGGCAGGTTGTGGACGATCCGTTGCTCGGGGTCCATCTCGTCGAAGAGCCAGATGCGCTCCTGCATCAGGCTCACCGCCGCCGGGGCGGCGGGCTCGGCGCGGCGCGGGATGCGGACCGCAGCCGCGGGCGGCGTGCGGCCAGCGGGGCCCTTCACGTCGAGCAGCGCGGCGAGCTTGGCGATCGTGGGCGCCTCGAAGATCTTGCGGAACGAGAGCTCGATCCCGTGCTGCTGGCGCAGGCGCGCGAGGATCTGCGACGCCAGGAGCGAGTGCCCACCGAGGTCGAAGAAGTCGTCGAGGACGGACACGCGCGGGATCGCGAGCGCCTCCTGCCAGAGCTCGGCGAGCATCGCCTCGGTCTCGTTGCGCGGCGCGACGTAGTCCTCGGTCCGAGTCGCCTCCTGCGTGGGCGCCGGGAGCGCGCGCTTGTCGACCTTGCCGCTCGGCGTGAGCGGCATCCCGGGCTCGGCGGGCATCGCGACGAGCTGCGACGGCACCATGTAGTCGGGGAGCGACTGCTTGAGGTGCTCCTTGAGCGCCTTGTCGCCCGGCATCGCGCCGCGCGGGACGACGTAGCCGACGAGGCGCGGGTCTCCCGCTCGATCCTCGCGCACCATCACCGCGGCTTGGCGCACGTCCGGGTGCCGTTCGAGCGCCGCCTCGATCTCGCCGAGCTCGATCCGATACCCGCGCAGCTTCACCTGCCCGTCGTTGCGACCGAGGCACTGCAGCCGCCCGCCGTCGAGCCAGCGACCGAGGTCGCCCGTCCGGTACAGGAGCCCCTCGCCCCGGAACGGATCGGGGACGAAGCGCTCGTGCGTGAGGTCCTCGCGCCCGAGATAGCCGAGCGTGACGCCGCGCCCGCCGATCCACAGCTCGCCAGGGACGCCGACCGGAACCGGCTGCATCGCCGGATCCAGCACGTGGATCTGGGTGTTCGCCACGGGGTGACCGATCAGCACCCGCTCCACCGGCGCCGTCACGCGCTCGAACGTGGACCACACCGTCGTCTCCGTGGGGCCGTAGCCGTTCCAGAGCTCGTCGACGAGCGGGACGAGCTTCTGCGCGAGCTCGCGCGGGAGCGCCTCGCCCGTGCAGATCGCACGGAGCCCCTTCGTCCCCGACCACCCCGCGCCGAGGAGCAGGCGATACGTCGCCGGCGTCGCATCCAGGAAGGTCGCGTGCGAGTCCTGGAGCAAGCGCAGGAGGCGCCCGCCGTCGGACGCGGTCTCGCGGCTCGCGAGCGCAATCGTGGCGCCGACCGTCGGCGGGAGGACGAGCTCCGAGACGGCGATGTCGAACGAGAGCGTCGTCACCGCCAACACCACGTCCCGCGCCGTGAGCCCTGGCTCGCGGGCCACGCTCGAGAGCAGGTTCGCCAGCGCGCGATGCGGGACGACGACGCCCTTCGGCTTGCCGGTGGAGCCGGACGTGTAGATGACGTAGGCGGCGCTCTCGAGCTCGGCATCGTCCGCGCTCGGCGGCAGAGGCGCGTCGGGCATCGCTGCGAGCGCCGCCGCGTGCTCGTCGACGAGGACGAGGACCGGACCGGCTTCGGGCGTGGCCGAGAAGCGCACCTCCTCCGCGACGCGTCGGTCGGTGACGACGACCGGCATCTTCGCGTCGCTCGCCATGAACGCGAGGCGGTCGGCGGGGTACGCCGGATCGAGCGGAACGTACGCGCCCCCCGCCTTCAGGATGCCGAACAGCCCGACCACGAGCTCCGGGGACCGCTCGAGCGAGAGACCGACCATCGTCCCCCGCCGGACACCGAGCTCACGGAGGCGCGCGGCGAGCTGGTTCGACCGGCGATCGAGCTCGTCGTAGCGCATCGCCTTCCCGTCGAACGCGATCGCGGTCTTCTCGGGGTGACGGCGCGCGGCGGCGCGCAGCCGTTCGTGCGCGAGCGTGAGCTCGTCGCGGTCGACCGGGGTCGCGCTCGCGGCGTTCCAGCGCGCGATCGCCTCGCGGTCGCTCGCCGTCACCATCGGGAGCGCGCCGACCGTGGCGGAGGCGTCGGCGGCGCTCGCCGCGAGGCTCGCGAGGAGCGTCTCGTACGTCGCCAGCCAGCGCGCGATGGTCGCCGGCGCGAACAGGTCGGTGTTGTACTGGCACTCGAGGACGACCTTCCCGCCGAGCTCGACCGCGTTCACGAAGAGATCGAAATTCTCGAACGCACGCGCGTTGGTCGAGAGCTCGGTCGTGGTGCCCGCGATCGGTAGATCGTTCGGACCGAGGCCACGGTCGAGGTTGAAGACCACCGACACGAGCGGGAGCCGGCTCGGGTCACGGCGCACCTTCACGAGCCGGAGGATGCTGCCGAACGTGCAGCGCTGGTGCTCGAACGCATCGAGCATCGTCGCCTTCACCGCGCCGAGCAGCGCGCGCGGCGCGAGCTCGCGGTGGACCTGCGCGCGGATCGGGAGCGTGTTGACGCAGTGGCCGACGATCCCCTCGCGCCCCTCGATCGCCTGACCGGCGGCCGGAATGCCGACGACGAGGTCCTCCTGCCCGGTCACGCGATGGAGAAACGCGAAGAAGCCGGACAGGAGCGTCTGAAAGAGGCTCGCGCCCGCCTTCGCGCCGGCCTGGCGCACGGCGCGGACGAGGGCTTCGCCGAGCACGTGGTCGTGCCGCCGTGACGCGTACGTCTTCACGCTCGGGCGCGCGGCATCGAGCGGGAGCTCGAGCGGCGGGATCTCGCCGGTGAGCGCACGCGCCCAGTGCGCCTCTGCCGCGCGATGCTCGGGGCTCGTCCCCAGCGCAGCGGCCTCCGCGCGCGCGTACTCGACGAAGCTCGGCGCGGCGTCGAGCGACGGCGCACGACCGCGGCGGCGCGCCTCGTACGCGGCGAGGAGATCGCGCAGGATCAGCGCCGTCGACCACCCGTCGCACACGATGTGATGGGCGGTCAGCGTCAGCGCGTGATCTTCGACTGCCAGCTTCAGGATCGCGGCCCGGAAGAGCGGACCGCGGGTGAGGTCGAACGGCTCGCGCACGATCTGCGCCTCGTGGTCGGCCAGCGCCTTCGCGCGCTCGGCGTCGGGCAGCGCCGAGAGGTCGATGTGGGCGACGTCCCGCGCGTGCCGCGCCGGATCGGCCACGCCGATGCAGAGCGAGAACCCGTCCCCGCTGATGGTCGCGCGGAGCGCGTCGTGACGAACGACGACGTCGGCGACGGCGTCCGCGAGCGCGGCCGGATCGAGCGGGCCGCGGATGCGCAGCGTGACCGACTCGTTGTAGGAGAGGTTTGCCTCTTCGCCGAAGCGTGCCGCGGTCCAGAGCTCCCGCTGGGGCTCGGTGGTGGGCGCCGTCCGGGAGACGGCCTCCCAGCCCACGCCGGCCGCCCCGCCGGACGCAAACGGATCGTAGGACACCGGGACGAGGACCGGCGCGATGGCAGGAGCGACGAGTGATTGGCTATCGGACGACACGGGAGTTTGCGGACGAAGGTAGCACGCACGCGGAAGCGCCTGGGGTATAGTGGCGGGCCGTGCGCCCTCCGAGCTCTTCCGTCGTGCAACTGCAATGGCCCGAAGCGGGTGCTTCGCCTCCGTCCGGGGCAGGCGGGTGGCGGCCGGACCAAATCGCGGCCGTGAAACACCAGCTCGTCGGCCACCCGCTCCTCGGCGTGGACGCCCTCCAGCGCTTCGTCGGCCGGATGGCGGCGCGGGGACAAATCCGCTTCCACGGGGCCACGACCACGGCGGGCTCGAGCTTCCACTCCGCGCCCACCGACCACAAGACGGGCCTCGGCCCCGAAGAGACGGTGAAGAACATCGGGACCGCGGGGTCGTGGGTCTCGTTCCTCAACATCCAGACCGATCCGGAGTACCGCGAGCTCGTGACCGAGATCCTCGACGGTCTCCGACCGAGCATCGAAGCGGTCGATCCCGACATGTATGGCTACGCCGGATGGATCTTCCTCACGTCGCCCGGCGTCGTGACCCCGTTCCACATGGACCGGGAGAACAACTTCATCCTCCAGGTCCAGGGACGGAAGACGATCCACGTGTGGGACCCGAACGACGGCGTCGTGGTGCCGCCGCTCGTTCGCGAGGAGTTCAACACCTACCGCTCGCGCGAGAAGCAGGCCTATCGGGACGAGTTCCTCGGGCGCGCCCACGTGTTCGATGCGCGCCCCGGAGACGGCGCGTACATGCCCAGCAACGCCCCCCACTGGGTGAAGAACGGTGACGAGGTCTCCGTGACCGTGAGCTTCACCTACTACACGCGCGCGACGAAGCGCTACGAGACGCTCTGCCGCGCGAACTCCGCGCTGCGCCGCCTCGGGCTGCGCCCGCGCGACCCCGGGGACTCGCCGCTCCGCGATCGCGTGAAGCGGCGCCTCTTCGGCGGCTACTCGCTCGCCAAGCAGCTCGTGCGCCCCGGCTCCGAGCTCCTGCCGTTCGGCCAGCGCTTCGCGCCGCACGAGGGTTGACGTGACCCCGAAACCGCTCGCCCCCACGCTCGTCACGCTCGGCGTCGACGCGTCGGCGCTGCCGGAGACCCATCACCGCCCGGATGGTGCACCGGGTGCACGCACCGCCGGTGCGCCGCTGCGCGTCGGCGCGGAGCCGCTCGCGGCGGCCGCCGCGCGGGCGGGCGTGTCGCTTCGCGCGCTCCTCGTCACCACCGTCGGGGTAGTGCTCGCACGCGGCGGGCGCGAGGGCTCGATCGCGCTCGCGGTCGACGGCGGCTCGCTCCGCTTCGCGTGGGAGCCGACCACGCCGCTCGGCAACCTCGCGCTCGCCACCGAGCGCGCCCGCGCCGCCGGCGGCTCGCCCACCGCGCGCGAGCGCGCACCGCTCGAGCTCCGGATCGGCGAAGAGCCCTCGAGCGCGGGCAAGACGCTCGTGCTCGCGCTCGACGCGGAGCGCGCCGTCGTTCCCGAGCGCGCGCTCCCCGCGCTCGGAAACGCGCTCGCCGCGGCGCTCGCCGACGTACCGCGCGTGCTCTCGCTCGCCGCAGCGGAGCTCGCGTTGGTCGGCGCCGACTTCCCCGCGAAGCTCGCGCAGGTCGGCGCCGACGACCGCGCGAGCACCGGCACCTCGCTCGCCACGCTGTTCGAGCGCGCGTGCGACCGCGCGCCCGACCACGTCGCGGTGCTCGGGCGCGACGCGCGCTGGACCTACGCGGAGCTCGACCGCCAGGCCAACCGCATCGCGGCCGTGCTCCTCCGCCGGGGCGTGAAACCCGGTGACCGCGTGGCGATGGTGTTCGAGCGCTCGCCGGCAGCGGTCGCGACGGTGCTCGCGATCGTGAAGGCGCGCGCCGTCTACGTGCCGATCGAGCCGACCTACCCCGCCGAGCGGATTGCGTTCCTCGTGGCGGACGCGGGGGCGAAGGTGCTCGTCACCACGCGCCCGCTCGAAGCCCGCGTGCCGCCCGCCGCGCGGGCGAACGTGGACGTCGTGCGCGTCGACGACCCCTCACTCGACGCGGAGACCAGCGCGCGCCCCGCGATCAGCGGCGGACCGGGGGTCGCGTACGTGATGTACACGTCGGGGTCGACGGGGCAGCCGAAGGGCGCCGAGATCCCCGAGCGCGCGATCGAGCGCCTCGTCTGCGACGTCGACTACGTGCGCCTCGGTCCGAGCGTCACCTTCCTCGCCGCAGCGCCGCTCGCGTTCGATGCTTCGACGCTCGAGCTCTGGGGGCCGCTCCTCTCGGGCGGCACGGTCGCGCTCTACGAAGACCCCGTCCCGACCGCCGCCGGCTTGCGCGCCGCGATCGCGCGCACCGGCGCCACCACGATGTGGCTCACGGCCGCGCTCTTCAACGCGGTCGTCGACGAGGACCCGACCGCGCTCGCCTCGCTCCGCCAGATCTTCACCGGCGGCGAAGCCCTCTCCGTCGCCCACGTACGCCGGGCGGCGGCGGCGCTCCCGCAGACCGAGCTCCACAACGGGTACGGCCCGACCGAGACGACGACCTTCGCGACGACGTATCGCATCCCGCGCGACCTGCCCGAAGACGCGACCCACGTCCCGATCGGGCGCGCGATCCGTGGCACGCGCCTCCGCGTGCTCGACGATCGGATGCAGCCGTTGCCGTTCGGCTTCGTCGGCGAGCTCCACATCGGCGGCGAGGGCCTCGCGCGCGGCTACCTCGGTCGCCCCGAGCTGACGCGCGAGCGGTTCGTCGACGACCCCTGGCTCCCCGGCCAACGGCTCTACAAGACCGGGGACCTCGTGCGCATGAACGAGGACGGGGTCGTGGAGTACGTCGGCCGCGCCGACGGCCAAGTGAAGATCCGCGGTTTCCGGATCGAGCTCGGCGAGATCGAGGCGCGGCTCGCGGAGCACGCGGGCGTCCGCCGCGCAGTCGTCGTCGCGCGCACGAGCGCGAGCGGCGACAAGCGGCTCGTCGCGTACGTGGTGGCGGAGGGCGCGGCGCCGAAGGCGACGGCACTCCGCGAGCACCTCGCCCCGCGCGTGCCCGACTACATGGTGCCGAGCGCGTTCGTGTTCGTCGCCGAGATCCCCGTCACCGGGAACGGCAAGGTCGACGTGCGCGCGCTCCCCGCCCCCGACGCGAAGCGCCCCGAGCTCGCCGTGCCGTACGCCGCCCCGACCACGAAGCTCGAGCGCATTCTGTGCGCGGCGTTCGCGGCGGCGCTCGAGCTCGACGAGGTCGGCGTCGACGATGGGTTCTTCGATCTCGGCGGGAGCTCGCTCCTCGCCGTGCGCGTCGCCGCTGCGTTGCGCCGCGAGCACGCGCTCGACGTCCCGGTCATCCGGCTGTTCGAGCACCCGACCGCCGCCGGGCTCGCGCGCACGATCGAGGGCGCTGGGCGCGCAGCGCGCCCGCGCGCGCACCCGAAGGCCTCGCGCGACGGCATCGCGATCGTCGGCATGGCGGGCAAGTTCCCCGGCGCGCGCTCCGTGGAAGCGCTCTGGGAGAACCTCGTCCGCGGCCTCGACACGATCCGGAAGTTCACCGACGCCGAGCTGGACGCGAGCATCCCCGACGCCGTCCGCCGTGACCCGCGCTACGTCGCCGCGCGCGGCGTGCTCGACGACGTCGAGCTCTTCGACGCGGGCTTCTTCGGCATCGCCCCGCGCGAGGCGGAGCTCCTCGACCCGCAGCAGCGGCTCCTGATGGAGGTCGCGTGGGAGGCGCTCGAGGACGCCGGTCACGTGCCCTCGACCTTCCCCGGCACGATCGGCGTCTTCGCCGGGAAGTACAACGACTCGTACTACGCCGAGAACGTCGTCGGGCGCCCCGACCTCGTCGCCGAGCTGGGCACCTTCCAGACGATGGTCGGCACCGAGAAGGACTACGTCGCCACCCGCATCGCGCACAAGCTCGACCTCACCGGCCCCGCGCTCTCGATCCACACCGCGTGCTCGACGTCCCTCGTCGCCATCGCGCAGGCGTTCTTCGCGCTCCAATCCGGGCAGTGCGACCTCGCGCTCGCCGGCGGTGCGTCGATCACCGTGCCGGTGAAGAGCGGGTACGTCTATCAGGAGGGCGCGATGCTCTCCGACGACGGGCACACGCGCTCGTTCGACGCACGCGCAGCCGGGACGACGTTCTCCGACGGCGTCGCGATGGTCGTCCTCCGCCGGCTCGAGGACGCGCTGCGCGACGGCGACGTGATCTACGGCGTCCTCCGCGGCGCCGCGATCAACAACGACGGCGCCGACAAGGCGAGCTTCACCGCCCCCAGCGCCGCCGGCCAAGCCGCCGTGATCAGCGCCGCCCGCGAGGTCGCCGGCGTCGACGCCCGTCAGATCGGCTACGTCGAGGCGCACGGCACCGCGACGCCGCTCGGAGACCCGATCGAGGTCGAGGGGCTCACGCGCTCGTTCCGCGAGTCGACCGACGCGACGCAGTTCTGCGCGCTCGGCTCGGTGAAGAGCAACGTCGGGCACCTCGTGATCGCGGCCGGCGCGACGGGCATGATCAAGGCCGCGCTCGCCCTCACGCGCGAGCTCATCCCCAAGACCGCCCACTTCGAGCGCGCGAACCCCGCGATCGACTTCGCCACGAGCCCCTTCTTCGTCGTCGCCGAGAACCGGCCGTGGCCACGCACCGCCACGGCGCGCTTCGCCGGCGTGAGCTCCTTCGGCGTGGGCGGCACCAACGCGCACGTGATCGTCGAGGAGCCCCCCGCCCTCCCCACGCGCGCCGCTCCCCCGACCGCACCGGCGCTGCTTCTTCTTTCGGCGCGCTCGGAGGCCGCGCTCGGAGCGGCGTCGAACGCGCTCGCGGAGGCGCGGTTCGCCGACGACCCTCACGTCCTCCACGATCTCGCCGCCACGCTCGCGCACGGGCGGAAGGCGTTCAGCCAGCGGCGCGCCGTCGTCGCGAACGATCTCGCCGAGGCGCGCGCCGCCCTCCGCGATCCGAACGCCGGAGTCCGCGGGCGCGCGACGGCGAACGATCGCCCGGTCGTGTTCCTCTTCCCCGGCCAGGGCGCGCAGTACGCGGCGATGGGCGCGGGGCTGTACCGGGCCGATGCCGACTTCCGCCGCACCTTCGATGCGGTGGCCGAGGCGCTCGCCCCCGCCTCCGTCCTCGGCTTCGACCTTCGGCGCGCGCTCTTCGACGAGCCCGACGCCGAGAAGGCCGCGGCCGCGCTGAAGCAGACGTCGCTCACGCAGCCGGCGCTCTTCGCGATCGAGCTCGCCATCGCGCGGTGGCTCGGGAGCCGCGGCGTCGCTCCGAGCGCGATGATCGGTCACAGCGTCGGCGAGTTCGTCGCTGCCGCGATGGCCGGCGTCATGACCGACGAGGACGCGGCGCGCCTCGTCGCCGAGCGCGGCCGCCTCATGCAGTCGATGCCGCCCGGCGCGATGCTCTCGGTCCGCCTCGCCTCGTCCGACGTCACCGAGCGTTTGAAGGCGTTCGGCGACCCGTCCCTCGCGATCGCGAGCGACAACGGACCCGCGCTCTCGGTCGTCGCGGGCCCCAGCGACGCCGTCGCCCGCCTCGAGGCCGAGCTCGTCGCGACCGGCGTGGTGTGCCGCCCCCTCGTCACGTCGCACGCGTTCCACTCGCCGATGATGGATCCCGCCGTCGGGCCCTTCACCGAACGCGTCCGCCGCGTGACCCTCCGCGCGCCGCGAATCCCGTTCGTCTCCACGCGGACCGGCACGTGGATCACCGACGCGCAGGCGACCGATCCCGACTACTGGGGCGCGCACCTCCGCGACACGGTGAGGTACGCCGCCGCGGTGAAGACGCTCGTCGCCGAGCTCGACCCGGTCCTCGTCGAAGCAGGTCCGCGCGCCACGCTCCTCACGCTCGCGCGCCAGCAGAAGAAGCTCGCCGGCTTCGCCGCGCTCGGGGACGACCCCGCCCGCGAGCACGCGACGGCGCTCCTCGCGCTCGGCGGAGTGTTCGCGAGCGGCGGCCGAATCGATCTCGCGCGCGCCGTCCCCACCGAGGGCCGGCGCCGCCTCCGTGCCCCCACCTACCCGTTCGAGCGGAAGCGCTTCTGGGTCGAGCGTGCAGCGCATCCCGCTCCGCAAGCTCCGCCTCCCGTGTTCTCCGCGTCCGCTCCCGTCGCCCCTCCGCCCGCACCCGAAGCCACGACCATGCGCAAAGACCGACTTCTCGCCGACCTCGTGACCGCCCTCGAAGAAGCCTCCGGCGTCGACGCCGCCGAGCTCTCGCCCACCGCGACGTTCCTCGAGCTCGGGCTCGACTCGTTGTTCCTCACCCAGTTCGCCCTCGCGGTGCAGAAGAAGTTCGGGGTGAAGGTCACCTTCCGAGAGCTCGTCGAGAAGCTACCGTCGCTGGATGCGCTCGCCGGCTTCCTCGACGCCGCGCTCCCGAAAGAGGCGAGCGCACCGGCCGCTGCGGCGGCGCCCCCGGCCGCAGCGATGCAGGCGCCCGTCGCTGCCGCGATGCCCTCGCCGATGGCCATGGCCATGCCCGCCACCGCGTTCGCACCGATCGCCGTCGACGGCTCCGTGCGCGGGCTGATCGAAGCCCAGCTCCGGATCATGCAGCAGCAACTCGCCGTGCTCGGGGCCGCGCCCGCCGCCGCGGCGCCGGTCGCGCTCGCCGCCGCCGCGCCCGCGCCCGCGCCGATGCCGATGGCAGCGCCGCCCGCTCCGGCCGCCGCGCCGCGCCCGGCCGGGGAGCCCGAAGGCGGGCCCCAGAAGTACGACGTGAAGAAGGCGTTCGGCGCGATCGCTCGCATCACGACCACGACCGATCGCGACATGACGCCCGCGCAGCGCGCGCGTTACGACGCGTTCGTGCGCCGCTACACCGCGAAGACCAAAGCGAGCAAGGCGCAGACGCAAGAGAACCGGAAGGTCCTCGCGGACCCGCGCGTCGTCACCGGCTTCCGCCCCCCGGTCAAGGAGCTCGTCTACCAGGTCGTCATCGAGCGCTCGCTCGGCTCGCACATCTGGGACCTCGACGGGAACGAGTACGTCGACGTGCTCAACGGCTTCGGGTGCAATCTCTTCGGCTGGCAGCCCAAGTTCGTCACCGAGGCGGTGAAGCAGCAGCTCGACCGGGGCCACGAGATCGGCCCGCAGCACCCGCTCGCCGCCGAATGCGCGAAGCTGGTCTGCAAGTTCACCGGCTTCGATCGGGCCGCGTTCTGCAACACCGGCTCCGAGGCGGTGATGGGCTGCATGCGCGTCGCACGCACTCACACCGGGCGGAGCAAGATCGCGCTCTTCGCCGGCTCGTACCACGGGATCTTCGACGAGGTGATCGTCCGCGGGACGAAGAAGCTCAAGTCGATCCCCGCGGCGCCCGGGATCATGCCCGAGAGCGCGCAGAACGTCGTCGTCCTCGACTACGGCACGCCGGAGGCGCTCGCGTGGATCCGCGAGAACGCGAACGACCTCGCCGCGGTTCTCGTGGAGCCGATCCAGAGCCGCCGCCCGGACTTCCGTCCCAAGGAGTTCCTCCAGGAGGTGCGCGCGATCACGGAGAAGAGCGGCACCGTGCTCATCTTCGACGAGGTCATCTGCGGCTTCCGCATGGGACCCGGTGGCGCGCAGGAGTACTACGGCATCAAGGCGGACATCGCTTCGTACGGCAAGGTCGTCGGCGGCGGGCTCCCCGTCGGCGTCATCGCCGGCAAGCGCGACCTGATGGACGCGCTCGACGGCGGCTACTGGCAGTTCGGCGACGACTCGGTCCCGACCGTCGGCGTGACGTACTTCGCCGGCACGTTCGTTCGCCACCCGCTCGCGCTCGCCGCAGTCCGCGCGGTGCTCCGCCACCTCGAGAGCGAAGGTCCGGCGCTCTGGCGCAACGTCAACGGCCGCACGGATCGGCTGGCGAACGAGCTGAACGCGTTCTTCCGCGAGGTCGGCGCTCCGCTCGAAATCCGGTGGTTCTCTTCGCTCTGGAAGACCTTCCACCTCGAAGACCACCCGTTCCAGGATCTCCTCTATCCGATGATCCGCGACCGCGGCGTCCACATCATCGAAGGGTTCCCGTGCTTCCTGACGACCGCGCACACCGATGCCGACGTCGACTTCATCGTCGCCGCGTACAAGGCCGCGGTCCTCGAGATGCAGGACTCCGGGTTCTTCCCCGCGCGGAAGGCGCCCAGCACCGATCCGGATGCTCCGCCGGTCCCCGGCGCGCGCCTCGGCCGCGACCCCGCCGGCAACCCCGCGTGGTTCGTCGAGAACCCCGACGCGCCGGGCAAGTACCTCAAGGTCGAGGTCAACGGAAGCGCGCGCGCCCGATGAAGCCCTTCTTCTTCGGCTCGCTCGAGCGACCGCTCTTCGGGGTCCACCACCCCGCCGAGGTGCGCGCGCGCGCCGCCGAGCGAGCGGTGCTCCTCTGCCACCCGCTCCCGCAGGAGTACGGGTCGGTCCATTGGGCGTACCGCAGGCTCGCCGCGCTCCTCGCGCAGCGCGGCGCCCACGTGCTCCGCTTCGACTGGCGCGGCACGGGCGACTCGAGCGGCGAAGCGAGCGAAGCCACCTACGAGGCCATGCTCGAGGACGCCCGCACCGCCGCGGCCGAGCTCGTCGACGCGTCCGGCGTGCGGCGCATCTCGGTCGTCGGCATGAGCTTCGGCGCGACCGTCGCCGCGCGGCTCGGCGGCACGAGCCTTCGCGACGTCGTCCTCTGGGAGCCCGTCGTGCGCGGGCGCGAGCACCTCGGCGAGCTGCGACGCGTCCACGAGAAGCGGGAGCGCGATTGGCTCCTGCCGCGCACGCGACCCAACGCCGGCGAGGAAGATCTCCTCGGCTACACCTTGCACGACGTGGTCCGCCGCTCGATCGACGCGGTCGACCTGACGCACGCGCCGTGGGCCGACGCGCGGAGCTTCACCATCCTCGTCGCCGATGCTCGCCCCGAGCACCGTGCGCTCGAGAGCGCGCTCCAGGCGGCGGGGAAGTCCGTCCGCGTCGTCACGCACGGCTCCGGCGGCGACGCCACGAGCAAGGCCGGCGCCGCGCTCGTGTCCACCGCCGTCCTCAAGCGCGTCGCCGACGCGGTGGCCCCCGAAGGCGACGACCTCCGTGGAGCGCGGCCATGAGCAACGAGCGCGCAATCACCTTCGGCCCGGGCGGGGCGCTCGTCGGCATCCTCGGCGAGCCTGCCCGCAGCCTGCGCCGCGACGTCCCCGCGGTGCTCCTCTGGAACGTCGGCGTGAACCACCACATCGGCCCCTCGCGCGTGTGGGTCGATCTCTCGCGCCGCCTCGTGCGCGCGGGCTTCGTCGTGCTGCGCTTCGATCTCAGCGGGCTCGGGGACAGCGACCCCCGCCGCGATGGCTCTTCCGAGGCCGAAGCCGCCGTCGCCGACGTGCGCGACGCCATGGACGCCGTGACGCGCGAGACCGGTGCGAGCCGCTTCGCCGTCACCGGGTTCTGCTCCGGCGTCGACACCGCGCACGCGATCGCGGCGCTCGATCGGCGCGTCGTCGGCGCGGCGTTCATCGAGGGCTACACGTACCCCACCCTCCTCCACAAGATGCGCCGCCCCCTCCGCGTGCTCGAGCTCCCGCGCTGGCAGCGCTGGATCGTCCGGCGCTTCCCGCGCCTCGGCGGCGCTCGCAACGGTCCCGCGCGCGACCTCGCCGAGGGCGAGCCCATCTTCGTGCGCGAGTACCCGAAGGAAGAGCGCTTCCGCACCGAGGTCCAAGGCATGCTCGACGAGGGCAAGCGGCTCCTCTTCGTCTATGCCGGCGCGAACCGCGACCACTACAGCTACACGAAGCAGCTCCGGGACGTGCTCGGCCGCTTCCGCGGGCGGGACGTCGAGATCGCGTTCCTCAAGCGCGCGGACCACGTCTTCTCGCGGACGGAGGATCGCCTCGCCCTCCTCGACCGCATGACGGTGTTCTTCGACACGCGCTTCGACGCGACGCCTCGCCGCTTGCCGTGAGCGGTCGCGCGCGGCTTCTTCGGCGCGCCGGCGCCGCGCTCGCGCTCGGCGCGCTCGCCGGGGCCGCCTGGATCGCCGTCCGCGGCTACCGGTATCGCGCGGCCCTGGCGACCGCTCCCCACGTCGTCCCAGACCGCGCTGCGCTCGGCGGGGTCGCCGTCGACGAGGTCGTCTTTCGCGACGCTCGGGGCCGCTCGCTCGCCGGATGGTACCATTTTGGTACAGAGGGTCACGTCGTCATGGCGCACGGGTTCGGCGATTGCCGGAGCCAGCTCGCGCCCGAGATGCGGCTCCTCGCCGCCGCCGGGTGGGGCTTCCTCGCCTACGACGCACCGGGGCACGGCGCGAGCGAAGGACGCCCGGGCTGGGCCGATGCGGGCGACCAGGACGCCCTCCGCGCCGCGGTCGATGCGCTTCTCGCGCGCCCCGGCGTGGACCCCACCCGCGTCGCAGGGCTGGGGTTCTCCGTCGGCGGCGCGACGCTCGCGCTCGAGGCCGCGGACGACCCGCGCCTCCGCGCGCTCGTGGTGGAGGCCGCCTACCCCACGCTCGACGACGAGATCGCGTCCGATTGCGGCCGCTGGGGCGCGCTCTGCGCGTGGCCGGGCGCGCTCGCCGTGCGGCGCGGCGGGATCGACGTGGCGGCGGTCCGGCCCGAGGCCGCGATCGGTCGGGTGGCCCCGCGCCCGGTGCTCGTCGTGACCGACACGCTCCTCGAAGCGGACCGCGTCCTCCAGCGGCGCAACTTCGACGCCGCCGGCGCGCCGAAGGAGCTCTACGAGGTGCCCGGCGCGCTCCACGGGCGCTACCTCGAGCTCGATCCGCACTACGGCGACGTCGTGCTCGCGTTCCTCGCGCGATCGTTCCCCTGATCGACCTCGAGCTCGACGAGCTCGCTCGGTGCATCGGGGTCGTCCTTGTCGACGACGGCGTAGAGCACGGAGCCGGCCCCGTCCGCGCGCGCGGGCGCGATCCCCTCGAGCTTGTCGAGGAGGAGCTCGCCGCGCTCGTCGACGATCAGCGCATACCTCGGTTCTTCGTCGAGGAAGCCGAGCGCGACGCCGGCGACGGGGCCGTCGCGCGTCGCGTCGGGAGAGGCCTCGGCCGCCGCGAGATAGACGCGCCGACCGAGCGCGAACGTCGCGTCGGTGAACGTCAGCCGCGAGCCCCCGACCGCACCGAGGTCGTAGCGCGCCACGTCCTCGAACTCGGGGAGCGGCGCCGACGGCTCGTCGTCGAGGTACGCGAGCAAGGCCGCGGCGTCGACCCGCACCGTCGCGTCGATCGGCTGCCGCTCGGGCGTGGGCGCGCCGTTGCCGCGGTTGAGGAGCCACACGTCGTCGCCGGCGGCGACCACGCCCTCGACGTTCAGCTCGCTCCCGGCGAAGTCCGCCCGCGCGGCGAGCGCGGCGTAGAGGCGGGGCGCCGGGACGACGCGCACCTCCCCGGAGGCGCTCATCCGCACGATGCGGTCACGGCCCGGCGCGCTCCCCGAGCCGAACGCCCAGAGCGCCCCGCCGAGCACCACGCTCGCTTCGAGGTCGAGCTTGTCCTTCTTGTTGCCGCGCCGCTCGTCGAACTGACGCTTGCCCGCCGGCCCCGCTGGGAGCGTGACCGCCCGGCAGGCGGTGGGCTCGACGATCGCGACGAAGCTCGCATCGTCCTGCACGACGGCCAAGCGCGCGCCGAACCACGCGACCGACGAACCGGCGCGGACGTGGGCGGGCCGATCGAGGGCCGCATCCGGGCCCTCCGTGTAGTGGAGCGGGCGGCGGGAGCGCACCGCCACCCGCAGCGAGGGATCCAACCGTGCGCGACGCACCATCGCGCCAGCGTACCAGCGCCCCGCGCGGTGGGTCAGCGCTCCTTCGGCTTGGCGACGCCGTACTCGTGGAGCCGGTATTGGATCGTGCGGACGCTGATGTCGAGGATCTCGGCCGCCTTGGAGGTCGAGCCGTTCGTCGCCTCGAGCGTGCTGAGGATCGCGTGGCGCTCGATCTCCGCCATCGTCGCGCCCGGGATCCGGAGCGCACCCTGGATGTCCGGCGCGGACTCGAACGGGAGGTCCGCTTCGTCGATGCGGGGGCCCTCGCAGAGGACCACCGCGCGCTCGATCGCGTTCTCCAGCGCGCGCACGTTGCCCGGCCAGCGGTGCCCGTGGATCTTGGCCTTCGCCTTCTCCGTCAGGCCCTCGACGCGCTTGTGGTTCGCCTCGGAGAACACGCGGATGAAGTGCTCGGCCAACGCGACCGCGTCGCTGCCACGCAGGCGGAGCGGCGGCATGTCGATGTGGACGACGTTGAGCCGGTAGTAGAGATCCTCGCGGAAGCGACCTTCCCGGACGTCCTGCGCGAGGTCTCGGTTCGTCGCCGCGATGAGCCGCACGTCGACCGTGACGGGCTCGTTCCCGCCGACGCGCTCGAACGTCTTCTCCTGCAGCACGCGGAGCAGCTTCACCTGCGTCATCGCCGGGATCTCCCCGATCTCGTCGAGGAACAGCGTGCCGCCGTCGGCCTGCTCGAAGCGCCCCGCACGGCGCCGATCGGCCCCCGTGAACGAGCCCTTCTCGTGCCCGAAGAGCTCGCTCTCGAGGAGCGACTCCGCGAGCGCCGCACAGTGCAGCGCGACGAACGGGTTCTTCTTGCGCGGGCTCATCTCGTGGATGGCGCGCGCGAGCTCCCCCTTGCCCGTCCCGCTCTCGCCGGTGATGAGCACGGTGGCCCGCGACGGGGCCACCTGACGCGCGAGCCGGTAGACCCGCTGCATCGCCGGGCTCGAGCCGATGAGGCCGCTCAGCCCCGTCCCCTCGCGCTCGCGCAGTTGGCGGCGGAGGTTCTCCGTCTCGACGCGCAGCTCGCGCCGCTTCAGCGCGCGCTCGACCACGACGAGGAGGGTGTCGAAGTCGATCGGCTTCGTCAGGAAGTCCTCGGCGCCGCCGCGCATCGCGGCGACCGCCGCCGAGACCTCGCCGAACGCCGTCGCCACGACGACCGGCATGTCGCGCTGGGTCTCGTGGAGCCGGTTCATCAGCTCGACCCCGTCCATCCCCGGCATCTTGAGGTCCGTGATGACGACGTCGGGCGGGTTCTCCGCGATGAGCGCGAGCGCCGCCTGGCCGCCGTCGGCCGTCTCGACGGTGAAGCCTTCGTCGCGGAGCAGCCGTTCGAGGCCCGAACGGGCGCTGGCTTCGTCGTCCACCACGAGGATTCGTGCTTTCTTCTCGTTCACGGAGTCCTTCCTTCCCTCAACTTGCCGAATCGGTGCGCCGATCCTTCTGCGTTAGAGGCAGGAGGACGGTGAAGAGAGTCCGGCCCGGAGCGCTCGTCACTTCGATCGAGCCCCCGTGGTCGGAGACGATGCGGTGGGTGATCGCGAGCCCGAGGCCGGTGCCGGTCGCCTTCGTCGAATAGAACGCGTCGAAGATCGGCTCGTTGGTGCGCAGCCCGACACCGTCGTCCTGTACCTCGAGCACCGCCTGACGAGGCTTGCGTCGGACACGGAGCACGACGACGCCACCGCCCTTCGGCTCGACGGCCTCGATCGCGTTCCGGACCAGGTTCAGGAGCACCTGCTCGATCCGGCCCTTGTCGCCTTCGAACGACACGTCGCGCTGCGGGAGCTCGAGCTCGAGGGACGCGTTCGCCGCGCGAGCGTCCGCATCGGCGAGCGAGTGAACGCGCTGGGCGACGCTCCGCGCCGACACGAGGCTCACCTCGAGCGGCTTGGGGTGCGCGAAGTCGAGGAACTCGGTCGTGAGCGCGGCGAGGCGCTGGATCTCGCCGCTGATGACGCCGACCGCCTCCAGCATCTCCGGCGCTGCGCGCTGCTTCGCGAGCGCGCGCGCGAGGTAGGCGGCATGGAGCTGCGCACCGTTGAGCGGGTTCCGAATCTCGTGGGCGAGCCCGGCGGCGAGCGTACCGACCGCGGCGAGCTTCTCGACCCGCCGCGCGCGCTCTTCCTTGGCGTGCTCTTCGGTCCAGTCGTGGCCCATCGCGAAGACCAGGCCGAGCTTCGGCGACGCGGCGAGGTGCCAACGGAGCAGCCGCTCTCCGCCCTTCCGCGCGCGAACGGGAGCATCCAAGCCGACCGGAGGTGCGTCGTGCGAGACGGCGCGGGCGCGGGCCTCGGCCAGCGCGCCGCGGAACGCCGCGCGAACGCCGGCTCCGATGAAACGCTCGGACAGGTCCTCCCCCATCAGCTCGTCGCGCGCGTATCCGGTGAGCCGCTCCGCCTCGCGGTTCACGAGCCGAATCTTGCCGGACGCGTCGACGCCGACGATCACCCACTCCGCGAGCTCCACCGCCTCTGCATGCGCGTCGGCGATCCGCTCCGTGGGCTCCTGCACCTTCCGCAGACGTTCGGCGAGCGCGTCCGCGTAGCTCCCGAGCATGATCGCGAGATCGACGTCGAGGATCTTCGACACCGAGTCCCGCATCGCCTCGCGCTCCGGGCTCGTGAACGCGCGGTCGACGACGTGCGACAGCTCCTGCCGGAGCTGCGCCATCGCCGTGAACATGAAGTTCTGCGGCAAGCCGACGCGGACGTGCGCGACACCGATCCGGCGCGTCCCCTCCCAGTAGGCGCCGTCGTAGACGCCGGACAGGATGCGGCCCAGCCAGCCGATCATGGAGACGTGGAGCCGGCCGATCTGGGCCTCGTCCACGAACACCGCGTGCGCGGCCTCGTGCTCGCGGATGCGCTCGTAGAACGCGCGCGCGATCGCGGGGAAGTGCGGCTCGGCGATCGGACGGAGGGCGTACAGGCGCGCTGCGTCGGCTTCGTCGAAGCCGACGTAACGAAGGAGCTCGGCGATGTCGCCGGTCCCCGAGCGCGCGGGGCTTCCGCTCGCGTCCGCGTTCACGTCAGGTCGCCTTCTTCTCCTCCCCGCGAATCGCGAGGACAGGGAGCTTCGCGGTGCGGATGATCTGCTCCGCCACGCTACCGAGGAGCGCGCGCGCGAGCCCACGCCGGCCGTGGGTACCGAGGCAGATGAGGTCGGCGCCGACCGTATCCGCGATCGAGTGGATCTCGTCCACGGGGTCGCCTTGGCGGAGCTCCGTCTTCATCGTCACGCCGCTCGCTTTCCGCTTCTCGACGCAGGCTTCGAGCGCCGCCTGGGCGCCGTTCATGATTCGGGTCGCCATCTCGACGGTGGCGACGAACGCGCCGTCCGGGAACCCGTAGACCGGGAGCTCGTAGGCGTGGGCGACGACCACCGACGCGCCGGTGGACTTGGCGAGATCGACCGCGTAGTCGAGCGCCTTCTCGGAGGTGTCGCTGAAGTCGACCGGGACGAGGATCTTCTTGGGGAGGGCCATGTCGGCCTTCCTCTGCCACTTCCGTGCCGCGCAAAACCGGCGCTTTTCAGCGGCCTTCGTGGCGGAACGGCGCAACCTGCGCGGGCGCGCGCAGCATTTGCGTCAATTCGCGCGCGTATCCGAGCGCTTCGAAACGATCTCGATCGGAAGCGGTCGCGCGACCGAGTTGGGAGGGACGCTCCGGGTCACAATCGCGCCCGCCATGATCTTCGCGCCGTCGCCGACCACGATCGGACCGAGGAGCACGGCCCCCGGACCGACGTGGACGCCCTTGCCGAGCGTCGGGGCACCCTTCGTCTTGGTCTCCGCGTCGTACGACTCGCCGAGCGTGACGTTGTGGAAGAGGATGCACCCCTCGCCGATCTTCGCCGAGTGGCTCACGACGATGCCGTTGCCGTGCACGACGGAGAGCCCCGGATCGATCGAGGCGTCCCAGTGGATCTCGGCGCCGTACGCGTGCCGAATCAGGCGGCTCGCGATCTGCGGCCCGAGCGGGATCCGTGCGTCGCGGAGCGCGTGCATCGCGCGGATCGCGGTCGTCATCTGGAACCCGATCCGCGTGACGAGCGCCGCCGGGAGGCGCGCCAGCGACTCACTCGCCCCGTGATAGCGCGCGCGCCCCTCCTCCATCGCGCGATAGTCCGCCACGACGGCGCGGAGGAATTTGCCGAGCGCGCTCACGCTTCGCCCTCCCCCCGCACGCGCCGGAGCACGCTGCCCGGCGCGCTCGCACGACGACTCTTCGCGTAGGCGGCGGCGCGGCGCATGGTCGCGCCGAGTGTGCCACACTCGGCGCGGACGCCCCGGAAATACTCGAGGCCGAAGACGAAGGTGCACGCCCGGAGGGCGCTTCGTTCGAACCCGAGCGCATCGAGCGCCTTCGCCGCGCGCATCACGCCGCGCGCAGCGACCCCAGCGCCCCGCGGCGCGGCCATCGCCATCACGAGGAGCGGCCGACTCACGGGGTGAACCAGCCAGAGGTACGAGAAGGGATTCGCGCTCTCCTCCTCGGGGTGCTTGGCGGAGATCCGAAGATCGTAGATCCCGTAATCGAAGGAGCGCTCGTGCCAGAAGCGGTCGCTCCCGTGATCCGAGTAGTGGAGTGAGCGGGCCTTCTCCGAGACGGCCAAGCGCTTCCCCGCCTTCTCGAGCCGGATCCCGAGCTCGCGGTCCTCGGACCGCTTGAGCGTGCGGTCGAAGCCGCCCACGGCGAGGTAGTCGGCGCGGCGGAAGCTCACGTTGCCGGTGGCGAGGTGAACGCCGCGGACCGGCTTTCGCCCCGAGCTCGCATCGCGCGCGAAGCGCAGGAGCTGATCGGCGTGGAACTTCTCGAAGAGCGGGAGCTTCGCCTCGGGCGGCGGAACGATGAGCCCCATCACGACGTCCGCGCCGGCGTCGTGCGCGCGCAGGTGCTCGGCGAGGAAGTCTTTCCCGAGCCGCATGTCGTCGTCGACGATGACCACGATCGCGCCGCTCGCGAGCCGGATGCCGCGATCGCGCGCCGCGGCCTGACCCGCGTTCGCCTGCTCCACGAGCGTGAGCGCGAACGGCACGCGCAGCGCATCGACGAACGGCTTCACCGGCTCCTTGCTGCCGTCGTCGACGAGCACGACCTCGAAGCGCTCGGCAGCGAGCGTCTGCGCGGCGAGGTCCCGCAGAAGATCCTGCAGCAGGACGCCGCGGTTGTACGTGGCGACGACGACGGAGACGTCGAAGCGAGAGCCGGCCATGGTCCTACCTTACCCTACCTCGGGCCGCGATTCCGCTGGGCATCGCTCCCGCGGCTGATAGCCTTGGGCTTGCATGCGGCGAAGGCTGATTTCCCAGGCCCTCGTGGTGGCCACCGCCATGACGTTCCTGTCGGGCTCGCCCGCCGCCGCGCGCCGGCCACCGCGGGCCCCACTCACCGCCAGCTCGACCGTAGCGGGTGCGGAGCGCCCGAGCGTTCACCGCCACGAGAGCTTCCAGTTCATCTCGGCCAACAACGGCGAGCACATGACCGTCGAGCTCGTGGACGGCGCCGTCACCCCCGACTCGATGACGCAGGCCAAGCACCTGATGCGCTGCCTGAAGAACGACAAGGAGCACGACATCGACCCGCGCCTGCTCGTCACCCTCTGGCAGCTGGCGCACGACAACGGCGGGACGCTGCTCCTGATCTCCGGCTTTCGTACGCCGGAGCGCCGCGGCGACAAGAATTTCCACACGCTCGGCATGGCGGCGGACGTCCGCATCCCGGGGAGCTGGTCGTGGCGCATGCGCGACGCGGCGCGGAAGATCGGCGTGCGCGGGCTGGGGACGTACCCCACCACGAACATGATCCACGTCGACGTGCGGACGGAGCCGTTCAGCTGGGTCGACTACTCGGGTCCGTCGCACTGATCAGAGCAGGTTGTAGACCAGGCTGACGCCGGTGAGCACGTCCGTGCGCTCGATCCCCGGGAGCGGATTGGCCTCGTAGCGGACGGTGATGCCGGTCGAGAGCGCGAAGCTCTTCGACAGGCTCGCCTTCACGGCGCCGTCGTAGATGAGACGGAGCGTCGGGGTGGCGAAGTCGGTCACGTCCTGCAGGTACTCGAGGCTCGTCAGGAACTGCACGCCCTCGAAGAGCTTGTGGTCGAAGCCGACGAAGAGGCGCGCGTTGTGCACGACGTTCGTCTTCTCGAGCGGGTTCCCGTCGCGGTCGAGCTTGGGCGCGCCCTTGGCGTCGACGAGGGCCTCCCCGCGGCGGACGTCGTACTGGAAGTCGTAGCCGGCTTCGCCCCAGAGCCGGACCTTCTCCTGTTGGATGAAGTAGTAGGCGACGCCGATGTCGACGTTGAGGCGCAGATCCAAGCCCTGGAAGCGGTCGTGGCGACCGGTGACCTGCCCGAAGACCGAGAGCGGCTTGAGGATGAAGTAGTCGTAGCGGGCCGAGCCCTGGAGGTTCTCGACCGTGGTCTCCGTCCCGGTGCCGACCTTGCCCGCGCGCGCGTAGTTGCCTGCGATCGCGAGCGTGAGCTGGTGGTCGCCCCGGCGGATGCGCGACTTCACGCCTGCGGTGACAGCCGCCGAGCGCGAGTTGCCGGCAGTGAAGAGCCCGCCGAGGTTGAACGCGAGCTCGGTCACCCCCTTCTTGCGCTCCTCGTCCTTGTCGTCGGCTTGCTTCTGGAAGCCCTCTTTCACCACGTCGGTCTTGCCGGACGAGGTTCCGCCGGCGGCACCGCCGCCGCTACCGCTCTGGAGCGCTTGGGCGCTCGCGCTCGTCGCAGCGAGGACCAACGCACTACCCACGAGGACACCGAAGAAGCGCATGACGAAGACTCCTCTCTCGTGCGCCGCGTTCACGCGGGACGCACGGGTGCCACGCTTAGCGGATTTCGGAGTCGTTGGCCACCGCAGCTCTCGCGCTCGTCACTCGCCGGCGTCCATCGCGGTGCCCTCGGCACCGAGCTCCTCGATCGCGGCGTGGATGCTCTTCGGAATCCACTCTTCGTCCTTGGCGGCCGGCGGCAGCACGACGGGCTCGCCGAGGTAGCTCAACCGCTTGCCCGGCCAGAGGAACGTCTTCACCAGGTAGATGAAGAGCGACTTCTGCTCGAGCGCCGGGTGGATGTGCGGGTGCAGCTCCTTCGCGTGCGCGGCCGGCGTGAGGCTCCAGTGGAGGCCCGGGTGCACGTGGTGGATGCCGTGGTACCCGTTGTTGAACGTGAACCAGTTGAAGATGCGGCCGACGAAGTTGCGCGAGTGATTGTAGGGGTGATCCTCGTCGCAGCCGTCGTGCTGGACGTAGTTCACGCTCGTGATCCCCCACACCGCGAAGAGGTGCGGCACGAACACGAACACGAGCGCCTTCCTCCAGTCGATCGCGAGGAGGACGAGCTTGGTGCCCCAACCGAACACCATCTCGACGAGGAGCTGGCGATACCAGTTCGGCATCGTCTTCTTCATCATCCCGACGTAGCGGTAGTTCTCGAAGAAGATGTCCATCGCGACGCGCGGGAAGAAGAGCGCCGCGTTGAGGAGCTGGATGTTCGAGCGCACCTTCGACGTGCGCATCAGGTCCGCGTTCTTCTGCGTGTGCTTGTGGTGGCTCAGGTTGTGACCCGGCACGTACTCGCTGACGGGGAAGCCGTAGGCGCAGGTCAGCGCGACCTGGAATGCCTTGTTCAGCGCGCGGCTGCGGAAGACGGGAGTGTGGAGCGTGTTGTGCGTGATGACGGCGCAGATCCACGACGTCACCATCAGCACGACGGTGAGCCCGATCACGAGGAGCGGATTGCGCCAGCCCCACACCCACGCCGATGCGAGGAGCAGGTAGTAGAACCCCACGAAGGCGAGGGTCCGACGGTCGGCCGAGAATCGCAGCATCGAGGCGCTTTCTAACACAGGGCCGCAGCGAACGCCCGCACCTGCACTCGGTTGCAGCGAACGTCGCTACGCAGTCGCGTCGACCGCGTCCCCCGCGTCGACGGGCATCTCGGCCGGGCCGAGCTTCCGCTCGCACCAGCGCGCGGGGTTGAAGAGGTGCGGGCGCTTGTGGTGGTTCGCGTGGAAGTAGATCCCCACGAAGAGGAGATTCCCGAGCCGGTAATAACCGCGGTTCAAGTTCACCGGGCGGAACTCGTCGAACGCCCCGCCCGACCCACTGCGGCCGTTGTGCGTCGACCAGTTGAAGTGGATCACGAAGAGCGCGGCGATCAGGTTCGCCGGCACGAACACGGCGAAGAACGCCCACGGCCCGAGCAGGAGGTACCAAGAGAGGAGCAGCACGACGTTCGTGCCGTAGCTCACCCTCGCGCGCATCGTCTCGTACCGCCGGTTTTCCGGCGTGTCTCCCCAGACCTCGAAGTACTGCTGCTGGAGCTGGAGCTCGGTGTTGACGATGGTGTGGTGGACCGTCTTCCAGAAGCTCGCGAAGTTCGGGTGCGGGTCGCGCTCGCGGTCGTCGGAGTAGCGGTGATGCCGCATGTGGACGATGTCCCACGACGCGAACCGGACGACGACGACGAGCCCCAAGAGCTCCCCCACCAGGCGGTTGATCGAGCGAGGCAGGTTCCCGTGGGTCGCGTTGTGGATCACCAGGTGCGCGACGATCAGGAGATACAGCGCGACCGGGAACGCGGCGAGGAGCCCCCAGTGGAACCGCTCGACCAGCGGACCGGGCCCCCAGAGCCAGAGCACGACCGACGCCGCCGCGCAGACCCCCAGGTAGAAGGCGTCGTAGTGGAGGTAGAAACGCGGGTTCTTCTTGAACTGCTGGATCGGGTGGGCGGTCAGAAAATACACGTGTCCCCTCGGCCTCGTCAGGAAAGGTCGGCCCCGGCAGCTTCGGGAATTATCGCGAATCCGGGACCGTGACAAGGCGCCCCTGCCGGAATCCCGACAGCCGCTCCCATCACCTCCCCACCCCCCCACCGCGCCACCGCGCCGCCGGCGCTTGAGCCGCGGTCACGGCCCGAGGTAGAACGCCACGCGATGAGGGGCCATGGGGACCGAGAGCCCGAGACCACGTTCCTTCAGCGCATCTTCGGGCTGAAGCACCCGAAGGATCCGCGCCAGCTCGGGATCGTGGCGGTGTACTACGCGCTGCTCGCGGGCATGCTCTTCGTGCCGGCGTGCCGGAACATCGTCTGCCTGGGCGCCGCGTGCGCGTTCTCGTTCCTCACCGCGGTGGTGAACCACAACAACCTCCACCAGGGCATGTTCCACTCGAAGCGCGCGAACCAGGTGTTCCGCCTGCTCCTCAGCTTCGCCTCGCTCTACCCCGTGTCCGCGAACGTGCCGGCGCACAACTTGGTGCACCACCACTTCGACGACGACGGGCAGCCCGATTGGGCCGATCCGAAGCAGGTCTCCTTCCGCTGGAACCTGCTCAACCTGCTCCACTTCCCGAACAGCGCGGGACCGACCACGTTCGACGGCGTCACGCGGTGGGGCAAGCTCCTCGGGCGCGGCGAGTTCCGGCGCCAGTACCAGCTCGAGTCCGTCTTCGCGTTCGGGCTGACGGGCGCGCTCCTCGTGTGGGACTTCTGGACGGCGCTCTTCTTCGTCGTCGTGCCGCAGCTCTGGGGCGCGCGGTGGTTCCTCCGCATCAACATCATCCAGCACGACGCGTGCGACACGACGAGCGAGTGGAATCACTCGCGCAACTTCGTCGGCCGCGTCTTCAACTGGTTCATGATGAACAACGGCTACCACACGATTCACCACAACCGCGCGGGGCTGCACTGGGCCGAGCTGCCCGACGCGCACGCGCGAGAGGTCGTGCCGCGGATGGATGCGTCGCTCGACGAGCCGAGCATGATCCTCTACCTGCTCCGCACCTACGTCTTCCGGTTCGGGCGCCCGGCGTCACGGCTCGAGCCGGCGCGCGAGAGCGATCGGCCCGCTTCGGCAGACGACGGCGCGCTCGAGGCGGGAGCCCGATAGAGCGTGCTCTCGCGCGAGGTGATGGGCGTCTTCTGCCTCGTCGTCCTGTGGACGACGGCGCTGCTCGTCGCGGCCTCTGCGTTGCAGCTCTGGCGGCGGATGGTGCGGAAGGGCGCGAGCCTCGGCAAAGGCCGGGTCGGCGTGATCGACGAAGGCGCGCCGTTCGCGACGGCGACCGTGCGCCAAGTGGGGCGCGCGCTGGACCCCGCCGACGACCCCGCGATCGTGTTCCACGATCGCGCCTACGGTGGCGCGCTCGCCGGGGGCGCGCTGGTCTGCGCGGGCGAGCGCGTCGAGGTCGCACCGAGCGCGAACGCCGAGGTGTGGATCGACGACGAACGGCGCGCCGCCGCTGCGGCCTGCGCCGACGTCGCCGCGTTCGACGACGCGTGGGCGCAGGCGAAGAAGGCCAAAGGCTGGGAGCGCACCGTCACCGTCGCGCTGAAGAAGGGCGACCGCGTCCACCTCTTCGCCGACGCCGAGGGCGGGCCGGTCGTGGCCAACTTCGATCCGCACGCATGGCTCGCGGGTCGCTCGCGCTCGCTCGTGGTGTTCGCGATCGCCGAGCTCTTCGTCTGTGGGCTCGTCACGCGGATCGTCATGACGCCGCCCGTGTTCTCCGGGCTCAGCACCTTGGGCGGCGTGCTCGGCGTGTTCTTCTTTCTCGGCGTCACGCCGATCGGCGTCCGGCTGCGGGACGTCGCTCGCCTCCCCCACGAGGCGCGCTTGCTCGGCACGTGGCGCCGGCGCGAGCTCGGAGCGAGCGCGTGAGCCGCGTCCGCATCACCGAGCTCTGGCTCTACCCGGTGAAGGGCCTCCGCGGCCATCGGGTCGGCGCGGCGACGGTCGCGTCCCGCGGGCTCGTCGGCGACCGGCGGTGCATGGTCGTCGACGCCGACGGGCGCTTCGTGACCCAGCGCCAACGTCCCGAGTTGGTACGAATCGCCGCCCGCTGGACCGGTGGTTCGATCGAGCTGACCGACGGTCTCGCGACGGTGGCCTTCGATCCGTCCGACCGCGGGGCCGAGGTCGAGGTCACCGTGTGGTCGAGCACCGTGCGCGCGCGCGAGCTACCCCGCATGAGCGCGTGGCTGTCCGTGGCGCTCGGGGACGGCTACCGCGTCGTCGTGCTCCCCGACGACGTGATGCGCCCGGTCACGTCCGCGAGCGGACGACCCGGCGACCAGGTCTCGTTCGCCGATGCCTTCCCGATCCTGCTCGCGTCGGAGGCGTCGCGGCGCGATCTCGAAGCGCGCGCCGGGACGCCGCTCGCGATGGAGCGCTTTCGGCCGAACGTGGTGGTCGAAGGCCTCGCGCCCTGGCTCGAGGACGACGTGACCGAGCTCGCGCGCGGCGCGTTGGTGCTCGCCAACCGCAAGCCGTGCGATCGCTGCAGCGTCACGACCATCGATCCGGAGACCGGGCGCGCCGGCAAGGAGCCACTGAAGACGCTCGCGACGTTCCGCGAGCGGGACGGCAAGGTCTACTTTGGCGTCAACCTCGTCCCGAGCGGCGGGGGAGAGCTCGCCGTGGGCGACGAGCTCGTGGCGACCCTCCGGTCGGCCGGGGACTGACGCAACGGTCGCCTGCCGGGCGCGGGATGTGCCACATTCCCCTCCGATGCTCCGCGATCGCCTCGAGCGCCCCCTCGGCTCGCTCCGTCTCTCGATCACCGATCGCTGCAACCTGCGCTGCCACTACTGCATGCCGGAGGACGAGTACGTCTGGTTGGACGGAAGCTCGATCCTCACCGTGCCCGAGATCGAGCGGCTCGTGCGCTCGTTCGCGCGGCAGGGCGTGACCGAGGTGCGCCTGACCGGCGGCGAGCCGCTCCTCCGCAAGGAGGCCGCCGAGATCGTCGCGCGCGTGCGCGCGGTCCCCGGCATCGACGAGGTGACCCTCACGACGAACGGGCTTCTCTTCGAGCGCGCGGCGACCGGCCTGCGCGACGCAGGCCTCGGCCGCGTGACGTTCAGCCTCGACACCTTGCGCGAGGACCGCGCCCTGCGCCTCACCCGGTCGACGCGGCTCGGCGACACGATCGCGGCGATCCGCGGCGCCGCTGCGCACGGGTTCCGCGGCACGAAGATCAACAGCGTCATCGTGCGCGGCGAGAACGACGACGAGATCGAGGAGCTCCTCCGGTTCGCCGCGGAGGCGGGCGTCGAGCTGCGCTTCCTCGAGTACATGGACGTGGGCGGCGCGACGCAGTGGCGCAGCGACCGCGTCGTCGGCAAGAGCGAGATCCTAGCGCGCGTGGGCGCGGCGTTCGGCGGCGTCACGGCCCACGGCGAGCCCGGGCCCGCGCCGGCCGCTCGCTTCGTGACCGGCACCGGCGTCGTGTTCGGCATCGTCGCGAGCACGACCGACCCGTTCTGCGCGCGCTGCGATCGCGCGCGCATCACCGCCGACGGCGTGCTGTTCACGTGTCTCTACGCCGTCTCGGGCGTGGACCTCGCGAGCCGGCTCCGGAGCGGCGCGGACGACGCGACGCTCGACGCGCTGGTCGCGGCGGTCTGGAGCGGCCGCGCCGACCGCGGGGCGGAGGATCGGGCGCGGATGTCGGCGCGCGAGGTGCTGCTCCCGGCGGCGCAGCTCCGCCGCGATCCGCACCGCGAGATGCACACGCGCGGCGGCTGAGCGCGGCTCAGGGTACGACGAGGCCGGAGGCCTTCATCCGCGAGCGCACCCAGTTCTCGGCGTCGAACACGGTGGCGTGCACGCTGTGGGGAAACGGTAGCGGCTGGAGCCAGAGGATGGCGGTGAGCGCTCCGCGGACGAGCGGCGAAGCGATCGCGAACCCACCCGCGACGCAGCGCTCGGCGAGCTTGCCCTGCCGCTCCTTCATCCACGCCGCTTGCAGCGAGCGCTGCCGCGCGGACGGAGCGGCGGACTCGAGTGCGTCGAGCAGGATGCCGTAGCGCTCGTTCCGTTCGAGGAGCCGGTCGTACTCCGCGAGGTACCCACCGAACGTCGCGTCGTCGGCAGCGCCGAAGAACCGGATCGAGACGAGCGGCCAACGCGCGGTGTCGATCGTGATCGCCTTCGTCATGAACGGTCGATCCTATACCGATCGAGCGCCCGGCTCACGTCCGAGAACGCCGGGCACTCGAACTGTCGGTCGAGCGCTGCGACGGCTGGTCGATCGCGGTGTCGATCATGGTCGGGCCGGCCCCTTGCCCGACCTCGGACGCGGCGCCGGCGCTCACCCCCGCCTCCAGCAGGCGCTCCGCGAAGCCCAGGAGCGCCGGGTTCTCGGTCGGGCGAATCCAGCGCATCATCTCGGCGGCGTGGAACGCGTAGGTGTCGCGATCGCCCTCTTCGAGCGCGATCCGCGCGCGCGCCTCGTGCATCGCCCCTGCGAGCGGTGGGTGGTCGAGCCCTTCGCACTCGGTGGTCGCTCCGCGGAGGAGGTCCTTCGCGCGCTCGCCTTCGCCGAGCCGCGCGAGCGCGAGCGCGAGGATCCGCTTCGTCCGGAGCATCGGGAGGACGATCACCGTCGCGGGATCTTTGGCGAGCTCGACGATCGCCTCGCAGCGCGCCTTGGCGTCCTCGTACTGTCCGGCTGCGAGCAGACACTCCGCGAGGGCGCTGCCAGCCCATTGCCGCATGAGCAGATCCTCGGGCTCGAGCGCGTCGACGACCGGCGCGAGCACCGCGACCCCGGCGCCGGGGTCGCCGCGCTCGCGGTGCCAGTCCGCGCGCGTGACCGCGAGCCGCGTCTCGTAGCGGAACCCACGCGGCACGAGCCGCTCGAAGTCGGCGATGCAGCGTTCGAGCCCGAGCACGTCGTGCGTCAGCGCGTACGCCGGGTGCGCGAACATCAGGATCTGGATGTCGGTGGACCACGAGCCGAGCTGGATGCTCGGGATCTCCATCGCGCGCTCGATCGCGACGGCAGCGGTCTCCTCGCCGCGGTAGCGGTGATGCACGACCTTCGTCGCCTGGACCACGAGCCGGTAGTAGCGGAAGCCGAGCGCGTCGATCGCGGCGCAGTCCTCGTGCACGCGCCGGTCGAGCTGATTCACGTCGACGAGCACGCGGAGCCCGCGGACCCCGGCCTCGGCGAACCGCCGCTCCGTCTCGGTCGCGACCGCGAGCGTGTCGGTCTGGAAGATCGCGAGCGCGCGGCTCAGGCGCTCGGCCGCCGTCCCGAGGCGACCGTAGAGGATGTCGGGGAAGGCGTTGCTCACCAGGTAGATCGCGTAGGGCACGCGCCGACGCAACGTCCCGAACGGGTTCACGAGCGGAACGAGCGCGGCGAGGTCCGCCTTGCGGTTCTCCGCGTTCGCGAGCCCGAGCGCGTAGCCCATGGAGACGGCGAACGTCAGGATGCAGCGCATCGGGGTGGGACCGCGCGCGCTCCCGCGCAGCACCCACGCGACGGTGGCGATGGCGACACCGAAGACGAGCGCGACCGGCCGCCCGAGGAAGCGGAGTCGGTCCGCCGTGGCGATCCCGGACGCCTCGCGGTACTCGCTCACGACCCGGTACGCGTGCTTGCTGCCGACCGCGCGATCGGAGACCCACCCGGCGGCGAGCAGCATCGCGCGGAGATCCATCGTCCGGCCCCGTGGCTCGCCGAGCCGCTCGCGCGCGGCGAGGGCGGCTTCGAGCGGGGCGATGCAGTCGGCGAGCGCTTGCGCCTCGTAGAGAGCGCGCCCCGCCTTCGCGAGCAGGTCCGCCCCCGCGCGCTCGTCGCCGCCCTCGAGGAGGTGGAAGCCGATCTCGGCGGCGCGCTCGGACGCGTCGGCCTCCTCCATCAGCCGCGCGCCGACGCGGCGGTGCAGCTCCCGCCGCCGGTCGGGCGGCACGCCACGGAGCAGGGCTTCGCGCGCCGAGTCGTGGCGGAAACGGAACTGCTCGCCCTCCCCTTGCAGGACGCCCTTCTCGGTGAGCTCGTCGAGCGCGGCGAACGTGCGATCGACCATCCGCCCGCTGCTCTCGTGCACGACCTCGCCGGCCGCCTCCGCGAAGTCGGCGACGAGATCGAGGGTCACCCTTCCACCCGCGAGCGCGAGCACTTCGCCGAGCCGCCGCGCCTCCTCGCTGAGCCCGTGGACGCGCAGGTCCATCGCCGCCGCGAGCGTGGGCGGAGCGCCACTCGCGGCGAAGTCGGGCGGGATCACCCAGAGGCCTTCGCGGTAGCGCAGCGTTCCATCGTCGACGAGCTGACGCACGAGCTCCGTCGCGTGCATCGGGCTTCCGCCGGTCGCCTCGAAGAGGTGCCGCGCGAGGCGCGCGCCGTTCGGAGGAGCGCCGAACAACGCATCCACGAGCTCCTTGAGCGAGTCCTCGGAGAGCCCCCGCAGCTCGATCGCGCGCCCGTCGCGCTCCAGCATCTTCACCGCCTGCGGCGCGCGGACGTCTTCGCCGGTGCGGCGCGCGGTGACGATGAACATGCGCGAGCTCCGCGCCTCGCGCGCGAGCGCGGCCAGCGCCGCCGCCGACGCTTCGTCGCAGCGCTGGACGTCGTCGACCGCGAGGAGGAGCGGGAGCTTCGCCGCGAGCGCGAGGAGCCAGTCGGCGACCGCCTTCTGCACGCGGAGACGCTCCTCGCTGGGGTCGTCCGCGCGCGGGACCAGCGCTACGTCGCCGACCGCCGCTCGCACCGCGGGGAGCACGCGCGCGAGGACGCCCGCCTGCGGCGCCACGGCCTCCTTCGCGTCGCTGGCGACCACCTTGAAGAGCACCTCCGCGATCGCATCGATCGCCCCGAACGGCGCCGGCGCCGCGGTCTCGCACGAGACGCTGGCGGCGGTCGCGCCGGCGAGCTTTCCTTCGAGCACGATCTCGCGGACGAGGCGGCTCTTCCCCGTGCCGGACTCCGCGAGAATCGCGACCGCGCCGCCACGCCCGCGCCAGGCGCGCTGACCGAGCATGCGCACCTCGTCGAGCTCGGCGCTGCGCCCGACGAGCGGTGCGCTCGCGACGTAGCCGCGCGGGACCTCCATCTCCTCGTCGCGCTCGAGCCCGCCGATCCCGGCGAGGCGCGTCATCACCTCCGCCGCGCTCGCCGGCCTGCCCGCCGGCTCGAACGCGATCAGGCTCATGACGAGCTCGTCGAGCGCCGGGGGAATGCCCCTCGCGTACGACGACGGCGGCGGCGGCGGTGCGCGCTGCCACGCCAGCGCCACCTCTTGGAAGCTCTTCGCCGGGTACGGGAGCCGCTCGGTGAGGATCACGTAGGCGAGCACGCCCAACGCGTAGAGATCGGAGCGCCCGTCGAGCGGCATGTCCCGCATCGATTCGGGCGCGACGTACGCCGCGGTCCCCGCGAGCTCCGCTGCGACGCCGACGTTGGTGAGGATCCCGAAGTCGATCAGCTTCGCGCGCCCGGTCGAGAGGCGCCGCACGTTCTTCGCCGCGAGATCGCGGTGCACGAGCCCGCGCGCGTGCAGCATGGCGAGCGCGCCCGCGACGTCGCGGAGCAGCCGGCACGCCTCGCGCGCGGGCACGAGCCCGACGTCCTTGAGGTCGACGCCGTCGAGCAGCTCCATCGTGTAGTACGAGATGCCGTCCTCGGTCCCGAAGTCGTAGGCCGTCACGATGCGCGGGTGGCGCAGGCTCACGAGCGTGTGGAACTCGCGCCGGAACCGGAGCTTCGCGGTGTGCGGATCCTCCGACGAGTGCGGGTACATCCGCTTCAACGCGACCGAGCGCTTCTCGACCTGGTCCCAGACCTCGAAGACCTCGCCCATGCCGCCGCGCCCGAGGCGCTTCTCGGTGCGGTAGCGCTTGGCGATCACCGGCGGTGCGTTGCCCTTCGGCGGCATCGAGAGAGTTCATGGTACACGGAGGGAGTGGTGCTGACCTCGCTCCATCGCCTGACCGACCACGCGCTCATTTCGCTCTTGCGGAAGGGCAAGCTGTTCTCCGAGGGGTTCGGCGATCAGCGCAGGCTGGCGCGGGTGGTCGATCGCGTCGCCTCGTACCGGCGGACGACGCCACTCGACGTCCCCGACGTGACCTTCGGCGCCCCGAAGGAGCGGCTCGGCGTGCGGCGCATCCGCGGCACGTTCCCCGCGCCGCTCGCCGACGAGCTGCCGCCCGAGTCGCGCACCGCGCACGTCGAGCTCCTGATTCCGCCGACGAGCAAGGCGCCGACCGAGCTGCCGCTCGTGATCCTGCTCGCCGCGACGAGCGAAGAGGGCTTCGGGCGCCGGCGCCTCTTCTCGCTCCCGCTGCTCCAGCGCGGCATCGCGATCCTCTCGCTCGAGAACCCGTACTACGGGCTGCGGCGCCCCGCGGGCCAGATCGGTCCGTTCGTGCGCACGTTCGCGGACCAGTTCGCGATGAATTTCGCCACGGTGATCGAGGGGCGGACCCTGCTCGCGTGGGCGCGGCGCGAGGGCTGGCGAAAGCTGGTCGTGAGCGGCTTCAGCCAAGGCGGGATGATGGCCGCGTTCGCGGCGGTGACCTCGGACTTCCCGGTCGGGGTCGTCCCGTGCGCGGCGGGCCTGACGGCGCACGGCATCTTCCTCGACGCCGCGTTGAGCAAGGCGTTCGCGTGGGCGAAGCTCGCGGAGGACGCGGGCGGCGAATCGAACGCGCGGGGGATCGTGGAGCGCGCGCTCGATCCGGTCTCGCTCGGCTCCCACCCTGCCCCGCTCCGCACCGACCTCGCGATCGTGCTGGGCGCGAGCCACGACGGGTTCGTCCCGCAGCGCGACGTCGAGGCGCTCCACCGTCACTGGCCGGGCTCGGAGCTGCGTTGGATCCCGGCGGGCCACGTGACGTCCGCGGCGCTCCACCACGGCGCGCACCGGCGCGCGATCCGCGACGCGCTCGCGCGATTCTGAGCTATCACCAAAGGATGAGTCGGGTTCGGTCGATCGTGGTCGCAGCCCTCGCCGCGATGTTGGCGATTGGAATCTCCTGCGCGGTCTACGATCGAACGCTCTTGCTCGACGGCGACGCGGGCGCCGCCGACGCGGCCGATGGAGGCGATGCGACCTCGTCGTGCGCCCATGCCGCTCCGCCGGAGCGCCCGAAGGCGGACGATCCCGCCGTGCTGGACGGGGGAGAGCTCACCTTCACGGTCGCGCACTTCGAGTTCGCTCCCTACGTGAACGACGCGGGCGTGCTGCGCGGGTACGATCTCGACCGGAGCTGTACCTGCCCGGACACGCCCTCCTGCAAGTCGACCAAGCCGCAGTGCGACGACGAAGCGGGCCGCGACAACGTGGGCGGCATCCAACTCGACACCTTCTCGAAGTTCGCCACCGCGTTCACGCCGGACAACCTGAACGATCGCCTCGCGACCGGGATCTACGGCTTCCTCCTCCGGATCCGGAACTGGAACGGCGCCCCGAACGACACGTCGGTCGAGGTCTCGCTCTACGTGTCGAAGGGGACGGAGCTCGTCCCCGCGGATGCGGGCACGACCGACGGGGGCAAGTCCGACGCCGGCGACGCGGGCAAGTCGGACGCGGGGACGCCGGATGCCGGCTTCGTGCGCGTCGTGCCCAAGTTCGACGGCAACGACACGTTCACCGTCGCGAAGAGCTCGCTCCTCGGTGGCGTCGCGCCGCCCTACATCCCGCTCCCCGACGCGGTCGATACGACGGCCTACGTGAAGGACGGCGTGCTCGTCGCGAGCGGCACGACGATCAAGGTGGAGCTGTCGACGAACAACGCCGGGCTCAACTACTTGGAGATGAACCTCACCGGCGTGACCGTGTCGGCCAAGCTGGTGCAGGTGAGCGGCCACTGGGAGCTCCAGGACGGCGTCATCGCAGGCCGATGGCCGGTGCGGAAGTTCCTGAACGCGCTCGCGCCGCTGAACGATCCGATCGGCGGGGGCTCGATGTGCGGTGACTCCAGCACCTACGCGACGATCAAGGACTTCGCCTGCAGCAGCGCCGACATCTCGAGCGCGGTGCAGAACGACAACACGAACGCGAACTGCGACTCGTTCTCGACGGCGCTGGGTTTCCGAGCGGTGCCGGTGACGTTCGGATCGGTTCAGGCGGGTGTGCCGCTGGCTCAGCCGTGTGGGGCGGCGTGGAACGACGATTGCCCCGCCAAATAGATCTGGTGGGGCACGCCGAAGGAGCACGGGGCGTCGTCCGTGGCATGCCGATGCCGATGCCCCGGTGCCGCAGTGCCTCCATGCTCTGCGTGCCTCGTGGCCACGCCCCGTGCTTCCGTGCTCTTCGTCTCGGCTAGTTCGCCGCGTGAGCCCGGAAGCTCAGCTCTTCACCCTTCCGATCCACGACGATTCGCGTCCCCGTCGTGAACTCTCCTCCGAGGATCTTCTTCGCCAGCGCATCCTCCAAGTGCTTCTGGATCGCTCGCTTCAGCGGCCTTGCTCCGTAGGTCGGATCCCAACCCACTTCGCCCAGCCAATCCTTCGCCGCGTCGGTGACCTCGATCCGGAGGTCACGCTTCGCCAGCCGCGCCGCGAAGCGCTCGAGCTGGATGTCGACGATGCGACGCAGCTCGTTCTTCTCGAGCCGGTGGAAGACCACGACCTCGTCGAGCCGGTTCACGAACTCGGGCCGGAAGCTCTTCTTCACTTCGTCCATCACCGCGCGCCGCACGAGCTCCGCGCGGTCCTTCGGATCCAGGGAAGCCCTCTCCTCGATCGCTTGGATTTGCTGCGAGCCGATGTTGCTCGTCAGGATGAGCACGGTGTTCTTGAAGTTCACCGTGCGCCCCTGCCCGTCCGTCAGACGGCCGTCGTCGAGCACCTGGAGGAGCACGTTCCACACGTCGGGGTGGGCCTTCTCGACCTCGTCGAAGAGGATCACCGAGTAGGGCCGCCGGCGCACCGGCTCGGTGAGCTGCCCGCCTTCGTCGTAGCCGACGTAGCCGGGCGGCGCCCCGATCAGGCGCGAGACCGCGTGCTTCTCCATGTACTCGCTCATGTCGAGCCGGATCATCGCGCGCTCGTCGTCGAACAAGAACTCCGCGAGCGCCCGCGCGAGCTCCGTCTTGCCGACGCCGGTCGGGCCGAGGAACAGGAAGCTCCCGACGGGGCGCTTCTCGTCGCCGAGCCCGGCGCGCGAGCGGCGGACGGCGTTCGCGACCGCGAACACGGCTTCTTCCTGACCGACCACGCGCTTCTTCAGGTTCTCCTCCATGTGGAGGAGCTTCTCCATCTCGCTCTGGAGCATCTTGGTGACCGGGATGCCGGTCCACTTCGCGACGATCGCGGCGATGTCCTGATCGGTGACCTCTTCGCGGAGGTAGCTGCCCTTCTCCTGGACCTTGGCGAGCTTCTGGCGGAGCTCGTCGGCTTTCTTGTCGAGCTCGGGGAGCTTGCCGTAGCGGATCTCGGCGACCTTCCCCAGGTCACCGCGCCGCTCGAGCTGCTCGGCTTCGACGCGCAGCTTCTCCGCTTGCGGGGCGACCTCGCGGATCTGGTCGAGCAGCTCCTTCTCCTTCAGCCACTGCGCGCGCATGCCGTCGGTCTTCTCGCGAAGCTCTCCAATTTCCTGGAGGACCGCGCCGAGCCGCTGCTTCGAGCCTTGGTCGCGCTCCTTCTTGAGCGCCGCTTCCTCGATCTGGAGCTGGGTGAGCTTGCGCACGACCGCGTCGATCTCGGCGGGCATGCTGTCGGACTCCATCTTGATCTTCGCGGCGGCCTCGTCGATGAGGTCGATCGCCTTGTCGGGCAGAAAGCGCTCGGTCACGTAGCGATCCGAGAGCGTCGCCGCGGCCACGAGCGCCACGTCCTGGATCCGGATTCCGTGGTGGACCTCGTACCGCTCCTTGAGCCCGCGCAGGATCGCGATCGTGTCCTCGACCGTGGGCTGGCTCACGAACACCGGTTGGAACCGGCGCTCGAGCGCAGCGTCCTTCTCGATCCGCTTCTGGTACTCGTCGAGCGTCGTCGCGCCGATGCAGCGCAGCTCGCCGCGCGCGAGCGCGGGCTTCAGCAGGTTCGCCGCGTCCATCGCGCCCTCGGCGGCGCCCGCGCCGACGATGGTGTGGATCTCGTCGATGAAGAGGATGATCCCGCCGGCGGCGGTCTCGACCTCTTTCAAGACCGCCTTCAAGCGATCCTCGAACTCGCCGCGGTACTTCGCGCCGGCGACGAGCGCGCCCATGTCGAGCGACACGAGCTTCTTGTTCTTCAGCGACTCGGGGACGTCGCCGCGGATGATGCGCTGGGCGATGCCCTCGACGATCGCCGTCTTGCCGACGCCGGGCTCGCCGATGAGCACGGGGTTGTTCTTCGTGCGGCGCGAGAGCACCTGCATGACGCGCCGAATCTCTTCGTCGCGCCCGACGACCGGGTCGCTCTTTCCCTTCTTCGCCGCCTCCGTCAGGTCGCGGCAGTACTTCTCGAGTGCCTGGAACTTCCCCTCGGGGTCCTTGTCCGTGACGCGCTGGCTCCCGCGCACCTGCGCGAGCGAGGCGAGCAGCTTCTCGTACGTGACGCCGCCGGCGAGCTCGAACACCGCCTGCGACTCGCGGTCGCTCTTGGCGAGCGCGAGCAGGAAGTGCTCGACCGACACGAAGTCGTCCTTGAGGGACTTCGCTTCGTCCTCGGCCTTGCGGATCATCTCCGAGGCGCGGCGCGAGAGGCCCGGCTCGGAGCCGCCGCTCACGCGGGGCAGCCCCTCGACGCGCTTCTGGAACTGGGTCTCGAGCACCTTCAGGTCGCCGCCCGCCTTCTGGAAGAGGGGGCCGGCGACGCCGCCTTCCTGCTCGAGCATGGCGAGGAGCACGTGCTCGGGCAGAAGCTCGGGGTTCCCCTTCCGGGCGGCGAGGTCCATGCCTTCGCGCAGGGCTTCTTGGCTCTTGGTGGTCAGGCGGTCCGGACGCATGAGGCTCTCCTGTCGGCTCGCAGCGCGAGCCTTCGAAAGGCCGGGAGTTGCAGGCTCGGCGCCCGCCGAACCCTACTTCCTTGCGGGTTCTCCCCGGCAGCAAGGCGAAGTTAAGTCGGCCGATCGGCCTGGCAAGCCCCGTGCCGTCAGGTCTCGGCCAGCTTCACGTACTGCTCGACCAGCTCTTTTTCTGCCGGCGGCAGGCTGTCGAGGGAGACGCCAATCGCCGACGTATTCGCCGACTCGCTGGCCTTGCTCCAGCGCGTCTCGCCGCCGATGTTGACGATGGGGCCGCCGGGCAACGCGAAGCGGAGCTCGAGCCGCCCACCTTCGGGCACCTTGCCGTTGGCGAGGATGAAGACGCCGCCCATGGAGATGTCCTGGATGGTGCCGTCGACGACCTCGCCGGTCGGAACGCGAATCTCCACCGGCGCCGCGTAGGGCACGCGGATCTGCGAGCGGCGCGAGGCAGCCTCTTCGCCGCCGACCGGAACCCCCGACGTGATCTGGACCTGGACCTCTTCGAGCGCCGCGAGGAGCGCGTTGCCGTCGCGCGGACGCGCCTCGGGATCGACCGACAGGCAGCGCCGGATCAGCGACGCGAGCGGATCGGGCGTGTCGGGTCGCACCTTGCGCACGTCGGGCCGCGGCGCGGTCGCCGCCTGCGCGTAGACCTGCTCGAAGGTGCCGCGGAACGGGGGCTGCCCGGTCAGGCACTCGTAGAGCGAGATGCCGAGCGCGTACACGTCGGCGGCCGGCGTGACGCGTTGGCCGGCGATGTGCTCGGGCGCCATGTAGAGCGGCGTGCCGACGAGCGTGCTCGCCGGGCCTTCGCCGTCGCCGCCGCGCGTGGCGAACGTGGCGGCGCCGAAGTCGATGAGCTTGAGGCCCTTGCTCCCGCGGTCCTTCCGCACCACGAGCAGGTTCCCCGGCTTCACGTCGCGATGGACGATGTTCGACGCGTGGACGGCGCCGAGCGCCGCGGCCGCGAACTTGAGGATCGCCATCGCGTCGCGGATGGAGAGCTTGCCGCGCGCAGTGACGAGCGCGTCCAGCGACTTCGCGGGGAGCCGCTCCATCACGAGGAACGGCATGCCCGAGAGCGTGCCGTCGCGGACGATCCCCGCGTCGACGATCTCGACGACGTACGGGTGACGCACGGCGCCGAGCATTCGTGCCTCGGTCATCATGCGCATTCGCGCCTCGGGGTGGTCGCGGAACTCCGGGTTCAGGAGCTTCAGCGCGAAGGTGCGCCCGGTGTAGCGATGCTCGGCGTGGAAGACGGTGGAGAGGCCACCGCGACCGACCTCGCGCACCAGCACGTACCGGCCGTCGAGGTCGGAGCCGAGGAGCTTCTCGGAGGCGGCAGGTACGCCCCGGAGCGAGCGCGGTGCGAGCTCCTCGTAGTCCTCGGACATCAGGGTCGAGGCTATCACCTGGCTCGAAAAAGGTGGAATGACTGGCCAGCTCGGCCGTTCGTGCGCAGATTGAAGGCGTGGACCATCGCAAGCTCTGGATCGCGGGTGGCGTCGCCGGGAGCATCCTCCTCCTCGCGGGCGCCTACGCGGTCGGCCGCGCGAGCGCCACGAACGTCAGCTTGCTCCCTCCCCCGAGCACGACGACCACCACCGTCGCCGCCGGGCCCAACGTGCTCATCGCGGTGAGGGATCTGAAACGGCTCGAGACCGAGACCTACCACTTCGAGCGCGTCATCGACATGACCCGCACCGAGACGCACCTCTACGGCATCGTCGAGGGCAAGGATCGCTTGCTGCTCGTTGCCTCGGGCGACGTGAGCGCGGGTGTCGATCTCGGCGGGCTCGAGGAGACCGACCTCGTCGTCGATTGGAACGCGAAGTCGGTGAGCATCACCCTCCCCGCGCCCGAGATCTTCCACTCCGCGCTCGACGAAGAGAAGACGCACGTCCACGACCGCACCACCGATCTCCTGGCCGCGCGCGACGAGAAGCTCGAGACCGACGCGCGCGCGCTGGCCCAGAAGGAGATGGCGCAAGCCGCGAAGGACGCTCACCTCCTCGACCGCGCCGGCGATCAGGCGAAGCGCACCGTCGAGCAGCTGCTGCGCTCGCTCGGGTTCACGACCGTCGACGTGAAGATCAAGAGCTCGTGACGAGCGCGAGTCGCCTCTTCGGCCGCTCGCCCTTCGTCGCGAGCTCGCCCGCGCACTCGGGCGACCCGCGCTCGAGCGCGCGACACGTCTCGGGCCTCTTCGCGTAGACGCGGCACGTGAAGGGCGCCGTCCCGTTCGGGTCGGGATCGAGCACGAGCGCGGCGCAGTGCCCGTCCTCCATCCGCATGTACGCCTCGTTGCCGTGGAACACGACGAGGTCGTCGGCGTCCGCGCCGAGCCGCTCGTGGTCGTCGCCGCGAACGCGCACGTAGCGCTCGAGCTCCGAGAAGCAGCACGTCCCGCACGCGACGCAAGCCGGGGGTTCCACGAGCTCGACGTTAGCGCGCTCTCGTTCTCGCGGCCGACCCGATCGCCGGCGATCCGCAGGTGGGGCGCGCGATCCGCCGGCTCAGAAGCGCGGGCGCGTGTTCGCCGACGGTCCCATGACGACGCGCGGCCACTGCGTCGTCGGGTTCCACGCGATGGGATCCATCATGAGCCAGCGGTCGCACCCCTGCTGCGCGACGCAGCCGGGCTTCCACGCGTGGTAGACGATGGCCGTGTTGCCCGCCGCGGTCTCGACGATCGCGTTGTGGCCCGGGCCGACCCAATCGTCGTTCGTGACGAGGATCGGGTTCGGGAGCTTGGTCATCGGCTCGTGCGGCGTCGGCGCGCGCGCGACACCGACCGCGTACGACGCGTTCGAGTAGATGCCGCCGCTGTAGAACAAATAGAACATCCCACCGTGCTCGACCATGAACGGGCCTTCGGTGCTCTTGCCCTCCCAAGGCTGGTCGTTCGTGATCAGGGTGACCGGGCTCCCCGTCAGCGCGAGCCCGCTCGTGGTGAGCTTCTGCGAGTGGATCGGGGTCGGCTTGCCGACGCCGAGGCCCGCCGTCTTCCAGAGGAGGTAGGACTCGTTCGCCGACGTCGTGATCTCGCTCGCGTCGATGACGCCGATCGTGGCGTCGACCACGAGCGGCGCGCCCACGTCGGTGAACGGACCGGTCGCCGCCGGCGCGGACGCCGCCCCGACCGCGTTGTTCCCCGTCTTGCCGTACTCGGCGGAGAAGTAGACGACGTACTTCCCGTTCACGCGGTGGATCTCGGGCGCCCAGAACGCGGCGCCCGTCGTCCACGCGGGGTGCTTCCCGCTCGGGAAGACGTGCCCCGCCGCCTTCCAGTGCACCAGATCGGGCGACGTGTAGATCGGGAACGCGTTCGCCGCTCCGCCCGACGTGCACGCGACGACGTAGGTGCCGTCCACGTCGCGCATCACGCCGGGATCCGCGCAGCCCTTCGGCAGGATCGAGTTCGTGTAGAGCCCGCCGCAGCCGGTCCACCCGAACGCGATGGGGCAGGTCGTGCCGGAGAACGCGACGACGTCGCCGTTCGAGAGCTTCGCCGTCCCGCTCGTGCAGCTCCCGTCGCCGAAGACGCGCCCGCTGAAGTCGTCGAAGTCGGCCGGGTGGTTCGGCGGGCGCTTCCACCCATTCCCATAAGCGACGCGCGTGGAGCACGCCTTCGGGCCGCAGGAAGGGTCGAGCGCGAGCGCGCAGCTCCCGCGCGCATCGAACTCGACCTTGGTGCCGTCGGACAGCGTCGCGAGCGCGTGGCTCCCTGCGTCCGCGCAGCTGCCGTCCCACGTCACGGTGCCGGCGAGCGTGTCGAAGTCGTTCGGGTGGTTCGCGGGCGCGATCCAGTGCGAGCCGTACTCGACGTGCGTCGTGCACGCCGCCGCGTCGCTGCCGCCCTCGCCGGGGGACGCCACGTCGACGACGGCGCCATCGTCCGCCGGACCGGCTTCGATGCCTCCGTCGCTCGGCTGCGCGTCGCTCGCACTGCAGCCGAAGGCCACGAGCGCGCTGCATCCGACGAAGACCCACGCGAATCGCATGGCGCCCGCCAGTGCAATCGCGGTGCCACGAGTTCGGGCCGGTCCCCGCACGGTCGCGCCGCGCCCCGTCCGCGAGCCGTCGCGCACGCTCGCGAACGATCGCGAGCTTCAGCGGCTCACGAAGATCTGGACCGGTCCACGCCACCGCTCGTCGTCGAGCACGAGCTCTTCGAACACGCCGCCCGTCACCTGCGCGATGACGGCACGCCAGAAGGTGGCCGCGCTCGCGTTCGCGGCGAGCTCGCGCACCTCCCAACGCCCGGGCCGGGCGGCGAACACCGCGGCTGCGGCGCGCGCGCCGACGCCCTTGCGCCGGTGCTTTCGGACGACGAAGAACTCCGCCATGTCCCACGCGCGCTGCTCGGGCCAAAGTCGGCTCTGCTTGCTCGTGATCGCGAAGCCCGAAAGTACCCCGTCCTCGTGGATGAAGAGCGGCTCGTAGTGCGGCTCGTCCCAAAAACGTACGACGTCGCGCAGGACGTAGGTGCCGCTCGCGTCGAGCTCCTGCCCCGTGACCTCGCTGAAGTCGTACGCGTAGAGCTGGAACAAACGCGCGAGCACCGGTGCGTCGGCGCGGGTCGCCGGGACCAGCGCCGTGCCCACGGTCACTTCAGCACCGCTTCGCCGACCGAGCCGGCCGGGAACAGCGCCTTCGCGTCCGCGGCCGAGATGCTCGCCGTCGGCGCGCCCATCGCCCAGGGCGCGACCTCGTACGGCTGGAACTCGACGTCGAGCGTGGTCGTGCCCTTCTCGTCCACCGCGAAGCAGAGCGACGTCGAGGCATCGACCTTCACCGTCGCGTCGAAGAAGCCGGCGTTCGTGAGATCCTTCTCGCCGAACTGCTTCTGGAAGTCCGCCGTGACGAGAGTGGAGAGCTTGTTCCGTGCGTCCTCGCTCAGGAGCCCGCCGAGCGGCACGAGCGCGTGGTTCGCGAGATCGGCGACGACGCAGCTCGTGCCGTACATGCCGTGCGCGCCGCCCGTGTACTCGTAGGAGCTGAGCGAGAGCCCGACGTAGCCCTTCTTCTGCCCGGTGATCGTGAAGCTCTGCTCGTACTCGTAGGGGAGCTCGTCGGTCGCGCCGTCGCAATCGTCCTTCGTAAGCACGCGCGGCCCCGCGGACTTCTTGAGCTGATCGTTGAGGAGCGGCGCGGTCTGGAAGCCGCCGAACACGGGCATCAGGCTGGTCGCGCGGCACGTCTTCCCGCGATCGGAGAAATCCTCCTGCGCCGAGAGCGTCTCGCCCCCGAGGAGCTTCACCGTCTGCGGGTACGCTTGGTCCTGCGCCATCGAGAGCGGGAACGATCGGGTGCGATCGGGCGAGTACCAGCGCCCGATGACGACGTCGCGCGAGAGGAAGAGGCCACTGAAGCGACCGGTGACGGTGCCCTTGGCGTTCTTCTCGGTGAGTTGGAACGCGCCCGTCCCCGCGACGACGGTGCCGTCGAGCTTCAAGTCTTCGCGCGAGTGCGTGTAGCGGTAGATGCCGCTCAGGAGGTGCTTGTCGCGCTTCCACTTCACGCGCACGCGGAGCGTGCTGCCGAGCGAGCCGAGGTACGACTGCTCGAAGGTCTCGTCCCCCGTCGCCGCGAACGGCGTGCTCGCGAGCGCGTGGAGCTTGAGCGGTGCCTTCGCCTTCGGATCCGCGACGACGAGGTCCACCGCGCCGCCTTCGGCGTAGGTCGCGTCGACGTGGCCACCCTTGCGGCCCTTGCCCACCCGCTCGTCGAGCGCGAAGTGGCTCGGGTCCTTCATCTTGCCCTCGAAGGTGATGAGGTCGCCGCCGGCTTCGGGAGACAGCACGAGCACCACTTCGTCCCCGATCCGCTCGACGCCGACGAGGAAGTGGCGCCCTTGGCCGGCGTCCGCCTTGTACCCGGCGAAGGTGCTCTCGAGGATCGGTGCCGGGGTCGCGCCGCTACTCGCGGACGCGCTCGCCACCGCCGACGGCGCGGGGGCGCTGGCGCTCGCGGCGACCCACGAGGCGCTGGGCGCGGGCTTCGGCGTCGCCTCGGTCTTCTTGTCGCAGGCGAGCACGAGACACGGGAGGACACCGACGACGAGCAGGCGAAGGGAGCGGAACCGCTTCATGGCAGAGTGGGGAACGCTCCTACCACGACACCCCTTCCCTCCGAATCCCGATCACGCGACGCTCGCGCGATGCGCATCCTCGTCACCGGCGCCAACGGGGGCCTCGGACGCAACGTCGTCGAGGCGGCGGCCCGGCGTGGGCACGAGGTCCGCGCTCTCGTCCGCGATGCGCGGCGCGCGCCTGCGCTCGAGGGGGTCGAGTGGGTCGGCGCGGATGCTCGCGACCGCGACGCCGTCGCGAAGGCGGCGAAGGGGTGCGGCGCGCTCTTCCACCTGGTCAACGTGAACTTCGGCGCGGACTGGGTGGCGGCGACGGCGGAGCTGCTCGAGGTGGCGATCCACGCTTGCCGTGCGTCCGACGCGCGCCTCGTGTTCCCGGCGAACGTGTGGATCTACGGGCGCGGGACCGGCGCGCTCGTCGCCGAGGACGCGACGCCGGCGCCGTGCTCGGTGAAAGGGGCCGCGCGGCTCGCGAAGGAGAAGCGGATTCGAGCGTCGGGCGTGCGCTTCGTGATGGTGCGCCTCCCGGAGTTCTACGGGCCGCACGTGCAGACGCTGACCGGGCCCCCGCTCCTGGCGCTCTCGAAGCGCGCCACCGCGACCTGGTTCGGCCCGCCCGACGTGGACGTCGAGCTCGTCTTCATGCCCGACGGCGCGGCAGCGCTCGTCGAAGCGGGTGTCGGGGGCGCCGACGGGGACGTCTTCCATCTCCCGGGCGCGGCGCCGACGACCCCGCGCCGGTTCTTCGAGCTCGCGCGGGAGCTCGCCGGTGGCGGAGGATTCCGCGCGGTCCCGGCGTGGGTGGTCCGGGCGGCGGGGCTCGTGAGCCCGAAGGCGCGCGGCTTCGCCGACATCCTCCACCTCTGGACCGATCCGATCCTGCTCGACGGCGCGAAGCTGCGCGCGCGCTTCCCGGCGCTCGTGCCGACGAGCTACCGCGACGGGCTCGCGGCCACGCTCGCGTGGCTCCGCCAGAACCCCGACGCGAAGATGCACTACTGAGGGCAGCTCACTTGCGCGGCGGCGTGAACGGCAGCGGGTCGGGCGCGTGAGGGGTCGCGGTGTGGCCCGGCAGCGGCGTCATCTTCACGGCGCCCATCGTGGGCTCGCCGCGATCGACGGGCATCCCGGTCGACGAGGGCGCGGTGGGCGGTGGCGGTGCCGCGACCTTGCCCATCTCCACCACTTCGCCTTGCACGTACCGTTCGCCCGTCGGCGCTCCGATGTCGCCCATCGTGCAGCGCTCGCGCGTCAGCATGCGCGCGGCGAGTAGGCCACCGCCCGCGAGCAGGCTCGCCCCGAGGACACCGGCGGCAAACGCACGGCGGCGCTTCTTCGCGACGCCCTCGGGACAATCCGCGGTGAGGATGGTCCCGTCGGCGCGGCGGTAGAAGCGGACGCAGACCTTTCCCTCCTTCGCGGTGATCAGCGCCTCGGCCTCGGTCTTGGTCATCGACGAGAGGTCGTAGACGTTCTTCTCGCACTTGAGGCAGAAGCGCGTGGTGTCGTCTCCCACCATGTCGTCCCAGCGCTCGTGGCAGGGGCTCGCCACGCCGAGGTTGTCGAGGGTGGGGAGCTTGCGGGGACCATCGAGCTCGCGGAGCTTCTTGCGGAGCGCATCGCGCTCCTTCCGGACGTCCGACTCGCCCTCGCGGAGAGCGCTAAGCTCGCGTGTCTTCTCGTCAATCGAGGAGAGGTTCTTGTCGAGCTCCTCGATCCGAGCGCGGAGCGCCTCCTTCTCGTCGCGGTAGGGCATTCCCCTTCGACGCACCGGCTCGGCCAAAGTTCCATCCCCGCGTGCGGGTGCTACGGTCGCGGGCGTGAAGGTGATGGAGCTCGGCCGACCGGCCCCCATCGAGCAGCGTCCGCTCCGCGCGGTCGAGCGCCCGGAGCCGGTGGCGGGCCCCGGCGAGCTGCTCCTCCGGGTCGGCGCGTGCGCGGTGTGTCGGACGGATCTGCAGCTCTGCGAGGGCGACCTCGCTCCCCGCCGGACGCCGATCGTCCCGGGCCATCAGCTCGTGGGCCGGGTGGTCCAGGTCGGCGCCGGGGTGACGGGGTGGTCCGTCGGTGATCGCGCGGGCGCGGGATGGCTCGCGGAGGCTTGCGGCGCGTGCGCACGCTGCCGCGAAGGACGCGAGAACCTCTGCCTGACGGCGTGCTTCACGGGGTGGGATCGCGATGGCGGCTACGCGGAGCTCGCCGTCGTTCGCGCGGACTTCGCGCTGGCGTTGCCGGCCGCGTTCGACGACGTGGCGGTGGCACCGCTCCTGTGCGGAGGCGTCATCGGTTATCGGTCGCTCCGGATCTCGGGGATCGCGCCCGAGCAGCGGCTCGGCTTGTTCGGCTTCGGCGCGTCGGCCCTGCTCGCGCTCCAGGTCGCGCTGCATTGGCGTTGTCGCGTGTTCGTGGCGACGCGCTCGCCCGCCGAGCAGGAGCGCGCCCGGGAGCTCGGCGCGGAGTGGGCTGGCTCCTACGACGACCCCATCCCGACCGCGCTGGATGCGGCGATCACGTTCGCGCCCAGCGGCGACGTCGTCGCGCGAGCGCTCGGCGCCCTCGACCGCGGAGGCACGCTGGCGATCAACGCCATCCACCTCGATCGCATCCCCGAGCTCCGCTACGAGGCCCTGTGGTGGGAGCGCTCGATCCGCAGCGTCGCGAACTTCACGCGCGCGGACGCACGGGGCTTCCTGGAGCTCGCCGCGACGATCCCGATCACGACGAAGACGGAGTCACTGCCGCTCGCCGACGCGAACGAGGCGCTCGCGCGCGTGAAGAGCGGCCGCGTCTCGGGCGCGTTCGTTCTGGTGCCATGAGCCGCGCGGGCGTCTCCCTTCGCGAGGCTCGCGTCCCGCTGCTCTGCCTCGGCGCGCTGGTCGCCTTCGGGAGCGCGATGGGCATCGCGCCGCGCGATCGCGTGACGTGGGCGCTCGAGAGCTCGATCCTCGTGGTCGCGGTGGTGCTCGCCATCGTGACGTACCGCTGGTTTCGCTTCAGCGACCGCGCCTACGTGCAGGCGACGGTGCTGTTCGCCTTGCACGTGATCGGTGCACATTACACCTACTCGGCGACACCGATCGGCGAGCTCGTCAGCCACGCGCTCGGCGCCGAGCGGAACCACTACGATCGGTTCGTCCACTTCGCGTTCGGGCTGCTCATGGTGACGGCGAACCGCGAGGCCGTGGTGGGCGTCGTGCGCGGGGCCTCCCCGCGCCTCGCGGCGTCGCTCGTCCTGGCGGTCGGACTCGTGACGGCGTGGGGTGCGCTCTACGAGATCCTCGAGTGGCTCACGGCGGCGGTGGTCGACCCCTCGGCGGGCACGGCGTTCTTGGGGACCCAAGGCGACGTGTGGGACGCGCAGAAGGACATGGCGTGCGTCACGCTCGGCGGCGTGGTGGGCGCCGTGCTCGACGGAGTGGCGATGCGAACGCGGGCCTGACGCTCACGCGAGGCGCGGCCACGCGAGCGTCTCGGTCACCACGCTCCGCGGCACCTTCTGTCCGTCGCCCGCATCCCAGGTGCGCTCCTCGACGTGGACCGCGCCGCTCCGGTGGACGAGCATCACGGTGGACGCGCGCGTGCCGTACTCGGTCCCCGTGATGTGCGCCGCCGAGAGCCGACGCTCCCACGCGAGCGGGACGCCCGTCTTCGGCAGCATGTCGTCCTCCGCCTGCCCTTCGTCGGCCAGGATGTCGAAGAACGGCGCGGTAGTCGGCGTCATCGGGAGGTCGAGCACGGCGCGGAGCTTCCGCAGCCCCAGCTCGACCTTCGGCCAGAACACGTCCAGCCGTGCGTTCGAGAGCCCGTGGAGCCCGTCCGGCACCCGCTCGGTCCCGGGTCGATCGTCGCGGAGGTAGAAGAGGTCGAGCCCCTGCCCGACGAGCAGGTTGAACTTCGGGAACTCCGAGCGCGGGAGCGCGGCGCCGTATGCCTCGCCCGAGTCCCGGCCGGTGAGGAAGTCGGCCACGAGCGCACCGCGCGAGCGTGCGTTGGGCTGCGGTCCGAGCGACGCAGGATCGCGCACGTTCGTCACCGCCGCGAAGCGTCCGCCGTCGGTCACGCCCATCCACGTTCCGCGCTTCTCGAGATCGCGGCCCGCGAAGAGCTCGGGTGCGTCCTCCCACCGCGCCGCCGGTGCCGTCGGGCGCGCGCGGAACTCGTCCCGGTTGGCGAGCACGATCAACGGGAGCTCGGAGTGCGCGCGCAGCGCGAGGAGCACGAGGCACATGCCCACGACGTAGAGCTGCTAGGGTCCCGTGTCCATGGCGACGGTGCGGGCAGGCGCGTTCGAAGGATGGTTCGACGACGCGGGTGACCGCGGGCGCACGGTCCTGTTCGTCCATGGCTCCGGGCTCGCCGGAGCGAGCTGGCAACGGACGCTCGCCGCCTTTCCCGCGGAGCGCCGGCGCCGCGTCGTCGACCTCGTCGGCTACGGGCGCAGCTCGCCGGCCCCCCGCGGGTCGCTCGCGAGCGCGGCCGACGACCTCGCGCTGCTGCTCGAAGCGACGCGCGAGCTCGAGGGCCCGTGCGACGTGGTCGCTCACTCCTACGGTGGCGTGCTCGCGCTCCGCCTCGCGCGGAGCCACCCCGAGCGCGTCGCGCGGATGGTCCTCGTCGAGCCCGTGTTGTTCGCGGCTCTCCGCACGGAGCACGGTCATGCCGCGGACGTGGAAGCCGAGCTCGCCGCGCTCTACGACGACCCCGAGTTCCTTTCCGACGACTTCGGCGGGACCGACGCGTGGATGCAGCGCTTCTTCGACTACTGGTGGGGAGCCGGGGCGTGGGAGCGCCTGCCGGACGCCCACCGCCGCGCGTCGCTCCGGACGGCGTGGAAGATCTACCGCGAGGTGAAGAGCATCTCCGGCGGCTTTGCCGGAGATCCGCCGGAACCGTTCTCGGCGTATGCCGCGCTGCCGCAGCCGATCACGATGGTGCGCGGGAGCGCGACGACGGCCTGCGCGCGCGCGATCGTCGAGCGCTTCCACGCCGCACGCCCCGCCACCGAGCTCCACGTGATCGAGGGGGCCGGGCACATGAGCCCCCTCACGCACGGCGGCGCGCTCGGAGCGATCGCGAGCCGAGCGCTCGCCTGACGCGCGATTCGAGCTAAGCTCCGCGCGCCGATGCGCCGCGCCGCTCCCTTCGCCTTCTTCGCTCCGCTCCTCCTCGTCGCCGCGTGCTCCAGCACGGGCGCGCCCACGACCCCGCCGCCCGCGGACGACGCCTCCGCCGACGCGACGCCCCTGGTCGACGCCGCACCCCTCGTCGACGCCGGCGCCGACGGGCCCGACCTCGGCCCCTGCGCTTCGTCGTTCGGGAACGCACTCACGAACAAGACGTTCGGCGTCATCGACGGCACGCTCTACGCCATCGTCCGCCCGCAGGACCAACAGTGCACGAAGCCGAACGGCACGCACGTGAACCTGCAGGTGAAGATGAAGGGCGCGGTGTACCGCATGCTCGTGAACGTGCAGTCGGACCACAACGGCGTCGACCCGAACGTCGGCTTCGCGGAGAAGACACTGGGGCCGCTGGCGATGCCGTTCGCCGAGGGCTGGAAGACGGGCGTGACGTACGACTACGTCACGGACTTGGGCCTCCACGACACCGACTTCACCGCAGTCCCGTTGGCGAACCTCACCGACATGATCGTGGAGCGAGTGAAAGTCGGTGATCCGATTCGGGTCTACGCGACGGGCTTCCTCGAGGGCGGCCACCTGATTCACCGGAACGGTGCCAACACGGACGGCGTCGTCATCGTCGGGCCCACCACGAACACCCCCAAGGCGCTCGCCTTCCGCTTCGCCGATCAGGCTTTCTGACGCGGATTCTCGGTTGTTCCGCCCCTGATTTGGAGCTACGACACGCGCACCATGCGCCACAAGCTCCTCCTTGCCCTTCCCCTCCTCGCTCTCGCCTGCTCGTCCGACCCGGCGAACCCGTCCACGGACGCGGGTCCCGACGGCAGCAAGCCCAAGGACGGCGGCGCCGACACGGCGCCCCCGGTCGACATCTCCGGCACCACCTCGCTCGACGTGACGGTCGTGTCGAACGCGTGGGGCAACCCGCAGGACGACACCGACGTCGGCACGCCGCAGTCGGGTGTCGCGGTCCGCGTCGAGAACGGCGCCGGCGGTTACCTCGAGGGGACGACGGATGCGCAAGGCAAGGCGTCGATCAAGGTCGACCTCGCCAAGGGCCCGTTCGACGTCACGGTCGCGAAGGCAGGCGTCGGAGCTGCCTCGGTCCTCGACGTGAAGGCCGCGGCCGATCTCACCCGGAAGATCTGGCTGCCCAAGCCGCTCGCGAAGACCTCGTACTCGATCGCGGGCGCGATCAACGGCAAGAAGGATCCCGCGAACGTCGTCATGATCGACGCGCCGTGGTTCGAGACCGCGTTCGTCAAGGCGAACACCGCGACCTACTCGGCGCGCCACCTCTACGTCGCCGATGACCCCACCGACGTCACGCTCGCGGCGATCGAGGTCGACGCGAACAAGAACGCCGTCAACGCCGTCATGATGCCGGGCGTGAAGCGCTCGCAGGGCGCGATGACCGCCGACGTCACGTTCCCGTCCGTCGCGGTCGCGCCGACCGTCGCGAACCTCAAGATCAACGTTCCCTCGACCGGCATCATCACCGGCGCGGACATCACGACCGTCGGCCAGACGGGCTTCCCGACCTACTCGAACTCGGTCGTCCTCAAGACCGCCGGCAAGAGCGCGGTCTACGTCGGGCTCGGCCTCGTCACGAAGCCGGTCGCGAACGTCGCGAACTTCAAGCTCCAGACGTTCGGCGGTGGGCTCGCCCCCGAGCTCGCCTACGCCGACATGAACAACGGCCAGGGCCTGTTCCTCCGCGCGTACTTCCACACCCTGACGGACGGGACGCAGCAGACGATCCCGCCGGTCCAGAAGCTCGAGGCGGGTGGCGCGTCCCTCGCCGACGCGACGATCACCTTCGACCAGACGGGCTACGACTACGCGCTCGGCTCGATCTACGACGGCGACGCGCAGGAGAGCCCGTGGGTCCTCTACTTCACCGGCGCGACGCTCACCGGTCACAAGGTGCCGCACCTCCCCAGCACGGTCGACCTCTCGTCGATCACGCAAGCGACCGACGTCGTCCTCAGCGTCACGATCGTCAAGTCGGCGAAGAAGCCGAAGGACTACAGCGACGTGAGCGGCTACTCGGCCGACGCGACGGCGTCCGCCGGCGGCCAGGTCAGCGCTGCGTTCTGAGCGCGCCGACCATCGCGGCGTAGTGCGCGGGCTCGGTGCCGCAACAGGCACCGAGGATCTCCGCCCCTGCATCGCGGAAACGAAGAACGAACGCGGCGTAGTCGTCCGGTCCCAATTTGGGACCGTTCCACTCCGCCGCGTTCGCATATGCGCCGGCCGGTACGCCCAGTCCGGCGATCGCCTCCACGTAGGCGAGCGTGCGCGGCGCCGCGACGCAGTTGACGAGCACCGCCGCCGCTCCGGCGCCGATCGCGCGCTTCGCGCCCTCGCGCATGGCCGCCGGTCCGAGGAGATCGGCGCTGGGTCCTGCCGTGAACGCCACCCACGTCGGGCGCCCGGTCGCCACGCACGCGGCGACCGCGGCCTCCGCCTCGAGCGGAGCCGGGAACGCCTCGCACACGAAGCCATCGACCAACGGCGCGAGCACGTCCGCGAGCGCGCGGTGGTCCGGGAGCGCGGCCGCGCCCGGGCTTCGGTCGGGCGCATAGCAGTCGAAGACGGGGCCGAGGCTGCCGAGGACGACCGCCGGCTCCGCGCGCCGCGCGAGCGCGACCGCGGCACGCGCGAGCTCCGCCCATCGCGCCCCGACCGTGCGCTCCCGCGTGCGGAACGTGTTCGCGCGAACGTGGGTCGCGCCGAGCTTCGTGTAGCCTGCATGAATCGCGGCGAGGACCTCCGGAGCGTCCTCGATCGCGCGGGCGCTCCACGCCTCGCCGCGAGTGTCGACGCCGCGCCGCGTGAGCTCCGAGCCGGTCGGTCCGTCCAGGAGAATCACGCGCGCGCCGGCTCTCCGCTCAAGCGCGGAGCGGCACGGGGCAGCTCACGCCGGTGCCCCCGAGCCCGCAATACCCGTCCGGGTTCTTCGCGAGGTACTGCTGGTGGTAGTCCTCCGCGAAATAGAACTCGGGCGCCGGGATGATCTCGGTCGTGATCGCGCCGTAGCCCGCGTCGCGGAGCTTCTTCGCGTAGGCGTCGCGCGAGGCTTCGGCCGCCGCGCGCTGCGCCTCGTCGTAGACGTAGACGCCCGAGCGGTACTGCGTGCCGGCGTCGTTCCCCTGCCGCATGCCTTGCGTCGGATCGTGGCTCTCCCAGAACAGGCGGAGGAGCTCCTCGAAGCTCGTGACCGCGGGGTCGAACACGACGCGCACGACCTCGTTGTGGCCGGTGAGGCCACTGCACACTTCGCGGTAGGTCGGGTTCTTCGTGTAGCCCGCGGCGTAGCCCACCTGCGTCGAGTGGACGCCCTTCGCCTTCCAGAACGCCTTCTCCGCGCCCCAGAAGCAGCCGAGACCGAACATCGCCATCGCCTTGCCGGGGAACGGTCCCTCGAGCGGCGTGCCGAGGACGAAGTGCTTCTCCGGCACCGGCATCTTGTCGTCCCGACCGGGGAGTGCGTCGCGCGGGTCGGGCATCCGCGCCTTGGCGAACGAGAACATCAGTTGGGGGCTCCTTTGGGCAACACCGAGGTCTCCGCGAAGATCGCGTCCCAGTTGCTTCGGTACGCCTCGGTGGCGACTTGCGCGGGACCCTTCTTCGCCGCCGCCCCACTGGCCCCACGAGCGGGGCGTGCGACGGGTTGCGTGTACATCGATTCGACCTCGAAAGCTGGTACGCCGCCGTCGCCGATCGGTTTCATCCGAACGACCTCTTCGCCGCCTTGGAACGGGGTGCCGGGGACGAGCGGACGTACCTCCCCCGTCTGCACCGCATCGCCCTTGAAGCGGACGATCCGCGCACCCTTCTCGTCCGGCGTGGGCCCCGTGACGACGGCCCAGTCCGCCGGAGGATTCGCGGCGGGTGTGGGGGCAGGCTTCGGCTTGGCGTCGGACATCTCCCACAACATAACCTCGGAGAGAGCATCCGCCACAAGCGCGCGGCTTGCCGAAGAATGCCCTTGGCGATAACAATGACGGCCTCACCAAGGAGACCGAGATGACTCGCTTTTCGATGAAGTTCGCTTTCGCCGTGTGTGCGTTGCTCGTCGCCTGCGGCGGCCCGCTCAAGTACCAGGTCGCTTCGACCGGTAAGGCGACCGGCGCGGACGCGACGATCAAAGCAGATCCGAAGTCGGCCGAGCACCAGATGGTCCTCGACATCGTCGTGGCGAATTTGCCGCCGCCGGCGCGCATCACCGACGGCTCGAAGGCCTTCGTCGTGTGGGGCCGCAAGAACTCCGGCGCGACGTGGACCCGCATGGGCAACATCACGTACGAGGAGGGCAGCCGCAGCGGAAAGTTCGCGGGCACCTACCCCGAGCTCGAGTTCGACATCGAGATCAGCGTCGAGAAGGACGACAACACCGGCTCGCCCGGTCCCGACATCATCTTCTCCCAGCACGTCGGTCCGATTTGAATCATGGCTGAAAGCTTCGACGTCATCGTCGTCGGGGGCGGCCCTGGCGGCTCCATGGCTGCGGCGCGGCTCGTCCAGAAGGGACTTCGCGTGCTCGTCCTCGAGCGCGAGGTGTTCCCACGATTCCACCTGGGCGAGTCGCTCCTCCCTGGCTCGCTCCAGTACCTGGATCAGCTCGGGGCGCTCTCCAAGGTGAAGGAGCGGTTCATCGAGAAGCACGGCGCGCGCTTCCACGACGACATCGCCCACACCGGCAAGGTCATGCGGTTCGGGTTCGAGATGGCGTTCGACCCGCGCTACCCGTACGCGTTCCAAGTCCCGCGCGACGAGTTCGACCACCTCCTGCTCGAGCACGCCGCCGAGCTCGGGGCCGAGGTCCGTCACCGCTGGACCGTCACCAAGTTCCTCCGCGAGGGTGGGAGCGTGCGCGGCGTCGAAGCGAAGGATCCCAGCGGCGAGGTGCAGCGGCTCGAAGCGCGGTTCGTGATCGACGCCACTGGGCGGGACGCGCACACGGCGCACAGCGATCGCACGACGTCCCGCATCGACCGCCTCGACAAGTCGGCGTTCTACTCGCACTACCGCGGCGTGCCGCGGCCCGAAGGCCGCGAGGCCGGTGACATCGACATCGTCGTCTTCGATCCGGGTTGGTTCTGGTTCATCCCGTTCAAGGATGGCCGCACCAGCGTCGGCGGAGTCGTCTCGTCGGCGTGGGTGAAGGAGCATCGGCGCGTCGGCGACGGCTCGCCGTCCGCGATGCTCGACGAAGCCATCCGCCAGTCGCCGTCGGCCACGAAGCTCACCGGCGGAGCCGAGCGGCTCTGGCCGGCGGAGGTCGCCGCCGACTTCTCGTACCGCGTCGCCGAGCGGCGCGGGGACGGTTGGCTCCAAGTCGGTGATGCCGGTGGCTTCATCGACCCGCTCTTCTCGAGCGGCGCGCACATCGCGATGACGACCGCGTTCCTCGCGGCCGATGCGATCGCGGACGCGCTGGCCGCAGGCGACGTGAGCAAGGAGCGCTTCGCCGAGTGGGACGAGCTCACGCGGCTCGGCACCGACACGTTCACCGACGCGGTTCGCGCCTTCTACGTCGGCGGTCTCCGTCGCTACATCTTCGCGGAGAAGCAGCACACGTACCTGCGGCGGGCGATCACGTCGCTCCTCGCCGGAGATGTGTTCTCGCGCGACGCGCGCTGGTTGCGCGACGTGCGCGTTCGCTTGGCCGACATGGCCAAGGAAGGCTTCGACGAGATGCAGGTGGTCGGCGTCTGAAACGGACCTACATCCGGGGTGCCATGGAAGGGAAACCGCGCGTGGTCATCCTCGGCGCCGGCTTCGGCGGGCTCGAGGCCGCGAAGTCGCTCGCCGGCAAGGACGTCGACGTCACCGTCGTCGACAAGCGAAACCATCACCTGTTCCAGCCGCTGCTCTACCAAGTGGCCACGGCCGGGCTCGCCGCGACCGACATCGCGGCGCCGATCCGCAACATCCTCTCCGACCAGGAGAACTGCACGGTCCTCCTCGGGCGCGCGACGGCCATCGATCCGAAGGCGCGCACGCTCACGCTCGATACCGGCGAAGGCGTGACCGCGCTCGAGTACGACGCGCTCATCCTCGCGTGCGGGATGACCAACGCGTACTTCGGCCACGACGACTGGGAGGCGGCGGCACCCGGCCTGAAGTCGCTCGAGGAAGCGCTCGACGTGCGGCGGCGCGTGCTGCTCGCGTTCGAAGCGGCAGAGGGCGTCGAGAAGCCCGAGGAGCGGAGCGCGCTCCTCACCTTCGTCGTCATCGGCGGTGGACCCACGGGCGTGGAGCTCGCGGGGGCGCTCGCGGAGATCGCGCGCCAGACGATGATGAAGAACTTCCGCCACTTCGATCCGAGCGAGGCGAAGGTCATCCTCGTCGAGGGCGGAGCGCGCGTCCTCTCGGCGTTCCCGACCGAGCTCTCGCAGTACGCGCGCGACGAGCTCGCGAGCCTCGGCGTCGACGTCCGCACGAAGGCCTTCGCGAAGGTGATCGACAAGGGTGGCGTGACGATCCAGGAGAACGGCGGGCCGGAGGAGCGCATCGACGCGCGCACCGTGCTCTGGGCTGCCGGCGTCGGCGGCGTTCCGGTGGTGAAGACGCTCGGCGTCCCGCTCCAGCGCGGCGGCCGGGTCGAGGTCGATGCGACGCTTCGCGTGAAGGGCCTCGAGCGCGTCTTCGCGATCGGAGACATCGCGGCGCTCGTCCAGGACGGCGAGCCGCTCCCGGGCGTCGCGCAGGTCGCGATCCAGGGCGGGCGCATCGCGGCGAAGAACGCGCTCCGTACCTTCGCCGGGCGAGAGCTCGTCCCATTTCGGTACAAGAACCTGGGCGAGATGGCGACGATCGGGCGGAGCCGCGCCGTCGCGGTCATCGGGAAGATGCGCATGACCGGCATGCTCGCCTGGCTCGCGTGGCTCTTCGTGCACCTGATGGCGCTCGTCGGCTTCCGCAACCGCGTCGTGGTCCTGCTCGAGTGGGCATGGGCCTACGTGAGCTACCAGCGGAGCGCACGCGTCATCCTCGACGCGCCGGTGGCGCGGCCGGTGCGCCCCGCCATGCCCGCCGAGTGACCATCGATTGACGCCGCGGCGGGTTGCGCGCTATCGCCACCCGATGCGGCTTCGGCGAGCGCTGATCGGCGTGCTCGCGGTCGGGCTCCTCGCCACGGCCGAGCGGGCGCACGCCGACGCGCCGCCGCCGGAGGCGGCCGAGCGTGCACCGCTCGGGAAGCTCGTCTTCCACCCCGAAGGACCGGGGAAGGGCCGCGTCGCGCTCTCGCTCGGGATCCTCTGGGACTACCCTCCCCAGCGCGTCGTCGAAGGACAGATCAGCGCGTTCCCGATGGCGGAGATCAACCTGCGGATCGGCCTTCCGCTCGGCTTCTCCGCCCTGTCCCGGATCCAGACCGCGGTCGTCACGAACGAGGTGATGATCGGCGCCTCGTGGACGCACGTGTTCGACGACATCCCGGGCTCTCCCTCGCTCTCCCTGCGCGCGCTCGGTGGCGCCGGCTTCGGGGGGCTGGTCGGCTTCGGCTTCGACGCGTTCCTCTACCAGTTCCTCCTCCGGACCGGCGTGGCGGTCGGGTGGAAGTGGCGGGCGCAGGAGATTGGGTTCACGGTCCGCGAGGAGATCGTCGTCAGCACCCCGCAGACCGCCATCTTCGGCGGCTCGAGCACGCGCGTCGCGGACGGGCGCCTCGTCGGTGCCGAGACCGCGATCATCGTGGAGAACCCCGTTCACGGCGGGGGCAACTGGTACTTCGGTGCGGGCGCGATGATCGCGCGCGCGTCCTACGCGCTCTGGCTCCCGTTCGCAGCCGACGAAGCGTTCGTCGCCTACCCGAGGTTCTTCGCCGGCTATGGATTCTAGGCCCCTCGTCCTCGCGCTCGCGATCGCCGCCGCCACCTCCTGCACGGTGCGCGCGCAGATCCACGTTCCGACCTTCGCGAACGGGGGGATGCTGCGTGACGCGACGCCGCTCCCGCAGACCACCTACGACACGCTGGCGGTCGTGTGGCAGGTCGGCGGGACGGGCCCCCTTCTCTTCGGCCGCGACGCGGTGTCGAAGGCGGCCGTCGATCGGCTCTCGTTCTTCGGGCGCACGAACGCGCTCTACGTCATCACCGAGGGTGGTTGCCTCGACGGCGGCACGCGGGTCGTGTTCGAGGGCCACTGGCGGTGGGCCGAGCAGACCGACGTGGGGCTCGTGCGCATCTTCGAGGACGATCCCGTCGTCGCCGCGAAGATGTGCGGCGGGACGTATGGACCGAACGACCTGAAGGGGACCACGCTCGCCGGGTTCTGGGGCACCGAGGACGAGGACCCGAACGCGCCGTTCTCGGTCACGTTCGGGGCACCGCTCCGCACCGATGCGAACTCCGACGGCACCCCCGACTTCCTCTCCGGAGGCCACCACGCGTCGCAGACGATCCAGAACTACGGCGTCTCCGAGAACAGCCTCCCCGGCATCCGGATGACCGAGCTCATGGGCGCGGAGTTCGTCGAGATCGACACGCGGCTCACGAAGGACGGGCAGGTCGTCCTCTTGCACGACGACGAGCTCTCCCCGCGCCTGGTCCAAGGGCGCTTCTGCAAGGGTTACGTCTCCGACATGACGCTCGCGGAGCTCCGCGCGAGCTGCCGCCTCGAACACGGCGAGGAGCTCCCCACGCTCGAGGAGGCGCTCGCGGTCGCGTTCACGCAGACGCGCCTCCGCGGGATCTGGATCGACTCGAAGACGAGCGACGTCATCGGCCCCGAGCTCCCGATCGCTGCAAAGTACACGGTCGCCGGCGCGAAGCGGCAGGCGGCGGGCGGGCTCCCGTTCGGGGTCGTCGTGGGCATGTTCGAGGAGGAGCTCGTCGCGACGTACTCCGGCCTCCCCCACCCCGACGGCACGCTCTGCCTCGTCGAGTACGACCGCACCGCGGCGGCGGACGCGGGGTGCACGTTCTGGGGTCCTCGCTTCACCCTCGGGCCGCAAGCGGACGAGGTGTCGGCCGCGCAATCGGCCGGGCTGCGCGTCGTCTACTGGACCGTGAACGGCACCAACGTGATCGACAAGTTCCTCACGGTCGGCAAGCCGAACGCGATGATCTCGGACACGCCCGGGCTCGTCTTCTACAAGTACCACGTCGGCGACTTCACTCCGCCGCGGCCGAGGCAGCGTTGATCGGTCTCGTCCTCGCGGGGCAGCTCGCCACGACCGCGCCGTACCGGCACGTCCTCGAGACCGACTTCCACGTCGGGCTCACGATGGACGTGGGCGAGCAGGCGGTGCAGGAGCTCGCGATCGCGGACAACCGCAAGGGTGCGACGCTGTCGTTCGGCCTCGTCTACAAGACGCGCTACTTCCTCTCCCCGTTCCTCGACGTCGGGTACACGCTCGCGTCGTCCGGCGGGACGTTCGTGCCCGCGTACCAGACGGGCGGGCCCGCGATCGCGGACCAGCGCCTCTCGGTGTGGAACCTGTCGAGCGGGCTCGCGTTCGACACGTGGCGGCTGCGGTTCGAGGGCGGGCTCGGCATCGGCATCGTCGTCGTGCGGACGCGCCTCTTGGGCGACGAGTCGCGCGCGGATCGCACCGGTCCGCTCGCGTTCTTCGCCGTCGGCCTCGACCTGATCCGCGCGCCTCGGTTCGATCTCGCGCTCAAGGCGCGCGCGCTCTTGTCGTCCCAGCACCTCGACGTGCAGGTGCTCTCGCTCGGGCTCGAGATCCGGGGCGACCTCGTGCGGTTCTGACGGCGATCGGTCTATCCTTCCGCCATGAACGCGCAACGCTGGCTCGCGCTCCTCGTCCTCGGGCTCGTTGCATCGTCCGCGTGCAAGCGGAAGCCCAAGCCGCCCGCGAACCTCACCTTCTCGCTCGCGTCGATCGACGAGACGGGCAAGACCATCTCCTTGAACGTCGGGCTCTCCGACAAGGACTGGACGGATACCGTCGTCGCCGGCACCTTCGCGGTCGACGTCGTGGACGAGGGTGGCAAGAGCACCTGCACCACGTCGATCCCGTTCCCCGCGACCAGCACGCGGAGCGAGCTCTCGGGCGCCTTCGAGCTGAGCGGCACGTTCGCGACGCCTTGTCTGTTCGAGCGCAACGCGACGCGAACCGCGAAGCTCGTGTTCACGAGCGAGGGCGGCGTTCGCCTCGAGGCGAGCCGCGGCGTGTTCATCTATCGACCGGGGGACGTCGCCGCGCAGATTGCCTCCGCGCAGGCCTCGGCGTCGGCGCAGGCGTGGGCCGAGGCCCACCCGCCGCCGCCCGAGCCGTGGCCCAAGGACACCATCCTGGCCATGCTCGCCGCGCTCCCGACGGCGAGCGGGACCGACGTGAAGTGCGACGACACGCTCATGGTCAAGCGGCCCCGCCACGAGCGCGTCGGCACGCCGTCGATCGACGAGGACGATCTCCTGCTCGCGGTCGGCCGCCCCGAGAGCGCCCACGGCTGTCACGTGCGAACGATGATGAAGCCGGAGGGAGACCTTCCGGCGCTCGTCGTCGTCGAGAGCGCGAAGAGCTGCATTCACCCGAAGCTGGGGGCCGCCGGCACGTTCGAGGCCGGAGGCTACAACGGCGTCGCCGTCGTCTTCGACACGGCCGCGAAGAAGGTGCTCTGCAGCGCGCGCGTCATCGCGACGAGCTCGGACGTCGCCAAGGGGTCCGGGAGCGACGTCGACGTGCTCGAGAGCGACTTTCGATCCCAACGGAGCCGGGCGCGCGTCGCGGCCCTCCAGCGCATCTCGCTCTTCCTGGAATCCTCGCCCAGTGGGATCGACATGCAGGAGACCTGGCAGGGGCGGATCTACTGAGCGTATCATCGGGCGACCATGACCACGCCCGTCCTCAGTGAATCGCCCGAGTACGTCGATCCCACGCCCGACCACGGCGCTCCCCCGTTCACGATGGTCATCTTCGGCGCCACGGGCGACCTCACGAAGCGGAAGCTCATGCCTTCGCTCCTGAACCTCGCGAAGGACGGCTTGCTCGCCGGAAACTTCGCGGTGCTCGGCGTCGCGATCCAGCCGATGACGGACAAGGAGTACCGCGACAAGATCGAGGCGGATCTGAGCGAGATCGATCCCGAGGCGCTGAAGTTCGAGAACTGGAAGTGGTTCCGCTCGCGCCTCTATTACATGTCGGGCGACTTCGGCGATCCCAAGACGTACGAGCTGATGAAGGAGCGCCTCGCCCAGATCACGGCGAAGCACAACACCGAGGACAACGCCTTCTTCTATCTCGCTACCGCGCCCGCGTTCTTCGGCGCCGTCGCGAAGCAGCTCGGGGAGTCGGGCTTGGCCGACACCTCCAGCGGGCGCCAGCGGCGCGTCATCGTCGAGAAGCCGTTCGGCACCGATCTGCAGTCGGCGCGCTCGCTCAACGTCGAGCTCCGCAAGTACCTGCGCGAGGACCAGATCTACCGAATCGACCACTACCTCGGGAAAGAGACCGTCCAGAACATCATGGTCATGCGGTTCGCGAACGGCTTCTTCGAGCCGACGTGGAACCACAACTACATCGACCACGTGCAGATCACGGTGGCGGAGACGCTCGGCGTCGAGCACCGCGGCGGCTACTACGACCGCGCCGGCGCGCTGCGCGACATGGTGCCGAACCACATGATGCAGCTCCTCTCGCTCATCGCGATGGAGCCCCCGATCTCGTTCGCCGCCGACGAGATCCGCGACGAGCAGGTCAAGGCGCTCCGCGCCATTCAGCCGATCAAGCCCGACGACATCTCCCAGCTCGCCGTCCGGGGCCAGTACGGCGCCGGCGGCATGGGCGGCCAGTTCCTCCCGAAGTACCGCGAGGAGAAGGACGTCCCGAAGGACTCCAAGACCGACACCTTCGTCGCGATGAAGCTCATGCTCGACAACTGGCGCTGGGCCGGTGTCCCCTTCTACCTGCGCACCGGGAAGCGCATGGCGAAGCGGCTCACCCAAATCGTGATCCAGTTCAAGCGGCCCCCGTTCCTGCTCTTCCGCAGGACCCGCGTCGACGACCTGCTCCCGAACCAACTCGTGCTGAACATCCAGCCCGAAGAAGGGATGTCGTTCCGCTTCGGCGCGAAGGTCCCCGGCACGATCATGAACATCGGGACCGTGAAGATGTCCTTCGACTACGAGGACTACTTCCACAAGCAGCGCTCCACCGGCTACGAGCGCCTGCTCTTCGACTGCATGCTCGGCGACGCGACCCTCTTCCAGCGCGCGGACATGGTCGAGGCCGGGTGGACCATCATTCACCCGCTCCTCGAGGCGTGGAAGTACGCGACGAAGTCGCCCGCGACGTACTCCGCAGGCTCGTGGGGGCCGGCCGAGTCGACCGCGCTCCTCGCCCGCGACGGGCGCGAGTGGAACGAAGTGCACGACGAGGTCTGAAGGGGGGCGCTCAGCGCGCCATTCGGCGCGCTTCGCGCAACCACGACAACGCCTGACCTTCCGACTCGAAGACACGCACTTTGTCGCCCTGACCGAACGCTCGCATCATCGTCGAGGCCAGGAAGCGAGAGACCGTGTTGCCGATGAGCACGGCCAGACGGTCGAGCTCGGGCTCCAGCAGCGTCTTCATCGCCGCCTGGGCCTCCGGCGTGAGCTTCCGGCTCACGCTCCGGTGGTCGAGCAGGAGGCGGATCCGCTGCCCCGGCGGCGTCAGCTCGCGCAGGAGCTCGATCACGGCCATGGCATCCCGCAGCTCCAGGTCGAGCGCCTTCGGGTAGCCGACGATGATGCCGTCGTCGAGAACCGCGAAGCTCCCAAAGGACCGCTCGATCGTTTCTTGCCGCATGGTTCGCCGTCGCTCCCTCGAAGTGCCGTGCTGCACCTCGTGGATCGACCGATCGAGCGGGGCCTTGAGCTCAGGCGGAGCGATTTCCGCGGTGGCTACTTCTTCTCGTGATGGCCACCGAACGCGTGGCGCATCGCCGACAGAACCTTGTTCTGGAAGTCGGCGTTGCCGCGCGAGCTGAAGCGTGACCAGAGCGAGGCCGACAGCACCTCGGCCGGTACGCCCTCGGCGATGGCCGCTTCGATCGTCCAGCGCCCTTCGCCCGAGTCCGACACCTTGCCGGCGTACTGCTCGAGCTGCGGGCTCGCCGCGAGCTCGGCCGCGGTGAGGTCGAGGAGCCACGAGGTGACCACGCTGCCGCGCCGCCAGAGCTCGGTGACGTCGGCGAGATCGAACTCGTACTGGAAGTACTCGGGGTCACGCACGGGAGCCGTCTCCGCGTCCTTCGCGTGGTCCTTCTTGCCGATCCCGGCGTGCTTCAGGATGTTGAGCCCCTCCGCGTACGCCTGCATCATCCCGTACTCGATCCCGTTGTGGATCATCTTCACGAAGTGGCCGGCGCCCGCCGGGCCGCAGTGGAGGTAGCCCCTCGAGGCGGTGCTCTTCTTGCCGTCGCGGCCGGGCGTCTTCTCGATCGAGCCCTCGCCGGGCGCGAGGCAGGAGAGGATCGGGTCGAGCCGCTCCACGGCTTCCTTCGGGCCGCCGATCATCAGGCAGTAGCCGCGCTCGAGACCGTAGACGCCGCCGCTCGTCCCGATGTCCATGTAATGAATGCCCTTGGGCGCGAGCTTCGCTGCGCGGTCGACGTCGTCCTTGTAGTTCGAGTTGCCGCCGTCGATGAGGATGTCGCCCTTCTCGAGGAACGGCAGGACCTTCTCGATCGTCGCGTCCACGAACGCCGCCGGCACCATGAGCCAGACGGCGCGCGGAGCCTTCAGCTTCTTGCACATGTCCTCGAGCGAGCTGGCGCCGACGGCACCTTCCTTCGCGAGCGCGTCGACCGCTGCCGGCGTCACGTCGAACGCGACGCACTCGTGCTTCTCGCGCATGAGCCGTCGCACCATGTTCGCGCCCATTCGACCAAGACCGACCATACCGAGCTGCATGCGGGTATCCTCCGAGAGACGTGAGACAGACGAAGGTACGTGCATGTTCGATTTCCTGAAAGCCCCTCGGCGAAAGACCCTCCGCGAGACGCCGCTCCGCGAGGAACAGTGGGCAATCGTGCTGGATCGCGTACCGCTCGTGCGGAAGCTCTCGGCCGAGGACCGGACGCGGCTGGGCGGGCTGATGCAGATCTTCCTCGCCGAGAAGACCTTCGAGGGCGGCGCCGGGTTCGAGGTCACGGACGAGATGAAGCTCGTCATCGCGGCCGAGGCGTGCCTGCTCTTGGTCCACCGGGACGTCGACGTGCCCTACCCCGACCTCGCGAGCATCGTCGTCTACCCATCGGCGTGGCGCACGAAGCGGCGCTCGCGCGCCGGCGGCGGAGCCGTGCTCGAGCAAGAAGGCATCAACCTCGGCGAGTCGTGGTCGAAGGATCTGGTCGTGCTCGCGTGGGACCGGGTGAAGAACGACGCGCAGAACACGAGCGACGGCCACAACGTCGTCCTGCACGAGTTCGCGCACCAGCTCGACGCCGAGGACGGCACCGTCGACGGCGCCCCCGACCTCCCCGATCGCAAGCGCTACGCGCAATGGGCGACCGCGTTCCAACCGGAGTTCGAGGCGCTCGCCGAAGGCCTGACGAGCGACATCGACCGCTACGGCGCGACGAACCCGGCCGAGTTCTTCGCCGTCGTCACGGAGGAGTTCTACGAGCAACCTCACGCGCTCGCGGAGAATCACCCTGGGATCTTCCGCGAGCTCGTGAAGTTCTACGGGTTCGACCCGCGCGCTCGACGCTGACTCAGCGCCGCGTCGCGACGATCTCGAGGTACTCGCCCGGAGCGACCATGCCGCGCCCGTTCCCGCGATCCCAGCGCGCGATGAGCGCTTCGAGCGCGCCGCGGAGCCCCATCCGACCGTCCTCGTCGAGCGCCAGGAACGCCTTGTGCGTCGGCCCGTAGTAGTCGCGGAAGATCTGGATGAAGTGCGCGGGGGAGCGGTACCGGAACGGAAAGGTCTTGCTCTCGATCGCCAGCGAGCTCACCGCATCGCCGAAGAGCTCCGACACGTGCTCGCGCCGGCCCCACATCGCCGGCGAGACCAGGCCCGGCGGCGGCGGAACGAAGCGACCCACGGTGCGGAGGAGCTCCCCGATGAACCCATCGGGCGTCCAGTTCGCGAGCGCGATCCGGCCGCCCGGCTTGCACACCCGGACGAGCTCGGCCGCCGCCTTCGCGTGGTTGGGCGCGAACATCACGCCGTAGGTGGAGAGGACGACGTCGAAGGTCGCGTCCGGGAACGGGAGCGCCTCGGCGTCCCCCTCCACGAGCTCGGGGGCGAGCCCCTCCGCCGTCGCGCGCGCGCGCGCCTTCTCGAGGAGCGCCGGAACGTAGTCGAGCCCGGTGACGGTCGCGAACCGACGCGCGGCGGCGAGCGTCGCGTTTCCGTTCCCGCACGCCACGTCGAGGACGCGCTCGCCGGAGCGCACGTCGGCCGCCTCGCAGAGCGACTCGCCGACCATCTGGAGCGTGGTGCCGACGATGGCGAAATCGCCCGAGGCCCACGTCGCCTGCTGCTTCGCCTTCACGGCGACGAGATCGAGCGCGGTCATTCGGCCACCACCTTTCCGCTGCCACCCATGTCGGCCGGGAAGTCCCGGTGTTTCACGAGCCCGTCGCGCATGCGCAGGACGGTCTCGGCGTAGTTGACGTGGACGCCCGGAGCGAACTCGAGCCCGTCGAGCACCGCGGCGTAGACGTCGACCATGCCCCACTGCGGGTGATCGGTCATGAGGTGGCCACCACAGTTGCGGCACCACTTGCGCACGCTGTTCGGCGTCTTCGCGAAGCTCCCCACCTGATCCGCCCCGCGCGTGATCCGCACCGCAGCCGGCGCCCAGAGCGTGAACGCGTTGACCGGCCCGGCCGACCAGCGCCGGCACGAGCTGCAATGGCAGTAGCCCATCGCCGCCGGCTTGCCCTCCACCTGGAACCCCACCGTTCCACAGAAGCACCCACCTTCGTGAATCTCACTCGACATGACGTCACCTTTCCCGGGCGCGTGCCCGTGGAAGAGACGATGCGTCGGACCCTCGTTCCCGTGAATGACAGCTCGTCCGCGCTGCTTGGCCGAGCGTCCAGATCAACGCGGGCGGCGGTACGTGGCTGGCGCCACGCCGGTCAGGCGCTTGAACGCGCGACTCAACGCAGCCTCGGAGCCGTAGCCGACGCGACCGGCGATCTCGGCCAGGCTCGCCGTCGACGAGCGGAGCAGCGTGGCCGCCAACTGGATGCGCCACTGCGCCAGGTACTGGATCGGCGGAACCCCGACGAAGTGCGCGAAGCGCTCCGCGAGGATCGAGCGGGAGGCACCGACCTCCTTCGCGAGATCGTCGAGCGTCCAGGGGTGGGTCGGACGCGCGTGGAGGCGCTGGAGCGCGCGTCCCACGGTGGGATCTCGGAGGCCCGCGAACCAACCGACGTTCTCGGGGGCGAGCGAGTCGGCGTACTGGCGGACGACCTCGACGAAGAGCAGCTCGCTGACGCGCGAGAGCATGCACTCGCTCCCCGAGCGCGGAGCGTTGGACTCGGCGAGCGCCAGATCGACGAGGTGACGCAGCACGGACGTGCGCTCGCCCTTGCCGTGGATGTGGAGCATGCGCGGGAGCGTGGCGAGGAGCGGGTTGAATGGGCGGGCATCGCAGCCGAGGAACCCGCAGATCACGGACGTCTTGTCGGGACCGCCGCCGGCGAGGGAGACCGCGACCGGGAACGGTTGATCGGCGCGGAGGATCTCGTCGAGCCCCGGCCCGCCGCGCATGCCGGGACCGCTGGAGAGGACGTGGGGGTCCCCTTGCGGGAAGGCGATGACGTCCCCCTCCTCGAGCCGCACGGGGGGCTCGCCGACGATGCCTCCGAAGCACGTGCCCTTGGTGATCACGTGGTACTCGATGACGTGCTCGACGCCGGCCATGATGCGCGGCGCGATCTCGCGCGACGGCGCGGCCTCGGCCACCCACGGCGACGATGCGTCGATCGAGAAGTAGATCGCCCCGGTGAGCCGAACCGCGCGAAGCACCTCCGACAAGGTGTCGCTCATGGTGACGCTCCCGGCCCCATCCAGCCCGGCATGCCACTCTGTACATCGAATCGGCAGGCGTTGCACCAGGCCCCACCTTGCGCCGGACGCACGCCGCCGTCAGCCGCGAACGCCCGCCGCGGCGGGGCGGCCATGAGAAGCGGACGCTAGGCCAAGACGGGGAGCTTCGCCGCGAGCTCCGCGCGCGACCGAACGCCGAGCTTCTTGAAAAGGCTCTGCACCTGGTTGCACACGGTGCGGACGGCGCACCCGCGCGCGGAGGCGATCTCCGCGTTGGTCGCGCCTGCCATGAGGTGGAGCGCGACGGTGCGCTCGGCCTCGGTCAGGTGCGGCTCGTCCGCCGCGATCGGGAACGCGAAGACGACGACGCTGCCGTGGTCGCCGCACTCGCTGAACGTGACGCCCTTGGGCAAACCGAGATCCATCAGCTCTCTCCCTTCTTTCCCTGCAACATCTGGCGCGCGGCCTGCACGAGCGCGACGCGCGTCTTGGTCCCGAGCTTGGCGGCGGCGGTGCCAAGGTGCATCGCGACCGTCGACGGCGCGATGCCGAGCTCGTAGCCGATGAGCTTGTTGGAGTGTCCCTGCGCGAGCCAACCGAGGACCTGCGCCTCGCGCTCGGTGAGCGACGGCGACGCCGACGCGGGCGGCGCGGGATCGTTCTTGTAGGCGACGATGTAGCGCTTGCCGTCGTGATCGAACTGATCGACGAGCGACCAGCGCCCCGCCGTGAGCGCGCGCCAGTACTCGAGCGCGCGCGGGTCGCCGTTCGCGGTCGCGGTGGCCCAGCTCACGGCGCGCGCGCCTTCGCGGAGCGCACCGAGCGAACCCTGGGCCGGCGCCTCGGCGTGCTCGACCTTGCCGTTCGGCGTGAGGACGGCCTCGACCGTGGCGCGCCCGCGGCGGAGCCGAAGCCCTGCCGCGACGTGCGCCGCGACGCGGGTCCAGCTCTGCGCATCGGCGCGGCGAACGTTGCCGATCGCGGAGAGCGGCGCGCCGATGAGACACCCGCTCCCGTTCGGCTCCGTGGCCGACGCGCCGAGGAAGTCGGCGATGCCGAGCGGGGCGAGGAACGCCTGATGCGCGGGGTGCGCCGCGAGACGCTCGCCGAGCGCGAGGCGCGCGCTCATCGTCGTGCAGCTCGCGCCGAGCGCGAAGAAGCGCTCCGCGAGCTCGGGGGTCGCGGTGCCCTCGAGCGCCCGCAGGGCCTCGAGCGCGCCCTCGGGGGTGCCGCGCGCGACCGTGTTCCACACGCGCACGCCGCCGCTGAGGTCGTAGAACATGCCGCACGCGCCGAGCCCGCGGTCGAGGCCGGCCCGGGCCGCGCGGTCGACGACGCGGGCGAGCCAGGTGCCCTCGTCGCCGTCCAGGCGGTACGCGGCCTCGAGGACCCCGACGAGGTCCTTGCGGTCGGTGTTTGCGGCTCGGAGATTGACTGGTTGAACCACTGAGCCATCTCATCAGCAAGTGTCAGGCCACGCCGCGGTGCGTCGAAGCCCATGAAATCATTGGGGTGGGGCGATGTAACCGCGACCAAGCGTTCGCAGAGGAGCCGCGAACGTTCCTGCGCAGGCGCGTAAAAGAGGGGCCCCGGACGAGTGTGGTATCCACGCATCGTGGAAGCTCACCTGCGCGAGCTCGCCGACCTGGTCCTGCGATGGGTCCACCTCATCGCCGGGATCATGTGGATCGGCAACTCGCTTCTTTTCAACTGGCTCGATCGCAACCTCGAGAAGCCGAAGGACGCCCCCGCCGGCTACGACGGCAAGATCTGGCTCCTCCACTCGGGCGGCTTCTACGACGTCGACAAGAAGCTCCTCGAGCCCGGCCAGCTCCCGAAGAACCTGCACTGGTTCAAGTGGCAGAACTTCAGCACGTGGGCGAGCGGCATCCTTCTTCTGTTTGTCGTCTACTACGCCGGCAAAGGCGCTCTGCTCGTGGACCCCAGCATCCGCGCGCTGAACCCCACGCTCGCGATCGGCATCGGCATCACGTCGATCGTCGTCTCGTGGTTCGTCTACGACCTGATCTGGAGCTCGCCGCTCGCGAAGCGCGAGGTCGCCGGCGCGCTCGTGTCGTTCGCCTACGCGATCGGGCTCGCTTACGCGCTCACGCACATCCTGTCCGGGCGCGCCGCGTACATCCACGTCGGCGTGACGCTCGGCTCGATCATGACCGGCAACGTCTGGTTCGTCATCGTCCCCTCGCAGCGCGAGCTCGTCGCCGCGACGAAGGAGGGGCGACCGCAGGATCCCAAGATTGGACAGCGGGCCAAGCAGCGGTCGATTCACAACAACTACATGACGTTCCCGCTGCTGTTCATCATGATCTCGAACCACTTCCCGAGCACCTACGGGAACAAGCTCGCGTGGATCGTGCTGGCGGTGATCGCGGTGGGCGGCGCGCTCGTGCGCCACCTGATGAACATCCGGTTCCACTACACCTCGTGGTTCCCGGTCGCCGCCGTGGTCGTGATCACGGGCCTCGCCACCGTCTTCCTCCTCACGAAGCCGATCGAGGAGCCCGAGCGGGCCGAGGTCGCGACCTACGCCGACGCACGCAAGGTCGTCGACACGCGCTGCGTGCAGTGCCACAGCGCCCACCCCACCGACGACACGTGGAAGGTCGCGCCCAACGGGATCAAGATGGACACCGAGGCCGAGATGAAGGCACTCGCGCCGCGGATCAAGGAGCGCGCGTGCGTCCAGAAGACGATGCCGCTCGGCAACAAGACGGGCTGCACCGACGACGAGCGCGCCGTCCTCCGGAGCTGGATCGATCACGGAGCGATGTGACGGAGACGGCGACCCGGACGACCAAGCTCGTCCTCCCGACCGGTGGTCCGTGGGATCTCGCGGGAACGCTCGCCGGGCTTCGCTTCGGCGCCCGTGACCCGAGCGCGCGCTTCGAGCGCGAGGCGATGATCAAGGCCGCACACACGCCCGAGGGCCCGGNNNNGTCACGATGCGCGTGCGCCACCGCGCACGCGACCGCCAGCTCGAGGTCGAGCTCGCCGGCCCCGGGAGCGCCTGGCTCGAGCCACGCGTCCGCGGCGTGCTCGGGCTCGAGGACGCGCCCGAAGCCTTCGTCACCAATCACGCGCGGCTTCGTGCGGCCATGCGGCGCTCGCCGGGGCTCCGGCTCGGCCGCGTGATCAGCCTGGGCGAGCTCCACGCCGCCACGATCCTCCAGCAGCGCGTGAAGTGGGTCGAGGCCACCAACGCCTTCGCGCGCGTCACGTGGAAGCGCGCGCTCCCGGCGCCCGGCACCGACGCGGTGGTGCTCCCCCTCCCCGCCGACGCCTGGCGGCGCGTTCCCTCGTACGAGCTCGCGGCGTTCGGCGTCGAGCTCAAGCGCTACCAGGCGCTCCAAGTCGCCGTCCGAGCCGCGGCGCGGATCGAGTCGCTCCGCGACGACGTCCCGGCGCTTCGAAAGACGATGATGTCCCTCCGTGGTACCGGCGTCTGGACCACCGAGATGGTCCTGGGGTACGGCGCGGGCGACCCCGATGCCGTCCCACTCGGGGACGTCCACCTCCCGCACGAGGTCTCGAAGTTCTTCGAGGGCATCCCGCACGGCAGCGACGAGCGGATGGTCGAGCTCCTCGCGCCCTACGCCGGCCATCGGTTTCGCGTGCTCCGGTACGTCGCCCGCTGACGCGGCGCGCGCGCCGTGCGATCCTCGGAGCATGCCGCGCTCCGCGCTCGCCCTCGTCCTCGGCCCCGTGCTCTTACTCGCCGCCGCGTGCTCCAGTGAACCCTCGACGCCCGCGTCGGACGCCGGCGCCGGCAACGACGGCGGCTCGGGCAATGACACCGGCACCGGCGACGCAGGCGACGGCTGCTGGACGAACGCGCCGGGGCCGAACAACACGGGCGTCCCCGCGGGCACCAAGCTCACGCCGAGCGGCTCGATCAAGGTGACCACCAAGGGCGCCGTGATCGAAGGGCTCGACATCCAGGGCGAGGTCCAAGTCCTCGCCGACGACGTCACGATCCGCAAATGCCGGATCACGAGCGGCGACTACTACCCGATTCGCTACTTCGACGCCGACAACAAGGGCCTGCTCGTCGAGGACGTCGAGATCGTCGGCACGAGCGCCGACGTGACCGCCGGCCTCTCGTTCTCCAACTACACCGCGCGGCGCGTGAACGTGCACGGCAGCGCCGACGGCTTCAAGGCGGACGAGAACGTCCTGATCGAGGACTCGTGGATCCACGATCTGGGCAACTACCCCGGCCAACACAACGACGGCGTGCAGTCCACCGTCGGTCACGGGGTGCTTCTTCGCCACAACCGGATCGAAGGCGCGAGCAACGCGTGCGTCCAGAGCGGCGACGAGAACGGGACGACGAACGATCTCGTCATCCAATGCAACTGGCTCTCCGGGGGAGGCTACTCGCTCAACCTGCGCGGCAAGAACATCACCGGCGTGAAGGTCCTCCGCAACCGCTTCAAAGGCGACTGGGGCTACGGGCCCTGGACGATCGACGACCCGAACCCCACCGTCACCGGGAACGTGAAGGACGGGGATGGCTCCCCGCTCCCCTATCCGTGACTCACGCCACCTGCGGGAGCTTTTCCTTGAGCCGCGTCACGAGCTTCGCGAAGTCGTACTTCCCCGGCTTGCCGCCGTCGGGCAGGCACGCCACGTCGTAGGCGGCAGCCGCCGCGCGCTTGCGGAGCGAGTCGTCGAGGCCGAGCTTGTCGCCGAGCGCGATGAGCGTGTCGTGCTCGCTCGTGGAAACGACGCCGTCCACCTGAGCGAACCACGCGCCGAGCGCGTAGGTGAGCACCTGCTCCCACTTGCCGAAACCGCTCACGTCGATCGCGGAGAGCTCCTGCTTCGTCTTCGTCGCCTTCTCGATCTCGGCGACGTCGTCCGCGCCCAGACCGCCTTCCTTGGCCGCCCGGACGAGACCTTCGGCTTCGATGCGCTGGAGCGACCCGTCGACCCAGCCGATGGCCGCGAGCGCGAGGAACGATTGCTTCGGGAGAACGAAGGACATGCGCCGAGACTACCGAAAAATCGTCCGCGGCGACGTAACCTTTCGCCCCCGCTCCACGTGCTCCTCCCGAACGACCAAGGAGGTCCCCATGGATACGGCGGTGATTGGCGGCGGTTTGGGTGGGCTCGTGACGGCGGTGCTCCTCGCGGAGCGCGGCGTGCCCGTGACGCTCTTCGAACGGACGCGCGCGGTCGGCGGACGCGCGCGAACGGACGACCAGGAGGGCTGGCTCTTCAACCAGGGACCTCACGCCATCTACCTGACCGGCCCCGCCGATCGCATCCTCTACCGGCTCGGCATCCGCCCGAGCGGTGCCGCGCCCAAGGTGAAGGGCTTCCTCCTCCACGACGGCGCGCTCCACACGCTCCCGACGGGCCCGCTCTCGCTGCTCACGACCGGGTTCCTGGACGCGGCCGGGCGCTGGGAGCTCGGCAAGCTCCTCGCGCGCCCGCGCTTCGCCGCCGAAGGCGACGAGACCGTCGGTGCTTGGCTCGCGCGCGCGATCCGCAGCCCGCGCGCGCGCGACCTCGTGCGCATGCTGATCCGCATCGCCACCTACACCGAGCCGCCGGACGAGCTCCGCGCCAAGGACGCGCTCGTCCAGCTCGAGATCGCGATCACGGCCGGTGTCCTCTACGTGGACGGCGGATGGCAGTCGCTCGTCGACGCCCTCCGCGTTCGCGCCGAGGCGACCGGAGTCCGCATCGTCAGCGGCGCGCACGTGGAGCAGCTCCGCGCCGAGGGCACCGGCTTCGCCATCGCCGTGCGCGGCCAGGACGACGCGCGCGCCGAGCGCGTGGTCCTCGCCGTCGGCCCGCGCACGGCGAGCGCGCTCCTCCCCGAGGACGCGATCCTCTCCCGCGCCGCCGCCGAGGCCACCCCGATCGAGGCCGCGTGCCTGGACGTCGCCCTCGACGAGCTCACGCGCCCGTCGACCACGCTCTTCGGGACGAACGAGCCCTACTATGCGGTGGTGCACAGCACGTCCGCCAAGCTCGCCCCGTCGGACCGCCCCGGCGCCGCCGTGGTCCACGTCGCGAAGTACCTCGCGCCCGGCGAGAGCGCGACGCGCGCCGAGCTCGAGTCCGTGCTCGAGCGGCTCCAACCCGGGGCCAAGGTGCATCATGCACGCTTCACCCCGCGCATCATCGTCCAGAACTGGCGCGCGACGGCGTCACGGGGCGGCCTCGACGGGCGCGTCACCCAGCCCGCGACCGCCAACGTGGCGCTCGTCGGGGATTGGGTCGGCCCGCGCGGGATGCTGCTCGACGCGGTGTTCGCGAGCGCCGACGCCGCCGCGGACGCCTTCGCCCCTGCCCGCGCAAGGACGGCATGACCGAGCTCCCGCTCCACCGCCGGCGGCTCCTCGGGATCGCGTACCGGATGACGGGCTCGGTCGCCGACGCGGAGGACATCGTCCAGGAGACGTTCCTCCGCGCGCTCGGACGCCCGCCGCCGGTGGCGGACGACCTCGGGCCGTGGCTCGTGACCGTCGCGCTCAACCTCTCGCGCGATCGGCTGCGCCAGCGGAAGCGGGAGGCGTACCGGGGGCCGTGGCTCCCCGCGCCGATCGACGCGAACGAGCTCGAGCCGCCCACCCCGGAGGATCGCACCACCGAGGCCCGCTACTCGATGCTCGAGAGCGTGTCGTTCGCGTTTCTTCTCGCGCTCGAGGTGCTCACGCCGCGCGAGCGCGCCGTGCTGCTCCTGCGGGACGTGCTCGACTACTCGGCGAAGGAGACCGCGACCGCGATCGAGTCGACGGAAGGAGCGGTGAAGGTGCAGCTCCTCCGCGCGCGGCGCAAGATCGCGGGCTACGAGGCCACGCGCGGCACCGCCGACTACGCGCGGACGCAGACCGCGCTCGTCGCGTTCCTCTCCGCGCTCCGCGACGACGACGCACGAGCCCTGGAGGCGCTCCTCGCCGAGGACGCCGTCGCCAAGACCGATGCGGGAGGCGAATACCTCGCCGCCGGCGTCGACCTGATCGGCAACGCGCGCATCTCGAAGGCGCTGCGCGGCGTGTCGAAGAAGGCCCCGCCGCTCCTCCGCTTCGAGCTCCGCGTGCTCAACGGCATGCCGTTCTTCGTCGGGGAGCAAGACCCGCGGACGCCGCGCGACGCCCCGCGCTTCGCGATGGCGTGCGAGCTGGATCGCGATGGGAAGATTCGTGCATTCTACACCGTGTTGGCCTCCCGGAAGCTCGGGGGGATCTGGGCGCCGACGGCCTGACCACCATCCCCGACCTGTGCGATACTCCACGCGATGCGGTGGGTCATCGGAGCCGTCGTGGCGCTCGGTCTCCTCGAGGGTTGCTCCCTCGACGAGGGGGGCACGCTCCACGCGACCGCCGATGGCGGCAACGGCCCGGACGCGACGATCGGTGACGACGGTGGCTCCGCACAGGACGCCACGCTCCCCGACGGGAGCGACGACGGCGCCACCAACGACGTCGTGGTCGTCCCCGACGCGAACGACGACGCTCCTGCTCCGGACGCGGGCCCCTGCACCACGCCCTCGAGCGCGTGCCCGTTCATCCCCGCGCCGTGGAAGCTCGTCGTGTACGAGGGTTCGACCGCGCTCGGGTGCCCGGCGGCGTGGCCGAAGACCGACCTCGCGACGAACCCGAGCACGCAGGCCGGCGCGTGTGCTTGCGGCTGCAAGCCCACCCCGCCCTCGTGCAAACCGGCCGCGCTCACCGTGACCGACGGCGCCAACTCTTCGTGCGGCGGCGGGAACACGGCGGCCTTCGGCTACGGCGGGAACTGCACCAACGCGACGCTGAACCTGAAGTCGTACCTCTCCGTCGGGAAGGTCGTCCCCATCGGCGGCATCTGTCTGCCCGGCGCGATCGCCGACTCGAACAAGTTGTCGTTCTCCGTCACGCGCTCGTGCGGCGTGCCGCCCGCGTGTGCGGGCGACGTCTGCAGCAACCAGGTCCCCGCGGGCTTCCAGGCGTGCGTGACGGCGCCGGGCGACCTGCCGTGCGTCATCGGCGGGTTCACCACGAACCGGTACGTCGTCGGCACGGGGGCAAACCTCCAGTGCACGAACGGGACGTGCACGTGCTCCACGAGCCCGTCGTGCGGCGGCAGCGTCGACTTCTTCAGCCAGGCCAACTGCGCGGTGAAGACGACGACCATTCCGGCGGACGAGTCGTGCCAGCCCGGCAACTACCAGAACGGGAGCACGGTCCAGTCCGTGCGCTACGTCGGTGCGCAACCGAACGCGGGCTGCGGTGCCAGCGGCACGCCCACGACCCAAGCCGTGCTCGACAAACCCCAGACCATCTGCTGCCGGTGATCGTCTTCGTCTACGGAACGCTGCGCTCGGGAGGCTCGGCGCACCACTTGCTCGCCGGCGCGGCGCCGCTCGGGCCGGCCCGCACGGTGGCCGCGTTCTCGCTCGTCGAGCTCGGCGAGTACCCCGGGCTCGTCGCGGGGCGCGAGCACGTCGCGGGCGAGCTGTGGGACGTCCCGCGCGAGCGCATCGCCGAGCTCGACGCTTACGAAGGCGATGCCTTCGTGCGCGCCCCGATCGAGCTCGAGGACGGTCGCGCCGCGATCGCCTGGGTCCACCGCGGCGCGAGCGAGCCCGTCACCGTGCTCGATCTCGAGGCGCGCGCGCGCACCACGCTCGACCGGCTCGCCCACGACTACTACGCGAGCGGCGCCGACGACGAGCTCACGCTCCGGCGCAACCGGGCTGCCTTCCAGCAGCGCTCGCTCGCCTACCGCGTGCTCGTCGACGTCCGCGAGCGCGACCTCACGACGACGATCCTCGGTCACCCGATCTCGATGCCGATCGTCCTCGCGCCGACCGCGTTCCACCGCATGGCGCACCCGGAGGGCGAAGCCGCCACCGCGCGCGCCGCCAGCGCAGCCCGCACCGCGATGATCCTGAGCACGCTGTCCAACACGGACGTCGAGGTCGTCGCGAAGAGCACGAGCGGGCCGCTCTTCTTCCAGCTCTACGTCTACCGCGACCGCGGGCTCACCGAGGCGCTCGTGCGGCGCGTGGAGGCCGCCGGCGCGAAGGCGCTCGTGCTGACGGTGGACGCGCCGCTCCTCGGCCGGCGCGAGCGCGACGTGCGCAACGCGTTCCGCCTCCCCGAGGGGCTCGCGGTGAAGAACATGGTCGCGCTCGATCGCGTCCACGGCGAGGTGCCGCAGGTCGGTGGCTCCGGCCTGGCCGCGTACTTCGCGAGCCTCGTCGACCCGTCGCTCTCCTGGAAGGATCTCGATTGGCTCGCGGGCATCACGAAGCTCCCGATCGTGCTGAAGGGCATCGTCCGCACCGACGACGCGCTCCGCGCGCGCGACCACGGCGCACGCGCCGTCGTCGTCTCGAACCACGGCGGTCGCCAGCTCGATGGCTCCCCGGCCACGCTCGACGCGCTCGGCCCGATCGCCGAGGCCCTCGCGGGCGCGATCGAGGTCTGGATGGATGGCGGCGTCCGGCGCGGGACCGACGTCCTCCAAGCGCTCTCGCTCGGCGCGCGCGCGGTCCTGATCGGGCGCCCCGTGCTCTGGGGACTGGCGCACGACGGCGAGGCCGGCGTCGGGCTGGTACTCGAGATGCTGCGGCGCGAGCTCGATCTCGCGATGGCGCTCGCCGGTTGCCCGAACGTCGCGGCGGTCTCGCGCGATCTCGTCAGCGCGTGACGCCCGAGTGCTTCACGCCAGCACCGGTCGCCTCCCGGGCGCGACCGTGAGCGGCACCACGTGGCGCCCGGCCGGGAGCCCGCGCGCGCGCGACGCCGACGCCGCGAGCTCTTCGGCGTAGCCCGCCGTCGCCTCCGACAGCAGCGCGGCCGACACGCTCGCGCGCCGGACCTTGGCCGCCGTCGCCTCCACGATCAGCGTGACGAGGCCTTGCGCCGGATCGGGCGTGCGCGGCGCGCGCGGGGCGCGCGCGAGCCAGCGCTCGATCGGGTCGCGCGCGCTGCCGAGCGCGGCGCCGGCGACGATCCACCCCTGCAGCGCCGCTCGCCCGGCGCGAGGATCGGTGGTGCCTTCGACCCGCCGCACCGCGTGGGGGATCCGCGAATCGAACAGCACGAGCCGATCGCGCTTCGGCGCGACGACGTCGAACAGGGGCTCCCCAGCGCGCTCGGCCGCCGCGGCGCCGCTGCGCCAGTAGTCGAGCAGCTCGGGGCGAGCGAGCTCCGTCTCGCCACCGCGAAATCGAAGGGGTCCGGTCGGGAGCACGCCGTACGAGAGGGCGAGCGCGCCGTTGGGGGAGTCGCGGTGATGCGACTGGTGGTGACCGTCGACCAGGATGCTGACCCAGAGCGGCCCGCCGAGGCTCGCCGCCTCGCCCGCGAAGCGGGATGCGTGCGCGAGGAGCCTCGCCTCGAACGCCGCGAGGGTCGCCTCGCCGAAGACCGCCCGCGCCGGCGCCCGGAGCTGGGAGAACCCGCCCTCGAACCAAGGTTCCCAGCGAAACCGGGCCGGATCGAACGGATCCCGCCGCGGATCGAACGACGCCTCGAGATCGCGGCGAAGTGCCACGATCCCGTCGAAGAAGCCGTCTTTCACGTCGTAGGTGCGGAGCATCCGGAGGAGGGGCGCACCGTTAGCACGTCGCCGCCGCGAGATTCCGGTTGACACGAGGTGCGGTGCTGATCGATGCCCTTCGGACCCGAAATCGGGCCCTCCGATCCGGGAAACGAAGAGGGAGTGAGTTCATGAAGAAGCTGGTTCTTGGCGCGGCAGCCGTCCTGCTCGTGGCCTGTGGTGGTGGTGACGAGAAGCCGACGACCCCGACGACGACGACGAGCGCCTCCGCGCCGCCGCCCGTCGCCTCCACCCCGCCCGCGACGTCGGCGACCGTCGCGACGCCGCCGCCGAAGCCGCCCCTCGCGGACCTCATCAAGAAGACGATGGCGGACCAGGACGCGGCCTGGGCCGCGCACGACGCCAAGAAGCTCATGACGACCTACTCGGACGACGTGCAGGCCTGGGGCGTGATGCCGCCGGTCGGCTACGGCGCGGCGACGAAGGCGCAGATCGAGCAGCAGATGACCGGCTTCTTCGCGGCGTTCCCCGACGGCCGCAACACGATCACCCGCACCTTCACCAAGGGCAACACGGTGGTCGCCGAGGGCGTGTTCTCGGGCACGAACACCGGCGAGATGATGGGCCAGAAGGGCAACGGCAAGAAGGTGTCGATGCACTCGGCGATGGTCTACACGTTCAACGCCGACGGTCTCATCAACCAGCAGTGGCTCTTCTACGACCACATCACGATGATGGGTCAACTCGGCCAGGCGGACCCGAAGCTGAAGGTTCGTCCGCTCGAGCCGATCCCGACCGCCCCGGTCGTCGCGATCGTCGCGAAGGACTCGCCCGACGAGGCGAAGAACATCGACATCGCGAAGGCCTTCTACATGAACTTCGAGAAGAAGGACGACAAGGGCTACCTCGGTGCGCTCACCGACGACGTCCAGATGTTCGACTACAGCGGCATGACCGACAGCAAGGGCAAGGACGCCGCGAAGAAGAACTGGACCGACATGATGAAGATCTTCCCCGACGCGAAGATCACCCCGAAGATCGTCCTCGGCTTCGACAACTTCGTCGTCGCGGCGGTCGAGTTCAACGGCACGATGAAGGGCGCCATGGGCCCGACGAAGCCGACGAACAAGAACGGCAACATGCACCTCCTCGACATCGTCGAGCTGAAGGACGGCAAGGCGAAGACGGTCTGGACGTACGGCTCGGGCCTCGAGGCCGCGATCGCGTTCGGGCTCCTCCCGCCGGCGCCGGCCGGTGGCAAGCCCGCCGGCAACCCCCCGCCGCCCCCCGCGGGTGGTGGCTCGGCGAAGCCCGCGACCCCGCCGCCGGCCGGGTCGGCGAAGCCGAAGTGACCTGAAGCGAGACGGAGCCACCACGTGGCTCGAGACCGCCGCGGTGCAAAACCACCGCGGCGGTTTTCTTTTGTCGCGTTCGGAGAAGCGCCGAGCCGAAACGGCGTTGACGCCGACGGTCCCCGTCGGCGATGATCTTCGGACAATCGGGATGGCGGTGGAGTCCGCCGAGAACCGTGGCGCCTTGGGCCACCAATGACTCCTACGAAGCTCGGGGAAACCCATGGGAGCCGTAGGATGAATTGGAAGGAAAGCGCAGAGCGGTGGGGAGTGAACGCGAAGACGCTCGCGGCGGCTGCCGTCGTGGGCGTCTCGTGCGGGGCGGCTTCGGCGCTCTTCCTGTTCCTGCTCGATCGCGTGACGGTGACGCGCGGGGCGCACCCAGCGCTCGTGTTCGCGCTGCCGATCGCGGGCGTGGTGCTGGGCCTGGTGTACGAGAAGCTCGGCGCGTCGGTCGTGCGGGGGAACGATCTCGTGATCGATCGTGCGCACGACGGCGGCGACACGATCCCGACGCGGATGGCGCCGCTCGTGCTCGGCGGCACGTTGCTCACGCACCTGTTCGGTGGGAGCGCCGGGCGCGAGGGCACCGCGGTGCAGATGGGCGCGTCGATCGCGGACGCGCTCGCGCGGCGGTTCGGTGCCGCGGGCGAGCTGCGCGCGGCGATGTTGACCGCGGGCATGGCCGGCGGCTTCGGTTCGGTGTTCGGGACGCCGTTCGCGGGCGCGGTGTTCGGGGTCGAGGTGGTGGTCGTCGGGCGGATCCGCTCGGACCGCCTGATCCCGGCGGCGGTGGCGGCGTTCGTCGGCGACGCGGTCACGCGCCGGCTCGGCATCGTGCACACGGCCTACCCCACCCTCGCGGTGACGCCATGGACGCTCGTGCTGGCGGGCAAGTGGCTCGTGTTCGGGGCGGCGGTGGCGCTCGTGGTGCGCGCCTTCATCGAGGGCGTGCATCGGCTCAAGGCGGTGCTGGGGGCGAAGCTCCCGCGCCACCCGCTGCGCGCCGCGCTGGGTGGCGTCGCGGTGGTCGTGCTGTGGCGGGTGGTGGGGACGAACGACTACCTGGGGCTCGGCGTGCCCGGCATCGTGGCGGCGTTCGGGGAGCCGACGCCGGGCTGGGTCTTCGCGCTGAAGCTCGTGTTCACGGTGGTGACGCTGGGCAGCGGCTTCATCGGAGGCGAGGTGACGCCGCTCTTCTTCATCGGAGCGACGCTGGGAGCGGCGCTCGCCCCGGTGCTGGGGCTCCCGCAGCCGCTGGCCGCAGCGGTGGGTCTGGCGGCGACCTTCGGAGCAGCATCGAACACGCCGGTAGCGTTGACGCTGATGGCGCTGGAGCTCTTCGGCAGCGGAGTCCTACCCCACGCCGTGATCGTGATGCTGGTGGCGTGGATGCTGGCAGGCAGGCGCAGTATCTACGGTGCCCAGCGGGGGCTCCGCGAGAAGAGGTAAGGACGAATACGGAATAGAGAACGGGAACGGGAATGCGGAACGACCGGAAAACGAGAACTAGAACGCGAATGCGGAATCCGCGTTTCGCGTTCCGCGTTCTAGTTCGCGTTTCGCGCACGGCGGAACGGGGAGCGCAGAACGTTCCGCGTTCCGCGTTCCCGCTCCCGTTCCGTGTTCCGTATTCGTCTTTTTCTCAGTTCGGGCCGGGCGGCGGGGGCGGCGGCTTCGAGTCGTCCGTCACGCAGGACGCGAGGTCGAGCAGCATGAACTCGAGGACCTTCTCTTGCGCCGTCAGCGGCGTGCTTCCGCACTCCGACGGGAACGAGGTGCCCGAGCCGTTCGCGACGTGGAAGCTCGCGTAGAACACGCGGCCGCACTGCTGCGCCGGCGGCTGGTTGTACGGCGTGTTGAAGCCGTAGAGCTGCTCGTCGGTCTGGTTGAAGTAGACCCAACGCTGCGCGGGTTTGTTCGACGCCGAGAAGCGGTGGTAGTTGCCGGTGAGGCTGATCGAGCCCTTCGTCGTCGTCGCTCCGATGGCCTGGAGCCAGTTCGCGAGCGCATCACCCTTCGGGAACGACGTGTCGATCGTCGCGGGGTTCACGCCGCTTCCACCGACCCAGTTCGCCGTCGACGGCCAAGGCGCCGGGCCCGCTTGGATGACCGGGTACGAGAGATCGGTGACGTAGAGGCGCCCGCCTTGGTTCGCGTAGTCGAACAAGGTCGTCGTCTGCCCCGACGGGTACGACGAGCACGGCAGCGCGACGACGTCGTACTTCTTCAGCGTCGTCAGGTTCGTCCAGAGGTTGGTCCCGGGCCCGCCCGGCGGCGAGACCGACGCCCCGTTGCCGGTGTAGAGGTGGATGCGGCCGGTGCCCGTCTCGGCGGTGAACTCCGCGTCGTCGACACCCATCTTCTTGAGGATGCACTCCGTGCGATCGAACGTGGACGAGACGATCGCCATCTGCGGGATGTCGCCCTCGCTCTTGTTGCGCGGCAGGCGGGTGACCGTGGACGCGACCGGGTTGTCGACGCACGAGTCGACCTTCGGCAACGTGACCTGGCGGCGCCACTTCCCGATCTGGATGACGAGCGGGATGTTCTGGCCGACCGGCACGTTCTTCAGCGTGAACTTGCCGTCGTAGCCGGTCTGCGCGATCGACACCGGTTCGCCCGAGACGGCAGCGCCACACTGGTCGCACGTCGCTCCGGTGGGGAGCGGCGACAGGGGGGCGTTCGGCACGTAGACGATGGCGTTGTAGACCGGGTCCGGGTTCGTGAGCGCCGGCGTGACCACGGTCCCGGAGACCGTCGTGGTCTTCCCGCCGCCGCAGGCCACGATCTGGCACTGGAGGTTCTTGCAGGGGCCGGCCGTATCGGTGGAGGCATCGGGGAGCGGAATGCCGAGGTCGTCGAAGACGCTCGAGTCGTCGCCACCACCCCCATCGCCGTTGCCCGCATCGAAGAAGTTCGAGCCGTCGGAGCCGCCGCACGCCGCGATCCCACCTGCCGTGCAGACGACGAGACCAATTGCCCCAATCCAGACGTAAGCTCTCATGAGACCTCCCGCCCCAACGATAGCATCGGGCTGACCCTGTGTCGCTCGGCTATCCTCTTGCATTCACGTGGCTACCCCCGCCTCCCCCCTCCTCTCCAAGCGCTGCCCTACCTGTGGCACGCCCTATGAGGAGTCGGCCGCCTTCTGCCCGAAGGACGGCTCGGCGCTCGTCGCGGTGGAGACGGAGGGGACGGACCCCTACCTCGGGATGGTGCTCGGCGGGGACATCGAGCTGAAGAGCGTCGCGGGGGTGGGGGCGATGGGGACGGTCTACCGCGCCCACCAGCGGAGCATCGACCGCGACGTCGCGGTGAAGGTCCTCCACCAGGAGCTCTCGAGCAACGTCTCGCTCGTGCGGCGCTTCCACCGCGAAGCAAAGATCGCGAGTCGACTCCAACACCCGCACGTCGTCGACGTGCACCTCGTCGGTCAGCTCGAGGGCGACTCGCAGGGACGCGGCGCGCTGTACATCGTGATGGAGTACCTCGACGGGAAGTCGCTCGCCGCCGCGCTCGAGCAAGCCGGTGGGCGCATGGCCCTCGAACGCGCGCTCTCGATCGTCATGCAGATCGCCGACGCGGTCGGCGAGGGACACGCGCTCGGCATCGTCCACCGCGACCTGAAGCCCGAGAACGTGATGCTCGTGCGCCGCGCCGACGTCGCCGAGTGGGTGAAGGTGCTCGACTTCGGGATCGCGCGCCTCGAGGTCGGTGATCAATCGATGGAGACGGTCGCCGGGCGCGTGATGGGGACGGCGCGCTACATCTCGCCGGAGGGCGCGGTCGGGGCGCCCGTGGGACCGCCCGGCGACGTGTACGCGATCGCGACGATGCTCTATCAGCTCCTCGCCGGCCGCACCCCGTTCGACGCCGCGCAGCCGATCGGCCTCTTGGTGAAGCACGTCCACGAGCAGCCGCCCCCGCTCCGCGAGCTCGTCCCCGACCTCCCCGAGTCGATCGCGAAGGTCGTCATGGACAACCTCGCGAAGGAACCCGAGCACCGCGCGACGAACGCGCGCACGTTCGCGGCGGCGCTGGCGACGGCGGCAAAGGAAGCGAGCGCGCTGCCGAGCGAGCCCCACGTCGCCAAGCGCTGGAGCGGCAGCCCGCCGAACTCGCCGCCGACGGCGACGATCTCGAGCTCCGACGAGCTCGCGCCGACGCTCCACGACTCCGGCGCCGACGTCCCCGCTCTGCCGCGGCCGCCTCCGACGCCGAAGGTGACCGGCCCCGATCCGCTCCCGCGCGAGCGCACGAGCGACACGCCCGCCGTTCATCCGCCGTCGCGCGGGTGGGTCGGGATCGCGGCCGCCTTCGCGATCGGCGTCGCTGCCGCGACGCTGGTGGTGTCACGCATCAATCGCGTCGACGAAGAGCGCGCGAGCTACGTCGAGCACTGCCGGCGCGTCCTCGCCGACGGGCACTACGTGGAGCCACCGGGCGACAACATCGATGATCTCGTGAGGGAGGGGCTGAAGCGCTGGCCGAACGACGGCGAGCTCCAGCAGATCCGCTCCGAAGCCGAGCACGAGATGATCACGATGGCGATGGCCGCGCAGGAGTCGGGCGACCTCGTCGGCGCGCGCGATCTCGCGCAGGGCGCCTATCGGCTCGACTCGACCGACAACTCCGCCCGCTTCACGCGCGCGAAGGCCGAAGACGATCTGTCGGCCATCGCCGCCGGTGGCTCGGCGCTCTTCACGGGTTCTCCGCGACTGGTCTTCGACTCGCCTCCGCTCGTGAAGACGGGGACGAAGGTCGAGATGAAGTGCCGGATCGTGATCGGGAGCGCAGGCGCGAAGGCGAAGGTCACCGCCATCACGCTCACCGTCTTCCCCAACGGCCAATCGACCAACGGCGTCCCGATCACGCTCGACGCGCACGACACGAACGACGTCCGCGCGACGTTCACCGCCCCGAGCGTCGGGAGCTGGGACGTCTCGTTCGAGGCCACCGTCGAAGGCACGCGCGTCCGCGCGATGCGGGATCTCGACGTCGTCGAGTGAGCGCGCGAGCTCCTCGCCCACTGCGGCGCATGGGCAAAACTCGGCGCGTCAGCGCACCCGTCTTCCGCTTTTGACCGCCCGCGGCGCGGGCTTCGCGCGCACGCGGCCGCTGGCGATCCAACGCTGCACCGTCCGCACGCTCACCCCGAGCTCGGCGGCGGCGGACGCGGCGTCCCCGCCCGCGCGCTCGAGCGCGCTCGCGACCGCACCCTCGACCAGCGCGTCGAGACGCGCGGACGGCGCGCGCTCGCCGCTGGCGGTCGGAGCCGCGGACGCGCTCTGGAGGGCCGCGGGCAGATCCTGCAGCCGCACCGGCTTGCCCTCGCGCAGGAGACAGACCGCCTCGACCACGTTGCGGAGCTCGCGCACGTTGCCCGGCCAAGCATGCGCCAAGAGCGCGCGCTTCGCCTCGCGCGTGAAGCGCGGCGGACGCACGCCGTGATAGGCGGCGCGTTCGGCGGTGAAGTGCGCGAGGAGCGGCGCCACGTCCGCCCGGCGCTCGCGCAGCGGAGCGACGGGGATCGTGATCCCCTGGATGCGGTACAGGAGGTCCGCGCGGAAGCGACCGGCGCGCACCTCGTCCTCGAGCGGCCGGAGCGTGGCCACGACGAGCCGCACGTCGGCTTGGATCTTCGTCGCGCCGCCGACGCGCATGAAGCGCCGGTTCTCGAGGAACCGGAGCAGCTTCGCTTGCATCGGGAGCGCCATCTCGCCGATCTCGTCGAGGAACAGCGTGCCGCCCTCCGCCGCCTCGACCTTGCCGCGCGCCCGCTCGTTCGCGCCGGTGAACGCGCCGCGCTCGTGACCGAAGAGCTCGCTCTCGAACAGCGCGTCGGGGATGGCCGCGCAGTTGATCGGGACGAACGGCCCCCGCCGGCGGGGGGAGAGCTCGTGGACGCGCCGCGCGAGCACCTCCTTCCCGGTGCCGCTCTCTCCGATCAAGGTGACGACGACGTCCTTGTCGGCGACGAGGCGCAGCATGCGGTCCGTCGCGCGCATCGCGGAGGAGCGCAGCACGGGCTCGAAGACGACGTCACTCTGTCGTTTTCGCGCGGTCATCGACCGTCAGAGTGCGTCACCTCGACGTCCCCCGCAAGCCGCCGCCACCGGAAGCTCACTCCTTCTTCGCGTCGATCGTCCCGACGACGACCTCGCGCACCGCCAGGAGCGGCATCGGCACGAGTCCGCCCACCAGGAGCGCGGCGACCAACGCGAGCGCGACCCAGCGCTCGCGCGGGAGCATGTCGTCCACGCGCGCGAAGTCCGAGGGTGCGTGGACCGAGGTCGGGCCGAGGAAGATCCGCTTGTGCGCGCGCAGCAGGCTCACGCCGTTCAGCGCCGCTGCGACGAGCAGCGTCACCGCCGCCGCCGCGTGACCGCCGACCAACCCGTGGACCACGAGATCCTCGGAGACGAACGTCGCCGCTCCCGGGAAACCGACGTTGGCGAGCGCGAGGAGGAAGAACGCCACCGCGAGCCGCGGCGTGCGCCGCGCCAAGCCGCCCAAGCGCCGGACGTCGGCCGTCCCCGTCCGCGCCTCGATCGCGCGGACGACGAGCGCGAGCCCCGTCATCGCGATGATGCTCGCGAACGCGTGAAAGAGCGCCCCGCTGGTCCCGCGCGCGTCGAGCGACGCGAAGCCGACGAGGACGAATCCGACCAGCGACACCCACACGTGCCCGAGCATGCGCCGCGCGTCGTGCTGGCCCACCGCCAGGAGCGAACCGTACGCGGCGGAGACGGCCCCGAGCGCGACGATGGCGGGGAGCGCGCGCGCGAACACGGTCGGCGAGAACGTGAGCCCGAACCGAACGATGACGAACGAGCCGAGCGGCGAAACGACCAGCGGGATCGCCCACGGCGCACGGCCCCGAGCGAGAACGATCGGCGCCCAGAGGTGGAGCGGGAACACGCCCATCCGTGCCGCTCCCGCGACGAGCACGAGCCCGCCGATCCACGGGTGCCGCCCCGCGAAGAGCTGCGAGTCCGCGAGCGCGAAGGCGTCGAGCGGGTGCGCGACCCCACCGCGGAAGCCCAGCCATGCTGCGGCGCCCAGCGCGACGACGAGCGGAGCAATCGCCGTGACGACGACGAGCACGAGCGCCCGCCCGAGCGCCGGTGCCGCATCACGGCGGGCCTCCAGCGCGAGCGGGACGAAGGCGAGCACCCAGAAGCCGAGCAGGAGCACGACGTGGGTCGCGACCAGGCTCCCGAGCGTGCCACCTTCGACGAGGAGCAAGAAGGCGACCGAGCGCCGATCGAGGTCCGCGCGCGGCGCCGCGCCGAGCACGCACGCGACGAGCGCGGCGACCAGCGGCAGGAGCACGGCGCTCATCCCGTCGATCGCGAAGCCGAAGCCCGCGCGCCCGAGCGTCCCCGACCGCGTCGCCACGAAGAGCGCGAACGCCGCCGGCAGCACGAGCGCGTTCGTCGCGATCGCGATCCGAACCGCCGCGCGGGCGGTGCGGGTCAATCGGACGAGCAGCGCGCCGACGAGTGGCGCGAGCGCGAGCGCGAGGAGCGCGCCGAGAACCGTGGTGGGCGTCATGGATCCTCCCGCGGGACGAGCTCCACCTCGCGCGAGGACGGCGGCGGCGGCGGGGCCGGGCGTTCGTCGAAGATCGAGCGCTCGAGCGCATCGCACGTGCGCGCGAGCTCCATCGCCGGGCGAGCGACCCAGCGCTCGAGCGTCGCCTCGACCTCGAAGCGCTCGATCGCGAGCCGGTACAGGAAGCGTCGTAGGCCGACCCCGAGCACGGCCCACCGACGCGTGCGGTCCGCCTCCTCCGCCCCGGCGTCGGCGCGCCGCGCGAGCGCGTCCTGCAGAACCGAGGGGGTTCGGAGGAACTGGTAGTAGCGGAGGAGCGCGTGCGCCGAGAGGTGCACGATCGCGAGACCGGGGAAACCGAGCCCGCACTCGACGAACATGAGCCCGACCTGCGCCGCGGTCGCGTAGGCGAGCGCCGTCTTCGCGTCAGCGCTCACCTGCCCGCTCAGCGCGGCGAACACCGCCGTCGTCCCGCCGACGCCCACGATCGCGATCCGAACCACCGGGTCCCCCGCGTAGAGCGGCGCGAGGCGCGCGAGCAAGTACACGCCGGCGTGCACCGACATGCCACCGTAGAAGACCGCGCTCGAGGCCGTCGGCCCCTCCATCGCGCGCGGGAGCCAGCCCCCGACCGGGAACTGCGCCGACTTTCCCATCGCGGCGAGCAACAGCGCGAGCCCGAGGAGCGTGGCGCCCCCCGCAACCGGCGTCGCCAGGTGCGCGTGAACCGGAGCCGCCCCGACGAGCTCCGCGACCAGGGTGGTGTCCCGGAGATCGTGGAGCATCACCCCCGCGACGACGAGCCCCACGTCGCAGAGGCGGTACGTCACGAGCACGCGGATGGAAGCCTTCGTCGGCTCCGCGCGCTCGCGAAAGAACCCGACGAGAAGGAACGACGCGATGCCCACGAGCTCCCAACCGGCGAACACGAGCTCGATGCTCCCGCCGATCGCGACGAGCTGAATCCCGGAACCGAAGACGAGCGTCAGCGTGAAGAAGCGCGTGAACCCCGGCTCGCGATGCAGGTAGGCCGCCGAGAACTTCGACGTCGCGAGCACGAGCACGGCCGCGAGCAAGCTCATCGGCGCCGAGATCCCGTCGATCAGGAACGCGAGCGCGAACCCATAGTCGCCGGCGCGGAACCAGTCGCCGAGCCGGACGTCGACCGGAGCGAAGCCACCGCTCGCGAAGAGACCGCACGCGAACAGCACCGACGCGAGCGACAGCCCGAGCGCGAGCGTGGCGACCCGGACGACCACGCGCTCGTCGACGAAGCCATCGCGCTTTCGCAGCGAGAGGCCTCCGAGCACGAGCGCTCCAGCGGCGGGCCAGGCGGGCGCGAGCGCGACGACGATCTCACGCCACATCGCGCACCTCGCTCTCGATCCGCGCCGGGGAGAGCGCGTCGGCTTTCCCGTCGTACCAATCGACGGAGCGCGCGACGGCCGCGAGCGGCCGCACGGTCGGCGTGAACCCGACGAGCTCGCCGCGAACGCCGTCCCACGTGCGCATCGCGCGCGTCTCGGGGTCGACCACCACGAGCACCACCCACTCGTTCCGCACGAGCGCGGCGAGCTCGGGCTGCCGGGCCAGGATCGCGACGACGACGTCGACCCGCGCCTCGACGACGAGCTGCAGCCGAAGCGGCTCGTGGATCTCGATCATCTGGCTCGGGAGGCCCGTCCGGAGATCGCTCGCCGCGCCGTTCATCACGCCGACGAGCCCGGTGACGTTGTGAGGCAGCTTCGTGCCCGCCCCGAAGCGCTCGCGGTCGGTCGTCGAGAAGTAGTACTCGAGGTTGATGCCGGCGCAGACCGGCGCCGCGGCGAGCAGCGTGCGCTCGAGGATCGCCCCATCGGCGTCGATCGACGGGTCGTACGAGACCAGGAACGCGCGCCGGTCCAGGAAGAGCCCCTGCGTGAGCGAGCGGCGTCCGACGATGCACGCCGCGTTCGTCGCGTGGCCGAGCTCGGGCCGCGCCTGGCTCAGGTCCCAGGCCCGTGCCTCCACGCGCCGCTGCGCCTCTTCGGGATCGAGGTTCTTCGGCTCGGAGCTGAACTTCCGACATCGCTCGTGCGCGTTCCGCGCGGCAGCCACCGCGAGCGTGCGCTCGAGGTCCGCGAGCTCCGCGGGTGGCGCCGTCAGACCGCCCTCGTCGCTCTCGTAGAAGGTGATCCGGTCGGTCGCGGTGTCGTGCACGCCGCCGACGAAGACCGTCGCGTCCGGGACGTCGATCCCGCGCTCCCGGAGCGCCGCGCGGACCTCGGGCCGGTTCGCCATGCGCGCGAACAAGCGCGCGTTCGGGCCGCCGCTCCGGCCACCACACGCGCCGCAAGCGTAGGCTGCGAAGTGCGGGTTGTTCACGCTCGACGAGTGGTGACCGATGATCGCGACGAGCGGCGCGAAGTCCTTCGTGAGCCCGATGTTCTCGAGCAGCGTCGCCACGCGCGAGGCCTTCTCCTCGATCGTGAACCCGGTCCGGAGACGACCCTCGGCGTCGACCCCGACGCGCGGGAGCGACAGGCGCGTCTGGACGGACGGGAAGAGCTTCTCCTCGACGGAGCGGCGCAGTCGCCCCGCGACCCACGGCGCGAAGATCGTCGCGAGGAGCGGCAGCGCCGTGAGCATGCCGACGACCGAGATGACGATCGGCCCGAGCACGAGCGAGCGCGATGCCCAGCCGACCCCGGCGCTCGCCTGCGACGCCCAGCGCTTTCGGCGGCGGCGCGCGGCGGCCAGTCGCACGTCGATCGCCTCCTCGGAGATGCGGTGCTGGGGCGTGACGACGACCGGACACAAGGGGAAGGTCGAGGGATCGTCGATCCCTTGGTACGCGATCGCGAGGTTGAAGAACCCCGCCGTCCCGTAGGTCGCGTGCGCCGGAGAGAGCTCCTCGAGGTGGCGCCGAATCGACTCGTTGCGATCGTCGATGCAGAAGACCACCTGCGCGCGGAGGGTGGGAGCTCGCGGCGCCTCGGGTCGCGGCGCGGCGAGCGCTCCGAGCAGGTCGTCGCGGTAGCGGTTCTCGTAAGCCTCGTGCCAGACGCGGAGGTGCGCCCGGCGATCGAAGCGCTCGAGGAGATCGAGGATCTCGCGCAGCGTCGCATCGCCGAGCCGCTCGAGCCGCGGCGCGGCGATCCCCGCATACTGCGCCAGGCGGAAGAGCGGCCACGCCGACCGCTCGTCGCTCGCGCCCTCGAGCTCGTCGCGCGGAGCCAAGTGCGGGAGCGTCGCGCAGTGGGCGACGAGCCCCGCGACCGGACCCCGGAAGCCGAGCCGCTTGCCGACCTCCGCGAGCGCCAAGTGATCGAGGCACAGGCGCACGGCGAGGAAGTCGGCGAGCCGCGGACGCGGGGCGAGCTCGTCGGTTCGCGGAGCGGACTCGAGGCGATGGAACATCCCCGCCCAACCCGGGAGGAACCCGAGCTTGCGCTCGATGAAGCTCGCCGCGTCGCGCTCGGCGATGCCGAGCTCCTCCAGGAGCTCGATCGCCGCGTCCTCGGCGTCGAGCCCGCGCGCCTCCCACGCGCGGAGCCGCGTGCCGAGACCCGCGAGCCAGCTCGGACGCACCGCGTGGCCCGCGCCCAGCACGCGCCGGAACGCGACGAAGAAGCCGTGCTCGCGATCCGGCATCGCCCACAGCGCCTGTCCGCGATCGAGGAACGCGCTCGCGAGCAGGATGAGGGGCGGATGCACGAAGTCGTTGGGGTCGTCGCCGCCGACCGCCAGCACGGCGTCGCGCGGGAACGTCGGCTGCGGCGGGCGAACGCGCCGGACCTCGAGCCGCGCCGCGATGCGCCGAGCAGCCTGCCAGAGCGACGAGATCGCGGCCGCCTCGCCGTCCTTCTTCAACGTGGCGCCGAGCCCGGAGGCGGTCATGCGGCGCCCGAAGCGGACCTCGAGCTCGTCGGCGACGTGGCGCGCGTCGCCCTCCCCGACGAGCAGCCGCGCGACCGCTTCGGGCCCGTCGGCGGCAAGTACCTCCTCGAGCCACGCCGTGGCTTCGCGCACGATCCGATTCTTGGCGACGCGCGCGACATCGTCCGCGAAGTGCATGTCGGCGCGATGTTCGGTGAGCTCCCACGAGAGCCCCGCCTTCGTCTCGATGCCGACGTCGTGGAGCAGCGCCAGGCGGCACAGCTCCTCCGCCGACGGCACGCCCTCGGGCAACGCGGGCAGCCCCGCCGGCACCCAGCGCGGGAGCGCGGCCGCGACGTCGGCGTCCGTGATCCGACCGCGGCCGTACGCCGCGCGGTATTGCGCCTCCTCGAGGTACCCGCGCGCCCCGGTTCGATCGAACGCCGCCGCGAGCGCGTCGTGGAACGGGAGCTTCTCGTATGCGTGGAGCGTGTTGTGGTGGACGAACACCTCGAGCGGCGCCTGCGCCGGCAGGAGGTGAGCGACGTCGTCGAGGATCGCGCGCAGACGATCGCGGCCGAGGCGCGCCATCAGGCCACCCCTTCCTTCGAGCGCGCGGCGTGCGCGCGGATCGCATCGACGAGCGTCCAGCCAAAGACGGGCTTGGGGAGCACGTGAAGCGGTGCCGTCGCAGAGAACCGCTGCGGCGAGGCGGTGACGACGACCAGAAGGACGTCGCGCCCGACGGCGCGAGCAGCCCGCAAGGTCGCGCGCACCGCGGCCGGAGCGAGGTCGTCGGGGAACACGACGACCGCATCGGCAGCGGAGCGCGGAGCACGGCAGGCACGCTCGAGGCCCTTGGCGTCACCGCAAGCGTCGGCGTCGATCCCCGCGCCGTGGAGGTAGCTCAGCAGCGCGGCGCGCGTGGTCGGATCGGTCCCGACGACGAGAGCACGGAGACGGGGCCGCCGGATCGAGGGCATGCCCGTCCAAGTGCAACGGAGGTGCCACCTGCGAAATGGCGCGCGAAATCGCGGCGACCGGGCTGCGGGGTGCCCAAAACGGTTACCGATCCTCGAAAACGACGACTTGTCGCGTGTTTCCTACGCGCGATGTCGAGAAACGACGCCCGTGCGAGGGGCTCGGCTCACTTGCCGCTGATCCACGACGCGACGTCGCGGACGACCGCTTCGTCGACGTGGCCCGGGACTTGGTACTCGCCCGGCTGCGACGTCCCGGTGCCCGTGACGAAGAGATGGTTGAGCCCGGGGTAGGTCTTGAGCGTCACGTTCTTCTTCGCCGAGAGCTTCTTCTTCCAGCCCTCGTAGTCTTCCTTGAGGGTGACCTGGTAGTCGCGCTCCCCCTGGAGCACGAGCACGCGCATGGCGAGCTTCTCGGCGACCGCGGGCGGATCGTAGCCGCGCACGTCGAGGAAGTACGCGCCCTTGACCGAGCCCCCGGTGGGGAGCGCGACGTCCTCGTCTTTGCCCAATTTGGGATCTTCGACCTTCTTCTTGAACGCGACCGCAGCCTCGACGAGCGGTCCGAGCGACGGCTCGTTCGGCGAGAGCGTCTGGAAGTACTTGAACTGCGCCAGGATCGAGTCCTCGAGCGGGCGCGTCGACCCGGCGAGGAAGACCACTCCGGCGAGGCTCCCCGCGTTCGCCTGCGCGATGCGAGGCGCCAGGTAGCCACCTTGGCTGTGGCCGAGGAGGAAGATCTTCTTCGGATCGATGCCCGGCGTCTTCTTCAGGAGCTCGATCGCGTCGTGCGCGGCGACCTCGACTTCGTCCTTCTGGGTGACGATGCCGGTCGGGCTCACCTTGCTACGCTTTTCGTAGCGAAGGACGGCGATCCCCTTGCTCGCGAGGCCCCACGCGAGGTCCTTGAAGACCTTGGTCGCGCCCACCGTCTCGTCGCGATCGTTCGGGCCCGAGCCGTGCACGAGGACGAGCGCCGCGACGGGTGCGGTCGCGCCCTTCGGGAGGGTCAGCGTTGCGGGGAGCGCGGGGCTCGAGCCGACCGCGACCTCCTTCTCCTCGATTTTGTCGGCCGTCACGTACGCCGGCGGAGCCCAGTCCACCGGCGGCGCCTTCGCGAAGAGGCCGACGATCTTCTCGTCGATGTCGAACGCGACCTCGATGACGAGCTCGTCTTTCTCGAACTTCGCGCGCGCGCGGGCGACCCAGCTCGTGCCCGAGGGGGCGACCTCGAACGACGTGATGGATTGCCACTTGCCGGCGTTCTTCTCGATCGACGCCCACGTCGCCTGGAACTTGGGCGGCGGGAGGCCATCCTGGAGGGCCTGTCCGAAGTCGCGCGACGCGAGGACGAAGTCTCCCTTCGTCGCGGCCTCGAGGATGGCGCGGGTCTTCGCCTCGAGGTCCTCCTTCACCGGCCCATAGAAGAGCCCGATGACGTGGTCGTCCTTGTCGACGGCCACGCGGACGATCTTCCGCAGGTGGTCGAACTGGACCGTGAGGTTGACGATCGTGCCGGCTTCCTTCGGCAGCACCTCGGCGGCGGTGATCGCCTTGTACGGACCGCCCGCCTTCTGGAGCGTGGCCCAGAGCTCCGAGAGCTTCTCGGGCGGGAGCGCGGCGGTCAGCTCGGGGGCGAACGTCACGCCGGCGTGAGCCCAGTCGGCTTTGGCGAACGCGAGCACGAGCGCGCGCGCGCGCCCTTCGGGACCCGGGGGGAGCGGAGGTGCATTCATGGCTGAGGCGGACGTGGTGGGCGTGGCGACGGGCCTTCCGTCGTTGCCGCCGCCACAGGCGACGACGAGGACCGAGGTCGAGACCAGAGCAACGAGGAGGGAGGCGGCGCGGTTCATCGGGGATAGGACGCTACCTCATCCCCGTTGCCCGAGGCGTCCGATCGGGCTACCGCTTCTCGAACCACCACTGCGAAGAAGGGAACCGTCGATGAAGGACCACGTCGTCATCCTCACGGGCGCCACCGGCGCGCTCGGGACCGCCGTCGCGAACGCGATCACCGCCGCGGGCGGGTTCGTCGTCGCCACCTACGTCCAGGAGTCGGAGCTCCCGCGCTTCGAAGCCGCGCTCGCCGCCGCGAAGGGTCGCTACTCGCTCCACCGAACCGACGTGACCGACGAGAAGAGCGTCGACGCGCTCTACGCCGACGTCCAAGCGAAGCACGGCCGCGTCGACGGGCTGGTCCACGTCGCGGGCGGCTTCGCGATGGGCCCGATCGAAGAGACCAAGGTCGAGACGTGGGATGGCCAGATGGCGCTCAACGCGAAGAGCTTCTTTCTCTTCGCGCGCGGCGCCGTGCGCGCGATGAAGCCGCGCAAGCAGGGTCGCATCGTCGCGATCGGCTCGAAGGGCGGGCTCGAGCCGGGCGCGAAGACGATCGTTTACGGCGCGGCGAAGGCAGCGCTCCACGCGCTCGTCCGCGGGCTCGGCGAGGAGCTCAAGGGTACCGGCCTCGCCGTGAACGCGGTGCTCCCCAGCACGATCGACACCGCCGCGAACCGCGCCTCCATGCCGAACGCGGACTTCTCGAAGTGGGTCAAACCCGAGGCGATCGCCACGACGATCGTGTCGCTGCTGGACGGGCACCTCCCCGTCACGAGCGGCGCGCTCATCCCCGTCTACGGCGACGGCTGAGTGGCCCGGCTCCTCCAGCGCATCGTCGACCCGCCGCACGCGTGCGTCTACCTGCCGCGCGAGAGCGCGTCGCTCGAGACGCGCGTGATGCTCGACGTCACGCCCGAGGAGTACGGAGCGATGATCGAGCGCGGCTGGCGCCGCTTCGGGCCTTGCTACTTCCGGCCCGTCTGCGGTGCCTGCACCAAGTGCATCACGCTGCGCATCCCGGCCGCGACGTACCGTCCTTCGCAGAGCCAACGCCGCGCGGTGAAGGCGCACGCGGCGCTGCGGCGCGAGTGGGCGCGCCCGCGGGTCGACGACGAGCGCCTCGCGCTCTACGCGAAGTGGCACAGGAACCGCGAGGAAGAGCGCGGGTGGGACGCGAGCGTGCTCGATCCGGAGAAGTACCGGATCGAGTTCGCGTTCCCGCACCCGTGCGCGCGCGAGGTGAGCTTCCGCGATCCCGAGACGGGGCTCCTCGTCGGGCTCGGCCTCGTCGACGAGACGAAGCGCGCGCTCTCTGCGGTCTACTTCTACTTCGACCCTGCGTACGACGGCCTCGGCGTCGCCAACGTCGTGCTCCTCCTCGCCGACGCGAAGCGGGTGGGGATCGAGCACGTCTACCTCGGCTACCGCGTCGAGGGCTGTGCCTCCCTCGAGTACAAGGGGCGCTACCGCCCGCACGAGCTCCTCGTCGGGCGCCCCGCCGAGCACGAGCAGCCCGTGTGGCGTCCCGCGCCCTGAGCCGGCGCTTTCCGGGAACGCGAACCACCCCTAAGTCTCCGGCCATGGAGCTCCTCCTCGACGCCCCCGGCAAGAATGCGCTCTCGACTGCCTCGATGGAGGCGCTGCTCGAGGGCCTCGCCCGCGCTGACGGCGAGCCCATCCTGCTGACGGGCCGCCCGGGCTCCGGGGCGTTCTCCGCCGGGTTGAACCTCAAGGAGGTCGCCGGGCTCGATCGCGCCGGGATGCGCCACTTCCTCGCGACCCTCGACCGGCTGGTCGAAGCGCTCTACTCGTACCCCGCGCCGACCGTCGCCCACGTGAACGGCCACGCGATCGCCGGTGGCTGCGTGCTCGCGTTGTGCTGCGACGAGTCCATCGCCGACGACGATCCCGCGATTCGGATCGGGCTCAACGAGACCGCGTTGGGGCTCCCCTTCCCTCCGCGCATTCTCGCGATGGTGCAACGCACGGTGCGACCGGCCGTGCTCGAGCGCGTCGTCCTCGGCGCCGAGCTCTTCGCGCCCGCCGAGGCGGCGCGGATGGGCCTCGTCGATGCGGTCGCGAAGGACGGGCGGAAGCTCGCCGAAGAGCGCCTCGCTTTCCTCGCGAGCCACCCGCGCGCGGTCTACGCGCACACGAAGGGCGTCCTCCGCAAAGGCACCTTCGACGTGGACGCCGCGCAAGCCGACTTCGAGGCCCGGATCGAGCCCCTCTGGACCGGTCCCGAGCTCAAGGCGCGGATTCAGAAGATGTTCAGCCGCTGAAGCGCTCGCCCCTGCGGGAGATGCGCCGGCGGATGCGCCCGGCGACGAATGCGAGTAAATGGAGTCCACCATGTGCGTTCGTGTCCAGTGCAACCAGTGTGGCAAACCGACGTACGCCGGCTGCGGCGCCCACATCGAGCAGGTTCTCGGCAACGTCCCGAAGGATCAGCGCTGCAAGTGCCGTGAAGCCGGCGCCGGCAAGGGCGGCGACGCCCCGGCCCAGAAACGCGAGTAGCGAACCCCAGGTCGCGAACGCAGGTTGTGCGCCCATGAGCGACCGCGACCTCTCGGGCAAGTTCTTCCTCGTCACCGGTGCGAACGCCGGCATCGGCCGCGCCACGGTCACCGCGCTCGCCGAGCGCGGCGCCACGGTCACCCTCGCCGCCCGGTCGGAGGACAAGACGCGCCCGGTGCTCACGGAGCTCCAAGCGCGCTTTCCGGACGCGAAGCTCCACTTCCTGAAGCTCGACCTCGCCGACCTCGCCGCGACGGATCGGGCGGCCAAGGAGTACCTGGCCAGCGGGCGCAAGCTCGACGTCCTGATCAACAACGCCGGGCTCGCGGGCACGCCGGGGCTCACGAAGGACGGGTTCGAGATGACGATCGGGACGAACCACCTCGGTCCGTTCCACTTCACGAACCTGCTCCTGCCGCTCCTGAAGGACGCACCGCAGGGTCGGATCGTCAACGTGTCGAGCAAGGCGCACGTCCGCGCGAAGGGGCTGTACCTGGACGAAGCGCGGACGTCGGCGACGACGCATAGCGCTCGGTTCCTCCGAGCGCGTCTTGGCAGCGCGCTCAGGATGTACGGCGCGTCGAAGCTGATGAACGTGCTCCACGCGAACGAGCTCGCGCGGCGGCTCTCGGACACGAAGATCTCGACCTATTCCCTGCACCCGGGCGTGGTCGCGTCCGACGTGTGGCGCAACGTGCCCGGGTTCGTGCGTCCGATCATGAAGCTCTTCATGATCACCAACGAAGAAGGGGCGCTCACGTCGCTCCACTGCGCGACGTCGCCCGACGTCGCCGGGCTCACCGCGCGCTACTGGGACAAGTGCCGCGAAGCGCGGATGAACCCGCTCGCCAAGGACGAGAAGCTCGCGAAGGAGCTCTGGACCTGGAGCGAGAAGGCCGTGAGCGAGACGCTTGCGTCGGCGAAGGCGAGCGCCCCCGTGAGCGCCACCCACGCTGCGTGACGGCGGTGTAACCTCTCGCGCCACGATGCGCGAATACACCGACTACGATGCCACTGGGCTCGCCGAGCTCGTCCAGAAGCGCGAGGTCTCCCCGAAGGAGCTCCTCGCCGCCGCCCGCGCCCGCGCGGACGCGGTGAACCCGAAGCTCAACGCGATCGTCATCCCGATGCACGAGCAAGCGGAGGAGCGCGTGAAGGGCGAGCTCTCCGGGCCGTTCGCGGGCGTGCCCTTCCTCCTCAAGGACATCCAGCAGGATTACGCCGGCGTCCCGACGACGTCGGGGAGTCGCGCGCTGCGGGACTACCGCCCGCGCGAGCACTCCGAGGCCGTGAAGCGATTCCTGGCCGCGGGGCTCGTCGTCTTCGGAAAGACCGCCACCTCCGAGTTCGCGCTGAAGGCGGTCATCGAGACCGCGCTCTTCGGCGTCACGCGGAACCCGTGGGACCTCGATCGGACGACGGGTGGCTCGTCGGGCGGGGCGGCCGCCGCCGTCGCGGGCGGGATCGTCCCGGCCGCCGGTGCGTCGGACGGCGGGGGCTCGATCCGCATCCCCGCCGCCTACTGCGGGCTCTTCGGCTTGCGCCCCTGCCGCGGGCGCGTGCCGTCCGCGCCGCGGGGCGAGGTTTGGGAAGGCGCGTCCAGCGAGCACGTGCTCACCCGGAGCGTCCGCGACTCGGCGCGGATGCTCGATGCGATCCACGGGCCCGACGTCGGCGCGCCGTTCCGAATCGCTCCGCCGGAGCGCCCGTTCGCGGACGAGGTCGGGCGCGATCCCGGCAAGCTGCGGATCGGTTTCTCGACCGCGAGCCCCGTCGGCGGCACCGTCCACCCCGAGTGCGTGCGTGCGGTCCAGGAGGCCGCGAAGCTGCTCGAGAAGCTCGGGCACCGCGTCGAAGAAGCCGCCCCGGACGTCGACGGGCGCGATCTCGCGCGGAGCTACGTGACGATGTACTTCGGGCAAGTCGCGTCGAGCGTCGCGGACGCGAAGGCGAAGACGGGCGCCCGCGACGAAGACTTCGAGCTCGACACCCGCGCGCTCGCCCTGCTCGGGCGGAGCGTCAGCGCGGGCGAGTACGTCACCGCGCGCAAGAAGTGGAACGACTACACGCGCGCGCTCGGGCGCTTCCACGAGAAGTTCGACCTCTACCTCACGCCGACGACCGCGCACCCGCCCGCGCGCACCGGTGAGCTCGCCATGCCCGCCCGCGAGCAGTCGATGGTGCGCGCCGTCATGCGGCTGGGCCTCGGGAAGGCCCTCCTGCGCACCGGCATCGTCGACAAGCTCGCGCAGAAGAGCCTGGAGCGCACGCCGTTCACCCAGCTCTCGAACATGACGAGCACGCCGAGCATGTCGGTCCCGCTGCACTGGGCGGACATGCCGTACGGCGTGCAGTTCGTGGCGCGCTTCGGCGAAGAGGGGCTCCTGCTGCGGTTGGCGAGCCAGCTCGAGGCCGAGCGGCCGTGGTTCGCGAAGCGACCGGCGCTCTGAGCGTCGACGAGCACGACGGTCGTTCGAAGCGACCGTGCGGGCGTTGACATACGGACCCGTATGTGGAAATGGTATCCACATACGAACCCGTATGTAGAAAGGGACCGCCCATGACCCACGCCGTCGACGTCGCCCCCCTCCCTGCTCCTGCCGCCAAGCTCCGCGCGGCCTCGAACGCACCGGCCGCTCCGCGCACGCGGGGCGTCGATGGTCTGCTCGACCGAGAGCACGCCGAGCTCGTTCGCCTCTACGAGGGCGCGCCTGCCCCCGCGATGCCCGCGCTCGACGGGGATCTCCGCGGGCGCATGCTCCACGTCGCGCAACCGAACGTGCTCCGCGCGCTCGGGCGCGTCTGGGCGGGGCGCGACTCGTTCCCGTGGCGCGGCAAGAGCTTCTCGCACTGGAGCGCCACGACCGGCGAGGGCATGAACCGTGTGGTCTCCGACCGCGTGCTCCTCTTCCGCTTCCGGACGACGGTCCGCCCGTCGCGCCACGACGGGGAGCCGTGCGTGAACCTCGACTACGATCTCCCGGGCAACCCGTTCTTCATCCGCGCCGTCGAAGACGAGGTGCGCGCGATCGACGACGGTCTCTTCCTGGGCCAGGCGTGGCTGCGCGTCGGCCTGAAGAAGCACTTCGTGCTTTGGTTCGGGCTCGAGCGCCCATGATCGAGCGGGCGCTGGTGACGGGAGCGGCCGGCTTCATCGGCGCCCACGTCGTGCGGGCGCTCGTCGAGGACGGCGCGAAGGTGCGCGCGCTCGTCCGCCCGGGGGAAGATCTCCGGAACCTCGACGCGCTCGACGTCGCGCGCGTCGAGGGCGACGTCCGCGACGATGCGTCGATCGCGCGCGCGATGGCGGGAGTCGATCACGTGTTCCACCTCGCCGCGGTCTACTCGCTCGCCCGGGGTGCGGGCGACCTCATGCGGGCGGTGAACGTCGAAGGGACGCGCCGCGTGCTCGACCGAGCGCGGCGCGCCGGCGTTCGGCGCGTCGTCCACACCAGCTCGATCGCGCGCTTCGCGGGGAAGAACCGGCGCGCGACGGAGGCGGACGCGTTCGGCCTCGGCGGAACCGGCAACGTCTACGCGCGGACCAAGGCCGACGCCCACGCCGTCGCGGAGGACGCCGCGCGCGCCCGCGCCGCGGCGGGGCTCGACGTCGTGATCGTCGCCCCCACCGGCCCGATCGGACCGGGCGACGTCCGGCCGACGCCGACCGGAAAGCTCCTCCTCCGCGTCGCGACGCTCCCCGTGGTGCCGCTCGTCCGCACGCGCGGCTGCTTCGCCGACGTGCGCGACATGGCGCGCGGGCACGTGCTCGCGGCCAAGCACGGCCGCCGCGGGGAGACGTACCTTCTTGGGACACGCGATCTCGAGCTCTGGGAGCTCGCGCTCATGGCGGCCTCCGCGCTGGGTCGGTCGCCCCCGATGGTCGAGCTGGGCTACGGCCTCGCGCGGCTCGGCGCGCTCGCGAGCGAAGCGCTCGCGGCGCTGACGAAGAGCGAGCCGCTTCTCACGCGCGACGCGGTCGCCATCTCCGAGATCGGGCTCTCCGCCGACGGCTCGAAGGCGGTGCGGGAGCTCGGGGTGCCGGAGACCCCGCTGGACGTGGCGGTCCGCGACGCGTTCGGGTGGTTCGCGCGAGAGGGCTACGTGTGAGCGTCAGCCTCCCAGCTTCGTCTCCTCGATCACGACCTCCGGGCCGCTGAAGTCGCTGAAGCGCGCCCACGTCGGCTTCACCCGGAAGTGCGTGATGTCCGGATCCTTCGCGCGGTCGGCTCCGTCGGGGAACTTCGCGACGTACGCTTCGAGCAGGCGCGCTTTGTCGGCGCCCTTCGGTTCGTCGACCGTGCCCTCGATCTGGACGGTCTGCGCGTCGTCCCAGCCCACCACGAGCGCGATCTTCCGCGTGCGGCGCAGGTTCTCCGCCTTGCGCGATCGGGTGGACGTGTCGAACACGATCTCGAGGTCGTCGGTGACGGCGACGCCGATGACGGCCGCTTGGGGCCCCTCTTCGCCGATGGTCGCCTCGACCGCCCAGCGATGCCGGGCCACGAACTCGACGAGCGCCGCCTTCTTCATGCGGCCGGAGCTTACACCAACCGGTCGAGCACGCGACGCAGCTCGGCGACGTCGCTCGAGTGGGGGTCGGTCGCGTCCAGCTTCCGCCTCACGGCCGCCGCGAGCGCAGCACGCTCCTCCGCCGTCGCCGTGGCGAGCGCTGCGGCGACGGCGATGGTGACGTTCGCGGGTCGAAGCGTGTGGAGCGTCGCGGCGACCTCGCCGAGGACGTTGCCGCGCGTCGCGAGCCAGTCGCGCGCGAGCTCGCCGGCGAGGGAGCCGCCCTCCGCGAGGAGCAACGCCCCGACGAGCGGTGACGACGGCCCGAGCGCCAGCGCGGCGTACACCCGCCGAAACGGGTCCAGCCCACGCGTCGCGGGCGGCGGACGTCCAGGCACGCCCGCGGCGCGGAGTCGCTCCCCGAGCGACCCCGGCCTGGCGTCGGCTTCGGCTTCGACGAGCGCAAGCGACGCCTGTGTTGCGGCCCGCACGGACGCGCGGAGGAACCCTCCGTTCGCCGTGCGGCGCGGGAGCTCCGCCACCCACGCTCGCGCATCGGCGTCGAGGCTCAGCGGCTTCGCGACCACTTCGGGGTCGACGTGCGGATTGTCGGACTCGACGGTCTCGAGCTCGTTCACGCGGACCGCGCCGCACGCCATGCATGCCCGCGCCGTCGCATCGTCGAACAGGACCCCGCGCTCGAGGTGCGCGGAAGCCCCGCAACTCGGGCATTCGCTGGGCATCCGGCGATTGCATCGCGGGGTGGCGTGGCCGTCAACGCGCTGCTCCTGGATACTATTGACTCTTGGTCAATAGGAGCTAGCTTACGGGCCATGTCGCAGAAGATCGTGATCGCGGGGAGCGGCTTCGCCGGGCTCGGGCTCGGCATTCGGCTGAAGCAGGCGGGGTTCCACGACTTCGTGATCCACGAGAAGTCGTCGCGCCTCGGCGGCGTCTGGCGCGACAACACGTACCCCGGCGTCGCGTGCGACGTGCCGGCGCACCTCTACAGCTACTCGTTCGAGCCGAACCCCAGTTGGAGCCGGCTCTTCGCGCCGCAGAGCGAGATCCTCGCGTACCTCGAGCACTGCGCGGACAAGTACGGGCTCCGCTCGCACCTCCGCTTCGACGATGCGATCGAGGCAGCCGCGTTCGACGAGCGCTCCGGCACGTGGGACGTCGAGTCTGCCAAGGGCAAGACGAAGGCGCGTCTTCTCGTCTCCGCTTCCGGGCACGCGCTGACGCGTCCGATCCTCGCCGAGGTCCCGGGCGCGGAGACGTTCCGCGGGAAGATCTTCCACTCCGCCCGGTGGGACCACTCGTTCGATCTCGAAGGCAAGCGCGTCGCCGTCATCGGCACCGGCGCGAGCGCGATTCAGATCGTCCCGAACATCGTGAAGCGGGTGAAGAAGCTCGTCGTCTACCAGCGCACCGCGCCGTGGGTCCTCCCCCGCCCCGAGGTGTCGATCTCGAGGAAGGCGCAAGCGCTCTTCGCGCGTCGGCCGCTCGTGCAGAAGGCGCTCCGCGGCGCGATCTACGGCTTCATGGAGTCCCTCGCGGTCGGCTTCGTCGTCGATCCGCGCTTCAACGTCTTCCGCCAACGCGCCGCGCTGAAGTTCCTGGCCGAGAGCGTGCCCGATCCGGCGCTCCGCGCGCGCCTCACGCCGCAGTTCACCCTCGGGTGCAAGCGCATCCTCTACTCGCACGACTGGTACCCGTCGCTCCAGCGCGACAACGTCGCCGTCGTGACCGATCGCATCCGCGAGATCACGCCGCGCGGCATCGTCGACGCCAGCGGCACCGAGCACGAGGTCGACGCGATCATCATGGCGACCGGCTTCGAAGCGGCCGAGGCCGCGGCGCCGTTCGAGCTCCGCGGTCGCGGCGGGCTTTCCATCCACGACGCGTGGAAGGACGGCATCCAGGCCTACCTCGGGGCGACGATCAGCGGGTTCCCGAACTTCTTCCTGATGCTCGGACCGAACACGGGGCTCGGCCACTCCTCCATGATCTACATGATGGAGTCGCAGATGAACTACGTGCTCGATGCCGCGACGAAGATGCGCGATCGCCAGCTCGCGTGGGTCGACGTCAAGCCCGAGGTCATGCGCGCCTACAACGAAGACATCCAGCGCAAGCTGAAAGGCACCGTGTGGGCCCAGGGCGGATGCCAGAGCTGGTACCAGACGAAGGACGGCAAGAACACGACGCTCTGGCCGAGCTTCACGTTCGAGTTCCGCCGCCGCACGAAGCGGTTCGATCTCGAGAGCTACGCGACCGGCGCCGCGGCGGAGAGCAGCCGCGCGACGCCGATCACTGCGCCGCAGCCGATTTGATCTGACCGAGCGTCCAGCGCGCGAGCTCCTCGGCCCCCACGCCGTCCGGGTGGAGGCCGTCGGGCCGGATCGGCTCGCCGTCGCTGAGGAGGTTGCACTCGAGGCCCTTCGCCTTGGGGCACACGTGCTCGCGCACGTCGATCCGCGGGAGGAAGCGCGCCCCCGCGACGTCGTCGACGATGCGGTTGAAGCAATCGACGCGCTCGACGATGCCCTCGTAGCGCCAGCGCCCCATCGGGTACGGCACCGTCATCAGCATCACGCGTCCCGCCTTGGGTCCCATCTCGTCGACGAGCTGCATCAAGCGCCCGCGGTAGGCGTCGGCCCAGCCGCTGTCGCAGCTCGTGACCTCCTTGCCGTTGACCGTCATCGTCGCGAAGAAGCCGCCGCCGAGCGCGATGAAGGTGACGTCGGGCTGGAGCTCGTTGACGTCCTCGACCCAGTGCGCGGCGCAGCCGTGGCTCGGATCGGGGTGACTCCCGGGATCGAAGCGCGTGACCGAGAGCGTCTCCATGATGCTGCAGTTGCCGACCCCACGCTCCGCGACGAAGGTGCCGAACTCCTCTTGGCGGAACCGCAACGCGAGGCCGAGCTTCTGCGAGACCGAGTCGCCGAGGACGAGGATGCGGAGCGTGCCCGGGCGGAGCGCGCTCGCGGGCGGCAGCACGCTCGTCTCGACCGAGAACGGGCCCGGGTACTCGCCGGGCTTCACCGGCACGATCGTCGGTCCCGCGTAGACCGGGCGCGGCTTCGTCGCGCGGAACACGAGGAGGCCCGCCGCGGCGAAGGCGGCGATCGTGACGAGGACCGGGAAGCGGACGCCGAGCCCGTTCGCGCGGATCTTCGACTCGAAGAACCGGTGCGACGGGACCGCAATCGCGAACGTGACCGCGGTGCGGATCAGGAAGAGGAGCACCGGCCCAACGTGCACGCGCTCCGGCGTGAGCACGCAATCGATCGGCCAGTGCCAGAGGTAGAGGCCGTAGCTGATCGTGCCCACGTACACGAGCGGACGGAACGCGAGGATCCGCCCGATCACGCTCCCCTTCCCCGCGACGCCGCACGCGATGAGCACGAGGCACAGTCCCTCGGTGACCCAGAAGCCGCCGCGGTAGAGGCGCGGGTCCTGCCCATCGAGCGCGACCCAGGCCCAGCCGAGGAGCAGGAGCGCGAACGCACCGGACACGTCGAGCGCGCGCACGGAGCGCTCGGGGACGATCGGCTCGTGGCCCATCACGCACGCGAGCGCGGCGCCCATCAGGATCGCGCCGGAGCGCGTGTCGGTCCCGAAGTAGATGCGCGAGGTGACGTCGGGACGATAGCGCAGGAAGAAGATCGTGGTGGCGACCGACGCGAGCAGGAGCACGACCGTGAGGACGAAGAAGCCCTTCCGGCGCAGCTTCATGCCGACGAGCCCGACGGCGCAGACGAACGGCCAGACGAGGTAGAACTGCTCCTCGATCGCGAGGCTCCAGGTGTGCTCGAGCGGCGACGGCGCGGCGAAGAGGTCCCAGTAGCTGCGGTGGGAGAGGAGCTGCTCCCAGTTGGCGACGTAGGCGAGCGTGGCGAGCGCGCCGTTTCGGATCTGGCCCAGCTCGTCCGGCTTGGCGACGAACCACGCATAGAGCGCGATCGCCGGCATGAGCGAGAGGAGCGCGGGGAACAGGCGCCGCGCCCGACGGATCCAGAAGCGCGAGAGCGCGAGCTTCCCGGTCTTCTCGACCTCGGCCAGGATGATCGACGTGATCAAGAAGCCCGAGAGCACGAAGAAGAGATCGACGCCGAGGTAGCCGCCCTTCAGCCAGACGCCGCCGTGGAAGACGATGACGCCGAGGACGGCGAGGCCGCGCAGCCCGTCGAGACCGGGGAGATGCTTGATCGATCCCTTGTGGTCTCCCAAAGGCTCAGTCTCCGCGCCGGTCGGCCTTGATCTTCGAGCGGTGGGCCTTGCTCGCGAGCCGGCGCTCGACCGAGCCGCGGGTCGGGCGCGTCTTCCGGCGGCGCTTGGGGACGAACAACGCCTGGCGGATCAGGACGGCGAGCTTCTCGCGCGCGTCCTCGAGGTTCTGCCGCTGATCGCGCGTGGCCTGGCTCACGACGTGGAGGACGCCGTCGCCATCGATCGCGTTCTTCGCGAGCGCGGAGAGGCGCTCCTTCACATCGGGCGCGAGGGCGGTCGTGTTCCGGAGATCGAAGCGGAGCTCGACCTTGGACGAGACCTTGTTGACGTTCTGCCCACCGGGTCCCGAGGCGCGCGCGGCGTGCCACGCCAGATCGGCGTCCGGGATGGTGACGCGCGCGTCGACGACGAGAGGCATGGCGCCCCACGAGTATTCGCTCGGGGTCGCGGTGGCAAGGTCGGAAGCGATCTGGCATGGTGCGGGCGTGCTCCGCGCCGCGCGTTTCTTCGGTCTCGGGGGGCTCTTCTTCGCCCTCGCGTGCTCCAGCTCGAACCCGTCCACGCCCACGCCGGATGCGGGGGTCGACGCCGCGGCGGATGCGGCCGCCGACGCAGGGCCGACGCTCCCGCCGTTCACCTACGAGGTGACGATGAACGATCCGAACGGGACGATGACGGCCGATCACGCCGCGCTCGTCACGTGCGTGTCGACGGGGTTGGATCTCTGGGGGCAGTACCTCACCGGTGCGGGGAAGCTCACCGTGGAGATCGCGGTGACCACGACGACGACGGGGCGCTTCGCCGGAGCGAGCGCATCGTCCAACGCGGCGGGGAAATGCAAGAACACGCCCGCGCCGTGCACGCTCGGCGAGGACCAGGCGATCCACCGCTTGCGCACCGGGCAGGACAACCCGAACGCGGTCGGCCAGCCGGACGTGCGGATCAGCGTCACGCCCGACTACTGGAAGAACGTCCTCTGGATGGATCCGGACCCGAAGGCGCGGACGGCGACAGTCCCGAACAATCGCGACGACGCGATCTCGGTCTGCACGCACGAGCTCGGGCATGCGTTCGGGATGGCGGGCTACCGCGATCTCGCGACCTTCCTGCCGACGCTGCAACCGACGGGGACGTTCCTCTCCTTGTACGACGACCTCGTGAAGGTCGGCGCGAACACGCTGACGTTCGAGGGGCCGAAGACGGTGGCGGAGTTCGGGCCGGTGCCGCTGACGCGCGAGCACACGACGCAGAACGTGTACCACTATGGTAACGCCTCGACGCCGACCGACTACGACGCGAAGCTGATGAACGGCATCGTCTACGACTACGGCACGCGCTACCTGATCAGCCGCGTGGACGTGCGGATCCTCGAGGACTTGGGGGTACCGATCCGCGCGCTTCCGCCGAAGTGACGGGGTCCGGGAGCACGAGCTTCCGCAGCGCCGACTGGGACTCGTCCTTGTCCGCCCGTGCGCCGGGCAGAGCCTCGAGCGCGTCCGCCATCTCGGACGCCGAGCCGAACCGCTGCGCCGGATCGCGCGCGAGCGCGCGCTCGAAGAACGCGTTCCAGCGCGGGTCGAGCTCGGGGCGGAGCGTGGTGATCGGGGCCACGTCGTCCTCGAGCATCGCGAGCAGCGTCGCGGCGCCGTTCTCGCGCGCGAAGAGGTAGCGCCCCGCGAGCAGCTCCCACAGCACGATCCCGACGGCGAACAGATCCGCGCGGACGGTGATCTCGTCACCGCGGGCCTGCTCCGGGGCCATGTAGGCCTCGTGGCCGGCGACCGTGTGGGTCGTCGTCGCCGCCGCGCGGCCGAGGACGCGCGCGATCCCGAAGTCGGTGAGCTTCACCTCGCCGAGGTTCGAGACGAGCAGGTTCTGCGGGCACACGTCGCGGTGGAGGATGCGCAAGGGCTCCCCATCGTCCCCGTGCACGCCTTCGTGCGCGTACGCGAGCCCCGTCAGCACTTGCCGCCCGACGTAGCCGACGACGTGGGCCGGGATCGGCACCCCGGCGCGGCGCGCACGCGAGGCGAGCCGCTCGAGCGACATCCCGTCCACGTACTCCATCGCGAGGAACGCGACCCCTTCGTGGCGACCGAAGTCGTGGATCGTGACCACGTTCGGGTGCGCGAGGCGGGAGCCGAGCTCGGCTTCGTGGCGAAGCCCGTCGACGAACGCCGGCTCGGTCGCGAGGGCCGGGTGCAGGACCTTCACCGCGACGCGGCGCTCGAAGCCGCCCGCCGGGCTGTAGATCGCCTCGTGCACCACGCCGGCGCCGCCGGTGCCGATTGGGCGCACGAGCCGGTACTTCCCGAAGAGCTCCGCGACGTGGACCTTGGACTCCGCGCGCCCGATCGCTCGGCGGAGCTCCCACGCGACGAAGGCCCCGACGAGCCCCCCGGCGAGGAGCGAGAGCGCCCGTGTAATCTGCATCGAAGGGCGCACGAAGACGATCGCGTCCGTCCCCACCAAGCGCGGCGACGCGAGGAGGAAGTAGACGACCAAGTGCGACACCGCACCGATGGCCCCCACCACGATCGACGAGATCGGCCGCAGTCGCGCCACCGAAGCGACCATGAGGGCTGCGAAGATCATCGGCGGCACCCACGAACCGAGCGCGAACACGGGGCCCTCGCTCAAGAGGATGACGACGAAGAACACCCACGGCGCGACGCTGACGAACCCCAGGATCCCCAGCTCGGCCACACGCGGAAGCGGCCGCTTCCCGAGCACCCACGCCGCGAGCGCGAACAGCATCGTCGCGAGCAGGCACACGACCGCGATCGCGACGCCGAACCCCGGCCGAACCACGATCGCGGCGTAGATCCCGAGCAGGAAGCCGCCGAGCGACAACATCGCCCAGGCGATGGCGAGCCGGCGATCGATGCGCCGGAGCTCGCTCGCGAGCGCTTCTTCCAGCGGCGCGCGAATCGGCCTCGCCGTTTCCACGCGCCGAGGATACGCGGTTCGCGGTGGACAAGGGAACGGTCAGCGGCGCCGATCGTAGCGGAGCTGCACGACACCGCCGCCGAGCGACCGCGTCTCGACGAGGGTGAGGGTGCGGTGCGCTCCCGCCGGGAGCACCAGCTTCATGCCCGCGTCCTCGAGCTCCGGCGCCACGTCCAGCACGAGCTCGTCGACGAGATCGCGCGCGAGGAAGGCGTTGTGGAGCGCCTCTCCGCCCGCGACGAGCGCGGTGTCGAAGCCGCGCGTGCGCAGCGCCTCCAGGGCGGCCTCCGGGCTCGTGGCTCCGACGACCCCGGGCGGCGGCGTGCTCGAGACGACGACGATCGTGGCGGCGGCCACGCCGGGATCGGGCGCGCGGGCCGCGCCGTCGTCCGCCCGCTGCTGGGCGGCGAAGGCGGCGAACGTCTTCCGCCCCACGACGAAGTTTCCCGCCGACCGAACCTGAGCGGCGAAGTCGGCCAACGCCTCGGGCCGCGGGGGGTGCTTGGGATCGTTGCGTTGGTAGTTTCCGTTCGCGGTCAGCGTGGCCCAGAGGATCGTCTTCATGCCCCCGAACGTGCTCCCGGCCCGGGCCTGCAACAAGGATGGACAAATGAAAACGTTCTTCCCATTCTGATCACATGTTGGAGACCGAAGAGCTCAGGATCTTCACCGCGGTCGTCGCCAAGAGCTCCATCTCGCGCGCGGCGACCGAGCTTCGAATCCCCCGTGCGACGGTGAGCCGCAAGCTCGCCGCTCTCGAGGACCGGCTCGGGGTCAGGCTCCTCCGCCGAACGACGCGGAGCATGCAGCTCACCGACGCGGGGCGCGCCTTCCACCTCTCCGCATCCGCCGCCCTCGACGCCGTCCGCGCCGCCGAAGCGACCGTCGCCCCGAAGCGCGGCTCGCGGCCCAGCGGTGACGTGTTCGTCTCGATGCCGCCGATGGTCGGCGGCGGCCTTCCCGACCTGCTCGCGGACTTCGCGCGCGAGCACCCGGAGATCCGCCTCCACGTCGACGTGTCGAACCGCATCGTCGATCTCGCGCGCGAGCGGTTCGACGTCGCGCTCCGCGCCACCGGCCGGCTCGATCCCGGGTTGACGGCGCGCACGCTGGCGCGCGTGAGCCTGGTCGGCGTGGCCGCTCCCGGCTACGTCGCCCGCGCCAGCGCCCCGCGCACGCTCGCCGACCTGCGCGACCATCGCTGCCTCGTCGGGCTCGACGCTGCCGGGCGACCGCAGACGCACTGGACGATCGGTCGGCGCAGGCTCGCCGTCACCGGCGTCGCGTACTCGAACGATCCGCACCTCGTCCTCCGCTGGGCGCTCCGCGGCTTGGGGATCGCGCTGCTCCCGTCGACCCTCGTCGCGAACGCGCGCGCGCGCGGAGAGCTCGTTCCCATCCTCGCGGGCGTCCTGCGAACCGAAGGGACGATCTCGTTGGTCGCCCACGAGCGGAAGCTCGTGCCGCCCGCGGTACGCGCGTTCGTCGAGTACGTCGCGCGGCGAGCGCCCGCCGCGCTGCAGAGCCCGAACGCGGCGGGACGCGCCGAGTAGTTCGGCGAATCCCTGCGCGGCCACGATACTCTAAGGCCATGCCCGATCTGGCCGATGGCGAGTCCACCGAGGTGCGCGGCTCCTCCGGGACCTACACGCTCAAGAACGAAGGCGGCGTCTACTCGTGCACCTGCCCCGCCTGGCGCCATCAGAACGCCGCGATCGAGAAGCGCACGTGCAAGCACCTCCGCGCGCTCCGCGGCGACGACGCCGAGAAGGCGCGCCTCGGGAGCGCGGAGCTCTCCGGCAAGCCGGCGCGGGCGAAGAAGCCCGCGAGCGAAGGCGGCGGCGAGGACGACGCGAGCGACGAGGGACCGCCGATCCTGCTCGCGCATCGCTGGGAGAACGACGTCGATCTCGTCGGGTGGTGGATGAGCGAGAAGCTCGACGGCGTGCGCGCGTACTGGGACGGCAAGCAGTTCCTCTCGCGCCTGGGCAACAAGTTCCACGCGCCGGAGTGGTTCACGGCGGGGCTGCCCGCGCACCCCCTCGACGGCGAGCTGTGGGGCGGGCGCAAGCTCTTCCAGCGCACGGTCGGGATCGTGAAGCGCCAGGACGGGCCCGCGGCGTGGAAGGACATCGCGTTCCTGATCTTCGATGCACCGGCGCACGACGGCGAGTTCGAAGCGCGGCTCGAGCACCTCGCGCAGACGATCGGCAAGGACAGGCACGCGTACGCGCGCACCCACGATCACGAGCTGTGTCGCGGCGAGGACCACCTGCGCGAAGAGCTCGCGCGCGTCGAGGCGCTCGGCGGCGAGGGTCTCATGCTCCGCAAGCCGCGCTCCAAGTACGAGGTCGGGCGCAGCTCCACGCTGCTCAAGGTGAAGACGTTCCACGACGCGGAGGCGCGCGTCGTCGGTCACGTCGCGGGGGCGGGCCGACACAAAGGGCGCCTCGGCGCGCTCGTCGTCGAGCTGGGTGACGGTACGCGCTTCAACGTCGGCACCGGCTTCAGCGACGCCGAGCGCGAGGCGCCCCCGGCCGTCGGCGCGCTCATCACGTTCCGCTACCAGGAGCTCTCCAACGCGGGCGTGCCCCGCTTCCCGAGCTTCGTCGGCGTCCGTGGCGATGCGAAGAGCGCCAGCGTCGCGCTGCCGAAGAGCGCGCCGGCGGCGTCGAAGCCCGCGCCTGCGCCCGCGAAGCCCGCGCCCGCGCCGGCTCCAACGGCCGCGGCGAGCACGGGCGCGCGCTACTTCGAGCTCGTCGAGGGAACGTCGTCGAAGTTCTGGGAGATCGCGGTCTCGGGGAGCGACTACACCACCCGCTACGGCCGCATCGGCTCGAGCGGGCAGTCGACGACCAAGACGGCGAGCTCGCCCGACGCCGCGCAGCGCGAGGCGGACAAGCTCGTCGCCGAGAAGACGAAGAAGGGCTACGCCGAGAAGCGCTGAGCGCGGGTCACGGACATGGGTTGGCGGCGAGCTTGGCGCCGCTCGCATCGACCGAAGCACCGTTGTTGGTCGCCTTGTAGAGGTCGTCGCCGGTGCCCGCGCCGATCGTCGGGGGCTGGTGGTCCCAGAAGTTGTTCTTCGCCGCGAGGACGCCGTTCGTCTGCACGGTCCAGAAGTCCTGCGTGGCGTTGCAGGTGATGGTGTTGTTGCCCTGGCTGTTCTGGGCGCCGCCGCCGAAGTCGGCGTTGGGGATCACGTCGACCTCGATCCCGTAGCCGTTGTTGGTGATCAGGTTCCCTTCGACCTTGCTCCCGACGCCGCCACCGATCATCGCGAGCCCGACACCGCTGTTCTTGAAGATGTCGTTGTCGGCGATGACGTAGTCCTTGCCGTTGAGCCCGACGTAGATCGCCGCGTTCGCGGTGCAATGGTCGATCGTGTCGTTCCGCAGCGTGACGCCTTTGGTGGTGAGGAGGATCGGGACACGGAAGGCCTGGCCGGTGAAGCCGACCGAGACGCCGGCGAGCGTCGAGTTGGTACCTGGTTGGAGCATGCCCTGCATGGGGGGCGTGTTGCCGGGGAGCGAGCCCTCGATCCGGACTTGCGCGTTCTTCGCCAGGCCCTTGTTCTTTTCGTCGCCGGTGATCGTGACGTCGGCGGGGATGTCGAGCGGGAATTTCTCGCCGTTGACCTTGTCGTCGTAGAGGCCGGGCTTGAGCGTGATGCAGCCCGGCGTCTGCACGAGCTTGATCGCGTAGGTGAGTCGCTTGACGGGCGCCTGCGCGGTGCCGGGGTTCGCGTCGTTGCCGTTGACGGCGTCGGCGACGACGCACGTCGGGCCCGCGTCGATCGGGGCGTCGGGGACGTCCGTGTCGGAGCCCGCATCGATGGGGGCAACGTCGGGAGCGGCGTCGTTGGCGCTCGCCTCGGTCGTGGCGTCTCCGGTCGAGACGTCGGGCGCAGCGTCCCCAGCGGGGACGACGGGGGTATCTCCGTCGGAGCAACCGGCGAAGACGAGAGCGACGGGGACCACCACGTAGGACAGCGTGCGAAGACGAAGGGGCATCGAGACCTCCAGACCCCCATCGGTGCGGAGGGCGTCCGGGATCACGAAATCGGCGGGCGGGAGCGAGCCCAGCGTCGGGCTCGACCGTTTCACCCGTCGGTACGAAGGGTTGGCGCTTGACCTTTGGGGGCGCGGGTTGTAGCAACCCGGTGCCGATATTTTCCGACTTAGCTCAGTTGGTAGAGCAGGCGGCTGTTAACCGCCGGGTCGCAGGTTCGAGTCCTGCAGTCGGAGCCATCTTCGAGGCGGCGCACGCCTACTTCGCGGTGCGCTGACGATGCTTCGCCCGCGCCGCGAGCACCTTGGACGTGTTCGTCGCGATCCACCGGCCGAGCGCGTCGAGGTGCTCCGCCAGCCCGCGGCCCAAGGGCGTGAGCGAATACTCGACGCGCGGGGGCACCTCGCCGTAGTCGCGCCGTGCGACGAAGCCGTCCTCCTCCAGGGTGCGGAGGGTCAAGGCCAGCATGCGTTCGCTGACGCCGCCCACGCGCCGCCGCAGCTCGGCGTAGCGGTAGGTGCGCTCGGCGAGCGCGAGCATGATGAGCATGCCCCACTTCGACACGACGTGGTCGAGCACGGACCGCCCGGGGCAGTCGGGCGCGTAGGAGTCTCCGAGCAAATCGCCGAGCTTCGCCATTCGGTAGCACTAACATAAATGTACGTACTGTCGAAATGAGAGTGCCATGACTACCCTTTTGGACATGGCGAAGCTCCTCATCATCGGTGGCAGTGGTCGGACGGGGTTGCACCTCCTCGAACAGGCTGCGCAGCGCGGCCACACGGTCCGTGCGCTCGTGCGCAAGCCCGGGGCGGTCCAGGCCCCGCCCGGCGTCGAGCTGGTGAAGGACCAGCTCATGACCATTGACGGGGGCCGCGCCGTGCTTATCGTATATCGACGATGAAGGCGACCTCCCAGGCCTCCGAGCCCTGCTGCCCGCCTGCGAAGGAGCAGCCCGACCTTCGCCCGGTCGAGGGCGATGAGGCGGATGAGGAGCTGGCCGCGCTCACGAAGGCGCTCGCCCACCCAGCTCGGGTCAAGATCGTCCGCATCCTGATCCGCAAGAACGCCTGCATCTGCGGGGACATCGTGGACGAGCTTCCCCTCGCACAGTCCACGGTCTCCCAGCACCTCAAGGTGCTCAAGGACGCCGGCATCATCCGCGGTGAGGTGGACGGGCCGCGGGTCTGCTACTGCATCGAGCCGCACGCGCTCCGTCGCCTGCGTGCGCTCGTCGGGGGGCTCTGAAGGCGGCCTTCGCTCGCACCCAATATCGTCCATCGACGATGAATGAAAGGAAGCTCCCATGTCCGTGACCCTCCGCGTGTTCGACCCCGCCATGTGCTGCTCGACGGGCGTCTGCGGTCCGAGCGTCGATCCCGAGCTCGCCCGCTTCGCAGCGGACGTCGACTGGCTCCAGAAGCAGGGCGTCACGGTCGAGCGCTTCAACCTGTCGCAGCAGCCTGCCGCGTTTGCGGAGACCCCGGCCGTGAAGGAGGCACTCGGGCGTGGCACCGAGGTGCTCCCGCTCGTGTTGGTGGGCGACCGCATCGCGGTCGAGGGGGCCTACCCCTCGCGAGAGACCCTCGCCGCGCTCGCCGGGGTCGTGGTGAAGAAGCTCGACGTCGCGCCAGCCGCTTCGAGCGGGTGCTGCGGTCCGAGCACTGGAGCGAAGTCGAAGACCAGTTGTTGCTGAGGAGCGCGTCATGGAATTCCTCGAACGCGCTCCCCGGAACCTCTTCTTCACGGGCAAGGGCGGCGTCGGCAAGACGAGCGTGGCCTGCGCGACGGCGATCGCGCTCGCGGAGCGGGGACGGCGGGTTCTCCTCGTCAGCACCGATCCGGCCTCCAACCTCGACGAGGTGCTCGAGACGCCGCTCGCGGGTGAGCCGCGCGAGGTGACCGGCGTGAGGGGCCTTTTCGCCCTCAACATCGATCCCGAGGCTGCGGCGCACGCCTACCGCGAGCGGATGGTCGGCCCGTACCGAGGCGTGCTGCCGGACGCCGCGGTGCGCAGCATCGAGGAGCAGCTCTCGGGTGCCTGCACGGTCGAGATCGCGGCGTTCGACGAGTTCTCGAAGCTCCTCGGTGACGCGCGCGCGACCGCGGACTTCGATCACGTCGTCTTCGACACGGCTCCCACCGGGCACACGCTGCGCCTGCTCGAGCTGCCTGCCGCGTGGACCGGCTTCCTCGAGACGAACGTGGGCGGCACGTCGTGCCTCGGGCCGCTCGCCGGTCTGAAGGCTCAGCAGGCGCTCTACGACGGTTCGCGTGCCGCGCTCATCGACGGCTCCCGCACCGCGCTCGTGCTCGTGTCGAGAGCCGACGTCGCGGCGCTCCGCGAGGCCGAGCGGACTCGTGGCGAGCTCGCTGCGCTCGGGATCGAGCGACAGGAGCTCGTCATCAACGGCCTGTTCCGGGCGGAGGATCCGGCCGACCAGGTCGCGGTGGCGATGGAGCGGCGAGGCACCGATGCGATGGTCACCATGCCCGTGGGGCTACGCGGGCTGTCGCGCACCGAGCTCCCACTCCTGCCGTTCGGGCTCGTCGGCATCGCAGCGCTACGGCAGCTCTTCGGTAAGGCGCCCTCGTCCGCTGCGCCGGTGACGGCTGCACTCGAAGCGACCGCTGCGCCACCGGCATCTTCGCTCGCTGCGCTCGTGCCGGCGCTCGAAGCCTCCGGTCGCGGCGTGATCATGACGATGGGCAAGGGAGGCGTCGGCAAGACGTCGGTCGCCGTCAACGTGGCCGTCGAGCTCGCGCGCCGTGGGCACGAGGTGCATCTGACGACGACGGACCCCGCCGCCCACGTCCAAGAGACCCTCGGAGCAGCGGTCGACGGCATCCGTGTGAGCCGCATCGATCCCGCGGCCGAGACGCGTGCCTACTCCGAGGAGGTGCTGCGGACGGCGGGCGCGAACCTCGACGCCGCGGGACGCGCGCTGCTCGAAGAAGACCTGCGCAGCCCTTGCACCGAGGAGATCGCCGTCTTTCGGGCGTTCGCGCGCATCGTCGACGAAGGCGAGCACGGGTTCGTCGTCATCGATACGGCGCCCACGGGGCACACGCTGCTCCTGCTCGACGCGGCCGAGTCGTACCACCGCGAGGTGCTTCGGACCTCGGGCTCGGCCCCTGAAGAGGTCCGGCGCCTGCTGCCGCGCCTGCGCGACCCGGGTTTCACCAAGATCCTCCTCGTCACGCTGCCCGAGGCAACGCCCGTTCACGAGGCGGCGGCGCTCCAGCGTGACCTCGAGCGCGCCGACATTCGGCCCTTCGGCTGGGTGATCAACCAGAGCCTGACGCCGCTCACGGTCACCGATCCCGTGCTCGTGCGGCGGCGTGCGAGCGAGGCCCGGTTCCACGCCGAGGTGACCACACTCGCGCCTCGAGTCGCCGTCGTCCCCTGGGCCGCGCCGGCCGAGGCACAACCGCGCCTGGACTTCTTCGCGCCGACCGAGGCGCCACGCGTCGAGGCGGCGCCGTGACGACGCCCGCATCGATGACTCCTACGGTCTCCGCGAGCACGCGCGTGCTACCTCTTTCGACGCCACAGAACGAGTAGCCCTTCCTCGGGGTCCACCCGCTCGCCGCACCGCTCGAATCCGTTGCGCTCCAGTACGATCCGTGACGGCTCGTTCGCCGTGTTCGTCTCCGCGACCAGCTCCAGCCCGCGCTCGTTCGCGTGGGTGATGAGGAGCGCGACGGCTGCGGTCGCGTGGCCCCGCCCTCGTCGCTCCGCCGCAACTCCGTAGCCAATCTCGGCCACACCGGGGCGGGGCGAGTCTTTGAAGCTGATCAGGCCCACGACCTCGTTGCCGCACACGATGAGCCAGGCGGTGGGCAGCCCGATCGCAGCGCCCACTTCGATCGATGTTCGCTCGATCCACGCGAGCACCTCGGGTGAGTCGAGTCCATCGGGTGGCAAGCGAAGATCGCCGTGGTGATTGCCGGCAGCCCGGCGCCTCATCCAGTCGAAATGAGCAGGCGTCGCGGCGACCAAGCGCGTCGAGCGGCACGGTTCGGACGGTTCGGCGGTCATGGTGTGCGGAAGGGGCAGAGTAGACTCAGTACGACCGCGGATGCTGCCACGAAGGTCATCGCGACCCCGACCGCGTTCGAGGCGCCGGGGAGAACCTGGAAGAGGGTGAAGCCGAGATGCGCGAGCCCGCCCACGATGGTGCAGAGGAGCACGCCGGTGCGCCTGCCGCTCCAAACCAGAACGCTGCCCACGAGCACGACGAGGCCGAACCAGCTGTTGTTGAACTCGTGCTCCGCGAGGCTGCGCCTGACCTCGAAGGGCACCTCGCCCCCCATCACGCTCACCCTCACCGACTCGGGCACACCGGTGACCCCGCGTGCGAACACACTCATCACGCTGAGCCCAGCCGCGAGATGAAGAAGTCCCCACATCGCCCACAGCACTGCTGCGACGCGGAACATGACCCGCCGGTTCATGCAGCCTCCACCGCGACCGCGCGCCCTTCGCGTGAAGAACGCACGAGCGACTCCAGGACTTCGTGCACCACGACCGCGTGAGCGAAGTCGGGTTCGAACGCGCCGTGCTCATCGATGGCCCGAGCGAAGCCACGGTAGAGGCCAGCGACGTTGCGCGCAGGACCGACGATCGTCTCCGGCACGACGTTCAGCCGCGGAGGCACGGCGAGCACCGCCAGCGCATCGTTGGCGCGTGCACCGCGGAGCTCGACGGGCGTGATCTGGGGCAGCACGGGCGTCGTCGCCACGAGCCTTCCCTTGCTGCCTTGCAGCTCCATTCGCCAACCCGGCGTCGCCGTCGCGACCGTCACGGCGCGGTAGGAGACCGCAGCGCCGTTCGCGAGCTCGCCCACGAAGAGCGCCGTGTCGGGGGTCTCGACGACGGCGACCTCGCCGGTATCGGCGAAGCGAACCTTCTTCATCTGCGTCGAGACCCGCGCGCTGACCCGCGCCAACGCGCCGCAGCAGAACAGCAACGTGTCGATGGTGTGGCCCCCGGTCACGTTGAAGAAGTGCGCGCCTTTCTTCCGTTCCGAATCCCAGAGCGCCTGTGACGTGGCCTCGGTCGATCCGGCCACGACCGCCGACACGTCGACCGAGAGCACCTCACCCAGCCAGCCTTCATCGACGAGCTGTTTGATGTACTGGAGCGTCGGCGTGGATCGCCCCTGCAGACCCACCGCGGTCACCACGCCCTGTCGACGAGCGACGGCAGCGAGCTCCCGAGTCTGCTCGAGGCTCGTTCCCAGCGGCCATTCGCAATAGACGTGCTTTGCTGCCTTCAACGCGGCGAGCACGGCCGCGTGGTGGTGGATGGCCCTGACGACCACTGCCACCGCGTCGACGTCGGGGCTCGCCGCGAGCTCGGCCACGTCGTGGAACGCGCGCGCGACGCCGTACGCCTTCGCTGCCGCCGCCGCTGAGTCGGGGCGGCTCGTACACACGGCCGAGAGCTCCAGCTCCGCGAGCCCCGAGATGGCTGGAATGTGCGCCATCGGAGCCCACCCCTTGCCGTCGGCATCGGCCCCGACGAGACCCAATCGAAGTCGGCGAATCACGACGCGCTCGCGCGGGGCTGATTGGTGGCGAACAGGTAGCGGTGAATGCGCCACTCGCCGCCCTCGCGCCGGAAGATGAAGAGCTCGTTGTTGCCTTCGGCGACTTCGACGCCCGCGGCGAGGATCCGCGTACGACCGGCGGAGCTGGTGCGAGCCCACGCCCAGTCTCCCGCCTCTTCGATCTCGTGGACCTCGAACCGGATGTCGAGCTTGAGGGTGTCGAACACCTGCCGATACCCGGCGCGAACGGCGTCTCGGCCTACCAGCGCCGGCGCGTGCTGCGGCATGAAGGCGGGTTCGCTGCCGTAGAGCGCGAGAATCTTCTCGAGGTCGTTTGCGTTGAGTGCGGCCGCGTACGTCTGGATCAGGTCCTTGAGGGTCATGGCTTTTCTCCGTTCGGCAGCGGTGACGTCCCGCTGTGGAGATCAGAGATAGGCCTCTCGCATTTGACGCGGCAGGGCGAACATCGGTAATCTTCCTCTCAAATATGGAAGGCACCGCTTGGACCTGAAGGCCGCCCAGATGTTCGTCGCCGTCGTTCGAGCCGGGAGCCTCTCGGCCGCGGCTGCAAAGACGCAGGTGCCCCTCGCGACCCTCAGCCGAAACGTCCGCCAGCTGGAGGAAGAGCTCGCCGTCCAACTCCTCGAGCGAAGCGCGCGCGGCACGAAGCTCACGGATGCGGGCATGCTGCTGTACGAGCACGCCAGCCGCGGCATCGACGCGCTGAACGAGGCGGAGCTCGCGGTGACGAGCCACCAGAACGTCCTGAAGGGACGCCTTCGGCTGTCGATTCCACCGTCGTTCGAGCCGTGGTGGGAGCTGCTCGCCGAGTTTCAGCGAGAGCATCCCGATATCCAGGTGGTCGTCTACACGACCGAGCGCGCCGTCGACCTGAGCATCGAAGGCATCGACATCGCGTTGCGCATCGGGCCCGTCGTTCACGAGAGCCTCGTGGCGAAGCGTCTCTTTCGGTACCGGCACCTCTTGGTCGCGAGCCCCAAGCTGCTCGAGCGATTCGGGACGCCGACGAGCCACGACGCGCTGCTTGCGCTACCCGCCGCGGTGTGGGTCCGCGACGCGAACACGCATCGGTCTTGGCGCCTCGGCGAGCGAGAGATCGAGCCGACGGCGGTCCTCGCCGTCAACGACTACCTTCATCTGCGCCAGCGCGCGCTCCAAGGAGACGTCGTCACCGAGCTTCCTCCATTTCTGGCGACCGAAGCGCTGCGCGACGGGCGCCTCGTCGCGCTGCTGCCCGAGCACCCCTTCCCGGAACGAGAGGTGAGCCTGCTCTACCAACGCCAGCAGCAACCCTCGCGCGTCGTCCGTGCCTACCTGGACTACTGCCAGCGCGTGGTCGGGCGCTACCTGGCGAGTGCATGAGATCGGATGCACCTCATGGAAGGTCGAACCGGCTCTCGTAGATCTCCACGAGCTTCATCACCGGTCCCGGGATCGTCCGCTTGCGGCTCTCCCATCCGGCGATCGAGCCGTGCGAGACGTTGAACTCGCGCGCGAGCTCTCGCTGCGTCAGCCCCAACGCCTCGCGCAAACGGCGCAAACGGAGCGCCTCGGCTTTTCGGTCGAGCGGCGTCCGCGAGCGTGGCACCGAACGGCATTAGGGTCGCGTCTCCTCCCTTGCAACTGCACGCCACGCTCACAGCGTGAGCATCGGCACGAACCCCCTCCCCCTCTCGCGCGCGAGCCCTAGCACCCGCCTCGGAGGTGGAAGATGCGGAGGCTGGAGCTGTCGAACGACGGCGGGGGGATCGTCACCACACGGATCGACGAGCTCCTCGCGTGGGCGCGCAAATACTCGCTGTTCATGTACCCGTTCGCGACGGCGTGCTGTGCGATGGAGTTCCTCGCGACGAACTCGAACCGCTACGACCTCGCGCGCTTCGGCGCCGAGGCCCCGCGCTTCTCTCCCCGCCAAGCGGATCTCCTCTGGGTGGTCGGGACCATCTCCCAACGCCAAGCGCCAGTGCTGCGGCGCATCTACGAGCAGATGATGGACCCGCGCTGGGTCATCGCGTTCGGCACGTGCGCGAGCTCGGGCGGCTTCTACGACAACTACGCGACGCTCCCCGGCATCGACAAGGTCATCCCAGTCGACGTCTACATCCCGGCGTGCCCCCCGCGCCCCGAAGCGGTGCTCGATGGACTCCTCCTGCTCCAGGACAAGATCGCGACCGGCGATCGAACGCGCGGCGTCGTGAAGCCGCGCTTCGATCCTCCGACCGATCTCCCGAAGTGAGCGCGGCGACCCCGCGCCAAGAACGCCCAAGCGCGCGGCCCGAGACCTCGGTATCCTGGAGCGATGGATTTGTCGGCCGCGCAGCGCGGGCGCTACCGGATCGCGTTCTCTCGGCCCGCTTCGCTCCCCGGCGTCACCGTCGGGCAGTTCCGGAGCGACGGCCACCTCTTCACCTGCGTGACGGACCGCTATGCGAGCGCGCTGCACCTCAGCGGTCGGTCGGAGTGGTCGCTCCGCGGCACGCGCTGGTCGAGTGGTCCCGGCACCATCGACGTGAAGGTCCCCGGAGAGGTGTTCGCGGAGCACGCGCGCCGTGGCGTGCGGCGGTTCCAGGTCGTGCTCTTCGACGGGCGCATCGTCGACGAAGCGCGCGCGACCTTGGATTGCGCGGCGGCCGCCCCGAAAGAGAACGCGCTCCCCTCGCACGATCCCCGCGTCGCCCCGTTGGCAGCGCTCCATCGCGCGCTGCTGCGCGACGCCTCGCCCGAAGAGCTGGAAGGGGCGGCTTGCGAGGCGCTCCGCGCCCTCTGCGAGCTGACGACGGAGCATCGCGAGCCCACCCGTCCCCGGAGCACGTGGGCCATCGCGGTGAGGCGCGCGCGCGCGTTGCTCGACGCGCGCTTCACGGAGACGGTGTCACTCGACGAGCTCGCCGCGCACGCGCGCCTCGACAAGTTCCGGCTCTGTCGCGCCTTCCGGGACGAGGTGGGGTTGCCGCCGCACGCGTACGTGACGCATCGGCGGGTCGGCCTCGCGGGCGCGCTCCTCGCGCGCGGAGTTCCGCAGGCCGAAGTCGCAGCGCGCGTGGGCCTCTACGACCAGAGCCAGCTGCACCGGCATTTCAAGCGCATCGCCGGCGTGACGCCCGGCGCGTATGTCCGAGCGGTGCGCTGAGCTTCAGGAGCGCGGCGGCTCGTCGTCGTAGAGCTTCCGGAGCAGCTTCGTGAGGACCTCGCGCTCGCGCTCGCTCAACGCCGCGAAGCTCTCTTCGTTCGACGCGACCACCAGCGGGTAGGCGCTCGCGAGGAGCTGCCTGCCCTTCGGCGTGAGCTCGAGCGCGATACTCCGCCCCGGCTGCGGCTCTTCGGCACGCGCGACCAGCCCCGCGTCGACGAGCGCCGCCAACGACTCCGACATGCTCTGCGGCGTCACCATCAGCCGGCGGGCGAGCTCGTTGGCGTTGATCCCCGGATCGGCGTCGAGCCACGCGAGCGCGCTGAACTGACGAGGGTTGATCGAGCGCCCGCGGAGCCTGGACTCCCACTGCTTCCGCACGCGGTCGGAGACACGGACGAGGAGGTACCCGAGTTGCTGCTCCGGGAGCGGCCGGTCGGCTTTCATGGCTCCCCATCTTGCACATTCAGGATCCTGATACTACCATCAGGATCCTGATGGTCACCCCAATCCAGCCCAGCCGGGCGCAGGTCGCTCTCACGCTGTTCGCACTCGGCAGCCACGCCATGTGGTTCTTCGGAAACCTCTACGAAGAGCTGATCTTCGTCCCCAACGGCTTGGTGGCGAGCCCCGCCCGGTTCCAGGCCTTCAACGAGTTCTTCGCCCTGGCCAAGCCCTACGTCTTCTACGTGCCGTTCACGCAGCTCGGAGCGATCGCCACGCTGGTCGCGTGGTGGCTCGGCCGGCGGTCGGCGGCGGCGCGGCCCATCCGCAACGCGGCCATCTCGTCGTGGATCGGCGTGCTCTTGACCGTCTGGGTCGTGCTCACCATCAACATGCGCCTCTGGTTGGGGGACGTGTCCGCGATGCCGGCGGACGTCGTGCACGCGCTCACGGTCCGGTGGGGCGTCCTCAACCTGGTCCGTCTCGCGGCGGTCGGGGTGGCGACGGTGGCGCTCCTGCGTGCGTACGGGCGCTCCGCGCGAGCGGCCGAGGCGACGTGAGCCTCACGTCCGCGTGAGCTCCGTCCGCGCGGGGCGCTGCGCCACGAGCGTTGCGCTCCACCCCCGCACCACCACGCCGTCGCTCCCGCGCTCCCGCTCGAACGCAGCGATGAGCTCCTCCCGCAGCGGCGCCCGCAGCTCCTCGCCCACGGCGCCGAGCAGGTTCCCGAACGCGCTCGCCTCCGCGTGCTCGACGAACGCCGCCCCGCTCTCGTGCCGACTCACCGTCGGCGCGAGCCGGAGCTCCACGAGCTCGAGCCCGCACTCGAGCACGAGCTCCACGAGCTCCGTCGACGTCCAACCGCGCCGAGCCAGCGTGCGGTCCACGCTCGCCGCCCACGGCGGCTGCCGCAGGATCGGGTGCAGCACGCGCGCCAGCGTGCCCGCGCGCGAGAGCTCGCGCGGCGGCGTCGTGAGCCCGACGCGCCCGCCCGGCCGCAGCACGCGCCGCGCCTCCGCGAGCGCCCGCCGCTCGTCGGCGACCCAGTGCAGGACGGACGACAAGCACACCGCATCGACGCTCTCGTCCGCGAACGCGCCGAGGTCCTCCGCGCGCCCGACCTCGAAGCGCGCGGTGCCCGCGTTCGCGCGCGCGACGTCGATCCGGTGCGGGAGCGGGTCGATGCCGATCACGTCGACCGCGGGGCCCAGTCGCTCCGCGATCCATCGCGTCAGGCGCCCGGTGCCGCAGCCCACGTCGAGGATGCGCGCTCCCGAGTCGAAGGGGCCGAGCTCCATCCGCTCGACGAGGTGCTTTCCCGTCTCGAGCTGGAGGTCGCTCGCCCGGTCGTAGGCCTGCGCGAGCTCTGCGCTGTCGTTCGCGAACGTGGTCATCGTGGCGCGGACTCCGCGGCCGCGCGTTGCAGCTTCGTGACCGAGCGCGCGACGAAGAGCGACCAAAGCCCGAACCCCGCCGCGGCGACGGCGAAGTCCGCGGCGCGGCGCAGCTCCACCGCTCCGACGATCTCGAGCAGCACGTAGGCCACGCCCAAATTCAGGAGCCCGTAGATCACGTTGGTGATCGGCGACGAGAGGCCCCGGAACGGCGGCTTCGCGAACGGGGTCGGAAACTGCCGCCCCGAGACGCCCGCCACGAAGTGCGGAGCGAAGTTGGCCAGGAACACGCCGCCGAAGAACTGCGCCACACCCTCGTGCAAGACCATCGCTCACGCTCCTTGATGGCAACTGACAGTTGCCTTTCACAGAGGTAGCGGTTCCCACGCGGGCGCGCAAGCCGAAGCCGCTCACCTCCGCGCCAACGCGTGCGCGCGCGCGAACGCCGCCGGCGTCACCCGAAACATCCGGCCGAACCAACGCGTCAGGTGCGCTTGATCCGCGAAGCCGACCCGCGCCGCTGCATCGACCGGGCGGGTCCCTGCGCGGAGCGCTGCCGCCGCGCGCTCGAGCCTCACGTGGGTGAGATACTCGAACGGCGTCACGCCGTACGCGTCGCGGAACACGCGCACGCCGTGGAAGCGGCTCACGTTCGCCTCGCGTGCGATCTCCGCGAGCGAGAGCGGCTCGTCGTAGCGCGCGAGGATCACCTCCCGCATCCGGTCCGACGCGTGGCTCGGTCGGAAAGCGCCTCGCCCGCGCTCCGCGATCGCGGTATCGGCGCGCAGCTGAGCGAGCAGCGCCCAGAGCGTCGACTCGACCGCGAGCGGGCCAGCCCCAGCGCGCACCAACCGAGCGAGAGCGCCCGCCGCGTCCACGGCGGGACCACCGTCGAGCTGCGCGTCCGCGAGGCGCCACTCGCCGAGCAGAGATGGCTCGATCTCGATGCCGAAGAAGTCACCCGGCGCGTGAATTCGCGTTCCGACGGCGAGCCGCCCGGCGTTCACGACGCTGACCGAGCCCGGCCCCCGCGTCCCCGTCCAGCGCCCGATCCGCCAATCGGAGGCGCCCCGCTCGAGGAGCGTGAGCTCGAGAACCGAGGAGACCTTCCGCCAGGGGAAGTTCCAGCCGCGCGCGGTCATGAATCGCACGCCGGGGATCGAGACCGGATGAAAGACCGTGAACGATGCCGCCGCTGATGCCGCCACGACCCATGAGCGTGAGCCAAGTCGGGACCCATCGCAACGGGAGCAACCAGGTTCAAGAGTCCGCGCGGCGCCCGGGCTACGATGCGCGCATGACGGATTCGTCGTTGAAGAACAAGCGCATCGTCGTGTTCGGCGCGACCGGCAACGTCGGCTTCGGTGTCGCGGCGGCGGCTCTCGACGCGGGTGCCACGGTCGTTCTCCCGGCCCGCTCCGCAGAGAGCGCCAGCGCCCTCGAGAGCCAGTTCGGAGGCCGCGCCGCCCGAATCGTCGTGGGTGACGTGAGCGACGGAGACCAAGCCGACCTGCTCGCCCACACCGTCCGGTCCCAGCACGGACCAGTCGACCACGTCGTCGCGTCGCTCGGGGCTTGGTGGAACGGTGGACGGCTCGTCGATCAGACGAGCCAGACCTGGGAGGAGGTGCGGCGGATGCTCCTCGACAGTCACGTCCACGCCGCGCGCACCATGCTCCCGCTCCTCTCGGCGGACGAGAGCGCCTACGTCATCGTCACCGGCGCGGGTGCCGTCCAACCGATGCGGACGACGAGCTTGCTCACGATCGCCCTCGGCGGCACGCTCGCTCTGTCCCGCCTCCTCCGCGCCGAGTACCGCGACGGCGCGCGCGTCAACGAAGTGCGCATCGCGACCCGCGTCGAAGCGAAGCCGCGCCCCGGCGTGGTGCCAGCGCGCTCGTTCGGCGAAGCCGTCCTGCGCGTGCTCGCGAGCGACGTTCGCGGAGCGGTGGTCCCGTTCCGTTCGCCGGAGACGTTCGATCCGAAGGCGCGGCTCGACGAAGGTTCTTGATCGACGGGGCGCAACGGAAACCTCGCGCTCACCGACTCCCGCCGACCGCGATCGGTGCCATCGGCTCGATGAGCTCGGCGAGCACGTCGAGGAACACGCGGACCTTCGGCGGAACGTAGCGGCGACTCGGGAAGACGGCATAGACCGGACGCCGCAGCGCCGAGTCGGGGCCGAAGAGAACCTCGAGTTGCCCGGCGAGCACGGCGGGCTTGCAGACGAGGCTCGGGAGCAGGGCCACGCCGACGCCCGCGATCGCCGCGTCGCACGCGACCTCGAGATCGTTCACGACGAGGGAGGGTTCGAGCTTCCACTTCGTGCCCGCGACGCTCCAGGTCTCGTGCGCCCTCGTGCCGATGGTGGGCAGCTCGCGGAGCCGCCGCGGAGAGATTCTGCGGCGCCCGGCGAGGAGCTTCGGGCTGGCCACGAGGTAGACGTGTCCCTCGCCGAGCTTCCGCGCCGCCAACGACGAATCGTCGAGCGTCCCGATGCGAATCGCGAGATCGAAGCCTTCTTCGACGAGGTCGACGCGGCGGTCGGCGAGCACGACGTCCAAGCGGAGCTCGGGATGGCGAACCATCGTCTCCACGATGACGGGAGCGAGGAAGCGGCGCCCGTAGAGGGTCGGCGCCGTCACGCGCAACCGCCCCCCGGGCTCGGTCTGGCGGGCGAGGACCTCGCCGTTGGCCTCGTCGATCTGAGCGGCGATCGCGGTGCACCGCTCGGCGTAGACCGCGCCCGCATCGGTGACGCGGAGGCGACGCGTGGTGCGCTCGAGCAGCCTCACACCGAGCCGCGCCTCGAGCTTCGCGATTCGTTCGCTGACGGTCTGCTTGGTGACGCCGAGGAGCTGCGCCGCGCGCGTGAAGCTGCCTTCGCGCACGACGGCGGCGTAGAGGACCATGTCGGCCGGGGAGATGGGCTGCATCATCGTCAAGGATAGCTTGACCCAATGTTCGCCGTGACACGGATTGTCCATCCGCGCTCCGACTCGCAAGGTAGCGGCATGAACGAATCGAACAAGAAGCTCGTCGTCGTGGTCGGCGCTGCCGGAAAGCTCGGACGTCTCGTCGTCGATGCCCTCCTCGCGCGCCCGGGAGTGCGGGTCCGTGCGCTGGTCCGCGACCCGAAGAAACCGGAGGTCGCGACGTTGGCGCGCGAGGGCCTCGAGCTCGTCACCTTCGACGCGGTCGCGGCGAACGACGCCGAGCGGGACGCCGTCATGCGCGGCGCTTTCGCGGTGGTGTCCGCGCTCCAAGGCGGGCCGGACGTCATCGTCCAAGCCCAGCTCGGGCTCCTGGCGGCGGCGAAGCGCGCCGGTGCGCGTCGCTTCATCCCGTCCGACTACTCGTACAACCACTTCACGTTGCCGGAGGGCATCAACGTCAACTCCGATTGGCGCCGCTCCTTCGCGATCGCCGCGAAAGCGCACACGAGCGACACGTTCGAGGTCGTCCACGTGATGCAAGGGATCTTCGCCGACGGCTTCGTGCTCGGGTTCCTCGGACTGCTCGACGCAGAGAAGGGCGTGATCCGCTATTGGGGCGACGGCACCACGCCGATCGACTGGACCACGTGGGAGGACACGGCTCGCTTCACGGCCGCCGCCGCCGTCGACGAGCGCGCCGTCCCGGAGCGACTCTTCGTGGCGGGCGACCGGAAGGACGTCCTCGCGATGGCGAAGGCTTGGGAGAAGGGCCACGGGCGAACGGCAACGCTCGAGCGCCTGGGCTCGCTCGCCGACCTCGAGCGGGAGACGAAGCGCCGATTGGCGGCGGAGCCCGGCAACATGTACGCGTGGCTGCCGCTCATGTACGCGCGCGGCGTGTTCGGCGGGCAGGCGTTGCTCGGCCCGCTCGAGAACGCACGCTACCCGGAGATCGCCGCGGAGAGCTTGGAGCGCGCCATCGCGCGGAAAGCGCTCTGAACGCCGGTCACCGCTTCTTCGCCGCCGCCCCGACGAACGGAATCTTCGCGGCCTGCTTCATCCACGACGTCACCTTCCGCGCGTCGAGCTCGCCCAGCGCGGAGAGCTCGACGCCGCGCGTCGCCTTGCCCATCCCGATCGGCGTCACCGGCGGCTCGGGCTTCAGCTCGGTGCCGCGGATGAACATCAGCTTCACGTGCCCGACGAACGCGCCGGACGAGAAGCAGAAGCCGCCGTCGACGCCGTAGTACGCCATCCCCCACTTCACCGAGCGCTGGAGGCCCGGGATCGCCTTGGCGGCCATCGCATCGATCCGCTCGGCGATCGCGCGCTGCGGCTGCGGCAGCGTCGCGAGGTAGGCGAAGACGGGAGCGTCGCCGTCGGCGGCTTTCGCCGGGCTGGCTTTCCCGGTCATGGCGACCTGGAGCTTCGCGGTGGTCTTGCGGGCGGGCTTCTTGCTCTTGGTCTTCGCGGCGGCGCGCTTCATGGTCCCTCTCTCGACGAGAAGGCACCCTACCGCCTCACGCTCTCGACGTCAGCCGCGGTCGCGACGGGCGCGTCTCGGAGCGCACGCCGGATCCGCTCTTCGAGCGCCTCCGCGCTCCCGCGGCACGCCGTGATTGCGTCTCGGCTCACGAGCACCGTCGGACGTTCGTCTCCGACGCTCGCGAGCACGCACGGGAGCTCACCGAGCGCGACCCGCCACGCCGGCGGTACGCTGTCGCGGTGGAGCTCCTCGATCGGGATTCCGAGCCGCTCCTCGCACGCCTTCCATGCCCCACGCTTGCCGAGCGGACCGTAAGTGATCTCGCAGAGGGGACAGTCCTCTCGGCCAGCCGCCTTCTTCAACACGTCGAGCACGAGCGCGCGCAGTCCGCTTTCGCCGTCGTAGACCAGGATCAGGGAATCGGGGTGCTTCATGCCCCATCGAGGCGCCGAACCGGAAACAGGGTTCGCGAAATGTCGAATTTGCGAACCTCTCCGTCTCGGCGAACACTCTGAAGCTCGGACGCATGGTCTCCCCCACCCCCGACGCCCTTCTCGACGCCGCCCGCGCCGGCGACGTCGCCGCGCTCGACGAGCTCGTGGCCAAGCATCGCCATGGCGTCTACCGCTTCGGCCTCCAAGTCTGCCGGACCACCGAAGACGCGGAGGACGCGGTGCAAGAGACGCTCTGGGCCGCCACTCGCGCGCTCCAGTCGTTCCGCGGCACGGCGTCGTCACTCGCGAGCTGGCTCTTCACGATGGTGCGGCGCGAGTGCTTGCGGCTGATCGACGGCCATCGTCGGCGACCCGTCGGGCTCGACGGCGCCGAGGACGACTTCCCCTCCGAGATGCTCGACCCCGAGAGCTCGATGGACGTGCAGCGTCGCAACGAGCTCCTCGCGCACGCGCTCGCCGAGCTCGATCCCGTCCATCGGGAGGTCGTGCTCCTCCGCGACATTCAGGAGCTGAGCGCGCCCGAAGCGGCCGCCCACCTCGGCATCTCGGTGGACGCGCTCAAGAGTCGATTGCACCGCGCGCGGGTCGAGCTCAAGCACCGCATGGTGCGAGGCGCGGGGGCTCGGCCTCGAGCTCCCAGCCGACGCGCCGACATCCCCGCGTCGAGCTTCAGCACGCCTTTGTCGGGGCGCCCGTGAGCGGCCCCTGCGGAGGCGGCGTCACCTGCTCGCCCCGATGCTCCCTCATTCGGAGAGCGACGATGACGCCCGAACCGAGCGTCGCCAACGCGACGAGCCACATCGCCGAAGCGAGCCCGAGCGCGTCCGCGGTCACGCCGGCCACGACCGCTCCGATCGCGTACCCGAGGTCACGCCACAGCCGGTAGACACCGACGGACGACGCACGCCACGACGGGTGGGCCACGTCTCCGATCGCCGCGAGCAACGTCGGGTAGACCATCGCCGTGCCGACGCCGAGTAGCGCTCCGCCCGTGGCGAAACCAGCGAACCCGTGCGCCAGGATCACGACCGCAATCCCGCCCGCCTGGACCCACATCCCCGCGGCGATGAGCCACTTGCGCCCGACGCGGTCGGAGAGTGGACCGGTCACCAACTGTCCGAGCCCCCAGGTCGCCGGGTAGACCGCTGCCAGCACGCCGATCTGGTCGATCGACATTCGAGCGGCGGCGAAGAACAGCGGAAACAGCCCCCACGCCATCCCGTCGTTCAAGTTGTTCACGAGCCCCGCCTGACTCACGCTCGAGAGGTTGCGATCGAAGAGCGTGGTTCGCCAGAACACCTCGCGCTGCGAGGGCGCCGCTCCCGGGGGAAGCTCACCCCGTTGCTTCGCCTCGTGCGCGACGTGATGCTTCGTCTCCCGCACCACGAACGCCGACAGGAGGAGCCCGAAGGCGACGAACGCAACCCCCAAGTAGAACGGCTGCGGGCGCAGCCCGTGGCGCGCTGCGATCCACCCGGTCGCGAGCGCCGAGGCCGCGACGGAGAGGTAGCCGGCGAACTCGTTCAGACCCATCGCGAGCCCGCGCCGCCTCGCCCCGGCGAGGTCGATCTTCATGATCACCGTCGTCGACCACGTCAGCCCTTGGCTCACGCCCAACAGCGCGTTCGCGAAGAGGACCCAGGACCAGGTCGGCGCCCACATCAGCAGAAACGGCACCGGCGCGGCCACGAGCCAACCGCCGACGAGGACGTGCTTGCGCCCGAACCGGTCGGAGAGTCGGCCCGCGACGTAGTTCGTGAGCGCCTTCGTGACGCCGAAGACGACGATGAACGAGAGCACCGCGGAGCGCGCTGCGAGGTGATGCTCGTGCTCGGCGATCGCGGGCAGGATGCTGCGCTCCATGCCGACCATCGCCCCGACGAACGCATTCACGACGACGAGCAGCACGAACTGGGCGAGGTTCGCGCGCAGGCCGAGCCGCACGCCGCTCACGATGCGCCCCGGCTGCCCCCTCGATCGAGCTCGCGGGTGCGCTCCGTCTCCAGCGGCAGGCCCGCCGCTCTCCACTCCGGGAAGCCCTCCGCGAGCCGGCGCGCCTTTCGCCCGTTCCTCCGGAGGAGCTCGACCGCTCGATCGGCGTAGATGCAATACGGTCCGCGGCAGTACGCGACGTACTCCTTGCGCTTCGGGAGCTGGTCGAGACGCCCTTCGAGCTCGTCGCACGGGACGGAGAGCGCGCCCGCGATGTGCCCCGCGACGAACTCCGCGGAGGGGCGGGTATCGAGAACGACGACGTTGCCCGCTCGCAGTCGCGCCAGCAAGTCGCGCATCGCGACCGGCTCGTCACCCTCGCGCTCGCGAAAGTGAGCGCGCACCAACCGGTCGATCTCGGCCAGCCTGCGCTCCGCGATCGCGCGGACGACGCGGGAGAGCTCGAAGACTCCATCGTCGGCGAGTCGGTAGTGCACGAAGAGTCCTTCTTTGCGCGCCTCGACCAGCCCCGCCGCCCGCAACGCTTGCAGGTGCTGCGAGGCGTTCGCGATCGAGATGCTCGCCTCCCGCGCGAGCGACTCGACGGTCCGCTCGCCCTGCGCAAGCAGCTCGAGCAGCTCGAGGCGGTGCGGATTCGCGATGGCCTTCCCTACCTTCGCCACTTGGTCGTAGAGGCGGTCTTTGAACGCGCGATGGCGGGCATCCGTCATCATACTTGTATTCAATAGATTACTTGAATACTCGGCGCAAGGCCCCGGGAGCCGAATGCTCCGGCGGACGGGTCACGGCACGCAGACGCCGACGATCGGGCTGCAGCCGGTCGGCGAAAACTTCCACTGCGTGGACGACGCGCACTCGTCGTCGGTCGAGCAGCTCTGCGTGCAATACTTGTCCGTCGAGCTGGACGACAGCCGCGAGCAGAACAACCCACACGGGCACGACGACGAATCGCTGCACGACACGTAGCCCGAGCCGGGGCACGTGGGCCCGGACGGGCTCGCCGTGTAGTGGTTCTCGCAGACCTGCACCTCGCGCCCGCCCGCTCCGCAGCCGGGGTTGTCGTCGCAGCCGCAGCGGTTCGAGTACTGACAACAGTAGGCATACTGCTGCGTCGTGCAGTTGCTCACGCGCGTGCCATCCGTCGGAACGGTGGCGTTCGGTTTGCAGTCGCAACGGCTGCCGCTGAGCCAGCAAGCGTAGGGCACGCCGGTCGTCCCGCTGGAGCCTGCACACTGGGCCTGCAGGATTGCGCCAACCCCCACGACCAGAACCACGGCGACCCGCTTCGCGATCGTCCTGCTCATCGAACCTCCCACTGCTTTTGGTAACGCCGGTGGTGCGCGCGGTCCGTGGTCATTTCTTCTCGGGCTATGCTCGCGCGAACCGATGGGCCCCTTGATCCTCCTCGTCCCCGACAAGGCCGATCCCGAGCGCGATGCGGTCGCGACCGCATGGGAGTCCGCGGGTGGGCCGAGCGCCGTCGACGGATCGTTCGCGGAGCTCGACGCTGCGACCGAGGGGCTCGGTCCCGACGCACTCGTCATCGCCTCCGACGTCGTCACGTTCGTCGCCGAGGCGCGTGCCTTCGTCCTCGACGGCGTCGTCCGCGCGTGCGCGCTCTACGAAGGAACCGGGGCCGTCGACGAGGCCGCGCGCTTCGCGGGTGAAGCGGCCCGCGCGCTCCGCCTGCCACGGACGTGCGTCGTCGACGTCGGACGCTTCGCGGACGGGCGCTGGGCGCTGATCGAGTGCAACGCGACGTGGGGCGCGGGCCTCAACGGCTGCAGCGCGGCCGACGTCGTTCCGTGCATCGCTGCGGCGGCGGCGCCTCGTCGCTGACCTACGCGCCGGGAAAGCGCTTTCCCAGAGCCCACGAAGGCCTCACAGTCGTAGGGCATGGTCGACGAGCGGTCCCTGCGTGAGCTTGCGTCGACCACCGTTCGGAGGTCGTGGCTCCACATGGCCGTCTCCATCGTGCTCTGCACGGTGATCCTCGCCTGGTACGCGACGCGGGGTGCTTCGGTAGCCATCCACCTCGTCGTCGCCGGCATCGGCGCATTCCTGGTGACCTACGACGCCCTCCGCATCGCGGGAGCCAGACGCGCCCTGGCGGAACCGACGCGACTCGCCGCCTTCGCGCGGGGACAAGTGCGCTCGCATCGGGTACGGGCCCGGATCTTTCTCGTGGGCGCGCCCGTCGTCGTACTCGTCACGTGGGTCGGCTTGCAGATTCAGTCGCACGTCTCGGTGGACGCCTGGGCAGTCGCGGCCGCGGGGACACTCTTCCTCGCCGTCGCCTGGGTGCGATGGATGCGTGCCGTGCGAAGCACCGGCTAGAGCGCGAGGGCTGGCCCACCGGGCGCTCCGACCCTATCGCCCGCGCGGGAGGACTCGATGCCCGTGCTCGACACCATCGTCCCGAACCAGATTTGGGCGCTCGACCGGCCCGTGTGGTTCAGCGGCGTTCGCCTTCGCGCGCGGACGACGATCGTTCGCTTGGAGGACGCCAGCCTGCTCGTCCACAGCCCCTGCCCTCCGTCGGACGCGCTGGTCGCCGAGCTCCGCGCGCTCGGTCCCGTCCGTTGGCTCGTCGTCCCCAACTGCTTCCATCACCTCGGCACGCCCGCCGCGGCGGCGAAGTTCCCCGACGCCAAGGTCGTCGGCCCGGCATCGGCCCCGAGCCACAACCCGGAGCTGAAGCTCGATCTCCACCTCGACGACGTCGAGGTCGCGGAAGCCGTCCCCGAGATCGAAGCGCTCCCGCTCCGCGGCGTGCCGTTCCTCGACGAGACGCTGCTCTACCATCGGCCGACCCAGACGCTCCTCGGCGCCGACGTCGTACTGTCCGCCCATGCCGCCGATCACTGGACGTGGCGCTGGGCCGGGCGCATCACCGGCTGCTTCGATCGGGTGCGCGTTCCACCCGACGTCCGGAAGAAGATCCCCGACAAGGCGGCGGCGACGAGCTCGCTCCGCGCCGTGCTCGCGCGGCCGGCGAAGCGCCTCGTCGTCGCGCACGCGGACGTCATCGAGGACGGATGCCTCGAACGGCTCGCCGAGGCGTGGCGAGCGGAGGGCGTGGAGGTCTGACGTATCCTCTCGGTGCCTTCGTCCGTTTCCCTCCCATGAGCACCGACGACCTCCCCACCACCGTTCGCACCGCCTGGCACTCCTTCGCCGACACCTACGAGCCGCTCCGGAGCGAGCTCTACCGCTACTGCCGGCACCTCTCCCGCTCGCCGTGGGACGCCGAAGATCTCGCCCAAGAGACGATGGCGCGCGCGTTCGCCACCCTCGGCCGAATGGGCACCCCTCCGCCCAACCCGCGCGCGTGGCTCTTTCGCGTCGCCTCCAACCTCTGGCTCGATCACGTCCGCCGCGGCCCACTCGCTCTCGAGCCCCCGCCCGCCACCGTCGACCCGCCGCTCGAGCTGCGTGACGCGGCCGGCGCGTTGCTCGTCCAACTCGCACCGCAGGAGCGCGCAGCCGTCGTGCTCAAGGACGCGTTCGACTTCTCGCTCGACGAGGTCGCCGCGATCCTCGCCACCACGACGGGGGCGGTGAAGGCCGCACTCCACCGCGGGCGCGGGAAGCTCGTCGAACCCACCGAAGCGCCGGGGCGCGTGCCCGCGCGCGGTGTCGTCGATGCGTTCTGCGCCGCGTTCAACGCCCGCGACGTCCCGCGATTGACCGCGCTCCTGCTCGACGATGCGACCGTCGACATCGTCGGCGCGACCACCTCGTACGGCGCGGACGAAGCGCGCGGGCAGATGCTCCGCGGCTTGCTCTTCGGGAGCGAGCGGATCGCGAACGCCGCGACCCAGGGTGGGATCGAGGCACGGTTCGTCGCGGGCGCGCTCCCCACGCCCCCGCGCGCCGAGGTGCGCATCCACCGCGGCGAGGCGATCGTCCTCTCGTGGTACGCGCACGAAGACGGCGAACACGTCCGCGCGATCAGCCGCTTCACCGTGGAGGGCGACCGCATCGCGGTGCTGCGCAACTACTTCTTCACGCCGGAGATGGTCGCGGAGGTGTGCAGCGAGCTCGGCGTCTCTTCGCGCCCGAACGGTCATCGCTGGTGGCTCACCCGAGAGGGGTGCCCGTGATGCCGACCCTCTACTACCACCCGCTCGCGTCCTACTGCTGGAAGGTGCTGATCGCGCTCTACGAGAACGGCACGCCGTTCGAACGGCGCATCGTCGACCTCGGCGATCCGGCGCAGCGCGCCGAGCTCGCTGCGCTCTGGCCGCCGTGCAAGTTCCCGGTTCTCGTGGACGAGGGGCGCGTCGTCGGGGAGAGCTCGATCGTCGTCGAGTGGCTCGACCGGCATCGGCCGGGCCCGCGCCCGCTCGTGCCGCGCGCCGACGACGCGAGCCTGGAGGTACGCCTCTGGGACCGCATCTTCGACGCGCACGTCCAGACTCCGATGCAGGAGATCGTGCTCGCTCGGCTGCGCGGCTCGAGCGGCGACGTCTCGCCCGCGTACGCCGCGCTCTCCACGGCGTACGGGATGATCGAGCAGCAGCTCCGTCCGTCGGGTTGGATCGCGAGCGACGACTTCGGCCTCGCCGACTGTGCAGCGGCTCCGGCGCTCTTCTACGCCGTCACGCTCGTCCCATTTGGGGACGAGCACCCGAAGCTCGGCGCGTACTTCGAGCGCCTCGTCGCTCACGGGTCGGTCCGGCGCGTGCTCGACGAGGCGAAGCCGTACCTCGCGGACTATCCGTTCGCGAGCGCGATCGCGCCGCGTTTCCGCTGATCAGTGCACGTCGCCAATGGCGCCGCCGAGACGGCCGACGACCTTCTTCCACCCGTCGCTCATGGCGTCGAACGCGGTCTGGTTCTTCGGCAGCTCGAACCCCGAGTGCACGAGCGTGAGCCGCGTTCCGCCGGGCGCCTTCGCGAGCGCGAACGTCACGATGGTGTCGAGCGGGGAGCCGTAGCCCACGTTCCCCGCATCCCCACCCTTCCACGAGTAGACGAGGCGCTCGTTCGGCACGACCTCGAGCACCTCGCACCGGATCGTTCCGTCCCACCCGCCGCGCGCGGTGGTCTGGAACGTGAACCGGGTACCGACGACGGGCGCGAAGCCCGTCGGCGGCATCATCCACCGCGCCATGAGCGCTCCGTCGGTCAGCGCGGCCCAGAGCCGCTCGATCGCGTGGGGAAACACCTCGTCGACGATGATCTCGTGGCGAGTCGAAGCGGGCGTCGTCTGGTTCATCGATCCATCTCCTCGAGTAGCGTGCGCAAGCTCGCAAACCGTTTGCGCCAGAAGGCGCCGTAGTGCTGCATCCAATCGACGAGTGGGGCGAGCCCCGCCGGTTCGACGCGATAGAAGACGTTGCGCCCCTCGGGCCGCTCGACCACGAGCCCCGCCTGTTTCAGTGCCTTGAGGTGCTGCGAGATCGCCCCCTGCGTGACGCCGCTCCCGCGCGTGAGCTCGGCGACGTTGATCTCGTCATGCTCCGCCACGCGCTCGAAAACGGCGCGCCGAGTGGGATCAGCGAGGGCCCGCATGACGACGGTGAGTGGGTTCGAAGCAGCCACACCCATCCATTAGCCACGGCTCATTCATTAGTCAACACTGATATCTCGACCCTCGTCCACGTGATCGAAGAACGTCCTCGATCCGACGTCCTCGATCCCACGTCCTCGTCCCTCCTCCTCGTGGCCGTAGTCGTCGTCGTAGCCCGTGCTCGATCCGACGTCCTCGTCCTCGTCCCTCCTGCACGTCCCCGCCTCCGCGCCGCACGACGCAACGCACCGCGAGCATGGACGTGCGCCCTGGGTAGAACTAGGGTGCGCCCCATGAGCGCCACCATCGTCCGCACCGTCACCGATCTTCGTCGCAGCCCCGTCCTCGGGACGCCCGGTGCGGCGCCCGCGGAGGGCGCCCTCGACGCTTTCGAGGAGCGCGCCGGCATCGAGCTCCCGAACGCCTACCGCGCGTTCCTCGCCCTCCACGACGGATGGAAGGGGCTCGGCTCGGTGGCGCTGTTCGATCTCGCCGATCAACTGTCGTGGCGGAAGCGCCTCCTCGCGATCGATCCGACGTTCTCGGGTCACGCGATCGGCGTCGACCACGCGCTGGGCGGAATCCTCTGCCTCGAGCTCTCGCAGGCCAAGCGCGGCGACGCGCCCGTCATCTGCATCGGCGAGGCCGGCGCCGACATCGCGTTCGCGAGCTTCACCGATCTGCTCTCGTCCACGCTCCTCGCGCGGAAGATGCTCGACGCGCTCGAGGACGGCGCGCCCGCCAAGAAGAAGAAGGCAGCGCCCGCCAAGAAGAAGGCAGCACCGGCCAAGAAGAAGGCAGCGCCCGCCAAGAAGAAGGCAGCGCCCGCCAAGAAGAAGACCGCGCCCGCCAAGAAGAAGACCGCGCCCGCCAAGAAGAAGAAGCGCTGAGCTTCGCCGGGCGGAGCTCGCGAGCCTTCGACGGGATCGCGACCCATCGCGAGCGGATCGCGTGCGATCCCGCGGAATTCTCGCGGATTCTTCGCATCTCGCTCCTGGCGCGCCGGTTGCAATTCTTCGCCCGATGCGCCGGTTCCTGCTCCCGCTTCTCTCGCTCGTCACCGTCATCGCGTGCTCCAACGCCATGGACGACGCGAGCGACGACGTCGGCGACGACGAGCACGATCACCCCGCGCTCGACGCCGGCGATCTCGGGCCGATCGATCTCGATGCCGGCGCCGAAGACGCCGCCTCGGTGGACGCCGCTCCGCCCAAGGACGGCGGCGCCACCAAGGACGCCGGCACCGTCGACGCGTGCGCGCTCGTCACGCCCCCGGCGGCGCCGTACCTCCTCTACGGGCTCCACCCCGACGCGTCGAACGCGCTCCGCTACCTCGGCTTCACCGCCTCGCGGATCTCGCAGACGATCGGGAACTACGCGGCCTCGGCCGGCACGCATGCCCAAGATGGTACGGCAGGCGGTCACCCCTACTCCGCGGCGACCGATCTCCGCGTCGTCGGCCTGACCACGAACCAGATCGCCAAGCTGCTCGACGATCTGGCGAGCGTCGGCTACGCAGGCTGGTACCGGCGGCCGGGGTACGACGGCTGGCCCGCCTCCGAGGCACCGCACATCCACGCGGTGTGGGTCGGTGCTCCGATGAAGCTCATCCTCCGAAACCAGGTGCGCGACTGGGTCGTCGGGAAGAACGGCCTCGCGAGTCACACCACCTACACGTTCCACACCTGGCCGCAGTGCCGCCGCGACGCGATCTGGAAGCGCTTCCTCCAGCACAACCCGGCGAAGAACTGAGCGAGCTCAGTCCTCGAGCAGCATCAACGCGAGCTTCACGTAGTCGGCCTCGGTCACGATCCCGAGCAACTCCCGCGCCTCGTTCACGACCGGCAGGCAGCTCATCTTGTTGTTCCAGAGGAGCCGCCCTGCATCGAGGATCGGCGTGTCCGGCAGCACCGTCACCACGTCGCGCTGCATGACGTCGCGAACGAACAGACGCTCCTTCATCTTCGCGTTCTTCTGCTCGGCGTTCGGTTCGAGCGCACTCGCGGCGATGCGAAGGAGGTCGCGCTGCGTGACGAGGCCCACGAGCTTCTTCCCGTCGACCACCGGGAGGTGGCGGAACTTGAAGTGCGTCATCCCCTCCTCGATGTTGAGGAGGTTGTCCTCCTCGAAGACGGTCATCACCTTGGGCGTCATGATCTCGGAGACGAGGACGGGCTTCTTCATGGTCGAGCGACCGGTCTGCGAGGAACGTGCCGGCGCTCGCCGGGCCTGCGCGCGCGCGTTCTTCGGGAGCCCAGCGCAAGGCGTTCGCCGCGTGCGCACGCCGTGCACGCGGCGCATCTCCTACGCCGCGAGCTCGAGCACGACCTTGCCTCGAGCGTGGCCGCGCTCGACGTAGCGGAGCGCATCCGCCGCGTCCGCGAACCTGAACACCCGGTCCACGACGATCGAGAGCTTCCCGCGCGCGATCCACTCGAGGAGCTCCCGAAGATCGCGCTGCCGCTTCCCCGCGTCGAGCGTGAGCACCTCGATCCGGCGCCCGCTCCGGAGAAAACGAACCTTCCCGAGGAGCAACGCCTCGAAGATCTGGCGACTGCTCCCGCCCACCATCACGTACGTACCGCCCGGCCCGAGTCGCTCGCGATACTCCTCGAGCGCACGGAACCCGTTCACCCCGAAGATCGCGTGGAAGCGCTCGGACCCCAGCTCCTCGCGAGCGTAGTCGAGCACGCGATCGGCCCCGAGCTTCCGCACGAGCTCCACGCTGCCCGAGCCGCAGACCGCGGTCACGTGCGCGCCGTAGGCCTTCGCGAGCTGCACGAGAAACAGACCGACGCCGCCGCCCGCGCCCTGGATCAGCACGCGGTGGCCCGGCGCGAGCTTCGCGCGGTCGCGCACGGCTTGGAGCGCGGTGATCGCCGCGAGCGGCAGCGCCGCCGCTTCGACGTACCCGAGCCCGGTGGGCTTCTTCACGACGTCGCACTCGCGCACCACCACGGCCTCGGCGAACGTGCCGAACGACTCGCCGAGCACCTCGTCACCGATCGCCAGCGACTCGACCCCGGGACCCACCGCGTCCACGACCCCCGCCAGATCCGCGCCGAGCCGGCCGACCCGTGGGCGAAAGAACCCGAGCTGGAGTCGTACCAAAAAGGGATTCGCGCGCATCACGCGGTAGTCCATCGCGTTCAACGAGGCGGCCCGCATCCGGACGCGGACCTCGCCCTTCTTCGGCTCGGGGAGCGGGGCGCTCCCGATCCGCAGGTGCTCGGGTCCGCCGTAGCGCTCGTGGTGGAGCGCCACCATCGTCGCGGGGGCAGGTGACGGACGCCGGCGGAGCGCCCACTCGGCCACGACGACGTTGATGGCCCACCCCGCGAACATCATCGCGAAGACCGCCACCGGCGTCTCGGGCACCCCCGCGAGCGTGAACAGCCCGAGCGTGAAGACCTGCGTACCCGCGCCGGCCCCGAGCGCGTAGGCGCGCGTCATCCAGCGCCCGTGCGCCTCGAAGTCGCGCCGCCGCACCGCGCTCAGCGCCGCGCCGATGAACGCGATCATGGCGCCCCCGACGACGAGGCGGAGCGCGCTCAGCGCCGCGCTGTCGAGCGGCTTCGGCGGCCAGCGGAGGACGATCGCGATCCCCGCCCCCGCCGCCACGAGCCCGAGCGGGGCGAGCGCGCGTCCCATCCAGCGGTGCCATCGGCGCCGGCGCAACGCCGGCGCGAACTGGAGCGCGCCGAAGGTCAGGAACAGCGTGGCCGCGACGACGTGGAGTACGGCCGGCACGGGATCGGCGGCGAAGCGCGCGTGGCCCTCCACCTCGGCGAAGCCCGCGAGGCCGAGGATTCGAAGCACGCCGGCGATCATGGGCACGGCGCTCAGCGCAAGGAGTGCGAGCGGAATCTTCATGCGCCGAACATGCGGCGGGGAGGCCCTCCGCGACATCGGCAGCCCGGCCATTTCGGGATCGGCCGAAAGTACGAGTCAGACGCGCCCGGTCTCGTACGCCCACACGGCGATCTCGACCCGGTTGCGCACGCCGAGCTTGCCCATGAGGCTCGCGACGTGCGTCTTCACCGTGCTGAGGCTGATGTGGAGCTCGGCGGCGATCTCGTCGTTCGTGCGTCCCCGCGCGATCGTGCGGAGCACCTCTTCTTCGCGCGCGGTCAGGCGCTCGGCAGGCTGCGGCGGGGTCGCCCCGAGCTTCGCGAAGCGCTCGAGCAAGCGCGCCGTGATGCGGGGCGCGATGAGCGCGTCGCCCGACGCAGCCGCCGTGATCGCCTGCACGAGCAGCTCGGGACCCGCGTCCTTGAGGAGGAAGCCGCGGGCGCCGGCCTTGATCGCGGCGTAGACGTACTCGTCGAGATCGAAGGTCGTGATGACGACGATGGCCATCCCGGTCTTCGCCAGCCGGCGCGTCGCTTCGAGCCCGTCCATGATGGGCATGCGCACGTCGAAGAGGCAGACGTCGGGACGCAGCGCCTCGGCCAGCTCGACCGCGCGCTTGCCGTTCGCCGCCTCGCCGACGACCTCGATCCCGTGCGCCTCGAGGATCATCCGGAGCCCCGTCCGGACGAGATCCTGGTCGTCGGCGACGAGCACCCGCGTCATGCGCCCCTCCGCGGCAACGCCGCCCGCACGCGCCACCCGCCTTCGCTCGGCCCCGCCTCGAACGTGCCGCCGACGAGCGCCGCCCGCTCCGCCATGCCGGCGAGCCCGAAGCCCGCTCCCGCGCGCGCATGGGCCTCGCCGTTGTCCCGAGCCACGAGGTGAATCGTGTCGCCGTCGCCGCGGACGCTCACGTCGACCCGCGTCGCGCCGCGCGCGTGCTTCATCGCGTTCGTGATCGACTCCTGGGCCATGCGATACACCGCGCGCTCGACCGCGGGCGCGACGCCCTCGAGATCGCCGCCGAGGTCGATGACCACGGCGAGCGTCTCTCCCGCGTCGCGCGCGAACGCGGCGACGTCGGCGATACGCCCGGCCGGCACCAGCGCCGCCCGCTCGTCGTCGGAGCGGAGCGCGCCGACGATCGAGCGAAGCTCGGCGAGCGTGCGCCGCGACTCGTCCTCGATCGCGGAGAGCGCGGCGCCGGCTGCATCCGGCCGCGCCCGCGCTGCTTGTGCCTGAATCGTGATGGCCATCATGTGATGCGCCACGCTGTCGTGGAGCTCGCGCGCGAGCTGCTCGCGCTCACGGAGCTTCGCATGCTCGAGCTCGCGCGTCTGCGCCGCCGCGCGGAAGCGGAGCGCGAGCCCGACCGCGCCGGGGAAGAGCAGGACGATGGCCCCCCCGATCACGTCGCTCGGGCGCTTCATCTCGCCGCGCCATGCCGATGCGCTGAACGTCGCGACCATGAAGACGAGCCCGAGCGCGACGTCGCGCCGCGAGCCGTACCGGCCGAGCGCGTACGGAAGGAGCAGGATGAACAAGCCGGTGTACGGGCCGCCGCCGCCCCCGACGAGGGTGGCGAGCGTGGCCACTCCGAACGCGGCGGCCGTCGCCGCGAACGGGTGCGTGCGGCGGAACGCGAGCGCGACGGCCACGACGACGACGACGGCGACCGAGAGCGGCTGGTGCCAGAGCTCCGAGCGGAGCGCGACCTCGACGGCGAGCGCCGCCAGGCAGGCGAAGACCAGCGCGAGGTCGAGCTTTCGAGACAAGCGGCGGCGAGGTTAACAGAGCTGCACCACGCGCGAATCGGCCGAAAGGAGGACGGAGTGCCTGAGCGCGGGGAATCGGGCACGGGCATTTGCGTCGTCGACATTCATCGCCCATCGACGATTGTCTGAGTCGAACCAATTTTCATTTCTCATAGGACCCGATGATTGATATCGTCGTTCGACGATGCTCGAGGGTACCCCCGAACCGAGACCCGACCTGCGGCCCGTCGAAGGCTCGGCCGCCGACGACGAGCTCGCGCTCCTTGCCAAGGCGCTCGCTCACCCCGCGCGGGTCCACGTGCTCCGTCTCCTCCGCTCGGTGGGTCCAATGACGTGCGCTCAGCTCGTCGCGTCGCTCCGGCTCGCGCAGTCGACCGTCTCGGAGCACCTGAGGATCCTTCGCGACGCGGGGCTCGTCGTCACCGGCGACGGGGCGCGCGCGCCGTACCACATCGACGTCCATCGCGTGCGGCGCCTGAAGGCACTCGCCGGATCGCTCTGAGCCCCATGGTCCGTCCGCCGAGCCCCGCGAGGACGCTCCTCGCCTACGTCCTGATGCTCGCGGCGACCGTCGGGCTGTTCCTCTTCGTCCGCAGCCACGGCGAGGCGCTCCCGTCGCCGGCGGCGGTCGCTGCGCCGGCGAGCGCCGCGCCCGTCGCGAGCACCGCGAACGATCTCGGGCTCGCGCACGTGCTCCTCGCGATCGCGGCGATCGTCGTCGTCGCACGGCTCGTCGGGCGCGCGTTCGAGCGCTTCCTGCGCCAGCCGCCCGTCATGGGCGAGATCGTCGCGGGCATCCTCCTCGGCCCATCCTTCTTCGGTGCGCTGTCGCCCCGCGGCTACGCGTTCCTGCTCCCGGCCAGCGCGGTCCCGCAGCTGCGGCTCGTCGCGCAGATCGGCGTCGCGCTCTTCATGTTCCTCGTCGGGCTCGAGCTCGACCCACGCGAGCTCCGGAAGAGCTCCCATACGACCCTCGCGATCTCCCACACGAGCATCCTCGCGCCGTTCGCGCTCGGTTCGACGCTCGCGCTCGTGCTCTTCCCGATCTACGGCCGAGCCGGCACGTCGTTCACCGTCTTCGCGCTGTTCATCGGCGTCTCGATGTCGGTGACCGCCTTTCCCGTGCTCGCGCGCATCCTCACCGACCGCCGGCTCCAGCAGACCCGGGTCGGCGCGACGGCGATCGCCGCCGCCGCCGCAGGGGACGTGACGGCGTGGTGTCTGCTCGCGTTCGTCTCGGGTCTCGCCCGGGGGCAAGCGAGCCGCGGCGCCCGAACGATCGCGCTGATGGCCCTCTACGTCGCGGTCATGATCGTCGTCGTTCGTCCGATCGCGCGGTGGCTCGCCGCGCGGGAGGAATCGACGAGCACGCGCGGCTCGCCGACGACGCTCGCGATGGTCCTGGCGCTCCTCTTCGCCTCGGCTTCGGCCACGGAGTGGATCGGGCTCCACTCGCTCTTCGGCGCGTTCTTCTTCGGTGCTCTCCTCCCCCACGAGGGCAAGCTCGCCGAACGCGTTCGCTCCCAGCTCCACGACGTGGTCGTCGTGCTCCTGCTCCCGATCTTCTTCGCGTTCACCGGGATGCGCACGCAGTTCGGGCTGGTCTCCACCGCCGCCGACGGGCTCTTGTGTGCCGCGATCATCGGCGTGGCCACGGTCGGCAAGTTCGGCGGCAGCCTGGCCGCGGCGCGCTTCGGCGGGTTCTCGTGGGGCGAGTCGAGCGCGATCGGCGTGCTGATGAACACGCGCGGCTTGATGGAGCTCATCGTGCTCGACGTCGGGCTCGACATGGGCGTCCTGTCGCCTACGCTCTTCGCCATGCTCGTGTTGATGGCGCTCGTCACCACCTTCGCGACGACGCCGGTGCTCGATCTCCTCTCGAGGACCGGTTCCGCTGCTCGCAGCCTCGGCCTCGGCCGTGCGCCGGCGCCCAACCCGCCGAGCGAGTGAACGCGTGGACCTGCCTCACCTGAAGACCTTCGTCACGATCGCACGCGAGGGGAGCATCACGCGCGCTTCGGAGCGACTGCACCTGAGCCAACCGGCCGTGAGCGCCCACGTGAAGGCGCTCGAGGACGAGCTCGGCCTCGCGCTCTTCGAGCGGACGGCGCGCGGGATGGCGCTCACGCGCGAGGGGCAACGTCTACTCGCGAAGGCCGAACAGACACTGCTCGTGCATCGCGAGCTCCTCGACGAGGCGACACGCTTGAAGGGCCGCGCGAGCGGGCGGCTCCGCGTCGGCGCGAGCAACGCCAATCACGACGCGATCGGGCGGCTCGTCGGCGGGCTCGCCGAGCATCACCCGGACCTCGAGGTCGCGCTGAAGCACATGTCCTCGAACGAGGTGATCGCCGGTCTCCGCGCGGGGACGCTCGACGCCGGGTTCTTCAACGCGCCCACGCCGCCGCCGCCCGAGCTCGCCACGATCGAGGTCGCGCGGTTCACGATTCACGTCGCCGCCCCGCCCGGGTTCGCCGAGGCAGACGACGCGGACTGGGCGAAGCTCGCCGCGACCACCTGGATCTTCCCGCCCGAGAGCGCGTGCTGCGCGCGAGCCGCCGCCGAGCTCTTCACCGCGCATCGCTTCGAGCCGCCGCGCGTCGTGAGCGTCGACCGCGAGGACCTCACGCGGACCCTCGTCGCGAGCGGCATCGGTGTCGGGCTGCTCCATCGGCCGACTGCCGAGGCTGCGCGCGCCCGCGGCGAGGTCGTACTCCTCCACGAGTGTCCGAGCCCCGTCGCCGTCCTCTTCGCGTGGGCGGCGGCGCGGGTCGGCGATCCGCTGATCGACGCTGCGGCGAGCGCGCTCGCCCCGACGTGACCTCAACGGACCCGGCCGCTCACGATCCGAACGTGCGCGCCGAGCCGGACCTCCCCCGCCCGCTCGTGCGTGCGTAGCTCCGCCGCGAGCTGCGCCTCGACCCGTGCTCGCGCATCCGCCCGCGCGAGGAGCTCCGCGAACGATCCGAACCCGCCGAGCGCGAAGGCCGCCGCTCGCTCTGCGCCCCCACCGAGGCCGAGCTCGCCGCGCCACTCGCGCACCTCGACGTCGGCGAAACCCGTCCGCTCCAGGAGCTCGGTGAACGCGGTTCCCCGCCCGTAACGAAACGGCCCCGGCGCCGTCTCGACGATCGGAGGCACGCTCACGGCGCGCGCGACGGCGTCGCGCACGACCCCGAACCACGGGTTCTCCTCCGCGGGTCCCCACACCGCGAACGCGAAGCGTCCCCCGGGGACGAGCCACCGCGCGAGGTTCGCGAACGCCGCCTCCGGCGCATCGAAGAACATCACGCCGAAGCGGGACGCGAGTCGATCGAAGCGCTCCGCGGGGACGAACGTCGCCGCATCGGCGTGCGTGAACGCGACCCGCTCGTGCGCGCAGGCGCGCGCGGCCGCGACGAGCTCGGCCGAGACGTCGAACCCCTCGAGCCGCGCCAGGGCGGGCGCACGAGCCGCCAACGCGCGCGTCGTCGCGCCCCCGCCGCAGCCGACGTCCGCGATCCGGTGCGCGCCCTCGAGCGCGAGCGCCGCGAGCAGCGGCGCATCGACCGGCGCGAGCATCGCCTCCATGTCGGTCAACGTCGCGCGCCACTTCGCTCCCCGCGCGCCGTCCCACGCGACCGCCTCGAGCCCGGCGCTCACGCGGCCACCGCCGCGCAGAGCGCCGCCGTCAAGCGCGCCGCCCCCCAGAGCCCGAGCCCGAAGACGACGTGCGTCACCAGGCTCTTGCCGGCCGCGAAGACGGGCCGCGGCGTACGTGACGACGCGACGCCGGCGCCGAGCGCGGGCTGCAACACGAACCACGGCGCGAGCACGGTCACGACACCGACGAGCAGCGCCGGGCCGATCGACGGCGCCTGCAACCAGGCGCTCCCGAACAGCGTGGTCAACACCGCCGCGAACCCGATCCCGATCCCGTAGTGCGCGGCGACGCCGAGCGCACGTTCGCCGCGGACCGGCGCCGCGTCGGCGATCCGGGCGTGCACGAACCGACCGCGCGGGAAGTGGCCGACCCACCTCCCGAGCATCGCCGGATCGAGCGATGCGATCCCGAAGCGTCGCAGGATCGCAGCCCAACCATCCATCACGAGCGTGGCGCCGATCCCGATCGCCGCCACGCGCCCCAGAAGCTCCATGTGCTCGTTCATGCGGCGAACATGCGTCCGCCGCGTGAACGACACCAATCGAACCTTCGGAGGGCTGCCCTCGGGATCGCCGAGGGCAGCGGCTCGGGTCACTTCCGCGGGATGATCACCGTGTCCGGAGCGCACTTGCTCGCGTTCCAGCTCCGGCAGAAGTCACTGCACGCGGTCGACTTGTTCACGACCACCTCGACGTGACCCCAGGTCGGGTTGAACCCGCAGCGCCCCGCGCTGTAGACCATGATCGTGCCGACCGGGAACTGCGAGGGCTTCGGCGCACCGGCTTCGCTGGCGGCGTAGACCTGGAGGTGACGCGCCGCCATCCACGCGCGGTGGCTCCGCGCGTACTGCCCGAACTGCGAGGCACCGGGGCTGCCGGTGTAGAAGCCCGGCGAGATCGAGGCGCTGATCGCGAGGCGCACGCCCCGCAGACACGAGCCCGAGCTCTTCTTGCCCTTCCCCTGCTTCCACGACGCGTTCGCGAGGCTCTTGCCGCGCTGAGGGCTGTAGATCGACATGAACGCCGGCGGCTTCGACGTCGAGCCCTTCGCCTTCGGTCGCAGGTACGAGACGGCGGACCAACCGATGTGCCCGTTCGCCGCCTTGATGTGCGCCCACGCGCTCCCGCACGTCGCGCCGAGCACGACGACCGCCGTCCCCGGCTTCATCACCGTGATGCGTGCTTTGCTCGTGCTCGGACCGGTGCGGAGGTTGAGGTACTCGGTCGTGACGAGCTGCGCGCCCTTCCCGTAGTTCGGGTACTTCCCGGCCTTGCACGCCTCGGTGTCGAGCGGCTCGGTGGGCGCGAGCGGGATGCCGTGGAGTGCGGGCGCATCGAGGAGCTGATCGGCTTCGGTGAGCTCGACGTCGGGGCTGTCGTCGCCGGTGTCGAGCGCGGTGCCGTCGTCGAGCGCGACGAGATCTTCGTCGGCGACGGGATCGAGATCCTCGATCTCGTCGTCACTCACCGCGTTCTCGGAGGCGAGCTCTTCGGCGGGGACCACGTAGCCACCGCTCTCGAGCTCACCGTAACCTTCCTCGACGTCTTCGCTCGGCGCCTGCGCGCTGCAGGCCGCGACGAACGCGATCAGCAGCGACGTGAGACCGAGCGAGACGAGGGGGCGAAGGATCTTCTTTCGTTCCATGCCCCCGCTTCAGCAAGCACCGTACCGAACTGGTACCGCTGCGATTCCGGCAGCTTCCGGGCGCGATCGCCGCGAGTCGCGCGCGACGAGCGCGAGTCGTCGCGAAGATCGGCCCGCTGGATGAAGCAGGAACCAGTGCGAGGATGTGGGACACGCCGGTCACACGATCTCGCGCACGTCGACCTCTTCCACCTTCACCACGTCGCCGAAGTCGCGCGCCCATTCGAGCGCCGCCGCCTTCGACGGGAGCTCGAGGATGGCGTAGCCGGCGACGAGCTCCTTCGACTCCGCGAAGGGTCCGTCGATCACCGTTCGCTTGCTCCCTTCGAAGCGGAGCCGCGCTCCCTTCTTCGTCTCCGCGAGCGCGGCGCTGCCTTGCAACACTCCTGCGCGCGACATCCGATCGACCAACGCGCCGAGCTTCGCGACGACCTCTGCCGATGGTGCAGTCTCCGGCGCTCCTCGCGAGCCGAGCCGATGCAACGCGAGGAAGCGCGCCGGCGGGCTCGCCGGCTTCTCCATCATCCCGAGGTCCCACGGCTCGACGATGGGGCCGAGGTGGATCTCCGCGTCGCCGAACACCGCGCCGAGCTCGTCGCACCACGCGAGGGCTTCGGCCTCCGAGCTCACGCGGAGCAACGTGAACCCCGAGAGGAGCTCCTTCGGCTCGGCGAACGGCCCCCGCTCCATCGAAGCGCGCTTCCCGTTCGCGTAGACGAGGTGCGTCCGCTCCGACGAAGGCTTCAACCCTTCTCCCGACACGAACACCTTCTCGGCAGCGCCGGCCTCGATCAGTCGACCCACCCCCGCGATGATCTCCGGGTCCGGCGGGAGGCCCTTCTCCATCTCCGCCGTCATCTTGTGCACGATCATGAAACGCATCGTTCGTCTCCTTTCTCGCGGGCGACGAAGGACGGCCACGCCGATCGACCGTCTTCGTCGATTTTCTTCGTCCCACGTTTCCACGCATGTAGGCGCGCACGAAAGGATCGCAGTTTCCTTGATGTGGCGTGGCGTTGAGGGAGAATCTACGCGCGGAGGCTGCCTCGTTGCTCCTTAACCGATCGCCCCTCAGTCGTGCGTGCAGTGTGGCGTTCATGACGCTCGTCGCGGTCGCGTGCGCCAAGGGCAGCACGACCGAAGAGGTGCCGGACAGCGGCGTCACCCCCACGACGGACGGTGGTGGCACGAAGCCGGACGGTTCGTCCGGGGGCTGTGATGGACCGTGCGACGCCGACGGCGACGGTGTGGCGGACGGCACGGACAAGTGCCCCAACACCGCGCCGAAGGCGAAGGTCAACAAGCAGGGCTGCGCGGAGTCGCAGCTCACGCCGAAGCTCGATCCGTTTCCGCCCTACGGGCTGACGTGGACGCCGACCGGCAACCTCGGCCGCGCGGGTGGCCTGACGTGGACGTACACCGGGATCAACCGCGCCGACCTCTTCCACATCTACTGGGTCGTCTGCGACGATCCGGCGACCCCGTGCGGGCTCTCGCTCGATGGTCCCGTCGACGTGCCGGGCGAGAAGTGGACGTTCAGCGCACCGGACTCCGATCTTCCGAAGGGCAAGCTCGGCTTCGTCAACACGACCGGGATCAAGCTCGCCAACTCGACGACGACCCCGCTCGACGGGCGTCTCACGATCACGATCGTCGACGAGAGCAACGCACCGATCCCGTTCGTCGACGTCACCACCCCGGGCATCCCTGCGCGCGACGGGAAGTTCGCGGCCGAGATCCCCGGCACCGGCTACAAGGTCGTGGCACTGGCCGAGGTCAAGGACTCCACGAACAACACGTGGACCCCGTACCTCGACTACTACGACGCAGCGCCCACGCCGGACACGGGCGACGCGGGCGGCAACGTGACGACGTCGTTCGGCGCGTCGTTCTACTCGAAGTAGCTCAGCTCGCCTTCCGCCGCCCTTCGACGTGCGCGACGAGGTTGTCGAGCGTCTTGTCGGTGCCATCCGCGACGCCGAGCTTCACGAACTGATCGAGGTGCTCCGCCGAAGCGCACCGGATCGTGACGATCATCCGGGTCGTGCTCCCCTCGGCCTCGAGCCGGATCGTGCCGATCGCGCCCATCGCCTCGAAGACGAGCTGCTGCGGTCGCTCGACGATGCGGTAGACGCCCGCGAACGGCGGCGCGTGCGCGGACGCCATCGTGAAGCAGAACGCTCCACCGGGGCGCAAGTCGACGCTGCAGTCCGCGAGCGCGGTGCCCGTCGGATCCCACCAGTGCTTGATCTGGGTCGCGTCGGTCCACGCATCGAACACGTCCTCTCGCGCCGCTGCGAACGCGCGCTGGAACGTGATCGTGAACGTGTTGCGGTCGATGGTCGTCTCGGTCTTCTTCATTTCGAATCTCCTCCCGCCTCGGGCGGCGGGTTCTTCGGTTGCTTCTTCTTCTTCTGCAGGAACGAATCGAGAGCATCGAACCGGCGCTCCCATTGCTCGCGGAACGGCGTGAGCCACGCGTCCACCTCTTCGAGCGGGCCGCCGATCACGAGCGTGCGCGGGCGCCGCTGCGCGTCGCGCCCTTGCTGGATCAGCCCCGCGTCTTCGAGGATGCGCAGGTGCTTGGAGATCGTCGGCTGGCGGAGGCCGAACGGCTCCGCGAGCTCCGAGACCGTGGCCTCACCCAAGGCGAGGCGCGCGAGGATCGCTCTCCGGGTGGGGTCCGAGAGCGCCGAAAACACGTGGTTCAACCGGGCGTCGTCATTCATCGCCCACTAGCTATATAGCCGCTCGGCTATGTTGTCAACGGCGGCTTGCTACGGCTTCGGCTCCGCGAGTCTCGACGCAACCATCCCCACGAGAAGCTCACGCACGCGCTCGGGATCGAGGCCCAGCGCGAGCGTCTCGTCTTCGGCGCACGCGTCCGCCGTGCGCTCGATCGCGAAGAGGAGCAACGCGTCCTCTTCGCGCGACGCACGGTTCGAGCGCGCGAGGAGCTCGAGCTGCTTCACGCGCTGCGCGCGGTAGAACGCGCGCACGTGCTCGTCGACGGGGACGAGCGCGCGGAGGCTCGCGCGGAAACCTCGCCAGCGCCGGTGATGCTCCAGGAAGATGTCGACGATGCGCGCCGCTCGCTCGTCGACCGTGCCCGCGGCGGCGATCACCGCGGTGACGTCGCGCCACTCGCGCGCGACCCACTCTTCGTAGACGGCGAGGAAGACGCTCCGCTTGTCCTCGAAGTGTTTGTAGAACGTGCCGGGCGAGTAGCCCGCCGCCCGTGCGATCCGGTTCGTGTCGGTCCCGTCGTAGCCGACGTCGTTGAAGACCTCGGCCGCGGCGCGGACGATGCGCTCGCGCGTCGCCTCGGGCTGACCGCGCACCGGTCGCGGCGCGAGACGCGGGAGGAGCACGGGCGCCGGCGCGGGCGTGCGCTTCGGGCGACTCATGGCGCGTGCGCTTCGGCGCGGGCGGGCTGGAGCCCCGCGAGAAACGGGCTCACCGCCGCGAGGAACTCGCGCGGGCGCTCGACGAACGGAACGTGCCCCGAATCCAGCTCGATCCAACGTGCGTTCGGGAGCTCGTCGCGCGTGCGCCGTCCCTCGACGTCCTTGCGGATGACCGGGTCGTGCTTGCCCCAGACGACGAGCGCCGGAACGTCGAGCTCGCGCCCGCGCCCCGTGAGGTCGGTGGCGCCGGTCCCGAAGCTCCGCCAGAGCGCGGCGTCCATCTCGATGAACCCGGGCCGCTTCCGCGCCTCTGCGAGGCGCGCGAGCACTGCGTCCACCCCCGCGCCCGGCACCTTCAAGTACGAACGCGCGAACGCCATCCCGGTGAGCCGCCGCACGAGCTCGCGCCCCTGGAGCCAGCACGCGATGCGCACGAGCGCCGACGTCCCCGTGAAGCCGCTCGTGTCGACGAGGACGAGGCCACCCACGCGCGCGGGCGCGCGCAACGCGAGGTGCATCGCGGCGGCGCCACCGATCGAGCTCCCCATCACGACCGCGCGCCGCAGATCGAGCGCGCTCGCGACGTCTTCGAGCGCGTCGCACAAGAGCGACGCCGACGCTCGACGCGGCTCGGCCCACATCTCGGACGCACCGTGGCCGGGCCAGTCGACCGCGATCGTGCGATGCGTGCGCGAGAGCTCCGGCACGACGGCGTCGTAGTCGTGCCGATCGTGCGCGACCGAGTGGAGGAGCACGAGCGGCGGTCCCTCGCCCCGAACCTCGATCGCCACCTTCCCTGCCCGCGTCGCGACGTGTTCCATGGACTAGTGATAGTAATATCACCACGAAGCGTCAAGGCGACCGGGCCCGAAACTATTTTTCGAGCACGTGTCGATCCGCGCCCCGGCCGTTCGTCGCCTCTGCGAAAACGGGCAGACGAGCCCGAGCACAAGGAGAACGACGATGCGCGTGATGGTGATGGTGAAGGCTTCGAAGGCGTCCGAGGCGGGGGTGATGCCGAGCGAGAAGATGCTGGCCGAGATGGGCAAGTTCAACGAAGAGCTCGTGAAGGCCGGGGTCATGCTCGCCGGCGACGGGCTCCACCCGAGCAGCAAGGGCAAGCGCGTCGTCTTCGGCGGCGGCAAGAAGACCGTGGTCGATGGTCCTTTCGCGGAGACGAAAGAGCTCGTGGCCGGCTTCTGGATCTGGCAGGTGAAGTCGATGGACGAGGCGCTCGAGTGGCTCCGTCGCTGCCCCGATCCGATGCCGGGCGAGGAGAGCGAGATCGAGGTGCGCCCCATCTTCGAGGCCGAAGACTTCGGCAAGGAGTACACGCCCGAGATCAAGGCGCAGGAGGATCGGATCCGCGCGGGGATCGAGCGCCAGCGCGGCTCGTGAAGCGTCAGCGGCTTCGCGCGCGGTCGATCGTGCGCGCGAAGCCGTCGAGCAGGGCGCGGAGCCCGAGCTCGAACAGGTCGTCGAACGCGAGGTCGAAGCCCGCGTCCAGCTCCCCGAGCGTGCGCGCGAACGCGGGATAGCGCCCGCTCGCCGCGAGCGCGTCGAACGCTCCGAGCTGGGTGTCGACCCAAGCGTCGTGGCCCATGCCGGTCGCGGCCTCGGCCTCCGCCTCGGACTCGAGGTTGACCGCCAGGCCGAGGATGAAGGCGTGGAGCAGGATGTGGAGCTTCATGCGCGTGGCCGCGGCGAGCCCGTGGCCTTCGAGCGCACCGAGCACCCACTCCGCGTACGCGATGCCGTTGGGCAGCGGGCGCGGCCGCGCGATCGCGAGCGTGTGCGCCAGCCACGGGTGCTTCTTGACCAAGCGCCACGACGCGCGCGCGGCGTGCTCGAGCGCGGGTCGCCAGCCGCGTGGCCGATCGGGGCCGAGCCGATGCGCGCCGAGGACCGTGTCGGTCATGCGATCGAGCAGCGCCTCCTTGCCGGGCACGTGGCGGTAGAGCGACATCACGGGTGCGCCGAGCTTCGCCGCGACGCCGCGGAGTGACAGCGCTGCCAGTCCCTCCGCGTCGGCGATGGCGATCGCCGCTTCGACGATGCGCGCGACGCCGAGCTCGGCTCCGTCCTCCGCGCGGGCGGTGCGCGGGCGCGGGCCCGCGACGACCGTTCCGATCCGCGGCACGGGCCGGACCACGCCCGCGTGCGCGAGGACGCGGAGCGCGTGCGCGGCGGTCGCCGGAGCGACGCTCCACGCGTCGGCGAGCTCGCGCGTGGAAGGGACGCGATCGCCGGCGACGAGCTCGCCGCTCTCGATGCGCTCCCGGATGGAGTCGGCGATGCGGCGGTGGGGGCGGAGCTTGGGTGCGCGCACTGTACTAGTACAGACTCCCATCGCGACGACCCGCGCGCAAGCGCGATCGAGTACAGCGTCTGGCAAATCGCAGGCATTGAACGACTCGTCATGGCGGGCGCATCGCCCATGCGTACTGTGCACGCATTCATGACGCGTACGACGTACGCAGAAAGGATGCTCTCATGCGACAGCTTCGTGTCCTCGTCTCCGGGGGTGGAATCGCCGGTCCCGCGCTCGCGCTCTGCCTCGCGCGCCGCGGTTGGCGCACCACCGTGCTCGAGTCCGCGCCCGCGCTCCGTACCGGCGGTCAGGCGGTGGACTTCCGCGGCCCCGTCCACCGCGCCGTGCTCGAGCGGCTCGATCTCTGGGACGCGATCCGAGCGCGGCGGACGAATCCCCTTCCGCTGCGCATGCTCGATCGCGCCGAGCGCGTCGTCGCGACGATGCCGGAGCTGATGCTCGCGGGCGACGTCGAGATCCTGCGCGGCGATCTGAGCGCGCTCCTCCACGAGCGGGCTTCGAGCCACACCGAGGTGCGCTTCGGCGAGCGCATCGTCGGGCTCACCGAGCACGCCGCCGGGGTCGACGTGGAGCTCGCGAGCGGCACGCGCGAGACGTGGGACGTCGTCGTCGGCGCGGACGGTCTGCACTCCGGCGTACGGCGCCTGGTCTTCGGCGACGGAACCGATGCCGCGCGGCTCGTGCACCACGGGTATCGCATCGCGACGTATGCGGTTCGCGGGAGGTTCGCCGGCGACGCCGTCACGATGACGAGCGAGCCCGGGCGCGCCGTCATGATCGCCCCGACCGCGAGCGGCGCGCGCACGCAGCTCGTGTGGGTCGGAGGCCCGCTCGGCGAAGGCGAGCGGGACGCGGAGGTGCAACGGCGCGCCCTCGCGACGACGTTCGCCGGCATGACGGGCGCGGCCGCGCGCGCGGTCGCCGCGCTGGCCGAGGCGGACGACCTCTGGGTCGACGCGATTGCCTCCACGCGCGTGGCGCGGTGGGCCACGTCACGCGTGGCCCTGCTCGGCGATGCGGCGTGGGGGGGCACGCTCGGTGGAATGGGGACGCCGCTCGCGATCATCGGGGCGTGGGTGCTCGCGGGCGAGCTCCTTCGGGGTGACGCGCCGAGCGCGGCGTTCGCGCGCTACGAAGCGCGCATGCGGCCCTACGCGCTGCGCGGGCAGAAGGGGGCGGCGCGCGTGGGCTCGTTCTTCGCGCCGAAGACGCGGGTCGGGCTGTGGCTGCGCAACGCGATGTACGCGTTCCTCACGTCGCCGCGCATGCTCGGCTTCTTCGAGCGGATGGTGACGGACGCCGCCACGGATTTCGTGCTGCCGGAGTACGCGGTTTGACATTTAAGATTTAACTTAATAGTGTCTGGGCATGCGCAAACTGAAGGTCTTCGAGAGTGTCAGCGCGGATGGCTACTTCACCGGGAAGGACGGCGACATGACGTGGGCCTATGCCCACAGCGAGTCGCCGGAGTTCCAAGCGTTCGTCGCCGGCAACGCCAGCGGCGACGCCACGCTCGTCTTCGGGCGAGTCACCTACGAGATGATGGTGAGCTACTGGCCCACGCCGCTCGCGGCGAAGAACGCGCCTCCTGTCGCGAAGCGGATGAACGCCGCCGAGAAGCTCGTCGCGTCGCGGACCCTCCGCGACGTCGCGTGGGAGAACGCGCGCCTCCTCGACGGCGACGCCGTCACCGCGCTCCGCGCGCTGAAGGCGAAGGCCGGCCCCACCCTCGTCGTGCTCGGGAGCGGCACGCTCGTCGGCGCGTTGCTCGGAGCCGGCCTGGTCGACGAGCTCCAGCTCGTCGTGAAGCCGGTCGCGATCGGCGGAGGGCGCTCGCTCGTCGAGGGTCTCGCCTCGCCCGTCGCGGCGCGCCGGCTCGTGAAGGCGCGGCGCGGAGAGCTCGTCCTGGACGGCGACGAGACGCTGATCCGGTTCGAGCGCGAGCTCCGGCACTCGCCCGCTCGCATCTGGGGAGCGATCACGGACCCCGCCGAGCTCACCCAGTGGATGCTCGCGGCGGCGACGATCGAGCCGCGCGTCGGGGGCGCCCTGCGCTACGTCTCGTCCCCCACGCCGATCGTCTGGGTCGGCAAGGTCCTCGCGTGGGAGCCTCCGCGCGTCTACGAGCACGAGATGGTCAGCGAGCCCGATCCGCGCTGGAGCGAGCACGTCGGCACCGAGCGCGCGATCGCGCGTTGGGAGCTCGCGCCGATCCCCACCGGGACGCGCCTCACGGTCACGTTCCGCGGGCTGTCGCGGCGCGTCGCGCTCGGCTTCGCGCCCGGGACCGAGGCGTTCCTCGAGCGCCTCGGCGCGCTCGTCGATGGAGCTCCGCTGCCCGACTGGATGGAGCGCTTCACCGCTCTGCGCGGCGCCTATGGCTGGGAGGACGACGGATGAGGCCAGCGAGAGAGAGCGACGTCTTCGATGCCGTCGCCCACCCGGTCCGCCGGCAGATCCTGGTCCTCCTCCGCGAGGGCGCGCGCCCGGCGGGCGAGCTCGCGAAGCCGTTCGCGATGTCGCTACCGGCGGTGGCGCAGCACCTGGCCGTGCTGCGCGAGGCGGAGCTCGTCGCGACCGCGCGGCGGGGAAAGAACGTGATCTACGTCCTGAACCCGCGCCCGCTCCGCGAGCTCTTCGAGTGGGTGGACGCGTTCGCGGGCTTCTGGAACGCGAAGCTGGACGCGCTCGAGGCCTACCTCGACGCGAGCGAACCGAAGCCGAGCCCGAAGCGCTCGGCCTCGGCGAGCTCTTCGCGCCCCCCGGTCAGGTCGCGAGCGCGCGCGCGAAGAGCGCGCTGAGCGCCGTGTAGTGACGCTCCGCGGCCGCCGCGTCGAACGTCGGCATGTCGGGCACGCAGAACCCGTGGCGCGCGGGGTACGTCTCGATCGTGTGCTCGACCCCCGCGCTCGTGAGCGCGGCGCCCAAGCGCTCCTTCGCGGCGTCGTCGAACGATCCGTCCTCGATCGCGCCCGCGACGTAGACCTCGCCCCGCATCTTCGGCGCACCGAGGTGCGGGCTGTCCGGGGCGTCCGTCGCGAGGCGACCACCGTGGAACGAGCCCGCCGCGCCGATCCGCGCGCCGAAGATCGCCGCCGCGCGGAGGGCGATGTTGCCGCCCATGCAATACCCGAAGACGCCGGCCGGACCCGGCCGCACGTCCGGACGCGCCGCGAGCAGATCGAGGACGGCGCCGAGATCGCGCTCGATGTTCGCCGGGTTGGTCGCCGGGCCCGAGAACCGCGCGCCCCACGCGGCGCGGAGCTCGTCCTTCCCCATGATGAGCGGCACCAGGGCCTTCGCCTCGTGGGGGGTGCCGGGCGGCGCGAGATCGAAGATCGAGCCACCGCGGTGGAAGAGATCCGGGAGAGCGACGACGTACCCCGCCTTCGCCACGCGCTCCGCGATCGACTCGATCGAGGCGCGCGTACCGAAGCCGTCGATGCAGAGGATCGCCGGCGGGACCTTCGCCCCGGGCGCCGCGCCCGAGAAGAGCTTCACCGTCATCGCGCCATCGGGGAACGTCAGGGTCGCCTGCTCCGTCATGCGGCGGACTCTACACCGTCGCAGCCCCCTGCTGTAAGGCGAGGTACTCCGAGCGCGTTCCGAGGGCATGAGCCCTCGTCTTCCCTTCCCCTCCGGTCGCTTCTTCCGCTCGTCTTCGCTCATGTTCGCTCTCGCCCTCGTCCTCGGCGGGTGCGGCAGCTCGGTCTGGCAACCGAGCAAGGTCGCCGTCTTCGATCCCGATGGGACCGCCGAGATCGACGACGACGACGTCGCGAAGGCGTTCACCGCCAAGTCGCAGCTCCAAGCGACGAACGCCGTGGCGTACTTCAGCTTCGATCCGAGCAAGAACGCGGACGTCGAGAAGACGCTCCACGCCGTCCCCGGTGTCACCAGCGTGTACTCCATCCCGGCGCTCGCCGTGACGGGCCAGCGCCGCTTCGAGGATCCGTTCGCGCCGCCGCCCGCGCCCGTGCCGGTCAGTCTGAAGAAGCTGCGCCTGCTCGCCGCACGCGCGCACTGCGATCTGCTCGTGGTGGTCGACTACAGCCACCGCACCGACGTCTCCGCGAACGCGTGGGTCGCGCTCGATGCGCTCCTGCTCCCGACGCTCTTCGTCCCTTTCCGGGACTTCGACGTGAAGAGCGCCGTCGACGCGTTCGTGATCGACACGCGCAACGGCTACCTCTACGGGCACGTCGCGCTCGATCAGCGGACGCAGCAGAACAAGAAGACCATCTACGCGACCGACGACGCGATCGTCGACGCGCAGTGGGCCGCGCTCCGCGACGAGCTCGAGGGCTCGCTCGTCAAGCTGGTGACCGCGGAGCGGAAGGCACTCGCCCCTTGAGCGCACGCGCCCGCGCGCGCAAGCGCTCGACCTGACGGACGTTCGTCGCGAGCTCGGCCGCGCGCTCGAACTCGGCCTCGGCGTCGGCGAAGCGACCGAGCTCCTCGAGGAGCTCGGCGCGCGCGCTCGGCAGGAGGTGGTAGCGCGCGAGCGCGGGCTCGTCCGCGAGCGCATCCAGGAGCGCGAGCCCCGCCGCCGGGCCGTCGGCGCGCCCCACGGCGACGGCGCGATTGAGCTCGACCACCGGCGATGGCGCCACGCGCGCGAGCTCCGCGTAGTGCGCGGCGATCGCGCGCCAATCCGTCGCGTCCGCGGTCCGGGCGCGGCCGTGGCACGCCGCGATGCGCGCCTGGAGGTGGTACGGCCCCGCGCGATCCGGCGCGAGCTCGTCCGCGCGCGCCAGGGCCGCGAAACCTTCCGCGAGCGCGCCCGCGTCCCAGCGCGACCGATCCTGCGCGAGCAGCAGCACGGGCTCGCCCGCAGCGTCCACCCGCGCCGCGGCGCGCGCAGCTTGGAGCTTCATCAGGGCGACGAGCGCGTGGACCTCGGGCTCGGCCGGTGCGAGCTTCACCAGCAACGCACCGATCCGGAGCGCCTCGTCGGTGAGCTCGTGGCGCAAGACGTCTTCGCCCGAGGTGGCCCAGTAGCCCTCGTTGAAGACGAGGTAGACGACCTCCAGCACGGACGCGAGGCGCTCGCCGAGCTCCGCCTTCGGGGGCACGTCGAACGCGACGTTCGCCTCGGAGAGCGTTCGCTTCGCGCGCACGATCCGCTGCGCGATGGCCTCGGCCTTGGCGAGGAACGCGCGGGCGATCTCTTCGGTCGTCAGCCCCGACACCACGCGCAGCGTGAGTGCGACGCGCGCGTCCTTCGCGACGAGCGGGTGGCACGCCACGAAGAGCAAACGCAGCACGTCGTCGGTCGGCTCCCCATCCATCGCGCGTTCCTGCGCCACCGCGCCCGCGGCGGCCGTCTCCTGCGCGTCGAAGAGCGCGGCGAGCTCGCCGTGGACGCGCCCCTTCACGCGGCCGCGCCGCAGCTCGTTGAGCGCGCGGTTCTTCGCCGTCGTCATCAGCCACGCGCCGGGGTTCTCCGGGACTCCGGACTCCGGCCACCGCTCGAGCGCGGTGACGAACGCGTCGTGCGCGAGCTCCTCGGCCACACCGACGTCACGGACGACGCGCGCGAGCGCGGCCACCAAGCGACCGCACTCGCGCTTCCACACGTCTCCAATCTCTCGCCGCGAAGCCAGCTCGGGCATCGCGGCGACTGTAGCGCACTCCGCTCAGCGCGGAGGCGGTCCCCCCGGGTCGAACACCTGGAGGATCTCGCCGTTGCCGTCGCCCGCGAGCTCCATGAACTCCGACGCCACACGGATCGCCTCTTCGCGCGACGCGACCTCGACGAGCGCGAAGCCGTCGATCAGCTCCTTCGTCTCCGCGAACGGACCGTCGGTCACGCTCACCTTGCCCTTCTCGCACTTGATCTGGATGCCGCGCGTCGGGCGCACGAGCCCACCCGTCATCTTCACGACGCCGTTCTTCATGTTCTTCTCGGTGAAGGCGCCGATCTTCGCCATCTGCTCCGGCGTGGGCGGGGGAAGGTTCGGGTTCTGCTGGTAGGTCATCAGGAATTTCATGGGGCGATCCTCGTTGGGTTCTGGTTCAGGTCAAGCGTGCTGCGGCGGAGGGACGACGAGCGCGCGGACGCGCGCGTCGCGGAGGGCGAGGCCGAGCCAGAGCAGCGCTCCGACCCAGACCGGAAAGAGCGTGTGCGACGCGAGCGGATCGCCGACGCGGAGGTGGATGGCGACCGCGCCCCCGAGGTAGCCCGTCAGGAGCACCGCCCCGAGGACCGCCGTGCGAGGCACGAGGTGGAGCACGAGGCACGTGGCGAGCAGAACGCCGAGCGTCGTCCCGAGCTCGACCGGCAGGCCGAGCCGCACGCTCGCCTCGGCGACCTCGGGGCGCTGCAAGAGCTTCCCCAGCACGTCGAACGCGAGCAACAGGATGGGGAGCGCCGAGACGGCCCAACCCGCGCGGTAGGCAGCTCGGGACGTGGGGCGGGGGGTGGCGCTCGCGAACGGCAGGGTCGTATCCATGGTCGTCTCCTTCTTTTCGGAGGGACGACACGCGAGGCCGACGCAGATCGACGAGGCACCGGTCGATTTTCGAAAAAAAGATCGGCGCGCTGTCGAAGGGCGGCCCGCGGCTCCGACTCCTGTGCGAAAGAGCGAGGAAAGCCCATGAAATACATCCTGATGATGAACACCCCCGGTGGCGGCCCCTACCAAATCGCGCGGTGGCCCGAGAAGGACATCAAGGCCCACATCGGCTTCATGATGAGCTTCGCGAAGAAGCTCGGAGCCTCCGGAGAGCTCGTCGCGGCCGAGGGCCTCGCCGGTCCGGAGCAGGCGAAGCTCGTCCGCGCCGGGGCCGATGGGCAGCCCGTGACCGACGGCGTGTTCCCCGAGACCAAGGAGTTCTTGGCCGGGTTCTGGATCGTCGACGTGGAGACGCCGGAGCGCGCCTACGCGATCGCGGCGGAGGCTTCGGCCGCGCCGGGGCCCGGCGGGAAGCCGATCAACATGGCGATCGAGGTCCGGCAGGTGATGAGCGGTCCACCGCCCGAGCTCCTCGGCTGACGATGCCGAACGCCACGAACGACCGCCTGACGCGCGCGCTCCGCGAGCTCGGACCGCAGGTGCTCGGCATCGTGGTGCGACGCAACCGCGACTTCGCGGCCGCCGAGGACGCGGTCCAAGAGGCGCTCGTCGCGGCCGCGACGCAGTGGCCGCGCGACGGCTGGCCGGAGAACCCTCGGAGCTGGTTGGTGAGCGTCGCGCTGCGGCGCTCGACCGATCGGGTCCGCGCGGAGGTCGCGCGGGCGCGACGCGAAGAGCTCGTGGTGTGTCTCGTCCCGCCCGAGGTGCAGCTCGAGCTCGCCGAGGGCATCGCTCCGACGGGCGACGACACGCTCGCGCTCCTCTACATGTGCTGCCACCCGTCGCTCACGCCCGCGTCGGCCGTCGCGCTCACGCTCCGCGCCGTGTGCGGGCTCGGGACGGCGGCCATCGCGCGCGCGTTCATGGTGCCCGAGGCGACGATGGCCCAGCGCATCTCGCGCGCGAAGCAGACCATCCGCGACTCGGGGATCCCGTTCGCGCCGGCGGAGCCCGCGGAGCGTGCTGCGCGCCACGCCACCGTCCTCCGCGTCGTCTACCTCGTGTTCAACGAGGGCTACACCGCGACCGACGGGCCAGAGCTCGTGCGCGACGATCTCGCGCGCGAGGGGCTCCGGCTCGCCCGCATCCTCCACGCGCTCCTCCCCGAAGACGGCGAGGTCGCGGGGTTGCTCGCGCTCATGCTCCTGACCGACGCACGACGCGCCGCGCGAACCGGACCGGAGGGAGAGCTCGTGCCCCTCGATCGGCAGGATCGATCACGATGGGATCGCGCCGCGATCGACGAAGGGCTCGCGCTCGTCGCGGCGACGCTCGGGCGCGGGCCCGTCGGCCCGTACCAGATCCAGGCGGCGATCGCCGCCGTCCACGACGAGGCGCCGAGCACGGAGGCGACGGATTGGGCCGAGCTGGTCCTCCTCTACGACCGACTTGCCGCGTTCGACGAGAGCCCGATGGTCCGTCTGAGCCAGGCGATCGCCGTCGCGATGGTGGAGGGGCCCGCCGCCGGGCTCGCGCGCGTGGACGCGTGTGCCGCGGATCCGCGCTTGCGCGAGAGTCACCGCGTCGATGCCGTGCGGGCGCACCTCCTCGAGCGGAGCGGCGATCTCGCCGGTGCGCGCGCGGCGTATTGGCGCGCCGCGGAGCGAACGACGAGCACCGCCGAGCGCAACTACCTCGCGATGCGCGCGGCTCGCCTCGGCGACGAGCGAACGCCTCAGCGGTGAACGCCGGGGCCGACCGCCGCCCCGAGCGGAGCCCCCGACGCGTCGTACTCGCTCCGACAGATGGGGGTGTTGTTCCCCTGCATCTGGACGGTGACCACGAAGTCGCCCGACGCGCTGCCGACGGCTCCGACGTAGGTCTTCGCGAGATCGTCGCAGGAGGGCGGCGGATGCCCGTAGTTGACCTGACACGTCACGATGACCCCTTCGCCCATGCCTCCATCGGGGAGGCCGCCGTCGTTCAGGGCTTCCATGAGCTCGTCGAAGTCGTGCGCATCGAGGACCATCGCCTGATCGCACCCGCGCCCGCGCACCTGAGCTGCACCGGGAGCGTTCATGCCCTTATCCATCAGGTGCTTCGTCGCGCCCACCACCTTGATCGTGGTCTGTCCGATGTCGCTCTGGACGAACGCGTACACGCCGACGCCGACCCCGATCGCCCCCACGAGCAAGATCGCCCCGAAGATGATGAGCGCGATGACGCAACCGCTCATGCCTTTTCGCGGCGGAGGAACGGCCGGTTGGGAGGGGTACATCACGTCGACGATGTCTAGCCCAGCCGTAGCGAATCCGACAGGACTTCCTCGGCCCATCGATCGAGATAGGACGCTTGACCACGCGCTTCCTGCTCCGTAGTGTGGATTGGTCCGGGGGAAACAGCGGAGCAATGGAACAACCGGACCGACCCACGCCCGGCGGCGACGATGCTCGTGCTCTTCTCGACCAGCTCCTCGAAGGGTGTCAGCTGATCGACCGGGAATTTCGGTACCGGTACGTGAACGACGCTCTCCTCGTGCAAGCGCGACGACCGAGGGAGGAGCTCCTCGGGCGAACGATGATGGAGTGCTACCCGGGAATCGACGCTACTCCGATGTTCGACGTTCTTCGCCGCGTGATGGACAGTGGCGTCGGCGAGCGCTTCGAGAACGTCTTCGAGCACCCGGACGGCACCCGCTTCGTCTACGACCTCCGCTTCGTCCCCGACCACGCCGGGGTGTACGTCTTCTCGCTCGACGTCTCGGACAAGCGCACCGACCGCGCGGCGATCGTCAACGACTCGCACGACGCGATCATCGGCCGCACGCTCGATGGCGTGATCACGCAGTGGAACCCGAGCGCCGAGCGCATGTTCGGGTGGCGCGCGGCCGAGATCCTGGGCCGCCCGGTCTCGGTGATCCTTCCCCCGGCAGTCCCCACCGAAGAGGCGCACCTGACCGAGCGCCTCCTGCGCGGAGAGCGGATCGCCTCTTTCCCGACGAAGAGGCGCCGCAAGGACGGCTCCCTCTTCGAGGTCTCGATCACCAAATCGCTCATCTTCGCTCCCGGCGGGCAAGCCATCGGCGTCTCGTCGATCGTCCGCGACGTCGAAGAGCTCCGGCAGGTGCACCGCGAGCTCGTCAAGGCGAAGGAAGCACTCGAGTCGGCCAATCGCGAGCTCGAGGCGTTCAGCTACTCGGTCGCGCACGACCTCCGTGCGCCGCTCCGGACGATCGACGGGTTCAGTCAGGCGGTCCTCGAGGACTGCGGCGAGCAGCTCGGAGCCGACGGGCGCCGCCACCTCGGCCTGGTCCGTGAATCCGCTCAGCTCATGGCGAAGCTCATCGACGAGCTCCTGTCGCTCGCCCGGATCTCGCGCGCGGACGTGAGGCGGGAGCGCTGCGATCTGGGCCTCATCGCGCGCTCCGTCCACGACCGGCTCGCGCTCTCCTACCCCGGGCGCTCGGTGCAACTGGTGCTCGAAGGCGAGCTCGTCGCCGAGGCCGACTCGCGCCTGGTCCGCGTGGTGCTCGAGAACCTGCTCGGCAACGCATGGAAGTTCACCCGCGATCAGGCGAAGCCCGAGATCCGCGTCGGCGCGGAGCGGCGTGAAGGCTCGCGCGCGTTCTTCGTCTCCGACAACGGGGCCGGCTTCGACATGGCGTACGCAGAGAAGCTCTTCGGGCTTTTCCAGCGGCTCCACTCGCGGCGCGAGTTCGAAGGGACGGGCGTGGGGCTCGCGACGGTCAAGCGCGTCGTCCAGCGGCATGGCGGCCGCGTCTGGGCGGACGGGCGCGTGGGCGAGGGCGCGACGTTCCACTTCACGCTCCCTGCTGCTCCCGCCGAAGGAACGCCATGAGTGATCCGACCCGCGTCGTCCTCCTCGTCGAGGACAACCCGCACGACGTCGAGCTCACGATGCGTGCGCTGAAGAAGAACAACCTCGCGAACCCGATCGTGGTCGCGGACGACGGCCAAGAAGCGCTCGACTATCTGCTCCACCGCGGGCGCTGGGCGACCGAGAAGCCGCCGCTCCCGGCGCTCGTGCTCCTCGACCTCAAGCTGCCGAAGGTGGACGGGCTCGAGGTCCTCCGGACGCTCCGCGACGAGGAGCGCACGCGGACCATCCCGGTCGTCGTGCTCACCACGTCGGTCGAAGAGAGCGACCTCGTGGCGGGCTACCGCAATGGTGCGAACAGCTTCGTCCGCAAGCCGGTGGACTTCGGGCGCTTCGTGGAGGCGGTGGGACAGCTCGGCGTCTACTGGTTGGCCTTGAACGAGCTCCCACCGCGCCGATGAAGACCGTCCTCAGGCTCCTACTCGTCGAAGACTCGGAGGCCGACGCCGCGCTCCTCCAGCGCGAGCTCGAGCGCCGGTTCGAGATCGCGGCGCTGCGCCGCGTCGAGAGCGAGGCCGAGATGAAGGCGGCCCTCTCCGAGCCGTGGAACATCGTCATCTCCGACTACTCGCTCCCCGGCTTCGGTGCGACGGCCGCCCTCCGCACGCTACAGCAGAGCGGCAAGGACCTGCCCTTCCTGATCGTGTCGGGCACCGTCAACGAGGAGATCGCGGTCGAGCTCATGCGCGCGGGCGCGCACGATTTCCTCTCGAAGAACAACCTCGCGCGGCTCGCTCCCGCGATCGAGCGCGAGCTCCGCGACGCCAGCGCGCGGAACGAGCGGACGGACATGCAGGAGCGGCTCCTGATCGCGGACCGGATGTCGTCGCTCGGCACGCTCGCCGCCGGAGTCGCGCACGAGATCAACAACCCGCTCGCCGCGACGATGGCGAACGTGAACTTCGCGATCGAGGACCTCGACAAGCTCGTGGCCGACGCGCGCCAGAACCCCAGCGCGGCGTGGCTCGTCGCGCGCGCCGAGGCGATCCGCGGGTCGCTCTCCGATTCGCTGGACTCGGCGAACCGCGTCCGGGACATCGTGCGCGACCTCCGCGTGTTCTCCCGCGCCGACGAGGAAGCGACCGGCTCGGTCGACATCCACCAGGTCCTCGAGTCCTCGATTCGGATGGCGTGGAACGAGATCCGCCACCGCGCGCGGCTCGTGAAGGACTACGGCGTCGTCGGCCGCGTTCACGGGAACGAGGGGCGCCTCGGGCAAGTCTTCCTCAACCTGCTCGTGAACGCGGCGCAGGCCATCGCCGAGGGCCAGCACGAAGCCAACGCGATCCGCATCGTCACCCGCCAAGACGGGCCGGATGCCGTCGTCGTCGACGTCACCGACACGGGCTGCGGCATGGACGACGTCACCATCGCCCGGATCTTCGATCCGTTCTTCACCACGAAGCCGATCGGTCAGGGAACGGGCCTCGGGCTCGCGATTTGCCATCGGATCGTGTCGGGGTTCGGCGGCCGCCTCGACGTGAACAGTACCGTCGGGCGTGGGACCACGTTCTCGGTGCGGCTCCGCACGGACGATGGACCTCCGGTCGTGCGGTCGGTCCCGCCCGTCGGTACGACGCGCCGCGGGCGCATCCTCGTCGTCGACGACGAAGTCCCGCTCGGCGGCATCATCCGGCGCATGCTCTCGCCCGAGCACGAGGTGCTCGCCGTCACGAGCGCGCGCGAGGCGCTGGACCTCTTGGCGCAGGGAGAGCGCTTCGACGTCATCCTCTGCGACCTCATGATGCCGGACGTCACGGGCATGGACTTCCACTCCGTCGTCTCGCGGCGGGACCCGGCACTCGCGGGCTGCTTCGTCTTCATGACCGGCGGTGCGTTCAGCCCGCGCGCGCGCGAGTTCCTGGACGGCGGCGCCCGCCTCGTGATCGAGAAGCCCTTCGACGCGACCGCGTTGAAGGCGGTGATCCGGGAAGCGCTCGGCTGACGTCGCCGTGGAGGACCAGCCACGCGCGCGCGGACAGCCCGAGCTCGCGCTCGAACGCGCGGTTCATTCGCGCGGGCGAGCCGAAGCCCGCGCTCGCGGCGAGCTCCTTGAGTGACCGTCCCCCCGGCCGCGCGATCGCTCGAGCGCGCTCGACGCGGAGCCGATCGACCAGCCGCGCGGGGGTGGTCCGGAGCGTCTCGAGGCACCGCCGGTGCAGCGTCCGCACCGACAGACCCGCCTGCCGCGCGAGCGACGGAACGTCCACGTCGGCGAGGTGCGCACGCGCCCACCCGATCGCGCGCGCGAGCCCGTCGTCGGTCTGCGACTGCGCGACGAGTGCGTCGCTGAACTGCGACTGGAATCCGGGGCGGCGGAGGTAGAGCACGAGGCGGCTGGCCACGGCGTCCGCGAGCGCGTGGCCGTGATCCTGCTCGAGGATGGCCAGCGCCATGTCGATGCCGGTCGTGACGCCGGCCGACGTCCAGAGCGAACCGTCGTGGACGAAGATCGCGTCCGGATCGACCTTCAGCGCCGGGAAACGTTGGGCGAGCTCCGCGCATGCGGACCAGTGCGTCGCCACGCGCCGACCGTCGAGCAACCCCGCGGCGGCGAGCACGAACGCACCGGAGCACACGGAGCCGGTGATGCGGACGCGGCGCTGCGCGACGCGCAGCCAGTCCCGCAGAACGGGATCGGCGGCGGCGGCGCGCACGCCGGCATCGTCCCCGCCCGCGACGAGAACGACGTCCCGCGGGCGCGGGCGCACGCGCGCGAGGTCCACCGTCGCGAGGCGAAGCGCCGCCGTGGTCGTGCGCTCCCCTCCCCCGACCGAGGCGTGCACGAGCTCGTAACGAGGGCGGCCGGTGACGCGCCCCGCAGCGGCGAACACCTCGGCCGGCCCCGCGACGTCCAGCGTCTGCACGCCGTCGAAGAGCACGAGGATGATCCGATCCATCTGGCAGAAATTAGAACATTGTTGTCATTGCTGCCAGGGGCGTTCGGGCGGACGCTCGGGGTGAAAGGAGCTCACGCATGCTCGCGATTGGCTTTCTCCTCTTCCCGCGCCTCACCCAGCTCGATCTCACCGGCCCCTACGAGATCTTCCAGCGCGTCCCCGGCGCCACCGTGCACCTCGCCTGGAAGGATCTCGCTCCGGTGCGCACGGAGTCGGGGTTCGGGATCCTTCCCACGACGACGCTCGACGACTGCCCACCCCTCGACGTCCTGATCGTCCCCGGCGGCTTCGGTCAGGTCGAGCTCATGCGCGACCCGGCCACGCTGGCGTTCCTGCGCCGCCAAGCCGCGAGCGCTCGCTACGTCACCGCCGTCTGCACGGGCTCGCTGTTGCTCGGCGCCGCCGGCCTGCTCGACGGCTACCGCGCGACGACCCACTGGGCCTACGTCGAGCTGCTCCCGAAGCTCGGCGCGATCCCGACGCCCGGGCGCGTGGTCCGGGACCGCAACCGCATCACCGCCGGCGGCGTCACGGCGGGGATCGACTTCGGGCTCACCGTCGTCGCCGAGCTCCTCGGCGAGGAGGCCGCGCGCAAGATCCAACTCGCCGTCGAGTACGACCCCGCGCCGCCGTTCGACGCCGGCCGCCCCGAGCGCTCCGACCCGACCGTGGTCGCCGAGATTCGAAAGCGCCTCCACGCCCGCCACGACGCGGCCGCACCCGAGCACGTGCGCTTCGCGGACTGAGCGGGCTCGGGCTCACTCCGAGAGCGTGAGGATCTCGACCCCGGTCTCGGTGACGAGCACGGAGTGCTCGAACTGCGCCGAGAGCGCGCCGTCCGCGGTGACCACGGTCCAGCCATCGTCGAGGAAGCGCACGTCACGCTTGCCGAGGTTCACCATCGGCTCGATCGTGAACGCCATCCCGGGACGGAGCCGCATCCCCGTGCCGCGGACGCCCGTGTGGCGGACGTGGGGCTCGGCGTGCATCTTCCGGCCGATGCCGTGCCCGCCGAGCTCCGTGACGACCGTGCAACCGGCGGCGCGCGCGACCTCGTCGATGGCGGCGCCGACGTCCCCGAGCCGCGCCCCCGGGCGAACCACCGCGATGCCAGCGTCGCGGCATCGCCGAGCGGTCTCGACGACGTGGCGCGCTTCGGGCGAGACCTCGCCGATGAAGAACGTCGCCGACGTGTCGCCGTGGAAGCCGTCGAGCTCGGTCGTCACGTCCACGTTGACGATGTCGCCGTCGGCGAGGAGCTCACGCGCATTCGGGATCCCGTGACAGACGACCTGGTTCCGGCTCGTGCATACGGCGGCGGGGAACCCTTCGTAGCCGAGCTGGCTCGGCCGTCCGCCGCGCCGCGCGGTGTCCTCGCGCACCCAGCGGTCGATCTCGGCCGTGGCGATGCCCGCGCGCAACAGCCCACCGACGTGGGCCAGCGTGGCGGCCGCGACGCGCCCCGCAGCACGGAGCCGCGCGCGCTCGCGCGCACCGAAGAGCTCGATTGCCATGGACCGAGCATCCGCGCGCGGGGCGCACCGGTCCAATACCTTCTCGATCTGGCGGTCGCGTGGGCGAACGCTGCTACGATGGAGCCTCGATGAGCCTCGCCCAGATCCGCTACTTCGTCACGGTCGCCGAGGAAGGGAACGTCAGCCGCGCCGCCGCGAAGCTCCACGTGTCCCAGCCGCCGCTCAGCCGGCGGATCCGCGAGCTCGAGGACGAAGTGGGCGCACGCCTCTTCGCGCGGACCACGCGCGGCGTGTCGCTCCTGCCTGCCGGCGAGCGCTTCCTGGTCCACGCGCGGGAGGTGCTCGCCGCCGTGGATCGCGCGAAGCGCGCCGCGCAGGGGGACTGACCGCGCTCAGAGGTGCTTGCCGTCGTAGTGCTTCACGGGGAGCTTCTCGAAGTCGACGCCGTCGAGACAGCGCGCATTGACCGTCACCATCTCCACGCCCTTGTTCTTTCCCCACGTCCACGACGAGACGCCGCACGTGGAGCAGAACAGGTGGTGCACGTTCTTCGAGTGGAACTGGTAGTCCGTCATCGCGTCCTCGCCGGAGAGGAGCCGGAACGACGACTTGGGCGCGAACGCGAGGAGCCATCCACGCCGCGAGCAGATCGAGCAGTTGCAGGCAGCGAGCCCGTCGAGCGCGAGATCGACCTCGAAGCGCACTTTCCCGCAGTGGCAGCCGCCGGTGTAGGTCTTGGTCTCGGGGGTCGTGGCGTCGGTCATGCGCACACCTTCGCACGTCGCCCGCGCGCAATCTTGTAAGAACCAAGCACCAGCGACGCGCGGGTGCTCTACATTCGGGCCATGACCCTCGATCTCCGCATCGTCGGCGGCACACTCGTCGACGGAACTGGCGCCCCTGCGCGGCGCGCCGATCTCGGCATCAAGGACGGCGTCGTCGTCAGCATCGGCGCCCCCGGCAGCGTGGGGGCTGCCTCACGTACGATCGACGCCGACGGCGCCTTCGTCGCCCCCGGCTTCGTCGACATCCACTCGCACTACGACGGACAGGCCTCGTGGGACGGCGACATGCTCCCGTCCGCCGCGCACGGAGTGACCACCGCCGTGATGGGAAACTGCGGCGTCGGCTTCGCGCCGTGTCGCGCGAGCGATCACACCCGCCTGATCCGGCTCTTCGAAGGCGTCGAGGACATCCCCGGCTCCGCGCTCACCGAGGGCCTCTCCTGGAAGTGGGAGTCGTTCGGCGAGTACCTCGATGCGGTCGACGCGATCCCGCGCACGATGGACGTCGCCGCGTACCTCACGCACGACGCCGTGCGCGTGTTCGTGATGGGCGAGCGCGCGGTCGAGACGCAGCACGCGACGGACGACGATCTCCGCGCGATGGCGGCGATCGTCACCGAGGCGATGAAGTCCGGCGCCGTCGGCGTCTCCACCGGCCGCACCGACAACCACCGCGCGATCGACGGGAGCCACACCCCCGCGTCCGAGGCGAGCGACGCCGAGCTCGCCGCGCTCGCGCGCGCGATGGGAGCGACCGGGCGCGGTGCGCTCCAAGCCGTGAGCGACTTCGACATGGAGCGCGGGCCCTCGCGCTTCGAAGGCGAGTTCGACGTCCTCGAGCGCTTCGCCGAGGCTTCGGGTGGGCGCCCGCTCTCCGTGTCGCTCATGCAGCGCGACCTGATCCCGACGCAGTGGCGCGACATCCTGCGCCGCGTGGAGCGCGCCAACGCGCGCGGGCTCGATCTGCGCGTGCAGGTGGCACCGCGCGGCATCGGCGTGCTCCTCGGACTGGAGGCGACCTTCCATCCGTTCATCGGCTTCCCCACCTTCAAGACGATCGCGCACCTGCCGCTCGAGGAGCGCGTGCGGGCGATGCGCCAGCCGGAGCTCCGCGCGAAGATCCTCTCCGAGAAGAGCGACAAAATCGCGGGCGACGGGAGCCCGGTGCCGCCGCTCGCCGATCGCCTGCTCGGGATGATCGACATGATCTCGCTCCGCATGTTCCCGCTCGGGCGCGTGCCGGACTACGAGCCGAAGTTCGAGGCCTCCATCGGCGCGCGCGCGCTCGCCACCCAGAAGCCCCCGCTCGAGTGCATCTACGACGCGCTCCTCGAGGACGACGGCCACGCGCTCCTCTACTTCCCGGTCTACAACTACGCCGACCTCAACCTCGACGCCGTCGGGGAGATGCTCCATCACCCGGCCGCGATCCCCGGCCTCGCCGACGGCGGAGCCCACTGCGGCACCATCTGCGACGCGAGCATGCCGACCTACTTCCTCATGCACTGGGCCCGCGATCGCGAGAAGCAGCGCTTCTCGCTCGAGCGCGCCGTCGAGCTCCTCACGCGCGCGCCGGCGTCGTTCCTCGGCTTCGGCGATCGCGGCGTCCTCGCGGAGGGGAAGAAGGGCGACGTCGTCGTCTTCGACCACGCGAAGCTCGCTCTGGCTCCGCCGCGCCTGGTCCGCGATCTCCCCGCCGGTGGGAAGCGGTTCCTCCAGGACGCGACGGGTTACCGCGCCACGATCGTGAGCGGGCGCGTCGTCGCCGAGGGTGGGCGCCTCACCGGCGAGAAGCCGGGGCGCGTGGCGCGGCTGCGTTGATCGTCTGCGTCGACGTCGACTACCGCGACGCCGAGGTCGTCGCCGCCGCCGTCGCCTTCCCGAGCTGGGAGGCGGACGCCCCCACCGCCGTCGTGGTGACGCGCAGCGCTGGCGCGGCGCCGGCCTACGTCTCGGGGAGCTTCTGGCGGCGCGAGCTCCCCTACCTCACCGGCGTGCTCGCGCGCGCCGAGACCGATGGCATCGTCGCCGACGTCGTCGTCGTCGACGGCTACGTGTGGCTCGGGCCCGGAGCGCCCGGTCTGGGCGCGCGCCTCCGCGACGCGCTCGCGCGCAAGCCCCCCGTCGTCGGCGTCGCGAAGACGCCGTTCCGCGGCGCGGCGTCGGTCGCGCGCGAGGTCGTCCGCGGCTCGAGCACGACGCCGCTGTTCGTCACCGCCGACGGCGTCGACCTCGCCGATGCTGCGGCGAAGGTGCGCGCGATGCACGGTCCTCACCGCGTGCCGACGATGCTCCGCCGCGTCGATGCGGCCTGCCGAGAGCGGAGCTGAGTCCTCAGGCCGTGGCGCCCGCGTAGGCCGTCGCGCGCGGCCGCCGGTGGATCCTCACCCGCACGCCGTTCTTCGGACGCAAGGTCGCACTCGGCTCCGGCACCTCGTCGGCGACCACCTCGAAGCGCCAGCGGCGCAGCAGCACCGCGAGCGCGAGCTGCGCCTCCATGTAGGCGAAGTGGTTGCCGAGGCAGATCCGCGGGCCGGCGCCGAACGGGAGGTACGCGTGGCGATGGCGCGTGGCTTCGCGCTCGGGCAGGAACCGATCGGGATCGAACCGCTCCGGATCGGGCCAGAGCCGCGGGTTGTGGTGGAGCCCCCACGGCGAGATCAGCGCGTTCGTCCGGTGCGTCAACTCGTAGCCGCCGATCGTCACCGGCTCACGGCTGTCGCGCCCGAACATGAACACCGGCGGGTAGAGCCGCAGCGCCTCCTTGAAGGCGCGGAGGCAGAGCCCGAGCCGGGGGAGATCGGCGATCGTCGGCTCGTCCCCGACGGCGTCCACCTCGCGCTCCATCGCTTCGTAGACGGCGCGATCGCGCCCGGCGAGGTAGAGCGTCCACGCGAGCCCCGTGGCGGTGGTCTCGTGGCCCGCGACGAACAGCGTGAGGACCTCGTCGCGGATCTGCCGATCGCTCATCCCTTCGCCACCATCGTCGTCCCGCACGTCGAGCAAGCGACTCAGGAGATCGGTCCGCGAGACTCCGGTCCCACGGCGCGCGTCGATCATCTTCTGCACGTACCCGTCGAGGAACTCGATCGCCCCCCGAAGCGCACGCCCGCGCTCGCCGGCGAGAACGACCGGCCGCTCGAAGCGATGCGCGGCGCGGCTCGCGAGGCTCGCGGTTCGCCCGCCGCTCCGGGCGGCCACGCGCTCGAGGAGGCGCTTCGTGATGATGTGCCCGATCGCCCACGGGCGCGCGACGACCCAGCCCGTCCAGTCGAGCGCGACCGTGAGCGCTTCGCCGATCTCGTCCGCTGCGTCGAAGGTGTCGGCGTCGAACAGCGTCTTCGCCGCCACGCCCATCGTCAGCCGCGTCGTCTCGTGCGCGAGCGGGAGCTCCGCGCCGTCGCGCCAGTCCGCGATCGTGCGGTGCGAGCACGCGACCATCGCGCCGGCGTACGCCTCCAGCGCCTTCGGCGTGAACAGGGGCGCCATGAGCTTGCGTTGGCGCCGCCAGAGGTCGCCGTTCGCGGTGAAGAGCCCCTCGCCCGCGAGGTTCCAGAGCGAGAAGCGGAGCATGTCCGACTTGTCGAAGGAGCGCGCCTTCTCGACGAGGATCTCCTGTACCACTTCGGGATCCGTCGCCGCGAACGCGCGCACGCCCGGCCAAGGGATGCGCATGCGGAGCACCGGTTGGTCCGTCCGCGTGAGCAACGCCAGCGTGCCCATGCGGTCGCGCCGGAACGCGCCGTTGTGACCGAAGAACCCCTCGCCCCCGGGCGCGTACGGCATGGCTTCGAACTGCATCGCGCCGAAGGTACCAGCTCGCGCGGCGTCCAACGAGGGTCGCCTCAGTACGAGAGGCGCACCGTCGACAACAGGCGGAGATCGGTCGAGAGCACCGCCGTCGGTGGGGCGCTGTCGTAGAGGACGGACACGGTCGAGCCGATGCTGAGGTGATCCGTCACCTTCGCCGCCACCTCGAAGTCGTCGAGCACGCGAACGTCGCTCGGCGCATCGAAGCGCGGCTGGACGAAGAGCGTGTTCTGCACCACCAGCGCGCCCTGCCAGAGCGTCACCCTCCCCGTCACGTAGTTCGCCGAGCGATGCGCGGTCGCGGTCGGCGGATCCGAAGCTCCGGGGGCCACGTCGATCCGCTCGTACTCCAGCATGTAGGCGCTGCCCGCCGCGAGGAGGAACACGGGGTGGTGCACGATCTCGACGCGCACGCCGGCCCCGACCACGCTCCGGCGCCGCAAGCGCAGGAACTCGTTGAACTGGAACTGGACGAAGAAGTCCTGCCCGACGCGCGGGTGCCACATCGCCGTCCAGCGCCCGAAGAGGAACGCCTGACTGACGAACGGCGAGCCCGCCTTCTCGGCGAAGCGCCCGCTGACGGTCAGGAACGTGCGGTGCAGCGTCCACGGCAGCGGACCCGCCGGCGCGCGGCTCGCGGGGTGCACGGTCTGGTACTGGATCCGCCCGGAGCCACCGACGTCGAGCAACTCGATGTTGCCGCGCGACAGCGCGAACGAACCATCGACGCTCCCCGACCAACCCGGCTTGAACGGGTTCGGCCGCAGCGACTCGGCGTTCACCTGCGCGCTGCCCCGACGGGCGAGGAGCATCACCAGAGCGAAGCCAGCGACGGCGAAGGCGGAGGAAGAACCCGAGCGTGCGCCACGGAGCGGAGGCACGGCGCGACGTTCGCACCGTCGCCCGCTCCGCGCAAGCACACGCGGAGCTCAGCTCGGTGCGGGCGCAGGAGGCTCCGGCTCGTCGCGCCGACGGCGAAGCTCGGTCAGGATCAGGAGCGCGACGCCGATCGTCACCGCGATGTCGGCGACGTTGAAGATCGGCCAGTCGACGGGCCCGATTCGCACGTGGATGAAGTCCACCACGAACCCGCGGAGCACGCGGTCGACGGCGTTGCCGAGCGCACCCGACGCGATCGCCGCGAACGCGACGTGCACCGCAGGCGTCGCCGTGCGCCGTTTGCGCCACCATGCCGCCGCGACGGCGACGACCCCGAGGAGCGCGAGGCCGGTGAGGAGCGTCGCCTTGTTCGGCGAGCTCACGATGCGCGAGAGCGAGAACGCCGTGTCGTGGTTCTCCGTGTAGCGGAGCTCGACCACGCCGGGCAGGACCGAGAGCGGCGCCGCCGGGGATTGCAAGCGCTCGACCGCGTACGCCTTCGATGCGTGGTCGCAACCGAAGAGCCCGAGGGTGAGGAACAGGGCGAAGAAGGCGAGCAAGCGCTGGCGCATGCCGCCGGAACCCGCGCCGGGTCGGTTCTGTTCCCGAACCCGCGGCGCGAGCTATGGTGAGGGAGCGTGCCGCTCCGAATCGCCCACTTCTCCGACGTCCATCTGGTGTGCCCCCGGGAACGGCTGCGGCTCCCGATCCGGATGGCGAGCACCGGGCGCGCACTCGATGCGTCCGGGATCGCAGGGCGCGCGCGGCGGCTCGCGGAGGCCTTCGCGGAGGCCCGCGCGTGGGGCGCCGATCACGTCGTCGTCTCCGGCGATCTCACGGAGTACGGCACGCCGGCGGAGCTCGAGCTCTTCGCCGAGATCGCGCTCTCGAGCGGCGTGGCTCCGGATCGCGTGACGCTCATCCCCGGGAACCACGATCGCTACGAGGACGAAGCGGGCTTCCGCGCCGCGCTCGCAGGTCCGCTCGCGCCGTTCGCCGCGAACGCGCCGACCGCACCGGGGCAGGTCGTGGATCTCGGCGACGCCGCGTTGCTCCCGGTCGACGTGACGAAGTACCAGAACGTGATCGACTCTTCGGGGGTCGTGCGCGAAGAAGACGCGCTTGCGCTCGCGAAGCGGATCGCCGATCCCGCGCTGCAGAAGAAAGCGGTGGTGCTCGTGGTGCACCACCCACCGTTCCGCCACCCGAACCCCGCCTGGCACCGGATCAACGGGCTCCAGCGGCAGGAGCGCGTGCTCGATCTGGTGGCCCAGAACGAGAACGTGCACCTGGTCCACGGGCACCTCCATCGCATGATGGCGAGCCCGGTCGGCGAGATCGCACGCGCGCGCGTCTTCGGCGTCACCGCCGTCGTGAACGAGCGGGGGCCGCGCGTGCGGAGGTTCGAGGTGCAGGACCGCGCGCTCTGGCCGATCGCGGCCGCGACCGCCGCCGAGTGATCAGGGCACGGCGGCGCGATCGCCGAGGACGAGCGGCGCCGCGCGCACGAGCAGCGCGAGCCCATCGAGGAAGGCTTGCTCGCGGTGCAGGTCCTGCCCCGCGAAGAGCACGATCGCCGCGCCCTGCATCGCCGTGATGACGAAGTCGACGGCCGTCTCGAAGTTCGGGAGCGCGGCGAGCTCCGGGAAGAGCGAGCGCGCTTCGTCCTGGATGTTGCGCCGATGCGCTTCGAGGATCGGGAGGAGGGCGGCGCGGAGCGCGGGCTCCGTCGGGGCCGCGGCGTAGAGCTCGTGGAGGACGCGCACCTCGTCCGTCTTGAAGATCGTCCAGAGACCGCCGACCGCGCGCGCGACCGGATCGGTCGTGCCGTGCGCCGCGCGGAGCGAGTCGCGAAACTTCGGGAAGAGGCCCGCGCAGAGGGCCTCGGCGGCGGCGGAGAGGAGCGCCTCCTTGCTGCCGAAGTGCTTGAAGAGCGCGCCCTGCGAGACCCCGGCGCGCGCGGTGATCTCGGTCGTCGTGGTCTTGGCGTAGCCGAGCTCGCGGAGGCTCTGGACCGTCGCATCCAGGATTGCCTTTCGCGTCGTCGCCCGGCGATCGGCCTGGGTGCGCCGCTCCGGGGGCTTCGCTTTCGTTCCGGAATTCTTCATGAAATCGGCGACCCGTCGGCCGGCGCCGCGATCGTTAGCATGCTTGCCATCCCGCGAAAATCGACCCGCTCAAGTTAGAAAGTGACTTGTCACTTTTTAATTTTGGAGGCATGGTGAGCCCATCTTCGGGAGGTCGCCATGTCCCCTCGCCTCATTCTCTTCGTCGTCCCGTTCTTCATCGCCACCTTCCTCGGGGAAGCCTGGCTCCGAAAGCGGAAGGGCCTCTCCTTCGACGCGAAGGACGGTTGGGTCAGCGTGGCGAGCGGGCTCGGGTTTCTCTTGATCAGCCTCGTGCTCCACGGCGGCATGTACCGCGTGACCGAGGTCCTCTACGCCCACCGCTTCGTCGAGCTCGGGAACAGCTGGCCGGTCTGGGCGCTCGCGCTCGTCGCCGACGACTTCGCGTTCTACTGGGCCCACCGGATCTCGCACCAGGTTCGTTTCTTCTGGGCCACCCACGAGGCGCACCACTCGAGCGAGCAGTACACGCTCACGACCGCGCTCCGCCAGCCTTGGACCGAGCCGCTCCTGTTCGTGTTCTGGCTCCCGCTCCCGTTGCTCGGCTTCTCGCCGGCGATGGTGTTCCTCGCTCACACGATCAGCCTCGTGTACCAATATGGGATTCACACGGAGCTCGTCGGCAAGCTCGGCCCGCTCGAGTGGATCTTCAACACGCCGTCGCACCACCGCGTCCACCACGGTTCGAACGCGCGCTACATCGACAAGAACCACGGGGGCATCCTCATCGTGTGGGACCGCCTCTTCGGCACCTTCCAGGTCGAGGACGAAGCGCCGGTCTACGGGCTCGTCACCAAGCTCGACCGCAACGAGGTCGTGCACGTCGCCTTCCACGAGTGGAAGAAGATCGTCCGTGACCTGCGCGCCGCGCGCACCCTCCGTGGGCGCTTCGCGTCCGTCTTCGGGCGGACCGGCACGGACTACCTCGCGTGCGAGCGCGTGCCTGCCGCCCGAGCGCCTGACGCGCGCGCGCCTGCCGCGAACGCCGCGCAGGACGCCGGAGCGGTCGCCGCCGAGTGATGCTCCCGTAGTCCCGTGGTAGGCTGCGCCGATGGCCCAAGAGCCGAAGCAGCCCGCACGCCCTGGCGCACCTTCGCCGGCGAAACCCGCCGCAGCGAAGCCGGCCGCGGTGAAGCCGCTCGCCCCGCGCGTCGCCGCGAACCCCGCGCCGCGGCCGGTCGCGCCGAGCGTCGGCATCTCGGCCCCGCGCGCACCGGTCGTGCCCGCGGCGGTCCAAGTCCCGGCGCCCAAGATCTCCGATCGCGAGCTCCCCGACATGGAGCCGAGCGACGCCACGGACGAGGACGATTGGGCGGCGGCGGGTGACACCGCGGTCGTGAACGTCCCTTCCCCCGCGGACTCGACCCGTCCCGTCCCTGCGATCGGGGTGCCGATGTCGGCGGACTCGACGCGGCCCGTTCCCGCCGTGGCGCCCTCCGAGCCGACGATCGCCGCGGCGCCGCCGCCGAGCCCTGCGCCTCCGGTCGTCGCCGCGCCTCCGGTCGCCGCGCCCCCGGTCGCCGCGCGGCCC
>JBGAKG010000008.1:0-308714 GCA_044224495.1 Polyangiaceae bacterium | reverse complement strand
ACCCGCACCCCCACCCGCCAAGGACGGGTCGGCCTCGCCCGCACCTCCACCCACCAGCCGACCATCACCCGAGCAGCCCTCCCTCGCGCCGCCGAGCCAAGGACGGAACGAGCGCTTCGTCGAAGCGGTGAAGAAGATCGTCCTCGTATTGAAGAGCGGCCGCACCGACGAGGGGTACCAACAGTACGCCGACCTCCTGCGCGACGACTCCTTCACCGCCTATCGCCCCGACGATCAGCGCCAAGCGATCAAGATGCTCCTCCTCGCCAAGCCCCCTGCGGTCCGCACCGAGCCCGTGAACGAGGCGTATCGCGTCGCGATCGAACGGATCCAGGAGCTCGTCGACGCGCACGCGGATCCGATGGACTACGAGATGCTCGGGGTCGCCAAGCTCCAACTCGACGAACGCAAAGCTGCCGCCACCGCGTTCGCCGTCGCGCTGAAGCTCGAGCGCGCGCGCAACCCCGCCTCCGATCTCGCGCACAACCTCGAGCGCCGGCTGAGCCAGGTTGGCTGAGCGGCTCCACGCCGTCCTCGCGCTCGCGGGCACCCTCGGTGTGGTCGCAGGGTGTGGCGCGCGCCCCACCGTCGTCCGCGCGCCGAACGCGCCCGAGCTCGCAGCCGCTCCCGCGGTGATCACCGCGCCCAAGCCGGTCCCGAAGAGCGTGGGCTCCTACGCCGAGACCTACGTTCGCCGCACGACGGATCCGGAGAGCTCGATGCCCACCGTCGGCGGCTGGGTGCGCGTCCACGCGCCGCTCGCAGCCGCCTACGAGGTCGCGCTGCGCTTCGGCGAGATCAAGGAGCTCGACCCCGACATCGAGCAGAGCACCGTCATCGACAAGCACACGGTGAAGAGCGACGGCTACGAAGCGACCGACGTGTACTTGCGCATCCCCACCTACCTCCACGAGTACGTGTGGGGGATCGTCCGCTTCCGGCCCGTCGTCCAGACCGGCGATCCCGCCGTCGTCGGGTACGCGTACCGCGGTGACGAGGTCGAAGGGAACCTGGACGACCTCCGCATCTCGTGGCGCCTCGTCCCCGACGGTCCCGGCGAGACGCTCGCGCAGATCGAGCTCCTCGCGGATCCCAAGCTGCCGCTCCCGCACGCGTGGTTGATCCCCCAGCTCGAAGCCGGGGTGCGCGTGATGCTGAATCGCTTCCGCGCCAAGACCGAGCGCGGGGGCACGCCCGACATGGGCACCGCCGACGAGGGACTCTGAGGCCGAGGCACGGGCCGTGCAAAGGAGACGACCCATGAGCTCGGATCGTCGCCGCTACCCGCGCCACTTCGTCCGCGTCGAGCTCGACTTCTCGAGCGGGCACAACTTCTTCCGCGGGACCACGCGCGACATCTCCGTCGGTGGCGTGTTCCTCGAGACCACGGCCAACATCCCCGTCGGCGAGATCGTCAACATGGATCTCCGCTTCTTCAAGCGGAACCTGCGGGTGAACGCCGTCGTGAAGTGGGTCCACCGGGAGCGCGGACGCGTGGTCGGCGTGGGGCTCGAGTTCCTCGCGCTCTCGGACACAGCGCGGCGCGCGATCGAAGCGTTCATGGTCTTGCGCCCGCCGCTCCCGCTCGAGCGCTGACGGCGCGTCGGCTGACGTTGCAATGTGAACCCGCGCTCGTCTCGAAACGGGACGCAAGGAGAACGAGAAGGAGCGGGAGCACGTGTGCACGCGGCGCGCTGCTGAGGTAACGTCCGTGCCGCGTGACGCTCGAAGCCGGCTCCACGATCGACGGTCGCTACCGGATCGTCTCCCCCCTCGGTGAAGGTGGGATGGGGGCGGTGTACGTGGTCGAGCACATCGCGATGCGCAAGAGGATGGCGCTCAAGGTGCTCCACCGCGAGATGGGGGAGAACGCCGAGGTCCGCGCCCGCTTCGAGCGCGAAGCCATCGCCGCCGCCCACATCGACCACCCCAACGTGGTGAGCGCCTCGGACTTCGGCCGCACGGCGGACGGCACCTTCTACATGGTGCTCGAGTACGTCGAGGGCAGGAGCCTCCGCGCCGCGCTCGAAGAAGGCCCGATGGCCGAGCCTCGTGCGCTCGCCCTCCTGCGCCAGATGGTCGGTGCGGTCGCGCGCGCCCACGAGCAAGGCGTCGTCCACCGGGACCTCAAGCCCGAGAACGTGATGCTCGTCGCACGCGACGGCGTCGAGGTGGTGAAGGTCCTCGACTTCGGCATCGCCAAGCTCCAAGGCGAGCTCGCCGAGAACGCGAGCGCGGGCAAGGCGAGGGTGCCGCTCACGCAACTCGGCGTCGTCTTCGGCACCCCGGAGTACATCTCGCCCGAGCAAGCGCTCGGCCGGACGGTGGATGCTCGCGCCGATCTCTACGCGCTCGGCGTCATCGCCTTCGAGATGCTGTCCGGCCGGCGCCCGTTCGAGGCCGACGAGCCCGTTCGCCTGCTGATGATGCACGCCAACGATCCCGCGCCCGCCCTCACGCAGGCGTCGCCCGCCGTCGCGCAGATCGTCGCGCGGCTCCTGGAGAAAGAGCCCGCGGCACGCTTTCCCGACGCACGCGCCCTCGCCGCTGCGCTCGAGGCGGCGGGCGCCGGGGCGACCCCATCGCCGGCCCCCTCCAGCGCGCGCATCTCCACCACATCCGCCTACGTACCGGTGAGTGGGATCGCGCCCACCGTCGTCGGAACCGTTCCGCCCGCGTCGGCGCCGTCCCTCCCGATCGCGACCGTCGCCCCCGCGGGTCTGAGCGGCCCCCTCGCCGCCGTACCGCGGCCGGTGCTGATCGCGCTCGCGGTGGTCGTGTTCCTCGTTCCCATCGTCGGGATCTCCCTCGTGGTGAGCCACCTCCGCGGCGGCGTAAGCACGGCGAGCGCGAGCGTCTCCGCGGCGCCCAAGCCGGCCCCGACCGAGCGCTCGATCGACGATGACGACGTGCGCGCCGCCGCTGCGCAAGGCAGCGCCGCCCTCGAGAAGCTCCTGACCAAGGCGCCGAAGGATCCGCGAATCCTCCGCGCGCTCGTCACCGCCTACACCCAAGAGGACAAGCACGTGTTCGCGATGAGCACGCTCGCGAAATGGGCCTCCGTGGATGCGACGGCCGGCACCGACCCGGCCGTCGAGCCGGCGGTCCTCGCCGCGGTCACGGGCACCCCGGTGGACCTGGACGCGGCGCTCACCGTCCTCGAGGGCCCGCTCGGTGCAGCCGGGGTGGACCTCCTCCTCGATCTCTCCACGCGCCCCGGCCTGACGCCCGCGACCAAGAACAAGATCACGCAGAGCCTGGCCAAGCCCGAGGTCAAAGCCCACGCCAGCCCTGCGGCCGCGCTTACGCTCGAGCTCAAGGGTACGAAGACGTGCGACGCCCGGTACGCCATGCTCGATCGCGCCAGCCGCGAGGGCGACGCTCGCACGCTCGCCCTCCTCAAGACGATGCAGGCCAAGAACGGCTGCGGCTTCCTCGGGATGCGCGACTGCTGGCCGTGCATGCGCAAGGACGGTGCGCTCGACGGCGCCATCGCCCAGCTCGAGAAGAAGACCTCCGGCGCCTCCCAATAGGTCAGTTTGTCCCGTTCCGGGACAGCTGAGTTCAAGGGAAGTCCGACTACGTCGTAAGAAGTGTGTGTCGCACTTTTGTGACGCGAAACTGCCGCATTCCGCCGGGTCGAGGAACCTACCTAACGGGGGGGCCAATTTCGTTCGGCCTCCGGGAGAGACCAACACTTGAAGACCATCGTTGCTACTGCGATGTCGCGTGTCACCGATCCCGAAGCCGCCACCGATGAGCTCGTCGCCTCCCTGGCCGACCGCCTGCAGGGCAGCGCCCCCACCCTCGTGGTGGTGTTCGCATCGCCCGCCATCCCACTCGCGGAGCTCGCGCCCCGGCTCGGGGCGCGGTTCGGCGGGGCGACGGTCCTCGGCGCGAGCACGGCGGGGGAGTTCACCGAGCACGGCGACGCCAAAGGCTCCGTCGTCGCCTTCGCGCTTTCGGGCGACTTCCGCGTCTCCGCCGGGATGAGCCGCGGGCTCAAATCCGACAGCGAGGCCGCGGTGCGCCGGGCGACGGAGTCGCTGGCGGCCCCCGACGATGCGTACCCACACTCCACCACGCTGGTCCTCATCGACCCACTCGCGGGGAGCAGCGAAGCGACGACCCTCCTCGTCGCCGCAGCGCTCGGCGACGGTTCGCCCATCGCCGGGGGCGCGGCCGGCGACGACCTCCGCATGACGGAGACGGCGGTCTCGCTCGGCGCGAACGTCGCCTCCGACGCGGTCGTCGTCGCGCGGATCCACTCGAAGCGTCCCCTCGGCCTGGGTGTCGCGCACGGGCATCACCCGATCTCGCAGGGGCTCCGCGTGACGCGCGCCGAAGGCGCCGTCGTCCACGAGATCGAAGGGCGCCCGGCCTGGGACGTCTGGCGCGACGAGACGCGCGCCGCCGCCCGCGCGGTCGCGATCGACGTCGACACGCTCGAGCCAGCGGCCGAGGGTGCGTTCCTCCTCCGGTTCGAGGCGGGCCTCACCTTGGGCGAGGGCTACAAAATCCGCGCTCCGCTCTCGCGCTCGGGCGGAGCGATCCACTTCGCGACCGAGGTGCCGGAGGGAAGCCTCATCCGGATCATGGAGAGCGTGCCCGAGGCCCAGATCGACAGCGCGCGCGAAGCCGCCAAGCGCGCTCGCGCTTCGCTCGGCGGCGGCTCCGTCGCCGGCGCGATCGTGTTCGACTGCATCTGCCGCAACCTCATCCTGGGTCCCGACTACCGCCACGCGGTCACCGGGATCCGCGACGAGCTCGGCGGAGCTCCGCTCGCCGGCTTCGAGACCTACGGCGAGATCGCGCTCGACGAGCGCGAGATGAGTGGGTTCCACAACACCACCAGCGTCGTCCTCGCCTTCCCCGAAACATGAGCGCAAAGTTCGACGAGCTCGTCTCGTACTTCGCTCCGACCGTCGGTGCCGAGCGTGGCGCAGAGATCCTGCGCGACGCCGCCCGCGAGCGGGGCTGGTCGATCGAGCAACTCGACGACGAGAAGACCGATTCGCTCCTCGCCTACCTCGCCACGCGCCCGGGGATCGTGGGCGTGACGGCGCGCTTCGCGTCGCAGCGCCGAGCGGCGAAGCGCCCGACGCCCACCGAGGCCGGGCGCACCACGGCGCCGGAGCGCACGCCGCCGAGCGGCACCAAGAGCCGCGGCGACGTCCCCGTCACGACGATCGAGGAGCTGCTCGCGGCTTCGCTCGACGCGACGCGGGCACGCCAAGTGGTGGCCGAGTACTGGCAGCTCGCGGGCCTGACGGGCACGCGTTGCTCCACCGAGCAAGCACTGGCGCTCCTCGACCGAATGGCAGTCGCCGGCGGAAACGTAGGGGTGGCCGCCACGTTCGCCAAGGCACGGTGGCATTTGCGCCGCGCCTGACGCATCGTGTTCGGTGAATGGCGAGCGTTGCCCTACCTTCCGAGTCGATGAGCGCCGCGCGCGTGATCCTGTTCGATGGCGTCTGCAACTTCTGCAACGCCGCCGTGAACTTCATCATCGACCGCGACCCGGAGAACCTGTTCAAGTTCGCGCCGCTCCAGTCGGATGCCGGGAAGGAGCTCCTCCGGAAGCACGGGCTGAAGGTGCCCGAGGGCGACCCCGACACGATCGTGCTCATCGACGGTGAGCACGCCTACGAGCGCAGCGGCGCCGCCCTCCGGATCGCACGCCGCCTCGCGAGCCCGTGGAAGGTCATGTTCGCCTTCATCGTCGTCCCGTGGTTCCTCCGCGACCTCGCGTACATCGTGATCGCGAAGAACCGCTACCGGCTCTTCGGGAAGAGCGACGCCTGCCGCGTCCCCACGCCCGACGTGCGCGCTCGGTTCCTGGCGTGAGCGCCCGGCGCGTCCTTCGGTGGACGATCGCGTTCACCTTCGTCGCGCACGGCACGGCCATGCTCGCGATGGCGTTGCTCCTGCTCCCCGGCATGCCCGGCGGCGGCGAGGCGAGCGATGCCACCCGCATGCACTGGATCGCCGAGAACGTCGGTCGGTTCCGACTCGGGTGGCTCCCGTGGCACGTGACCGCCGCCTCCGATCTCGTGCTCGCCTTGACGCTCGTCCGTTTGCCGCGCATCCCGCTCGGGCTCCGGTGGGCGCAGCTCGTTCTCACCTTCGTCGCGGTGCTCGTGGACCAAGGAGGCCAGGTGCTCTGGCTCACGCGCGGGGTGGCGCAGGCGCAGGCCGGCGATCTCGCGGGCTACCTCGCGACGGAGCGGCTCGCGTTTCCGCTGACGGGTTGGTACGCCGCGCTCCTCTACACGCTCGGCGCGATCGCGTGGACGTTCTCGTTCCGCGCGGCCGGCATCTGGTCACGCACGATCGCACGGCTCTCCATCCCGCTCTGGACGATCTTCCTCGTCGCCACGATCGGGCCGCTCCTGCCGGAGAGCGTTCGCCTCCCCGATCGGGCCGTGGCGGCCGGAAACGCGCTCGGGTTCGTCATGATGGAGGCGTGGTTCTTCCTCCTCTGGCGCGCGGCCAAGGAGTGACTCAGCCCACGCGCTCGAGCCGGGGCTCCGCGTTGCGATCGATCCGGTGGAGCGTCGCATCGTCGAGCTCCCGCCAGCGCTCTTCCGTCATCGGCTCGCTCGCGACGAACACGGCCGGAGTGCGCGCGGCGCCGCTGCGCTCGAGGACGTAGAGCCCGCGCCCGAAGCGGTGCACCCAGACCCGCGCGCCCTCGCTGAGGAGGAAGTTGAACGAGCCGAAGCGCTCGCGCCGCCGGCACGTCGCCGCGACGTCGGCGACGATGGGCTCCACGTCGGCGTCGTGACGCCGCTCGTCGAGCCGCGTGAGGAGGTGCGCGAAGAACAGCTCGCTGTCCGTGTCGCCTTTGATTTCGGCGGCGCGCGCGGGCGAGATGCCCTTCCTCAGCCACTCACGATCCTCGATCGTGCCGTTGTGGGCGAAGACCCAGCGCTCGCTCACGAACGGGTGCGAGTTCACGAGCCGCGTGACGCCGACCGTGCGCTTGCGGACGTGCGAGACGAGCACCTCGCCGCGCAGGCCTTGCGCGCGCCGTTGGAAGCGCGCGTCGCGTGACGCGGGGCGCGTGCCCTTGGCCACGCGCCACCGGCCCCGATCGTAGGTCGCGAGACCCCAGCCGTCCCGGTGCTCTTCCCCGAGCGCGGCGAGCGACCGCGGACGCTCGGCGAGGAGCTGACGGAAGTCCACGGGACGCGAAGCAACGATGCCGAGGAGGCGGCACATGGGGACGATTTTCTCGTATCGCGGACGCCGCGCGATGGCCCAGTTTCCGGTATATCACCCTCGATCCGATGGCCGACGAACACCTCACCGCCTTCCGCACCGTCCCCAAGACCGGTGTCATCTTCGTCACGTCCGAGGCGACGAAGCTCGGCTTCTCGTCGTCGAACCCCGACTGGTGCAACCTCGGCCAGGGCCAGCCCGAGACCGGCGACCTGCCGGGTTCTCCGCCGCGCGTCCACGGGATCACGATCGATCCCGACGACCAAGAGTATGCGCCCGTCGGCGGCTTGCCCGAGCTCCGCGAGGCGATCGCCTCGCTCTACAACGGGCTGTACCGAAAAGGGATGAAGTCCCAGTACACCGCCGAGAACGTCTGCGTGTCCGGCGGGGGGCGTGCGGCGCTCACGCGCGCGGCCGCGAGCCTGTCGCAGATCAACCTCGGGCACTTCCTCCCCGACTACACTGCGTACGAGGAGCTCCTCGACATCTTCAAGGCGTTCACCGCGATCCCGATCCTCCTCGAAGGCGAGCGCGGGTACGCGTTCTCGCACGAGGATCTCCGGCGCGAGATCAACGGCCGCGGGCTCTCCGCGCTCCTCCTGTCCAACCCGTGCAACCCGACCGGCAAGCTCGTCGAGGGCGAGGAGCTCGAGCGTTGGGTCGGCGTCGCGCGCGATCTCGACTGCACGCTCCTGCTCGACGAGTTCTACTCCCACTACGTCTACCGCGCGCGGCCGGGCACGCTCCCGATCGAGAGCGCGGCGCGCTACGTCCAGGACGTCGACAAGGATCCCGTCGTCGTCTTCGACGGCTTCACGAAGAACTGGCGCTACCCCGGCTGGCGCGTCACGTGGGCGCTCGGTCCCAAGAAGGTCATGGAGGCGCTCGCCAGCGCGGGCTCGTTCCTCGACGGTGGGGGGAGCAAGCCTCTCCAGCGCGCGGCGATCCCGCTCCTGGCCGAGGACCACGTCGTCAAGGAGACGTGGGCGATCCAGAACGCGTTCCGCGACAAGCGCGACAAGATGCTCTCGCGGCTCGAGCGGCTCGGCGTGCGCTTCGATCGCGTGCCGGACGGAACGTTCTACGTGTGGGGCAACGTGAAGGACCTCCCGCCGCCGCTGAACGAAGGCATGGGGCTCTTCCGCGCCGCGCTGGACAAGAAGGTGATCGTGGTGCCGGGCGAGTTCTTCGACGTGAACCCGGGCAAGCGGCGGAGCGGGCGCTCCTCGCGCTTCAAGGATCACGTCCGTTTCTCGTTCGGTCCGGCGATGCCCGTCCTCGAGCGCGCGACCGAGCGGCTCGAGGCGCTCGTCACCGAGCGCGCGAAGTGAAGCGAGCGCTCGCGCTGCACGGACTCGCGCTGCTCGCGCTGCTCGACGCGGGCTGCAAGAAGGCGCCCCCGCCCGACGCGAAGCCGAGCAGCAACGCGAGCACCAGCGCCAGCACGGGCACGACCGCCGGCGCGGAGCCGTGCGCGTCCCCCGCGGTGCGGACGACGGTGGAGCCGGGGCTCGTCGTCGATCGTTACCGCGCACCGTTTCCTTCGAGCACGGGGCTCGGCGATCGGTGCATCACGATCGTCCGAATCGATCCGACGAAGTTCGCGATCGAGCTCCACACCGCGCTCGCGGAGGGGGGCTCGCGCACCGCTCCGACGTGGGCGAAGGACGACCACCTGGTCGCCGTCCTCAACGCGTCGATGTACGGCGAGGACAACCGGAGCGTCGGCCTCCTCACGTCGCGCGCGGGCGTGAACAACGGGGCTGACAACAAGAAGCTCGGTGGCTTCTTCGCCTGGGATCCGGTGACGCCCGGGGCTCCGCCGATCGTCTCCACGGGGCGCGACTGCGCCGGCTTCGATCTCGACGACCTGCGGAAGAAGTACCGCGGCGTGGTCCAGAACTACCGGCTGCTCGACTGCGCGCGAGCGCCGATCGCCTGGCAGGACCCGAAGCTCTTCAGCGCGGCGGTGCTCGGCACCGACCGCAAGGGCAACGTGGTCTTCGCGCACGCGCGCACGCCGTGGTCGATGACGGAGCTCGCCAAGATCCTGGCGGTGCCGGAGCTGGACCTGGACACGGCGATGCACGTCGAGGGTGGCCCGGAGGCGAGCCTGTGGGTCGCGGGAACGGTCTCCGAGATGGGGAGCTTCGAGAGCGGGTTCTTCGGGAAGGACGACAACACGACGTTCTGGTCGATTCCGAATGTCCTCGGCGCGACCCGCCGCTAACGCTCACACGCCCCCTGCGCCTGCGCCTGCGCCTGCCCCTGCCCGCCTCCAAACCGGAACGCTGGCCAGCAACCGAAAATGGCGGCCCTCATCGCTCGTGCTCGCTCTCCGCAAGATTTTCTCCACAGATCTCAATGGGTTGCGATCCTCCTGAAATTTCTTCCCTCGTCCCCCGAACCCCCCATGCCCGATGCTTGCAGTCCTGCTTCTCCCCACGACCGCCCCTTCCGCTCCGCCCGCGTCGCGTAGCGCGCAGCTCCCGGACGAGCTCGCTGCCCTGCGACCGGTCGTGCGTGCGGTGGTGGCCGCCGCCCTGCGCGCTGCGCCGACGCACGCCGACGTGGACGATGCCGTCGCGGAGACGATGCGGCGCGCGCTCGAGGGCTCCTCGCGCCTGCGCGACGGCGAGCCTCTCCGCCCCTGGGTGATCGGCATCGCCAAGCACGTCGCGATGGACGTTCATCGCGCGCGCGCCCGCATCGCCACCGTCCGCAGCGACGACTCGGCGAGCGACCTCGCCGATCGCGTCCCCGACTCCGCCCCGTCCGCCTTCGATCGCCTCGCGCTCGCGCAGGATCGGAAGCGGCTCGACGGCGCGCTCGCCGAGCTGCCCGGCGGCATGCGCCAAGCACTCCTTCTCTTCCACGCCGACGGGAAGAGCTACGCCGAAATCTCGGCGCAGATGAAGATCCCCGTCGGGACCGTCGCCACTTGGATCCTCCGCGCGCGTCGCGCGCTCGCAGAGGCCCTCGCCGAGGAAACGTCATGACCAAACCGCTCGAACCGCGCGACCTCTGGAAAGACGATCACCTGACCGACGCAGCGCTCGCCGCGCTCGCGGACGGCCAGGTCGGCATCGTCGCCGAGGACGCCTGCACCCACGCCGAGACCTGCGCCGCGTGCGCGATGCGCCTCGCCGAATTCGCCGAGCTCGGCGGCGCCGTCCAGGTCGCACTGGCGCCGTTGATCGCCGAACGCACCGCGCGCACGCAGCGCTTCCCCGTCGCGCTCGTCCTCGCCGCGCTCGTCGTCGCCGGGCTCGGCGCCGCCCCGTCGATCATCCCGCGCTCGGTCGCCGCGGTCAGCTTCGCGACCGCGCTGCCGGAGACGCTCCCGCAGCTCGCCAACGTCGCCACGGCCATCGGGCGTGCGCTCGCCGCTGCTCCGTTCGCCTCTGCTCTTCCGTTCGTCCTCTTCGCCTTCCTCGCGCTCTCGGGCGCGGCCATCGCGCGCTCGTCGCGCCGTCGTGGAGCCCTCTCATGATCCGTCGCATCTCCGTCGCCACTACGCTCGCCCTCGCACTCTCGCTCGGCCTCGCCGGGACCGCCCTCGCCGACGTCGAGCACGCCGGCACGTGGCCCGCCCAAGAGCAGGACAAGAAGGTGAGCCTCGCGCTCGACCACGTCTCGCAGCGCGAAGCGCTGACGAAGCTCGCCGAGGCCGCCGGGTGGAACCTCGTCCTCCGCATGAACGACGAAGGCGAGAAGATCGACCTCCACGTGAAGGACGAGAGCCCCGCGAAGGTCCTCGACATCATCCTCGACGGCGGCAACTGGGTCGCGAAGCGCGATGGTGCGCTCGTCTCGATCCGAACCGCTGCCGACGCGGCCGTTCCGCCGCCCAAGTCGGATGCGAACGAGCACGTCGACGCCGCGGCGGCCCCCGTCGTCGCCGCGACTCCCCCGCCCGACGCACCGCCGCTCCCGTCGGTCCGCGGCGCTGATCGCGTCGTCAACGGCGACGACGCGGTGGTCGAGAAGGAAGAGATCGTCCACGACATCAGCGTCGTCGGCGGCGACCTCACCGTGAAGGGCACCGTCACCGGCAACGCCGTCGTGACCGGCGGCAAGATGACGGTCGTGAAGGGCGCGCACATCGTCGGCTCCGCGACCGCAGTCGGCGGCGAGCTCGACGTCGAGGACGAAGCCCAGATCGACGGTCAGGTCGGCGTCGTCGGCGGCGTGCTCCACCGCGGGCACAACGCGAAGGTCGGCTCGGCGATGACCGTCGGCGACCACGAGTCGCGGCCCGGCGTGCTCCAAGCGATCGGCGACGCGCTCACCCGCTCCGCGCTGCTGTTCGTGTTCGGCGCGGTGCTGTTCGCGCTCGCCGGTGGGCGCATGGATCGCCTCCGCGCCGAGGTCGCTGCCAAGCCGATGCGGACGTTCGCGCTCGGCATCGTCGGGCTCCTCGGCGGCGTGTTGATCGTCGCCGCGCTCGCGGTGAGCGTCATCGGCATCCCGGTCGCCATCTTCGCGATCCCGATCTTCGTGTTCGCCGGGTACGCCGGCATCTGCGCCGTCCTCGCCACCGCCGGCAAGGCCCTGCTCGGCCACAAGACGGACAGCCCTTACGTCCACCTGCTCGTCGGCTGCGCCCTCTACCTGATCCTGGGTGCGATCCCCTGGATCGGCGGCTTCGTGACGGTCGCGGTCATCTTCCTCGGCATCGGTTCCGTGGTCGCGAGCCGCGCCGCGGGCCTGGTGAAGGGCAAGGACGGGGCGACCCCCGTGTCCGGGGACCCGTATCGCACCATCTCGACCTGACTGAACGTCAGTGCGGTAGGTGTCCCGCCGGGAGCTTGATACCCTCGTCAGTCCGCGCATGTAGTCGTTCCGCGCGCGACAGGGACATGACCGAACCTCGTAACCGCGCGACAGGTGGTCTCGCCGCAGCGCTCGCGGCGTTGGACACCCGCCTCGAAAACGAAGCTGAACTCCTCGACGCGTTCCTGCTCGCGATGAGCAAAGGACAACTCGAGGAAGGAACCTGGGAGCGGCTGGGCGCCGCGGCACAACGCGATGGCCGACTGGCCGAGCTCGCGTTCGCGTTCGAAACGCTCAGCGGCGACCGCCGGCTCCGTACGCTCCAGGCGAGCGTCGTCGCCGAGTTCATGTTCCAAGCGGCTGTCTTCTTCGGCGACGTGTTCGGTGACGAGACGGGCTCGCAGACCTACCTCGACCGTTCGCTCCAAGCGGTTCCGACCCACGCCGGCTCCCTCGCCCGCCGCGAAGGGCTCCTCGCCCGCGACGGCAACTACCAGGCGATCGGCGACATGTACGCGGAGCTCGCCGCACACCGACCGCGCGCGGAGCAGACGAACCTCTATCGCCGCGCAGCGGAAGCGTACGAGCGCGCGGACGTCCCCGAGAAGGTCGCCGACGCGCTGACCGTCTTGGTCCGGATCGATCCCAAGGACGCCGAGGCCCGCGCGCGGCTCACCGAGGCGCTCGTCCGCGCCAACCGGCCGCGCGATCTCGCCAAGCTCATCGAGCAGTCGCTCGGGGCCGATCCCTCGCCCAGCGACGAAGACCAGTACGCGATGCGGCTGAAGGTCATCGACGCGTACGCGGCGACCTCCGAGCTCGAGCGCTCGATCGCGCACGTCGAGTGGATCCTCGCGAAGTACCCCGACGATCAACGCGCGCGCGAGGTCGCCTTCCAGCTCCTCGAGGCGCGCGCAACGGTCGCCCGCGCGGCGGGCGCGCTCGCCGTCGCCGCACAAGCGACCGGGGCGTGGGCCGATGCGGCGCGCTTCTTCGCGCTCGAGCTCGAGCAAGCCCGCGGACCGCGGCGCGCGCTCGTGCTCCGATCGCTCGCGGCGCTGCGGGAAGAGCACCTCGACGACCCGGCCGGCGCCTACGAGGCGGCCGACGCAGCGCTCGGCCTCGACCCGACCGACGGCGCGCTCGTCGAGCGCTACGTCAACCTCACGCGCGTGCTCGCCAAGCACGAGCAGAGCGCGAAGACGCTCACGCGGCTCCTCGGGCTCGCCAAGGATCCGAACGCACGGGCGCGTCTCAGCACCGCGAGCGGAGAGCTCCTGCTCGCGAACGGCGATGCCCGGCGCGCACGCGCCGCGTTCTCCAGCGCGCTGAGCGTCCCCGGTGCGACGGAAGAGGCCACGCTCGGTGCCGTGCGCGCGCTCGCGCGCATCTACGAAGAAGAGGAAGACACGGCCTCGCTCGGCGACATGCTCGAGCGGATGGCGCGGGCGGAGCCCGATGCGGACCACCGCCTCGCCGCCGCCGAACGGCTCGCCGCTCTGGCCGCCGGTCCGCTGGGCGATCCCGCGCGCGCGATCGGTGCGTGGAAGGCGCTCCTCGACACCCCCGCCCGTGGCCGCGCGCTCGCAGCGCTCGAGCCGCTCCTCGGGGACATCGGCGACGCGATCGGGCTCGCCGAGATCCTGCGCGCACGCGCCGACGAGACGACGGACGAGACCGAGCAACGCGCGCTCCTCCATCGCGCCGCGGAGGCGCTCACCGAGGCCTCCGGCAACGCCGAGGCCGCCGCCAACGCGTGGCGCGATCTGATCGGTCGCTTCGGGCCGACGCGCGAGTCGATCGCGCGGTGGGTCCCACTGCTCGAGCTGCTCGGCGACTTCGCCGCGCTCGACGGGGCGCTCACGATGGACGCCGAGCTGAGCGAGGGCGACGAACGTGCGCGCACGCTCGGAGTCCTCGGCGCGCTCCGGGCGCAGCGCCTCGGCGACCACGCGCGCGCGCTCGAAGCCTTCCGGGCGGCGCTCGAGCTCGATCGAAGCGAGAGCACGAGCCGCGAGATGCTCGAGCGCTACCTCGATGGCAGCGCGGCCGAGCTCGCGACGGCCGCCGCCGACGTCCTCGACCCCGTCCTGCGCGCCGAAGGCTCGCGCGGCGGTCTCTTCCGCGTGCTCGTGGTCCGCGCGACGCGCAGCGCCGATGCAACGGCTCGCCTCGCCGCGGCGGACGCCGCGCTCTCCGCCGCGGAAGCACTCCCGTCGGAGCGGCCGCGCGCCTTCGAGCTCGCGGCGCACGCCCTGGGCGACGCCGTGGAGGCAGGTGCGCCGGTGGACCGCTTCGTCGCCGCGATCGAGGCGCTCGCTCCGGGCGAAGAAGGTGCGCTGGCGCGCGCGCGCGCCTACCGGGCCGCGCTCGGCGAGCGCACGATCGATCGACCCGAGCTGCTCGCGCTCGCGCGCGCGGCGGGCGACGCCGCGATGGCGGCGGGTGATCGCGCCACCGCGCTCGACGCGTACCAGCGCGCCCTGGCGTACGCCCCGAGCTCCGCCGACCTCATGGCGAGCGTCGAGCTCCTCCTCCGCGAGTCCGGGACTCCGGCGGATCGCTTGCGCCTCTACCAGAGCGCGCTCGCGGTCGAGGCGAACCCCGACAAGCGCCGCTCGCTCCACTCCGCGATCGCGCGGCTCCAGCGCAACGAGCTCGGCGACGCGCAAGGCGCGCAGGCGACGTTGGCCCAGGCGCTCGAAGAAGACCCCGACGACGCCAACGCCGCAGAGGCGCTCGTCGCGCTCTACGTCGAGTCCGCCGCTTGGCTCGAAGCGTGTCGCGTCCTCGAGCACCGCCTCACGCGCACGCCGCCCGGCGCGGACGAGCGCGCGCTCCATGCCCGCATCGCGGACCTCGCGGCAGCGCACGGGCTCCGTGATCGCGCGACGGCCCACGCGCGAGCGCTCCTCGACGATGCGCTCGCCGCCGCAGGCGATCTCGATCTCGTCGAGAAGATCGCAGAGCAGATCGAGGACCGTGCGCTCCTCGGCGACGTGATGGCGCGCCGCGCCGAAGCTTCGGAGAACGACGAAGAGCGTACGATGTGGCTCACGCGCCTCGGTGCGGTGCTCGTCGAGCGCAGCGAGATCGCCGGCGCGGTCGCCGCGTTCCATCGCGCAGCCGCGATCGCGGAGAAGGTCGACGACATCAAGGTCGCGCGGCGGCTCTACGAGCGGATCCGCAAGATCTCGCCCTACGACCGCGAGGCGACGACGAAGCTCATCGCCCTCGCCGAGAACGGCGGCGAGACCGCGCTCCTGCCCGAGCTCTACGCCTCGCGCGTCGAAGCGGCCTCCACCCCGGCGGAGCGACGCGACGCGCTCCTGCTCCTCTCCAGCGCCGTGGAGCGCTGCGGCGATCGCGACGGCGCGTTCGACGCGGCCATGCGCGCGTTCGCCGAGACGCCCGAGGACCCGGGCGCGCTCGCGCTCGCCGCACGCCTCGCGCGCGACACCGGCCAGACCGAAGCGTTCCTCCGCGCCGTGGACGGCGCGCTCGAGACCATCGCCGAGGTCTCCTCGCGCGCGCCGATCCTCCTCGCGCGCGCGAGCGTGCTGGCGGAGCTGCCGCAGGCCGTCGACGACGCCGCCTCGTCGTTCCGCGCGCTGGCCGAGAACGATCACGTCGCGGAGGCCATCCGCGCCACCGCGCTCGCGCAGATGGGGATGCTCTTCCAAGCGCACCCCGAGCGCGCCCCGCGCGACGACTGGGAGTGGCTCTTCGGCGAGCGCTCGCGCCGCGCCGCCGGCGCCGAGCGTGGCGCCGTTCTCTTCGATTGGGCGCGCACCGCCGAGACGCGCTTCCAAGACACCGACCGCGCGCTCGAGCTCTACCGCGAAGCGAACTCGGTCGATCCGACCACCGGCGCGGCGACCGAGATCGCGCGCATCACGCTCGCGCGCGGCGACGTGGACGGTGCGCTCGCATCGCTCCGCTCCGAGCTCGCGAGCGCCGACCCCGAGCGGGCGCGCCGCATCCGCGGCGACGTCGCGGCGATCCTCGTCACGCAAGGTGGCCGCTCGCGCGAAGCGCTCGACGAGCTGGCCGCCGTCCTGGGCAACGCCCCCGACGACGCGCAAGCCCTCAAGCTCACCGCCGACCTCGTCGCGGATCCGACCGTCGGGGACGCGGCAGCCGCGTTGCTCGAGGACACGATCTCCAAGGCCGGCGAGTCCGAGGCTCAGGCCCGCGCACTCGATGCCCTCCTCCGCGGCGCCCGCGCCGCTTCGCCCGAGCGGCGCCAGGGCTGGCACGGTCGCGCGATCGACGCGGCGCGGGAGCGCGGCGCGAAGGAAGAGTACGCGGCGATCCTGCGCGCGTTGGACGAGTACCCCGACTCGCCGGAGCGTTGGGACCGCGCCGAGCAGCTCGCGCGCGAGCTGGACCAACCGTCCGAGCTCGCGGAGCTCTACCAGAGCGTCGTCGCGCGCGTCGGAACCCCCACCGAAGCGGAGGAGCTCGGTCAGCGCGCCGTCGCGTTCCACGAGGAGTGGTTCGAAGAGCGCACGGGCGTGATCCGCATCCTCGATCGCGTCGTCGGCGTCGACCCCGGCGGGTGGGCGTTCGATCGGCTGAAGCTGCTCTACGACGCCACCGAGCGTTGGGACGACCTCTTCGTCCTCTACGACCGCGTGCTCGCGACCGATCTCGACGAGTCGCGCCGCGTCGATCTCCTCGCCGACGCCGCCCAGATCGCCAAGGACTTCGCGAAGAACGCGGATCGCGCGATGCGCTACCTCGAGGCGCTGCTCCTGCGGAAGCCGAAGAACGATCGGCTCATCGCGTCGCTCGAGCGCCTCTACGAGCGCCACGGGCGTCACCGCGAGCTCGTCGGGCTCCTCGAAGCGCAGCTCGGCGGGAAGACGTTCCAACAGGTCGCCGAGCTCCGCTCGCGCATCGCCCACCTCTGGCTCGACGAGCTCTCGGACGCCGGTTCGGCGCTCCTCGTCGTCGAAGCGATGATCGCCGACGGCGACGAAGGCGAAGGCACGCAGAAGCTCCTCGAGCAGATCCTCGCCGCCGCTCCGGCGGCCGAGGAGCTCAAGAAGACGCTCCCGCCGACCTCCTCGCCGCTCAGCGAGCGGATCGCGCAGGCGTACGACTCGCTCCCGCCGCCGCCTCCGCCGCGCGGGTCCGTTCCGCCGCCGCCGCGCGCTTCGGTTCCTCCGCGCGCGTCCGTTCCGCCTCCGGCCGGCAAGGGTCGGAGCAAGCGCGTGCTCGTACGGCAGCGCGCCGCGGGCCTCCTCCGCGAGCGCTACACCCAGCTCGGACGCGACGTCGACCTCGCGCGCGTGCTCGAGGTCGAGCTCGAAGACGTGAAGAGCGCCAAGGAGCGCATCCGTCGTCACCGCGAGATCGTCGAGCTCTACGAGCGGATCGGGAACGACCCCGCCGCGCTCGCGCACGGCGTCTCGCTCGTGATGCTGGAGCCCGACTCCGCGCCCCATCGCCAGAAGCTCGCCGCGCTCGCCGAGCGCACCGGCCGTCACGATCGGCTGGCCGAGGTGCTCGCCGCCGCCGCCGACGAGTGCGAGGGCGACGAGCTCCGCGTCGCGCTGCTGCTCGAGGCCGCCACCGTCCACGCCGAGCGCCTCGCCGATCCGGCGCGGGCGATCGACCTCTTCTTCCGGGTGCTCGGGTTCGATCTCGACACGCGCGGCGAAGGCGCGGAGACGCTGCTCCGCGCAGCGCGTCCGCTCGAAGGCCTGCTCGCGCGCGCCGGCCGCGACGCCGAGCGCCTCGGCGTGCTCGAGCGGATCGCCCAGCTCGAGACCCGACCCGAGGAACGGAGCGCAGCGCTCGGCGAGGCCGCCCGCCTCGCGGCGGCGCTCGGTGAGATCGATCGCGGTGTGGCGGCGTGGGAAGCGCGCCTCTCCGAGGACGCGAAGGACCTCGTCGCGCTGAACGGGCTCGTCGCGCTGCTCGAGCCGAGCGGGCGCCACCGCGCGCTCTACGAAGCGCTCGAGCGCCGCGCGCGGCTCCTGCCGACCGAAGAAGAGAAGCAGACCGACCGCGTCCGCGCGGCGCGGCTCCTCGCCAACGAGCTCGCCGACGACGCGGGCGCGATCGCGGCGTGGGAGGGCATCGAGAGCGACTTCGCCCCGAGCGACGACAGCACGTCCGCGCTCGCGGACCTGTACGAGAAGGGCTCGCACTGGAGCAAGCTGGCCGCGCTGCTCGAGCGCGCAGCCGCCGGCGCGAGCGGCGACGCACGGGCGACGATCCTCGTTCGGCTCGGTGATCTGCGGCGGCGCCACCTCGACGACGTCGAGAAGGCCGCCGACGACTACCGCGCCGCCCTCGAGGCGGCGTCCGGCCACGCCGGTGCGATCGAGGGCCTCACGGCGCTCCTCACCGACGGTCGCTCCGCGAAGTCGGCGATGGCCATCCTGCTGGCCGATCACCGCGCCCGCGACGCGTGGCAGGCGATCCTCGCGCTGCAACCCGATCGCCTCCGGATCGCCGACGACACGGCCGCCCGCATCGCCATCCTCCTCGAAGCGGCGAAGCTCGAAGAGGAGCGCGCCGGCGACTCGGCCGCCGCGTTCAAGTCGTGCAGCGACGCGTTCGTCCTCTCGCGTGGCGACGAAGCGATCGACGAGAACCTCGCGCGCCTCGCGGGGCTCGCCGGAGCCCACCGCGCGCACGCCGACGTCCTCCGCTCCGTCCTCGATACGCTCGAAGGTGCAGGCGAGAACACGCCCACCATCCCGCGCCTCCAGAAGGGCCTCGCGAACGTGCTCGAGGTCCACCTCGACGATCCGCGCGCCGCGCTCGTCCTCTACCTGCGCGTGATCGAGGATCTCCCGACCGACGAGATCGCCAGCGTCGCCGTCGTGCGCGTCGGCGCCCGCGTCCAGCGCTGGGACGCCTGCGCGCGCGCCATCCTCGATCGCGCCGCCGCGATCGACCAGGTCGACGAGCTGCTCCTCGGCACGCTCGAAGGCAGCGTCGCCGGCAACGCCGGGTGGGACGCCGCGACCGGGGCGCTCGAAGCCGCGCTCGCCGAGCGCAGTGGGCTCTCGGCCGGCGTGATCCGCGATCTCGAAGCACGGATCGCGACCTGGCACCGCGATCGGCGCGGAGATCCCGACGCCGCCGAGGCCGCATACGCACGCTCCTTGTCCCAAGATGGTACGAACGCCGAGATCCTCCGCGCGCTCGCGCAGCTCCAGCGCCGCACGCGCGGGCGTCCCCTCATCGAGAGCCTGCTCCGTCTCTCGCAAGCGACCGGCGGCGATCCCGAGCTGCTGCGCGAAGCAGCGGACGTCGCCGCGAGCGTCGTCGTCGATCGCGGCTTGGCCAAGACGATCCTCGAGCGGCTGCTGAAGCTCGCCTCCGAGCGTTGGGTCGGCGACGGCTCGTCCGAAGAAGCGCCGCTCACCCAGGGCTCCCCGCGCCACCCGAGCGAGTACGTCGAGTGGGCGCTCCGCGAGCTCGTCCGGATCCACAACGAGGAAGGCAACGCCGAGAAGATCGTGAGCCTCCTCTCCGACACGGCGCGCCTGCCGTTCGAGACGCCGCGCGCGCGCGAGCTCCGCCACGAAGCGGCGCAGATCGCGCTCGAGCGCGTCGGCGATCAGGAGACTGCGCTGAAGCTCTACGCCGAGCTCGAGGCGGACGATCCGGACGACGCCGTCGCCGCCGATCGCCTCGCGACCGTGCTGCGGAACCTCGACCGCCGGTCCGACCTCCTCGCCCTGCGCAAGCGCCAGATCGCGCGCGCGAGCAGCGCCGCCGTGCGCCTCCCGCTCCGCCTGGACGCCGCCGCGATCGAGGGCTCCCTCGACCGGATCGACGCGGCGCTCGCGCTCCTGCGCGAGAACCTCGGCGAGGAGCCGCGGCACCGTGACAGCGTCGCGATGACGATCGACGTGCTCGAGGCAGCGGGGAAGAACCCCGAGCTCGTCGCGTTCCTCGCCGAGCAAGCGCACCTCGCCGAGGCTGCGGCCGACGCGGAGGGTGCCGCTGCGATGTTCCGGCGCGCCGCCCACCTCGCGGACGAGCGCCTCGGCGACGTCGCATCCGCGCTCGGTTACTACCAGCGCGTCCTCCCGCTCGCGGTCCAGGCGGACGATCTCGATGCGATCGCCAAGCTCCACGAGCGCCAGGGCGATCACGCGTCGGCGGCCCAGTTCCTGGAGCAGCTGCTCCACAAGTTCCCCGATCGCCGCGCGGCGGTGATCCTCCGCCTGACGGACGCGCTCGTCGCCGCCGATCACGAGGAGGACGCCCGCCGTCACCTCGAAGCGGCAGTGGAAGCGCCCGACGCACCAGCCGAGGTGCCGCAGCGCCTCGCCGATCTCTATCGCCGCGCGGAGCTCTTCGCCCCGCTCGCCGATCTCCTCACCCGCCAAGCCGCGAAGGCTCCGACCGCCGACGGAAAGCGGAAGGGGCTCGAAGAAGCGGCGGACCTCTGGCTCGCGAAGTGCCAGGCGCCGGGGCGCGCGGCAGAGCTCCTCGCCGAAGCGGCCGAGCTCGCGCCCGACGACCGTCCGCTCCGCCTCCGCCTCTCGCAGGCGCTCACGGCCGCCGGCCGCCCCGACGACGCGCGCGATCTGCTCCGCTCGATGCTCGACGGCTTCGGCGGTCGGCGCCCGAAGGAGCGCGCGCAAGTCCACTTCCACCTCGCGCGCTTGCTCCTCTCCCTCAGCGAGCGCGCCCCCGCGTTGGCCGAGCTCGAGGCCGCCACGCGCATCGACCCCGCGAACCCCGAGATCCTCCGGATGGTCGCGGAGCTCGCGCGCGACGACGGTCAGCTCGACAAGGCCGAGCGCTCGTACCGCGCGCTGCTCTCCGTCCTCCGCCGCGACGCCGACGGGCTCACCGTCGCCCGCAGCGAGGTCCTCATCGAGCTCGCCGAGATCGCCGAGCGCCAGGACGAGAAGGATCGCGCCGCCGAGATCGTGGAGTCCGCGTTCGAAGCCGCGACGTCGTCCGACGGCGAGGCGATGCGGCTCGAAGACGCGCTCCGCGCGAAGAAGAAGAACGACCTCCTGCTCCGCGCGCTGCGCGGGCGCCTGGAGCGCGCGGAGACGAACGAGAAGCGCGCGCTCGTCCTCGCCGACATGGCGCGGGCGCAGGAGGAGCTCGGCGACGACGCCGGAGCTCTCGACACCCGGCTCGAGGCGCTCGAGGTCGCACCGGCCAGCAAGCCGTTGCGCGAGGCCGCGCTGGCGGGCGCGCGGAAGAGCGGCGCCACGGCGCGCTACGTCGATCGACTGCTCGCGCTCGGCGAGCGCCTCGCGGGCGAAGGTGCACCGAAGGACGCTGCGCAGCTCTGGAGCGGCGCGGGCTCCGTGATCGAGGAAGAGCTCGGCGACGGCGCACGCGCGGCCGAGGTCCTCGAGCGCGCGGCCGCGGCCGATCCGAGCAACGCGGACGTCCTCCGCGCGCTCGATCGCAGCTACGCGCGCACGCTCGACCCGCGCCAGGAGGGCGTGCTCACGCGCCTGATCGCCGCGCTCCAAGAGGCGCCCAGCAAGGACGCCAAGGCCGTCGCCGACGCCGAGTATCGGCTCGCCGAGCTCCGGTTGAAGAGCGGCGAGCGCGCCGCCGGCGCGGCGCTCCTCAAGTCCGCGTTCGAGAAGCAGAGCGACCACGAGCGGGCGCTGCGGATCCTCGAGCCGGCGATCGAGGACGCCCCGCTCAGCGCGGAGAGCGCACCGCTCTTCCACCTCTACGAGCGCATCGCGCGCACGCGGGGGGACGCCGAGCGCCTGCTCCGCGCGATCACGGCGAGCGCGAAGGCGGGGACCGGGACGCCCGAGCTCTACCGCGAGGGCGTCGAAGAGGCGAAGCGGGCGGGCAAGCTCGACGTCGCCGACACCATCCTCGAGCGTGCGATCGGAGAGGAAGGCGACTTCGGCCGCTGGGCGCGGCTCGAGCTCGCGACGCTCCGCAGCGAGAAGGACCCGGCCTTCGCCGGGAAGCTCCGCCTCGAAGCGGCCGCGACGATGGCGCCCGCCGACGCGCGGACGCTCCGACTCGAGGTCGCGCGCGCGACGAAGGAGTCGGTGCCGGCCATCGCGCGCGAGGCCTACGAAGCGGTCCTCGCGAGCGAGCCGAGCGATCTCGGAGTCCGCGGCGAGCTGCTCGGGCTCCTGCGCGTCCACGCCACGACCGAGGAGCTCGAGAGCGCGCTCTCCAACGCTGCCGCGCTCCACACGCCGTCGCCGGAGCGCAGCGCGCTCCGCGTCGAGCACGCCAAGCTCCTCGCCGAGAAGCTCGGCCGCGCCAGCGACGCGATCACGGAGCTCCGCGAGGTGCTCGAAGAGGATCCGCTCTGCGAGGACGCGGCGACCGTGCTCGTCGATCTCCTCGAAGGCAGCGGCGACAAGGGCGAGCTCGTCGCCCTGCTCGAGCGCAGGCTCGAAGGCGCGCGCGACCGCGGCGACGCAGCCGGTGTCGTCACGATCGCGCTCCGGCTCGGGCGCATGCTCGAAGCGGACGACGCGGGCAAGGCGCGCTCGATCTACGCGACCGGTCTCGACTGGGACGGGAAGCACCCCGACCTGCTCCGCGGCGCGCTCCGGGTGATCCCCGCGAGCGAGGGCGTGGATCGCGCCGAGCTCCTCGAGCGTCTGCTCGAGCAAGTGAAGGGCGAGGAAGGCGAGCGCCTCGCGTTCGAGCTCTCCGCGCTCCGGACGGAGGCTTGGGACGAGCCGGGCGCCGAACGCGCGCTCGAGCTCGGCCTCGCCGCGCACCCCGAGAGCACCACGCTCCGCGATCGACTGCTTGCAGTCTACACCGAACGGAGCGACGCCAAGAAGCTGGCGCAGCTCCATGAGACCACGGCCGCGACGCTCGTCCCGCGGGACGCCGAAGCTGCGTTCCTCGAGGCGGCGAAGCACTATGGCGCGCTCGGTGACACCAACGGCGTCGTCCGCGCGATGCGCGGCGCGTACGGGATCCCCGGCGCATCCGACACCACCCAGATCGCCTACTTCCGCGCACTCGCCGACGCCGACGACGTCGCCGCGTGCTGGGACGAGCTCTCGAACCTCGAGACGCACGTCGGCGGGACGCCGCTCCAGGCGGCGTGGCTCCTCGAGCGCGCGCGCCTGGCGCTCCGCACGGAGCGCTACGCGGATGCGGTCGACAGCGGCGAGGCGGCGTACCGCGAGGACTCGCGCCTCGCGGAGCACCTCTCCGAGATCCTCGCGCTCGCAGCGTCGGGCACGACCGACGAGGGCCTGCGGCGCTCGTGGCGGGTTCGGCTGGCGACGCTCTGCGACGCGCTCGGCCGCACCGACGACGCGCGCACGCAGCTCGAAGCGGTCCTCTCCGCCGACGAGCGCGACGTGGAAGCGCTCCGCGCGCTCGCCGATCTCGAGGCGCGCGCCGACCGCCCCGAGGCCGAGGCCGACGTGCTCGCGCGCCTCGTCGAGGTCGCGGGCGATGCCGAGGTCGCCGAGATCGCGCTCCGTCTCGCGGACCGCGCGACGGCGAGCGGCTCCCCGGGCTACGCGCGCGCCGGGCTCGAGCGCGCTCTCCAGCTCGCCCCCGACGACGAACGCGTCAACGAGAAGCTCGCCGAGATCTACGGCGCGCTCGGGGACGTTCGCGCCCTCGCAGGGCTCCGGCTCGCCGAAGCGGAGCGCGCACACGACCCCGCGAAGAAGGTCCCCTTCTACATCGCGGCGGCCACGCTCCTGCTCGGCGAAGGCGGCGACGCCGGCGCCGCGGTCGAAGCGCTCCGGCGCGCGCTCGAGATCCGTCCGAACGATCTCGAGTGCACGGGCCTCCTCGCCGACGCCTACATCGGGATGAGCGACCTGGCCGCGGCCGACGAGCTCCTCCGCGCCGTGCTCGAGAAGCACAAGGGCCGCCGCACCAAGGACCTCTCGCACGTCTACCTGCGCCTCGCGCGCGTGGCCCGTGCCTCGGGCGATCGCGCGAGCGACCTCGCGATGCTCGGGACCGCGCTCGACATGGACGGGCAGAATGGCGCCGTCGCGAGCGAGCTCGCCTGGGTCGCCCGCGACCAAGGCAACACCGAGGTCGAGACCCGCGCCCTCCGCACGATCACCATGCTCCGGACGCAAGCACCGATGTCGCGCGGCGAGGCCTACGAGCGCCTCGGCGAGCTCGCCTTCGAGGCCGGCGACAACAAGCGCGCGGTGATGCTCCTCAAGCGTGCGATCGACGACGACCCGAACCGTCAGCTCGCGCGCGATCTCCTCGCCAGAATCGACTGACGCGGCTAAGAGAGAGACCGCCCATGTACTTTCAAGACATCATCCTCGCGCTCCAGAACTTCTGGGCCCAGCGCGGCTGCCTGATCGTCCAGCCGTACAACTCCGAGGTCGGAGCCGGCACGTACAACCCGGCGACGTTCCTCCGCGCGCTCGGGCCCGAGCCGTGGAACGTCGCCTTCGTCGAACCGTCGCGCCGCCCGGCGGACGGGCGCTACGGCGACAACCCGAACCGGACGCAGCAGTTCCACCAGTTCCAGGTGATCCTCAAGCCGTCCCCGATCGACATCCAGGACCTCTACCTCGAGTCGCTCCGCGCGATCGGCACGAAGCCCGAAGAGCACGACGTGCGCTTCGTCGAGGACGACTGGGAGTCCCCCACGTTGGGCGCGTGGGGTCTCGGCTGGCAGGTCTGGCTCGACGGGCTCGAGATCTCGCAGTTCACCTACTTCCAGCAGGTGGGCAGCATCGAGTGCAAACCGGTGTCGGGCGAGCTCACCTACGGCCTCGAGCGCATCGCGATGTACCTCCAGGACGTGAACCACATGATGGACGTGATGTGGGCGAAGGGCGTCCGCTACGGCGAGATCGCCAAGCGCGCCGAGTGGGAGTGGAGCACCTACAACTTCGAGCAGGCCGACACGGCGGCTCACTTCGCCCACTTCGATCACTACGAGAAGGAGGCGAAGCGCCTCCTCGCGCTCGGGAGCGAGAAGGAGCCGCTCAAGCGCCTCGTCCTCCCCGCGTACGACTTCGTCGTGAAGGCCGCACACCAGTTCAACGTGCTCGATGCGCGCGGCGCGATCGGCGTCACCGAGCGCGCGCGCTTCATCGGGCGCGTGCGCGGCCTCGCGAAGGCGGTGGCCGAGGCGTACCTCGCCCAGCGCGAAGCGCTCGGGTTCCCTCTCCTCGACGGCACCAAAGGCACGGAGGCCCGGGCATGAAGCGCGTTCTCTCCCTTCTCGTTCTCGTCCCGGTCGCCATCGTCGCCTGCGGCGGCGGGCACAACGCGACCCCGAACTTCCCGGAGCGCCCGGCGGGCTGCCAGGTCGAGGTCTACCGCGACGCGCCGAACGTTCCGACGACGAACATCGGCCCGGTCCGCGCCTCGTGCGACGCCACGCTCGTCAAGGAAGACGACTGCATGCGCGAGCTCCTCGATCAGGTCTGCAAGCTCGGCGGCGACGCGGTCTGGCAGGTGTCGGACAAGCCGACGCTGCAGGACGGCAAGCAGATCTTCACCGGGCGCGCGGCGAAGAAGAAGTAACTACTCGAGGCAGCGCTCGATCGCCTCGGTCGTGGTCGCCTTCATCGCGCACTCGTAGTCGGCGGCTTCGACCTCGGACGTGCAGTTCTTGAAGTCGTCGTCGTTCTTCGCCTCGTCGCGCACGCGCTTCTTCTGCGAGTCGATCTCGCCCGGCGCCGCGTCGGGGTACTGCTCCTTCATCGCGAGCTCGGCGTAACGATCGACCAGCGCATCGCACTGGGTCTCCGTCGCCTTGCGCCGACACCCCGCGAGCACCACCACCACCCCCACCCCGAACGCGAGGCGGCTCAACGCATGCACTTGACGATCTCCTCCTCGGTCTCGGCTTTCTTGATGCAGTCGAGCGCGCCGTCGCTGATGCGCTTGCCCACGCAGTTGTCCATGACCTCGCCCTTGGCCTCGTCGCGGAGCTCCTTCTTGAGCTTCTCGATCGCCGCGGGATCGGTCTGGTTCTTCTGCTTCATCTTCACGACGACCATCTGATCGACGATCACCATGCAGTCGGCCTCGGTCGCCTTCCGCCCACACCCGACGGTGCTGCCGAGGACGACGAGCACGCCGAGCGCAGGGAGAGATGCGAGCACGCGGCCCATCGCGGAGCCAGGGGAAGGCGAGGGCATGACGGACGGGCGACGGTTAGCATGCCGCACGGGACAAGCAAACCCACTCCTCGATTCACTTGAATGCTACACTGAATTTGGCCCATGCCTGGCCGAGCCAGCCCCGAAGATCTGCTGCAACGTGCGATGACGGCGCGGACGCACGCGTCCCGAGAGAAGTTCGCGAAGAAGGGCCTCTCGGCCCGCGGTCCGCTCGACAAGACGACGCACGCGATGCTTCTGCGCCAGCTCTACTTGGCCCAGTTCGAAGGCGAGCGCTTCGACGACGCCCTGGAGACGGCGGAGTCGGCGATCGAGCTCGGCGTCCTCCCCGACGTGCTGCACCAAGATGCCGCCCGGGCCGCCCTCGCGCTCGCCGAGCTCGAACGCGCCATCACGCACCTCCGCGCGGCCGCACGCCGGGGCCCCGCCTCGCGGCGCCCGTTCCATCTGTGGACGCTCGGGAGCGTGCTCTTCCTCGCCCAGCGCTACACGGAGGCGGCGTCCGCGCTCGAGCGGGCGGTCCGCTGGGGGACGCGGGACAAGCCGCTCTACCGCGCCCACCTGGCGCTCGCGAAGATCGCGGCGGGCGAGCCCGTCCGCGACCTGCAAGCGACGATCGACGAGCTGGCCACCGCGCCGTGTGGGCAAGGGTACGGGCGCTTCGTCCTCGGGCACCTCGCCTACGCGGCGGGCGAGTTCGAGGTCGCCCGCCGCTACCTCGATGCGTTCGTCCGCCGGACCGAGGGTGCGCGCAGCGCGATGGGGATCGCGCTCGCGGGCGAGGTGAAGATGGCGAAGGCGACGTTGGGCAAGATGGCGCCCTCCTGACGGGTTTCGGACAGCGGATCCGGAGCCCCCCACTTGAGCATTCGCCGATCCAGTCGGGGTGCTCGACTTCGTCCGATCTCTGCTAAACTTCTAGGGAATGGACTCGGCCCGGTGCTTGCTTCGTCATCGGTGAACGCGAGGTAGGAGAACATGCTCGGGATTCTCGGAATCGCACTCGTCGGCGGGCTCATCCTCAACGTGATGCCCTGCGTCCTCCCGGTGCTGGCGCTCAAGGCGTTCAGTGTCGTCGACCACGCCCGGCACGACGCGAGCAAGCGCCGCATGCACGGGGTGGCCTACACCCTCGGCACGATGACCCTGTTCATCGCGCTCGCCACGCTCGTCCTCGTCGTGAAGGCGTCCGGCAAGCACCTCGGCTGGGGCATGCAGTTCCAGCAGCCCAAGTTCGTCGCGTTCATGACCGCCCTGGTCTTCGCGTTCGGGCTCAACTCGCTCGGCGTGTTCGAGATCACGCTCTCGTCGAGCGGCGAGACCGGCGACGACGACAAGTTCACCGGCTCCTACGTGAACGGCCTCTTCGCGGCGATCATGTCCACCCCGTGCTCGGCGCCGTTCCTCGGCACCGCGGTCGCCTTCGCGCTCGGTTCGGACGCGGCGTGGTGGCAGACGCTCCTCGTCTTCGCGACGATCGGGTTCGGCCTCGCGCTCCCCTACCTCGCGCTCACGCAGATCCCCGCGCTGTCCAAGGTCCTCCCGAAGCCGGGTCGCTGGATGGAGACGGTGAAGCAGATCATGGGCTTCACCCTCATGGGCACCGCGATCTGGCTGTTCCGCACGCTCCAGGCGCAGCTGACGCCGGCGAGCTCGAACTCGTTCCTGATCTTCCTCCTCGTCCTCGCGCTCGCGCTCTGGGCGGGTGGCCGCTTCGGTGGCGTGGCGGCGCCGCCGCTCCGTCGCTGGGCCGTGCGCATCGGTCAGGTCGGTGCGGTGGTCGCGGCGGCGATCTTCGTCCTGAGCTTCGCCAAGCCCGAGCCGGTCGCGATCGCCGCGACCGACGTGAGCACGAAGGGCGGGGCCGAGGCGCCGGTCATCGTCGACGGTCACATCGCCTGGGTCCCCTACGACACGGCGCGGATCAAGGCCGAGCACGCCCGCGGGCGCCCGGTGTTCCTGGACTTCACCGCCGAGTGGTGCGCGACCTGCAAGACCAACGAGAAGGCCTTCATCGAGACCGACACCGTGCGCGGCGCGTTCGATCGCACGAAGGTGCTGCCGATGAAGGTGGACTTCACGAACTCGAACGACGAGCTCGACAAGCTCCTCGAGAGCACGGGCCGCTCCGGCATCCCGGACTACATGATCGTCTACCCGGATGGCTCGCGGGATCTCCTGCCCGAGGTCATCACGGCGGAGATGGTCGCGACCCACCTCGACGATGCTGCGAAGAAGTACCCGTCGAGCAAGTTCGCCTCGAACTGAGGCCGGCGCCGACCCACGTTGAGTGCCAAGGACGAGATCGTCACCGAGCGCCTCGGTCGGTTCGCGCGGCTCCCCGTCGCGCGCTTCGGCGCGCCCGGCGCGTTCCTGACGCTCGCCGAGGACGATCCGGCGAAGGTCGTCCTCCTCCCGCGCAAGGAGATCCCCGAGGGCGCGAACGAGGGCGACGAGCTCTCCGTGTTCGTCCACCTCGACTCCGAAGACCGCCCCATCGCGACGACGAAGGCACCGCGGGTCGAGCGCGGCGAGGTCGCGTTCCTCCGCGTCACGGCCGTCGGTCGCTCGGGCGCGTTCGTCGACTGGGGGCTCCCGAAGGAGCTCTTCGTCCCCCCCGCAGAGCAGACCGCTCCGCTCGCGGTCGGGGCGCGCGTGCCGATCGGCGTCGTCCTCGACCGCACCGGTCGGCTCGCGGGGACCATGCGCGTGAGCGAGATGCTGAAGACGCGCCGCGGCTACGCCGCCGGCGAGTGGGTCAGCGGCGAGGCTTGGCGCAGTGATCCCAAGTTGGGATGGTTCGTCATCGTCGAGCGTCGCACGGTGGGGCTCATCCCGGCGACCGAGCCGGTGCGCATCCGGCGGGGCGACGAGGTCGAGGCACGAATCGCGAAGGTCCACGCCGACGGCAAGCTGGAGCTGAGCCTCCGCGCGCACGCCCACGAGGCGCAGGAGGGAGACGCGGAGACCATCTTGCGTGTGCTCCGCGAGCGCGGACCGAAGGCGGACCCGCTCGGCGACAAGTCCGACGCCGAGGAGCTCCGGCGTGTCTTCGGCCTGAGCAAGAAGGCCTTCAAGCGCGGGGTCGGGAAGCTCCTGAAGGATCGCGCGGTGGACGTGGGCCCCGACGGGTCGGTGCGCATTCGGCGGGGGAAGTAGGGGATCTAGTCCGCGCCGGCGTCGAGCGCGCCGCTCGCGCAGCCACCGAGGCCCGCGTCGTCCAGCGGGCTCGTCGTCCGCGCGCACTTCACCTCCTCCGTCGACCAGCGGAAGTGATCGAGGAGGAGCACGGAGTCGTAGATCCCGTCCTTGGCGTCGAAGAGGTGGAACCGGAGCTTCAACGTCTCGCGCGCGAAGACCGGCGCTTGGAGCGTGATCCACCCCGTCGCGGCGCCCTTCGGGTTGCCGTTGCCATCGAGGACTTCGAACCCCGTCCCGCTCAAGCTCGGTGCGTCCTTGAGCAGAACGAGACCATGGTTCACGCCCATGCGCCGCCCCTTCGGGTCGAGGAGCACGTTGCCGCTCACGAGCTTGCCCTCGACGAAGACGAGCGCTTGGTCGTCGTACTCGGAGCACGGCCACTCCGGCGCGTCGGTCGTGAGGAAGTTCAGATCGATCGCGAACGAGCGCGCGTTCGACGGTACGAGCAGCGTGACGACGAACGACGTGAGATCGTTCACCGTCGTGGGATCGGCGAGCTGCGCCGGGCAGCTCTGCGTACCGGCGGTACCCGGGTAGGGATCCCCTTTGCGACCGAGATCCGTCCCGAGCTGCGGCGTCTGGCCCACGATCGGAGCGGGGGCGCCGTGGCTCGTCGCTGCCGCGACGCCGGTCGAGAACGCAGCGATGCGCGCTCCGGCGCGCGGCAGGAACACGCCGAAGTCGGCCGCGACCTGGCGTGCCTTCGGATCGGGCGAGTCCAACGTCGCCTTCACGAGCCACGGCGCGCAGAGCTCGGTCGCGTGCGCGTAGTCGTTGGGGTCGGCGGAGGTCGAGGCGGGCGTGCCCTCGCACGCCGGCACGTCGTCCTTGGTCCCGTTGCAGTCGTCGTCGATGCCGTTGCCCGGCGCGTCGAACGCCGCGTGATTGACGAGCGGGTCGGCGTCGTTGCAGTCGTCGCACGCCGTTTCGCCGTCGCCATCGGCGTCGATCTGAGCGCATCCGCGGCACGCGCCCGCCGTGCAGGTCTCGCCTTTGGCGCACGCGCGCCCGCAGACGCCGCAGCTCGTCAGCGAGGTCTGGAGATCGACGCAACCTTCGGGGCAGCTCGTGAGAGCACCGCACGGCGAAACCGGAGCATCGGGGCCCGCTTCGGCCGGGATCGGCTTCGCATCCTCGCCCCCGCAGTGCACGGCCAGCGCGAGCGGCGCGAGCGCAGCCAGGGCGAGCAAGCCGCGCCGAAGCAAAGTCATCCCCGAAACCCTGTCACGGGTTGAAGACTTCGTCACCCCCGCCACCTCCGGAGGGGGGCGGCGGTTTCGGCTTCGCCGTCGCGGGCGGCGGCGGTGTCGTGGCGGTCGGCGGCGGCTTCGGCGGCGGGTGCGCTCCGGTCGACGGCGGCGGAGGCTTCGGCCCTGCCGTCGGCTTCCCGGTCGCCGACGCCCCCGGCAGCGGCTGCGGGATGGGCTCGCTCGAGTCCGACGAGACCGCGCGATCGAGCACGGAGATGAAGTCCTCGGCTTCGCGCGACTCGGTGCGCGCCTTCGCCGAGATGCCCGAGAGCACGTCGTAGCTGGCGGTGAGCTCGCCCTTCACGTCGCTCGCGAGCGAACCGCCGTTCTTGGCGAAGTCGTCGCGCACGTGCGGCTCGAGCTCGCGCCCGGCCTTCGTCAGCTCGTCGATGCGGCTGGGGATGTCGTTGAGCGCCTTCCGCCGCGCGAGCTCCGCCTTCACGGTCGTCTCGATCGCGCGGAAGAGATCCTTCGTCGACGCGTCGAGGCGGCCGTCGTTCGGCACCACGACGTGCGCCTCGTCCGACTTGATGTCGAGACGGGTGCTCCCGAACTGATGCGCGGCGGCGACCATCCGCTCGTGCGTCGCCTGCGCGACGGTGACGTCCGCCGCATCGAGGCTGAGCTTCAAGTAGTCGATCAGCGCACGGCGCGACGCCTTCTTGTCCTCGGGCCACGCGGTCTGCGCGAGCTGGAGCTCGTGCACTTCCTTGAAGTAGTGGTCGTACTGAGCGACCCCGGGTTGATAGAGCTGGCCTTCGCGGATGTGGGTCCCGCCCTCGAAGAGGTTGCAGGCGGCGAGCGCGACGAGGCCAGCGAGCGTGAGGGTTCGGAGCAGTCTCATTTTTCGGTGCATGAAATCCCCCGGGCGATCACGTCGAAGCTCTTCCCGCTGCCGGCGAGGAAGGCGACGACGCCCTTTCCATCGCTCCCGACCGCGGCCTGTCCCTGCCCTGCGTTGACGCCTTCGGCGCTGATGGTGAGCGCGGCGCCGTGCACGGCGCCCGCGTCGTCGACGACGACGGCGCGCACCTGATGGCTCGACGTCGGGCCTTCGGTCCACGAGACGAGCCAGCGCCCCGAGCCGACCGCGGCGACGCCCGGCGACATCGCGTGCTCGCCGAGACCCCCGGCCGGCACTTCGAACTTCTTCGCCGCGCCGGGGTCCTTGCCGGCATGGACGACGAGGTAGCGCAGGCCCCACGGCTCGCCGTCCGACGCGCGATCGGCCCAGACGACGAAGGCCGTGTCTCCCGAGACGGCGAGCGCGGGTGATCCCACTTTGGGACCAAGGCCGTCGACCTTGGCGAGCGCGCCCTTGGCCGCGGGAGGGTCCCCCGCGAACGCACCGACGTAGATGCTGGTGCCTTGGCGGAAGGCGACGAACGCCGTGCTCGCCGAGCGCTCGCCGCGGAGCGCTTCGACGGGACCGGTCCCACCGAGCGGGAAGAGCGCGATCGTCTTGTCGGTGCCGTGCGCGGCCCACGCGACGTTGCTCCCGTCGGAGCCGAGGTCGATCGCGGGAGCCCCTGCGACGGCGCGCCGGCCCTGGAGCTTGTCGCCTTTGCGATCGACGTCGATCGCGACGCCACCGTCGAGCGCGACGACGCGCCGCACCGGGTCGACCGATTTCCCGGTCTTCGTCGTGCTCGGAGCGAGGCTCGAAGGATCGACGAGCGCGAGGGTCGCGTCCTTCGGCCCGCTGGCGAAGCCGAGCGCGATCCCGCCCGCGGCGGCGCGCGCCTCGACGCCGCTCCCGACCATCGCGTGCGAGGCGATCGTCTTCGCTTCGCCCGCGAGCACGCACTGGACGTCCTTCGCGGCGGGCACGGGAACCGTCGCGGTCGTGACGGCGGACGCCGTGGTCGTCGTGGCGACCGTCGGCGGTGCCGTCGCGCTGCCGCCGGCGCTGGCGCTCGTCGCCGCGTCCGGGCCGGAGCCCGCGAGCTTCGCGATCCCGAAGACGAGCCCGAGGAGCACGAGCATCCCGAGCGCGCCGCCGGCTGCGAGCTGCCACGGCGGGCGGTCACGGAGCGACCTCTGCCAATCCGAAGGCTCGGGGGCGAAGCGCGGGACCGTCTCCTCCTGCGGCGGCGCGGGTGGGATCGACGGGCGCTTCGTGGGGACGGTGGGCGCGAGCGGCGGTGCAGAGACCTCCTCCACCTCGTCCGCGTCGACGGCGGCATCTTCTTCCACCGGCGGCGGCGCTGCGATCGGGGCAACGGGAGCGACGGGCGGTGGCGCGGGCGTCGCCGCCGCCGCGACCGGAGCCACGAGGGGCGGCGGCGGCGTGCCGAGCGTGCCGCCGCGTTTGTCGGCGGGCGCGAGCGGCGGCGGCTTCGCGACGGGGATGTCGACCTCGCTCGTGAGATCGGACGAGCTGAGCTCGTGCGGACGCAGCGGGATCGGCGGCGGTCCCGCGTCGGGCAAGAGCATGGAGCCACTCAGCTCCTCGACGTTCTCGGGCGCGATCTTCGGCGCCGTCGGCTGCTTCGGGATGTCGGGCTGCATGCCGACGCTCCCCTCGCCCCACGGCGGCGGGCGCGTGACGGAGCCGCCGGTGACCTCGCTCGGCTCCGGCGGCGGAACGTTGATCGGCGCGGTCGCAGCCGCGGGCGGCGGCGTGGACTCGGGCGCACCACCGAACTGAATCAGCGTCGGGTTGCGGCTCGGGAGCGGCTGCACGGCTTCGGGCGCGGGCTTGGCCACCGCTTCGACCGGCGCGGGGTGCGCGGAGTCCTCGACCTTCGTCATCGGCGGAGGCGCGGGAAACACTGGGAGCGTCGCGCGCTTGAGCGACGAGGGCGCGTCCGCCGCGACCGGCGAAGCCTTCGGCGTCGTCGCGGGACGCGCCGCGGCGGCAGCCACGTTGGGCATGTCGATCTTGGGGACCTTGTCCGGCATGATCGGGATCCCGCGCATCGTCGGGATCGAGCGCATCTCGCTCCCCGGCGGCGGGCCGGGCGGGGGCGCCGCGGGGCGCGCGTTCGGGGAGGCCGCGACGGCGGTCGGCCTCGGTGAGGTCGCCACGTTGGACGGCGCCGGCACCATCGCTGGCCGCGCGGGAGCCTTCCCCATCGGAGCCGCGGGGATCTTCAGCGGCTCCTTCGCCTTCGCGGCGGGTGGCTTCGCCGTCGGCTCCGCCGGCTTCGGGATCACCATCGCGGGCTTCGGCGAAGGCTCCGGCTTCGCCTGCACGGGCGGCTTCGGCTCGGGCTTCGGCTCGGGCGGCTTCGGCTTCGCCTCCACCTTCGGCGGCACGACGGGAGGCGCGGCAGGTACTGCCGACGCGATCGGCTCGTAGCGCGGCGGAAGCGGGGGCTCCTCCAGCGCGGCCTCGTCGGGCCCACCACCTTTGTCCTCGAACTCGCTCTGCGCGGCGACGACGAAGAGCGGTGGGGGCGGCACGTTGAGGAGAACGCCGTTGGCCGCAGCGAGCGCGCTCGTCGAGAGCTCGGGCACCTCGTGAGCGGGCTTCCACCCCGGCCAGCCACGGCGCCAGACGGGTGCATTCGCTGGAATGACGCCGCTCGCGAGGGCGGCCCGCAGCTCGTCCGTCCGCACCAGACGCTGCTGGCCCGCCGGATCTGCCCAACGCCATTCGTGGTTGCTCACGCTCCTAGAAGGGTATCAGAGCGCAATGGCCAGGACGAGGTTACGGACCTTCGCGCCGGCCCCTTCGAGCGCCGCTGCGCAGGCGCGCAGCGTGGCGCCCGTGGTGCACACGTCGTCTACAAGTAGGACATGGTGGCCATCGAGCCGCCTTCGCGCGGCAAACGCGCCGGCGACGTTGGTCAGCCGCGCCGTGCGCTCGAGCGACGCTTGGCGGCTGGTGTCGCGCATGCGAACGAGCGCGCGGAGCTCGAGCGGAACGCCGAGGTCGCGCGCGATCGGGCGTGCGAGGAGCGCGGCCTGATTGAAGCCGCGGTCGGCGAGCCGACGCGGGTGGAGCGGCACCGGGATCACGAGCGTCGGCGCAGGCAGGAACGGCCCCGCGCGCCGGAGCATCTCGCCGAGCGGATGCGCGAGGTGCGTCGCGTCTTCGTACTTGAAGCGCGTGATGGCCTTTGCGAGCGCACCGCCCCAGACGAAGAGCGCGTCATGTTCGCGCTCGCGCGGTGCCCGCTCGATCGTGCGCGCGCACGGGACGCAGAAGACCGCGCGCTGGGCGAGGCGCGCATCGCACGCGGCGCACTGGGGCGGCGAGACGAGCGCGAGGAGCGACTCGCCGGCGGCGGTGACGAGAGCGGAGAGGGCGGACACCCCGCCCTTCGGTCACTCCGCGCGCGCAGTTGCGCGAGATCGCTCTTCCGCGGTGAGCGCGAAGAGCACGTGGTCCTCCCACGCGCCCGCGATCTGGAGGTAACGCTCGGCGAGCCCCTCGCGCCGGAAGCCGAGCTTCTCCACGACGCGGATGCTCCCTTGGTTCCGCGGCATGATCGCGGCCTGCAGGCGGTGGAGGGCGAGCGGCCCGAACGCCACGTCGAGCGCGGCGCCCAGGCACTCGGTCATCAAGCCTTCGCCCTGGCGCGCGTGATCGCACCAGTACCCGAGGTACGCGTTCTGGAACGCGCCGCGGTGAACGGTGAGGGTCACCCGCCCGAGGAGGGTGCTCGCGTCGTCGCGACCGAAGAGAAAGAAGTTGTATTGCGCATCCTTCTTCCACGCGCCCCGCATCCGGGCGAGATCGGCCGCGAGCCGGACCGCGGTGCGCGCCTGTGGGGCGACGAGGGCGGCGGGGCTCCACGGCGCGAGGTGCTCCGCGTTCCGCTTCAGCGCGGCGCCGAGCACGCGTGCGTCGTCGGCCCGCGGGGCCCGCAGGAGGAAGCGCGGCGTCTCGATGCGCAAGGCGAGCGGCGGCGGCACCGCGCCCCACTCTACTGAATCTTCAGAGGAGCTGCACCGGGTCCACGTCGATCACCATCCGCACCTTGGGCGCGAGGCGCGCGAGGGCGCGCTGATGCCGCTCCGCGACGAGGAGGACCTTCCGGAGCGGGGCGCGCTCGGGGCAGCGCACGAGGACGCGAAAGCGCCACCGGTTCCGGAGGCGCGCGAGCGGTGCCGGCGACGGGCCGAGGACGAGGACCCCGGGCTCGGCTGCGCGCCGGCACGCTTCGGCGGCGTCGGCGCAGGCGGCACGCGCCTCGCGCTCGTCGAGCGCGTCGAAGCGCAGGAGCGCGGCGCGCGAGAACGGGGGGTAGCCGAGCTCGCGTCGATCGGCGAGCTCGCGCTCGAGGAAGCCATCGACGTCGTGCTTCACGGCGTACGCGATCGCGACGTGGTCCGGATCGTACGACTGCACGAGCACGCGCCCGGGGAGATCGCCGCGCCCGGCGCGCCCGGCGACTTGGACCATGAGCTGGAACGCGCGCTCCGAGGCGCGGAAATCGGGGATCGAGAGCGCCGCGTCCGCGTTCACGACGCCGACGAGCGTGACGTGGGGCAGATCGTGGCCCTTCGTCACCATCTGCGTCCCGACGAGGATGTCGACCTCGCGCCGGCGGACGCGCTCGATGATGGCCTCGATGTTCTTGCCCGACGCGACGTCGCGATCGAGGCGGGCGACGCGCGCCTCGGGGAACGCCTTGGCGAGCGTCTCCTCGAGCTTCTCGGTCCCGAGTCCCTCGAACGCGAGCGCGGGCGCGCGGCACTTCTTGCAGTGCTCGAGGAGCGGCTCCTCGTAGTCGCAGTAGTGACAGCGGAGGATCCCGCCGTGACGTTTGTGGTACGTGAGCGCGACCGAGCAGTGGGGGCACTCCGAGACGACGCCGCACGCCTCGCAGCGGACGCTGGGAGCGAACCCGCGCCGGTTCAAGAAGAGGATCGCCTGCTCCTTCGCGGCGAGCGTCTCCTCGAGCGCGCGGTGGAGCGGCAGACTGAGCCGCTTGTCGCCGGTGGGTCCGGCGCCGATCCGACGGAGATCCACGACCTCGACCTTGGGGAGCGCCTGGGCGCGCGCGCGCGCGGGGAGGCGGAGGCGCTCGGCGCGGCCCGTCCGCGCGAGGTGCTCCGTCTCGAGCGACGGCGTCGCGCTGCCGAGCACGCAGACCCCGCGCGCGCGGTGAGCGCGCAAGATCGCCATGTCGCGCGCGTGGTAGCGGACGCCTTCGTCCTGCTTGAACGAGGCGTCGTGCTCTTCGTCCACCACGACGAGCCCGAGGTTCTGGATCGGCGCGAAGAGAGCGCTCCGCGCCCCGATCGCGACGTCGACCTCGCCGCGCCGGAGGCGATGCCACATGCCGTGGCGCTCCTTCGGCGTGAGCGCCGAGTGCAGGACGGCGACCTCGTCGCCGAAGCGCGCCCGGAAGCGCGCGACGAGCTGCGGCGTGAGCGCAATCTCGGGCAGGAGGACGATCGTGCCGCGCTTCTGCGCGCGCGCGGCGGCGATTGCGCTCAGGTAGACCTCGGTCTTGCCGGAGCCGGTGACGCCGTGGAGCAAGAAGAGGTGCGGGCTCCCCGAGCCGACCGCGGCGCCGATGCGCTCGGTGGCCGCGCGCTGGGCGTCGGTGAGCGGGGGCGCCTCGTCGCGGGTCACGGCCGTCGCGAAGAACGGGTCGGCGGCGCGCGCGAGCTGGACGACCTTGACCGTGCCGGCGGCCTCGAGCTTCTTCACGGTCGCGCGCGCCGAGGACCACGTCTCCTCGAGCCGCGCGAGGGGAACGCTCCCGACGGCCCGCACGCGGGCGAGGAGCGCGGCCTGGTTCGCGGTCAGCTTGGGCGGCGTGGGGCCCTGATCGACCTCGACCCACGCGACGAGCGCCTCGGCGACGCCCTTCGTCGTCCCAAAAAGGGACGGGGCGACGATGGCCTCCTGCGTCCCACGGTCGACGGGTGGCAGCGCGAGCCGAAGCACCTCGCCGATCGGCGCCAGGTAGTAGTTCGATAGCTCGCGGAGGAACTCCAGCAGATCCGCGGGGAGCGACGGGACCGCATCGGGGACGGCGATGACGGCGCGCACCTTCGGCGGAGGCTCGCCCTCGTGCCGAGCGAGGAGCACGCCGAGCTCGCGCCGCGAGCCGAGCGGCACGATGACCCGCGCGCCCGGGACGCACGCGGCGTCGAGCGCCTCGGGCACCTCGTAGGTGAGCTTGCGGGCGCTCGCGAAGGGCAGCGGGAGCGCGACGTCGCACAAGCGCATCGTCAGACCGCCACCGTCACGAGCGCGTGACGAAGAAGGTGACGACGAACGCGACGATCGCGACCGCGACGAACCAGACCCAGAGCGGGAGCCCGAGCGGCTTGGCGGGCTCCGGTTCGACCGGCGGAGCAGGAGCCGGCTTGCGCGAGCTCGGATCGGGATCGGACGCGGGCTTGAGCGACGGAGGCGACACGTCCACTGCGACGAGCGACGCGGGCGGGCGCTCCTCCGGCGCAGGCAGATCGACCTTGGGCGTCGGGGGCGTGCGCTGGGCCTTCGCCTCGACGGCGGGCGCGCGCTCGCTCGTCTTGGCCGCGCGCTCGCGAGCGGCGCGCTGGGCGAGGAGCTCCTCGCCGAAGTGCTCGCGGAGCCAATCGCCGAGCCGGATCGGGTTGGCGACGAACGCGGCTTTGCGCGCCCAGCCGTCGAGCGCGACGCGCATCTCCTGAGCCGACGCGAACCGATCGGCAGCGACCGGCGCGAGCGCCTTCTTCACGATCGCGCCGAGCTCGTCCTCGTGCGGGAAGCCGCGCTCGGGGAGCGCTGGGATGTCGGCCTTCCTCGCTTGCTCGAGGAGCGGCCCGCCGTCGCTCCGGTAGAGCTTTCGCCCGGCGAGGAGCTCCCAGAGGACGATCCCGGCCGCGAACACGTCGGCGCGCGGGTCGAGAGCTTCGCCGCGCGCGTGCTCCGGGCTCATGTAGCCGGCCTTGCCCTTGATCGCGTCGGAGTCGCCCCCGTTCTCGGGGGTCGGGCCGTGATCGTTCGCATGCGCGATGCCGAAGTCGCAGACCTTCACCTCGCCCTCGAACGAGAGCAGGAGATTGGACGGCGACACGTCGCGGTGAACGATGCCGAGGGGCTTGCCGTTCTCGTCTTTGGCGCGATGCGCGTAGTCGAGCCCTTGGAGCGCCTCGCCCACGACGTGGAACGCGAGCTCCGGCGGGAGCTTCACCTTCTTCTGGGAGCAGCGCTTGAGCACGGCGGCGAGATCGAAGCCCTCGACGTACTCCATCGAGATGTAGAGCGTCTCGCCCTCGCGCCCGAGGTCGAACACCTGGACGACGTTCGCGTGGTTCAGCTTCGCCGCCAGCTTCGCCTCGGCGATGAGCATGTCGGCGAACTCCTTCCGCGCGGCGTAGACGGGGAGGATCTCCTTCACGACGCAGGTGCGGGCGGCACCCACGTCGGTCGTGGCGCGCGCGAGGAAGATCTGCGCCATGCCGCCCTGTCCGATGTGATCGAACAGGAGGTATCGGCCCATGTGGCGCGGGAGCGACGCGGCCGGGGATTCCATCGACGCCCCAACGCTATCGCGGAGGTGCGCCCGGATTGCAAGCTCCGTCCACCCGCGTCAGTCGGGGCAGCCGAACAGCTCTTCCTGCCAGGTGCCGGCGCTGCAGTGGAGCACCGTGCCGCCCCGGAGCACGCATGCGCCGTAATCGCACTGGACGTTCTCGGGCAGGCTGCATGGCGAGCCGATTTTCGGGCGCGGAACGGGGCAGCTCGGGTTCGCGGGCTTGCCGCAGATCCACTTCGCGACCGCGGCGGCGTCCTCCGGGAACGGCCCCGCGGTGGGGACCGCGCACGCGCACTCGCCCTCGGGATACACGCACTCGGTCGGGTAGTCCTTCGAGCAGCTCGTGCCGACGGGAACGCTCTCGAACGAGACGGGGCACGCGGGCGGGTTCTTCCCGCCGCTGCACTCGGGCGGGATCGGACCCGGCGGCGGCATGGGGATCTCCCATTGGCCGTCGTTGCAGTACGCGCGAACGTTGCACTGGAGGAGCGGGCTCGAGCCGTACTCGCAGACGAACCCGTTCGGCGAGCACGCCGTCCCGTTCTGCGGGAGCGACGCGGGGCACTTGGTGGAGCCTGCGTCGACGCCGATGCCGGAGTCCTTGTTCGAACCGCCGTCGTTGCCGCTGCCGCCATCGGGATCGATGGGGCTCGCGATGCTGCCGCCGCAGGCGACGAGGACGAGGAGCGCGAAGCTGGAAGCGAAGCGTTTCATGGGGAGCCTCTCGGAGGGTCAGAGCGGGCAGGGCACGTCGGTCGCGTTCCAGTAACCGCCCTCGCACCGCATCGCGGTGCCGTCGGGGAAGGTGCACGCGCCGTAGTCGCAGAGCAGGTTCGGGGTCGAGCACGCGGTCCCGAGCTTGGGCCGCGGGGACGGGCACTTCGGATCGCTCGGCACGTCGCAGTGCCAGGTCGAAGCCGCAGCGGCGTCGAGCGGGACGGGACCGCCGCTGTACGTGCAGGAGCAGATGCCCTCCGGGTAGGTGCAGTCGGTGGGGTACGCGTCGGAGCAGCTCTGGCCACGCGGGACGGACGCGTAGGTCGCCGGGCATTTGGGCGGGTTCTTGCCGCCGCAGGTGGCAGGAGCGCTGAGGCTCCACGAGCCGCCCGAGCACGTCGCGACGACGTTGCACGCGCGGTTGGGGGAGGAGCCGTACTCGCAGACCGCGGGCTTCGTGCACGCGGTGCCGCCGGTCGGAGGCGAGCTCGGACACGGAGCCGTGCCGGCGTCGCTGCCGTTCCCCGAGTCGCCGCTCGAGCCCGAGTCGTTGGTGGTGCCGCCATCGATCGACGCGGTGGAGCCGCCGCAGGCGACCGCGAACCCACCGACGAGAGCCAGGACGGGGAGGCTGGACCAGAGTGTGCCGCGCATGAGTGCCTTCTCGTGCAAAGGCCCTGCCAACCTGGCACAGACCGCTCCGCAACCCGCTCCTGCCTCTGGAACGCCCGAAATTTTAAGAAAAATAGCCCGATCGTTCGCATGGCGACCCTCGGTGACAATGTGCCACCACGTGCCAGGCGGATGCCCGTCCGGTGCACGAGGCGCGTGCGCCAGAACGCTCTGGCCCCCGACGGCCGGTGGCGGATAGAACCTCCCCGATGCGCCCGCGCCTCCTCGTCGCCTTCCCGCTCCTCGTCGCCGCTGCTGCCGTCGCCTGCGCGGGGGGTGCGCGCGGCCCCGATCCCATCCCGACCGTGGCGACGCCGACGCCGGATGCAGCGCCTCCGCTCGACGCAACGCCGAACGACGCGGGCGCGGCCACCGCGCCGACCGGGCCGGTCGAGACGCCGCTGACCGCGCTCCCGTACACGCCGAGCCTCGATCGCGATGCGATGGATCCGACCGCCGACCCGTGCGCGAGCCTCTACCAGTACTCGTGCGGCGGATGGATGAAGAAGAACCCCATCCCGGCCGACCAATCCTCGTGGAGCGTCTACGGCAAGCTCACGAACGACAACCGCCGGTACCTCTGGGGGATCCTCGCCGACGTCGAGCGGCCCGATCCGAAGCGCTCGGCCTCGCAGCAGAAGATCGGTGACTACTTCGCTGCGTGCATGGACGAAGCGGCGATCGAGAAGCGTGGCGCGGCGCCGCTCGCTTCGGATCTCGCCGCGATCGACAAGCTCGCTTCGGTCCGTGAACTCGCCCCGCTCGTCGCCGCGCTGCAGATCGCGGATGGCGGCGACTCCGGGTACTTCTTCGGCTTCTCCGCGCAGCAGGACTTCGAGAACTCCGCGATGATGGTCGCGGACACCGGCGCGGGCGGACTCGGCCTGCCCGATCGCGACTACTACACGAAGACCGATGCGCGCTCGGTCGAGCTTCGGACCAAGTACGTCGCGCACGTCGCGCGCATGCTCGTGCTCCTCGGTGACTCGCGGGACGTCGCCGAGCGCGAGGCGACGCAGATCATGGCGCTCGAGAGCCGCCTCGCCGAGGCCTCGCTCACGCGCACCGACAAGCGCGACCCGCGCAAGCTCGCCCACCGCACGCTCGCGACGAAGCTCGCGCAGGACGTGCCGGACTTCGACTGGAAGGCGTACCTCGGCGCGCTCGGCATGCCCACGCTCGCGTCGCTCAACGTCGAGGAGCCCGCGTTCCTCGCGCGCCTGGAGCTCCTCCTCAAGACGGTGCCGCTCGGAGATTGGAAGCCCTACCTCCGCTGGCACGTGGTCCACGCGCGGGCGCGCTACCTCTCGAAGGCCTTCGTCGACGAGAACTTCGACTTCTTCTCGCGCACGCTCCGCGGTGTGACGGAGCAGAAGCCGCGCTGGAAGCGCTGCGTGGCCTTGGTCGACGAGCACCTCGGCGAGGCGCTCGGCCAGGAGTTCGTCCAGCGCACGTTCGCGGAGCAGACCCGCGCGCGCGTGATCGAGATGACGCAGCGGATCGAGAAGGCGATGGAGGCGACGATCCAGGGTGAAGCCTGGATGAGCGCCGCCACCAAGCGCGAGGCGCTCGCGAAGCTCCACGCGATGGTGAACAAGATCGGCTTCCCCGAGAAGTTCCGGGACTACGGCTCGGTGACGATCGCGCGGGACGACTTCGCCGGCGATGCGCTCCGCGCGAGCGCGTTCGAGGCCAAGCGCTGGCTCGCGAAGGTGGGGAAGCCCGTCGACCGCGGCGAGTGGTTCATGACCCCGCCGACCGTGAATGCCTATTACGACCCGCAGATGAACGACATGAACTTCCCGTCGGGCGTGCTGCAGCCGCCGCTCTACGATCCGAAGCTCGACGACGCGCCCAACTACGGCAACACGGGCGCCACGATCGGCCACGAGCTCACGCACGGCTTCGACGACTCGGGCCGTCACTTCGACTCGAAGGGCAACCTGCGCGACTGGTGGACCAAGGGCGACGCGACCGCGTTCGAGGGGCGCGCCAAGTGCGTGAGCGACCAGTACTCGACCTACACCATCGTCGACGACATCAAGATCAACGGCGAGATGACCAACGGCGAGGACATCGCGGACCTGGGCGGGACCATGCTCGCGCTCGTCGCCTGGCGCGAGTCCCAAAAGGGTAAGCCGGCGGCGCCGATCGACGGCCTCACGCCCGATCAGCGCTTCTGGATCGGCATGGCGCAGTGGACCTGCGAGAACCAGCGCCCCGAGAACCTGCGCGCGGACGCGCTCACGAACGTGCACTCGCCCGGCCGCTACCGGATCGACGGCGTGGCGGCGAACATCGCCGACTTCGAGAAGGCCTTCTCGTGCAAGCCGGGGAGCCCGATGGCACCCGCCAAGCGCTGCAAGGTCTGGTGACGCCCGCCGCGCGCGCGCGGGTCGCGGCCGATCTCGCGGCGCGGCTTCGCTTTCAGCGCGAGCTGCGCCGGTGGCCACCTCCGCTCGCGCGCGCACCCAAGGGAACTCCGTGGGTCTCGCTCTACGAGCAGGGCGCGCTCCGCGGCTGCTGGGGCGATGACGAGGGCCAGCCCGGCGAGCGATTGGCGCGCGCGTTCCTCCGCGCCCTGCACGACACGCGGTTCCCTCCGATCCGCGATCGCACGCTCCTCGCGGCCGAGTGCGCTTACATGCACTCTGCACAAGTCGTCGACGAAACCGGCGCACGGGAGCGCTTCGAAGCCGGTACGCACGGGATCGGCCTCGGGAGCCCCGGCCGCACCGCGGCGCTCCTGCTCCCCGCGGTCGCCCGCGACGGCGGTCTCGACGCACGCGGAATGCTCGCCGCGCTCGCCGACAAGGCCGGATGCTCGTTCGACGGCGCCGAGCTCTTCCTGTTCGAGGTCGACGCGATCACCGCGCGCCAAGGGCACGACGCCCGCATCGAGCCGGCGTCCGCGCGCGCGGCCAAGCGCGTCCGCGGGGCACGGGACGCGTTCGCCGAAGAGTGGCTCGAGCGCCTGATCCGCCCCGACGGCTCGATCGTCTTCGCGCTCGATCCGCGCGCGCGGACCTTCGCGGAGACCGGGGAGCTCCACCACGCGCGGACGTCCGTCGTCCTCCGCGCGCTCGGCGCGAAGGCGCCGGCGCGAGCGAAGGAGCGTCTCGCGCGCGACGCGCGCACCGCGCTCGCCGGGGGGACCGTGCGCGGGTGGCCGAGCGACGCCTCTGCCGTCGTCGGTACGCTCGCGCATCTGGTGCTCGCAGGGATCGATCTCCGCCGTGAGCTCCACGCGCTCGCGCGCGGGTCGATCGAACCGTGGTTCGCCGCGCAGGCGGCGTTCGCGCTGGGCCGCGATGCGCCGGAGTCGCTGTGGCGCACCGTCGTCGACGACCTGCGCGAGAGACCGTGGGCGCCGTGGACCGCGCTCGCCGCGACCGCGCGCGGAGACCGCACCGTGCTCACGCAGGCGATGCCGGCGATCGTGCGCTCGCTCCGCGCGGTCGGACCGCACGTCGGTGGCTGCGACGTGACGCCCGTCCCCGAGCTCGCGCTCACGGCGCTCGCGGTCGAAGCCGCGAGCGGTGCGACCGATCGCGCCGCGCGCGCTGCGGTCGAGCGGGGTCGGGCCTTCCTCGCCCGATGGCAGCTCCTGCCGGGTGCGATCCCGGCGGCCCTGGATCCGGCGCTCGCGATGGGGGCGTTCCCGGCGTCGCCGATCGCGCCGCTCCTGCGCTGCGACGTGGTCGCCCACGTTCGGCTGGCGCTCGGACGGCGGGAAGGTCCGCGCGCAGATTCTCGTACATGACGACCACATGCGAACTCGTGTGAGCGCCCTCGCGCTCTTCGCTGCGCTCGCCCTCCTCGGTGGCTGCAAGAGCGCTCCCCCGCCCGTGAAGGCGACGCTCGCCGAAGTCGATGCCGATGCGGTGGTCCTCGACGTCACGACCAAACCCGACGTGCGCGTCTCGACGAGCTACGGCGACGAAGGCTCGCCCGCCGACGCCTCCGGCCACGCGCGCATTCGGGTCTCGCGCCGCGAGTGGGCAAGCTGGTGGGGCGACCGCATCACCGTCGTCGCGCACGCGTCGCGCACCACGAACGAGACGTCGTTTGCGCTTCCAGTTCCGCTCAGCGCGCTCGTCCGCATCCCCGCGAACCAGCCGAGCTGGGTCGCGTACCTCGGCGGCGACCCGATCGCGCCGTCGTCGTGCAAGGTCGAATCCCGCGTCACCTTCGAGCTCGAGGGCGGCCCGCCGATCGTCCGCGGCGAAGGCCGCGACGACTGGTGCATCGGCGCCGCAGGCCGCAAGGTCGCGCTCTCCGTCCCGCCGGGCGCCCACCTCGACTTCGCGGGCGCCTCGGTCGACGCTCCGACCGGGCTCACCGAGGTCGATCTCGACCTCGACGCGCTCGCGGGCTCGGTCGTGCTCACGACCCTCGAGACGAAGAAGCCCGCCGTCGAGCTCGCCGCCAAGGTGCGCACGAAGGACGGCACGACGAGCACCACGACGTTCCGCCTCCACGCGGCGAGCTGGCACGACGTGCCGACGTGGCTCGCGGGCCGCCTCGATCGGATCGAGAAGGGCACCCCGCTGCCGGGGACCGGAAGCGTCGATGCGCTCGTCGTGCGCGACCCGGACGGCAAGCTCTCCAGCATCGGCGCCGAGGGCACGCTCCGCGACGCGCGCTGGGTCGCGCTCGAGAAGGGGACGCGGCGCTCGGTCGACTCGCGCGGCTCCAACTGCGTGCTCCACGACTGGGAGGACTACGACGTGACGATCCTCGACGCCCACACCGGCGCGAAGCTCGGCGCGCGCAAGTTCAAGGCGGCCGACGCGCCGTGCGAAGGGTGGTTCTCTCCCCACGCAGGCAAGGAGCGCGTCGTCCCCGACGATGCCGTGGTCGATGCGTGGCTCAGGAGCGGGATGAAGACGGGGACGTGGAAGTGACTCGAGCCCCGCGCAGGCGGAAGCTCACCCCGAGCGAGACCAGGAGCAGCGCGAACCCGAGCGCGACGCTCGTCTTTCCCCAGTCACCGCTCGTCTTGGGCGTGGGGATCCAGCCGCGCCCGAACGCGAGGTGCGCCCACGCGAGCACACCGGGCGCCGCGAGCACCACGCGCCCGCGCGTCGCCAAGAGCGCACCAACCGTCACGAGCGCGAGCGCGCCGTCGAGCGGGAGCACGTGGGTGGGCCACGCGCCGCCGGACCATCGCGTCGTCCAGATGCCGAGGTAGGCGCTGCCGATGGCGGTCGCCGTGGCGCGCAGGCGCTCGGCGGCGGCGAGGGGGATGGCCGGGATCGCCTCGACGCGGAGGGTCGCCTGCGCAGGAGCGCTCGTACCTTCTCGGTACGGCGCGTCGTCGGTCGTCGCTGCGGTCACGATCGTCCGCCGTCCCTCCGGGAAGCGTGGAGCGAAGAGGCGCAACCCGAGCGCCGCTGCCGAGAGCAGCGCCACGAGGCCGAACGCGGCCGGAGCGAAGGCGACCGCGAGCACGAGCGGCCCCAGCGCGAGCGAGAACGCGAGGGCCTCGCTCCGCACGCGGCGCACGCCGACGAGCGGGAGCACGAGCACGAGCGGTGCCAGCGTGACCCAGCCGTTCGCGCTCCAGAGCAGGACGTGCAACGCCACGAGCGCGCCCGACATGAGCCACGCCGCCCGCGTCACGCGACGGAGGACGATGGTGCCCCACGCATCGAGCTCGACCTCGCTCGTGATGCCGGTGCCGACGTCGAGCGAGCCGAACGCGAAGCCCGCGACCGCGACGAGCACGGACGGCGCGCGACCGAGCGCGAGCCACGGCGTGGCGGCGAGCAAGAGCGCTGCCGCGAGCGCGCCCCCGACGACGTGCGCCGAGAACCGCACGCGGAGCGCCCAGCCGAGCGCGAACAGCTTCCCCGCGAAGAGTACGACCCAGGCGACGCACGCCACTGCGCCGACGCTCCCCATCCACGGCGCTGCCTCGGTGTGGAGCGTGGTGTCCCATTGGTAGACGATGGTGACGAGCGCGAGGATGACGGCCGGCCTTCGCTGACCGATGCGCACGAGCAGCGCCGCGCCTCCGATGAGCGCGAGCGCATACGCCTCGGCCGCGATCGGAATGCCGAGCGTGCTCGCGATCCCCTCGCCGACCACGCTGCGCGACCAGAGGAAGCATCCCACGAAGACCATCGCCGCGCTGAGCAGGTAGGTCGGGTTGTACTGGACGAACCAGCGGTGGAGGAGCGCACGGAGCGCGTCGCGGGGCGGAGCGTCGGGCGAAGACGACATGCGACGGCACGGAGCAACGAGCGTGCCGTGCCGGAAAACGCGCTCCGGTGACTCGAGAGAGCGCGCCGTCGGTCAAACTGGCAGCGCGACCGGCACCTCGCGGTCGAAAGTGGCAGCGCGATCGAAGTCGACGGGGTCGTGCGCGCAGAAGACGGTCACGTTCGGGTCGGATTGCGCGAGCGCGTGGAGCCGCGCCTGGTTCGCCAGGCGCTGCACGCGATCGACGTCCGCCCGGCGCTGGAACCACTTCAAGACGAGCGGGGCGTGGGGACGCGCCTCCATCTGACCGTGGAAGAAGAAGGCGTCGCCGGCGTGGAGGAGCCAACGCGCGCCCTCGCGCACGGCGACCCCGCAATGCCCCGCGGTGTGACCGTGCAGCGGGACGAGCAACACGTCGGGCTCGCGTTCGTCGAGCATGCGCACGCCCTCGAAGCCCATCCACGTCTCGCCGCCGTCGGCGTAGGCGCGAACGCGCTCGGCCGCCGGGAGCTGGGCAGGCACGTAGCGCCAGCGGTTCCCCTGCGGCACGTAGCTCCGCGCGGCAGCGATCTCGCGCGCGTGCACGTGGACGGTGGCGTTCGGGAAGTCGGGGATGCAGCCCGCGTGATCGAGATCGAGGTGGGTCATCACGATCCGCGTCACGTCGGCCGGCGAGAAGCCGCGCGCGCGGACGAGCTCGTAGACGGTCTCGGACCGATCGAGGCGGGGCCGCGTCTGGCGAACCCACGGGCGACCGAGGCGATCGGGATCGGCCACGTCGCCGAGGCCGATGCCCCCGTCGACGAGCGTCAGCCCGGACGTCGTCTCGAGGAGGAGCACGTGACAGACCAAGCGCGCGGGCGAGAGCAGGCCGCCGCGGCCGTTCACGAGCCATGCGCTGGGGGGACAGAGGGTGCCGGCGTTCAGGTGGTGGACCTTCATGACGTTCAGGATGCGGCGGCCCATGCCATCTGGAAACGATGGATGTGATATGTCATCCATAGTCATTACCTATGGAACTGCGCGAGCTGAGCTACTTCGTGGCGGTCTTCGAGGAGCGGAGCGTGAGCGCGGCGGCGCGGCGCTGCTTCATCTCGCAGCCTTCGGTCTCGGCGTCCCTCTCCGCGCTCGAGAGCGAGCTGGGCGCGAAGCTCTTCGTGCGCCATCGGCGCGGGGCCGCGCCGACGCCGGAGGGCGAGCGCTTGTACCCGATCGCGCTTCGGCTCGTGCGCGAGGCCGAGGCGGTCCGGCGCTCCTTCCGCAGCCCGCCCGCGGCGGCGCTCGAGCCCTTGACGGTCGGCGTGGGGCGCGAGCTCGACGCGGAGCGCACGCGCGCCGTCCTCGCCGCGATCACGCGGCTGCGGGGGACGGACGCGCTCCGGATCTCCGAGGCGAACGCACGCACCGACCTGCGGCTCGTCGCTCGCGAGCGCGTCGGCAAGAACGACGTCTTCGTACCACTTTGGGACGAGGAGTTCGTCGTCGCGCTCCCGCCGGACCACCCGCTGGGCCTGAAGCGAACGATCCGGGCGCGCGAGCTCGCCGGGGAGCGCTACGTCCAGCGCTGCAACTGCGCGGCGGCGGCGCGCTTCCGCGGGAGCGAAGCGCACCTGGTGACGGCGGCCGTGGCCGAGACCGAGGAGTGGGCGCTCGCGCTGGTGGCGGCGGGGGTGGGGCTCGCGTTCGTGCCCGAGGGCTCGGCGCGCCACGCGAAGGACGTGGTGCTGCGGCGCTTCGAGGACGTCCGCGCGACGCGCACGATCGGGCTCGCGTTCGCGAGGAAGGGAAAGCGAGCCCGAGAGTGGGAAGCCTTGGCGCGAAGGATCGAGCGCGCGCTGGGGAGCGCTGCGCGAGGGTGAGGCTCGGACCTCACGTGGCGCGCGCTCGCGCCCGGGCCTTCACGCGCATCACCGCGAGGGCGACGAGCGCGACCATCGGGAGCCACGGGTTTCCACCCGAGCTTCCCGAGCTGGAACAGCCGGATGCGGCCGGCGGTGGCGCATCGCAGGGCACGGGGTCCGATCCCGGCGCGCCGCTCCCGCAGGTCACGGGAGACGGAGAGCAGATCCGTCGATCGCCTTTCCACGGGACGGAGGCCACCGCGACGGTGCTGGTGCTGCAGCTCTCCGCCGCTCGGGCAACCGTGACGTCGGCGTAGTACGTGTACGGTCCGCATACGCAGTCCGCCTCCAGGACGGGCATCGGGACCTCGAGGCCATAGCGATAGTGGCCTTCGGGTACACACCGGTCGACCCAAGACTCGCCTTCGCACGGACCGACGAGCCGCACGATCTCGCCGGTGTCGACGTTCTGTCGAAGCATGACCCGGTCGGGCGAGCACGTGACGGCGCTGGTCAGGATCGACACGTCGCCGCCTTCGTCCTGCCGAGCGACGTAGTCGGGCGGAGCGCCGCAGGCCGCCGCGGAGCGAGGAGCGAGGACCGCAGCGGCGGCGAGCGAGACGGCAATGGAGAGGGTGAGGGCCGGTTTCATAGCGCCACCACGTCGATGAGGTTCGCGGCCATCCAACCGAACGGCACATAGTAGTAGCCCTGATCCGCGCGATCGCGTCCCCACGAGTTCTTCAAGACGAAGTAGCCGCCCCCGTCCGCCGGGTCGACGCCCGCTGGGAGTTGATCGTTCGCTACCCAACCGACGGCATGAGTGGCGTGACCACCACGATCGCCACCACTCGGACCACGCACGAACCCAGACGGATCCTTCGACGCAGCGTCGAACGCGGTCCCAATGGTGAACGAGATCACGACCTCGCGGTCACCGAACGAGAGTAGCGCCGCAGCGAATGCGAGCGCTTGGATGCGATCACTGGCCGAGTAGTCTCGCCCAGCGCGAAACTGCGGTCTCGACGGATCGTTCGTGATGGTGATGCCGCCGGGATGCGCAGGTTTGACTGACGTCCACCAGCAGTAGGTCGTCCCCTTGACGTACGTGCACGAGACCGGTTCTTCGTGCGACGTCTCCGAACACGCACCCGAATAGCCCTTGCATGCGCCATTGAACGGGCTCGATTGCATCGGGGTCCGTTGCCGCGCAGGGTTGTATCGCCAATCGGCTTCCACCGGCACCTTGAACCCGACGCTCGAGAGCTGCAGAACCATGTCGCTCGGGTACGCACCGTCCCGACGCCAGTCGCCGTACTGGCTGACATAACGCGCGTAGAGGTGCTGCTCCGAGATGTCCAATCGGGGCCCGCCATAGAGAACGTTCTTGCGTTCGAGTGCTGAGGCGACCGCAAAGGCGCTGCAGGTTCCCCGCGCCCCCTGATCACGCACACACGTCGTTGCGCCCTTGTGACTCCAGGAAACTCTCGCGTAGAGTCCGGAAGGGTCGTGCATGACGGGAGGCTCCGCGCTGGCATCGTCGCCGTCCCACTCGCCACCACAAGCTTCGAGCGCAGTGCCGAGTGGAAGGTGGACTCGAGACGTGGCGGCCAGCCCGGCGCGAGCTACGAGACTGAGCTTGTCTTCGAGCGCAGCGTCCGAGAGCTCACCCGGCGCGGGCATCGCCTCGGTAATGATCCCAGACAGCGCCGATTTCACGCCGGCGTAGAGCGCCTCTCGCTTCACGCGCGATCGACCATCGCGGATGACCTCCGCCATCGTGTGCCGACGCGTCGGGCGCCCGAACGTCGCCACCGAGCCCACCGTCCCATCCGTCCCGACCACGTCCATCTGGAGACTGCCATCGGAGTTCTCGCGGAGGTGCGAGTCGAGGGTGGGCTTTGCCGCAACCATCGCCGCGACATTCGGATCTTGCTCCGACGTAAGGTACTCCGCGAGGGTCTCGTCGTCTTCGGTCACCTGCGATGCCGCGCGCACATCAAGCGCCGACATCGCCTTTGCCGTCACGAAGTCAGGCCGACCCGACTTCATCAGTTCATACAGGACGCCGACGTCGACGACGTTCGCGCCGCCCGGGAGCGGCGCACTGACATCCCCATAGGCGTCGTTCGGATCCAACGGCGGAGGCGGGTCGTTGGCTTCCGGCGTCGGCACGGCATCGACTGCGCAGGCAGCGAGAACAACGGGGGTGAGGCCAACGAGAAGTGCGCGAGTGGCTTTCATGCCAGCCCATCGGCCTCGGGCTCAGGGAAGTTGCGCGCGAAATGTTCCGCGACGCAGAGCGACCTCCCCCCGGTGATATCCTCGGCCGATGCGGTACCTCGTCGTCGTCCCGTTCCTCGCCCTCGCGTGCTCCTCTTCGGGTGACGCGACCACGACCGACGGTGGCGCCGCGGACGCCTTCGTCAACCCCGGCACTTGCGACGCGGACCCACTCAAGACCGGGATCACCGCCCAACAGACCGGCATCAGCGCCGACGCGTTCGACTGCGCCGTGCTGAAGACGACGGCGAAGTACGCCTGGCCCGACCCGATGCTCGTGAAGGCCGTCATGTACGGCGAGTCGCGCTTCGATCAGTTCGCCGCGGGCTGTGCGAACGGGCCGTGCGGCACACCGAACGGTTGGACCGCGAACGAGATCGGTTGCTACGGGCTGATGCAGGTCGTCCCGGCCTGCAACCCGAAGCCGACCGATCCGTGGATTCTCCCGAGCGGGCGCCCGAACATGACGAAGGACGCGAGCTCGTCCGATTGGGCTCACTCCGTCTTCAACCCCGACATGAACATCGAGATGGGCGTCGCCGGGCTCTCCGACAACCGCGCGCAGGTGAAGAAGCAGTTCACGGGCTGCACCGAGGACCAGTACACGGCGATGGCGCTCGGCAACTACGCGAGCTATGGCAGCACGAAGGGTTGCACCCAAGTGAACCGCCAATACCTCGACTACGTACTCCCGGCCTATCAACAGTACTGCGCCGCAGCGAAGTACCCGGCGCACACCTACTGATGGCGAACAAAGCCGCGAGTCTGCTTCCGGCGCTCCTCTTCGTGGCGGCGCTCGGCGGCGCGTTCGTCTGGGTCGCGATGAAGGAGGGCAAGAGCTCGTCCTCGTCCGACCCGACCTCGCCCCCGCCCGCGTTCAAGTACTGCTGGGCGAGCGAGCTCTCGCTCGACGACGCGGGCACCGCGCGCCTCCGCGTGAACCCCGAGACGGAAGGCTTCGAGTCGAAGCCCCTCGACGGCAACGTGAACGTGAAGGTCTCGCACGAGGTGCCCGTGAGCCCCGACGCGGGCTACGTGCCCGACCCGGTTCCCGGCATCGACGTGTGCTCGATGCGCGTGCCGATGGCGGCCTCGGCCTACGGCGACGCCGGAGTCCGGCTCGAAGGCAAGCTCGGCCCGTGCGCGATGCCGCCTGCCGACCGGATCGTGAAGGTCGGCGTCTCGCTCGAGCTCGGTGACGCCGGCAACGGCTCGTGGTGCGAGTTCGTCGATCGCGTCCCCTCGGCGCTCGGCGGCAAGGATCTCACCTTCGACGAGCAGCGCACCGCGTACTACGCGGCGATCGCAGCGAAGGATCACCCGGAGGAGCTCGCGAAGGTGCGCGACTTCATCGGGACCCTCGCGCGCGTCGCGAGCGCCGTCGACCCTGCGCTTCGACCGAAGGTCACGTCGTGCGGCCCGGACGTCACCGGGACCGTGCCGGTCGTCTCGTGGGAGGTGCTCTCGAGGATCGTCTCCCCCACCCTCGATGGCGGGAAGCTCCCCGCGCCGGCACTGGACCCGGAGAAGGTGCTCTACTCGGACCTCTCCGGCGGCACGCCGACGCTCGGATTGCTCGTCCCAGGTTGGGATCTCCACCCGGCCGAGGTCGCCGAGCGCCTTCAGCCGCTCTCCCGCTTCGTGGTCGTGCTCACGTCGCTCGCGACGGTCGCGCCGATCGTCGACATCCCCGAGCGCATGTCGGGTCAGTCGGTCGTCGAAGCCCACTTCACCCCGGGCTCGTACCACGGGGGGATGTGGGTCGTCGATCGGACGACGGGCAAGGTCGCGTGCACCGCTCCGGTCATCGCCGAGAGCAGCAACGCCCACTACGAGAGCACCAACCCGAACGACCTCTCGCGCTCGGCGCGGAGCGACCTCGCGTCGCAGGTGTGGAGGGATCTCAAGGCACGATTGGCGAAGAGCGCGCCGGGGCTCGTGCTCGAGACGCTCGTGAAGAAGCCCGAGTGAGTCGCGAGCTCACTTGCAGTAGGGACGATCGCAGTAGTCGCTCGGGTCCACCGCCGGGTCCCAACACTCCATCTTGAGCTTGCAGCAGCGGAGCCCGACCGTCGCTTCGTCCGGGCAGAACATGGCTCCGTTGCCGCACGCGTAACGGCCCACCGGCGGCGGAGAGCCCCCTTCCGTATCGATCACCCCGCTGTCGCTGGCGGACATCGGACCATCGCGCCGGGCGTCGGAGGCTCCCGAATCCGAGCTGCCGCGAGGCGGATCGCAGGCAACCACGGCGTCTTTCCCCCCGTCGGACACGGCGGGGGAATCCGCACTCCCGCAACCCACCAGCAAAATGCCAATCAGAAGAAACCTGATCACACCGCCATGTTGCCTCAGAAGGTTCGGGCTGACTACTGGCGCGTGAACGTGAAGTTGATCGTCGCGTTCGGTCCCTGACTCGTGACCCCGACCAGCCCCGGCATGGATACGCGGAGCTGCCCCGTCGGTCCGCCGTCCGAGAGCCCGACCGGGAAGCGGGCGAACCACGTCTCGGTCCCCGCGTCGCCGAGCTTCGAGTTCCCGCAGACCTCGGTGAGCGTCATCGTGTCGCCCGCTTGGTTGAACGTGCCATCGAGGCGGTCGAGGATGGCGAACTTCGGTCCCCCTTGATCCATCTCGACGCGCCGCTCGATCGTGATGGCGGCGCCGCCCTTCGACGTGATCCTCAACCCGCCGACGAGGTTCGCGGTCGTCGGGATGGTGCAACCGCCGTTGCACGAGAAGCCGACCGACGTGAGGACGTAGTCGCCCGGCACCAAGGGCGACCCGCCCGTGACGAACGTGGCGCCCGCGCTCGCGGAGACCGTATTGCCGACCTTCGGGTTCGCGCAGAGACCGGCGTCGGCCGCGGCGTCGCCGGGGGAAGCGTCCGTCCCGGTGGACGTCTCCTTCGCTGCGTCGACCGTGCCGTTCGCATCCACGCCGCCCGCGTCGGGGAGCGGATTCACGACGGCATCGCCGACGCACGCCCCGACGAGCCCGAAGCCGAGAAGTCCGAAGCCGACCAACGCGCGCCGTAGAAGCATGGCCTCAGCCTACCGCGAAGGTGCGGGGGCTCACAGCGCGCCACACCCACTCGGGTTCGCTTCCACCAGCGCCTGCACCTTCGCGAAGAGGTCGTCGCACTCGGGTCGCACCTCGGCCGCCTTCGTCCGAAGCGGACCGTAGTGCCCGAGCGAGCCCCCGTTCACGCGGATCATCACCGCCGCGTACTCCGCTGCGAAGCCGGGGCACTCCTTCGACAGCTTCTGGAAGTCGAGCCCGTCCGCGCCGGTGCCCCAGTTCTGCCAGTCGGCGGCGGAGCACGTCACGCCCTCGGCGAAGGTCGAGAGCAAGCACCCGTTGGTGCTCGACTTGTATTGTGCAAATAGCTTGGGGAGCTCCGGGCTCGACGTGTGCGAGTCCCAGCTCGTCTGCCACGCGCCCGCCTCGGCGCTGTCCGAGGTCGTGTTGGTCGCCGACATGTCGCGCCCGATGCAGTGCTCGCCGGAGCTCTCGCGCATGCCCAGGCCGAGCAGCAGCACGTACGAGTGCCGGAGCGTGTCGACGCCCGCCACGTCGTTCGACATGCCGAGCCCGGCGAAGATCGAGTCGTACCAGGCGAGCGCGTCCTTCTGCGTGTCGGAGGTCTTCGCCTTCGAGACGACGGCGACGTCGCTCTTGGTCTGGTTGCAGACCGCGCGCGCGAACACGAGCGCGACGCCCTTCGGGTAGCCGGCCGGCGCCTTGCCGCGGTTCTTCCACGAGTACGCCGCGCACGTGGACGAGCTCGCGAGCTTGGTGATCGCGTCGACGAGCGCCGGTCCGCTCAGGCCATCGCGGGGAGCGTCGGTCGAAGTCGCCGTGTCGGACGCCACGTCCACACTCGCGTCCGCTCCGGAATCGCCCGGATCAGGTGTGAGCGGATCGTCCGCGCCGCTGCACGCTGCGAGGATCAGGAGCGCGGCGGCGAAAGGCAGCGGCCCGAGGGAGCGTGAACGGCGCATGGGCGGAGACTACGATCGGTTCGAGGCCTAGTCGCGGGCGTTCTTCGCGCCCATAATGAGCGGGATGGCCGACGACCCCAAGCGCCCGCACGAACCGCCCACGTCGCGTTTGGGCCGCCTCGCGCGCTTGGGGGCTCTCGCGCCCAAGGCCATCCCGCTGGCGTCCGCCGCGGTGAGGCGCGCCCTCGGCGGCAAGCCGAAGGAGGAGATGTCGCTCGAAGAGCGCAAGAAGGCGATGGAGCTCGGCAAGCAGACCGCCGAGGCCATGCTGAAGACGCTGGGCGAGATGAAGGGCCTTCCGCTCAAGCTCGGTCAGATGGCGTCCTACATCGACGGGCTCGCGCCGCCCGGATACGAGGAGCGCTTCCAGAAGACGCTCAAGAAGCTCCAGCAGAAGGCGCCGCCGCTCTCGCCCGAGGCTGCGGTCAAGGTCATCACCGAGGACCTCGGCGAGCCGCCGACGGAGATCTTCGCCGAGTGGGAGGCGGATCCGTTCGCCGCCGCCAGCATCGGTCAGGTGCACCGCGCCACGACGAAGGGCGGCGACCGCGTCGCGGTGAAGGTCCAGTACCCCGGCATCGACACCGCGATCGAGAACGACCTCAAGAGCATCTCGATGCTCGAGACGATGATCGCGCCGGTGGGCCGCCGCTACAAGACGAAGGAGACCCTCGACGAGATCAAGGGCGTCTTCCTCGCCGAGCTCGACTACGGCAAGGAGGCCGAGATCGCCGACCTCTTCCGGCGCATGCACCGCGACGATCCGGAGATCGTCATCCCCGAGGTCCACCACAGCTTGAGCACGAAGCGCGTGCTCACCCTCGAGCTGATGAGCGGGCTCGACTACCAGGAGTTCCGGAAGGAAGCCTCGGCCGAGGAGAAGAACGCCGCCGGCCACACCATCTGGCGCTTCATGATGCGCTCCTTGTGGAAGCACGGCGTGCTCTACGCCGATCCGCACCCGGGGAACTACCGCTTCCTCGGCGGCGGCAAGGTCGCCTTCCTCGACTTCGGCTGCCACAAGTTCATCCCCGACGAGCTGCTCGAGGGCGAGAAGCGCTACATCCGCGCCCTGATGGACGGCGACGACGAAGCCTTCCACCGCGGCTGCGTCGAGGTGCTCGGTTACGACCCCACCGACGAAGAAGGCTGGCGCCTCTACACGAGCTACACCCGGCTGGTCCTCTCGCCCGTCGTCGAGGACAAGGACTTCACCTACACCCACGACTTCGCGCGCGAGACCGTCGCGTACTTGGTGCGCAACTCGAAGAAGATCATCTTCAAGGGCGACGAGACGATCCCGAACCTGCCGAAGCCGATCAACATGCCGAAGGACCACACCTTCATGAACCGGCTCCAGTGGGGCCTCGCGAGCGTGATGGCGGGCCTCGGCGCATCGGGCAATTGGCGCCGCATCACCGAGCCGTGGATCCGGGGCGGCAAGGACCCGATCCCCACATGAGAGCGCCTTGAGCCGCGGCCCGATCCGGTCCGCGCTCCTCCACGGCGACAACCTTCGCGTGCTCTCCGAGCCCGCGCGCAAGGAGACGCTCGCCGGCGCCGTGCGGCTCGCCTACTTGGACCCGCCCTACAACACCGGGCGCACGTTTGCAGAGTACACCGACCGCGCCGAGCCCGAGACCTGGAGCGCGCAGCTCACCGCGCTCGCCACGGTGCTCCATCCCTTGCTCCGCCCCGACGGCGTCTTGGTCGCCGAGATCGACGATACGGAGCTCGGCTCGCTCATCGTCCTCCTCGACGGCATCTTCGGGCGCGCGAACCGCGTCGCCGTCGTCACCGTCGTGCGGAGCGCCGCCACCGGCCACAAGGCGCGGAACAAGGGGCCAGTGAACGTCACCGACTACCTGCTCGTCTACGCGAAGGACCGCCGCGCGTTCGCGCCGCGCACGCTCCATCGGCCGCGCGAGCGCTACGACGACGCCTATCGCACGTTCGTCGAGAACCCGGCCGACGCGCCCAGCGCATGGCGCTTCGTTTCGCTCCGGCGTGCGTTCGCGCGCGCGCGCGGGTACGCGTCGCTCGCAGCGGCGCGGAAGGCACTCGGGCGCGAGACCCTCGAGCGGGAGCTCGTCCGCTTCGCGCTCGCGCACGCGGACCACGTCGTCCGCTTCGCGCAGCCCCGCTACGAGGCGATCGCCAAGGCCGCGCAGGCGCTCGTCGATCGCTCGCGCGCCGCGCCGGAGAAGGTCTTCGTACTGGAGCGCGCGAAGCACCCGCCGTTCATCGTGCGCGGGGGCAACCGCATCCTCTGGCTGCGCGACAAGGTGCGCGTGATCGACGGCGTACCGCGGCTCGTCGAACCGCTCACCAACGTCTGGGACGACATCGGGTTCCAGGGGATCGCGCGCGAAGGCGGCGTGACCTTCTCGCGGAACAAGAAGCCGGAGCGCCTCATGGCGCGGATCGTGGAGATGTTCACGGACGAGGGTGACTTGGTCCTCGATCCGTTCGCCGGGAGCGGCACGACGCTCGCGGTGGCCGAGCGCATGAACCGGCGCTGGCTCGGGATCGAGCGCGAAGCCAACTTGATTGCACTCTGCAAGAAGCGCCTCGCGGCGGCCACACGGGGCACCCCATGAGGGCACCGCTCGCCCGCGACCGCGCGATGGAGACCCCCGCCGTGGCGCAGTGGCAGCCGGCGACCGCGGTTCCGCTGCGCTCGACCCGTCCCGTCGCGCACGGGCACGCCGTGCTCGCGTTCTTCACCGAGGGTCGCTCGCGCTTCGAACAAGGGACGACCTGGGAGCTTCACGCCGGCGACGTCATCGTCGTGCCCGCCGGAAGTGCGCACCGCACCCTCGCGGCGGACGGCTCCGCCTACTGGGGGCTCGCCGTCGCGACGTCGTCGTTCGTGACGAGCGCGCCGAGCCTGGTCCAGGCCTTCGAGCGCGTGCGGGCCGGTGCGACGCCCGCGGTGACGATCCCCGGCGAACGCCACGAGCACCTCGCCCATCTCTTTCGCGAGCTGGCCGCGCTCGACGCACCGGCCGACGAGGTGCGACGGAGCCTCGCCACGCTGATCCTGCACGAGGTCACGCGAGCGGCGGCGTGGAACGACGACGCCCCGCAGCGCACCGACGTGGTGACCGCGAGCCTCCGCTTCATCGAGCGAAGGTGCCTCGGCAAGCTGTCCCTCGCCGACGTCGCTCGCGCTGTGGGCCGCTCACCCGCGTACGTGACGACGGCGCTCACGCGGGCGACGGGCCGCAGCGCGGGCGAGTGGATCACGCTGGGCCGCATGGCCGAGGCGCGCCGCCTCCTGCTCCTCACGAGCGAGCGCGTCGACGCCATCGGGGAGCGGATCGGCTACGCCGATCCGACCCATTTCATCCGCACCTTTCGGCGCGCGCACGGCGTCACGCCCGCGGCGTGGCGCTCCGCAAGAGCTCGGCCGTGAGCTCGAAGTTCATGAACGCGGCCGTCTGCATGCCGGCGGCGGCGCCGGCGACCGCGGCTTGCATGCGCGTCGTCAGATCGCCCGCCGCGTAGATCCCCGGGCGCGACGTCTCGCGCTTCATCGGGTCCACCCGGACGAAGCCGTGCTCGTCGAGCTCGAGCCCGAGAGAGACGACGACGTCGACGTGGCGCTGCGGTGGATGCGCGACGAGCACCGCCCGCCGCACGCTCGCGCCGCCGTCGAGCACGACATCCATTCCGTCGGCGTTGGCGACCAAGCGCGCGATCGGACGCTCCTCGAGCGGGATCCCCATCGCGCGGAGCGACTCCCGCGCTTCGTCCGGGACGGCGAGCGTTCCGTTCGTGAAGACGACGAGGTCGTCGGTCCAGGCGCGGTAGAGCGCCGCGTGCTCGAGCGCGGCGGGCTCGCGCGCGAGGAAGCCCCACGGTCGCTCGCGCACCTCCCAGCCGTGGCAGTACGGGCACTGGAAGATGGCGTGGCCCCAGAGCTCGCGGAAGCCGTCGATCGGGAGCATCTCGTCGATGACGCCCACGCAGAGCAAGATCCGGCGCGCGGCGACGTCGCCGCTCGGAGTCCCCACCACGAACGCGCCCCGCTCGCCGCCGACCCGGAGCGCGGGCTCGTCGCGCACGGCGATGCTCGGGTAGCGCGCGAGGTCCTTCCGCGCGAGCGCGCGCATCTCGTCCGGCGGAGTACCGTCGCGCGTGAGGAAGTTGTGGACGTGGGTGGCAGCGGCGTTGCGGCGCGGCCCGGCGTCGAGGAGGAGCGCGCGCTTCCGAGCGCGCCCGAACGTGAGTGCGGCGGCGAGGCCCGACGGGCCACCGCCGACGATGACGACGTCGTGGAGGGTCATGCCCCGAGGATGGACCGAGCGCCGGCGCGGGGGAAGGGCGCGGACTTGGGTCCGATCGGCGAATCTTTCGATCAGTCGCCGGTCGGCGTCACCGAAGCCTTCTCCACCATCAGCACGATCGTCTTCCCGGGGGCCCGCGTCCGATGCACGACGCCCTTCGGGACCGTGTACCCGAGGTGCTTCGTCAGCGTGACGGTCCCCTTCCCTTCGATGTCGAGCAGGAGCTCGCCCTCGAGCACGATGAAGCACTCGTCTTCCACGTCGTGCTTGTGCCAGTGGTACTCGCCCTGGAGGATCCCGAGGCGCACCACGGCGTCGTTCACCTGGGTCAGGGTCTGATTGAACCAGGGCTGGTGAGCGGCGACCTCGCCGGGGATGTCGATGACGGTGGAGTACCCGTACTTGTTGTCGAGGCGGGTGTTGTAGCGGTCGTCCATGGCTGAGCTCTAGCACGCATGATCACGAATCGATTCGATCGCGATCAAGCTTCCGAAGCGAGGAAGAGCGAACGTACACATCGTCGGCACCCACGCCGCGCGAAAGGAACCCACGCATGAGCCTCGACGTCACCGCCCTCCGTGAAAGCTTCGCCCTCGTCGCTTCGAAGGAGCTCGCGCTCGCCACCCGCTTCTACGAGATCCTGTTCGAGCGCTACCCGGCGGTGAAGGGCATGTTCGGCAAGGCGCGCCCGCAGGCGGCTCAGGCGGAGATGCTCACGGCAGCGCTCGCCGCCGTCGTCGAGCACCTCGAGGACGGCCCGTGGCTCCAGACCACGCTCAGCGGGCTCGGCAACAAGCACCTCGACTACGGGGTCACCGACGAGATGTACGACTGGGTGGGTGAGTGCCTCATCGCCGCGCTCGCCGACGTCGCCGGAGACGCGTTCACGCCGCGCGTGAAGGACGCGTGGATTGGCGCGTACGGCGCGGTCGCCTCGATGATGAAGGCCGGCGCCCGCGCGGCCGCCTGATCACGCCGGGACCGACGGTCCGAGGGGGACGAGCTCCCCCGCCGCCGGCACCACGCAACGGACCCCCGGGAGCGCCTTCGCCATCGCGGCGGCGAACTTCCGCGGAGCCTCCGCGATGGTCGAGGCGAAGAGCGCCTCGGCCACGGGATCGCTGAAGCTCGCCTCGCCGTGGGTGGGGATCGTGACCGTGGCGCCCAGGATTCGCGCGGCCTCGACGGCATCTTCGGGGGTCATCACCTGCGGGTTCCCGCCGGTGAACCGGGTGCCGTCGACCGGGAGGATCGCCGCGACCGGTGCGTAGCGCTCCCGAATCGCGGGCAGGTCGGGGTGGAGCTTCGTGTCACCTGCAAAATACACGCAATGGTCGAGGCCGCGGACGACGAACCCGACCTCGTACACGTCGTGGACCGCCGGGACCGCGCTGACGGTCGCGCCGCCCATGGTGAAGTCCTCCCACGGCCGGAGGACGTCGGCGACGAAGCCGCGCGCGCGAAGCTGCGCCGCGAGCCCCTCGGTCGCGACGATGGCGTGCGCGCGCTTGTCGAGCCGGTCGATCGCTCGGAGGTCGGCGTGATCCGCGTGGTCGTGCGTGATCAGGAGCACGTCGAGCGCGCCCACGTCCTGCGGCTCGACGGCGGGTCCCGTGACGTGCGAGAGCGCCCCGAACGCCGGGTCGAAGAACCACGGGTCCGTGAGCAGCGTGACCCCGCCGACGTGGAGCAGGTGCGTCGAGTGCCCGACGTGAATCATCGCCGGCCCACCGAGCGCGGCGCGCGACGCAGCGAAGCGCGCCGCCCCCATCGCCCCGGGGAAGCGGCGATGATCCCAACGCCCGTCGAACGAGAGCGACTCGGCGTAGGCACCGGCGCCCACGGCGGCGAGGACGCCGCCGAGCAGCGCCTTGCGACGCGTGAGCCGAGGCCGCTTCGGCGCACCCAACGCTATCGCCGCCCCCGCTCGACGAGCTCGGTCAGCGTCGGGAGCGCGCGATCACGGAGCCGCCGCACGCCACCCTCGAGCCGCTGCGCGACGGCCGAGCCGTCCCACGCGGTGAGCAGGACCTCGTGCGCGATCGAGCGCGGCGTCGGCCCGTCCGGGCGAGCCGCCCGCGGCTGGCGGTAGCGCACGACCGCGCGTTGCACGCCGCTCCAGAACCGACCGCGCGCTTCGAGCGAGAGGAGCGCACCACGGCGAATCTGGGCGCGCGCTTCGTCGGTCGTGGCGAACGTCTCGAGCGCGTGCTCGAGCCACGTCCCGTGATCGACGTCCTGCGCGACGTGGAGTGTGAAGTACTGCATCTCGTCTTCGCTGAACCCCGCGCGGCGGAGGCCCGGGATCACCGCCGCGAACATCTTCGGGATCGCCCACTCGTGGCCGGGGCCCACCGCCCCGAGCCCGACGAGGAACGGCTCGCGCTCCACGATCCGCCGGTGCGTGGCGACGAACTCGCTCGCGGGGCGGAGCACGCCGTCGTGCGGACGCGAGGGGAGATCGCTCCCCGTCGCGCGCAGGAACTTGGCATAGAGCGTCGCGTGGTCCTGCGCGTCCGAGCCTTCGCCGTACTCGTCGACGAGGACCTTCGCGAGCCAGAGCTTCGCCTCGCTGGTCGGGGCGCGAATCAGGAGCCGCTCGAGGTAGCTCGTGAACACGCAGACCAGCGGGTAGTGGTTCTCACCGAACACGCGGTAGTCCTGGCGCGAGAACGGCGTCGTCGCGAGGCGGTTCAGGAACAGGTGGTTCACGCCCGGGTGCGTCTCGATCTCGCGCCGGAGCGCCTCGATGAAGGTGCTCATTCGGCCTCCATCGCGCGCGCGTCGGCCAGGTCGTCGACCCACGTGCGCTTCGGCACGCGGAGCTTCACCAGGTTCTTCGGCGTCTCCGCGCCCTCCGCGGAGCCATCGCCCCCGTCCGGCCCCGGGTAACGGACGTCCTCCCACGTCAGGCCCGCCTTGGCCCCCGGCCCGTCGTGCAGGCCCTCTTCGTCGCGGAGGAACGAGCGGTAATCGTAGTGGATGCGCTGGTAGCGCCACGTCCGCGCGTAGAACCAGATCATGCCGGGCAGGATCCGCACGCTGAAGGCCGGGCGTTGCTTGAAGACGGCGCGGAACGACTCGCGCACGGAGCTCTCGGTGGCGTCGTACGCCCGGCAGAGCTCTCGGTAGAACTCGTCGCGCGGCAGGCGGGTGGGGAGCACCGCGTGGAGGAGGTCGAAGAGGCGGTGGTCGTTCGTGAGGAGCTTGTCCTTGTAGACGCGATGGAGCTGCGTCCCCGGGAGCGGCGTGAGGATCGAGAACAACGGGACGCCGATCGTGAGGCTCCGCACGTACTCGTACAGCTGCTCGAACTGCTCCTTCGTCCAATCGGGCCGGACCATGAAGATGCCCGTCGAGATGATCCCGTTCTCGCGGAGGACGTCGTTCGCCTTCTTGTTCTTCTGCCACGAGGACTTCTTCCGGAGCGACGCGAGGTTGTCGTCGTCGTTCGATTCGAAGCCGGAGAGCACCATCACGAGCCCGTTCTTCGCGAGGCGCGCCATGAGCTCGGGGTGATCGGCGGCGAAGTCGGTTCGGCCTTGGGTCATCCAGTACTTCTTCACGTTCCGTCGCTCGAGCTCGTCGCAGAGCTCGACCGCGCGCTTCTTGTTCGTGAGGAAGTTGTCGTCGAGCACGAAGATGAACGGCTCGTCGCACGCGACCATCTGATCGACGATCTTCGACGCCGAGAGGAACCGCGTGCGTCGCTCGTAGAACTCCCAGATCGCGCAGAAGTTGCAGTCGAACGAGCAGCCGCGGCTCGTGAAGATCGACGCCATCGGCCGGATGCCGGTGAAGAAGTAACGCCCTTGGTACTTCTTGATCAGGTTGCGATCCGGGATCGGCAGCGCATCCAGGTGCTGGGTCTGTTCCCGCTTCGGGTTCGCGATCCGGCGCCCGTCGGCGTCGCGGTAGCGCGTCCCGTTCACGCCCGCGAAGGTGCGATCGTCGTTCGCCGCCTGCGTGCTCCAGCGCGCCATGATCTCGCGGATGGTGAACTCACCTTCGCCCTGGACGATGACGTCGACGAAGTCGTGGTCGAACTCCTCGGGGCTCAACGTCGGGTGGTGACCGCCGACGATCGTGAGCGCCTCGGGCCGGACGTCGCGCGCCAGGCGAAGGACGGCCTTCGCCTGGTACGAGTCGGTGGTCATGCTCGTCGTGCCGACGACGTCGGGCGCGAAGGAGAGGAGCTCGCGCGCGAGGGCGTTCTCGTCCTCGAGCCGCAGATCGAGCACGCGGACCTCGTGGACGTCGTTGATCGAGGCTCCGATCGCGGTGAGGGCGACCGGCTCGGAGAGCCAGATCACGTTCTCGAGGCCGAGGCGGCCGTTCTCGAAGGGGGTCGGCATCACGAGTAGGACACGCATGGTTTCTCCTCGGGTGAGTCGGTGGACGTTGCATCGAAGCGGCGCGTGGGATCGGTGAGTGTCTGCGCGTGCGACGGCGAGACGATGGTGGGACAGTCGTCGTCTCCCGACTCGTCGGTCGTGAGCGCGCGGAGACGATCGTCGCGGCGCTCGATCCGGTCGGGGAGGAGCGCTCGGAGGTAGGTGGCGACGTCGTCACGGGAGACGAGGGTCCCCCGCACGAGCATCATCATCTGCAGCGCCCGCGCGAGGTCGCGCGCGGTGGCGTAGCGTTGGGCCCGATCGGGTGCGAGCGCACGCATGACCACCGCCTCGAGCTCGCGCGGGTAGTCCGGCACGATCGACGACGGGGGCGGGACGTCGCCGCCGTGGATCTTCATGACGATCGTGCCCTCGTGCCCGGCGGCGAAGAGCCGATGCCCGGTCGTGAGCTCCCACGCGACGATGCCGAGCGCGAAGACGTCGCTCCGACGATCGATCGTCTCCCCGCGCACCTGCTCGGGCGACATGTAGGCGAGCTTTCCGCGGAGCTCGGCGGCGTTGGTCGTCGTGACCCGAGAGCGGAACTTCGCGATGCCGAAGTCGACGACCTTCGTGATGCCGTCGTAGGTGACGAACAAGTTGTGCGGCGAGACGTCGCGGTGAACGACGTTGAGCCGGTGCCCCGCGCCGTCGGTGAGCTCGTGCGCCGCGTGCAGCCCTTCGGCGGCGTCGGTGAGGATTCGACACGCCACGTCGTACGGGACGCGGCGCCCGTGGTCCTCGGCGCGGCGCACGATCTCGCGGAGCGGCTCGCCGTGGAGGTACTCCATCGCGATGAAGTAGCCCTCGTCGTCCTCGCCGAGGTCGATCACCGTCGCGACGTTGGGGTGCGAGATCCGCGCGGCGAGGCAGGCCTCGTCGAAGAACATCTGGACCGCCGACGGGTCCGTGATGAGGTGGCGATGGATCCGCTTGATCGCCACCCATTTGAGGAACCCGCCCGGCCCCTCCACCGAGGCGAGATGGACGCGTCCCATCCCACCGATCCCAATCTCGTCGAGCACGCGATAGCGGCCCACGAGCGCGTCACTCCGCCGCCGCCGCCGAGAGTTTCTCGGGCGACGTGCAGGGGTCGACCGCGGGGATACGAGCGTCGAGCTTGGTCGGGGTTCGCATGAAGGACTCCGTGGTTGGGGCTCGTCCTGGCTCTTCGCCGGCCCGGGTCGGACGGATGCGCTTTTCTTCGAAAAAGAAAATCGTTACGACGCTGCATCCAAGTCGCCGGTCGATGCGAATGGAGTGAATCGGAGCCTTTTTGACCGCCCCCCCTCTCGCGCCGCTGCTGCCGATCGTCGCGACCGGAAACCCGGACGCCGTGAGGGCATGCATCGATCGCTACGGTGGGCTGGTGTGGGGAATGGCTCGCCGATTCTTCGGCTCGAGCCCGGACGCCGAGGACGCGGTCCAAGACGTTTTCATGGATCTATGGCGGAGCGCGGCGCGTTTTGATCCACGAGTGTCCAGCGAGCCCGTCTTCGTCGCCATGATCGCCCGTCGCCGCCTGATTGACCGGCGGCGCCGCGGGCAGCGTCGTCTCGACACCGAACCGTTCGCCGAGAGCGCGACTGCGGAGACGAGCACGGCGGAGCAATCATCCGATGCAGCGCGTGCCTCTCAAGCCATCGATCAGCTCCGCCCGGAGCAGCGGCAGGTGCTCATCCTCGCGACGCGCGATGGGATGTCGCACGACGAGATCTCGCGCGCGACGGGGATGCCGCTCGGCACCGTCAAGGCTCACGCTCGACGCGGGCTGCTCCGCGTCCGAGCGCTCCTCGGAGAGACGCCATGAGTAACGAGCGACACATGGACCTCATGGCCGGCGCCGCGCTCGGGGATCTCACCCCCGAGGAGATCGCGGAGCTCCAAGCGCTCGGTGCGAGCGAGGCGGAGCTCCAAGCGCTCGAGCGATCGATCGCCGCGGTCGCCGTCGCGTCGGTGACCGATCGCGCGATGCCGGATGCGCTCCGCGCTCGGATCGAGCGCGCGACCGGGCTCGCACCGCGGCCCGTCGCCGTGCCGGCTCCTGCTCCCACTCCGGCACCTGCTCCTGGTCCTGCTCTCGTGGCCGCTCCGGCCCCCGCGCCCGCCCCCCGCGCCGAACGACCGCAGCGCTCGGTGAGCGCGATCTTCGGTTGGCTCGCGGCGGCGGCGCTCCTCGTCCTCGCGGCCCTCGGTTGGTTGCGTCCGTGGGTGAAGGCTCCGCCCACGATGGAGAGCGCACGCGCCGAGCTGATCGCGACCGCACCCGACGCGAAGGTCGTCGCATGGACGCCGACCGCCGACGTAGCCGGCGCGGGCGCCAGCGGGGACGTTGTGTGGAGCGACGCGAAGCAGACCGGCTACATGCGGTTCCGCGGGCTCGCGCAAAACGACCCGACCGCCACGCAGTACCAACTGTGGATCTTCGATCCGGCGCAGGACCCGAAGTACCCGGTCGACGGCGGCGTCTTCGACGTCACGAAGGGCGGCGAGGTCGTCGTCCCGATCCACGCGAAGCTGCACGTCGAGTCCCCGACGCTCTTCGCCGTCACGGTGGAGCGGAGCGGCGGCGTCGTCGTGTCGAAGCGCGATCGGATCGTCGCCACCGCGACCGCTTCGCGCTGAACGCTCAGCTCGCCGAGGCCGCCACCGGAGCGAACGGGTGGATCGACGCTCGGGCGCCCACCAGCATCATCGTGCTGATCGCGCCGAACGCGCGCGCCCACGCCTCGGCGACGTGCGGCGTCCAGACCTCGGGACCGGCGGCCTCGCCGAGCGTCCACAGCAGGGCCTCGCCCACGAGCGGGTACATCGCGGGGACCACGCCGTACTCCACGTGCTTGGCCCCGAGCGCGGCGAGGCTCCGCCGCAACCACGGCGCGTCTTCGAGACGATCGACGATCGCGAGGAGGGTGTCCTTCATCATCTGCACCTGCAGCGCGGGCTCGTTCCGGCGGAAGAGCTCGCGGATCTGCGGGTGACGCTCGAAGAGGACCTCGTAGAAGCGCTCGGTGACCTCGGGGGTGCGCAGGACGATCGCGCGGAAGCTCTGGCGCAGCGTGGCGACGTCCGCCAAGAAGGGCTCGCCGGTGGCATCGGTCGACGCTTCCTGAAAAGCTGCGCCCGCTTCGCCGAGCCGCCCGTCGCGCCCGAGCGCGGAGCCCAGCCGTACGAGGAGTCGCGCGCGCAAGCTCCCGTCGTCCGCCGCGGCGAGAGGGAGCGCGTCGAGGGCGGCGCGATAGTGGTCCACCGCGAGCGAGAACGCGGCCCGGTCGACGGCGTGATCGCCGGCGCGCTCCGCGTAGGCGACGGCATCGGCCGCACGCCCGGCGGCCACGGCGCGGAGGTAGTGGTGCGCCAGCGACTGGACGTCTTCGCTCGAGCCGCGCGCGACCGTGCGGAGAGCGTCGCCCACGGCCGCGTGCCCGCGCGCTCGATCGGCGAGGCCCATGCCTTCGTAGAGCGCATCGCGCAGGAGCCCGTGCGCGAACCGGAACGAGTCGACGCGCTCGGGCACGCGCCGGACGATTCGGTACTCGACCGCATCGCCGATCGCATCCAGGAGCGACTCGGGCGCGCGACCGAGCGCCCGCGCGACAGCGACCAAGCGGAACTCGGTCCCGACGATCGATGCGACGCGCAGCATCTCGACCGCGTCCGGCGAGAGTACGGAGAGCGCGCTCGCGACCACGTCCTCCAATGCGCGCGGCGTGCGTGTGGGCTCGAGCCCGCCTTGCTCGACGACCTGCGCGAGGAACAGGGGGTTGCCGCCCGTCCGACTCGCGAGCGCCTCCGCGCTCCCCTGCGACGGACGTTCGCCGGTGAGCTTCTCGACGAGCTCGGCGATGGCCCCACCCTCGAGCCCGCGCAGCGCGAGCGAGCCCGGCGCCCCGCTCCGCGCGATCGCCGCCGCAGCGCGTGCGAGCCCGTCGTTCCGGACCGACTCGCGGTGCGCGACGACGAGCGCGCACGCGGTCCCCCGCAGCCGCGACGCCACGTGGGCGACGAGCGCGAGGGTCGACTCGTCCGCGAGGTGAAGGTCGTCGATGACGAGCATCGTCGGGCGCGTGCGCGCGCGCTCGACGACGAGCCGCGCGACGGCCTCGTGGAGGCGAAAGCGCGCCTCGGGGGTGTCGGGGATCGCGCTCGACGGCTCCACCCCGAACGGAGCCACGTCGGCGCCGAGCAGCGGCGCGGCGATCGCCGCCCACTCGCGCATCGGCGGCGGCGCAGCGGCGCGGAGCGAGCGCGCGATCGATCGGAGGAGCTGCTCCCACGGCCAGAGCGCAGGCACGCCGTCGGCCTCGGTGCACTGCGCCACGTGCACCTCGACGCCGCGCCGCCGTGCCTTGGCCGTCGCCCGATCGAGGAGCGCCGTCTTCCCGATCCCCGGCTCGCCGTGAATCGCGAGCGCATGCCCGTTGCCGGCGACGACGTCGGCGACGAGCGCTTCCAGCACCGCGAGCTCGCTCGCACGCCCGACGAAGGCCTCGCGCTCCTCGTCGTCCAGCCCCGGGGGTGGCGCGGACGGCGTCGGAGGATGAACGGAAGGGAGCCCCTCCTCGCGGATGATCGGCGCGACGAAGCGGAAGCCCCGCGCGTGGAGCGTCTTGAGGATGCGCTGGGAGTCGCCATCGTCGGCGAGCGCCCGCCGCACCTCGCGGACCGCGCGCGACAGCGCGGCGTCCCCGACGATCACGCCCCCCCACACCTGGTCCAGGAGCTCCTGGCGCGTGACGACGCGACCGGCGTTCTTCACCAGGTGCACGAGCAGATCGAAGACCTTCGGTTGAACGGACACCGCCTGGTCCCCGCGGCGGAGCTCGCGGGTCGCGGTGTCCACGACGAAGCCTTCGAAGAGGTACCTCAACTCAGTTCGGCACCGGCGGCACGACGACGGTGTTGATCGGCTTCACGCTCGCGCCGGCCGGGTACGCGTAGCTCGACGCGCTGTCGTAGCCGTACACCGTGATGCCGAAGGGGGCGGTGCTCTTGATGGTGTGGAGGCCGTTGTTGCAGGACCCGACCGGCTGCTTGTTCTTCTGCAGGAAGACGTGCGCCTGCTGGTACTGCGTGCCGCCGATCTGCGTCCAACCGGTCACCGTGCCGAGGCAGTCGAGCGTCACGTCCTTGTAGGTGTTGTCGGTGGCCTTGCCGCGCGTGAGCGCGAGGTCCGTGTAGCCGTAGCTCGGATCGCTGAAGAAGATGTACGAGCTCAGGAACTGCTGCGGCGGGACGACGTTCACCGTCTCGGGCCCACCGATGCCGTAGTTCGCCGATTCGTTCCCGACCGCGACGTAGTCGTTGCCGAGCGCCTTCACCGGCGGGATCTGCTGGTGAGCCGCATCGCAGTCGCCGCCGGGGCGGTGCGCGGCGAGATAGAACGGGTGCTTGTCGTCCTGCGAGTTCACGCGGAACGCGGTGGGCCCGGCGAACTCGACGAGCTGCCCGCGGCTCAGGGTGGTGGGCGCGCCGCCGACCGGGGGATCGTAGGTGAGCGTCGTCCCGTCGACCGCGCCGACGATGCGCCAGGTGGGCGGGCTGTTCTGGAACATGCAGAAGTGCTCGCCCCACACACCGACCGGGTTGTTCGACTGGATGATGCTGCCCGTGAGATCGAGCTTCTGCGTGAGGTGGAGGTTCTGTCCCTTGTTGAGGTTGTAGGTCACCGGGACGCCCTTGCTGCCCGCCGCGACGCCGGTACCAGCGAGGATGTTGTTCGACGGGAGGATCGTCACCTGCGTCCCGTCGTCGCGCGCGATGACGTCGATCCCGGGCGGAAAGCTGCTCGCGTTGCTGTCCATCGTGACGGCGACGAAGTTCGTGTCCCACGCGGTGGTCGGGAGCAGGAGCGTGGCGCTCGAGATGTAGGAGGTCGCTCCGCCGTAGGGATAGATGTCGTAGACGACGGCCGGAACGCTCGTCTTGATCTGCATCGCGTTCGCGATCGCCGTGCCGTGGATGACCATGTCCTCGTTCTCGACGGCCACCTTCACGGACGCCGGGCACTGCACCTTCAAGCCGCCGCCGCCGATCGTCTGGTTCAGGAAGACGATCGCCATGCTGTTCTGCGGGATGCCGGTGCTCGGCACGGGTTGGTACGTGATCGAGCTGCCGCTGCCCTGCGGGATGTACGAGTAGGGCGTGGCGTCGATCGTCGTCCCCTTCCAGACGAGGCTCACCTTCATCGGCGAGGTCCAGTTGTTCGTCACGAACGCCGCGAAGCAGTTGCCGGCCGCGCCACCGCTCGAGTAGCCCGCATTCCAGCCGTCGGCGGGGATCGCGTAGTAGTCGCAACCGATCGAGCTCTTGTTCGCCGCGGCGGCGTCGCACGCGTTGATGCACCCGTTCGGGCCGCAGCCCTGATCGCCGGTGCACGTCTGCACCACCTGCGGGTTGTCACCGCACGTGAGCACGTTGTGGAGATCGCCGGAGCACTGCGTGCAGTTGGTGGTGCCGTCGCCACTCGCGCCGTCGGGAAAATTCGGGAGGAGCGAGTCGTCACCGCTCCCGGAGTCGGGGCCGCCGTCGTCCGTGCCGAAGACGTTGCTCGGTTGCGTTCCACACGCCGAGGCGAACGCACCCGCGACCGCGACCGCACCCACCACCGATACCCAAGCAAGAAGACGACGGCGCATGAAGAAACCTCCGGCTTGAATTGTGCCACCCCCCATCGCCACTGGTCGATGTGGGTGAACGTGGTCGCTTTCCGTCACAAGAGCCCGCGGATGCCCGCCGCCCTCAGCGCGCTCCGAGCCGCAGGTTCCCACCCGCGGTTCGCCGCGGGGCTGGCGGGGCTCGGGTGCGGCATCGTCGCGATCGTCATCCCTGAGCCTTCGCCGAGAATGCGCGCGATCCGCTTTGTCGCGTAGCCGCCGACCCCGACGACGAAGCGGGGGCTCAAGAGTCGAAGCACGGTGCCGAGGTGGGCGTCGCAGGCGAGCTCGAGCCGGGCGCGCTCCGGTGCCGCGAGCTTGTCGGGCGTCACGTTGGCGCCGCTCGCCGAGAGGAACAGGAGCGGGCAGTAGTTGAGCACGTACGCACGCGCGAAGAAGTCGTCCGCCCGCGGGAAGCGCTTCGCGAACGCGCCCCAGAGCCGGCGGCCGCTCACTTCGCTCCGCGTGCACGCGAACCCCTGGATGGGTCGCTTCGGGTGGAGCTTCCGCGGTACCAAAATGGGACCATCGAGCTTCATCCAGTCGCGCACGTGAGCGACCTCGCCGAACGGCACGCCCGTCTGGCCCATGCCGAAGGGGCCCGGGTTCATGCCGACGAAGACGACCTCTTTCGGTGTGGTCGCGAAGCGCTCCACGTAGCGTTCTGCCACAGCGCTCGCGTACTCCAACGGTCGATAGGTGAACGCTACCGGAGCCCCAAATGCCTGAAACCGGCGCGCCGCGGTACTCACCCTGAGCTCGCGCAACGCGTCGTACATGCGGGACGCGAGGGACATGGGCTATGCTGTATCCTCCGGAGGAGAAATCATGATCAAGCGCTTTGTCTCGATCGCGACCGTCGTGGCCGTCCCCTGCTTCTTCGGCCTCACGTCGTGCGCGAGCCTGTTCAGTGACTACTGCGACAAGCAGATGAGCTGCATCGGCGGCAACGACAACGATCGCGACGCCTGTGTGTCGACCCTCCGCGGCCAGGAGAAGGCCGCGTCCGACTACAACTGCAGCGATCAATTCGACGCTTACTACGAGTGTCGAAACAACACCGCGACCTGCAACGCGGGCAAGTTCGACACGAACTGCGACGGTCAGAAGAAGAACTTCGACGACTGCGTCAAGGCGAACTCGACCATCCGCTGAGCCGTCAGCGGCCCCACCCGAAACGAGCGAGCGCAATCGCGCCGTTCTCGTCGATCTCCACGCCCTCGCGCTCGAGGCGAGCTCGCTGCTCCGCGGCGGTCCGCGGCTCCAAGATCCGGATCGTCGCGCGACGCGCGTCCTTCTTCCCGACCACCCGGTGCCACGGGAGCCCCGGCGGACACACGGTCATCGCGCGCGCGACGCGCCGGTGGCCCGCGACGAGACCGATCCGCGCCGCGATCTCGCCGTAGGTCGCGATCTTCCCACGCGGGATCCGTCGCACCGCCGCCCAGATGCGCTTCGAGAGCGCGTCAGCCGCCATCGGTCGGAGGGATCCCGTACGGCGGAACGCCGTACGGCGGCACGACGACCACGTCGCCGGCGCCCGCATCCTTCGGAGCGTCGGGCGCGGCGTCCTTCGGCGCCGCATCCTTCGCCGCGTCCACACTCGCGTCCGCTGCGGTCCCTCCATCGTTCGTGGGCTCGGTCGCTCCACCGCACGCAGCGACGCCGAGCGCGACCGCAGCGATCGCGGCGGCGCGCGTGGACCGTCCGCGAACGACGGGCGGAGCGGCGACGTCACGAACGCTCGCGCCGCAGAACGGGCAAGCGGCATCGGCAGCACGAACGAGGCGAGCGCAGGCGCGGCAAGGCTTCAGCATGTGTGTCCTCTCCCGAACGATAGCGTATCGTTCGCCCGTGAGGCGCGGTCTCGCCATCTTCGCACTGGTGCTCGGCGCGGCCGCATGTGGCCGCGACGCGAAGCCGTCACCGACGGCCACCGCCGGGGGCGACCCCGACGCGACCTTCACCGCGGACGCCGGGGACGGTGGCGCCGAGGCCGCTCCGCCGCCACCCCGCTTCGCGGACCAGCTCCGGCGCGACCAGTACGAGGACGCGGCGAAGACGATCGACGGCCTCCCCGACGCGGAGAGGACCCAGCCCGAGACGCGCTATGCGCGGGCGCGGGTCGCCCTGTTCCTCGGCGACGGCCCACGTGCCCTGACCGAGCTCGACGCGCTCGAGCAGAAGCTCCCCGCGCTCGATGCGTCGATCGCGGAGACGCGCGCACGCGCGCAGCTCCTGGTCGGGCCCTACGACGTCGCCGCAGCCTTCTTCGTGAAGCGGAGCGGTGCACCCGACGATCAGCTCCTCGCGGCGTCGGCGTTCGTGAAGGCGAAGGACGAAGCCGCTGCCGCCAAGGCCTGCGCGGTCGTGATCGGGACGGAGCGGCGCTCGCGCCGGCAAGAGGCCGAAGCCCGCTCGATCCGGATGAAGCTCCCGAGCTCCCCCGACGCGCGCATCGCCGAAGACGCCCGCTGGCTCGCCGTGAAGGCGCCCGATCTCGCCTTCGCGGACGGCGCCGAGGCCGCGCTCGCCAAGCACGACGCCGCCCACCCGCTCACGGGCAAGGAGCTCGCGGACCGCGCGCGCGTGCTCGCCGACGCGGCTCGCCTGGACGACGCGCTCGACGCGCTCGCGAAGGCCGGCACGGCGAAGACGGCGTCGCTCACCGGGAGCGACCTGAAGCGCGCCCAGGCCGACGTGCGGATGCGGGCACGTGCACAATACAAGGATGCAGCCAAGCTCTGGCTCGACTGCGCCAACGCCAAGGGCGGCACCGCCGAGGATCTGTTCGCCTCGGCGCGCGCGCTCTCCCGCGGCGACGACGACGACGCGGCGATCACGCGCTACGCCGACGTGGCCAAGCGCTTCCCGAAGACGAGCCAGGCCGCCGACGCGACCTTCCTCGCCGCCCGGTTGCAGGTGCTCCACGGTCGCTGGAAGTTGGCGGCCGACGCGCTGGACGACTACCTGAAGCGGTTCCCGGCCGGCGGCGATCGCGACACGGCCCTCAAGCTCCGCGCGATCGCGCGGCTCGCCAACGGCGAGAACGGCGCGGCGAAGAAGCTCTTCGAGACGATCGCCGCCACCGAGCGCGACGCAGGAGTGAAGGCGCGCTTCTCGAACCTCGCCGCGCTCGCCGCCTATCGCGATGGCGACAAGACCCACGCGACCGCGACCTGGACGGAGGTCGCTCGCTCGCAACCGCTCACGTGGGCGGCGCTCGTCGCGCGCGCGCGCCTGGCCGAGGCGGCGGCGCCGCTGCCTCCCGTGATCGACGCGGCGAAGGTGGAGACGGCGGCCCCGCTCGCGGTGGCGCTCCCGCCTCCGGTCGACATGCTCGACCGGATCGGCCTGGACGGCGACGCCGAGCGCGAGCTCCGCACGCGCGAGGGCGCGGTGGCTGCGGCGGCCCCGCAGCGCACGGTGGAGGCGCAGTGCATCGCGTACGGCATGCTGGGACGTGCCGAGCGGCGGATCCAGATCGCGCAGCAGATCGCGGCGGCCACCGTGCAGACCGCGCCGAGCTCCGCGAGCCGCTGGGCGTGGGAGTGCCTCTTCCCGGAGCCGTTCGGCGACGTCGTGAACGAAGTGGAGCTGAAGGAGACGCTCCCGCGGGGGCTCGTGCACGCCGTCATGCGGCAAGAGTCGGGGTTCGATGCCGACGTCGTCTCGCCCGCGCGCGCCGTCGGCTTGCTCCAGCTCCTCCCCGAGACGGCGCGCGCCGTCGCGAAGGAGATGACCATCCCTCACGACGATGGATGGTTGATCCGACCCGCGCACAACATCGCGCTCGGCGGGCACTACCTCCACTCGCTCTCCGTGAAGCTCGGCGGCGTGCTCCCGCTCGCGGTCGCGGCGTACAACGCCGGCCCCGAAGCCGCCCTGCGCTGGCGCGATCGGATGAAGGGCCTCGACCTCGACGTGCTCGTCGAGGCGATCCCCTACGCGGAGACGAAGGGCTACGTCGTGCGCGTGATGGGAAACCTCGCGCGCTACGGCTACTTGCACTCCGGCGACGCGGGCGTCCCGGACGTCAAGCTCGCGTTGTGATCAGGGGAAGTTGCCCTTGCCGGTGATCATCGCGCCGGCGACGCCGTTCGCCGGCCAGTCGATCGCGTCCTCGTAGGTCGAGCCGTCGATCGCGGTGAGGCGAATCGTGAACGCACCCTTGCCGAAGCCGCCGTTGTCGGTGAGGGTCCCGTCGCCGCCGCGCTCGAGGGCGACGAAGGAGCCGTGGTTGGCGCTCTTCACCTCGACCTTGGTGAGCGGCAGGCGCGCGTTGCGGACCCAGAGGCTCGTCCACCACTCGCTCGAGCCGGTCTGGAACTCGTACATGACGTTGCCGGTGGCCGGGCACTTCGCGAACCACCACGACATCGTGCGCGGCGACTCGCCGCTGTTCAGGAGCTGGTACGCCTGCGGGCTCACGTCGATGCTGTTCTGCGTGGTGTCGCCGTAGGTGACGACACGGAGGAGCGCGGCCTTGCCTTTGGCCGTCTTCACGAAGATGCAGGCATCGCAGTACTGGGCGACGTTCGGGATCCCGTTCCAGAGCCCGGCGAGGAGGACGCCCTCGGCGCTCTGCACGCTCTGCGCGTACTTCGTGCCGGGCGCGCACGCGTTGTGCCACTGCGTCTCGGTGTAGTCGACGGGCCCGAGGTGGAACTCGCCGCCGCCGTGCTCCTGACCGTAGAGGGTGGTCCCGCCACCGTCGACGCCGGGCTGCGGCGGGATCGTCCCCCCGTCGGGGTTCGTGTTCGAGGTGGTGTCGTCACCACCGCAAGCGAGGACGAGCGCGGCCCCAAAGCCCAGGATCGAGAAAGCGCGGAAAAGACGCATGGTGGAACGGTATCACGTCACCCGTAATCTTCCGGCGCGAAGATCACGTCGGCCGTACCACTCGCTTCCATCGCGCGCCGGAGCGTCTCCACGATGACCTCCAGGACCTCGAAGCGCGTGGTCGGGAGGTAGTACTCGTCTTCGTCGACCGGCGGGATGACTTCGAGCCGTGCGTTCACGACCTCGCGCTCGGCGGGATCCAGCTCGAAGTGCGCCCCCCAGCCCGTCGCCTCTTCGCCGGTGAGCGCCTCGAGCGCCATGCCGAGCGGGTTGAAGGCGACGTGAGCGCGCGAGAGCTGCACGCGCCACGTCTCGTGCTCGGCGCCGGTCGGCGCGTGCCAGTAGCCGCCGAAGCGCCGGCGCACGACCTCGCCGAGATACGCGCCGATCGAGGCCGCGACGAGGTTGAGCGTCTCGGGCCGGACCGTGATCTCGGCGCGTGCATCCTTCACGTATTGGTCGACGATCGGGAGCGTGTCCTCGGTGAAGTCGAGCGGCACCTTGTACTTCGAGGCCGTGAAGCGGAGGAACGACGCATAGAGCTCCGCGACCGCGGCCGGCGGCGCTTCGCGCTCGGCCTCGGTCAGCTCGATCTCGTGGATCTCGACTTGCCCGACGCCGTTGACGCCATTCTCGGAACCGCTCATGCGGCCTTGCTTAGCACACGGTCCTTGCCCTGCGCTCTTCCCCAGAAGATCCGCTTCACGCCCTCCACCGTGAGCGCGTAGGCCAGGCTGATCGCCCAGAGCGTGCCGAGGAGCCCGACCGGCAACGGCACCAGCGCCACGAGCGCGCCCGCCGGCGTGTACGGCAGCAAGCTCGCGACGACGGCCACGACGACGCTGAGCGCGACGAGCGCACGGCCCGGCTTGCTGCGCCAGAACGGGCGCCGCGTGCGGACGACGAGCGCGACGACGACCTCGGTGAGGAGCGACTCGACGAACCACGACGTCCGGAACTCGGCCGCGGGAGCGCGGATCACGAAGAGGAGCACGGCGAACGTCAGCAAGTCGAAGGCGCTGCTCACGAGCCCGAACGTGATCATGAAGCGGCGGAGCACGCCGATGTCCCACCGGACCGGGCGCTGCACCATCTCGGGATCGACGGAGTCGCCCGCGATCGCCATCGCGGGCACGTCGCTGAGGAAGTTGTTGAGCAGCACCTGCCCGGCGAGGAGCGGGAGGAACGGCAGGAACGCCGCCGCCACCGCCATGCTGATCATGTTCCCGAAGTTCGCGCTCTCGGTCGTGAAGAGATACTTCAGCGTGTTCGCGAACGTCGCGCGGCCCTCGGCGATGCCGTCGTGGAGCACGCCGAGGTCGCGCTTCACGAGGACGAAGTCCGACGCCTCGCGCGCCACGTCGGTCGCGCCGAACACGGACACGCCGACGTCGGCGGCGTGGAGCGCGGGGGCGTCGTTCACGCCGTCGCCCATGTAGCCCACGACGTGCCCGGTCTTGCGGAGCGCGAGGATGACGCGCTCCTTCTGGTTCGGGTCGACCTCGGCGAAGACGGACACGCGCTCCGCGACGTGCCAGAGCGCCTCGTCGCCGAGCGCAGCGACCTCCGCCCCGGTGAGGACGCGCTCCGCCCCGATCCCGACCGCCTGCGCGAGGTGGCGACAGACCGAGCCCGCATCACCGCTCACGATCTTCACCGTGACACCGAGCGCGCGCAGATCGGCGATCGCCTCGGCCGCTCCCGCCTTCGGTGGATCCGCGAGCTCGAGGAGGCCCTCGAAGACCATGGCGCGCTCGTCCGCCTTCGTGGCGTGGTCCCCCTCCAGCTCGCGCGTGGCGACCGCGAGCGCGCGGATGCCGTCGCCGCCGAGACCGTCCACTCGCGCCGAGAGCGCGTGCTTCGTGGGCTCGTCGAGCTCCCGAACGGTACCGTCTCCGTCGCGCCAGCGCGTGACGATGGCGAGGACGCTCTTGAAGGCGCCCTTCGTCACGAGCAGCGGCTTCCCCTCGGCCGGGCGGACCAGGATGCTGAGGCGCTTGCGCGAGAAGTCGTACGGCACCTCGTCGAGACGCTCGCCGACGATCACGACGCCATCGGCTGCGGCGCGGTCGATGAGCGCGACGTCGATCGGGTTGGGGAGCCCGCACTGGAGCTTCGCGTTCGTGAACGCGAGCGCCATCGCCCGCGCGGAGTCGCCCCCGACCGCGTCGCTCGCGCGCCGCACGACGACGTTGCCCTCGGTCAGTGTTCCGGTCTTGTCGGTGCAGAAGACGTCGATCGCTCCGAAATTCTCGATCGCCGCGAGCTTCCGCACGATCACGCCGCGCTCGGCCATGCGCTGCGCACCGCGCGAGAGCGTCACGGCGACGATCGCGGGCAGCATCTCCGGTGCGAGCCCGACCGCAAGCGCGATCGCGAAGAGCATCGACTCGATCGGAGGCTTGTGGCTCAGGAGGTTCGCCGCCGTCGTGAAGAGGACGAGGACGAACATCACGTACATCAGCATCTGCCCGAACCGGCGGAGGCCGCGATCGAACGCGGTCTCCGGGGGGCGCAGCGTCAGCCGCTCCGCGATCTGGCCGTACTCGGTCCCCGCCCCCGTCATGACGACGAGCATGCGGCCGGTGCCGCTCTGCACGCTCGTGCCCTGGAACAGCGACCCGTGCCGGGCACCGAGCGCGGAGATCGCGGGCGACGGCCCCGGCTCCTTCTCGACCGCGTGACTCTCGCCGGTGAGCACGGACTCCGACACGAACAGGTCCTTCGCGACGACGACCACGCCGTCGGCAGGGACCGTCGCCCCTGCGGCCAGCACGACCACGTCCCCGGGAACGACGGTCGCGCTCGGGATCCGGACCGTCGCACCGTCCCGCACGACGTCGCACCGGAGCTCGAGCTGCGCGCGCAGCGCTGCCACCGCGCGCGACGCACGCCGCTCTTGGACGAAGCCGAGGAGCGCGCCGAGGAGCAAGATCCCCAGCACCACTCCGGCATCGGTCCACTCGCCGGCGACCGAAGAGACGCCGACGGCGAAGAGGAGCAACCACGAGAGAGGGTTCCGGAGCTGCCGGAGGAACGTGACGAGCGGGCGCTCCTCTTTCTCCTCGTGGAGGACGTTGCGCCCACGCTCGGCCAAGCGCGCCGCGGCGCTACTCGCATCGAGCCCGCGCTCGAGCGACGTGCCGAGCTCCTTCGCGAGGGCCTCCGCCGACTTCGTCCACCAGGACTCCACCGGCAGCGAATGTAGCGCGCGCGGGGACGCGCGCGCGCGAGATCAGGATGCGGATTCGCGCGGCGCGGTCACGGACGGGAACGAACGCCCCAGCATCGTCACCAGCGCAATCACTGCGCCACATCCCACGAAGCGGAGGCCGACCGGCAGCACGCTCGCCGTCGCGGTGAACGCGAGGCTCAGGACGAACGTCACGGCGAAGGCCGCGACGACGAACCGGGGATCGGCGGGCTTCCCCGGCCTCGAGGAGAGGTCGATGCCGAAGCCCGAGAGGTTGTTCGCGAGCGGGTCCAGCGTCGGCTCCGCCCCCGGCAGCCCCAAGTCGCGCTCGCGCACGTCACGCGGAGCGGCCTCGTACGTGCCGAACGCGCGATCCCAGATCGACAGCACGCCGCCGAAGTTCTTCCCGTGGTGCTCCCCGTCGCGCAGGTGATGGACGCGATGGGCGGCGGGGCTGACGAAGATCGCATCGAGCGGACCGAACGAGTCGACGAGGTTCGTGTGGATCACGAGCTTGTAGACGGTCTGAATCGCGTAGGCGCCGAAGACGAGCTCGAGCGGCAACCCGAGCATCGCGAGCGGCAACAGGAACGGCGCGATCTGGAGGGCCGAGAGCCACGGCCCGCGCAGACCGGACGCGAGGTTCATCTCGCGCGATTGGTGATGCACGGCGTGCAGGCCCCAGAGCACGCCAATCCGGTGGCACGTGCGGTGGCCGACCCAGTAGACGAAGTCGATCGCGACGAACGCCAAGACGGCCGCCAGGGGCGACGCGGAGATTCGGAGGAGCGCGACGTGGGGCGACAACCACGCGAACGCCGCGAAGACGTTGAGGTTGAGCGTGACCGTGAGCGCGAGCTCGGCGAGGTAGTGACTCAGACTGTTCACGGCGTGACCGAGCGAGGCCCCTCGGCGGCCCAGCCGCGCGCCGATCGCGCGCTCGGCGAACATGAGGAGTGGGGCGAGGAGCGCCGCAGCGAGATAGAGCGAGAGCTTCATGCGCCCTCCCCTTTCACGCCCCGTGCCGTGCGTGATTTCACGGGGTTGCAGGCGACGCGAGCGTCACCCGTGCAGTCGCCTGCGCCCCCACCGTGCAGCCGGCTGCACGGTGCGCCGCTTCACATCCCGAGCTCCGCGAGCTTGTTGTAGAGCGTGCGCCGGCTCACGCCGAGCAGGCGCGCGGCGAGCGTTCGGTTCCCGCGCGCGCGCTCGAGGGCCTCTTCGATCGCGCGCCGCTCCGCCGCGCCGCGCGACTCGTGGAGCGTGCCGGCAGCGGGCTTCGAGCTCGCGCTGCTCGTCCGCGGCATCGACCGCTCGAGCTCGCGCTGCACGTCCGCGGCCCCGATCACGGCGGCGTCGCTGAAGACGACCACGCGCTCGACGAAGCTCTGGAGCTCGCGCACGTTGCCGGGCCACGGTTGCGCCTCGAGCAGCGCGAGCGCGTCGTCCCCGAGGACCGCCGTGCGACCGTTGTCGCGCGCCGAGCGCTCGCAGAAGCCGCGCGCGAGCTCGGCGATGTCGGCGCGCCGATCGCGGAGCGGAGGGAGCTCGATCGGGACGACGGCGAGCCGATAGAAGAGGTCCTCACGGAACGTCCCAGCGCGGACCATCGCCTCCAGGTCGCGGTGCGTGGCGGCGATGAAGCGGAGGTTGATCGTCTCCGGCGTCTCGCTGCCGAGGCGCTGGAACTCCTTCTCTTGAAGGAGGCGGAGGAGCTTCACCTGGACCGCCGGCGAGACGTCGCCGATCTCGTCGAGGAACAGCGTGCCCCCGGCCGCCAGCTCGACGCGGCCCGGCTTCCGCTTGGTGGCCCCCGTGAAGGCGCCCTTCTCGTAGCCGAACAGCTCGCTCTCGAGCAGCGTGTCCGGCAACGCCGCGCAGTGGACGGGGACGAACGGACCGCTGCCGTGCGCGCTCGCGCCGTGGATCCAACGCGCGGCGACCTCCTTGCCGCAGCCGCTCTCGCCGCGGAGGAGCACGGTGGCGGTGCTCCGCGCCGCCCGAGCCATGCGCTCCCGGCAGTCGCGCATCGCCTCCGAGCGCGATCCACCATCGGGCGCAACCACGGGCGGTGGCATCGGCGGAGCCGACGTGCGGCCGTGGGTCTCGAGGACGCGCGCGACGGTGGCGAGCACGTCGTCCTTGTCGAACGGCTTGAGGAGGAACTCCTTCGCCCCCGCCTTCATCGCCTCGACCGCGACCGGCACCGTGCCGTGCGCCGAGATCATGATGACGGGCAGATCCGGCGCTTGCTTCGCCAGCGCGGCGACGAGGGCGAGCCCATCCATCCCGGGCATGCGGAGATCGGTGACGACGACGTCGACGTGCTCGGCCGCCACGCTTCGGAGCGCTTCTTCGCCGGACGCGACCGCGCGCGCCGCATAGCCGCCCTGGCGCAGGAGCCCGACCAGGACCGTGCGCAGCGCTGCGTCGTCGTCGACCACGAGGACCGAGTCGCTCACGACCCGAGCGTAGACGAGCGCTGGCGTTTCTCGATCGGAGAAGTTGCTCGTGCACTGTGCAATCGATTGCACACCGTGCAGCGGCGAGCGGCGGCGGACGGCGACGAACGTCGACTTTCCGGCGCGATCGGCGGCGGCACGACCGTTGCGTTGGGCGCGCCCATGCCGCGCAGGATCCTCCCGCCGTTGCTCGCGTTCGCGCTCCTCTTCGCGAGCACTACGGCCCACGCCCACGACTACTTCTTCCCCGACGCCGGGCACGTCGGCCTGCGCGCCTCGACCGGCGTCCCCTTCGCCGCAGCGGGCGAGGTCTCCGTCGGCGTCGTCGAGCGCTTGGCCGTCGGAGCTCTCGTCGCCGCCGGCCCGTTCCAAGGCGGAATCGCGTGGGGCCTCTACCCGCGGGTGGACGTCGTGCACCTCGGACCGACGCGCCTGACGCTCGAGACGGCGCTGCTCTGGTACCCCGGCATCGGCGACGCCGAGAATTGGATCCTCGTCCGTCCCGTGGCGCGGATCGAAGGCGTCGCCGGGCGCGTCCGCGTGCACGCGGCGTTCGGTGCGTTGATCGCGAAGATGGTCGGCGCCGAGCCCGTCACCGGTCCGATCGCACCCTACGGTGGCGCGGGGCTGCCGTCCGGCGTCCAGCACGGCGCGGCGTGGAACACGTGGGGCATCGGCAGCGCGGTCGCCATCACGGCACGCACGTCGATCTTCGGTGAAGCGTTCGTGATGACGCGCGGGGTCGTCGCGCTCGCCGGACCGGAGTGGTTCCAGATCCCTGCCGCCGCGATGCTCGGCGTCTCCACCTCGCTATGAAGACCGCTCTCGCCCTCGGGTGGCTCCTGGCCGTCGGTACGGCCGCGGTGAGCGGCTGCACGATCCCCGTCGAGAAGCTCCCCGCGCGCTGCGCGGCGATCGCGATCGATCCTTCACGAGAGCTGGTGGTGACCGAGCCCGCACTCGTCGGCGATCCCGCCTTCGGCTTCGAGCGGATCGCCGGCTTCGCGGCGGGGAACCTCGCGCTCGGGGCCCCCGCCACCGGGCTCGAGCTCGTCGCGATCGTGAATCGCCTCGACCGCGTCGACGTCGGCGAGCCGGAGCTTCGCTTCGTGTACGGCGCCACCGCGGACGGAGAGCGCCTGGCCGAGACGGTCATCGTGGAGCTCGCGCTCTCGAGCGCGACGCCTCCGCGCGGGTGGGCCGAACGCTGGCATTCGCTCGGTTCGCTCAGCGGGAGCGCGCTCCGCGACGCGCTGGTCGCGCTCGTCGAAGATGCCCTCGCGGGCGAGCGCCACGGTCGGATCCGAATCGAAGATGCGCGCGAAGGCCTCGCCGTCTTCCACGAGCGCACGTGGAGCGGCGGCGGCGCGGTACCGCACGGGCTCGCGAACACCCCGCGCGCCGATGCGCCCGTCGCTCCGTTCGTGCGTGACCACGAATCCGCCGTCCTGCGCGGAAGCTACCAGCTGCCCGACGACGTCCTCGCTTCCTCCGTCGTCGCGGAGCCGCCGACCTTCGCGCTCGACGGCGTGAGCGACGCGACCAAGGCCGCCTTCGCCCACGGCACGTGCAACGGATGTCACCTCGATCGGAGCATCGACGGGAGCTTCCACGTCTCCCCCTTGCGCCGCGGCGACGCCGCGCTCTCGCCCTTCGTCCGCGACGTCGAGCTGCCCCGCCGCGCCGACGCGTTGCGAGGGCTGCTCTGTCGCTGACCGCCTATGATGAACCCGTTGGTACCGAGCTTCACGCCCGAGGTCATCGCGTGTGCCGCGTTCTTCACGATCGCGGCGCTCTCGATCGCACGCGGGCGGAGGGAGCCGCTCGCGGTCCGCCTCGCCGTCGTCTGCGTCGTGCTCTTCGCCTACACGGCCTTCGATCTGATCGGCTCGTTCGTGCCGAACCAACCCGCGTGGGACTGGTTGGACGCCGCGTCGGCGGCGCTCGCGCCGGCGGCATGCTTCCACTTCGTCTTCACGTTCCTCGGGCGGCGAAGCGACCACCGGCGCGTCATCGCCGTCGCGTGGCTCCACGGTGCAGCGCTCGCACTCGCGTCGCTCGCCCCCGTCGTCACCCCGCTCGCGCTCGGCTTCCCGAATGGGCCGCGCTGGGCGCTCCTGCTCCTCGGAGGGCTCGTCCCCGAGGCGATCTACGGCATCGGGCTCCTCATCCGCCACGTGCGCCTCGCCTCGGACGACGAACGCTCGCGCACCGTCATCGTCCTCGGCTGCATGGTGATCGCCGCGCTCGGGACCACCACCGATCTGGTCGTCATGAGCACCGGCGAGAAGGCCCCGGGCATCGCGTCGATGGCGCTCGCCGTGAGCGCGATCCTCCTCGCGTTCGCCGCGTTCCGCGCGCGCGCGTTCGAGCGGGTCTCGGTTCGCGTGGCGGCCAACACGATCGTGCTGGCGGTGCTCGTCGTGCTCGGAGAGCTCACGCTCTTCTGGGGTGTCGGGAGCCGCGCCGCGCTCTTCGCCGTCGGCACCGCCATCCTCGGGCTCTTCGTGCTGCTCTCCGGCCGCTTCTTGTTCGGCGCCGCCTCGGCGGCCAAAGAGCGCGCCGTCGCCGATGCGATGCTGGGCCGCATGTCGCGCCAGATGGCGCACGATCTCCGGAACCCGCTCGCCGCGATCCGCGGCGCGGCGCAGTACCTCCAAGGCGAGCGCGCCGCGGGGCGTCCGTTGGAAGATGCCGCCGAGTACCTCGACCTCGTCGTCTCGCAAGCCGACCGGATGGAGCGCGTGATCGATCAGTACCAACGGCTCGGTCGGATCGCCCCGCGCCCCGGTGCGGTCCCGGTCGGAGCGATGCTCGAGCGCGCGCGCACGGCCTTCCCCGAGACGCAGCTCGCCGCGACGGATGCCCTCGGCACCGTGCAGGTCGACGAAGAGCTCGTCGTCATGGCGCTCGAGAACCTGCTCCGCAACGCGTGGGAGGCGACGGGCCACGGCGCGGTGACCCTCGCCGCCGCGCGCGAGGGTGACGGGGTGCGGGTGGTCGTGGAGGACGACGGGCCCGGGATGGACCCCCGGACGCGCGAGCAAGCCTTCGACGAGTTCTTCACCACGAAGACGACCGGCTCGGGGCTGGGCCTCTCGTTCGTGAAGCGGGTGGCGGAGGCTCACGGTGGGCGGGTCGCCCTCGAGCCCCGGCGCCCGCGCGGGCTCCGCGCCGAGCTGTGGCTGCCCGACACCAGCTAGCTGAATGGCCGATTCGTTGGCGAAACCCCTGGCGAGCGCAAATTCTGCAGAGCCGGGGCAGGTTCTGGTAAGCTCCTCGGTCCGTATGCGCCTCGGCATCTTCAGTGACGTGCACGCCAACTACGAGGCGCTGAGCGCAGTGCTCGAGGCCTATCGCTCCGAGAAGATCGACGTCTACTACTGCCTCGGTGACACCGTCGGATACGGCGGCTCTCCGAACGAGTGCGCGGACATGGTTCGCGAGACGGCGCGGAAGACGATCCTCGGCAACCACGATGCCGCCGTCTCGGGCCGGATGGACTACTCGTACTACTACGAGGCCGCGCGCCACGCGCTCGACGCTCACGCCGCCTGTCTCTCGCAGGAGAACATGGCGTGGCTGAAGTCGCTCCCGTACCAGGAGAAGCTCGACGACATCGATCTCCTCCTCTGCCACGGCTCGCCGGTCCGGCTCGAGGAGTTCGAGTACATCTTCGCGCCCGAGCAGGCGCGCGAGTGTCTCTCCATCTACGAGAAGCTCGGTCACCTCACGCTGATCGGCCACTCGCACCTCTGCAAGGTGTTCGCGCTCTCCCGGAGCGGCACGGTCGAGGAGCTTCCCTCGCAGACGTTCGAGCTCCAGCCCGACAAGAAGTACATCGTGTCGGTCGGGAGCGTGGGTCAGCCGCGCGACTTCGACAACCGCGCGAGCTACACCATCTACGACAGCTCGACGAAGCGGTTCGAGTTCAAACGCATCGAGTACGACATCGAGCTCGCCGCGGACAAGGTCCTGCGCGCGCGCCTCGAGCGCAACTTCGCGCATCGACTCTTCATCGGCGTCTGAGGCGGTGGACGACCGCTCGTTCTGGCGCCTCGTCGACCTGTGCCGACGGTCGGAGTCCCCGTCCGACGCGCTCGCCGATCGCCTTCGGCGAATGACCCCCGACGAGGTCGCGTCGTTCGACGAGCACTTCTGCGCCCGCGTCGACGACGCGCTCACGTGGGATCTCTGGGGCGCGGCGGAGGTGCTCCTCGGCGGCTGCTCCGAGGACGAGCTCCTCTGGTTCCGGTGGGGCCTCGTGAGCGGGGGGCGCGCGATCTACGAGCTCGCGCTCGAGAACGCAGACTCGCTCGCCAAGGTCGATCTCGTGCTGGACGATCAGATCGGCGCCGTCGCGCAGGAGGTCTACCGCGACCTCACCGGGCGCTGGGTCGCCCGCGCGCCCGCCCGGACGAAGCCGCAAGGCAGACGCTGGGACATCGACGACGAAGCCGAGCGGCGCGCTCACTTGCCACGCCTCGTGCGCCGCGTCCTCCTCGATCGGTTCAACGATCTGCACCTCGATGGTTGGCAGGCGAGCGTCGCCGGTGATCGTGAAGGCGCGATTGCCATCTACCTCCGGGCGCTCGCCCTGCTCGACGACGACGAGCGGCACGACGGCATCGCGCTCGTGCATGGGAACGTCGTCGCGAACGCGAGCGCGATCGGGCGGATGGACCAAGCGCGCAGTCACTTCGAGGCTGCGCGGCGCACGCGCACGTGGGTCCGCGACGCGAAGCAGCGCGCCCTGCTCGACGGACAGCTCGCGTGGTTCGCGCTCGATCACGGCGACGACGACGACTGCAGGGCGGCGGTGGAGTGGGCGCACGAGGCAGCCGCCACGGCCGAGGACCCGCTCCCGGCGATCGAAGCCGAGGCGCGGCTCCTCCTTCGGCTCGGGCGCGAGGGTGGTGCACGGCAAGCAGTGAAGCGCGCGCTCGCGCGCGATCCTGGCTACTCGCCGCTCGACGATCTGAAGCAGCGCTGGGGCCTTTGACCCGCGAACACGGTCGCGCCTTGGGCGTGTCCCGCGCAGGCCCTCTCACGTGCCCGTGAAGATTCGATCTAGATCGATCGCGCTCTCGCTGCGTACGCACGCCCATGCGCCCTCGTCACGCCGCCGTCGCGCTCGCCCTCGTCGGTTGCTCCGCCCGCGTCACGACGAGCCCGGGGCCCGAGCCGTCCCACGTCACCGAGGTCGCCGCGACGGCTCCCGCGCCGACCGGGACGACGACCCCACCGCCGAGCGCGACGGACGCCTCACCGACCGCGGCGACGGCGACGGCGTCGGCGCCGGTTCTCGCACCCGAGCTCCTGTCGCCCGCGCTCCGCAACGCCGGGCTCCGCAGCCCGATGCCGGGCGGCTCGATCGGCGGTTGGTTCGGCGACACGGGCGTCGACATCTCGGGTCGCTACCTGCCGGTCCACGCGCTGGGGGACGGAACGCTCGACTACTCCGAGTGGGGCCACACGCGCTGGACGGGCAAGGGAGACACCGCCTACTCGATCCGGCTCGAGCTCCAGCCGCCGATCCCGTGGAAGGGCCGGAAGATCACTCATGTATATTACACCCACCTCTCGGCGGTGGTGACCAACCAAGCCGAGGGCAGCGCGCAGCGCAAACGCGTGGTCGCCGGTGAGCGCATCGCCACGTCGGGGATCGGAAACGGCGTCCCGCACCTGCACCTCGGGCTCCTGCTCGACGGTCAGGTCGAGCAGGACTCGTGGGAGTTCATCCTGCGCGAGGACGCGGTGCGCGAGGTGATGGGCGGTTATCGGAACGGGGAGACGCTGCCGGTGAAGAAGCCGTAGCGACCGCCTCGCTCACGAGCTCGATCCACGACGCCTTGGTGCTCGTCACGGCCAGCCACTCCTTCATCAGCCGACCGTGGCCGGGGTCGAACGGCTTCCCGAGCTTCGCCGCCACGAGCTCGTCGACGCGCGCCTTCGTGAGCTTCACGACGAGCGTGCCCTGCGTGAAGAGCGCGACCAGCTTCCCGGCCACCTTGAGCGCGTTCTTCCCGAACTTGCGGCCGGGGATCGCGCGCTCGACCTCGTAGGCGCGCGCGATCGGCCGGAGCGCGGCGCGCTTCGACATCGCGGCGAGGAGCGCGTCGACGCGAGGATCGCCGGCTGCAGAAGCGGGCGCGAGCGCCGCGTCGATCCAGCGCCGAAGCTTCGCCCCGCCCAGCGCAGCGCGCTCGACGAGCAAGTACGCCTTGGTCGCGCGCCCGCCGAACGTGAGCGGGCGAACGCCGGGAGCCTTCTTGGCATCCTCGTACGCGGCGCCCTCGAGCCGAACCATGAGGTCGTCGCCGACGACGCCGAGCAGGAGCTTCCCGTCCACGACGAAGCCGAGGCCGCCGCCCGTGACTCGCTTCTCCTCGCATCGGGGCGCACGCCGCTTCGCCAGCGCCGCCCGAACCTTCCCTGCCAGCACCTCGTCCGTCGCCATGCGGCCCGGAGACTACCCGCTCGAACGATTTTTTCGCACGCCGTCATATGGCGGGTCCGCCCCGCGCACTCAGGGCATGAAACGCCCGCCCACCTACATCGTCCTCCTCGCCCTCACGCTCGGATCCTTCGTCCTCGCCGGCTGCTCGAAGAGCGACTTCGGCGTCCGCGGGGCACCTCCGACGGCCGTCGCTCCGAACGGAGGCGGCACCGCGCTCACGACCACCCCCGCGCCCGCGTCGGCGCGCGATCTCGCCGTCACGGTCGACACCTCGCTGACGACCGATCACGTCGACGACGCCGTCACCGCCGTCCGCAAGGAGGTCGAGGCCGAAGGCGGCTGGCTCGGTCGCGCCACCGTCACCGGTGACGACGACGACCGGAGCGCCGATCTCGAGGCGCACGTCCCGAAGTCGTCCCTCGGTGCGCTCCGGGGGGTCGTCCAGGACCAGGGCGACGTCACGCGCGACGTCGAGTCGGTCGAGGACGTCACCGAAGCGCGTGCGGACGTGAAGGCCCGGCTCCACGCCGCGCGCGTCGAGGAAGCGCGCCTCCTCGAGCTCACCCAGGACCACACCGGCAAGCTCAGCGAGGTGCTCGAGACGGAGAAGGAGCTCTCCCGCGTGCGCGAGAACATCGAGAAGATCGAGGCGGAGGAGCGCACGATGGACGGGCGCGTGGCCTACGCCACCGTGAGCATTCACGTCGTCCGCCGCTCGGTCCCCGCCTGGAAGACGCCGGGCCGGAGCATCGAGCGCGCGGCGATCGGCGGCGTCCACGCCGCGGCCGCCATCTCGGTCGCCTTCGGCATGGCGCTCGCGGCGACCGGTCCCACCTTGGTACCGCTCGGCCTCGTGATCTTCGGCATCGTGGTGTTCGTGCGGCGACGCGCGCGGCGCAGCGCCGAAGCGCTCGCTCGCGGTTGACGCTGCGGGCATGGGATGACACCGTCGGCGTCGATGAGCGACGAGCGCGCGGGCGGGCTCGACGGCGAGCTCGCCGCGCTCCACCCCGCCAGCTGGGGGTGGGCGCTCGCGTGCGCGGGCCGCGATCCCACGCGCGCCGCCGACGTGCTCCAAGAGTCCTACGCGAAGGTCCTCGAGGGACGCGCACGCTGGGACGGGCGCTCCGCGTTCAAGACGTGGTTCTTCGGCGTCGTGCGCTTCACGGCCCGCGAGCAGGCGCGCTTCAGCGTGCGCTCGTGGCTCGGGCTCGCGAGCGATGCGCCGGAGGTCCCGAGCGACATGCCCTCGCCGAGCTCGCAGCTCGGGCGGGGGCAACGCGCGCGAGCGCTCGCGAAGGCGCTCGCCAAGCTCCCCGATCGTCAGCGCGAGGTCCTGCACCTCGCCTTCTACGAAGATCTGACCCTGCGCGAGGCCGCCGAGATCATGGGGATCTCGATCGGCAGCGCGCGCCAGCACTACGAGCGCGGCAAGGAGCGGCTTCGCCAGCTCCTCGCGCCGGAGGCGTCATGACCGAGCCGAACAGGGACCCCGACCCGGAGCCCGAGCGCGATCCCGTGCTCCACGAGCGCTTCCGAGAGCTCCGCGCTCGCGACGCGACCCGCGCGCCGTCGTTCGAGGCCCTCCGCGCGCGGCGCCGCCCGAGCAACCTGCGCTGGCTGGGAGCCGGCGGTGCAGCCGCCATCGCGCTCGCGGCGAGCGTCGTGCTGGTGCTCCAGACGACGCGCTCCTCGCCGCCGCGTGCGGTCCCGCCGCTGACGACGACCGCGACCGCACCACCGACGTACGCGGCCGTCCGGCTCGAGCCGGCGCCGCTCGACTTCCTGCTCGAACCTCCGTCGTCTCAGTTCTTCGGGCGCCCGCCCGAGTTCGATCCCGCGCTCTCGATCCCCAAGGAGCCTCGCCGATGAAGCCGCTCGTTCGCATCGTTCTCTCGTGTCTCTTCGTCGTCGGATTCGCGGCCTGCGCGAAGTCCGACGACCACCTCCCCGGCGGCTCGGTCGATCCCGAAGGCGGCGTGAAGCTGTCGCCGCCCTCGCCCGAGCTCGGCGGGCAAGAGAGCTCACCGCCGCGCGAGCTCGGGGCGATCGAGAGCAAGCTCTTCACGCCCGAGCTCGTGATGGAGAACCAGTCCGCGATCGGGATCGAAGCCGCGCAGCGCGAGAAGATCCTCGCGGAGCTCGACGCCGATCAGAAAGAGCTCCTTCACCTCCAGTGGGAGCTCCAAGGCGAGAAGGAAAAGCTCGTGAAGGTGCTCGACGCCGACGTCGTCGACGAGAAGGCGGCCGACACCGCGGCGGCGGCGGTGATGACGCGCGAGAACGCGGTGAAGGCAGCGCACCTTCGGATGCTGGTGCGGCTGAAGAACCTCCTCACCCCGGCGCAGCAAGCGAAGCTGAGGGCGCTTCGGGGTGGAACCGCGCCGCGTGCCAAAGACGCGAAGGATGGGGGGTAGGAGCCGACTGATGGACGGATGATCCACCGCGACGGCTCGCGATCGCGCCGGTCCGCGCGCGAGCTCAGGGGACGTGGATCCGCATCCCGCTCGTGTGGCACGAGTTCGAGTTGCAGCTCCCGGTGGTCGCAGACGCGGTCATCTTCGAATCTGCTGGGCATTTCGTCGCCCGCACCTTCACCGGGAACGCGAAGGCGGTCGTCGTGTAGAAATTTCCGTTGGTGCTCGTCGCGAGCACCACCTTCTTGTTGTTGGCGTCGATGATCTCGACGTTCGCGCCGCTCACGGCCGTCGTCGAATTGGCTGCAGTGTACACGGTTCCGGCGACCGTCCACTTCAGGTTGTTCGCGAGCCCGTCGTGGCACGACATGCAGTCGGCCCCCGGGTGATGGTGGCCGCTGTTGGGCGGGGCGACGCCGTTCAAGCAGTTGTTCCCCGCGTCCACGGTGCCGGAATCCTTCGCGATTGCGGCGTCGGTCCCGGAGCCCGAATCGCCACCACCCGACGTCGTGCCCGAGTCGTTTCCGCCGCCGTTCCCGGAGTCCTTTCCCCCACCGCTGCCGGTGTCGAGGAGGCTGGAGCCCGAGTCCTCCGGCGCTCCCCACTCGCCATCGAGCCCGCCCTGCTGACCATCGGAGCAGGCGACGAGCGATCCCAACGCGAGGCCGAAGGGGAGGAGGAGTCCAAGGCGCATCCCTTGCGCCAGTGCAAGGGCAGTGCCGACCGGAAGGTCACTCGTAGCGGAGGGCGTCGACCGGATTGAGCATCGCCGCGCGCCGCGCGGGGACCACCCCCGACGCCACGCCGACGAAGAACGACGCGCCGAACGCGACCATCGCGATCCACGGCGAGAAGCGGAGTGGCAGGACCGGCGCGAACGAGTGGACCGCCTGGACGAGCCCGAAGCCCAAGCCGAGCCCGACGATGCCGCCGAGCGCCGCCAACGCCACCGCCTCGATCAAGAACTGCCAGAGGATGTCCGAGCGCGTCGCCCCGAGCGCCCGCCGAACGCCGATCTCGCGCGTCCGCTCGCGCACGCTCACGAGCATGATGTTCATGATCCCGATCCCGCCGACCAAGAGCGAGATGGATGCGATCGCGAGCAGCGCCCACGTGAGCCCGTCGGTGAGCGTGGTGAACGCGCTCATCAGATCGTCTTGGCTCTGGACGGTGAAGTCGACGTCCCCGTGCCGGCGGCGCGCGAGCACCTCTTCGATCTCCTCCATCGCTTGCGGGACGTCGTCCTTGCTTCGGGCCGCCGTCACGATCTGGCCGATGTGGTCCTGCCCGAACAGGTCGGACGCCGTGCTCACGGGGATGTAGACGAGGTCGTCCATGTCGAACCCGAAGGACGTCCCGTGCGCCTCCATCACCCCGATCACGCGGAAGCGCCCGCCCGCGATCCGAATCGGTTTCCCGAGCGGGTTCTCGTCGCCGAAGAGCTCGCGGACGACCGTCCGCCCGAGCACGGCCACGCGCCGGCGCGACGTCACGTCCTCGTCGCGGATGAACGTGCCGATGTCGACGTTCATGTTGCGCAGCTCGGTGAACGCAGGCCCGACGCCGAAGACCATCGCGTTGCGCTCGCGCCCGGAGTAGCGGATCTCGCCCGCGCCCGAGAGCGAGCCACTCACGCCGCGCAAGAGCGTGCCTTGCCGCTCCAGCGCATCGACGTCGTCGAGCGTGAGCGGCTTCTCGACGTTGCTCGACGGAGGTCCGAAGCCGCGAGTCTCGCGCTTCCCGGGCTGCACCGTGAGCAGGTTCGTCCCGAGCGACGTGAGCGTGTCGTCCAAGTACGCGCGAGCGCCGTCGCCGACGCTCACGAGGAGCGTCACGGCGAGCACGCCGATGATCACGCCGAGCATCGTCAGCGCCGAGCGGACTTTGTTGGCGGCGAGCGCCGTCATCGCCGAGAGGAGATGATCGAGCACGTCAGTTCTCCAGGTGACTCTCGGTCGGTGGGCCGTCCCACTCGACGACGCCATCGACGATCCGGATCACGCGCCGACTCCGCCGCGCGATCGACATGTCGTGCGTGACGACGATGACGGTGGTCCCGGTCTCCGCGTTGAGCTTCTCGAACACGTCGATGATGTCGCGCCCCGTCTTCTGGTTCAGGTTTCCGGTCGGCTCGTCGCAAAGGAGCAGCGCCGGGTTCGTCACGATCGCGCGCGCGATCGCGACCCGCTGGCACTCGCCGCCGCTCAGTCGCTCGGGCGAGTGCTCCGCCCGCGCCGCCAAGCCCACCCGCTCGAGCGCGCTGCGGGCGCGCTCCCGCCGCTCACGCCGACCGACCCCCGCGTAGCGGAGCGGGAGCGCGACGTTGTCGACGGCCGTCGTCCGCGGGAGCAGGTTGAACGACTGGAACACGAAGCCGATGAACTGATTGCGGAGCGCCGCGAGCTCGGCATCGTCGAGCTCGCCGACGTCGTACCCCGCGAGTCGCACCGAGCCCGCCGTCGGCGTGTCCAGGCAGCCGAGTTGGTACATGAGCGTGCTCTTGCCCGAGCCGGAGGGACCGATGATCGAGACGTACTCGCCGCGATCGATCCGAAAGGTCACCCCGCGGAGCACGCGGAGCGGCTCGTCGCCACCGGGGAAGCTGCGCTCGACGGCCGTCACCTCGATCAGGGCTTCGGCCGCGCTCACTTCGGCGCCCCGTTCGTCGGCGCGGGCGTCACGGTGACCTTCACGCCGTCGGCGAGCTTGCTCGCGGAGAGCGTGGTCACCACGGCGTCGCCCTCGTTCACGCCCTTCTTGATCTCGATCGCCTCCCAGGTCGTGATGCCGACGTCGACCGTGCGCTTGTGGGCGACACCGCCTTCGACGACGTAGACGCTCCGGTCGGCGCCGCGCCCGAGGACCGCGTTCGGCGTGACGAAGAGACTCCCGTCGTGCACGGCGACGATCACGTCGACGTCCGCGCTCATCCCGACCAGCAGACGCGAGTCCAACGGCAGCTCGACCTCGATCGCGATGCTCCGGCCACCGCGCGGGTCCCGGGCGACGCTCGGCGCGATCGTCGCGAGCTTGCCGCGAATGCGCTCGCCGGGGAGAGCGTCGAGCGTCACGTCGGCGGGCATCCCCACCTTCACGCGCGCCAGGTCCGCCTCGTCGATCTCGGCATCGACATGGAGCGAGCTCGTGTCCGCGAGCACGACGACCGGCGTACCGGGCACCGTCGCCTCGCCGACCTCGATCGACGTATCGAGCACGGTCGCGTCGAACGGCGCGCGCACGACGGTCTTTCCGAGCGCCGTCTTCGCGATCCCGACGTTGGCATCGGCTTGGCGCACCCCCGCCCGGGCGGCATCGACCGCACGCTGCATCACGAGGCTCTGCCCTTCGAGGTTCTCGGCCTCGGCGCTCGGCACCGCCTTCACGTCGAGGAGGCGCCGTGTCCGCGCGAGGTTCGTCTCCGTCACGGCCGCGTTCTGCTCCGCTTGCCGCACCTGCGCCTGCGCGATGACGACCGCGCTCTGCGCCAACGTGAGCCGCTCGGCGAGATCCTTGGCTTCGTACTCGAAGAGCGGATCACCGGCGTGCACCCGATCACCGCGCCGCCGATGGATCTGCTTCACCGTCCCGGCGATCTCGGCGCGGACGGTCGCTTCCTGCTTCGCCGACACGCGCCCGGCCGCCACGCTGGTCACGAAGTCGCGGACCGAGCCGCGCTCGATCTTGGTCGTCTGCACCGCCACGGGCGCATTCGCGCGTGCGCGGCGCCAATACCAACCCCCGACGACCAGCGCCGCGACGACGACGAGCCACACGAGCCAGCGCAGGCTCCGACGGCGGAGCTTCCGCTTCGACGCGTTCGGCATCACCAGGGTCGAGCTCGTGGCGGTCATGGCGACCGCGACCGTTGCAAGGAGGGCGCCGTGCGCGGAACCTGCAGAACTACGCGTCCCGGCGCTGCAGGGATTGCCGTGGACGTGCAGGCTTTGCGTCGACCCCACGCACGCGGCCGCGAATGCCCCTGCGGCGTTTGGCGCGACGCGTGGCGCGAGCTTCGCATCGAAGGGGGTCGTGCGGCCGGTCTTCCTCTCCCTCGCTCTCGCGCTGGCGCTCGCGCTCGGTAGCCGGGACGCCCGTGCGGCAGACGCGAGCGAGATCCCTTCGGCCTTCTTCATCTCCAAGTCGGAGAACAAGAACCAGGTGCACTACGCCGTGCGCGTCGACGCCGCGTGCAAGCTCGTGGGTCCCGCTCCGGTGCGGGCCTACTGGCGCGAGCTCGAGCGCGGCCCCGACGTGACGTCGCCCCTGCTCGATCGCGAGCAAGCGGCCTACGGCATCGAGAGTCAGCGCCTGCAGAACGATCGGGTGGTCCTCGCGTTGCGGGCGCTCCCGAGCCGCACGCTCGCGATCGAGACGGCGCGGGGTGCCGACGGCGCCTGTCACGCGTGGACGCACATGAACATCGCCGGCGAGGACGCGCAGCTCTGGTCGATCCACGTCGTGCTGAAGCTCCTGAGCATCGACTCCATCCTGCTCACCGGCTGGACGTGGACGGATCGCCGCGTGATCCGCGAGACGCTCCGCCGCTGACTACTGGCAGATGTTGTAGCCGGGCACGTAGACCGTGCTCGGCTTGCAGAGCCGCGGCGCCGCGCACCCCGCCTCCGCGCTCCCCGCATCCTGGGTGCTGAGTACCGGACACATCACGACCCCGGTCGCCAAGCAGTTCGTCTGCGAGGTGCAGAACACCTTCACGAGGCTCGTCCCCGCGTCGGTCGTCAACGTGTCGGCACAGCACACGCCGGGACCCGCGTCCGTGGCCCCGGCGTCCAGCGCCGCGCAGATCTCGGCCCGATCGCACGGGATCGCATGCGGAGCGGTGCCGCCGGTACACGCCGCCGCGTCGGCCAGGCACGTGTAGGAGAAGTTCGGGTTCGTCCCCTTGCGACAACAGGTGGTCTGCCCGACCACGCACGGCCCGGCGTCGCCGCAGGGCACCGTGAGCGGGGGCGGCGCAGCCTCGGCCTCGGTGGCGCCGTCGTTCGCGTCGACCGGCGCATCGACCGTCACGTCCACCGTGGCGTCCACGCCGGCGTCTTCGTCACGCGGCTGTCCATCCTCGATCCCGAGGATGGCCGCGCACGCCGGGGCCGCGAGCAGAAGCCCCACCAGCGCCCAACGATGCCGCATCCGAACAGCCTAGCACGTCAAGGGATGGCCCAGATCGGCGACGTCCAGGCGCGCTCTTGGATGTTCTGCACCAAGCGTCCCCCGCTCGTGCACTCGGCGGGGTTCGCGTTCGGCGCCTTCTGGCAGTCGTACGCGCTCCAGCGCGGCGTCGGCTGCTCGAGCACGCGCGCGTACCAGTACGCGATCTCGCCCGCGTAGGCCGCGTCGTCGAAGACGACGCACGCCGGCTTCGTGCCGTCGCTCACCGGCATGCGCTGCACGAGCTCGTGCGTCTGCCCGCCCGAGTCCACCCACGCCTTCACGATGTCGACGCGATCGAGCGGCGTCACGTCCTTCCACGCGTACGCGACCAAGCGCGGCTTGGCGGAGGTGGGCTTGAACGTCCCTCCCATCGGGATCGCTCCCTTCGCGACGAGCTGCTTCGGGAAGTCGGGATCCGCGCACGGATCCGAGCCATCGTTCGTGGTCTGGAAGAAGCGCACGACCATGCGCGGGCCGCTGGTCGCCCACGTCTCGCGCCGCTGGAGCGCGGAGAAGATCGCCTCGCGCGTGTTCTCCTCCGCCCATACGCCCGTGATCCCGCCGGGGTTGAAGTACGAGCTCGACCCGTTCTCGCCGCCGCCGTCGCCGACGAAGAGGCGCCGCCCCGGGGTGTCGTCGAAGCGACCGACGTGTCCCGGATAGGTGCTCTCCTTCACGTTGCCGGGCGCGCCGTTGTGATCGTCGGTGGCGCCGACGATGCCGAGCTCGAGCGGGTTCTGCCCCGTCGACTTCCGCGCCGCGATCCCCGAGGTCAGACCGGTGCGCACGAACGCGCTCGCTCCGCCGCCCTTCGAGACGCCTGAGGGAACCTGCTCGAACGCGCACTCGCTCTCCGCGCCGCCGTCGACGCCGGCGTCCGCGTCGAAGAAGCATTCGCTCCCGCCCTTGTGCTGGAAGATCTCGACGAGGCGCTGGTACTTGGCCATCTGCGCCTGCGCACCGTTCGGGACCTCGAACGCGAGCCCGCCCGACAGGTTCGAGTTGTGCGGGATGGTGAGCGCGCGGCACCCGTTCTGCTCGAGGCAGCCCTGATCGAGCGCGTTCCACAGATCGGTCTGCCCCGCGTACGCGATCGAGTCGTACGGGCGCTCGGGCACCTTGTCGGAGCCGAAGATGACGTTCTTGTGCAAGGTCTCGCCGTTCGAGCCGACGCGCGTCCACTCGTAGGCGACGAAGCTCGTGAAGTTGCAGCGATCGTAGGCGACGGCGGCCGCGGCCTGCTCCTTCTGCCACGCCGACTTGATGACCGGCTCGCACGCGCCGCCGTCGCAGAGCGCCTTCACGTCGTTGAACAAGAGCGCGAAGTCGAGGGTCTGCACGGCCGGGTTCGTCGAGCGGAAGAGCTTGCAGCGCGGAGAGTCGTAGTAGGGGCTCGTCGGATCGTACGGCGTGCCGTTCAGGTCCGCGCCGCAACCGAGCGCGATCGCGAGGAACTCGGAGTGATCGGTGACGGCGAGGAAGTCGAGCGGGCGATCGATCTGCGTGATCGGACCCCCACCGTCGGGAGAGGCGCCCGCGACCTGGAGCGGTTTGCCGCGCGCGAACGCATACGCGTCGGTCGGCGTGTTGCGGGTCGAGAAGCTGTACGCATCCGCCGAGAACGACGTGTGCTCGTGGAGATCACCGAAGTACGGGTTCTTCAGCGCGTTGAAGCCCTTGCACGCGCCGGCGTCGCCGCCGCCGTCGTTCCCGGGTGCGTCGCTGGTGGGCGCGTCGGAGCCGGCGTCGGCGACGGCGTCGTCCCCTCCGCACGATGCGGCAGCGACCGCGACGGCGACGGGGAGCGGGAGAACGAGGAGCAAGAGCGATGTGCGTTTCATACCGAGCCTCCAGGGGAAAGCAGCGCGACGACGCGCTCGACGAGCCAAAACGAAGCCGCCGCACCGATGGCGAGCGCACCGGCGCGCGTGACGAAGCGATCGCGGCGGAGCCGCGCCGCCAGACCGAACAGGAGCAACGCGCCCACGAGGAACGCGACCTGACCGAGCTCCACGCCTCCCGCGAACCCGACGAGCGCCGGAAGCACCGCCTTCTCGGGGATGCCGATCTCGCTCAGCCCACCCGCGAACCCGAGACCGTGCACGAGCCCGAAGACGAACGCGAGCGACGCGACGCGACGACCGTCGCGCACGCGCGTTCGGCCCACGTCGAGCGCGAGCAGCACGAGGCTGAACGCGATGCACGCCTCCGCCCAGCGCGCCGACACGTGGACCCAACCGAGCGCGGCCGCGGAGAACGAGAGAGAGTGCGAGAGCGTGAACGCCGTCTCCGCGAGCAGCACGAGCCGCGCCCGGCGAAGGCAGAGGACGAGCCCGAGCAGGAAGAGCAGGTGGTCCGCACCCGTCGCGATGTGGCGAACGCCGAGCCCCACGTACTGGCGCGCGACCGCCCAGCCGCTCTCGTGCGCGGCGGGGAGCAGCCAGCTCGGACTGCTCGGCTGGAGCAGGTGGGTCGTCGTTCCTTCCCCACTCGGATCGGGTACGGTCACGATCGCGTCGCTCGCGATCGGACCGAGCCCGTGCACCTCGAGGCGGTGCCCCGCGAAGCCGCCCGGGCAGCGGAAGCGCCCGCCCTCGCCTTCGTCGCTCGTGCAGCCGTCGAGCGTGACCGAGAGACCGTGGACCGCGACCGCCGCGCGGATCGTCACCTCGACGAGCTCGGCGTCGACGGGGACGACCTGCACGGTCGCCGTGCGCATGCCGTGCGCATCACTTCGGCGCGCGACGAGCGCGACGGCGAGGACGATCAGGAGTGCGAGGAGCCTCTGCATCAGTCCTCGGCCGAGCCCTCGGCGCGGACGGCGACACGGCGCGTGGGCTGGAAGTGATCGAGGCGCTTCCCGCCGACGCGGATGTCGTACTGGCTCGCCGTCTTCTTCATCCAATCGCCGACGACGCGCTCGCGCTGGTCCAAGGTCCAATCCAAGCGCACCGCGGCGCGGACCTCGGCGAGCTCGGGGACGCGCGATTCTTCGTGCTCGAGGACACGAACGCGGTGCCATCCGTAGCGCGACCGGATCGGGCCGGACTCCGCGCCGACCGGCAGCGCGGCGACCGCGCGCGCGAGCTCCTCGCCGTAGAGCGTCTCGAGCTGCGGCACGCCGTCGTCCACGACGCGCGCGTACGGAAACGGGTCGCCGAGCGCCGGCGGCTCGCGCCGATCGTCGTGGAACGCCGCGGCCGTAGGGAGCCGCGCCTCCGTCTGGGCGAACACGTGGACGAAGCGCACGCGCGTCGGCTTCTTCCACCGCGCCGGATCGCGCTCGAAGTACGCGCGCAGCTCGTCGTCCGTCGGCTCGCGCCCCGCGCCGCCGAGATCCTCGATCAGCAGCAGGAGCTTCTGCACCAACCGCTCGCGCACGATCGGGTCGTCGTCCTCGAGCCCCATCCGCAGCGCTTCGCGGTAGAGGAGCTCGTCTTCGATCAGGCGGGCGTCGACGGTGCGCGCCGTCGTCGGATCGAGCTCGGGTTGTCCGGTTCGCTCGGCCTCGGCGCGGTGCACGGCCGCGAGCGCGGAGGGATCGACGTCGACCAAGCGGCTCGGTGCGGCCGGGGGCGCCAGGAGATGCAGCGCGCCCCCGAACGCGAGGAACTGCACGAGGCGGTTCTTGGCGAGGCGAGCGACGAGCCGGCGAGCGACGATCCGAAGCGACATGACGCAGGAGCCACGTAGCAACCGGTGCGCCAGCGCGCTCCGCGTCGATTTCTCGGAGAATGTCGCCCGCGACGGACGCGCCGAGTGTCATGCGAAGACACCCGAGTGTCCTCCGGCGACACTCAGCGTTGCCCGAGCTTCGCCTTGATCCGGAAGAACTGTCGGCGCGCCAGCCCGCTCGCCGCGGCCGCCGCGGCGATGTCCCCGCCGTGACGGCGGAGGAGCTCCTCGACGAAGCACCGCTCGAGCTCGTCGACCACGCGCTTCCGCGCGAGCGGGAGCGGGGCGCCGCTCGCGACGGCCTCCGCCGCCAGCGTCGAGAGCGGCTTCGCGGCTTCGTCGTTCGAAGAGCCCGGGCTCGCCGAGTCGCCACCCACCGCGGTCGGGGCGTGCGTCGTCCCGAGCTCGAGCAGCTGCATCACCGCGTTGCGGAGCTCCCGCACGTTGCCCGGCCACCGCGTGTCCTCCCACCGAACGACGACGTCGTGCGGGATCGCGGACTCGGCCCAGCCGAGCATCCGCGCGAACGCGCGCGCGAGGAGCGCGACGTCGCCATCGCGATCGCGGAGCGGCGGAAGCTCGATCCGACCGACGACGATCCGATGGAAGAGGTCGTCGCGGAAGCGCCCCATCTGCACCTCGCGATCGAGGTCCCGCCGCGTCGCGAAGATCAGGCGCACGTCGACCTTGGTCGCGCGCGTGGCGCCGAGCCGACGCACCTCGAGCTTCTCGATCGCGCGCAGGAGCTTGGGCTGCATCGCGAGCTCGAGATCGCCGATCTCGTCGATGAAGAGCGTGCCCCCGTGGGCCGCCTCGAACACGCCCGCGCGCGCTCCCACCGCGCCGGTGAAGGCGCCGCGCTCGTGCCCGAAGAGCTCGCTCTCGAGGAGCGACGGCGGTACGGCGGTGCAATCGAAGACGACGAAGGGACCGTTCGCGCGCGGGCCCGCGTCGTGGAGCGCCTCGGCCAGGAGCTCCTTGCCGGTGCCGGTCTCGCCTTCGATCAGGACCGGGACGTTGCTCTGCGTGAGTCGATCGCAGAGCGGGTAGAGCTGCCGCATCGCGACGCTCGCGCCCAGCAGCTTGCCGAAGCGATCGCGCGGCGGTGCGTCGATCTCGACGCCATCGACGACCTCGACGACGAGCTGCGTGTCGCCGATGGTGATCCGCTCGCCGCCGCTGGCGAGCGCCGCCTCGACCCGGACGCCGTTCACGAACGTACCGTTCTTGGAGCCGCAATCCTCGATCCGGAGCGTGCGGCCGACGGCTTGGAGCGCGAGGTGCCGGCGCGAGACCATGCGATCGGGCACGACGAGATCGCAGGTCGTGCTCGAGCCGACGAAGCGCCGCGGCGACGGGCGCCCGGCGACGAGCACGCTCGCCCCGGTGGCTCCCCCCACGATGCCGACGCGAAACCCGACCTCGCGCGTGGCGCTCGGCAACACCACCCGCTGGTGGGTCTTCGTCTCGTCGCTCACGTTTCGAGAGAGTAGGCTGGACGGCGTCGATGCGAAACCACCATCGGTTCCTCGCGCTGCTGAGTGCCCTCGCGATCACCGCGCGCGCCCGGGCAGAGGCGACGTCGACCGAGGAGCACCGCGCGCTCATGATCTCGGCGCAGGTGCTCCGCAAGGAAGGCCGCTTGCTCCGCGCGCGCGAGCTCGTGACGACGTGCGCGAGCGCCGCGTGCGCCACCGACGAGCCCGCCGAGTGTGAGGACATCCGTGCGTTCTGCGGCGCGCGCCGCGACGAGCTCTCCGCCGAGCTCCCGCGCGTGAACGCGAGCGCCCGCGACGATCGGGGCGCGCTCTTGGCGGGGGCCGCGTTCGAGCTCGACGGCACGCGCGTCGATGCGAAGGCGCCGCTCCTCGTCGATCCGGGCTCCCACGTCCTCCGCGCGACGTGGGGCGGACGGAGCGGCGAGGCGACCTTCGTCGCCGAGCGCACGAAGGCGACCGCGGCCGTCGTCGCGATCGACCTGCGCGAGCTCGTTCAGCGGCGGCCCATCCCGCCGCTCGTGTGGATCCTCGGCGGGGCGGCGCTCGGCGCCGCGGCCGTCGCGCTCGGGACCGGCATCTGGACCGCGCGCACGTACTCCGAGCTCGACGCGTGCAAGCCGTGGTGCGATGGGAGCGGCGGGCTCGAGTCGCGCCTGCAAGCGACTGCCGTCGTGACGGACGTCGCCGCGATCGTCGCGGTGGGCGCCGCGATCGCGACGACGATCGTGCTGCTGGCGCGGCCGACCGTCCACGAGACGCTCCGGATCCAGCTCGACGGGAGCGCGCGATGAGGCGCCACGTCGGGGTCGCGCTGGCGCTCGGCGCCTTGCTCGCGTGCTCGCTCGAGTACCGCTCCTCGGACTACTTCGACCCGACGGGTCAGCTCGTCACGATCGCGATCGTCCCGGGCGAAGGCGAAGCGCGCTTGCTCGGCCTCTCCACCGAGAACGTCGTCTTCGCGACGAGCAGCGGGCTCTACGCGGCACCGAAGAGCGGCGGCGATCCGACCTTGCTGCGCGCGACGAAGGCGACGGACGTGAGCGCGCTCGCCGGGGACGGCGCGGACGTGGTCGCGTGGTGCGGCGCGATGGGGGTGGAGCGTTGGCAGCGGGGCGTGGGGATCGTCACGGTGGATGCGAAGGCGCCACCGTGCACCTCGATCGACGTCGTGAGCGGACGCGTCGCGGTCGTCCTCGGGACCGGGAACGATGCTTACGAGCTTCGCACCTACCGCGCTCCGACGTTCGCGCTCGAGGCGACGACGCTCCTTCCCGTGCCGAAGTCGAACGACCCGCGCGCGTACGTCGAGAACCACCGCGTCGCCGTCTCGGGCGACGCGCTCTACTTCCTCTCCTGGGCCGGCTACTTCCGCTCGGTTCGGAACGACGATCCACCGTTCCCCAAATCCGTGAACGAGTGTCAGCTCGGCGCACTCGACATCCTGACGACCGAGCACTTCGCGATCGGCCGCGCCCCCTCGGGCGAGCGGTGGGCCTTCCTGCAGACGGGCAACGGCGTCTTCGCGTACGGCGGAGACTCGTGCTGCAACGTCCTCGGCGGCATCTGCGACGGGCCGCGCGCGGTGGCCGGCACCGGCGGCGCCCGCACGATCGTGGTGCGCGATCGGTACCTCTACACGCTGACCGATGCGGAGCTCGCGCGGAGCGATCTCGCGACGCTCACGGTCGGCTCCGACGCCAAGAACGGGCTCGTCGTCGTCCGCGGTGGGCTCGACGGAGTGACCGGTTCGCTCGCGGTCGACGGCACCCACGCGTTCTTCGGGCAGGGCCATCGCATCCAGCGCGTCGCGCTGCTCCCGTGAGGCCACGAAGAAGCTTCAGAGACCCGCGGGGCAGTTGTTCACGCAGTCGCGGAGCCGAATCCGGATCTCGCCCGCACAACACGGAGGCAACGGCGCCGACGCCGTCGGCGTCACCGTGACCGTCACCGTCACGGGCGGCGGCGCGCTCGCGGCCGCGGACGCGCTCGCGCGCGCGGTCGCCGTCGCGTGGGGAAGAACTGGCGCCGACGCATCTGCGACCGCGACCGCGCTCACCGAGCCGCTCGGCGCGGGCCCCGAAGCGACGACCGCGGGCGCGCTCGCAGGCGCCGAAACCGCCATCGAGGGGTTCGCGCTCGGCGCCGCCGGCGCGGCGGGGTCACCCGCGCGGAACCTCCAGCCGAGCAGGGCCGCCCCGACCGCGAGGGCCACGACCGCGAGCGCTCGCCACGGCGGACGCGCCGGAGGCGGCGCGGCAGGCGGCGGCGGAGCGGGCGCAGGCTCCTCGTCCGGTTTCGTCGGCAGCGCGGCAATCGCACGCGCGCGCGCTTCGAAGAACGGCGCCGCGACGTCCGCGAGCCACGCCGCGACCTCGGCCGGCGACGCACGCGGGACGTCGAGCGCCCCGATCGCCTCGACCATCGCGAGCGCGGTCGGGAAGCGCAGGCGCCGCTCCTTCTCGAGCGCGCGCTCCACCAACGCACGGACCTCGCGCGAGAGCTCCGGTCGTAGCGCCGCGAGATCCGGCACCGGGGTGAGGACGTGCGCGAGCGCCGTCGCCGCGAAGTCGGCGCCCTCGAACGGGCGCTTGCCGGCGAGGAGCTCGAACGCGAGCACGCCCGCGGCGTAGACGTCGACGCGCCGATCGAGGGGCTGCGCCTGCACCTGCTCGGGCGCCATGTACGCGGCCTTCCCGCGCACCTCGCCTTCGCGGGTGAGGTGGAGCTTGCCGACCGCGGTCGCGATCCCGAAGTCGAGCAGCTTCGCCGTTCCGTCCGCTTCGACGATCACGTTCTGCGGCGAGACGTCGCGATGGACGACCTCGAGCGCGCGCCCCGCAGCGTCGCGCGCCTCGTGCGCGGCGTGGAGTCCCTCGAGCACGTCGCTCACGATCGCGAGCGCGATCCCTTCCGGGACCGGCTCGGCGAGCTCGGCGAGCACGCTCGCGAGCGACGGCCCGTTCGCGTACTCCATGACCTGATAGACGGCCTCGTCCTGCTCGACGAGGTCGAGCGTCGCGACCACGTGCGGGCTCCGAATCCCGGCGACGATGCGCGCCTCGTCCAGGATCATCGCGCGCGCCTCCGGATCCTTCACGAGCTGCGGGTGCGGCACCTTGATCGCGACGAGCTTCTCGAAGCCGCCCGCGGCGAAGGACTTCCCGAAGTGGACCGCCGCCATGCCCCCGGACGCGAACGCCCCGTAGAGGTGGTAGCGACCGACGCGCACGATCAGAACGTCGACTCGTCGACGACGTCGCGCGCGAAGGTCTTCACCTCGACGTGGACTTTGTACGACGTGGGAGCCGTGCCGATGACGCCGTCGATCGTGACCGTGACGGGCACGCCGCGCTTCGGTTCGAGCTTGCCCGCGAGCTTCGCCTTGAGCTCGCACTTCACGGCGGGGCACGTGAGCGACGCGCCGCCGGGGACGGAGAGGTGCGCCTCCCGGATCTCGACGTCCCCCGTGAGCGAGACCCCGAGGGTCACGCCGAACCCCGCGCTCACGGCGGGTCCCACCGCCCGAACGGTGATGTTCGCGTCGCTCGAGCCGAAGCGGAAGCGGATGCCCTTGCGCTCCTGGACGAGGACGACGCCCGTCCCCACGTCGAGCCCGAGATCCACGTTGGTCGTCGTGGGGTCCGCCGTGCCGTTGGCGCCGTGCAGATCGAGGCTTCCCTTCCCCTCCGCGAGCTCGGCGAAGAGGGGCGTTCCCCCTTCGAGCGTCGAGGAGAGCCGCTGGGCCTCCCGCGCGCAGCGCGCCTTCTCTTCCTCGAGCACGAAGGCTTTGCACTTCGACGGATCGCGCGCGGCGATCGCCTCGCACGCGGGACGCCCGTGCTTGTCCTCGCCCGCGCACAGCGCCGGCGTGCGCGCGGCGGCGGCGACGCAGCGCGCCTCGCGGCCGAACTCCGACTTGCCCTCGTAGCGCATCGGACACTGATCGGGCTTCCCCAGCGTGATCGCGACGAGCGCCCGGCAGCGCGCGCGGATCGCACCGGCGTCGATGCCGCTGCAGACCTGCGGGTCCTTCCGGTTCACGGCGGCGAGCACGGTGCAGGCGTCGCGGACGAGCGTGTCGTACCCCATGTGATCGAGCGCGTCGGCCACGACGGGGTCGGACTTCCCGTGGGTCTGCATGCACTCTTCGATCGTGTGGAAGCCGTCGGCTTCGGTCTTCAGGTCCCCGGCGGGGCGCGCCGGATCGACGAGCTCCGGGGCGAGCGAAGCGGCATCGAGGCCGAGCGCGCTGGCGAGGGCGCTGGGGCTTGCGGCGCCGCCAGTTTTGGGTTCTTCCTTCTCGTCGCAGGCACCACTGAACAAGATCCCGAGGGCGACGAGGCTCAATCCTCCGAAACGGCTCGAAATAAGCCGAAATCGGGGATTCGCGAAGATTCGATCACGAAGATCTTGATACTGAACACGCATGCAGTATAGTCGGTTGCCTTCGCCGGAGGATCCCATGGAAGACAAGAACCGCCAAAAAGCCATCGAGCTCGCCGTTGCCTCCATCGAGAAGGAGTACGGCAAGGGCTCGATCATGCGCCTGAAGGATGGCGCGCTCAACTCCGACGTTCAGGTCAGCTCCTCGGGGAGCATCGGCCTCGACATCGCGCTGGGCATCGGCGGTTACCCGCGCGGACGCATCATCGAGATCTACGGCCCGGAGTCGAGCGGCAAGACCACCCTCACCCTGCACGCGATCGCGCAGGTGCAGAAGAACGGCGGCGTGGCGGCCTTCGTGGACGCAGAGCACGCGCTCGATCCGACCTACGCGCGCAAGCTCGGGGTCAAGACGGACGAGCTCCTGGTCTCCCAGCCGGACTACGGTGAGCAGGCGCTCGAGATCGCGGACATGCTCGTCCGCTCGGGCGCGGTGGAGATCGTGGTCATCGACTCGGTCGCGGCGCTCGTGCCCAAGGCCGAGATCGAGGGCGACATGGGCGACAGCCACGTCGGCGTCCAGGCCCGCCTCATGAGCCAGGCGCTCCGCAAGCTCACGTCGACGGTGGCGCGTTCGAACTGCCTCCTCGTCTTCATCAACCAGATCCGCATGAAGATCGGCGTCATGTTCGGCTCGCCGGAGACGACGACGGGCGGCAACGCGCTCAAGTTCTACTCGTCGGTCCGCCTCGACATCCGCCGCATCGGCGCGATCAAGGAGACGACCCCGTCGGCCGGGAACAAAGAGCCGGCGGTCGTCGGCAACCGCACCCGCGTGAAGGTCGTGAAGAACAAGCTCGCGCCGCCGTTCCGGGAGGTCGAGTTCGACATCCTCTACGGGCAGGGCATCTCGCGCTCGGGCGACATCATCGATCTCGCGTCGGACCTGAACATCGTCGAGAAGAGCGGCGCCTGGTACTCGTACGGCGGCGATCGCATCGGGCAGGGCCGCGAGAACGCGAAGACCTACCTCGAGCAGCACCCGGACATCATGGACAAGATCGAGGCGCAGATCCTCGCCAAGCACGGCATCAAGGGGCGCCCGGGCATGGCTTCGGTCGAGGCGGCTCCCGCCAAGGATGCCAAGGATGCAAAGGATGCGCGTCCGCAGCCCGCGAGCGCGAATGGGGCACGCCCGGAAGAGGGCAAGAAGGTCCCGCACATCCCCGCGAAGCCGGCGAACTGAGCCGGCCTGCCTCGAGCTGATCCTCCGGCGGTTCGCAGCCCCGCCGGTCAAAGCCCCTCCGTCTTCCTGGTGACGGGGGGGCTTCTTTCTTCCTACACTGAGCACGTGAAGCTCTACGTCATGCGGCACGGCCCCGCGGAGGACTACGCTCCGAGCGGGCGCGACTTCGATCGCGCGCTCACCTCGTCGGGTCGCGATCGCGTGCGTTCGGTCGCGCAGAAGCTCGCCGAGATGGACGAGATGCCGAAGCTCGTCATCGCGAGCCCGCTCGTCCGCGCGCAGCAGACCGCCGAGATCGTCGCGAAGGAGCTGAAGACCGCGCCGATCGAGACCGAGCGGGACCTCGCGCCCGGGGGTGATGGGGTGACGTTCGTGCGCTCGGCGGCGACCCTCGGCCGGAAGCGGTTGATGATCGTGGGGCACGAGCCCGACCTCTCCGACTTGGTGTCCCAACTGCTCGGTGCGCCCTTCGGGTTCGACATGCTGAAGGCGATGGTCGTGGGCCTCCGCCTGGTGCCGTCGGAGAAGACGGAGCTGCGGTTCGTGCTCGATCCGAAGACGCTCGAAATCCAAGCGCCGCTGCTCTGACGCAGGCGTTGGGTCAAGCCGAAATCGGAGAGAAATCGGGCACGGGCACGGGCACGGGCACGCGCACGTAAGCAAGCGGGATTGTTGGTGGATTGGGGATCCGTTCGGCGAAATCCACGGTGGGAGATCCTCGGCGGGAGACCACACGCACTCCCCTGTTTTTCCACAGGTTTTGAGCGTTCCTTGACGGCTCTGGGGGGTGGCCGTATCCCAAATCGTGATGGCTGCCCGCTCCGCCGTTCCCCACCTGGTCTCGCCGCCGCGCGGCAAAGCACTCCGTGTCTGGGGAACCGGGACCGGTACGGTCGCGTACCGCAGCCTCGCCCGTCCGATGAACGCGGTCGCGATTCGCGTGCCGGAGCGAACGCCCGAGCACGTCTTCCCGGCGAAGAGCCCGCGCCTCTTCGTCCACGAGGGGGCACGCCAGTCGCTGGAGCGCCGCCTCCGCGCCGCGCTCCCCCGCCCGGTGAACCTGAGCATCACCGACAACCGCCACGCGATCATCTCGCACCAGGAAGAGCGCGGGGTCGTGCGGGCGCGCATCCACCACATGTTCCTGGGCGCGCCGCCCCGCGTGCAGACCGCGTTGATCCGCTACGTGACGGATGGGGACCGCGCCTCGAGCGACCTGCTCGGCCGCTTCATCGAGGCGAACCACGTCCAGCTCGCGAAGCGCTCGCGCCGCCTGCGCCTGGACACGCAGGGGAAGCACCACGACCTGCTCGAGATCTTCCAGCAGCTGAACGAGCGCTACTTCGGTGGGAGCATGAACGTGCTCATCACGTGGGGGCAGCGCTCGACCCGCGTCGGCACCAAGCGCTCCACGATCAAGCTCGGGAGCTACTCGGCGCAGGATCGGCTGATTCGGCTGCACCCCGCGCTCGATCGGCGCTGGGTGCCTCGCTACTTCGTCGCGCACGTCCTCTTCCACGAGATGCTGCACCACGCGATGCCGGCGACCCGCGGCGAAGGCCGGCGCATGCTCCACCCGCCGGAGTTCCGCGAGCGCGAGGCCGAGTACCGCTTTCACGAGCGTGCGCTCGCTTGGGAGCGCGCCCACTTGTCCCGCCTTCTCCGCGCCTGAGCGGGTAGCATGGGCGCTTCCCATGCGACCCACCTTGCGACGCGCCCAGGTCCTCCTCGCCGGCGCCGCCGTGTTGCTCGCCAGCCTCGGCGCGAGCGGCCGCGAGCCCGCGTACGAGGCCAAAGCCGACGCCGAGCTCGCCAAGGTCGACCCGGCCCTGGTCCCGGTCTTCCGCAAGGCGACCGAGGATCTCGACGCGGACCGGTTCGACGACGCCGTCCGCGGGTTCGGGCAAGTGCACGAGAAGGCTCCGGACTTCACGATCGCGACGCGCCGGCTCTGCAACGCGGAGATCCGGGGGAGCGCGTACGAGCGCGGGCTCGAGCACTGCCGCGAGGCCGTGGCGAAGGACCGCAGCGGCGACAACCTCTCGATGCTCGCGATCGCCCTCGTGGCGTCGAACCAGCAGAAGTACGTGCAAGAGGGCGTGAAGCTCGCCCGTGAGGCGGTCGACAAGGAGCCCGACAACGTCGACGCGAACAACACGCTCTGCCTGATCGCCAAGACGCAGAAGGATCTCGAGACGTTTCGCGTCTGCACCGAGAACCTGCTCCGCGTGCGCCCGGACGATCCGGCGAGCCACCTGCTCGCGGCGCAGCTCGCCGGGAACGAGGGCGAATACGGGCGCGCGCGGCGCGAGCTCGAGCGCTCGCACCAGCTCGGCCTGAAGGACGCGGACTACCGGGCGGAGAAGCAGGACCTCGACGAGGTCGACCCTTGGTACCTGCGCGTCTTCTCGATCGCCAAGTGGGTGCCGATCGCGTGGTTCTCGCTCTTCTTCGCGCTCGCGTTGTTCGGGGGCATCGTCGCGAAGCCGCTCCGGCTGTCGGTGGCGCGCGCGCGGAAGAAGCCGGCGGCGCCGGCGAAGCTCTCCGCCCCGGGCGGGCTCGGCGCGCTCGCGAAGCTGGCCGCGACGACGTACGCGGCCTCCGGTGGGCTGTGGCTCAGCCTGCTGGCGGGGGCGACCGGGGTCGTTGCCTATGGCGCGTACACGGCGGAGCTCGTGCCCTGGAAGCTCGTGGCGACGCTGGCGTTCATCACGATCTTCATCGCGTCGTCCGTCGTCGGTGGCCTGCGCGCACCGTACGACGACCGGATCGAGGAGGCGCTCGATCTGGCGAAGCAGCCGCGCTGGAAGAAGCTCTTCGAGCGACTCGGGAAGGCGCTCGGGACCAAGCTGCCGCTGAAGCTCGTCTTGGCGGAGGGCAAGGGGCTCGAGCTCGTTCGCGATGGCTCGATCTTCACGCGGCTCGGCGGTACGCCGCCGGTGCTCCTCGTGATCGGCAAGGAGACGTTCGACGCGCTGACGGAGCGGACGCTGGCCGCGCTCGTCGCGACGGCGGCGGTCGAGGGCGGCGGCTCCGACGCGATCGCCTACACGGCGCGCTTCGGCGAGGTGCTCCGCGCCACGCGGACCGGGCACGAGGAGAGCGGCTCGAACGGGTTGTTCAACCCGGCGTATTGGATCGTCCGGTTCGTCGAGATGACGACCGAGTCGATGATCGGGGCCGCGCGCGAGGCGCGAGAGCTCCTCGGGGACCAAGCCGCCGCAAAGCAGGTGGGGAGCGACGCGTTGCTCGGGGCGCTCGAGGTGACCGAGGAGGCGACGAAGGAGCGGACGAAGCTCGTGAAGGGCATCGGGGCCAAGGGCGAGCTCGAGACTGAGCCGCGGGGGCTGTGGGCGATGTTCGAGGACGAGGATGAGGCGCGGGCGAAGTTGCTCGGGGGTGGAGAGGAAGAAGGAGAGGGAGAGGGAGAGGGAGAGGGAGAGGAGTCTGAGGACGAGTCCGATGAGGACGACGACGAGTCCGAGTCCGATGACGACGACGAGTCCGAGTCCGATGACGACGACGAGTCCGATGACGACGACGAGTCCGAGTCCGATGAGGACCACGCGTCTGGCAAGGCCAGAGGCAAGGACAAGGACAAGGGCAAGGGCAAGGGTGGGGGCGAGGACTGATGCGTCAGGGACTCGGTCGTGGAGTGGGGACGAAGACCGTCGATAGGCTCGTCGTTGCGTCCACCCGCGTCGGGTGCAGCTCTCGCTCCAGCTTCGCGAACGTGGGCGCCATCGCATCGTAGGCCGCCCGTTCGTCTTCGGTCAGGTTGCGCGACCAGGATGCGCGCGCTGCGCTCGCTGACTCGAGCCAGGTCCCGTAGCTCGGATCGCGAGTCACCTGCGCTAGCCGAGAGAGCGCCCACGCCGCCTCGAAGACGAACGGCGCTGCGGCAGGGTCGGCGCGGTGGGTTCGGTAGTAGGCCTCCAGCGCACTTCGGGCCGCCTTCGCTGCGGTGGCGTCACCGCTCAGGGCCCGCTCCAGATCGAGCTCCGCCTGCAGGAGCTCCGCGCGCGCGAGCTTCTGCGGCGGCGGATGGAGCGCTCGAAACCGCGCGAGCGAAGCTTCGAGCTCTGGTTTCGCGCCCATCGCGGCGAAGAGCTGCAGCGCCGTCAGCGCACGTTCGTGGCGAAGTTTTGCGTCGAAGCGAGGCTCCGCGGCGGCGTTCTCCTCCAACGTCGCGGCGACGCCGACGTCGAAGCCGGCGAGTGCGTCGAAGCTTGCTTGGTCGTACCCCTGGAGCAAGAACTCGAGCCGCTCGCGATAGCGTCGGTTGTCATTGGGGTTGGCAAGGATCCCGTAGTCGAGCCGTGCGAGCACCTCTTCGTCGCGGTAGTAGGTGATGAACCGACGGAAGGTTGCGACCGCATTCGCCGGCTCTCCCGCCTGCACGTACGCAAAGGCGGCCCGAAAGGCTGCCGTCGGAGCGTCGCCGCTGTGCGGTTCCCCATCGAGCACGGCGGCGTAGGCAGCAGCCGTCTTCTTCCAGAGCGGGAGCTTGTCCACCGTCACCGGATCGCAACGATCAACGCTCTTCTTCAGGTCGCGACCGCACGCTTCGATGAAGAGGTGGTCCTCGTCCCAGAAGCGCACCTCGTCGATGATCGGACCTCCCGGCTCGTCCCCATCTTTCGTGAACACGCACATGTCCGTTTGGCTGAGCTCGGCGACACGGCGAGAGGCCGCTTGGTCCTTCTGCTTCACCGCAATCGCGAGGAGGAGCTCCCACGCGCGCTGGTCGAAGCGCCCGCTCCGACAGGTATGGGGATCGATGCGTTCGAGGACATCGCGCGCTTCGTCGAGATGACCGCGAACGTAGTAAGCGGTCGCCGCTTCGTACACGAAGGTGCCCGTCATGCGCTTGCCGAACACGGCCGCGTCGTTGCGCACCTCCGCATACGCGATGCGCGCTCGAATCGATTCGAGGACCGGGGCGGGGACATCGACGACCTCAAAGGTGGACGATGCTCCCTCGCCGTGCGTCACGAGCTCCGTGCGGCGCGCCGCGCCCTTCGTGCCGCCGCTCTCCTCGTAGTCGGCGTAGGCGATGTCGCGCCCGATGTCCGCCAGCTCCACGACGTACGCCGCCGAGAGTGTCTGGAAATCGAACCGCACGAGGGCGTCGCGCGCCGCCTTCGTCGTGGCCAGCGCTTGCTCCAGGTCCGCCGGCGACGGGCGTGCGCGCTCGGTCGGAAACGACAGGTGCAGCGCCCACGTCAGGCGGACGACTTTGTCCCACGCGTCCCCGAGCCAGAACCGTGCGTCGTTGGTCGCGGTCGGCTCGGACGCGAGCGCGGCCGCCCACGCGGTCGTAGCCTCGCGATAGGCAACCAACGCGCGATCGAGGAGGGACTGCGCGGCTGTGGCATCCGGTGTCTCGGCCGCGAAGAGCCGGAGCTCGGTGCCGCGCTTCGTGAGGTCGGCTGCTCTCCGTCGGAGCGCGGTCTGCTCTTCGGTGCGCGCGGCTCGTGCGATGGGCGGTGGGACAGCTGATGGCGCGACGGCAGGAGGGCGCGCGCACCCGACCCCACCAACGCCGACGAGCAGCGCAAAGGCGCCACGGAGAACCGTCCGCCGAAACTTCATGGCACGAGCGGCTCCGCGCTCGTCCCGACGGTCGCCGGCGGCGCGAAGATCGCGCTCAGCGCGGTCGTCGATCCGACGTGCGCTGGCTTCAGCTCCCGAGCGAGCTGATCGAAGATCGCCGCGCTGGCGCGACGGAGGGGCTCGTCGTCGGGGTCCGCTCGCTTCTCCCACGCCTCCTTCGCCGCCTGAGCATTCGCCAACCAACGGCGGTAGAGCGCGACGTCGTTGGACGCCTTCGCGAGCCGCGAGAGCTGCCACGCCGCGGTGAAGACGAACGGCAACGCGTCGGCCACGCTCTGGTTCGCCCGGTGGAACGACGCGAGGCTCGCGCGAACGTCCGCACCAGCCTCCATGCCGAAGGTCGCGCTTCGGTAGTCCGCCTCGGCGCGCTCGCGCGGGGATGGGGACAGCGTGCCTAGGAGCGCTCGCAGCGCATCGAACCCCGTTCGGTCGCCCGCAATCCAGCGTAGGCCGAGCGCCGTGAGGAGGTGCACGCGCCGTTCCTTCGCGCCGAGCCGAGCCCACCGGGCGGCGATTTCGTCCGCGGTGGCCGCTGCCGTGACGTCGAAGCGCGAGAGCTCGGTGTTCCGGAGCTCGTGGTAGGCCATGCTGCCGTACTCGAGCCGCTCGGCGTACCGCCGTGCATCGCCCCTGGACTCCATCGCGCCGAGGAGCGCGTCGTCGTCGTACGACGCGAGGAACGCCTGAAGGAGGGCGACGGCCGCACCGAGATCGCCGACCTGCTTGTACGCGAACGCCCCGCGCAAGGTCGCGGTGGGAGCGTCGCTGAAACTCGGCGAACGCTCGAAGTCGGCGAGGTAGAGAGCGGCGACGGTCCGCCAGCGCGTAGCACTGGAAGCCGTGACCAGATCGCACTGGTCCGTCTCGCGCCTGAGGTCGCGCCCGCACGCCTTCACGAACGCTGCGTCGGCATCGGAGAATCCGCAGACGGTCGAAGGCAGGAGGCCGTCGCGCGCTTGGTACTGCTCCTCCGTCACCGCACACGAGTGCGTCGACTCGGCCTCCGCCAGCCGGCGCGCCTCCCCGACGTCGTGCAGTTTCGCCGCCATCGAGATGAGCTTCTCCCACGCACGGAACCCGTACTCGTTGCGACCACACTCTTGCCGGTAGATGGGCTCGAAACGCGCGCGCGCCTCGGCGAACTGCCCGTAGACGAAGTACACGTCGGCGGCATCGAACGCGTACTGCACGGCGGAACGAACTCCCGATGCGCCCGCGACGTCGCGCGCGGCAGGGACCCGACGCACGTACTCGTCGCGCGCGGCCATCGAACGCGCGACGGACGCCGGAAGCGGGACGACCTTCACGGTCCTTTCGTCCTCGGGACCTTCGAGCTCGACGAACGTCCGCTTCGCGATCCCCGCCGCTCCCTTCGTTTCCTCGTACACGAGGTACTCGAGATCGCGGGCGACGTCGGCCTCCTCGATCACGAACTTAGCCGCCACGTCGACGTAGTCGCTCCCGTCGGTCGCATCTCGCGCGGCGCGGGCCGCATCGATGGCGACGTCGATCTCGGTCGGCGTCGGTGCGGCGTGACGCTCGCGCGCCATCGAGCGAAGAATGAACTCGGTACGGACGACCTTGTTCCACGCGTCGGCGAGCCAGAACCGCGTCTCGTACACGCGTGCCGTGGTCACCGCCAGAGCGTCGGCCCACGCGCGCACCGCGCAGAGGTACGTCGCACGAGCAGAGCCCAGGAGCATCTCCTGGCTCTGAGCATCCGAAGCCTCCGACGCCGCGACCAACCAGCGCTTTCCCGCGTTCGTGTAGGTGGCAGCCTCCGTGTAGGCAGCCCTCTCGGCGGGCGACGGCTCCACCGCAGGCGCTACCACCACAGCCGGCGGCGCCACTGCGACGCGTGGCGGCGCGGCCGCTGGACGCGCTCCCGCACACCCGGTCACCCAAGCGGCAATCAGTAGCGGCCAACCCCTTCGCACGACTCCAGTTTAGCGCACGGCCGAGAATCGCCAGCGTGCCGCGCCCGGAGCCCCGTCAGGTGAAGATGATCTGCGCTCCCTCCGCCAGATCGTAGAAGTCACCCGCCGTGATGACCGACTTCACCAATGGGAGGAGATCGTCCTTCGTGCGCTTGAACATCTTCATCGCCAGCTCGCACGCGTAGAGCTCCGCGCCCGACTCGTCGAGGATCTGGAGCATCTCCTTCACCGACGGGAGATCCAGCTCCGTCATCTGCTTCTTCATCATCGACGCCGCGAGCGTCTCCATGCCCGGCAGGCCCCCCAGGATCGTCGGCATCCCCGACGCCGCGTTGCCGGCGAGGTTGACGTGCAGGTGATCGACCTTGCTCGTCGTGATGACGTCGAGCCCCCAGAACGTGAAGAAGACGAACGCCTCGATGCCCGACTGCCGCGCCGCGTTGGCGAGGATGAGCGCCGGGTAAGCCTCGTCGAGGCCTCCGTGAGAACAGATGATCGCGACCTTGCGTTTGCCGATTTCCATGACGTCCTCTCAAATGCATCCGGCGGGCTTGGGGATGCCCGCGATCTTCGCCACCGTGCGTGCAGGCGCCTTCGGGAACAGCGCGTACAGATCCTTCGTCGCCAAGTTCGCGCCCTGCCCGAGCCGCCGAATGTTGGGCGACACCTTCGTCTTCTCGAAGTCGGCGCGCGCGCACTGGACCACCGCCCACCGCGCGGCATCGAGCTCGAGGCCCTGCACCGCCGCGATCTTCGCCGCGAGCTCCGGCGTCCACGTCGCGGGGTCGAGCAGGTGCCCATCCTCCCCGAACGCGACCCCGTCGAGCACCGTCGCGCGCGGTTTCGCCGGCCCCGCCGCCGCTTGCACCCTCGGCGCTGCGGGCGCTGCCGCACGCTCGACGCCAAGCGGCTTCTTGCGCCGCGGCCCCAGCACGCTCGCGAGCTTCGCCTTCTGGAGCTCGCGCGGATCGGCCTGCCGCTGCTCGCGCACCACGCGCGCCGCGCGACCGACATGCCGCATCACCTGCATCATCACCGCCATGCCCTTCTGCACGTCGTCGTCGCTCGTCGCGCGCACCATCCCGAGGAGGCCGATCGGCTCCGCCTGATCGGCGTTCTCGATCACGGTCGACGCTTCGTTCGCGATCTCGAGCACCTTGGGCTGCGTCACCGCGCGCACGGTCTGGAGGATCCCGACCAGCGCGTCGCCGAGCCGCTCGACGTCGTCCGGCGTGAACCCGCCGACCACGCGATCGCCGAGCCCGACGAGCGCCTTGCCGAACGCGAAGTATCCCTTCTTGTCGAGCTCGTCGAGCTTGGTCGTCGCAGTGCCCATCACCTCGCGGAGGATCGGAGTCATCTCGGTGAAGAGCTCCTCCGTCTTGCGTTGCCGCTCGACGAGGTACGTCAACCGCGCGTCGATCTCGTCGAGCCGCGCCATCACGCGCTCGAGGGCCTGTGCATTCGAGTTGGCTTCCATGATCAGCTCCACTTCCCGGCGAGCAACATGCGGTGGTCCAGCGGGAGCTCCTTCCCTTCGAGGAGCACGTTCCAGTAGACCCACTTGAAGGCGAGCTTCCCCCAGTGGTTCGTCGCGCTCTCTTCGAGCAGCGTGAACGGGCCGATGCCCGGGAGCGGATAACGACCGGGCAGAGGCTCGGTCTCGTAGTTGAAGTCGATCAGCATCGCCTTGCCGTAACCGGTCTCGACGAAGCAGTTCGCGTGGCCGTCGAACGCGGGCGAGAGCGGCTGGTTGCCGACGAAGCGAAGGACATTGTCGAACAGCACCTCGGACTGGAAGTGCGCCACCGCGCCGGCCTTGGACGCGGGGAGATCCGTCGCGTCACCGAGCGCGAACACGTTCGCGAACTTCGGGCTCTGCAGCGTGTGCTTGTCGACGGAGAGCCAACCGCTCGGATCGCCCATCCCCGACTTGGAGATGCTCTCGGATCCACCGTGGATCGGGACCGAGACCAAGAGGTCGTAGTTCGTCTCGCGACCGTCGTAGGACTTCAGGACCCGCTTCGCGCCGTCGACCTCGGAGACCGAGAAGTCGGGGAGCACCGTGATCCCGCGCCGGCCGAGCATGTCGCCGAACGCGGCTGCCGCGCGCGGCTTCGTGAACGCGCCGTCGAGCGGCGTCGCGTAGGCGATCTCGACCTTGTCGCGGAGACCCTTCTGCGTGAAGAACGCCTCCGCCAGAAACAGGAACTCGAGCGGCGCGACCGGACACTTGATCGGCATCTCGGCCACGTTCACGACGAGCCGCCCGCCCGTGAACCCCTCGAGCGCGTTGCGGAGCGCGAGCGCACCCTCCAGCGTGTAGAAGTCGAACGCCGTCTTCTTCCATCCGGTTCCCGCGAGCCCCGGCGTCGCCTCGGGGAGGATCCGACTTCCCGTCGCGACGATCAGCACGTCGTACGCGAGCGCCGGTGCGCCGACGAAGTGGACCTGGTTCTCGTCGGGCGCGATCCGATCGATCTCCGCGAGCCGAACCTCGACGCGCGGGTCGAGCAGGTTCTTGCGCCGCTTGACGATCTCCTCCGGCCGATACTGCCCGAAGGGAAGGAACAGGAGCCCCGGTTGATAGACGTGGACGTCGTCTCGATCGACGACGGTGATCTTCCACTCGTCGTCGGGGAGCGTGCGCACCAGTTTGTTCGCCATCATCGTCCCGCCGGTGCCGGCGCCCAGGATCACGATTCGCCTCATGCGTTCCTCTCGCTTCGCTGTTCGGCGCTTCGTCGAGCAAGCATCACGCCAAGCGCGCACCGCGGCTTCTGCGCCGCGCGAAGCACACCTGCGCGGGGCGAAGCTGCAGGAGTTGCCTGAGGCCGTGCAGGCCGTGCGCGCTCGACGCGGCAGGCCGACGCTCCGATGGCGCGAAAATTTGGCAACCCGACCGATACTGTTCTAATGTTCAGTCCATGAAGCCCACCACCCCGCAATCCCTCCGGATTCTCGAGCTTTTCAGCGGTCCCCTTCGTGCGGTTCGCTTCCCCGATCTCGATGGGGAAACGCTCGCTCACGCCGCATCCGCCGTCGAAGACGCGCGTCTGGCCGTCGCCGCGGCCGAGGCGTCGCTCGACGCCGCGCGCCGCGCTCTCACCGACAGCGAAGACGCGCTCGAGCGCACCAGCGAGCGCGCGCTCGCCTACGCGCGCGTCTACGCGCTCGAGCGGCCCGAGCTCCGCGCGGCGATCGACGCCGTGGCCGAGCCCGTTCGCCGCGGGCCCGGTCGGCCGCGAAAGCCGCGCGCGGAGAAGCCGACCGAGTCCGCCGCGGAAGCTGCTGCCGAGTGACGTCCTGACGTCACGTCGGCGCGCGCTCGGTTCGCTTCGCGAAGCGCTGCACCAGGACCTCGATGGCGCCGAGCACCACCTCCGGCCGCGCGTCGGACCCGCACGCCGCCATCGTGTGCGGTGAGAGCCAGCGCACGGCATCCTCGACCGTGCCGAAGACCTTCATCGGGTGCGGCGACGGGACGACCATCTGCATGCCGGTCAGCACGCTGCGCTGCAGCGAGCCGACGATGCCTTGGGCGAGGATCACCGTCGCCGAAGCCACCCGCGTGTGCTCCCACCGCTTGATGAGCTTCGTCATGCGGCCGCGCTCCTCGCCCGTCATCTTCGCGTTGCTCGGGAGGATGACCACCAGCTCGACGAGCTTGTCCTTCGACTTCGCGTGCCATGCCTCGCTCGCGCGCTCGAGCTCCGTCATGTGCTCGAGCGTGAGCTTGCCCTCGAACAAATGGATCGCGAACCGGCGCCACGAGCCGGTGACCATGCACGGCAACTCGATGATGGGCTCGAGCTTCATCCCCCGCCGCTAGAATACGCGGGGCCGGGCCTCGCTCAATGTCCGCCGGCGAGCTTGGCGATCGCGGCCATGGCAGGGCCCACGCGGTCGCGAGCGGCCGCAGCTTGGAGGAAGTTGAAGGGCGCCATGATCCCACCCGTGTGGTAGGCGTGCGTGAAGCGCGTGCCGGTCGGGGTGCGCTCCATCGTGTGCGTCATGCGCGTGTGGAGGAGGGGCCCCACCGTCCAGACGACGTCGAAGCTGGCGCGGTCGCTCTCGCGGCTCACGTTCTCGAGGTGGAACTTCACCTCGGCGTCGACGCCGACGGCGACCGTCGCCACGCCCGTGCTCCCGGATTCGAAAGGGCCGGACCACGTGAGCGCGCGAAGGTGAGGCATCCAACGGAGCCAACCGTTCACGTCGGCGTACACGGCCCACACGTCTTCGAGCTTCGCGCTGGTCTCGACGGTCTCTTGAAAGTCGTACATGCGCCAATCATCGGTCCGTTTCGCCCAGTCAGCCATTGTTCCCAGCGGACATCGGGCCGCGGACAGGCGAGCTACAGGGCCGCGAGCGTTTCGCGCAGGTAGCGCACCGCGAGCTCCACCGTGTTCTTCGCGCCATCCGGCGTTCGCTGGACGACGGGCGCGACCTCCATCACGTCTCCGCCGACGAACGTGACCTCTCGCCGCAAGGCCCGAATGAGCTCCACCACGAACGCGGGCTCGAGCCCGTTCGGCTCCGGCGTGCCGGTCGCGTTGGCCCACCGCTCGTCCGTCCCGTCGATGTCGTTGGAGAAGTAGATCTCCTTCACGCCGCTCGCGCGCACGTGCGCCAGGATCGCGTCGAGCGCAGCTGCCGGATCGCGCAGGCACTCGTCCGCCCAGAACTGGCGCACGCCGAGCGTCTTCTCCCAATGACCGCGCTCGTGGCGCGTCGCCCGGATGCCCACCTGCACGAGCCGCCCGTTGCGGCCAAGCAGCTCGTTCGCGTGGTAGGACCAGGTCGCGAAGCAGTACTTCACGCCGAGGCGCTCGGAGAGCAGATCCGTGTGCGCGTCGATCTGGACGACCCCGAGATTCGGCCCCCGCACCCGCGCGAGCGCAGCGACCGCCGGCCACGCCGTCGAGTGATCGCCACCCAGCATCACGAGCTTCAACGCCGGGTTGAGCTTCAGCGCGAGGTCGAGCGCGCGCTCCGCGATCGAGAGCGGCGACACCGGCAGCGTCGCGCGAACGGCGTGCGGCAGCTCCGGGTAGAGCGCGTCCGCGCTCGCCGCGCGCTGTTGGGGCCCGAGCATCTCGTCGTGGAGGAGCTGGGGGACCACGAAGACGTCGCCCAGATCGACGATGCCCTCCGCGAGCGCACGCTGGGGAAAGTCGGGCTCCGCCTCCAACAGCCCCGCGCGGATCGCCTGCGGTCCCAGGTTGGCGCCGCGGACGTACCCAGCGCCGACGTCCGAAGGGACTGCCAAGATGGCAACTTTCGCCGTCGCGATCCGCCGGAGCTGCTCGCGAAAGCGGACCGCCACTTCTTCATCGGTGGCGGCGCCATACAGGCGGCGCTGCATCGCGAGCTGCTCGGCGCGGCCGGTGGAAACTACGTACACGCCGCCACCCGCAGGCCGCAGGAGGTGAGCGAGCTCGTCGTGCGGTTCCAGCTCCGTCGTCATGCGAGAGGAGTATGGTACATCTGCGCGGGAATGGGACGGTACCTGCTCGGCGTTGCGCCCCTGATGGCGTCCATCATCTGCTCGTGCAGCGGCGACGCCGTCTGCGAATGCGCGAAGCCGGGCGTCACCATCACGATCCCCGCCGCGCTCGCCGCCGACGTGACCAGCGTCACCCCGAGCGGGCGCGCCTGCGGCGGTCTGACGCCGAAATGCACGGCGAACGATGGGCAGGGCCACTGCCTCTCCTACGAGCTCGCGCCGACCACGTACGGCACCTGCCACGTCGACATCGCGCTCAAGAACCGCACGTACTCCAGCGACGTGACGATCGTGCAGCGCGCGGGCTGTTGCTCCGGCTACTACGCCGACCCGCTCGCCGCCGGCACGATCGAGGTGTCGAGCCATGGCGTGTTCCCCCACGTCCCGGGAGAGGATCCGTGAAAGCTCGCTCGCTCGTCCTCGGCTCCGGGCTCGCGCTCGGCATCGCCACCATCATCGCTTGTGGAGCGAAGCAGACGCCGCCGAACGGTCCGGTGACTCCGCCGATCGGCGTGTCCGTCCCACGCGACGCAGGCGCCGTCGACACGAAGAGCACCCTCTACTCCTTGGTCGGGCAGCTCAAGGACAAGGCCGTCGGGCCGACCCTCGCGATGGGCCCGAGCGGTGGCATCGCCGTCTGGATCGCCGCCGCCGAGAAGGACAAGGCTCCGCGCCCCGTGGTCGTCGTCCCCCTCGACGCCAAGGCGCACGCGAAGGGCGAACCGAAGATCATCGCCCAAGCGGGGCCCGAGACCACCGCGCTCGTCGTCCGCCGCGTCGCGGGCGGATCGATGCTCTCGTGGACGTCGCTGACCGACAAGGGCGAAGGCCTCTACGGTTTGCTCGTCGACGACGCGGGTGCCGCCATCGGGACGCCCGCCGAGCTCACGCGCTCCGTCGACGACATCGTCTGGATGGACGTCATCCCTTCGCCGAAGGGCGCAGTCGCCGTCTGGGCCGAAGAGACCACCGGTGACGTGGCCGACGTCTTCAGCCTCGCGCTCGACGAGAAGGGCCGCGCCCGCGGCGTCCCGTCGCGGATCGCTCGCGCGGTCACCGCGTGGCAGACCGTCGCGCTCAAGACCGGCGTCGGCCTCGCGCTCGTGCGCCCGAACGCGGCGCCGGCGCCGAAATCGCCGACGCCCGCGACGTCGTCGCTCCACTGGATCACGCTCGACGACACCGGGCGCGTCGTCGGGAACGCGGCGCTCGTCGCCACGCGTCCGAGCGCCGGGGCGTTCGCCGATTTCGATGCCGCGACCGTCGGCGGCACCGTCGCCTTCGCGTGGACGGACGGCGGCGTGGAGCCTTCGGTCGTCGTGTGCGGCGTCGGCGCCGACGGCAAGGTGACCGGCCCGGTCGACGTCGCGCCCGATCGCGGCGGCGCTTCGTTCACCGCGCTCGCCGCGAACGACTCCAGCTTCTTGGTCGCGTGGGAAGAGCCTCGCAAGCGCGACCGCTCGTCGAAGCGCGCGCACTTCGTCGCGCTCGATCCGGCGCTGAAGCCGGCCAAGGAGGCGACCCTCGAGCTCGCCGGCGGCGCACCGTTCGAGCTCCGCGGCGAGGGCTCCGGCTTCGCCGTGCTCGGCATGGGCCACCCGTGCGCTCCGGCGCAGGCGCGCGACGCCTGCCTCGCGACGCCGGTCGCGCCGCTGTTCGTCCGCTTCGACGCCGCGCTCGCGCCGGCGCAGGTCGACGGCCTGCTCGGCGGCCCGAGCCTGGCCTGGGGCCTCGACTGCAACGCCGACGCCTGCGTCGCGCTCGCGGCCGGCGGCAATGCACCCACCAGCATCTGGGGCGTCGATCTCGGCACGCGCGCCGGCTCGCATCGCGCGCTCTGGCTGCCTCCCCCGCCCGACGATGCGCCGCGCCTCACCGGCGTCTCCACGCTCGAAGGAGCGACGTCGGTCTCGGACGTCGCCGTGACTCGGATCGGCACGACCGATCTCGTCGCCGCGATCACCGCCGCGGCCGACGATGGCAAGGGCGTGGCCGGCGCGTCGCTCGTCGTGCGCCCGAGCGATGGTCCCAAAGTGGTCATTTCGACGAAGGCCCTCGCGATGGGCGGCGTCGCGATCACGAAGGCCCAGAACGACGCCGACGGCGCGGTCGTGGCTTGGGTCGCGCGCGACAACGGCGACCCCGAGGTCCACCTCACCCGCGTCGACAAGAAGGGCGCGAAGCAGAACGAGGTCCAGCTCACGACCACGAAGGGCGACGCGAGCGACGTCGCGATCGTCACGGTGGACGGCGGCTATCTCGTCGCCTGGGTCGACGGGCGCGACGGCAACGGCGAGGTCTACGCGACGCGCGTCGACTCGCAGCTCAAGCGCATCGGGCGCGAGGAGCGGCTGACGACCGCCAACGGCGACGCAACGGACACCGTGCTCCTCCCGCTCGCCGGCGATGCGATCCTCCTCGCCTGGTCCGATCCGCGCGAGAGCCCGAAGGACGGGTTCGCCGACGTCTACACCGCCATCCTCTCCGCGAAGACGGCGAAGAAGTCCGGCCCCGAGCTGCGCGTGCTCTCCACCGCCGCCCACTCACGCTCGCCGGTCCTCGCCCGCGCCGAAGGCGGGGGCGCGATCCTCGGCTGGATCGAGGAGGCTCCGACCGCGATGGCCACCAACGACGCTCGCGGCGCGATGGTCGTTTCGCTCGACGCCGCCGGCAAACCGGCGAGCGAGCCGAGCAAGCTTCGCCTCGCGCGCGAAGGGATCGTCACCGCCCTCGGGCTCGACGCGTCGTCGGGCGTGCTCCACGCCGTCGCCGCCCGCAGCACCGGGGACGAGCTCTGCCTCGACGCGATCGGCACGAAGGAGCAGATGCCGCTGCTCTGCTTGGATGGACCGCCGACGCTCGACGTCGCGATGAGCCTCCTCGGCAACACGCTCTACTTCGGCGACGACGGTCCCGAGGTCGCCGATCAACGGCTGCGCCGCGCGCTCATCGACTGGAGGAAGTGAACCCAACATGCCGAAGCTCCGCCGTACGCTCCCGAGCGTATTCGTCCTCGCCGCGATCACGACCATCTTCGCCTGCGGGCCAGGCGCCAAGTCCCCCGTCGAGGCGACCACCAAGGACGGTTGCGGCAACCTCGGCAACGACGCGTGTGGGCGCGCGAAGGGTCTCCTCGCGGCGGCGAACGCGTTCAGCAACGTGGAGCACGCGTACCTCCTCGACGCGACGAGCAGCTTCGCGGTCGGGCGCGGGCTCGCGCACGGCGACACCGGGACGTGGAGCGCGCTCCCCACCGCGTGCGCGAAGTCGCCGCCCGATCCGGGCAAGGTCGACGGGACGACCGTCGACTTCGCGTTCGTCGGCGTGTCGATCGACAGCGTCCTCCTCTCGGCCGACGCGGACGTCTCGCCGCTCTTCAGCGCCGGGGGCAGCGCCGGCCAGCACACCGTGCGCCTCGTCGCGCTCGCGTTCGTGCGCGACTTGGATCCGCAGTTCTTCGACGCGACGGACGAGATCACCTACGCCGGCGACGCCTGCGCGTGCCGCACGGCGACCCACTTCGTCGGCGCGGTGAAGATGGGCGGCATGCTCGCGTACGAGACGACGGTGCGCGAAGGCGAGGTGCACGCGAAGGCGCTCGAGTTCGTGAAGACCAAGCTCTCCGCGAAGGGCGCGGCCGTGACGGAGACCCGCGTCGGTGGGCTCGAGGTCGAAGGCCTCGCCAACGTCTTCAACGACAGCGTGCAGGACACCGCTTCGCACCCGCTCACCTTCAAGGTGAAGAACCCCGTGCCGCTCGCGTACGCGGTCTACCCCATCTCCGACGTGTGCAAGTTCGCGTTCCCGGAGCCCGAGGTCGGACCGACGCCGGTCGAGTTCGGCGACGTGGGCTACGGCAAGGAGTCGACGAAGCTCCTCCACATCGTCAACCGCGCCGCGTTCCCGATCACGGCGACGCTCGGCAAGCGCACGATCGACATCGGCGCCCACGAGAGCACGGACTTCCCCGTGTCGTGGATCCCGACCGGCGAAGCGAGCGGGTGCGACGCGCAGACGCGCGAAGAAGATCTCGTGTTCGTCCCGAAGGACGCGTCGACGCCGGCCACGCCGAAGAAGCAGAGCGTGCGCCTCGTGGAGCACGTGCAGACGGGTCGCACCGTCCAAGTCCGGGCCGAGCCGATCGATACGGGAAGCGGCCGCTCGCCCGACTACGCGGCGACGGAGCGCGACTGGCAGTGCCCGGCCGACTACACGATCGCGAACTGCCGGAGCCAAGCCGAGAAGTGCGGCGAAGCCGGGAAGCCCTGCGGAACGCAGGGCTACGTCGTGACGGCGGAGACGAAGGAGAACGGGTGCCACTTCGGGTGCAAAGGTCCCACCTCGCTCCTCATGGGGTCCAACGCCTGCCGCTTCGATGCGGTGATGGAGTGCAAGCTGAAGTGCGCGGCGCCGCTCGCCACGACCGCCGCGACCGCCGCCCGATAGTCATTTCTTTCGTCGCGAACGAAGGGCGCGGGTTCTGCGCTACTCTGACATCGTGAAGCGCATCAAGGTCGCCAAGTTTCAACACCACGGCGAGGAGTACTTGGTGGTGAGCTGGCCGCTGGACGAGAGCGGGCGCCGCGCGACGGCGCTCACCTCCACCGAGCGGGACGTGGCCACCCTCATCGCGGCGGGGAAGAGCAATCAGGAGATCGCGGATACGCGCGGCACGTCGCTCCGCACGGTGGCCAACCAGGTCGCGGCGATCCTGCGCAAGCTCGGGGTGCCCTCGCGCCACCACGTCGGGCGCGCGATCTCGTCGCCCTGAGCGCTCCGTCCTTCGCTCAGGCCTTCGCTCACGCCTTCACGTGGGAGGCGCGCCACGCCTTCGCGAAGCCGCCACCGAACAGGTAGCGCGGGAACGTGATCCACTGCTCGGCGAAGATGCGCGCCACGACGTCGAGCGGGCCGCGGAAGGGCACCGGCGGCGTCGGCTCGCCCGCGTGGGTGCGGCCCTGCAGAAACACGGCGAGCACCATCGCGACGAGACCCCCGACCGCCGACGGCCAGCCCGTGACGGGCGAGCCCACGAGCGCGAGCGTGCCCATCCAGAACCACGGCACGGTCACGACGTGAACGACGAGGTTCGCGCGCGTGGTGTGATTGCCCGAGTAGAGCGAGAGCTGCCACTGGAGGAGCCCGCCTTCACGTTCGCTTGCCATGGCTCGAACGTAGAGCGCTCCCCCGCGAAGCGCTTGAACCAATTGGCCGGGACGGCGCCGGAGGTCGCAAGCCCGAGGGCGGCATCCCGAACGCTCGGCGGAAGCTCCGGCTCATGTGCGCCGAGTCGGCGAACCCGGCGAAGGCGGCCGCTTCGGTGAGCGTGCTCCCCGCCACGATCGCCGCCGCCGCGCGCTGCAACCGAAGCCACGCGAGGTAGGGCCGGAGCGGGATCCCGATCGACGTCGTGAACACGTGCATCAGCCGGCTCGGCGAAAGCCCGACACGGCGGGCGAGCGCCTCGAGCGACGTGTCGTCCGGTTCTTCGGAGCGTAGCAACGCGAGGAGGCGCCGAACGCGCGGGTGGATCGGACGGCGCGTCGGCACGGCGCCGTCGCCCAGGATCGTCGCGAGCTTCGCGGTCCACGCCGGTCCGTCGGCGCCCATGATCGCGCGGGGATCGGTGGTGGCGTCGATCGCGCGTCGCTCGGCGGGCGTCACGATCCGGACGGGCGTCGCGAGCGCAGCGCGGAGCGATGCGCCGACGTCGCTCTCGGGATCGACGAACACGAGCAGCGTGTCGGCGCCGCGCGCATCGAGCGCGTGCGGCACGTCGGGCGCCGTCAGGACGCCGGCGCCGCGATGCACCGCGCCGCCGACGTTCACGGACAGCTCACCGCAGACGGCGAGCACGAGGTGCATCGCGTGATGCGCGTGGCGCGCGCTCGCGCCACCGGGACCGCGAGCGGCGAGGAGCGGAGGCCAGAGCGGATGTGCACGCCGCGAATCCGCGAAGTCCTGGAGGCGCATGGAACCTCAGAGTGACAGACTCTCGAGATCATGGAAGAGCTCGCTCCGCTCGAGTGGCGTGAGCTTCTCGATCTGGATGGCGACGACGTCCTCGAGCTCCCATTCGTCCGCGTCCACGACGGCAAAGCTCACGCGCACGTCGACGCGGGAGCGGCGCCACCACAGGAGGGAGTGATGGACCTCCCAGCCGCTGCGCTCGAGGCCGTCGAGCGACTTGGGGTTCACTCGCATCCCGACGAGCCGTTGGAGTGTCGTCTGCGTCACCTCGCCATGGACTCTGCGAAGGAGCTGCTCGAACGGCTGAATGACCTTGTAGCGGGCAAACACTTCGCCCCACACCTCCCGCAGCCGCTCCGGCACGTCGATGGGATGGGCAACGAGGACTGGACCGAGCCGGGGGAGCTCCCGGTCGTCGCAATCGAGCCAGTGACCTTCCTCGTCGACCCGAAACGTCGCTCCTTCGTCCGTGCGCCAGACCAACCGACGAACCAGCTCGATCAAGATGGGATCGTCGAGGAGGCACTGTCGGAAGTGGTCGACCGACCACTGGCGACGCGTGCACATCGCGCGCTCCAGCCGCTCCGTCATCGTCTCGACGATGGCTGGTACCCGGACCCGCGCTTCCTCCCAGCGATGCTCGGCGACGGAAACGCGCTCCGGCTCGTCGCCCTTCGTGGGACGCGGCAAGGCACGGAGCGTTCGGCCTTGCTCGTCGGTGAGCCGCACGTCGAGCCGATCATCCAACGAAATTCGAAATCTTCGGGGACCGTAGCTCACCCAGCCCCCGGGCCCGAGGGCCAACTCCGCCAGCGCGACGTCCGAGACGTCCTCGGCAGAGATACCATTCTGGGACAAGCGCGCGGCGAGCTCCGCCTGGACTCGTGTCCCCACCGGTCCGGCCAGCCCGTCGAGGCGCGCGAGCGTGCCTAGGGAAGCGAGCCCTTGCATGCTCGCAAGGGCGGTGCACGCCAGGACCGCTGCGCGGTCGTGTTTCTCGAATGCCCAGCGCCGGGTGAGGGTGCCGAGCGTTCGTGCGGCGTCCGGCGACTCGGTGGCGGCGAGAGCACGGAGGCACCAGGCTCCCTCGGCGGGCGCCCCCGCGCGGGACCATTGCTCGACGACGGCGCTGGCAATGGCGGCGAGATCGTCCCGGTCGACCGCAACGTCCGTTCGACCGCGCTCGAGCGCCGAAACGACCTGCGCGATGTCGGCTACCTCGACCTTGCCACCGTCCGCGCGACGAACCTCACCCAGCTCGTCCGGCCGTAGCCACTTGCCCTCGCGCGCCGCACGCCGCCGCGGACGTGGAAGCAACCAGCTCGCTTCGACCCACGGCGCGAGCTCGGCCAACGCCTCGGGTCCGAGCTCCGCCGCAACGCGCATGGGCAGCTCGGGATGACCCGCCACGAACGTCCGCAGCATCGCGCGTGCACGAGCCGGTCGGTCACCGGCGGCCCGTGTGGCGAGCGCTGCCAGCCCGTGCTCCGGCTCCGCCTCCAGAAGGCGGAGTGCGAGCTCCGCGGTCGGAGGGTCCATCGCGAGTGCGACCGCGACGTCCGCGCGAGCACGCCCCGAGAGGACGCTCACCGCATCGAGCACGGCGAGCCGATGGTGCGGGGCCGCTCTCGTTCCGATCTCGACGAGCCAACTCGCGCAAGGCGCTCCGAGACGATCGACGACGGTCGGCAGGTAGGGGAGCGTGTGGGATGGCGCTGACGCGACGAGCTTCGCCGCAACCTCCAGATCGGCGACGGAAGCGAGGAGCGCATGGCGATGACCGGGGACGAGTCCGTCGTCCTCGGGCTCGCGCAGAGCTTCCTCGTGTGCCCAGGAGGGTTCCAGCGGGAACGCGTAGGCGAGCGCTGCACGAGTTGCCGCATCCGAAGTGTTCCGACGAACGCGATCGGCTTCGTCGCGCGCAACGCGATACGCATCGTCGGTCGACGTCAGAAGCCTTTCCCGGAGCCGACGCCACGGTCCGACGAAGCCGGCGCGGAGGGCCCAGTGAGTCGCGAGCCGCACGAAGCGCGCTTCGCGAAGGCTGTCCGCGTCCGTGCGCCACGCCACGCCGTCGAGCTCGCCGGCGCGCAGCAGCGCTCGCATCGCGAACGGAGCGCCCTCCGTCGCGCACCACAGGTCCACCAAGTCTGCGACCAGGCCGCGGTCGAGAGCGCCGCGGTCACGGGCGCGAATCACGGCGGCAGCCACGGCTTCCGTCTCGACGTCGAGTGGCCGAACGTCCTGCCCCTCCGCATAGCGCGCTACCGCAGCCGCTGCGGCAACGGCGAACCCGTCGACGACGTCGGGCGCGCTAGGAAAGCCCATTCGGGACCGAAGCGACGCGAAGAGCACGCGTGCATCGAGATCGGCGGCCACGCCGCGGCGCCAGAGGTGGACCTTCGACGCGTCGCTCGCGCGCGCGCCTTCGCTCATCACTCCACCGCGAGCGTTGCTTGCGCCACTCCGTCGATCCCGTCGTTCTGTCCCGCCGCGCCGCCGGTCCCCGGTCCGCCCTTCGCGCCGAGCGTGGTCGCCCCCGTCGTCGCCGCATCCAGCACCGGCGCCGTTCCCTTGTAGAGTACACCGACCGAGACTCCGCCCGCGCCGCCTGCGCCCGCGCCGCCTGCGCCGCCCTTGCCGCCCGCGCCGCCGCCGCACCCGCCGGTCGCCGGTACGCCGCCCGCACCGAACGCGCTCTGGCCCGGTTGGCCGGCGGCTCCGTTGCCGCCCTTCCCCGCCGTGCTGGTCACGAGCTCGCACGCGACGAACGTCACCGTCGCATCCACCGCGAGCACCGCGATGCTCGCGCCGCCGCCGCCGCCACCACCGCCGCCGGAGCCGCCGCAGCCACCTGCGCCACCACCGCCACCGCCGCCGCCGGCGCGGCCACCACCACCGCCGCCACCTTGGCCCGGCAGGCCGTCGGCTCCGCGTGCGCCGGAGCCCGGGCTCCACGAGGCGCCGATCACGCCGCGCTTCGATGGCGCCGCTGCGTTCGCCGACGGCGCACCGTCCGAGCCGACGCCGCCGCCGATGTTCGAGCCGCAACCCGCGAACGTCCCCGCCGTGCCGCCGGCCGCCGCAGGTTGCCCCGCTTGCCCATCGAGGCCGTTGTCGCCGCCCTTGCCGCCGGTGGTCACCGCACCACCCGGGCACGTCACCGCGTTCGCCGCGCCACCGCTGGTTCCGCTCCCGGGCTTGCCGTCGAGCGTGGTCGCGAGCGGGAACGCGTATGCGCCCACCGCGCCGTCGGCGCCGGGTTGTCCCTTGCCCGCGACGATGCGCACGCGCTCGAGGCGCACGTTGCCCCCGGCCACGACCGAGAGCGCGACCGACGATTGGCTCGCCGCAGCGCCGTCCTTCGCCTGGAGCACGAGATCGACGAGCGACACCCCCGCCGCGCTGACGCGCATCGCGAGCTCGGGCGTGTCGCCCCGCAGCACCGGCCGAACCGCGGCGGGCGTCCAATCGCAGCGCAGCCCGCCGTAGATCGCGATCGGGCGGGTCACGAGCGCGGCACCGTCGAACGTGCCCTCGCACACGTAGATTCGCCGTTTACCAGTTTGGGACAACGCCTTGCCGAGCGTCGCGAAGGGCTTCGCGCGAGAGCCGTCGCCGCCGTCCGAACCGGTGGGGCTCACGAACCAGCCGAGGAGCTCGTCCACGCACGCCGGCGAGGCCGAGAGATCCTTCGTCGCATCGCAGCCCGGCGGGAGCACGCCCCCATCGGGCGGGGTGCATGCGCCGTTGTCGCACGGGTCGAGGAACGACGCCGGGCACGCCGCGAGCACGAGCGGGGCCGCGACGAGCAGCGCGACCCGGAGTCCTTGCGCGCGCGTCATCAGAACGTCCCCGAGATTGCCGCGCCGGCCGACGACGGCCCCACGACGGGTGTCACGATCGGGCGCTCCAACTTCGGCCAGATCGCCCACACGAGAACCCCGAGCGCGGCGAAGAACCCCGCCCCGACGTAGCCGGTGAGGGAGACTGCGGTCGCCGTGTTCTGCGAGCCGACCGCGTCGCGGTAGCGGGTGCAGGCCGCCGACGGCACGGAGCAGATGCCGGGCGAGAACGCGCGGTTCACGTCGTCGTTGGCGTTCTGGCTCGCGACGGCCGCGCCGATGCCGAGCCCGAGACCCACGACACCAATCCCCACGAGCACGCCACCCGCGATCCACGAGCCCGGCGCGCGGACGGCGACCGTCTTCGGCTTGGGCTTCGGCTTGGTCTTGCCGTCTTCGTCGTCGGCGTCGTCGTCCTCGCCGCCGAGGTCGACGCTCGTCACCTTGCCGGCCGGCGCGTCCACGTCGCGCCCGAACGACACGCCCTTCCGCTTCGCGAGGATCGTGTGCTTGCCCGGCGTCACGGGGACGTCGCCCGCGAGCGGAGCGGTCCCGATCGGTTCGCCACCGTCGATCGCGATCGTCGCGCCGGGCTCGGCGACGATCTTCACGTGCCCCGTCTTCTCCCACGCGGCTTTGCCGCGCGCCTCGAGCGCGGCGCGATCTTCGGGCTGCCAGCGCGCGAGGTACGCCGTGAGATCGCGCTGCCCTTCGACGAGCCTCCCGAGATCGAGCTCGATGAGCGCGATCTGACGCGCGCACGGCTCCGTCCGCGCGAGCGCGCACGACTGCACGAACTTCGAGAGCGCCTCTTCGCGCTTGCCCGCCTCGAGCAGCGTGTTCCCCTCGGCGAGGCGCTGCTCTGCTTCGCTCGGATCCGCGTGCGCGATCGACGTGAAGAGGAGCGCCCCGAGGCCGAGGCCGACGATACCCACCCGGCGAAGCTTCATCACATCACGTCAGTCGCGCTTCGCCGTCTTCTTCGCGGGCGCCTTCTTCGGCGCGGCCGCCTTCTTCGGCGCCGCGGCCGCCTTCTTCGGTTCAGCCGCCTTCTTCGCGGCGGCGACCTTCGGCGCAGTGACCTTCGGCGCAGCGACCTTCGGCGCAGCGACCTTCGCCGCGGCGACCTTCGGCGCAGCGACCTTCGCCGCCTTCGCCGCCGACTTGCCCTTCGCCGCCGATGCCTTCCCGTTCGCCGAACGGAATCGCTTCTCGGCGTCCGCCAGCGCCGGGTTGCGCGACGCGAGGTGATCGAGGTTCGCGCGGAGCTGCTTGTGCAGCGTCGGCCCGTTCGGGATCGAGGCAGCGCCCGCCGACTCCATCGCGAGCAGCTTCACCATGATCGGCTCCGACGGAACCACCTGCAGGATCCGCTGGGCCACCATCAGGATCCCCACGTTCCACCCCACGCGCTCGATCTCGCGGAGGACGACCTTCTCGAGCTCGGGCAGCGCGACCTTGGTGACGTTCGCTCGAACGAAGAGCTTGCGCGCCTCCTGATCGGTGGTCGCCCAGGCGTCGCGAACGAACTTCTCGGCGTTCATCGGGCGGGGATTCTAGCGGCGAACCGCGCTTCGCGGAAGGCAGGAACCGCGAAACCGAGGGTCGGGAGCGGCGTATTTCCCGAGCAAGTGCGCCGCTTTTGCCTCCTCCTCCTGCTGGCGATGCCGGCCTGCTCCCGCGCGGCCTCCCCGGACGTTTCCCCCACGAGTTCGGAAGGTTACGCCAGTTCTCTCCCACCTCCACCCACCCCGCCGAAGCCGGCGGACGACTCGTTTGCCGTCGTCGAGCTCTTCTCGTCCGAGGGGTGCAGCAGCTGTCCCCCGGTCGAGCGCGCGGTCGATGCGCAGGCCGACCGCCCCGGCGTCTTCGTCCTCTCCTTCCACGTCGACTACTGGGACTACCTCGGCCATCGCGATCCCTACGCGAGCGCCGCCGCGACCGCACGCCAGTCCGCCTACGTGCAGAGCTGGGGAACGCACTCCACCTACACGCCGATGATCGTGCTCGACGGCGCGGAGCTCGGCTCCGGCGCGAGCGAGCTGAGCAGCGCGATCGCGCGCGCGCGGCGCCCCGCGACGACCCACGTCGACGTCGCCCCGCGCGACGTCGGCGCGAGCCCGCTCGTGGTCGAGCTGCACACGAGCGGAGCTGCACGGAGCGACGTGTTGCTCGTCGCCGCCGTCGAGCGCGGGCTCGTCCAGCGTCCATCGCGCGGGGAGAACGCCGGCGCGACCTTGCGCCACGACGCGCTCGTCCGCGCGTGGGTCGAGGTCCCGGCTGCCAGCGCGAGCGCCGCGCTCGACGTCCCCGCCGACGCGAAGCGCGATGCGCTCCGAATCGTCGCGATCTCCGTTTCGGGCCGGCACCCGACCGGCGCGGGCGCCTGGCCCCGGACGCCACGTGAGTGACCGCGGATCGGCTACACTACGAGTGCCTTCATGATCCCGTCTCGGTACATCGACTCACCCTCCGCGCGCGAAGAGCACGGGGACCGCGTGGATCGCCTCGCGCCGTGGCTCCTCCGCGTCGACCCGCTCGCCGACGACGTCGTGCGCGACGTCCTCAAAGGCCAACCTCCGGGGCGCGGGTGGGCCCAAGTCGAGCGCGCGCTCGATCACGGCATCGCGAGCTTCGGCGAGTCCGCACCGCCTGCGCTCCGCGCGTTCTTCGAGAGCGTCGAGCGCACGCCCACGTGGGTCGATTGGAAGACGATCGATCGCGCAGGCGCGCTGCTCCTCCGCACGGGTTACTGGGGTGGGCTCGTGCTCGGCATCCAGTCGCTGCCGTACGGCTACGCGTCGCCGGGCGGCAACAAGCCCCTCGCGTTCTCCGGTCGCCTGCGTGAGCAGGCGCCGCGCCGGCTGACGGAGACGGCACGCTTCGTCCACACCGTGTGCCTGCCCGGGCAGCTCCGCGTCGGGCGCGAAGGCTTCGCGATCACGATCAAGGTCCGCTTGATGCACGCGCAGGTGCGCCGGCTGCTGTGGGACTCGGGGCGCTGGAACCGGGACGCGTGGGGCGAACCGATCAACCAACACGACATGGCGGCGACGACGATGCTCTTCTCCATCGTCGTCCTCGACGGCATCCGCAAGCTCGGCTTCCGCGTCACGCCCGAAGAGGCGGAAGACTACGTGCAGCTCTGGCGCTACGTCGGCTGGCTCATGGGCTGCGCCGACGAGCTCCTGCCCACGTCCGAGCGCGACGCGCACCGGCTCGCTCAGCTGATCATGGCGACGCAGGCGCCACCCGACGAAGACGCGCGCGCGCTCACGAAGGCGCTCATGGAATCGGGCCGCCAAGCCGCCCGCAACGACGCCGAGCTGAAGCAGTTCGAGCGCCTCAAGTACTTCACGCGCGCCGTGAGCTGGCGCTTGCTCGGGGACGAGCTCGCCGGAAAGCTCGGCGTCCCGCGCTCGCCGTTCGAGCCGCTCTTCCCCGTCCTGCGCGGCGTCATCGGCGCCACGGAGCGCGTGCGCGAGCTCTCGCCGCGCCTGCGGTCCTTCGCGGTCCGGCAGGGGGACGTCTACTGGCAGCGCCTGATCGACGAGGGTCTCCGCGGGAAGCCGGTCGAGTTCCACCCGCCGACGAAGCTCGCCGCCGCCACGCCCTGATCCGGAAACTTGGCCCATCGGCCGCCGGTCCGGCATGCGAGGTGGATGCGCCACCTGCCCTTCGCGATCGCGGTCCTCCTGATCGGGCAGACCGCCTGCATCGCGTTCAACTTCGGGAGCAAGAAGTCGAGCGGGGACGCCGGGACCTCCGACGGCGGCACGGACGGCGCCACCGGCGACGGCGGAACCTCGACCGGAACCCCGAAGGGCATCGACTGTGGCCCGGATCCCTACACGGGCGTCGTGCTGTGCAGCGCCATCTCGACCTGCCCCGACATCTACGTCGACTACGATCTCTACCCCGGCTGCGGGTTCCGCGTGCACGGCTCGGTGCTCGATCTCGAGTGCGCCTGCTACGGCCAGCTCTGTCCGATCGGCGTGACGTCGTCCTGCGACGAGGCCGCGAAGCTCCTCGCCAACCAGAGTGCCTACGCGGTCTGCGCGCAGATCAACGAAGGCCGCTGCACCGCGAAGTGAATGAACGGCGCCTTCGTTCGTCGAACGCCGAGCGCGGTGAACCCTGGAGGTGACGGGATGCGTTCGTCGTCGATCTTTCGCACGGCTGTTCTCGTTGGCCTCGTCGCTGCCCAGGTCGCCTGCGGCTCGGACTCGGTCGAGCCCTGCACGGGGGCGAGCTGCGTCGACGCAGGCTCCACCGCGGACGCGAAGCTCGATGGGACCCTCCCCGATGCGGCCGATGGCGCGGTGACCGACGGGTCCAACCCGACCGATGCGGCCGATGGCGCCACCACCGACGGCGGAGCGCCGAGCCTGCGCCCCGCCACCCTCGCGTCGGGGAACCTCCACAACTGCGCGATCACGAGCGCGAAGGGCGTGCGTTGCTGGGGCTCCAACACCGCGGGTCAGCTCGGGAACGGCGGCACCGCGCCGCAGACGGGCGCGGTCGACGTCGTCGGGATCGGCGGCTCCAACCCGGGGGCAGCTTCGCTCGCGCTCGGGACCGACAGCTCGTGCGCGCTCCTCGTGAACGGGACGATCAAGTGCTGGGGCGACGGCGGCGGCGGGCGACTCGGAAACGGACAGACCTCGCCGAGCCCGACGCCCGTGACGGTGACCGGGATCACCAACGCCACCGACATCGTTCAGCACGCGTACCACGTGTGCGCGCGGCTCGCCGACACGAGCGTCAAGTGCTGGGGCACCAACGACGGACGACTGGCGAACGGACTCGTCCCCGACAGCGCGGTTCCGGTCGCGGTCCCGAGCTCGACCAACACCGTCAGCCTCGCCGTGGGCTGGGGGCACACGTGCCTCGTCGACGCGGGCGGGGGCGTGCGGTGCGCGGGGACCTACAACAACTGGGGCCAAGTCGGCGACGGCAGCAACGCCAAGCGCCTCTCGCTCGTCGACGTGCTCGGCGGAGTCGAATCGCCCATCACCGACATCGCGTTGGTCGGTACGTCCCCGTACACGACGTGTGCCGTCACCAAGAGCGGCAAGCTGCGGTGCTGGGGGAACAACCAGACCGGGAGCTTGGCGTCGGGCGGCACGGACAGCTCCGTCCACGGCTACGTCGGGCCCGAGATCGCCGGGCTCAGCGACGTGGTCCAGGTCACCGGCGGAAGCGCGATGTGCGCGCTCGTGAAGAGCGGGCAGGTCTACTGCTGGGGGCCCGGGACGCGGAACGGTGACGGTACGGGCCAGCCCCGCTACACGCCGACCCCGGTCTCCGGGCTCGCCGACGCGACGGAGATCTCCGCGAACAACGAGCATGCGTGCGCGCGCCGCGTCGACGGCACGATCTGGTGCTGGGGCGACAACTCGTACCGCCAGCTCGGCGACGGCACGGTCACGAGCCCGCGGCTCGCCCCGGTGAAGAACACCGTCTTCTGACGTCGGCGAAACGACCCAAGGGATCCTCTCCCTCGCGCGTCCGTACACGCTCGAGTGACTTCCCTCCCTCGCTTCGCCCTCGCGGGCTCGATCTGCGCTTTGGTGGTCGCATGTGGGCATGCCCACATGGATGCGTCCTCGCCGACGGGTCGGGCGACCGTCGCCACGCTGGTCGGCCAGATCGCCGATGGGACCGCCCCGCCCGATGCGACGACCACGTTGCGGAGCGCGGGTGAGCCCGGCCTCCTCGCGCTGAAGGCGGAGCTCGCGAAGAGCGCGGACCCCGCTCGGACCGCGCGCCTGCGGACCGCGATGGATGCGGTCGCGAAGCAGAAGGACGCGTGGGTCTCCGGTCTCTACTGGTACACGGACCTCGGCGAGGCCGAGGACGCCGCCCGCGCCAGCCACAAGCCGATCCTCTCGCTCCGCTTGCTCGGCAACCTCGACGACGAGCTCAGCTGCGCGAACAGCCGCTTCTTCCGGACCGCGCTCTACGCGAACGCGACGGTCGCAGCGTACCTGCACGATCACTTCGTCCTCCATTGGAGCTCCGAGCGCCCCGCGCCCGTGCTCACGATCGACTTCCGCGACGGGCGGAAGATCCAGCGCACCGTCACGGGCAACAGCATCCACTACGTCCTCGACGAAGACGGGCACCCGCTCGATGCGATCCCCGGCTTGTACGGCCCGGCGAAGTTCGTGGCGCTGCTCACGGACGCCGAGACCCTCGCCCGCTCGCTCCACGAGCTCGACGCGAGCGCGCGCGAGCAGGCGATCCTGCGCTGGCACGCGAACATGCTCGCGACGGAGAACGCCGAGTGGACCGAGCGGCTCACGAAGTCCGGCGTGAACGATCCGACGATGTTCGCGCTCCCGGCGCCGCCCGTGGGTGGAAAGGCTCCGCCCGCGATCGTGGCCGCGCCAATCGCCTACGCGAAGGCCGCGGTCGAGGTGCCGATGGTCCGCGCCGCCCTTCCGTCGATGCAGCTCCCCGAGGATCGGCTGCCGTGGACGGCGATCACGGCTTCCTACGCGGGCTCGGCGAAGCTGGATCCGTCGTCGCGTGCGCTCATGCGCTCGAAGAACCCGATGGATTGGTCGAACGCGAGCAACCCCGTCCCGCTCGACGCGGCGGCGTTCGAGAAGCTCGCGATGTCGTTCGAGCAGCTGATGGTCGAGGACGGCGTGCGGAACGAGTTCCGGAACCACTCGAAGATCCACGAGTGGTTCGTCGAGAAGCCGACCCTGTCGTTCGAGGCGCTCAACGCGCGCGTCTACGACCAGTTGTTCCTCACGCCGAAGAGCGATCCGTGGCTCGGGCTCGTCCCGCCGAACGTCTATTCGGGCATCGCGAATGATGGAATCATGCGGTGATTGAATTTCACCGAAGACGTCCTCCCGATTCTTCTGACCCTCGGTTTGGCGCTCCTGATCGCGGTCCCCGTGATCGTGGTCGTACGCGGAGCGTTCCGGCGGCATGATCCCGCCCGCGCGGCCGCGAGCGTGGAGCTCGACGGGCCCGGGGAGTTCCGACTCGAGATCCCGAAGGGGAGCGGGGGCTCGCTCTACTTCCGCTTCGAGATCGACGGAGACACGGACAACGAGTACGACCTCGTCGTGCGCGGGACGATCGAGCGCGCGAGTGGCGCAGCGCGCCGGTTCGCGTGGCGGACCCGCGAGCGTTCGAGCGTCGAGGGTGCCGCCGAGGCGGAGAAGGTCACGACGACGAACGCGGTGACCGTCACCACGGGCTCGTTCGAGCTCGGCGGGGTCGACGCCGGCGCCGTGGTCGTCGGCAGCGTGAGCGAGGGAACGCCTGGGCTCCTCAAACGCGGGTGGGTCTACCTCCCGAAGGACGGCTGAACGTGAATCCCCTCCATCTCGACGTCGTCATCGTGGGCGCGGGTCTCTCCGGGATCGCCGCTGCCTACTGGTTGCAGACGAGCTGCCCGACCAAGACGTACGCGATCCTCGAGGCCCGCGACGCGATCGGCGGCACCTGGGACCTCTTCCGCTACCCGGGCATCCGCTCCGACTCGGACATGTACACGCTGGGCTATTCGTTCCGGCCCTGGCGCGACGCGAAGGCCATCGCCGACGGCCCGTCGATCCTGAAGTACGTCCGCGACACCGCCACCGAGCACGGGATCGACGGGAAGATCCGCTTCCAGAGCAAGCTCGTCCGCGCCGATTGGTCCAGCGACGCCGCTCGCTGGACGCTCACGATCGCCGGCCCCGCCGGGGAGCACACGCTGACGTGTAGCTTCCTCTACTTCTGCTCCGGCTACTACGACTACGCGAAGGGCTACACGCCGGACTTCCCCGGCCGTGACCGCTTCCGCGGCACGATCATCCACCCGCAGCACTGGCCGAGCGACGCGCGGTGGGACGGCAAACGCGTCGTCGTCATCGGCAGCGGGGCGACTGCGATCACGCTCGTGCCCGAGCTCGCGAAGCGCGCCGCGCACGTGACGATGCTCCAGCGCTCGCCCTCGTACCTCCTCAACGTGCCCGAGAAGGACAAGTTCGCCGACTTCGTGCGCGCGAAGCTCCCCGAGCGCCCGGCCCACGCGATCGCGCGCTGGAAGAACGTGCTCGTCGGGATGGCGTTCTTCAACGCGTGCCGACGCTTCCCCGACCGCGCGCAACGCTTCCTGACGAAGCAGATCGAGCGCGAGCTCGGACCCGAGTTCGACGCGACCCACTTCACGCCGCGCTACGCCCCGTGGGATCAGCGCATGTGCTTCGTGCCGGACGCGGACTTCTTCGCGGCGATGCGGGAGGGGAAAGCGTCGATCGTCACCGACGTGATCGAGACGTTCACCGAGCGCGGCATCCGGCTCGCGGGAGCGGGGAGCGAGCTCGAAGCCGACGTCGTCGTCACCGCGACCGGGTTCAAGGTGCAGCTGCTCGGGGGCGCCGCGGTCACGATCGACGGGGTCGCGCCCGCGCTCCCGGAGATCGTCGTCTACAAGGGCATGATGTTCAGCGGGATCCCGAACTTCGCCGTCGCGACGGGCTACACGAATGCGTCGTGGACGCTGAAGGCGGAGCTCACGAGCCGTTGGGTGTGTCGCCTACTGAACCACATGGACGCGCACCATCACCGGACGGTGGTCCCGCGCGTCGACGCGCGCGCGGCGGAGAAGATGCCGCTCCTCGATTTTTCCTCCGGCTACGTGCAGCGCGCGGAAGCGAACCTCCCGCGCCAAGGGACGAAGGCGCCGTGGCGTCTCTACCAGAACTACGTGCTCGACGTGCTGGCGCTCCGCGCGGGCAAGATGGACGACCCGGCGCTCGAGTTCGCGTGAGCCCGTGGTAGCCTCGAACGGCCTGGTGGGCGCGCGTCAGTAGCGGAGGAGCGCTCCGACGCGGTTCATTCCGGCGCCATGCGCGTAGAGCGCGACCAGCGCTCCGCGGCGGAGAAGGCCGCGCCGACGCGCTTCGAGCAAGTTGGCGACGACGCCACACGCGCCGACGTGCGCGATGGTGTCGAACGTCACCGGTGCGCGTTCGCGCGGGAGCCCGATCGCCTGAGCGAGCGCGCTCGGGTACCACGCCGTGGGTTGAATGGTCGCGAGCACGTCCAGCTGCTCCGCCGGGACGTGCGCCCGCTCGAGCAGCTCACGCATCGTGCGCACTCCATGGTGAAGGAGGCGTGAGGTCAGCGCGTCCGTCGCCGCCCGATCGCCGCTCCCGGGGTGCAGGGGCCCGCCCCCGCGGTACCAGGGAGAACCTTCGCGGCGGACGAAGGTGACGGCATCGTGCGCTCTCCCGTCGACGGCCGCGACGTCGGCGACGAGCCCACCCCCGTCTCCGCGCCCGACGACGAGCGCGCTCGCAGCGTCGCCGAAGATCGCCGACGCGGGCTGGTCCCAATCCAGGGTCGGGCTGATTACGTGGGACTGCACGAGGAGGACGTTCCGCGCACGCCCGCTCTCGATCATCGCGCTCGCGATCACGAGCTGCGCGACGACCGACGCGCACACGGCGTCCAACCCATAGGCGGCGGCGTTCTCGATGCCGAGCGCAGCCGCGATGCGAGCCGCGTCCGGCGGAGAGACCCGATCGGGGACGAGCGAATGCGCGAGGAGCAGGTCGATGGAGCCCGGCGCGACGTCCGCGTCGCGGAGCGCCTCCTGCGCGGCTCGGGCCGCGACCTCGCTCGGCTTCTCCTGGTCGACGACGTGGCGCGTGTGCGCTCCGCGGAACGGATCGCGCTCCGTCTCCGCCGCGTGGGCCGCCGCGATCGCACCGATCGCGTCGGCGGCGGGGTCGATGCGGGTGAGATCGCCTCCCCGTCGCTCGCGAAAGCTGGCCGCGAACGAGGCGGGCCAATCCTCGTTGCGCCGAACGGTCGCCGGAAGATGGAGCCCCATCCCGCGAATGACTGCGCTCATCGAGCTCCCTCCGCGAAGTGCTTGAGCGACGCGAGCCGCGTCTCGATCGACAGAAAGACGTCCGGGTCGATCCGCACGTCGAGGACGAGCGGACCGGGCCCCTGAAAGTGCTCGGCCCGGAGTTGCTCGACGCTCGTGATCGTCTCCGCGCGCGCGCCCACCGCCCGCGCGATGGCCGCCCAATCCGCGACGCGCGTGGGGAGGCCGGGCGAGCGCCGCCCGAACATGTGGACGAGCCCGGCGTCCACCATTCGGTAGCGCCCGTCGTTGAAGACGACGAACGTCACGGCCAAGTCGTTCTCGACGCAGGTCAGGAGCTCGCCCCCGTGCATGGCCATCCCTCCGTCGCCGCAGATCGCGACGACTCGCGCCTGCGGTCGAGCAGCGCCGATCCCGATCGCAGCGCCGATCCCGCTCCCCATCGAGCCCAACCCCGTGAAGAAGTGGAACCGATCGGGGTGCTCGACCCGAAGCTCGTGCACGGCGAACGCCGAGTGCTCCCCGACGTCGACGGTGACGATCGAGTCGCGCGGCATCGCCCGCTCCAACGCGGAGAGCAACCCGATCGGGTGAACCCCGTGACCGGGGCCGGCGGTGGTGATGGCTCCCGGCGCGGGGGCCTTCGCCTCGGTGGCGGCGCGAGGCTCGGCGGGGAGATGCCCGACCAACGCCTCGAGGGCTGCCCGCGCGTCACCGACGACCCCGACCGCGACGGGGTGGTTGCGACCGATCGCGCCGGCGTCGCGGTCGATCTGGACGAGCTCGCACCCCGTCCGTGGAAGGGCGGTCCACGCGTTCGTCGCGAGATCGCCGAGCCGCGATCCGACGACGAGGACGACATCGGCGGCGGCGAGCCGCTCCAAGGCCTCGCGATGCCCACCGAAGCCGAGGACGCCCGCCCAGTGAGGGTCCGTCTCGGGAAACGCGCCCTTGCCGTGCGCGGTGACGGCGACCCCCGCCCCGAGGTGGCGCGCGAGCGTCGTCACGCGGTCGGCCACCCCTTCGCCCCGCGCCCCGCGCCCGAGCACGAAGAAGGGGCGGCGCGCTCGCGCGAGGACGCGTGCGGCCCGCGCACACGCGGCGCTATCGGGCGCGAGCACGGGCGGGCGGCACAACGGGGCGTCGGCGATGCAGCCGTGCTCCGCGCGCGCGACGTCGATCGGGAGCGCGAGCACGACGGGCCCCGGCCGTTGTCCGCGCGCTTCGGTGAGCGCGCGCCGCAGCACGGAGCCCACGTGCTCCGGGCGCTCGACCCGCTCCGCCCGCCGAGCGATCGGACGCGTGAGCGCGAGCACGTCGAGCCCACTCGCGCTCCCATCCTGGAGCGCGAAGCGGCCCACGCTCGACGTCGCGACCTCGCCCGCGACGACGACGATCGGGAGCTCCTCGGCCGCAGCCGCGGCGAGCCCGGTGAGCGTGTTCGTCAGCCCCGGGCCGGACGTGACGAGGACGAGCACCGGCTCCGGGCTCACGCGAGCGTGTCCCATCGCCGCGAAGACCGCCGCCGTCTCGTGCCGCGTGGTGATCACCCGAAGCTCGGGGCGATCACCGAGCGCGTCGTAGACCGGCATCACCGTTCCACCCGGCAGACCGAACACAGTGCGTAGTCCCTCCGCGCGAAGCACGTCGAGGAGCGCGTGTGCGACCGTCGGCATCGCAACATGCATACTCCGCCCGACCCGCCGTGCACGGCCGAACGCTCGCCCTGACGCGATCTGCGTAGAGCGCGCGAATCCGGCCCGAATCGCAGGGAACGGCGCGCCGCCGATTGCGTACGTTCAGCTCTTCGTCGCGTTGTGGGCGTGCGACGGCCGCCGTCCGGCGGGGCGAACCCGCTCCGGCGGGACCTCGGGCGCGAACCGCATCGGTACCAATTTGGGACGAATGGCCCGCCGCGTCGCCGCCAGCGCTTCGTAGCGCTCGCGCGACACGGCGCGCTCTTCGTGGACCAGGGTCTGCCAGAGCTCGACCTCGAAGCGCTCTGCGTCCTCCAACGCGCGGAGGTCGAACGCCGCCGTGCCCGAGAACGCGCGCCCCAGCCGCCCGGCGTAGGCACGCTTCTCGGCGAACCGCTTGAAGCAATCGCGACCGAGGCGGTCGTAGTAGAGGAGCGTGTGGGCGGTGGAGACCGCGCCCGCCCAGGGGTACGTGCGAAGCGTCCACCCGCGCGAGAGCTGGCGGAGGGACGCGTCGAGCTCGACCCGCTCGGCGTCCGTCTTCCACGGCTTCTTCGGCTCGTAGAACAGCGAGAGCCCGAACGCGTCGCCCTCGAGCTGCCACGTCTCGGCGATGCCGAACTTCTTCGGCGCATGGGCGACGAGCGCACCGTGCGTGAGCCCGAACTCGCCGACGATGTAGACGGCGAGCGTCTCGCGGTGCTCCGCGATCCAGCGCAGCGTGTCGCGCGCCTCCTCGGCCGACTCGGTCGGGAAGTCGGTGAAGCACATCGCCTCGGCCGCGACCCCGGCGCGGTCGAGCCGGACCGCCGCGTCGGTCACGACCGAGACGGGTGCCCCCTTGTCGATCAGATCGAGGACCCGATCGTTCGCGGTCTCGACCCCGATCGCGCACGCGACGGCTCCGCCGCGGCGGAGGATCTCCGCGCGCTCGGGCGTGAGGTACTTCTCCGCCTTCAGGTCGGTGCCCCAGCGCACGTCGAGCTCGGCGTCCGCGATCGCCTGCGCCAGCTTCACGATCGTCTTCGGCGCGACCGAGTCCTGCGAGAGGTAGAAGTGCTTGGTCCCGTACTTCTCCGAGAGCGCACGGAGGTGCGCGACCGCGTCGGCGACGGTGCGCTCGCGGTAGGACGCGGTCCCCACCTCGGCCAGACCGTAGTGGCAGAACGTGCACTTGCCCCAGTAGCAGCCGCGCGTCGGATCGTACGGCAGCGTCAGGCGCGGCGAGAAATACCGCTCGAGCGGCAGACCGTCGAAGTCGGGCGCGGGCAGGCTCTTCAGATCCTCCATCCCGTGACCGGCCAGGAACCGCGCCCCGCGGAGCGGATCGCGGAGGACCACATTGGTGAGCTCGCGGAGCGATTGCTTCGCTGCGACGCGCTGAGCGAGCGCGAGCAGCGGGCGCTCGCCCTCGTACACGACGGCGGAGTCGAACGGACCGAGCGCGCGCGCGAGCGCGGTCCCCTCGAGCCGGATGAGCATCTGCGTCACGCCGGGACCGCCGACGGTCAGGTGCACGTTCGGGAGCGCAGCCTTGATCTTCCACGCAAACGCGTAGGCCGGCTGGAGCTGACCGGGGAAGCAAACCGAGATCCCGATGACGTCGGGGGCGGCTGCGCGGAGCCGCGGAATCAGTGTGGTCTGCACATAATCGTCGAAGGGGTCCTGCTCCGGCGCGGCCGCCCGCTGGATCTCGTCGTGGGAGAGCATGCCGAACGGCGTGCGATAGGCGGTGAAATCGAGCTGGGTCGGGAAGTGCGCCGCCGAGACGGCGCGCAGCGCCGCGTCGACCGTGCGCGTCGCGGCGTCGTAGGAGACCGGATCGAAGAAGTGCGCCTCGTCCCGGAGCGTGGCGACCGCGTCGTCGATCGAGGCCTTTGCCAACCGTGCGTCGGCACGCGCGCGCAGGAGCGCGAGGTAGTGGAGCTGCTCCTGGTGCGCGAGCCGCTTCCGGCGCTCCAGCTCGTCGATCGTGCGCTCGATCCGGCGCGCGATCGCGTTCATCGCGTCGCCGCGGAGCATTCGATCGAAGGCCTCGAGGTTGGCGTCGATCGGCGTGACCTTCACGCCGTGAGCGCGCAGGAAGCCGGTGAGCATCGGGACCGCCAGGTACGGGGCGGTCGGATCGCAGGTCGGCGGGTAGACGAGGGCGACGTGAGGGGTCAACGCGGTTGATTCTACCAGGTCACCGGCAGCCGATCGCCGTCGCGCTCTGGGGAGCGCTCGCTTTGCAGACGAGCGACTGGAAGGCGCAGGTGATCGCGAGCGTGCTGCCGCAGTAGGGATCGACCCCGACGCCGCTCCGAACCGGCTGCGCGACGAGGTAGCCCGCGCCCACGCACGCCAGCGAGACGACGGAGCAGCCCCCCTTCGGCGAAGCGCCGGACTCGGTCTCCTGGCCGTCGCAGTCGTAGTCGAACGAGGGGTCGCTCTTCCCGGTCGGCACGTAGCTCGCGGCGAAGAAGGTGGTCTGGCCGGGGTGCACGTCGGGGTTCGTGTCGTCGCAGTCGCCGCCCACGGCGACCCACGCGGGCGTCGGCGCGGTGCACGCTTGGACGGAGGTCGTCCCGCCGACGCCGTCGGCATCACCATCCAGGTACCAGGCGACCGGCGCACATCCGTCCCCCGCCGCGTCTGCGGGACCGGTGTCGGCAGCGTCGCCTTCGGCAGCCGCGTCGAGCGCGCCGTCGGGCGCGCCGGACTCGGCCGCGTCCGGCGCTCCGCCATCGTCGGACGGCGGCACGAACGGGTCGGATGCGCACCCCACGAGACTCGAAACCAGGGTCAGGATCGCAAGGCGCCGCATGAGGGAGCTTCCGTTCCAACATGCATGCCAGCTCCGCGATCGGCCAACTATCCGTAAACGGATACGTTGCGCGAACCCACCTACGCTTCCGACCGCGTAGCGGCGGGACGCCTACGCGCCGCAGGGCGACCGCGCACGATCCGCGCAGCCGTGCAGCATGTTCGCCCGGGGTCGCCGTCGATCACGGTTCGAAGCAGGGCGCGACGGGTGGCACGCCGGCTGCACCTACCGAGCGAACGGCGGACGCGCAACCCGGAGGTCCCGACGATGAACACGAACCCCAAGTCGAACCCGAAGCGAAAGACTCGTCGCGCTCCGCCCAAGCCGGAGGTCGGCGCGGAGGGCGCTCCGCACGACCGGGTCGCCGCGGCTGGATTCCCGCCGCCTGCGACCGCACCGAACGAGCCGCTCGAACGCCCGAGCATGACGAGCGAGGTCGCCGACGGCGAACGCGACATCGGCTCCGTGCCCCACGGGAGCGGGCGCTTCGAGTCCGTCGACCGCTGAGCTACTTCACGCCGAGCTTGTCCGCCATCTGCTGACCCAACGCCTGCGCGCGGAGGGTCGCTGCTTCGACGGCGTCGATCAGCGTGCGACGCAAGCCACCCGACTCCAGCGTGTGCAGCCCGGCGATCGCGGTGCCGCCGGGCGACGTGACCTGATCCTTCAGTCGCCCCGGGTGCTCGCCCGTCTCGAGCAGCAGCTTCGCCGAGCCGAACACCGTCTGCGCCGCGAGGAGCAGCGCCGTGTCGCGATGAAGACCGACCTTCACGCCGCCGTCGGCCATCGCTTCGATCATGAGCATCACGTAGGCGGGGCCGCTGCCCGAGAGGCCGGTGACGGCGTCCAGGAGCACCTCGTCGAGCGTCACCACCTCGCCCACGGCCTTGAAGAGAGCGCGCGCGGTCGCGAGATCCTCTTCGTCGGCGTGCGTCCCGGCGGAGATCGCGGTCGCGCCGGCCAGCGCGATCGCGGGCGTGTTCGGCATCGTGCGCACGACGTGAGTGCCGTCGGGGAGACGCGCTTCGAGCACGGCGAGCGGAACGCCGGCCGCGACCGAGACGACGAGCTTGTCCTTCGTCACGTCGGGAGCGATCGCGGTGAGCACTTTGTCGATCACCTGCGGCTTCACCGCGAGGACGATGACGTCGCTCTTCTTCACGAGCTCGTGGTTGTCGCTCGTGGTCACGATGCCGTGCGCCGTCGCGAGCTGGACGAGCCGCTCGCTCTTCACGTCGCTCGCGATGATCGCGGACGGCGGCAGCGCCTTCGCGTGGAGCAAGCCCTTGATGAGCGCACCCGCCATGTTGCCCGCGCCGAGGAACCCGACCGTCTTTCCGTGCATGGCCGCGGTGTTACCCGAAATGGCGCGCGGGCGGGGAGCAAACTCGATGGTCCCGCGCGCGATCGGCGCGGTATCCTCGGAGAATGCGCTTTCTTCGCGTTCTCGGCCTCTTCGTCGTCGTCCTCGCGCCGCTCGCCACGTCGCTCGCCGCGTGCAGCTCCACGCCCGACGCCGATCCGGACGCGCCGCCCCCGCGCGTGTGCAAGACCCCGAGCGCACCGGCCGGCGCGTGGTTCAGCGAGGCCACCGCGGAGGTCGGGCTCGCCAAGACGGACTCGCTCGAGCCGCTCGCGAACGGCATCGTCGCTGCCGACCTCGACGGCGACGGCTATCCGGATCTGCTCGCGCAGCTCTATCCCTCCACGCGCGGACCGGTCGGCGGCAAGCAGGCTCGCTTCGTCTTCATGAACCGCAAGGCCCCCGACGGCTCGCGCGTCTTCGTGGAGGCGACGAAGGAGAGCGGGCTGCTCGCCACGCGCGACGGCGCGGGCGACCGCGGGTACGGGCTCGCGAACCTGGGGGACGTCGACAACGACGGCGACGTCGACGTTCTGCTTTGTCCCCCCGACTCGGACGTCGCGAACGTGAAGGACCCGTGCGACGTCTTCTTCAACGACGGCAAGGGCAAGTTCACGCTCGGTCCGGAGAGCGACCTCGACAAGTCGGTCTTCTGGGTCTCGAGCGGGGCGCTCGTCGACTTCGATCGCGACGGCATCCTCGACTTCTGGCCCGGCACGGTCGGCAACTGGGGCGGCGGCGTCCCCACCGTCGGGCCGAAGCTCTTCCACGGCAACGGCGACGGCACGTTCCAGGACGTCGCCGCGGCGTACGGCCTCCCCACCGTGAACGGCTCGCGCAAGACGGGCGCGAGCTTCCGCCGCACGTTCGGCGTCGTGGCGTGCGACCTCGACGGCGACGGTGACGACGACGTGGTGCTCGCCGACTACGGGCGCGAAGAAGATCAGGTCTGGCGCAACGACGGCGATCACTTCACCAACGTCGCGCACGAGTGGGGTCTCGATTACGACCCGCGTCAGGACTACACCGACAACCAGAGCTACCTGTGCTTCTGCCAGAACAACCCCGGCAGCTGCCCGGAGCCGAACCTGCCCGCTCCGGAGAAGGGCATCTGCGCCGGCTTCGGGGACCCGCAGGCGAACGGCCGCGGTTGGACGCAAGGCGTCGACGATCAGCCGTACCGCCTCGGCGGCAACACGTTCAGCCACGCCTGCGGGGACGTCGACAACGACGGCGATCTCGATCTGATGACGGCCACGATCGTCCACGGCGACGTCGGCTCGAGCTCGGATCCGTCCGAGCTGATCTTCAACCCCGGGAACGGCGGCAAGTGGGAGCACCGCGGCAACGACAAGACCGGGCTCCTCCGCAAGCACGACGGCATCTTCTGGAACGACGGCGACATGATGCCCGTGTTCGCCGACTTCGATCTGGATGGCCGACCCGACATCTACCTCACGTCGTCCGACTACCCGGGCGACACCCAAGGCTGGCTCTGGCACCAGAAGGCCGACGGCACCTTCGAGGAGATCACCAAGGTCGCCGGCGTCTTCCAGGAGAGCGTGCAGGGGATCGCCGTCGTCGACATCGACGGCGACGGCGATCTCGACATCCTGACCGGCACGTCGACGTTCCGCGCCTCGGCGCCGACGCAAGCGATCCACGTGTACCGAAATGGGATTGGCGCAGCGTCGAACTTCCTCCGCGTCCGCCTCGAGGGCAAGGGCGCCGGCTTCGCGAACCGGTCCGCGATCGGCGCCCGCGTGCGCGTGACCGCCGGCGGAAAGACGCAGACGCAAGAGCTCCAGGGCGGGTACGGCCACAACAACGTCGAGAACGACCTCGTGCTCACGTTCGGCCTCGGTACGTCCTGCGACGCCGAGAAGATCGAGGTGCGTTGGCCGGACGGGACCAGCTCGACGAGCACCTTCACGGGGGTCCAAGCGAACGTCACCGTGCGCCTCGTCCAAGGCGACGGGAAGGTGCACTACGTGGCGCGCTGAGCTTCAGCTCGCGAGCTTCATCCCGAGCGCGGCGAGCTTCGCCGTGATCCGCGCCTTCTCGGACGCGTCGATCCCGCCGAGCACGAACGTCGTCCCCTTCGGGTACTGCGCGAGCTTCGCGTCGAGCTGCGCGGGACCGTTCACATCGTACTGCCCGACGCGGCCGCGCCACTCCAGGTCGTCCCCGCGCGTGAGCTCGATCCGAAGCGGGGCGTCCCAGACGCGCACGTCGTAGCCGACCTGCTCCTTCTCCCCCGGGCGCACCACGAGCGACTGTGCCCGCGCGATCGCCGCGCGGTCGGCGACCCATCCGCTCGCGTGCACGAGCCCGCGCCACAGCGCCGTCTCGAGGCGGACGGCCCCTTCGTTCTTCATCCCGCCCGTGACCGAGTACGCGAGCTCCGGCTCGTGCCCCGCCCACTTCGCGTGGAAATCGTCCAGCCGCTTCCAGATCGGCCCCTGCGCCGCGGCCGATCCGTGCGCCGAGAGCGCTTCGACCGCGGCGACGACGAGATCGTCGTCGGGGGACGCGAGCGCGGCGACGAGCACCTTCTCCAACCCCGGCGTCATCGTGCGGTCGGCCGCCTTCTTCAGCGCCGCCCCGGCGCCCGCGTGGTGCGCCGTCACGAGCGCGGCAGCGACCTTCTCGCCGTACGCGGGATCGGTGCGAAGGAGATACCCGACGAGCTCACCCTCGATCTCGCTCGCGAACGAGCCCGCCTTCGTTGCGTACACGTGCTTCACGCGCGGAAGGATCGCCGCGGTCGCGTAGCGGGCGACGTCGCCCGCAGCGTACGCGTCCGCATCGAGCCGATCCGCGAGCGCCGTGTCGAGCGCCGGAAGCGTCGCGTCCGGCAGCGCGTGGAGCGAACGCGACGCGAGGTAACCCAGCGCCGGTTGACCCGTCTTCAGGCGGTCGAGGATGCGCTGGCGCGCGCCCGCGGGATCGACGTCGAGCAGCCGGTGGAGCGCCGCTTCGCGTTGGTCGGGGGTGGACTTCGGATCGTCGTAGACGTCGCGCAGCGCCGGCGCGAGCGCGGGATCGCGCGCGCGCTTCCACCGGTAGCCGAGCAGCGTCATCTGCTGCGCGGCGGGGAGATCGTGGAACACGGTCGGGAGCGACGCCATCACGCCCGCGAGCCACGCCGGCTCGGGCCGCGCCGGATCGGCGACGGTCCACGCGACTTCGAGCGCGGTCGCCGTGGACACGGCGCGGTTCTTGGTGCTGCGACCCGAGAGCGCGGCGGCGAGCCGGCCCGCGTACATCACGACGAGCGCAGAGCGCGCTGGCGCATCGAACTTCGCGGTGGGCGCATCCGTGCGGTCACGGAGGAGCGCGAGCGTCCACAGGAACCGGGTCGGCGTGGCGGCGTCGTCGGCCAAGCGAGCCTCCATCCGCGCGAGCGCCGTCGCGCGATGGGGCGTCCCGATGAGACCGAACTCCCAATCGGTGGAGGACATGTCGTCCGTGAAACGGCGGATCATCTCGTCGACCGCGGGCTCGGTCCCGAGGAACCGCAGCCGGCGGGCGCCCTCGCGGCGCTCGTCGTCCTTGGTGGAGTCGGCGAGCTTCACCGCGTCGGCCAAGAGACGAGCCGCGTCGTCGGAGGTGGGGCGCACGACGTCGAACTCGAGCACGTTCGATGTCGGGGCGAAGCCCAGCGGCTTCCCGTCGGGACCATCGCTCTCGATTCGATGCGACGTCACGTAGAGCCGGTAGTGCCCGGGGTGATCGAAGCGATGCCACTCGTTGATCGCGAACGTCACGGTCTCCGGCTTCGAGCCGAGCACGGGCATCTGGCGGAGACCGCCCATGCTCATCGCCCCGGACGCGAAGTAGTCCGCCAGCGGATCGGTGGTGTCGGTGCGATCGAGGATCCAGTCCTCGGTGGTCATGCGACCGCTGCGATCGTAGAGGCCTTTGTCGAGGCGGTACTTCTTCGCGCTGTCGGTCGAGAACGAGAGCGTGACCGCGATCGGCTCGCCGGCGACGAACCTCGTGCGCGGCGTGCTCGCGCCGGCGGGCGCGGCCAGCGCGATCGTGAAGTGCAGATCGCTCGGGTTCGCCGCGGCGGCGCTCTTCTGGTCCGCCTCGAACGATGCCTTGAGCGCCGTCGGGGGCGTGGATTCGGTGGCCATCGCATCGGCTCCGGCTTCGACGACGGGAACGACCTTGGGGGTGTCGGCGGGATGCCCGCACGCCGCCGCCAAGACGAGGAGCCCGGAGAGTCCGAGGAGGGTGCGAGATCTCATGCGTCGGCCCGGATGGACAGCGGGATCCCGCCGGAGTTCCGCCCACCTGTAGGTAAATGTACTTCCACGACTGGCATCCCCTCTGCCGACATCAGCTCACGGAGAGCTTCGTCAAAGACGATACGGTCCCCGCGTTCGTTTCCCTCCCCGACGCGGCGAGAGGCTGCGCGAAGTAGCGCGAACGCTCGGCCCTCAGGTCATTCCCTGAGCGCCGTCGTCGAGCGACGCGACCATCATCTCGTCGACGAGCCGGCGCGCCTTCTCGCCGTCGTCCCCGAGGTCCTTGGCGACCTTGAGGTGACGCGCGCGGAGCAGCGCGAGGCGCGACGGCGGCGGGTCCTCGTGGAGCGCCGCCGCCCAGGCGATGCCGAGCACGCTGAGCTTCTCGTCGCTCGAGATCCCCTTGTAGCGCTGCGCCAACGTGACGGGCGAGCCGGCGCGGAGCGTCGCGAGCGCTTCTTCGCGGAAGCGGCGCGGGAGCATCAACGTGCCGGCGAGCGCCGCGATCTGCACGCCCATGCCGGGCTCGCGATCCGAGAGCATGATGCGAATGGCGTCGACGGTCGCCAGACCGACCTGGCGCCGCGCGTCGACGCGGGCAATCGCCTCGTTCCGCATCATCTCCACGTCCACGATCGGGACGCCGACCTTCTGCGCGAGCGCGCGGATCACCTGCTCTTCGCGCGGCTCGATCACGTCCCACGCGGACGCGAGCCACGACCCGCGGATGATCGCGCGACCGATCGCGGGCTCGAGATCTCCGTAGACCTCGATCTGCTCGACGCCGACGGGCTGCTCCGTGAAGAGCGGCGCGGCATCCGCGTCGGGGAGGCCGAGCGACGTGATGAGCGCCGCGATCGTGCGGACCTCTTCGCCGTCGAGCGGGCCATCGGCGGCGAACACGGCGCGGAGCGCCCGCACGGCCAGCGTGCCGAGCCGCTTCACGCGCGCGACGTCCTTGTCGCTCGGCTTCGACGAGAAGAGGGAACGAAGACCACGCGCGCCGATCTCGAGGGTGACCTTCTCGCGCAGGACCTCGGCCATCGGAAGCCACGACGGCGGACAGATGGCCACCATCGACTTGGACATGTCGACGAACCATGCGTCGAAGTTCTCGGTCATGCGCGGCACGCGCGCGTTCTGGAGGACCGCGGTGTGCTGGTCCTTGCGCCGCTTGACGATGTTCTCGAGCGCGTCGTTGTAGTTCCCGAGCGCAGCGCTCAAGGCGAAGATGGCGTCCTCGGCCGAAGCGGCGACGAGGCGCGCGAGCGCGGTCTGCTGGGGATCGGAGGTGGGCGCGTACGCGTCGGTCATGGTGCGGGGGAGCGTACCACCGGAACCGCGGGAAGATCAGCGTTGGCGCGAGCGCAGCACTTGGAAGTATCGCCGTGCGATTCCCGCAGCTGCAGCCGCCTTGCCCACGTGTCCGCCGCTCGCGGCGAGCACGTGCTCGAGATAGCGGCGCTCGAACTCGGCGACCACACGCTCGCGCGCCTCGACCATCGGCAACTCGCAAGCGAGGACGCCGTCGATGAAGTCGGCATGACCGTCGACGGCGGCCGTGGATGCGAGCGCGAGGTGACGCGCGACGATTCCCTCGAGCTCGCGAACGTTGCCGGGAAGCGGACCGGCGACGGCCCGGGCGAGCGTGGGCGGAAGCTCGCCGTCCGGGGCGGTGCCGGCCATCCGCGCGAGGAGGTGGCGCGCGAGGAGCAACCCGTCGCCGGGGCGGTCGCGGAGCGGCGGGATCGTGAGCCGAAGCACGGCGAGCCGCAGCAGGAGGTCGTCCGAGAAAGCGCCGCGCTCGACCGCGACGTCGAGGTCCTCGCGCGTCGTCGCAATCACCCGCGCGCGCAACGCAGCTTCACGCGCTTCGTCGTCCGCGAGTGCGATCAGGAGGCCCTGCTGCGCGGCGGCCGAGAGTGAATCGACCGCGTCGGCGACCAACGTTCCCCCGCGCGCCTGCACGAAGAGCTCGGCCCAGTCCGGCTCCTCGGTCGGCGCGACCACGAAGGGTCCGCTCGCGCGTGGGCCCTCGTCGTGGATGCACTCGACCAAGAGGTCCTTCCCCGTGCCCGCCTCACCTTCGACGAGAAGCGGCTCGACGCTCGTCGACGCTCGCCGAGCGCGAGCGAACAGCCTTCGCATGACGACGCTGTCCCCGATCAGCCGCCCGAAGCCGGCGTTCGGGGGGATGCCCTCGGCGGGAGCATCCACGAAGGACAACACCGTCTTGCCCAGCCGAACCGACTGCGCGCTCGTCACGATCGCTTGGACGATGCGGAGCGTCCCGACGTACGTCCCGTTCGTCGACTCGAGATCGGTGACGCGCAGGCCACTCCCGGTCGCCTCGAGCGAGAGGTGACGACGCGAGACCTCGGGATCGACGAGCACGAGATCGCAGGTGGCGCTCTTCCCGACGAGCGCACGCTGCTCCGCCTCGAGGATGAGCCGCTTGCCCCTCGATGGACCCTCGGTCACGAGGACCGCATACGCGCGCTGCGCGGGTGCGCCGGGGCTCTGTTTCAAGGTGGCATCCGTCACGTCGACTCCTGGGCGAGCTCGAGAGTGCGCACGTGCGCGGGGATGCGCAAGAAGGAGAGCGCGTCCTCGCCGAGCGACGCGGCCGTTCGCTCGATCCGCGCGCGAGCCTCCAGGAGCCTCGCTCGAGCATCTTCGTGGCGACCGACCGCGCGGAGCGCCTCGACGTGGACCAGTCGCAGATCGGCCTCACCCTCGTCGATGATGGAGTCGAGGAGCGCGATCCCGCGCTCGGCCGCGACGAGCGCTGCGTCTGCTTCCCGTTCGGCGAGCTTCACGCGCGCGAGCGAGGTCGCCGCCAGCACGATGACCTGGGGATGGCCCTCGCCGAGCGCCATCGCGCGCTCGGCTTCGGCCCGGGCGGCGGTGTGCTCGCGCTGCTCGACGAGGATCCCGGCGAGGTACGCGCGCGCACTCCCCTCGAGGCGATGGTTGTGGTGAGCGGCGAAGTGCTCGGCGACCTCCCGTGCGGCCGCCGCGCTCTCCGCGGATCCCAGCCGATGGGTGACCAGCGCGAGGTTCAAGCGAATCACCCACTGGACGTCCCCCAGCCGCAAGCGCAGCGCGTCGGCGAGTGCATCTTCGAGCAGGCCCCGCGCTCGCTTCCACGCGCCGAGCTGCATCGCGGCATGTCCGGCGGAGAGCCGCAGGATGGTCGCGTTGCGACGGTCCCCCGCGCGCTCGAGCTGGGCGAGCGCTGCCCCGAGGTACCTCGCGAAACCGGAGAGATCCCCGAGTCGATGCGCGAGCTGGGAGCGAACACGCGCGAGGCGCGCCGCGATGACGGGGCGCCCGTCGCGCTCCGCGTGCGGCGCGACCACCGCGAGCAAGACGTCGAATGGCTCTTTCGCGTCGACCACCACCAAGTGCGTCAGCACGCGGAGCGACGCATCGATCCACGCTGCCCGCGCGTCGGGCCCGAGCCTTTCGGCGTCGACGCTCCCGAGCTCGATGCCGACCCGAGCCACGCGCTCGCGCCGGGCCGTCGAGGAGGCCGCGCTGCTCGCTTCCGCCATGGCGGCGAAGCGCGCGGGAGAGTCGTCGGGGAGCAGAGCGAGCGCACGTTCCGCGTGGAGCGTGACGGCGTCCTGATCGCCGGCCCATCGGTGCGCCTCGGCGACGGCGGCCTCGAGCTCGCCGCGCACGAGCGACGACTCCGCGCAGCCAAGGCCGGCCTCGTACGCGTGAAGTGCACCGGCGCGGTCACCGGCGACGTTCGCGGCGTGGAGCGCGGCGACCCAAGCGACCGCCGCCGCGGCGCGCTCGCCGGCGAGCGCCCAATGCCGAGCGACCGTCGACGGCGGCGCGCCCGTGCCGGCGAGCCACGCGGCGTGAATCCGGTGACCGAGCGCCCGATCCGCGGGGTCCAGCATCTCGTACGCCGCTTCACGAAGGAGGTCGTGATCGAACTCGAGGCGCCCCTGCCGCCCGTGAACGAAGTCGAGGGCACGCAGCACTCCGAGCTCGGCGTTCACGTCGAGGTTGGGGACGAGTGGGGTCAACGCGCTCGCGTCGAACGTCGTCCCCACGATCGCTGCGGCGCGCAGCACCTGACGCGCGCTCGCGGGGGCACGACCGATGCGCGCCTCGAGCGCTCCCGCGACGGTGACCGGAAGCTCTCGTGCGCCCGCGCGGTGTGCGCGTGCGAGCTCCGCAATCGAGAGTGGATGGCCCCCCGCACGTGCCGCGATGAGCTGCGCGGCGCCGCTCTCGCCGACGAGGGACGAAGCAAGGGCCAGGCTCGCGCCGGAGGCGAGACGGCCCAGTCGGAGGTCGAGCGCACCACGGCGCCGAAACGGAGCGAGGGCCGGATCGTCCTCCTCGCGCGTCGCAATAAGGACGAGCACCGCGCGGTCCGAGATCTCCCCGAGCGCCGCTTCGATCACACCCACGCTCGGTGGGTCCGCCCATTGCGCGTCGTCGATGGCGACCACGACCGGCGCGCTCCCAGCCAGCGCGTCCCTGACGCGCGTTCGGGCTTCGTCGTTGCGAGCGCGTGGTTCGGGCACGATCGACTCGAGATCGAGCTCCACCAACTGACGGACCAGCGCGAACCCGACGCCCCGCATTGCCGGCGAGCCGGTCGCACGCAACGTTCTCGATCGCGGCGCGAGGTCGACCGCAAGCGCGCGGACGAGGTGACTCTTCCCGACCCCGGGCTCGCCCGAGACGATGGCGACCCGCACGACGCGCTCGGCCTCGCACTCGTCGAACAGCATCGCCAACGTTCGCCGTTCGCGCTCGCGCCCGACGCACGTCGTCTCGACCTCGCGCGTCCTCGCCGCGAGGCGATGTAGACCGCGAGCTCGCTCCCCGTCGACCTCCAGCATCACGGCGTCGTACGTGCGCTCCACGAGCGCCGCCGTCGCGGCGTCGACGAAGACCCCGGGTTGCCCGAGCATCCGGACCGCACCCTCGGCGGGTCGAAGCGGTGCCCCCGCTTCGGCCTTTTCGGTGGCCACCACGATCGACGCTGCGGGCCGGGACCCAGCGAGCTCCAACGCGCACCCGCACGCGGCGAGCGCACGCTCCGAAGCTGAGCCGTCGGCGAAGGTCGCGACCAGCGATTCTCCGAAGCGCGCGACCGTCGTCGCGCTGCGGCGACGGACGAGCTCCGCGTCGAGCGGCTCGCTCGGCGACGCCAAGAGGAGCGTCGTCCATCGACGCTCACGCGCGGTCACCGCCTCGACGGGCTGCGGCGCGAGGCGCGCGCGGACGGCGGCCATCGTCGCGGGACGGAGCGCCGGATCCTTCTCGAGCATCCGCGCGATCGCCCGCGCCGTCCGCTCCGAGACTGCCGGAGCGAAGGCGCGGACGTCGGGAGCGTCGTCGAGCAAGACCATCGCGAGGAGCGCGAGATTCGAGTCCGCCGCGAAGGGGGGACGGCCCGCCAATCCCGCGAACCAGGTTGCACCGAGCCCGTAGACATCCGCTCGCGCGTCGACGCCGCTGGCACCGCGCACTTGCTCGGGTGCCATGAACGAAGGCGTCCCGAGGATGCTGCCAGCGACGGTCAGCTCGGCATCGTCCCGCCCGCGCGCGATGCCGAAGTCGACGAGCACCGGTCCGCGCGGCCCGAGCACGACGTTGGCGGGCTTCACGTCCCGATGAACCACGCCGACCGCGTGAACGTGCTCGAGGGCTTCGCTCAGTCGAAGCACCAACGTCGTCGTTTCGTCTTCGGCGAGCCGGCCCCGCGCGATCCGCGCCGCCATGCTCTCGCCCTCGATCCACTCCGTGACGAGCGCAAACTCGGAGCCGGCGGCGTCGACCGGACCATCGGCCACCCAACGTGCGATGCCTGGATGCGAGAGAAGCCGGAGTGCGCCGACCTCGCGCGCGAACCGCTCTCGATCGTCGTTGGTGACGACCCGAGTACGCTTGATCGCGACGACCCGCCCCGTCGAGCGTTCGACCCCCCGCACGACGACCGAAGAAGCTCCCGCGCCAACGGCTGCACCGAGCTCGTAGTCGTCGAGGATCACGGACCGAAGTGTAGTCGGAGTCGAATCGCAGGCATCCGTGATCGCCGAAGGCTGGATCGCCAGCCCGCGACCGCTCCGATCGTGGGGGGTGATCGAATCGATCCGATCGCGCCGATCTGCGGGAAATCTTCGAGCGCGCGGGTCGTCACGCGACGGCACGTCGATTGCGAAGGGAGGTCGCAGGAGTACCCACCATGAGACATCTTCGATCGATCCTCTTCATCGCCACCGCCACCGTCATTGCTGCCAGCGGCTCCATCGGCTGCAGCAGCGCCCCGGACGACGGCGCGACGAATGCTTCGCAGTCGCTGAACGGCTGCATCACGTTCGGGAACCCGACCGGCGGTCCCGGGCAGATCTGCGGCAGCTTCGCCAACACCTGGCGCTACTTCGCGACGGGAGGCCAGCCGCAATCGTACCAGGATGGTACGCACTTCACGAAGGGCTTGGCTCTCTTCGGCTACCCGGTGACGGCCGAAACGTTCCGCGACAACGACACGTGGATCACGTTCGAGCGCGTCGAGATGAACGCGAACGGAGGATGCCCGTACGGTGCATGCGTCTCACTGAGCGGTACGCTCGATGCCAAGGCAGATGGCCTCGGCTTCACCGAGGGATGGACCGAGAACTGCTGGGAGCCGGGCCTGAAGGCGCGCCCCATGCACTGCTTGGACGACTTCGCTCAGCAGAACCTGACGTTCGTGACCACCCAGATCGGCGGTCCGAGCAGCTCGATCCGACTCGAGTACTACGGGTTCCCGATCTCGGCGCCGATGAAATGCGACTGGTGGGATCAGCGACTCGTCGGCAGCCGCACGTGCGTGTACACGCAACGCGCGAAGCTCGGCTTCTTCCCGCAGAACGGCGCGCTCTATCAGTGGCAGGGTGAGCAGCTCGGGCTCAAGGCCAAGCGTCGCCGCGACGGAGCAGAGGTCGATGCGATCGACTACATGCGCAACACGCACGGCGGCACGCTGAAGGGGACCGACGGCAGCATCGTCGCGTTCTTCGACCAGCCGAGCCAGAACCGCTTCTACTACGTCAAGGGCGCGTCGAAGAACAACGACGGCCGGACGTTCGAACGCTACGGCTACGACGGGCACGACATCTGGCTCGAGCGCGACACGAGCTGGCCGTTGAAAGACGGTGGCTGGGTCTACGGTGCCTACGACTGCGTCGACCCCGATTCGCACCAGTACGGCAAGGGCAGCCTGATTTGGGCGAAGCGGCACGAAACGGTCGGCGACACGTTCGACTTCAAGACGCAGGTGATTGGTCTCGACAAGAACACGTGCCAGTGGTCGAGCTCGCTTCGGAACTCGACCAACGAGGGCTCGAAATCGATCCGCCGCGCGCAGCTCGCGGTCGGGGGCAGTGTGGGCACCGTCGACGCGCTCGCGATCGACTACGGCGCGTGCGAGACGCACTGGTACGCGAAGGGCTGGGGCTGGGTGAAGTGGGAGTACCACGACGACAAGTGCCCGAACCGCCCGAGCCCCGACGTCACGTGGAACCAGTGGTCGAGCTCCACCGTCGCGCCGAACGAGCCCTGCGGCGACGCCCCGCGTCCTTTCGGAAACCCCTGATCGCCGCTCGACGTGTCAGCGCTGGGCCCGAAGGGCCTGGCAAAGCGCAAGAAGCTCCGATGCCTCCCGAAGACGTGCCGTCACGGCTTCGGGGGTCATCGGCACCTTCGCGTCCATCCTCCGGTCAGGGTGGTAGTCGGACTGCCGACCGACGTCGACGATTCGCGCAGCGACGGCGTCCGGGGACATGTCGATCATCGGTCGATGTCCCGCAGCTTCTCGACGTCCGCGATGTCTTGCGGGCGGGCGGCGCCCAGCTTCATCGCGATCAAGGCGTCTCGTGAGACGACGGACAGCGCTCCCCCGGAAACCGCGATGCGCTTCCGCGAGTCCCACGCGTGACGAAGCGTGTCGTTCACGTGCATCAAGTCGACCGTCAGGAGCTCACCGTCCTTGACGCGACTGACGCGGTCGAGCGACACGCCATCGCGGAAGGTGATTGGTCCGGCGGGAAGGACGAAGCCGGCCGCAGCGATGGCCTGCTTGGCCGCCGCGATCGAAGTCGGCTCGATCAAGAGATCGATGTCCTTCGTCGCACGCGGGACACCCCAGACGGCGACGGCGAGACCCCCGACGAGGGCATAGTCGACTCCCGCGGCGTCCAGTGCACCGGTCAGCGCCAGAAGCTCGGCGAGCAAGTTCATCCGCGACAACGACTCTAGCGCAGGTCGCCGAACCGCGCCGCAGGGTCATCCGCGCTGGACGCGGAGCCGACCCGGCGGCACGAGCCGCTCCGCTGCCGCCACGATGCGCTCCTGCTCTTCGCAGAAGTACGCCCAGCGAGCCGCTTCGTCGGCGCCGAACTTCTCCGCATAGCGCGCGAAGCCGGAGCCGCGACGCGCGACGATTGTGCGCTCCCAAAGCACGGTCTTCGGTTGCCACAGGACGAGGTATTCGGCTCCGAGCTTCTCTAGCCGCTCCGTGATTCGTGCGGCGGCGACCATGGGAAGCACGCCGGGCCGATGCAGCTGCGTGAGGTGGAGCGTGTCGATGAACACCGTCCGGCCCGTTCGCGCCTCCGCCGCGATCGCATCGACCACGGCGTGGAGGTGCGCCTCGTTCGTGGCGGCGTCGATCGTTCCCGCGTCTTCACCGGGGACCAGCGGCGCGTAGGTCTCGCGCTGACCGAAGACGCGCGCTCCCGGCGTGCCGGCCGCGAGCTCCCGGATCAGGGTCGTCTTCCCGGCGCCGCACGTCCCCTCGACGAGGACGAGCCCCTTCACGGCTCCGACAGCACTTCCACGATCATGAGCACGACGCCACCGAACCCCAGGAAGACCCCGAGCCCGGCGCAGATGAGCCCGGCGGTGAAGGTCCAGAACCACTTCGAGACGAGCTGCTCCTCGGTCTTGTTCGTCAGGATCAGCTCACCGAGCTCTCCCGGGAACGCGAACATGACGAGCTGGTGCCCGCCCTGGTAGCTCGGCTCGCGCCGCGAAGGACCGATCGCGTAGATCGGCGAGTTCGGCACGAGCGCTTGCTCGTCGAACTTCATCCGGCGGTTGAACCCGAGCCAGGTCTCCGTGCTGATGCCCCGCATCGCGAGGAACTGCCGGATGTGCGGGTGCGCGTCGCTGAAGGTGCCGCTGTTCGCGACGTTCCACGAGTCGACGACGATGTTCGCGCCCACCGGCTCGACGCGCGCGTACTGCCCCGACTGGTCGTCGACGTAGAACGGCCGCACGTCCGTCTCGTCGATCAGCGTCGCCCAGTAGCCGGAGCGGCCCGTGCTCCGCCACTCCTGGACGGTGATGCGCGCCCACACCGCGGGCCGCCCGCTGAACGGCGTCTGGATCACGCCGGCCTCGCCCGGAACGATGGTCCCCTTGAGCTCGACCGGTCCGTTGCCCGGTGCCTCGGCGATGCGCGACGTCGGCGTGTCGAGGATGCGCCGCCGCTTCTTCATGTTCTTCCAGTTGACCCCAGCGATGATCGCGCCGATGACGACCAGGATGAACCCGAAGATGAACAGGACGACCATGACGACGGCGTAGGATAGCCGATCACTCGCCGCGCGGGGCGAGCATGGCTTTGCGCGCGTTGCGCTGCGCCTCGGCGGACTTGCGCAGGCGCCGCATCCGCTTCTCCCACCGGCCCGCGAGCTCCTTCGTCGCCTCGTCGTTCATCGCCCGGTCCCGAACGAACCCGTCGTCGGCGATGGACTCGAGCTCCGTCGTGACCGGGAACGGCAGCGAGCTCGCGACCTCGACCGCGAGCTCGGCGAACTTCAGCACGGCGAAGCGGTGCTTCCCTTCTTCGCGGAGCGCGGCCTCGTCGAGCCCCGCGCGCGAGCGGACCTCCTCGACCATGCTCCGCACGAGCCGCCGCAGGCGCGGCCCCGTCCGGAGCCAACCGAGCGGCGGTACCCACTCCCACCACCGCACCATCGATCCCGAGATCGCGCGGAGATCGCGGAGGAGCTCCGCGATCCGACCGGGTGCGTCCTCGGGCGCCGCGTGCTCCACGAGCGCGAGGAGCGTCGGAAGAGCCTCGCGACTCGCGTGGCGAGCGCGGAGCGATGCCGCGAGCTCGGTCACGATCCGCGCGCGCACCACCCCGGCGAGCGCCTTCGCCTCGTCCGGCGGGACCGCGAGCCAACGGCGCACGAGGAGCCCGCTCGGGAGCGCCGCCGCGAGCGCGACCATGCCCGTGTCGGTGGCGAGCGCCGACGCGTCGTTGCGGACGCCGCTCGCGAGCTCCAAGCAGGCGAGCCCGTCGAGGCTGGGCCCCCGCACGACCCGAACCGTCCCAAGCTGGTACCGGTTGGCCACCCCGAGCGCCTTGTCCTTCTTGGCGTCGAACCGATACTGGACCGAGAAGCGTTCGTGCGGGCGCGAGCGATCGAGCCAGGACTGGAGCGCCCGCGCGCGTGCCCCCAGGTGCTTGGGCTTGGGCTCGAAGAGCACCGGGAGCCACTTGGTCGGAGAGCGCGTCGCCACGTCCTCGGGGACGGCGAGCGCGTCGTCCTTCGCCGCCTCCGCGGTCGGGAACAGGAGGTCGGCGAGCTCGGGGCGCGCGCCGACGATCGCGATCCGGATCCCCGCCGCAGCGAAGCGCGCGACCGCATGCGGGCTCAAGGTCTCGTGCGGGCGCCGCTCGTCGTCGGTCCCGGTGCGCGCTTCGTTCAGGAAGACGAGGGCACCGCCTTCGACGTCCCGCGCGAGCTGCTCGTCGTCCAGGAGGTGCTCCATCGTCAGGTCGTACACGCCGCTCGAGAGCCCCAGCGCGGACGCGAGCCCACGCCAGGCCTCGATCACCGCCCGCGTCGTGCGGTTCGCGACCACGAAGAGCACGTCCACCTTCTTCGACGCGTAGGGCGTCACGGTCCGGATCGAGCACTCGCGGAGCTGGATCGGCCGGAGCGCGTCGGGCTTCTCCGGCGCGCCGAGCGAGAGCTCCACCGTCACGGTCGTCGTCGTGTAGTCCAGCGCGTCCGGCGGGATCGCGACGTGGGTGTGCACGTCCATCGTGCTCGTGGCCGCGAGCGACGCGATCGGCCGCGGCTCCGGATCTTCGAGAGACGCCCCCGCATCTCCGGTCACCCCGGCCGCCGTCGCGAGCGCTCGCCCCTCCTCTGCGCCGAGCGCGTGGCCCGACACGTTCTCGACCTTCCACCCGATCCGAGCGCGCTCGCCGGGTGCGAGCGCGAGCGGCGCTTCGATCGCGCTGACCGCCGCCGGGAAGCGGACGACGATGACCGGCGCGTCCCCGATCTCGCGCTCGAAGTCCGCGAACCGCCGCCGAACGTCGGGGAGCCACGCGGTGAGGTGCACGCGCTCCGTCACCGCGAGCGCCTCGCCGGCTTGCTGGGGACGGAAGAGGCGCAGCTTGAAGACGAGCTCCTCCGTGAAGACGTGGCTCGCCCCCGGCGCGAGCCCGCGCGGGAGGACGAGCGACTTCCCTTCCTCGGGTGCGACCCACCCGTCGTCGACGAGGGCGACGCGCACGTCGTGATCGCTCGGGAGCGGCATCCCGCCGACGTTCTTCACCGTGAGGTTCCGGACGTGGACCTTCTCCTCGGGCTCGTAGACGCCGTCGCCGTCGTGGTCGACGTGGACCAGCCCGGTCAGGCGCAGCTCGTAGCGCCACGGATACTGTACCAAATTGGTACCATCGACGACGACGAAGGAGACCGTACCCGGTGCGCCGTTGGCCCCGTCGTGCAGCTGCCCGCGCCCATCGCGCCCGCTCCGGCCCGGGCGCCCGTCGCTCCCGCCGCTGTTCCGGTGATGGGTCGTGCGCGTCTGGCTGTTGCCGTTCGAGTCGGTGTAGCTCTCCGTCTCGGTCCACGAGTAGCCGCTGCCGCCCGAGCCGCCCGGACCGCCGGAGCCACCGCGCCCGTTGCGCCCCGCCTTCCCGCCGCGCCCACCGCCGACCGCGAGATCGACGAGCATGAAGAGGTGCGTATCCTTCTTGGACGCGCGAACGACGATGCTCCCGCCGCGCCCGCCCTCCGCGCCGGAGGACCCATCGCCGCCGTCGCCGCCGTCGCCGCCGGGACCACCGTCGCTGCCGCTCGAGGAGCGCGTCGCATCGCTGCCGGAGACGCCGCGCGCGCCGTCGGCGCCGTGGCCACCGTGTCCGCCGCGTCCCCCCTGCCCGCCGTAGGCGACGAAGCGCAGTGCACCTTCGTCCCCGATCGGTACGGTTTCGCTCTGCGGTTCGACGGAGCCGCCGCGCTGCATCGTGCCCGCGACCTCGACGAGGAGCGGGCTCGGCTCGGTCAACGTGACGTCGATGACCCCGCCGGGTCGTCCGGCGTGTGCGCGTCCGGCGTGCCCGCCGTCGGCCCCGCTCGTGCCGCCCGAGGCGCCATCGGCGGCGTCGACGCCGGGAGCGCCGGTCGCATCGATGACGGCGAGCGGTCCGCCGCGCGGTCCGGCGTCGGTAGGCCGCTCGCGACGCTGACTCTCACGGTAGGGGGACCCGCTCACGGCTCGGTCACCCCGCCAAGAGCTCGTTCATCCGAGCTTCGGTGATGACCTCGGTCCCGAACTTCTTCGCCTGATCGAGCTTCGACTTCCCGGTCTTGTCGCCCGCCACCAGGTAGGTGGTGTTCTTCTTCACCGAGTCGTGGATCTCGGCGCCCTTCGCGCGGAGCCGCTCGTGCACGGTCTCGCGCTTCTCGGTGAGCACGCCCGTGACGCAGAACGACTTCCCGACGAGCGGTCCCTCGCTCGCCACGACCGCCCTCGGTTGCGGCTTTCCGACGCCGAGCTCGCGCAGCTTGCCGAGCAGCGCCCGCTCCTCCGGATCGAAGAAGAAAGCGGCCACGCTGTCGACCATCTTGGGACCGAAGCCGCGGATCTGCCCGACGTGCTCGCGGAGCTCGGCTTCGCTCCACGCGATCAGCGCCTCGAGCGTGTGCGCCTCTTCGGCGAGCTGCTTCGCGGCGACCTGGCCGACCTGCGGGATGCCGAGCCCGCAGAGCAGGCGATCGAGCGTGCGCTCCTTCGAGCGCTCGATCGAGCCGAGCACGTTCTTCGCGCTCTTCTCCGCCATGCGCTCGAGCCCCGCGAGCGTGGCGAGATCGAGCCGATAGAGATCGGCGACGTCCTTCACGAGCCCCTTGTCGACGAGCTGCTCGACGAGCTGGATCCCCAAGCTGTCGATGTCCATCGCGAAGCGGCGCGCGAAGTAATAGACCTGCGCCTTCACCTGCGCGGGGCACGTGCGGTTCGGGCACCGCAGCACGGCTTCTTCTTCGCTCCGCGTGACCTTCGTGCCGCAGACGGGGCACGTCGTCGGCATCGCGTAGGGCGTCTCTTTCCCGGTCCGGGCCTTCTCGTCCACGCCCATGATCTGCGGGATGATCTCGCCGGCCTTCTCGATGTAGACCTGGTCGCCGATCCGAACGCCGAGGCGCGCGATCTGGTCTTCGTTGTGGAGCGACGCACGCGACACGATCGTGCCGCCGAGCTCCACGGGGTCGACGTTGGCGACCGGCGTGAGCGCGCCCGTGCGACCGATGCCGATCTCGATGCTGCGGAGCGTGGTGAGCACGCGCTCGGGCGCGAACTTGTAGGCGATCGCCCACTTCGGGAACTTCGACGTGAACCCGAGCGCGGCGTGCTGCCGGTACGAGTCGACCTTGATGACCGCGCCGTCCGTCTCGAACGGGTAGCTCGCGCGCGCCTTGTCGATCGCATCGACGGCGGCTTGCACCTTCTCCTCCGGCACGACGACCTCGCGCCGATGCGTCGGGAGGCCCAGCGACTCCAGGTACTTCAGGCTCTCCGAGTGACTCGCGTGCATCCGGTCGCCTTCGACGAGCTGGTAGAAGACGGCGCGGAGCGGGCGCTTCGCGACCTCGCGCGGGTCGTTCATGCGGACCGAGCCGGCGGCCGCGTTGCGCGGGTTCATGAAAGGCTCGAGGCCTTCCTTCTCGCGCGCCTCGTTCATCGTCTCGAGGTCCTTCCGGTAGATGAGGATCTCGCCGCGGAGCGTGAGGCGCTCCTTCGCGGGGATCGTCAGGGGCACCGAGCGCATCGTCCGGAGGTTCGCGGTGATGTCCTCCCCCGTCTCGCCGTCGCCGCGAGTGCTCGCCTGGACGAGCTTTCCGTCCTCGTAGATCGCTTCGACGCTGGCACCATCGAGCTTCGGCTCCACCACGAACGTCGCTGTCTCACCGGTGGGCAAGCCTTCGCGGACGCGACGAAAGAACTCGCCCAGGTCGTCTGCGCCGTACGCGTTGTCGAGCGAGAGCATGCGCACTTCGTGGCGCACCTTCAGGACCTCCGTCCGTGACTCGCCGCCGACGCGCTGGGTCGGTGAGTCCCCCGTGACGAGCTCGGGGTGCTTCGCCTCCAGCTCCTTGAGCTCGCGCAGCAGGGCGTCGAACGCGGCGTCGCTCACGCTCGGGTCGTCGAGCACGTAGTAGCGGTAGTTGTGCGCCTGAATCTCGCGGACGAGCTGAGCGTGACGGGTAGCGCCGGGAGCGCGGTCTTTGGAGCTCTTGTTCGAGTCCGAGTTCGAGTTCGATGCCATGTGCGCGCGCCGATTCTCGAAGAACCCGGCTGCCGGCGCAACCCACCGCCGAAGGAGCTTGAAGTCGGCTGCCGTTTCGCGAGATGGTGGTCTTTCATGCGCGCGTCCATTCTGCGCGCCGGAAAGGTCGGCTTCATGCAAGGACGAATCGTGGGTGGGTCGGTTCTGATCGCGGGGTTGGGTGCGTTGGGCCTGGCGGCATGCTCGGGGGAGACCGTCGACGTCACCGACGCAGGCTCCGATGCCGCCGTCGTCGAGACCGGCGTCGAGACCGGCATCGACGCGCCGATCGACGTACCGGCAGCGCCGACTTGCTCCGACGGCGTCAAGAACGGAACCGAGACCGACGTCGACTGTGGCGGAAGCTGCGCCAAGACCTGCGACCTCACGAAGGCGTGCAAGGTGGGCAAGGACTGCGCGAGCAGCTACTGCGACACGGGCAAGTGCGCGCTCGCGAAGGACTGCTCGCAGCTTCTCAGCGCGACGCCGGGGCTTCCGGACGGCAAGTACGACGTCGACTTGGACGGAGCCGGCACGCTGCAACCGATCAAGGTCCAGTGCGACATGACGACCGAGGGCGGCGGGTGGATGCTGGTCCTGAACTACCTGCACAAGGGCGGTACCAACCCGGCGACGGCAGTCCTCACCACGAGCCTCCCCGTCATCGGCTCGACCACGCTGGGCACCGACGAAAGCGCGGTGGCGGCGAGCTGGGGCCACGCGGGTAACGCGCTGATGACGGCACTCACGTTCGACGAGATGCGCTTCTTCGGCAAGACGGCGAACCACGGCCGCGTCATCGACTTCGTCACGTCGTCGCCGAACACGATCACGTACGTTCGCACCGGCACCGGCTCGATGATTCAGGTCTTCGATCCGAAGTACACGCGCGGCTTGCCGGGGCGCGTCGACTCGACGCTCCCGCTGCACGTCGCGTCGAACACGCGCGGGGCGACGGCGAACAAGGGCAACGATGCGCTCACCGAGGAGGCCATCATCGGCGCTTCCGCGATCGGCAACCCCAACTCCAACCCCGCGCTCTGGGGCATCAAAGGCGAGACCACGGTGTGGGCCGTGGACGACGATACGAGCGTCGGCGCGACGAAGGACACGTACCACCAGGTGTGGGTCCGCAAGACGGGCTGCGGCGACACCGTGAAGAACCTCGGCGAAGCCGACGTCGACTGCGGCGGCACCAGCGCGTGCGGCGGCTGCGCGGCGACGAAAGCGTGCACCAAGGACTCGGACTGCAAGAGCGGCGCGTGCACGGGCAATGCGTGCGCGGCCACGCTCGCCACGTCGTGCAAGACGCTCCTCGCGGCGCATCCGACGTTGAAGAGCGGCGTCTACACCATCGATCCGGACGGGAACGGCAGCATCGCCCCGTTCGACGCCTACTGCGACATGGCCTTCGACTCGGGTGGCTGGACCATGGTGCTCTCGACCGCGTTCGGCTCCGATCCGGGAGCGAGCGTGGCGGGCCCCGTGCTCCCGCGCACGACCACGCACATGCCGTCGGCAACGCTCACCGCGCTCGCCGCGCTCTCGTCGCAGGTGCACGTGCGTACCCACGAGACGCAGGGCACGCGCTCGGTGACGAGCAAGGCGGCGACGCAGCCGATCGTTCGCCTCGGCGCGCTCGGCATGCTCGAGTCGGGGGCGAGCGGACCGTCGAACCTGGCGGACTGGAGCGGCCCCTTCGCCGACAACACCCACCTGCAGTTCACCTGCACGACGTTCAACGGCACCTACCCGAGCATCTACCAGTCCTGCGGCACGAACGGCATGCATCTCTGGACGGGCCAGGGCGGTCACTCGCGCTGGAATTGGCTCGGCGGAAACCGCAACCTGAACGAGCCGATGGAAGTCTTCGTGCGCTGAAGACGGGACGCGAGCCCGGCGGTCAGGCGCCGCCGGGCTCGTCGCAGACCTTCGTGGTGCCCACCGGCTGCGAGACGCAGACGTTCGGTGGGTGACAGCCCGCGTTCGACGTGCAGACCCTCGCGCACGAGCCGCCGTTGCCGGTGAAGCCGCGCGGGCAGTCGCCGTTTGCATTCGGTTGCGCGAAGTCGCTCCCGGGAGGGAGCGCGCTCTTCGCCGTCGCGGTCGGCGCCGTGCTCGCGAGCTCCTTGGGCACCTGATCGTTGAGCCACGGGCGACCGGCCACCATGTCGCGAACGGCGGGATCGGAGCTCGTGCGGCAGACGCGGACGTTGGTGACGGTCCCGTTCAACGCGAGGTAGGAGCTCTTCACGCAGTCCGCCTTCGCGTCGGCGCACGGTGCCGTGTCGGTGCAGACATTGATGCACTCGCTCCCCGTGCCGGCGGCGACCTTGCCGGCCGCACAGGCCACGGGTTTCGCGGGCGCGCTCGGAGCCGCGGAGGCGACCGCGGGATCGGCGGCGCTCACGCTCGCGCTCGCGGGTGGGACGGCCTCGGCGCTGGCGGAGGCGGCTCCGCCGCTCCCCTCGTCCTTGCGCCCACACGCGAGCGCTGCGAACGCCACCACGACGAGACCCACGCCGACCGATGCACGCTCTCGATTCATTCTCCGAACCGACGGAGCAACCCACATGCCACCCCCGTTCTCCGCGGAAATGCGGCCGGGGCGACCGTCGGCGGTTGCGCGATCTGCGCGCCGGTCTGCACGATTCGCGCAGCGACATGCGGTAACGTAGCCGGCCCATGGTCTCGTCGCGTCTCCCACGGAGCCCGCTCGCGCGCTTCGCCCGGCTCGTTCGCTTCGCCGCGCCGGCGTTCGTGCTCGCGGTGATGCTCCTCCTCCGGGTCGTCCACGCGGAGGTGACGGCGCCGAGCTCCTCCGCGAGCGCCTCGGCCGCGCCCACCGCGCCGCCCAAGCCCGTGCCGATCGCGCCCGCGGTTCGCGGCGCGGGACCGCAGCCGATCGAGGTCGGGATGTACCTCCAGAACATCCCCGAGATCGACATCAAGACGAACTCGTTCTCGGCCGAGTTCTACCTGTGGTTCCTCTGGTCGGGGGACATCGACCCGACGCTCACGTTCGAGCTCACGAACGCGGTGAACGTGTCCGAGCTCACCAAGACGCCGATCTTCGTCGATGCGAACGGCAACTCCGCGCCCGACACGCTCCCCGACGGGCGTCACCTGCAGCAGTTCCACGTCTACGGGCGCTTCGGCCATCCGTTCCCGCTGAGCCGCTACCCGTTCGACGATCACGACATCTCGATCTCGATCGAGGACGGGCGTCACTCGAACGAAGCGCTCGTGCACGTCATCGACGAGAAGGGCAGCGTGATGCGACCCGACCTCGTCATCCCCGGCTGGAACCTGAGCCCGATGCACACGAGCCTGAGCAAGACGAAGTTCGGGACGGTCTTCGGCGATCCGCGGTCGGCGCGCGGCGAGGAGAGCTACTCGCACGTCGAGTTCAAGGTCCACATCGATCGCCCGGTCGTCGGCATCATCTCCAAGACCGTCGTCCCGATCGCGCTGATCATCCTCATCACGTTCGGTGCGTTCTTCTGTCAGCCGATGGACATCGACGCGCGGCTCTGCCTCACGATCACGGCGCTCATCTCCGCCGTCGCGCTCCAGCTCACCGCAGCGACGGAGCTCCCCCCGACCGGCTCGCTGCTGTTGCTCGACAAAATCTACATCCTCTCGTACGTGGCCATCCTGGCCGTCACGTTCCTCTCGATCGCCGCGAACCGGGCGATCCACCGCGAGGAGTCGGCGCTCGCGGCCAAGATCGATCGCCTCGGGCTGCGTGTCGTCGCGGCGGCGTACTTCGGCGGACTGGCGCTGTTCCTGCTGCGCGCGCAGTAGTCCCGAATTCCCAAATTGGGACTCGATCACGGCGCCAACCATCCCGGTTGGTCGTTGACAATCGATTCGATCCGAGATGGTGTCGTTTGCACCGACGATGGGATTTCGGATCGGCGAGATCGGCAACGTCTTCATCGTCCGCTGGCTCAGTGTGCCGGCACCGGGCGAGAACCGTGCGGTGCTCACGCACCTCCGCGAAGCGCGAAAGCGCGCGGGGATTCCGGTGTTGTTCGTGAACGTGATCCCGGAAGGCGTCGATCTGCCGGATGCGAACGCCCGCGCCGACATGCAGGCGATCACGCCTCAGCTCCTGGAGTGCACGGACGCGATTCAGCTCGTGATCGCCGGCGACGGCGTCATGCGCACGATGCTCCGCTCGCTGGTCCGCGCGATGACGGTCGCGGGGCGGCGCGGGAACAAAGTCTCCGTCCACGGCTCGCTGGGCGACTTCGTCCGTGCGAACGAAGGCCAGCTGGGCGTCGACCGGGCCACGTTCGTGGCGAAGCTCGAGCGCGAGGCGTTGCTCTGAGCTCCCCATGATCGCGCTCCCGAACTTGATCGGTGAGTGTGCATCCATTCGAGGCGTGCGGCGGGTCGTGGACTCGCTTCTCGAGCGGCAGGCCAGCGGCCGTCCGCCGGTGCCGGTGCTGATCCGGGGAGAAACGGGGACCGGCAAGGGCCTCCTGTCGCGCGAGCTCGTCGCGGCGGGTGCGCGTGCGCAAGCGCCGTTCGTCCCCGTGAACTGCGCCGCCATCCCGGAGAACCTCCTCGAGGCCGAGCTCTTCGGCTACGAGCGCGGAGCGTTCACCGATGCGCGAACGGCGAAGGCCGGGCTCTTCCAGAGCGCGCACCGGGGCACCGTCTTCCTCGACGAGATTGGCTTCTTGCCCCTCTCGCTCCAGGCCAAGCTCCTCGCGGCGGTCGAGGATCGCGCCGTGCGGCGGATCGGCAGCACGCGCGCAGAGCCGATGGACGTCTGGTTGATCAGCGCGACCAACGCCGATCTCCTCGGCGCGATCCGCGAGGGCACCTTCTTGGAGGCGCTCTATCACCGCCTCGCCGTCGTGCGGATCGAGCTCCCGCCCCTCCGCGAGCGCGGCGACGACGTCTTGCTGCTCGCGGAGCATTTCCTGCGCACGCTCTGCGAAGAGCATGGCATCGCGCGCAAGCGCCTCTCGGGCGACGCGTGCATCGCGATCGAGTCCCATCGCTGGCCCGGCAACGTGCGCGAGCTCCACAACACGATCCAACGCGCGGTCTTGCTGACCGAGGGTGCCGAGGTCAGCGCGGGCGCGCTCGGGCTCGGGGCACCGCCGCGGTCGCGGCGGCGCACGTCGTCGTCCGGCGAGCTCGCGTCTCCGGAGCGGACGGAGCTCTTGGCCGTGCTCGAGCAGGTGGGGTGGAACCTCTCGCGCGCGGCCACGGCGCTCGGCGTCCCGCGGAACACCCTCCGCTACCGGATGGAGAAGCTCCGCCTGCGCCGCACGTCGGAGCTGCCGGCCGCGGTGCCCGCGGACGAGGGCACGACCCTCGAGATCGCGCTCGATCCCGACGACGCGCGCGAGGCGCCGGGCGCGACGGCGCGCTTCTTCGAGTCCGCCGCGTTGCACGCCGTCGCCGCAGGGGCGCGCGTGTTGGAGCGCGGCTCGGTGCGACTCGTCGCCGGGTTCGCCGCCGAGCCGTTCGAGGAGGCACCGGAGTGCGCCGCTCGCTGCGCGCTCGCCATCTTGCGCGACCGCGAGCGCGAGCGCGCGCTCGGGCGAAGGCTCCCGCTGCCCCGGCTTCGGATCGACCGCGCCGGGAGCCCGCGCCGCGACGAGGGTTCCCCCGGGGCCATCGTCGTCGGCGACGAGCTGCTCCCTTCGCTCGCGCGGCGCTTCGAGCTCCACCGCGACGGCGCGCATCACGTCCTTCGCGAGCGCGCAGAGCTCGCGGTCCCCGCGAAGACGCCCTTCGTCGGGCGCGCCGCGGAGCTGGCGCTGCTCGCGTCCGCGGTCGCCGAAGCGGCCGAAGGGCGCGGCCGAACGATCGCGCTCTCCGGCGAACCGGGGATGGGAGCTTCGCGCCTGGTGACGGAGACGATTGGGCGCCTGCCGGAGCGCGTGCGGGCCATCCACGCGCGCGCGACGCCGGCGGGCCGAGCCCGCCCTTACGCGCTGATCGCAGATCTCCTCCGCGCGATCGGGACCACACCGGACGATCCGGTGCTCGCGCGCCTGCTCCGCGACGGGCCCGAGGGGAACGTGGCCGGTGCCGCTGCCCGCGCGCCGACCGCCGAAGCATTCGCCCGGTTCGTCCTCGGTCACGCGTGCGAGGAGACCGTCGTCCTGATCGTCGAGGACGTCCACGCGATCGACGTCGCGTCGGACGAAGCGCTGGCCGTGCTCGCCGAGCGCAGCACGGGCGCGCGCCTGGTGGTGCTCGCGACGTTTCGCGCGCCGTACCGTCCCGCCTGGCTCGACGCGTCGGGTGCAACGCACCTCGTGCTCGCGCCGCTCTCCGAGCGAGAGACCGAGCTGCTCGTCCGGGGCTGCGCCGGCAACGCAGCGCGGGCCGTCGCGCGCGCGGGCGGGAACCCGTGCTTCGCCGAGCTCCTGGCCGAGCCCGGTGGGGAAGCCATCGCAGAGCGGATCGCCGCCGCGCGGATCGCGCGCCTGCCCGCCGACGCGCGGCATGTGTTGCAGATTGCATCCATCTTGGACGCGCGGTTCGAGCTCCCCGAGCTGGCCGCGCTCGTGAGCGAGCACGACGTCGGGCCCATCGTTCGCGTGCTGCGGCGGCACGAGCTCTTGATCTCCGAGCCGGACGCGGCCGCCGAGCGATGGCGGTTCCGGCACCCGCTCGTGCGCGACGTGGCGGAGGCATCGACGAGCCCCGACGAGCGCCGCGCGACCCACCTCGCGGCCGCGCGGGTGCTCGAGGCCGCCCACGGCGACGGCCTGGATCGACAAGCGGCGCGGATCGCCCACCACTACGAGCAAGGGGCGGAGCTCGAGAGCGCGTTGGACTGGACGGAGCGCGCCAACCGGGCGGCGCTTCGAACGAGCAAGATCGATGCGGCGCACGCGACGTACGAGAAGGCGTGCGCGCTCCTCGCAGCGCTGCCGCCCACGCGGGCGAACCAGCGCCGCCACCTCGCGCTCCTGATCGATCAGCCCGTGATGTTCATGGGTCGCATGAAGCTCGGCGAGTACCGCGATCTCCTCCGCCAGCACGAGGCGACCGCGCGCGCCCTCGCGGAGCCCGGGCTCCTGGGCCAGCTGGAGTCGCGCCTGGGCTGGGCCGAGTGGGCGCTCGGCGACACCCCGGCGGCGATCGAGCTCTTGGACCGCGCCGCCGAGCTGTGTGCGACGGCGCAGCTGGATCACGACGTCGGCATCGCGCAGCTGGGGGGCGGCTGGGCCCACCTCCTCGCCGGCGAGCTCGAGCGCGCGCTCGAGCTGGAGACCCAAGCGCTCGCACGGTTGTGCATCGATCGCGATCCGCACGCTCACGCTGCCGCGCACGCCGGGCGGGCGTGGGTGCTCGCCGAGATGGGCCGCTTCCGCGAAGCCGAGCAGGCGGGCCGGCGCGCGTTGCGGCTGGCCGAAGACGCCGGCGACGACGGACTGGTCTCTTTCGCGGCGTGGGGCCTCTCGCGCACTTACGGCATCGACGGCGAGACCACGCAAGCGCTCGAGGTCGCCCGCTTGGCGATGGCGCGCGCGACGACGCCGATCGACGTCGTTCTGGCGGGCTGCCACGTCGGCTGGGCCCTGTGTCGCTCGGGCGAGGCGCAGCGCGGCGTCGAGCTCTTGGGCGAGCTCCTCTCCAACGGCCAGCGCTCGGGCTTCGCGTTCATCGACGAGTTCAGCCCTTACCTGGGCGAAGGCCTCGTCCAACTCGGCGAGCTCGATCGGGCCCACGCCCTCTTCGAGAGGTGCTTCGAGGTCGGTCGCGCGCGAGGGCAGCGCCTCGCGACCGGGCGGGCGCAGCGCTGGCTCGGCGAGGTCGCGCTCCGGCGCGGTGACCGGTCGAAGGCGCGCGCCGAGCTCGAGCACGCGGCGGCGATCCTTCGTCCGATCGGTGCGCGGAGCGAGCTCGCGCGCGCCGAGTCGCTGCTCGCCGCGCTGTAGGACGCCGGAGTCGGTCGGGGTCCGGGGCCCACACGGACTGCCGTCGAACTTTCGACAGTACCGTCGAAGTGTCGAGTCGAAAGGTCCAACTGCGCGGAATCATTGTGGGCTTGGCTGGACACCAACTTGCTCTCTCCACGTGTCGAAGGAGCGTCCAGAATGGCTCGTAACTCCAAGCTACTCGCACTTCTCTTGGTTCCGATGCTTGCGGCCTGCGGAGCAGCCGTCGACTCCGAATCCGACGTGGGAACGAGTGAGAGCGCCGTCAAAGGCGAGAACGGCAAGCGACTCTTCGAGAAGGAGACCTTCGCCGGGAACGGGCGCACCTGCCGAACGTGCCACCTGTCGGACACGGGCACGATGAACCCGGCGCAGATTCAGGCGCTCTACTCCAAGCACCCGAACGATCCGCTCTTCGCGTCGATCGACAGCGACGACGGTCAGGGCACGTCGTTCACGCGCCTGCTCCAGACGGCGACGGTTCGGATCCCAATCACGCTGCCGTCGAACGTTCGGATCGTCGACGACCCGACGGCGCGCGTCGTCGTCCTGAACCGCGGGACGCCGACCGTCATGAACATCGGCCTCGACCCGGTGCTGATGGTCGACGGACGCGAGCCCGACCTGGAGACGCAGGCCGTGTCGGCCGTCCACACGCACTACCAGAACCAGCGCGAGCCGACGCCCGCCGAAGCCTCCGCGATCGCCGCGTTCCAGCGCACGCTCTTCAACCGGCCCGCGCTGCAGCACTACGCGAAGTGCGGGACGCCACCGAAGCTGCCGCAAGGGCAGACCGCGTCGGAGAAGCGGGGACGCACGTTCTTCGATCCCACCACGCCCCGCGGGCTCTGCGCGGCATGCCACGACGGCGCGATGTTGAACCAGACCAGCGCGTCGAACCCGTTCCAACCGGTGGGCCAGCGCTTCTCGTCGAACTTCTCGGCGGAGTTCAACCACGCGAACCTCCCGGTCCACACCTACGAGTTCACGATCGACGGCGGCGAGGTGATCACGATGGTGACCTCGGACCCGGGACGCGCGGCGATCACCGGCAACCCGTGCACGATCATCCCGAACGTCTGCAACCTGCTCGGACCCGGCACCGCCCGCGCAATCTTCAAGATCCCGACGCTGTGGGGGATCAAGGAGACGGCACCCTACTTCCACGACAACTCGGTCGCGACGCTCGAAGGCGTTCTCGATCACTACCAAGCCTTCTTCGGGCTCACCGCGCAGGCCACCGGCAACAACGTGTTCTTGCTCTCCGAGCAGGACAAGGCCGACATCGTCGCATTCCTGAAGCTCCTCTGACGCGATGCTCGGGGGGAACATCGAAGATCCCCAATGACCGAGATCGAATATTTCGTCCGTGAAGAGAGCCACGCCATCGCGACTTGGCGCGACGTGGTCATCATCGTGTCGCGCCTCGACTCCCCGCTCTCGGCGGCGGCCAGCATGCGGAAGGCATCCGCCCAGCTGCGCCGCCGCCACCCGAACGGGATCGGGCACATCACCGTCGTGGAGATCGGGTGCAAATCGCCCGCAGCCGACGCACGGGAAGAAGCGGCGCGGGTGGTCAGCGATTTCGCCGACGTCCTGAAAGGGACGGCGATCGTCTTCTTGGGCAGCGGGCTGCGCGGCGCGTTCGTGCGCGCGGTCGTCGCGAGCCTGATGGCGCTCTCCCGCTCGCCCACGCCGCACCAAGTCTGTCAGTCCGTCGGCGAAGGCTCCGCGTGGCTCGCGACCAAGCTGCCCGGTCTCGACGGCCGTGCGCTCGCGAACGCGGTGGAGACGGTGCGGAAGGCCTGATTAGCGCCGAACGAAGACGCCCTTCTCCTGGGTCGCGGTCATGCGCACCGGCGCCGCACCCTTGCGCTGGATCGTCCACGTTCCCACCCTCGCGTCGACGGCTTGGAGCACCGCGCTCGAGGTCCCGAGGGACACGCGGGGAGCCGGCCCACTCTGGGTGAGCGCGAGCGTGACGTCGCCGTAGATCCACGTGTCCTCGTAGACCGAGCCCGCGCTCGGCGGCGTGATGGTGGTCCCGTGGTTCGTCGTGATCTTGCGGACCGTGCCTGCCTCGGTGAGGCTCTCGTCGAAGCCCCACGTCCAGCGCGAGCCGTCCGCGCCGTCGAAGCGAACCGACCGCTGCACGCCCGTGATCGCACCATCGGCTGCGAACGTGTCGTACTCGGGCTCGTTCATGATCGGCGACGCGGGGCTCACGAGGACCGTGACGTTCCCCATCGCGTCCGCGCCGGTGGCGACGCCGCGCAGCCGGAGCGAGCGCGAGCTCTGGCCGGCCTTGAGGCACGTGTCGTTGAAGTCCACCTCGACGTCGCCCCAATCCAAGCCGCTGAAGCTCGCCGGGCCCAAGCACGCGAGCGAGAAGCCGGTGACGGTGGCCGCGTGGCCGGGCGGAACGGTCGCCACGAAGTGCTTCGCCGAGGGCACGACGTGGCCGCGTCCGTCGGGGAAACCCACCGTGCCGACGAACGTGCGCGCCGGCATCGTGCCCGTCGCGAGGTACGCCTTGAGCTGCGCGAGCGTCACCATGCCCGGCACGACGAGGTGGGCGTTGAAGTCGTAGAAGCCGGCGAGCAGGAGCACGCCGTGCTCCACGTCGGGACCGGCGACGGTCTTTCCGTAGTACTCGAACGAGCCCGTGCCATCGACGAACGCGACGATGCGTTGGCCGAGGAGCCCGTAGTCCCGCGACCCCATGGCCTTGAGCACGGCCGGACCGGCAGGGAGCCCGCCGACGAGCGAGGTATCGACGTTGATCGTGACGCTACTGCTGCCGGTCGCGGTCACGGTGCCAATGACGACCGACTTCGAGCGCGCGCGCACGGCCGAGAGCTCCGTCACCATCGGCTCGGCCTGAGCGGGCGGCGCATCGCAGAGCGCACCGGCAACGAGGAGCCCGGCGAGGAAGAAGAAGCGGCGCATACCGATCCCTACGCCCGACACGGGGAAAACGTTCCCGCACGCAACCCGCGCGCCTCTCCCACTCCCCCTCCTCCTCCCCCCACCAGCTCGGAAGAGCGCCCGCAACCAGGACGCCACGTATCTCAGATCTGGAACCCAATGATGAGCCGGTACCACATCGCACCGAACCCATCGCCGGTCTGAGTGTTTCGCCCGAAATCGGTGGTTCGCAGGTAGACGCCGGTCGTCAGGAAGAATCGCCCCCAGTCCACCATCATGGTGGGGCCGACGTAGACGTGCGGTCCGAAGTTGAACGGCTTCGGTTGGACGTCGGCCTGGGCGTTCGCGGGGATCTCCATCCGCATCCACGCCTCGACGCCGGGGAAGAACGTCGGGTGGACCTGGTACTGGAAGCCGAAGGTGGGGTTCAGCACCCACTCGCGCCGGCCGTCGTAATAGAACTCGTGCTCGGCCCAGAGGTTCGAGACGAGCAAGAGGTTCCCGATTCGCTTCTGGAGGAGGAGCTTCGCCTCGAGCTCGATCTCGCGGTCGTTCGCGACGAACTCGGTGTAGATGCCGACGTCGATCGGCCAGTCACCTTCGTCGGCGAAGCGCCAGCGGATGCGGCCCTTCGCGCCGTTCGCCTCGGTGCTCACCGGGTACGAGGCGAGCGAGTCGCCGAGCCGCGGTACGAACGAGACGTAGAGACCGAGCTCGACGCGGTCGGAGATGCCCCACTCGAACTCCGTCTGCATCTGCGGCATCAGGTACTTCACGACCTCGCCGGTCGTGCCGGAGCGCGCGCGGAGCGGTACCAGGTCGACGTAGGTCTCCACCTCGCCCTGCCCCTTCGGGTTCGTGTTCGTGCCGTAAGTGAACGGCAGGACCTTGGGGTTGGCGCTCGCCGTGCGGGCGCCGAAGAGGCCGAGGAGCAAGACGGCGGCGCCGCCGAGAGCGGCGACGACCGAGCGAGAGCGGGACATGATCAGAGGTTCTTGAGATCGAGCACGGGCGACATGACGTAGTCGTTGGCGACAGCCGAGCCGTGGCAGCTGTTGCAGCCACCGCACGCGGGAGAGCCGTAGCCTTCGCCGGTCGGGGGACCGACGCCGCGCCATATCACGAGCGGAAGGTTCGGGTCCTTCTTGATCTCGAACCACTCCCAGTTCTTCGCGCCGCTCGGGTTGAAGCCGCCACCGCGCTTCACCATGCCGAAGACCTGCCACCCGTCGGGGGCCGAGGTCTTCTGCATCTCCTTCACGATGATGGTGCCGACGGGGAACTCCTTCGAGCCCTTGGGCGGACGCCGGTTCAGGTAGCCGACGCGGTTGGCGCTCGTGTCGTGCCCGAGCGCGCACCCGGCGTCGTTGAGCGGCACGCCACCATCGGCCGGAGCTTCGGCGGCGGCGAGATCGAACCGCTCCCACTTGTCGTAGCCGGAGAAGCTGGAGCCGAAGGCGATGTAGGTCTCGCCGTCGGACGTCGAGGGACCGCCGGTGCTGCACGCGAGCGCGAGCGTGAACGTGAGTCCGAGAGCGAGGGCGATGCGGGTGCGCACGTCAGTCGGCCTTGAACTGCGGGAAGCCGAGGAGATCGGCGCTGTCGTTCATCTCGTCGACGATCGAACCTTCCTTCGTCGCGTCCACCGCGGCGTGCACGCCGACCCAGAGCTTGCCGAACGGCGTCTCGAGATCCGCGGGTGTCGGGTTCGCCGAGCTCCAGGTCGCGGGCGGCTGCGGGATCGCATCACCGGGGTACGCGTCGTAGACCGCTTGGAGCTTGGCGAAGCCGTCGAGGATGGCCTTGTCGACGTTGGGGCCCGAGTGCTTCGGATCGGCCGCGTTCGTCTTCGAGACGATCCACGGCTGGAAGAAGAGGTACGCCTTCTTGGTGCCCTCGAGGTTCTTGCGGAGGTCGAGCATCGTGGTCTGCGCGTAGCGCGACTCTTCGGTGCCGTCGGAGGCCTTGTTGACCTTCTCCTTCTGCTCGTTCATGAGGCCGATGAGGCCCTGGAACGCACCGCCCAGATCGATCTGCGCGGGCTGCCACTGCTGCTCCATCTTCGTCACGTCGGCGACGAGCTTGGCGCAGAGCTTGTTCTTGAAGTCGAGCGCCTCTTGCTCGGTCGCGGGGTACGCGGCGGGCTTGTAGCCGGGGAGCGTCTTCTCGAACGTGACGACCGACGCCGGTTGCACGTCGAAGAAGAGGATGCGCTCGACGCCGTGCATGCCGGTCACGCCCTGATCGTCGAAGAGGTTGTCGTCGCCCTTGCCGGCGAGATCCGCGAGGAAGCCGTCGTAGCGCTCGTCGACCGAGGCATCGAGGTCCGGAAAGATCGGGGCGATCGCGCCCTCGATGAGCTCGTACGCGGCGCGCGCCTTCGTCCACGAGGCCTTCATCGAGGCGATCGCGGCCGCGTCCTGGGTCGCGTCCCAGCCGCGCCCGCTCGGCGTCGGTGCAGCAGCCTGCAGGTCGGCGACCGCCTGGCGGAACTCGGTGAGCGAGGCGCCGAGGTTCTTGGTCATCGCGGTGGTGACCTCGCTCTTGTACTGAGCGTCGGTCTTGGTCGGGCCCGCCGGCGAATCCGAGCTGCAGGCGGCGACGAGGACGAGGGGAGCGAGCGCGAGAAGGGAAAGCGTCTTCTTCATGATGAGGGACCCTTGGAGGTTCAGAGCGAGCCGACGTAGGCGAGGAGCGCGTCGCGATCGGTCGCGGAGAGCGCGGTGTAGAGATCGACGGAGACCTTGGCTTCCCCGCCGTGCATCCGGATCGCTTCGTCGATCGAGCCGGCGCGGCTGTCGTGCAGGTAGGTGCGGGCGAAGCGCATCCCCATGAGCGGAGCGGTGCGCCACTCGCGCGACTTGGCTTCGCCTTCTTCGAGCCCGTCGGCGAACGCATCGCCCATGTCGTGGACGAGCATGTCGGTGAAGACGGGGGCATCGATCCCGGCGAGCACCTTGATCGGGTAGTCCGCGCGCGTCTTGAGCGACGGCACGTGACAGACGTTGCACTTGGCGGCGGCGAACGCGGCGACGCCGGCCGGCTTGGGATCCTCGCGGTACGGGATCGCGAGGAGACGCATGTACATTGCAACCTTGTTCACGGTGCCGACCGTCAGATCGGTGCCCGGGTGCAGGTCGTCGGTGAGCCCGTCGGGGTTCGCGAGCTCGGTCGGACGCATCGGCGTCGTCATGCCCATGTCGCCCTGGAACGCATCGGCGGTGAAGTCGTCGAGCGTGGCGACGCGCGCCTTGAGCCCGAAGCGCCCGATGACGACGTCGCCCTTCTTGTAGCTCGAGTAGGCGGGATCGCCGCTCTCGGTGGAGTTGAAGACGACGTGGTTCACGTGGCCGTGGATGCCGTCGGTCCGCGTCTTCTGCTCCGTCTCCATCCGAACGATCTCGTCGTCGCGGATCGCTTCGAGGTAGCCGCGCCCGAGCACGGGCGGCCCGAGCCGAATCGTGACCTTCACGGCCGGATCCTTCGGTGCGTCGATCGGCGTCTTCGCATCGCCCGAGAGCTGGAGGCGGAGCGTGTGGCCGAACGGGAGCTTGGACTGATCCGGATCGGGCGTGACGCCGTCCGGCAACATCACCGCCATCTTCTGGACGAGGCCCGGGCCGCGCGCGGCGCCGCTGTGGCAGTCACCGCAGGCGGCGCGGATGAAGAGCGGACCGATGCCGTCGGGGCCGCGGTACGGGAGATCGAAGAGGGCGTCGCCCTCGTCGAACGCGCCGGCCAGGTCGGTTCCGATCCCGCTGATGGGCACGTCGCTCGGATCGCCGGCGGGCTTGAAGCGGTCGTTCCCGGCGTCGACCGGGTCGACGGGCGTCGGCGAAGAAGAGGAGCAAGCGCCGAGGAACGGAGCGAGCGCAGCAGCGGAGATGGCAGCGGCGAAGAGAAGCGTGGCCTTCACGCTTCTCTATCTATCCTAATTGAAAATCACTTTCAAGTTCATCAAGGGGTAGGATCGGCACCTACCCGCGGCGCGCTTGGGGCAGCGGCAAACGAAGGGCGCCGGGGTTCGCCCCGCGTTGGACGCCGAAGGTGACCTCGAGCCGGCGCTTGAGGGGGACGCAGACGGAGTGGGTGTCGACGTCGCACACGACGAGCTCGACGTCACCGGCGAGCTTGGCCGCGGTGGTGTTGGACGCGATCTGAAGAGGGACGTCGAAGCCGTTGGCGAAGTCCTTCCCGTGCCCATCGAGATCGGTCGGGGCGACGATGAGGCCGTCGCTCTCGAGGAAGCGCACGCGAACGGGCGCGTCGTCGTTCACGCCCGTCCCCTTCGGGAGATCCCAGGCGATGTGAAGGGTGGAGGAGCCCGGCGGGACGACGATCTCCGCGACGTCGAAGCGCTCGACCGGGCGCGCGCCCTTGATCGCACCGGGCGGAGGCGCCATGTCGACGGCGCCGCCAGCGACGCTCGCGGCGGTCGCAGCCGTCGCGGCCGCGCTCGCGTTCGTGGTCGGCGTCGGGACCGGCGCGTCCGACTTCTTGTCGCAAGCGGAGAGCGCGAGCGCGAGAAGCAGGGCCGAAGCCGAGGCCGGAAGAAGACGAGAAGTCGGGGAAAAGTGGGGCATCGGGGCGCTCAACGTGGCACCAACCGGGGCGTCCTGCAAAAGCTTCCGCCGATCTTTCGGGGAGTGCGCCGGATTTCACTCGCTCGAGGTACCCACCCACCGACTGGAGGAGCGCGCATGATTCGTCGGATCGGTTTGGTGGCCGTTGTGGCTTCGGGTGTGATGCTCACCGCCTGGATCAACGGGTGTGGTGGGGACGACGCCGTCGACACCGATGCGTCGGCGGATGGGAGCAACACGAACGACGGTACGTCGAACGACGGCAACACCTCGGACGGACCCATCATCCTCACCGACGGCGGCACCTGCGCGCTCAACGGCCAGCAGTGCAAGAACGCGTCCGAGTGCTGCAGCCTGAACTGTACCGGGCTCGGCGTCTGCGGCTCGCCGATCAACAACTGCAAGCAAGCGAACGACACGTGCACCAAGGGCACCGACTGCTGCTCGCTCTCGTGCGTCGGCGGGAAGTGCGCGACCAAGTGCACGTCCGACAACCAGCCGTGCACGCAGAACTCCGAGTGCTGCGGTCAGTCCTGCGTCGGGGTCGACGGCGGGAAGACCTGCGCGCCGCTCAACGGGAGCTGCAAGACGTCCGGCAACAAGTGCACGACCGGCGGCGAGTGCTGCTCGAAGGTCTGCTCGGGCGGCGTGTGTCTGCAGCAGGTCTCCTTCTGCGGCCAGACCGGTGACATCTGCACCAACAACGTCGACTGCTGCGGCAACAGCTGCGTGAAGCAGCCGAACGCGTCGGTCGGGATCTGCGGCGTGCCCCCGGCGCCGGGTGGAACCCAGTGCGACATCGCGGGAACGGTGTGCAGCACCTTCGACGGCGGCATCGGTGACGGCGGCATCCCGGCGTGCGGCGGCAACTGCTGCAGCCGCGCGTGCGCTCCGGGCCTCGTGCCGAACGTCAGCGTCTGCCAGCCGCCGAGCGGCTGCAAGCCGACCGGTGAGATCTGCGGCAAGGACGACGACTGCTGCGGCTCGCTGAACAACAAGGGCGGCGGCAACGGCAGCGTGACGTGCTCGAAGGGCACGCCGGACGCGTCGGCGGGTCGCTGCGACAACGGCACGGCGTGCCGCCCCGCGGGCGCGATCTGCAAGCTCGCGACGTCGAGCTGCAACGCGGAGAACAACTGCTGCGCGGGCAACGTGAACCAGAACCCGCTCGTGTGTCAGCAGGACCTCCTCGGCATCCCGCGCTGCACCGGCGTCGGGCAGTGCCAGGATGCGGGCGTCGCGCCCGACGGTGGCTCGCTCGTGAACAAGGCGTGCTCCTCGAGCGCGGATTGCTGCGGCCTCCCGTGCGTGCCGAACCCGAACGGTCCTCCGCCGTTCATCTGCGGCGCGGGCTGCGTGCAGCAGGGCCAGAAGTGCACGACCAGCGGTGACTGCTGCAAGGGTCTGCCGTGCACGAACGGCCTGTGCGGGTTCCCGGTCCCGGATGGCGGCACGACCGATGGCGGCACGTCGACCGACGGCGGTACGACGACCGACGCGGGCTGCGCGCTCTACGGGCAGCAGTGCACGGTCAGCGGCGATTGCTGCAACGGCGTGCCCTGCACGGGTGGCCGCTGCGTCGTCCCGCCGCCGAACTGAGCTCGAAAAGGGAGACGAGACCAATGAAGGGGAGCTTCGGGTTGGGATTGGGCCTCGCCATGCTCGGCGCCGTGATCGCGTGCGGCAGCGGCGACGACGTACAGGAGACTCCGGATGCAGCGCCCGACGCCAGCAAGGCGGACGGGGCGCTGCCCCCTCCGGACGACAGCGGGATCGTTCTGCCGGACACCGGCCCCATCAACACCGACAGCGGCCTGAACGGCTGCGCGACGGACACGCAGCAGGGCCAGTTCCTGCCGCTCGACCTCTACGTGATGCAGGACACGTCGGGTTCGATGTTCAACCTCATCGCGCCGAACACGTCGAAGTACGCGGCGGTGAAGTCGGCGCTGACCACGTTCGTGAACGATCCCGGCTCGGCCGGGATCGGCGTGGGGATGCAGTTCTTCCCGGTCGTGAAGTCCGGCGAACCGGCGAGCTGCACGGCGAGCGCGCAGTGCACGGCGACCTCGACCGACCGTTGCCTCCTGAAGATGTGCGTGGGCAACAACCCGAAGGCGAACGCGGTCGCGTGCAACGTGAAGGCCGACTGCGCGCCGAGCGAGAACTGCCTCGCCGTCGGTACGTGCTCGCTCAACCCGAACACGCTGTGCTTGGTACCGGGCTCGTCGTGTGGGAACGATGCGAACGGGTTCGCGCTCGGCACGTGCTCGAACGCGCTCACGTCGTCCTACTGCACCGAGGGCGACAGCTGCCTCGCCGCCGACTACGCGAAGCCCGCCGTGCCCATCGCGCTGCTGCCCGGCGGTGCCGCGGCGATCGCGAGCGCGCTGTCGACCAAAGCGCCGAACGGCAACACGCCGACGTCGGCAGCGCTCCAGGGCGCGGTCGATCAAGCGAAGGCGTACGCGATCGCGCACCCCGGCCACACCGTGGTCGCCGTCTTCTCGACCGATGGTGTACCGACCGAGTGCGACACCAACCTCCAGAACATCAACGCGATCGCAGCGGCGGCACTGAACGGAACGCCGAGCATCAAGACCTACGTCATCGGCGTCTTCGCGCAGAACGAGCAGTCGACCGCGAAGCCCAACCTCGACGCGATCGCGGCGGCGGGCGGGACGAAGCAAGCGTTCATCGTCACCGCGAACTCGAACACCGCGCAGCAGTTCCTCACCGCGATGAACCAGATCCGCGCGGCATCGCTCCCCTGCGAGATCACGCTGCCGAAGCCGGATGGCGGCACGCCCGATCCGACGAAGGTGAACGTGCAGTTCACCGCGTCGAACAAGAACATCACCGTCATCGGCAACGTCACCGATTCGTCCAAGTGCGATCCCGTGAAGGGCGGGTGGTACTACGACAACGCGACGACGCCGACGAAGGTCATCCTGTGCCCGGCGAGCTGCACGCTCGTGAAGTCGGACAACGGCGGCCGCATCGACGTGGTGCAGGGCTGCAAGACCGTGGTCCAAACGCCGAACTGAGGTAGCCGCACCTTCCCCACTCGGCTATTCGTCGAGGATGGGAAGGGAACGAACCGCGTTCGCGGCGACGGTCGCGCTCGGGCTCGAAGGCAGAGGTGGTGCGCCCGATGCGATCCCGGTCGGCGAGGATCGCTGGGCGCTCGGAAGCCTGGTCGGCGAAGGCGGGATGGGAACGGTCGTCGAGGCCGAGGATCGGCAGTTCGCCCGAAAGGTCGCGGTGAAGCGACTTCTCCACGCGACCGATTCCGCGCGCGAGCGATTCCGTCTCGAAGCCATCGTCACGGGCAACCTCGAGCACCCGGGCGTACCGACGGTCTACGAGCGCGGCGCCTCGCGCGATGGGGCGCCGTTCTACGCGATGCGCCTCGTCCGCGGAAAGACCCTCGCCGATGCGATCGACGAGGCCAAGACGCGCGCCGACAAGATGAAGCTGATCCCGGCGATCGTCCGCGTCGCGCAGACGATCGGCTATGCGCACGAGCAGGGCGTGGTCCACCGCGACGTGAAGCCCGAGAACGTGATCATCGGTCGCCACGGCGAGACGGTCGTGCTCGATTGGGGGATCGCGAAGGTCCGCGGCGTGAAGACGGACCCACTCGCGGCGACGAGCTTGGACGGTGCGGATTCGATCTCCGCGAAGGCGAAGAGCGCGAGCGGGGCGACCGCCCACGGCAGCATCGTAGGGACACCGGCCTACATGGCGCCCGAGCAGGCGGCCGGCGATCCGTCGGCGATCGACGAGCGCACCGACGTGTTCGCGTTGGGTGCGTTGCTCTACCACCTCTTCGCGGGCCAAGGTCCCTACGCCGACGCGAAGATCACCGACATCATCGCCCGCGCGAAGGCCGCCGACTTCGCGCGCCTCGAGCAAGTGGCTCCCGATACACCCGCACCCCTCCGCGCGATCTGCGCGAAGGCGATGGAGCGCGAACCCGGAGCCCGTTACCAGACGGCGCACGAGCTGGCGCTCGCGCTCGAGACGTTCCAAGCAGGTGCGCTCGTCGGTGAATCGGGCGTGGCCAACGCGCTCGCGACCGCCGGCGCCATCGCGGCGATCCTCATCCTCGTGGTGGCGTCGGTGTTCCTGCTCAGAGACAACGCGACGGCGCGCGAGCAGGGCTTCTTCGCGAACATCTACCCCCTCCTCGGGACCGCCGGGATCGTCCTCTCCCTCGTGGAGTGGAGAACGCGCGGCCGCCATCGCCTCGCGCCGCTGTCGCTCGCGCTGGTCGCCGCAGTCTTCCTCGGTGCCTTGGGCGCAACGCTCGGAGGGATCGAGTTGGTGTTCAAGTCTTTGACCGACGAAAAGTTCCAGGCGGACGCAGCGCAGTACCGGTTGATGGTCACGCACGGCATCTACGAGACGCTCGGGCTGCTCTCGAACGCGTCGATCCTCGCGGCCGTGCAGATGCTGTTCTGGGCGATTGCGCGCCGCGCTACGCTCATCGCCGATCGAACGGAGAAGAACCGCGCATGACGCTCGACGAGCCCGACAAACCGGTCACCGTCACGTGGGCCAAGCGGAACAAATGGCTCGACGCGCTCTCGCTCGTACCGTTCGGGCTCGCGGCGCTCCTCTTCGTGATCACGTTGGCGTCCGCGGTGCCGGTCGCCGCCATCGCGCCCCACCTCGTCGGGCTCGGCATCTTCCTGCGCTTCTTCCTCCGCCGCCGGAACCCGTGGCCCGAGGCCGTGGCCGCGGAGGCGCGGGTGGAGAACGGCGTGCTGCGCTTCGCGGATCAAGAGGTGCCGCTCGCGGAGATCAAGAACGCCGTCATCGTCCCGGGAGCGCCGAACCCGCACGTGCTGATCGAACGAAAGCGGCTCGGCACTCCGGTCCGGCTCTTCGTGAACGACGTCGGCGACGCGCGGCGCATCCTCAAGATGCTCGGGTGGGATGCGACCCAGCGCACGCTGAGCGAAGGCGCCATGTCCTGGGTGATGGCGAATAGCGCGCGGTTGTTCGGCACCATCTTCGGGAGCATGTTCACCACCTTCGTCGTCGCCGGCTTGGCAGCGAAGCTCGCCCCGGCGCTGATGGCGCTCGTGCCGTTCGTCCTCATCGCGATGCTGATCGTCACGATGGCGCCGTCGCGGGTGACGATCGGGGGCGACGGGATCCTGCTCGAGTGGCTGCGGTGGAAGAAGTTCGTCGCGATCGGGGACCTTCTGTCCGCGCGCGTGTTCGACGAAGGCATGGGCCGCAACCGGCGCGTCGGCATCTCGATGCTCACGAAGACGCAGGGCGAGGTCCGCGTCGCGCTCGGTGGCGCGTGGAGCGTCGACAAGGCCCACGCGCTCGTCGAGCGGATCGACGAAGTGCGCTCCGCCGGCGCCGCAGCCGCGACCGGCGAAGCGGCGGCGAGCGGCTTCATCGCGCAGATCGGCGAGCTGGCGAAGAGCACGAAGGAGTGGCTCTCCGAGCTTCGCGCGCTGGGCGCGGGCACGCTCGCCACCCATCGGGTCGCGCCGATCGCGCCGGACACGCTCCTGCGCTTGGTCGAAGACGCCGCTGCTCCTCCGCGCGCGCGCGTCGCGGCGGCGATCGCGCTCCGCGCGAGCGGCGATGGCGATGCCGAGCGGCGCGTTCGCGTCGCAGCCGAGACGGCGGCGCACCCCAAGCTCCGCGTGGCGCTCGAGCGCACGATCGGCGACGACGACGAGGCGTTGGTCGAGGCGGTGGAGGAGCTCGCCGAGGCGCGCGCCGAGTGACGGACGCGAACCTTCAGGAGCCGCGCCGCGGGCGGCGTGGCTCCGCGAGCGGGAACACGTCTGCCGGGCGATCCTTGTAGGCCTGGGCCGCACGCTCGGCGCCCGAGATCGCCTCCGAGGTGGCGGTCCGCAGTCGGAGGAAGAGACGCTCGCGCGCCGTGTCCCCCGCGACCAGATCGGCGATCGTCACTCCGATCGCTTTTGCCACACGATCGAGGACCGCGAGCGACGGCACGACGAGGCCCCGCTCCAGCTCGGACACATAGCCCCGCCCGAGCTGCGTCTCCTCGACGAAGGCGTCGAAGGTGAAACCCGCCTCCAAGCGCAGGGTGCGGATACGCCGTCCCACAATCCGTGCCATCGGATCGGGGGTTCGACGGTGTCCCGCACTTTTACGCTTTGCGCGCACAGCTCAACCGTAGCGGGGAAGGTAACCCAGGCGGTTCGAGTACGCGAACACCCATTCGTCCGTCCGGTCGGATGTTGACGCTTCCAGCCAGGGATGCTGCCGTGCGGTTCGAGCACTCGAACTGGGGTGCCGAAGCTCCGAATGGACATGCCGCGCAGCTCCTCGAAGCGACTCCTGTTCGTCGACGACGACCCGCTCGTCCGTCAGGCGCTGACGGCGATGCTGCGGCACCTCGGCTGGGAGGTGACGAGCCTCGCGGATCCGCGCATGGCGCTCGAAACGCTCACCGCCGATCCCACCTTCGACGTGCTCCTCACCGATCAGGAGATGCCGGAGCTCCTCGGCACCGAGCTCGCCGCAGCCGCGCGCAAGGTCGCGCCGGAGCTCTGGATCGTGCTGTGCTCCGGGACGCTCCGTCTGCCCGACGCCGAGCTCGCGCGCCATGGCATCGACGCGATGGTGACGAAGCCCGTGTCGCAGGCGTCGCTCGCGACGGCGCTCGCCGTTCGGCGCGTGTGACGCACCTCGGGTCGACGACGCGAGGCCATCCGCGGTAGACGGGGGTCGTGGAGCACCTCGTCCTCGCCCCGACCTCCGACCCTCGCGTGTTCTTGGATCCGAGCGGACGCCGCCTCACGCCACCCGCAGGCTGGGTGTGCCTCCCGCCCGGCGATGCCGGTCTGACGCGGCGGGTGAAGGCCGCCGGTCCGTCGTGGATGGTGATCGAGAAGAAGGGCCGCAAGAGCTTCTCGCGTGGGCTCTGGGCTCCGCGCGAGAACGTGGAGACGGCGCGCTCCGCGCTCGACGCCGAGCGCTCGACCGATGCGTGGGCGAAGAAGCAGGCCGCGAGCGTCGCGCGCCGCGAGCGCGAGCAGAAGACGTACGTGACGAGCTTCGAGGAGGAGGTGCTCGCGTTCCTGCGCTTCGCCCCACGCTGGGAGGAGCTCGCTCGAGCGATGGCGGCCGCGATCACGGCGCACGCCACGCCGGTGGGGAGCGGCACGGTGGCACGCACCAAGCGGATCGCGATCGACGAGCGCGCGGAGGCCGCCGTCATCGCGTGGATGCGCCACCAGACGACGGCGTACGATCACATGAAGATCGCGCGCGTGAAGGGCGCACGGCGCGCGGTCCGGCGCGAGCTCGCCGAGATCTCGCGCGCGGTGTTGGATCTGCACCGGCGCGATGCGCCGCACGCGGAGCGCGGGTGTCCGCTGTGCAGTCAGCGGATCCCGCCCGAGCTCCCGTGACGATGCGTCAGCGAAACCGGTCGAGGATCTCCCAGAGCGGATCCGGCCGCACCTCGAGATCGATCGCGTAGCTCGCGTGACGCGCTCTCCAGCGCGCGAAGATGGCGGCGGAGGGCCCGCTCTCCATCACGTGGTAGTGGTACGTCCGCTTGCCGTTGCCGGTCTCGCGGCCGATCTCGACGGCCTCGCCGCGGAGCATCTCGTTGAGCTCGTCCTCCATCCGGACGAGCGCGTCGCCCTCGTCACGGACGAGGAGTCCCTCGGGCGTGGGGCGGGCGAGCTTCAGCGTCACGGCGACGTGGGTGTCGAGGAGCAGGTGATCGATGCGCTTCACCGCGGCGTTGATCGACGCGAACATCGGCTTCCCGTCGACGATCCCGCGGAGGATGACCCACTTGTCGCCGGTCGCCTTCTTCGCGAACTGCGCGACCCGGGCGTGGAGCGCGCCGAGCTTCACGCGCTCGGCCGGCTCTCCCTCGAGCGCAATCGCGCCGATCCAACGCTCGACGTCGTCTTCGCCGAGCGCGTGATCCAGCCCGATGAACCCGATTCGGAGGCGAAGGTCCCGATCGTCGATCGACGCGAACGCCGGGTGCTCGATCACGACGTCGAGCTTCTCCTGCGTCTCGTCCTCGGTGATGCCGAAGGTGAGGTCGTCGAAGGCGAGGTCGTGCCCCCCGATCTGGAGCTTCGTGCCCGCGCTGTGCGCCCCGCGCCGGCGCGCGGCGAGGAAGGTCCACGACGGGTCCGCGGGAGCGGCTCGGCGCCAGCGCTCGGCGACGAGGCGCCGAATGGGGTGCCCGCGCGCCGACAGCACGAAGGCCGGCTTCTCGTCCTTCTCGGCCCCGATCTCCCACTCGAGCGCGGGATCGATCGCGCGCACGCGCGCGTTGATGACGGCGGTGAGCGCCTCGTCGAGACCGGAGCGGAGCGTCCGCTCGATCGCCGCGCGGCCTTCGGGCCACCACGCCCAGAACTCCTCGATCCCATCCTTCTTCATCGGCGTCGCATTCTACGCCGATCAGCGGACCGCGAGCGACGCGCACACGGCACGCGCTCGAGCCTCGCGCTCGGCCGGCATCTGGCCATCGGCGTAGTTCGCGCCGCAGCTCAGCGCTTCGTCCCCGGGTGGGATGCAGCGGCTCTCCGAGACGACGACGCCCCCCGGGGCCGGCGCGGTCACCATCTCGACGGAGTCGCCCTTCCGCACGAAGTAGAACCCGCCTCTCGCCGTCCCTTGCGATGGATTGCCGGGCTCGCAGGCGATCACTTTGCCGTCGGCCCGGGGCCGCGGTTGGACCTGGATCGAGACGAAGGGCCGGTCGTCGTCGGAGGGGACCCAGACCTGCTCGCGGTCGTTTCGGACGACCATCGTGTAGGAGCCTTCGAGCTCGACGTGATAGCGGACGCCCCGAAGCTCGCCGTCACCGCCGCGGCTCTTGCAGCCAACGAGAGCGAGGAGCGCGAGCAGAACCGTGCGGATACGAGGACTCACGGGGTGAGTGTACGCTCTCGCCCGGCTCTGCCGCTAAACTCGACGGCCAAGCGTCCGTCCATGATGTGCATGGATCGTCCGATCAGCATCGTCGGCGCACGCGTGGTCCAGGCCGCCGTCAATCCCGACGTCGCCATCGCCGACCTCGCCGCGCTCGCGCAGCGGGACCCTGCGTTCGCAGCCCGGGTCCTCCACGTGGCGAACAGCGCCGGCATGGGCGCGCGCACCCGCGTGACGGACATCCGCCAAGGCTGTGCTCGCCTCGGGGCGCGAGCCCTCCGCAACGTCGCGCTCGGCATGATCGTCGACGACATGACCCCCCAAGGCGTCTCGGCCCAAGTCCTGATCGAGATCACGCTCCGCCGCGCCGTGGCGGCGAAGCTCGTCGCGGTCGCACTGGGCGCCTCGGGCGACGAAGCCTTCACGGTCGGGCTCTTCCTCGAGGTGGGCATCCTCATCGACGCGCGCGCCGATCTCCCGCGCGCGCTCCAAATCGCGCGCGTCCCGGCGGCGGACCGGACCATCGTCGAGCGCGCGTTCAACCTCGACCCGCACGTGGAGACCAGCGCGCGGCTCGCGGTCGAGCTCGGCCTCTCGGAGGAGATGAGCACGGCCATCGCGCGCCACCACGACTTCCTGCCTCCGGCATCGCGACCGGGAGAGAAGCTCGCCGTGATCGCGTGGGCGGCCGAGCGCGTGGCCGCCGCGTGGGAAGCCACGGATCCGCTGCGCGCCCGCCAAGAGGCCGTGCTGGCCCTCGAGCGGCTCGGCATGTCCCGCCCCGCGATCGAGGACGTGTTCGAAGCCGTCCCGGCCGAGCTCGGCGCCGCCGCCACGATGATCCAGCGGAACATCGCGGAGCCGGTCGACCTCACGTCGCTCACCACCGACGCCCAGAATCGGCTGCTCGAGCTCAACCAAGGGTACGAGAGCCTCGTCCGCCGGCTCGAGGAGCTCCTCGAGCAGAAGGAGTCGCTCGCCAAGCAGCTCGCGTCCGCCAACGAAGAGCTGGCGCGCGCCGCCACGCTCGATCCGCTGACCGGGCTGTGGAATCGGCGCGCGTTCGAGCAGGCGCTCCGGCGCGACCTCGCTCGGGCGGCGCGCACCAAGGACGCCGTCTCGCTCGTGATGCTCGACGTCGATCACTTCAAGCGCCTCAACGACACCTACGGTCACCCGATCGGAGACCAGGTGTTGATCGAGGTGGGTCGCGCGCTCCGCACGAGCATTCGCGGCGGCGACTTCCCCACCCGCGTCGGAGGAGAAGAGTTCATCGTGATCCTCACGAACGCCACCGCCGAGCAGGCGCGGCTCGTGGCCGAGCGCATCCAGCACGCCCTGGAGCGGGTCGTCGTCTCGACCCCGAAGGGCGAAGTGCGCGTGACGGCGAGCTTCGGCGTCGCCGCCGCGCACGCGGACAGCACGGTCGAAGAGCTGGTCGCCCGGGTCGACGGCGCGCTCTACGCCGCGAAGCAGGGCGGGCGAAACACGGTCCGCCTCGCGGCCTGATCGTCAACGCGACGCCGGCGTCATCGTGCGCACGACGATCGCGGCATCGAGCTCGGTCGCCCATGGAGCGCGCATCGGCTGATGCCCGAAGAAGCCTCCTGGTGCGGGCTGCGTCGAGAGCCGGAGCAGGCCGACCTCGCTCGTGCACGCGCGCTCGATCGCGTCCGCCGGCAGGGGCAAGAGCTCCTGCTCCGGCGTGGGCGCATTCCCGAGCCGTCCTCCCTGCGCGCCGATCCCGATCGCGACGTAACCGCGACCGAGCCACGCCGCGAGCCAGCTCCCCATCGAGTGGAATTGCGCGTAGCCGGGGTAGGCGACGCTCGCGGGCGCCTTCTGGGCGTGCGACGTCGCGAGCCACAGCACGAGCTTCTTCCCCGGATGGCGGACGTCGAGGAGCCACCGCACGTCGTCCGCCATCCCACGATCGCGCACGTCGTTGTTCTCGGCGTGTCCATCCCAGTCGATCGTCGTGGAGCGGTCGGCGCCCACCGCCGCGTGCCACGCGTACGTGACCAGCACGTCGTCGACCACGCGCAAGGGGAGCGGGTCGGCGGCGCCGAGGGCGAGCGCGAGCGCACGGAGCTCGCGAAATGCGGCTTCGTCCGTCGCGCGCTCTTCGATCGTGAGCGGCCGGAACTTTCCCATTTTGGGATAGCGCGCGAACGCGACGTGCAAACGAGCTTCGAGCGGCGGCGGCGGCGACAGACGTTTCACCACCCAGCGCTCGAGCGCCCCGAGCCGCTCGGCACCGCCCGTGAGCTGAGGATCGAACCCGGTGACGGTGACGCCGCTCGCCCCGGCCCACGCGCGCACCGCGTCGACCTCCTTCACGCCCGACCACGGCCACGCGAGGCAGTCGACCTCCTTGCTCTCGCACGCCCAGAGCGAAGACTCGAACGCGAGGACGTCGAAGCCCTTCTTCTCGTGCAGCCAGCGCGCGAGGCGCGCCTTCACGACGAACGCCCCGCCATCGGCGTGGCTCGCCTCGCCGAGCGCGACGACCCGCGCATCCCCGACGAGCTCGCCGAGCGGGGCGAGGTCCGAGAGATCGTCGCCCGTCGCGAGCGGCGTGCACGCGGGCGCGGGCGCAATCGGGGCGACGGCCGGACGCGCGCACGCGACGACGAGGGCGAGGCCTGCAATCGCGACGAGCTTGGCCATCGCTCATCGGTGGACGCGACGGGGTCGCTTCGGCTCAGCGATGTGGACTAACCGAGGCCAGGTCGCGCTGCAGCCACCAGGCTCGGCTTCCCCGTCAGATCGAAGCGCTCCACGCGCCCGCCCTGGTGCAAGAAGGTGAGCCCGAGCTCCCCCATCTGCGCGAGCTTCGGGCGCGATTTGCCGGTGCGACAAACCTCCTTCACCTTCGCGTCGTTCCCCCGTCCCACGCTCACGCCACCGCCGATGGTGAGCGCGGAGACGTCGCCCCAGAACGCGAAGCTCCAGTGCGCGGACTCGGGGAGCGCCGGTCCCATCGCGCGCGAGAGCACCGAGAAGTCGGCGGCGTGGCGCGTCAACGTCACCCCCTTCGGCTCGGCTCGCCCGACCCAGATCTCCTGGCCGGCGCAGCGGACGTGATCGTCACCCCCGAACGCCGTGAAGCTCGCGTCCTGCACGAACTTCTCGCCGTTCCAACGGAACGCCGTCTTCCCCTTCACGTAGACCGAACCAGTCGGGAAGAGCACCGACGGGCGCCGGAAGAGCTCGCGCCAGATCTCGGGGAACGGGATCGCGGGGAGCTCGGCGCCCGTCGCGACGTCGAGCAGGCGCAGCTGCTTGCCCTCGACCCACGCGATCACGCCGGGGCCGGTGAGGAAGTAGCGCGAGTTCATGTCCGGTCCGGGGAACTCGCGCGCCTTCACGCCGCGCCGCGCCCACTTCAAGTTCAGCGCGGGGTCGATCGCGAAGATCGTGTCGCCCGTGACGAGCACCGCGCTCCCGTCGGGTTGATGGAAGAACGGCCACGCGGCGCGCTCGACGGGGACCTGCGCGAAGAGCTCGACCGGCATCGCCGCCGAGCGCTCGGCGAGCTTCTCGTCGGGCTCGATCGCGAGCCGGCGCTCCGTCGCGACGTGACCTCGGTAGTAGAACGCCTGCGGCACGTGGTTCGTGGTGTGACAGAACTCGCACTCGATGGTCTGCGGCATCCCGAGAAGGGACATCGGCGCGCCGCATTGGCGACAACCGAACGCATCGATGCCCGTCTTGGCGCCCGGCGTGGGTGGGCGCGCGGGCGGCGCTTCGCCGAGGATCGTGGCGCCGTCCACGTGACGCGGGGCGAGCGGGTACCCGCACCCGGTGCAGAAGTCGCCGCCGCCGTGCGCGGCGTTGCAGCTCGGGCACGCGGGGCGGCTGCGGCGGAGTCGGAGCGAGATGCCCTCGACGTGGAGCGCCGTCGATTCCCCCTCGGCCATGCCGCGGCCGGCGGCGAGAGCGGCGCGGACGACCTGCGTGCCGAAGCGCGGCGAGAGCGCCGTGACCCGACCGCACCCGTGACAGAAGACGTCGCCCTCGAGCCGTTGGACGAAGAGGACGCTGCGGCACGTGGGGCAGCTCGTTTCGGCGACGACGAAGAGCATGCGTCATGGCACCGCAGCCTGCGTGAGATCGCAACGGGAAGCGTCAGGTGGCCGACGTGCCTCGCTTCGCGCCGAGCTCCCGCCGCAACGACGGCAGCACCGGGTGCCCCGGATACGTCCGCGCGAGCGCGTCGACCGCGCGCTGCGCGGCGGGAGCGTCGTTCGCTCCCAACGCGTGACGGGCGGCTTCGACGCAGTGACCCGCGGCAGTCGGGTCGGCCTCGCACGCGGCGACGAGCGCGCGCCCGTCGGTCTCGCCCACCATCGCCCGATCGGCGGCGCGCACGCGGAGGAGCACGACGATCCCGGCGAGCGCGACCGCGATCCCTCCGCCGTGCGCCCAGCGCGGCGCCGGCTCGGCGCGCTCCGTCCGCGAAGCCACCGCGCACGGGAAGAGCGACGCCGCGCCGAGGGCGGCGACGAGCCCCGTGGCCGGGATGGAGATCCCCGCATCGAGCAGCTCGATCGCGACGAGCGCCGCGAAGAACGGCGCGGCCCCGAGCAACGCGCCGCGCGCCCGAAGCGCGGCAATGGATCGCTGCGCCCAGACGAGCGCCCCCGCGACTCCTAGGAGCCCGCCCTCCGCGAGCCGGGCGAGACCATCGGCGTGAGCGAGCCGCGGTAGCTCGCCGGTGCTCGCCGCGATCGCGGACTGCTGCGCCGGCGCGTACGCGGGGAACGCGGACGCCCACTGCCCCGGACCGACACCGAGCACCGGGTGGTCGAGCAAGATGCGGAGCGTGGCGCGCGCCTCGTCCACGCGCACCGCACCGCTTCCGCGCTGCCACTCGAAGAGCCGCGCGGCGGTCTCGCGGTAGGGGTGCGGATCCCACCAGTGGATCGCGAGCGGCGTCGCCACGCCGAGTGCCACCCCACCGATCGTCCCGAGAAGGGACGCCACGGCCCGCCGCGGCGCAGTGATCAGCGCGAGGACGAAGGCCGCCCCCGCCGCGACCCACCCCGCCCGCGAGCGCGTGACGACGAGCGCGGCCGCGAGTACGACACTCGAGCCGAACACGAACGCGTACTCTCGCGTCCGCGGCGTCGGGCGAGTCAGCGCGAGCGCGAGGCCGAGGGCGGCGACGTGCGCGAGGTGGTTCCGTTGCCCGGTCAACCCACCCGGAGCGAACCCCTGCGCCGAGAGCGTCACGAGCCCCGAAGCCTCCGCCAGGCCGCTCAGCGCGAGGACGACCGCCGCCGCGAGCGCGCTCGTCGCGGCGAGGTCCGGAGCGCGGCGCCCGTAGACGAACAGCGCGACGAGCGACACGGTGAGCGCCCCCTGCCGGAGCGCGAGCGCGGGCGCCGCGACGAAGAACGCCGCGGGGACGAGCGCCACCAGAAACAGCGCCGCGCCCCGATCCACGGCGTCGAAGGCGACGTCACGCCGCCGGATCGCCACGAGCGCGAGCGCGACGACGAGCCCGTGGAGCAGGAGCTCCTTCGGCACGTCGAAGCGCACGAAGCCCGTGCCGACCTCGGCCATCGCCGTCGCCGCGGCGAGAACGAACAGCACGAACGCGAGCGGAGGGATCGCCGCCCGCGTCAGTCGCATTGCGGATCGCACGCGCGCGACATGTTGCCGCCTTCGCGCTTGGGCAGGTTCGTCTTCTTGTCGCGCGGGCCGCAGGACGACGGTCCGGTCGTACACGCGCCCTCGCACTCCGCGACGGTGTCGCAGAAGATCTTCTGGCGTTGGCAGTACGAGCCGGTGTCGGGCGTGTTCCCGCCCGTGCAATCGGCGAAGCCGGCGCACTGCGGGGTGCAGCGCGTGGCGCGCTGGACCTTGCCGTCCGTCCCGATGACCTCGTCGAGGCAGGCCGCGCAGTCGCACTGCGTCGGTTGGATGTCCTTCGGCGGGAAGCACATCATCTCGCACGCGTAGGTGCGGTCGACCAGCAGGCCCTTGCCGAGGAGCGCCGCGAGCTTCTGCTTCGTCTCGGGGTGCGTGCCGCGCTCGCCGAGCCCGATGTGGACGAGCTCGTGCCAGACCGTCGGCATGAACTGATCGGTGCCGATCGAGTCGACGTTGACCCGCACCTCGCGCGGGTGGTCCTTCGTCGCCGCGCCTTCGCTCGTGGTCTCGCCGTAGCCACAGCCCGCGCCGGTCATGCAGACCGGGGTGAGGGCGCCGCTCGCGAACTCGGCCGCCGGCTTGCTCGTGATGGACACCGGCGCGCAGTTCTCCACCTTGCGGAGCGCGGTCTTCATCCCATCCAGGATCGCCTTCTTCTGCGACGGACTGCAGGTGATGACCTTGCACGTCGGCTGCTTGCTCCCCGTCTTCGGGGGCGCGGGCGTCGGCAGATCCGACTCGCCCACGCACTTTCCCTGATCGCGCGTCATGACGTCGTCGCTGGTGAGATCCCAGCTCGTCCCGTTCCAGTGCTCCTCGCGGATGGAGGAGGTCAGCGCGTCCTTGGGCGCCGACGTGAAGCGCCGCACCGGCTGCTTGTCGGGTCCCGAGTAGGTCGTCGTGACCGTCCCGGTCCATGCGCCGGCGCCGTCGTAGGTCATCTCCGAGATTTGCTCGGGGAAGCCATCGGCGTTTCCGTCGAGCGTCTCGGTGAAGCCCGTCGGCGTCTTCTGGAGCTTGTAGAGTACACCTTCGACGAGCTTGCTGAAGTCCTGGGTCGGCGTGAGCTTGACGATGCGCCGCGAGACGATCGCCTGCTGCGCGTCGCGTTCGACGCGAAGGTGGACGCAGCTGACCGGCGCCTTGCTCCCCGGGTACGTCTTGGGCGGCGAGAGCGGGATGTCGCTCTGACCCTGGTCGAGGAGACCGGGCGCCGCCTCCATGAGCGTCTCGTCGTAGGTGATGGCGGCGTCGGAGCCGCAGACCGCGTACGGGACCACGTTCTCGTCGGGCAGCGAGCCGTCCCAGCCCGGGTACCCACCGTCCCAGTTGGCGTAGGGGTTCGTGCCGAACCCGGGGCTACAAGAGGTGGACGAAGCCAAGGCAACCGCGCCGAACCCGACGACGGCAGCCAGCGATACGAAGACGTTGCGTGCAAGTGCCATCCCCCCACCGTAGGGAGCGCCCCACGACTTGCTCGTGACATGATCGGACACGCGGTCGCCAAGCCCTCGTCATCGTTGGAGAAACTCGAAGGCGACCAGCGCGGCGACGGGCGGCAGAACCCCCGCCGCGACGAGCCATTTGCCGCGCCCGCCGAGCCCCTTGCTCCCGCGAAGGACGAAGAGGCCGGTGACGTTGACGGCGATGAGGAGAACGCCGAAGAGGTCGGAGGCCCACCGCCAATGGCGCACGCTGTTCCGGTGGAGGACGTTGGCCTGGTAGACGAGAGGGCGCCGGGTGAGCTTCTCGTAGTTGCCCTCGCCGGTGCCGAGATCGACGAGGAGCGACGCGTCGTCGTAGTAGACCTTCACCTGGGAAGCCGTCGGGAAGTCGTAGAGGCGGTAGTCGCCCTCGCCCGCGAGCTCACCCAGGCTCTTCACGACCGCCGGGGTGACGTCGGCGCGTGCGTACGGGTGCGGCGCGTGGATCGTCTTCTTCACGATCACGAAGTCGGGGTTCCAATCGTCGACGTGGTTGAGCGCGAGCCCCGACACGCAATAGACGAGCACGAGCCCGGACAGGAAGTAGCCCACGTCGCGGTGGGTCACGTTGTTGAGCCGGCGGAGGTTCATCGTCACTCCGCGATCGCGCGTGCGCGCTCGCCGGCGGCCGCGATCACCCATTGCTCCACGTCTTGGTCGGGCAGGATCGAGTCGGGCTTGTAGACGACGCGCGTCTTCTCGTCCGGCACCTTCGCGATCCCGCCACCGATGATCTTGATCTGGAAGTTCTCGTCGAACGCGACGAGCACCGGGATCACGAGCGCCTTGGGCTTCTGCGCGAGGACGACCGAGATCGCATCGGTCGTCTTCTTCGGATCGTACTCGACGAGATGCCCGCACCACCCGTACGACCACGTGTCGATGCCGTCTTCCTTCCGCACGGTCGCGGCCACGTCGGTCAACAGGTCGACCCACTGCTTCTCGTAGGTCTCGTCGCCGTAGGCGATCAGCACGAGCCCTTCCTCGGCCGGATGGGAGGAGAGCGCGGCCACGCGCCGCGCGACGTTCTTGCGGAGGAGATCGGTGAAATCGAGCGGCGGCGTGAGGTGGGTCCGCGCCTTGGGGCGGTAGCGCTCGATCTTCTCCACCTTCAGGTGCGCGATCGACTCCGGATCGTCCTTCTGCCCGATGAGCGTGGGGATGTCGTCGAACGTGTGCGGGCTCACGGTGAGGAAGATGGGGACCACGATCACGTCGGTCACGCCTGCGCCATCGAGCTCGGTCAGGCGCGTCGCGATCGACGGCTCGGTGTACTCCATGAAGGCCGACGTCACCGTCGTGACCTTGCCCTCGGCGAGGATCGGTCCGCGCACGCGCTCGCCCAGATCGGTGAGGGCGGCGCGCCACGTCGCCGAGCGCGAGCCGTGGCTCACGAGCAGGACCGCGATCTTCTTGGCGGGAGGATGGGACTCGGCGGCGGCGCTCGCGCGCTCGCGGCGAAGGCTCGGGACGAGGACGAGGAGCGCCGCCACGATGGCCACGGCGACCGCCGCCGCGATGGAGAGCCGCCTCACAGCGCGCCTACCTTCAGGACGAACTTCCCTCCAGCCTGTCCGACGCCGCCGTCGGCGGTCGCGTAGTAGGTCGCGATCGCGAGCTTGAACGGCTTGCCGCTCGCCCCCTTCACGATCCACGTCCCCGCGTGCGGCGAGAGCGCGTTCGTCTGTTGGTCGTAGTCGTACCAGCCCGCGAACGACGTGAGCACTGCGCCCGACGAGTCGAGCTTGGGCGTGCAGCCGCTCTCGAAGAAGCTCTCGCCGACGAAGGACTTCCCGTTCGCGTCGGCCGCGACGACCTCGTCGAAGCTCTTCGCGACGAGCACGGCGCCGCCGAGACCGGGCCCGCCGTCGCCGCCGTTCGTGAAGAGGATTGGCCGCTTCAGCGCGAGGTCCCACGCCGTCGACGTGGCCGCGGTGAGGTCCGTCACGTCGACGCGCTTCCCGGTCGCCAAATCGACGTAGACGCGCGGGTTCGACGCAGCCTGCGCGGAGCCGCCCGCAGAGGCATCGACGAAGAGCGTCTTCACGCCACCCGTGTCGGAGAGGATGGCGACCTCGCCGGTGGAGACGGCGTCGATCGGCTTGAGGAGCGCGGCCTTGGCGGCGGTGCACGACGCGACGTCGTTCGCTGCGTCCGTGGGCCCCGGCGCGTCGGTGGGGCTCGCAGCCTCGAGCACGGGCGCCGCATCGGAGCTTGCGTCGAGCGGAGGCGTGGAAGCCGTACCTTCCGAGCTGCACGCCGCGCCGAGCGCGACGAGACCGAGTGTGATCTTCGAGAGGATGTTCGTCATGGGAGCCTCAATGCACGGGTTTGATCCAGACCACGACCGTCCCGGGCGACGCCGTCGTGGGTTCCAGGAAGGTGGCGAAGGCGACGAGCCACGACGGGGAGCCGTTCGCGCCTTGAACGAGCCACACGGCATCCTTCGGTACCATCTTGGTACCGTCGTTCTCGTACCAGCCGCCGTCGAAGACGCTGACGACGCGGTCACCGCGAAAACTCCTCCCGTCGAAGTCGCTCGCGCCGACCGCGTCGAAGCGCGCGCGCAGGTCGACGTCCTTCGCGGCGGAGACGGTCGCGAGCGTCTCGCTCGCCGTCTTGGCGGCGTCCAGATCGACCGCCCCGACGCCACGCGGACCGCCGATCTCGCCGTCGACCGACACGGCGTCGCGACGAACGCAGAGATCCCACGCGCTCGACGCGCGCGCCTCGGCCGGCGTGAGGGAGAGCTTCGCTCCGGTCGCGAGATCGATGCACTCGCTCGCGACGCTCGGGAGCGCGCTCGAGCCGCCGGCCGTCCCGTCGCGGTCGACCACGACGGTGGGACCCGGCGTCGGTGAGAGTCTCGCGTAGCGCAGCTCGTAGAGCGCGCTCACCGGCGCCCCGTCGCGCTCGCTGTAGTACGAGCGAATCTGCACTTTGTAGAGCGCGCCACCGCTCCGCACGCCGTAGACGTGGCCGCGGCTGTAGAGCACGTGGTCGGGCGCGCCCGAGTAGAGGTACCAGCCCACGAACGCGCCGCCGGGCTCGTCGGGGGTGACGAACGGATGCTCGGGGATGGAGTCGCCTGCCATCACCGCCGAGTCGAGCGGTCCGAAGGCGGCGCCCTTGCCGGTGCCCGAGGGGCCGCTGTTCGTGTGGACGTCCCACCCCTCGAACGCGAGATCCCACTCCGTGGAGCTCGCCGGATCCGCCGGCTGTACCACTTCGGGATCGGCGAGCGAGAGGAACGTGCGCCCGGTGGTGGGCACGGTCACCTCGATCCGCTTCGCGCCGGCGAAGAGATCGCCTGCGTCGGGCTTGCCCGCATCCGGGCTCGCAGCCTTGGTCCCTTCGCTGCACGCGACGAGCGCGAGCAACGTACCGATGATCAGTCCTCTTCCCATGGTGCCTCCGCGCGAATGCCGAGATAGAGCGTTCGCCCCGACGGCGGACGCAGGTCGCCCAGTCGCCCGGGCTCCTGATGCACGTCGAAGACGTTGAGCGCGCCGACGTAGAGCTGGGACTTGGGCCACAGCGTCACGCCGGCGCGGAGATCGAGCGTCTGCCACGGCGGCGCTCGGACCACGCCGTCGACGAACGCGTCCGAGCTCGCCCGATAGCGCGCGACGAGCTCGACGCGCCCGACCTTGCCGTAGAGCGCCGCGGTGAGGACGTGCGCGGGACGCCCCGCGAGCGGCTGCGCCTGCCCGTCGTCGCGCGTCCAGAGGTACGCGTAGGAAAGGTCCGCGCGGAACGCGTCGCCCTTCTTGTAGGTCAGGTCGAGCTGCCCCCCGGCGGTGCGGGCGCTCGAGACGTTCCCGTACGTGTAGCTCGTGACCGTCCCGGCCGTCTTGCCGGCGGCGAGATCGACGTCGATGAGATCGCTCACCCAGTTCGCGAAGCCGCCCCCTCGAAAGAGCCAATGCGTACCAACTTGGTACGTGAGATCGCCATTGACGCCCCACGAGGTCTCGGGCCGGAGCGACGCGTTGCCGGCGACGCGGTAGCCGTAGATGGAGTGGTCGAAGACGTACCCGAGCTCCTTCGCGCTGGGGGCGCGGAAGCCGCGTCCACCGGAGAGCCGGAGCTGGAGCCCTTCGACCGGACGGAACGAGAGCGCGAGCCGCGGAGCGACGGCGCCGCCGTAGCGCGAGTGGAGCTCGCCGCGGACCCCCGGCAGGAGCGTGAGGAGCTTTCCGAGCTTCCACTGGAGCTGTGCGTAGAGCGCGCCGTTGCCCATCGTCTGCGGTGGGACCTCGGCGCCGGTCGTCGTGACGAGCCCGCTCGTGGTGCTCTCGGTGACGGTGAGCGATTGATCGAAGTGCTCGACCTCCGTCCGCGCGCCGATGACCCACGTCCGCGGGCCGTCGGCGACGGTACCGATCGCCTCGAGGCTCGACATCTGGTGCGCGCGATCGCGGATCTGGTCGATCGGAGAGTCGCGCCGATCGGTGCGCGTCTCGCCGTACGACTGCTGCCGACCGAGCGTGACGCGCAAGCTGGACCCGCGCCCGAGCTCGACGTTCTGGATCAGATGAAGGGTGAAGCGGTTCGTCTCCTCGGGCAGGTCGATGACGTAGCGACCGAGGCCCGGGATGAGCTGCGTCTCGAGCCCGTCGACGCGATCGCGGATCCAGCGGAAGCGCGCGCGGAAGTCGACCTTGGGCGAGACGCGAAAGCCGGCGCGCGCGCCGACGAGCGAGCGCAGCACGGCCGGGATCTGGAGATCGGGGAGCGCATCGATCCGCGCGATGCCGGACGAGCGGACGACGTTCGTGTCGACGGTGGCCCACAGCCCGCGCGAGAGATCGGCCCACGAAGCGTTGCCCTGGCCGACGACGCCGAGGCCGCCGCCCCCGGGCCAACGACCTTCGAGGCGCAAGCGCGCGCTCGGACCGTTCTTCCGCGGCGGAGCGGTGATGACGTTGACCACGCCCCCAATCGCGCTCGCGCCGTAGAGGGAGCTCGTCGGGCCAGTGACGATCTCGATCCGTTGGACGTCGGAGAGTGGGAGCGCCGCGAGATCGATCGCACCGCCGACGTCGCCGACGACGCGCTCGCCATCCTCCAAGACGAGGACGCGATCGCGATCGAAGCCCTGGATTTGGATCGCGCTGGGTCCGCCGAGGAAGCCGTAGGCGCCGGGATTGACCTGGACGCCGGGCTGGCTCGAGAGCGCTTCCCCGACGTTGGTGGCGCCGCGCCGCTCCGCTTCGTCGCGGGTGACGACGTCGGTCTTCACCGTCGCCCGCTGCGATGCCTCGGGGGTGCGGGTGCCCGTGACGACCACCGTTTCGGGCTCACTGGAGCGCTTCGGGCCGGCCTGGGCGGCCGCCCGGCGGGGCGTGAGAAGGAGGGCGCTGGTCAAAATCACGAGGAAAAACCTCACCTGGGGCCTTATTGAATATGACTTTCATTTTCATTTTCAACTTAAATCGTTGCGGCGACCTAGGTTGCTCGCGTGCGGCCGTCGAGGAGCGCGATCTGGGCGGAGCGGCTTCGGTGGTGGATGCCGGTGCCGTCGGTCGGGGCCGCGCTCGTTCTGTTCGCGCTCACCTGGATCGGTTCCCGCTGGGTGCTGGCGCCGGACTCCAGGTACCGCCCCGCGTTCGTGGGTGGAGCGGTGCTGCTGGGGCTCCTGATCGGCCGCAAGCTCCCGCGGTGGGAGCGCGACACGGTGCCCGCGAAGGTGCGCGCCGCGCAGGCGGAGGAAGAGACGACCGCCGCGGACCCGCCCACGCGCGGAGAGGAAACCAACGACTAGGGCGTGTCCCTTCTTCACGTGCCCGTGCCCGAGCGCGCGAGAACGAAACTCAGGGATCGCTAGGCGGACTCACCGTCGTGACCCACCGCGCGACGCGTGGATGACGCGCGAGCTCGCGTTCGATGCGCTCGCGCTCGCCGCGCGAGGAGCACGCGACGATCCTCGCGAGAAGCTCCTCCGCGTGAGTGAGGTCCACGTCGAGCGTACGCTCGGCGAGCAGCTCCTTCGCGCGGGCGCGTTCACCGTCGCGCACGGCCACGAGGAAGAGCACGCGCAGACGAACGCTCGGCAGCGCGTGGAACCCCGCGTGATCGCGCGCCAACGCCGCGAGCGCCGCGAGAGCGCCCTCGCGATCACCGCTGGCCGCGCGAGCGACGGCGGCCAACCCCTTCGCGGTGGGGACGAACTCTGCCTCGGCGCCCATGATCCGCGAGCCCAACGCGACCGTCGCCTCCGCCTGCTCGATCGCCTCCGCGAACGCGCCCTCGCGATAGGCGATCATCGAGAGCGCATTCCGCGCGACCGCCGCGTCCGGCGCGCGTCCGCTCGCCAGCGACCCGAAGATCGACCGCGCCGCAGCGTGGTCCCCACGTGCCATCGCGCGGAGGCCCTCTCGGAAGCGGCGACCGCGCCGCGCCCCGCGCGCGCGGAGGACGAGCATGAACCCCAGCGTCATCGGAGCGACGATGTACGGGAGGAGCGCGGGTGAGCTCGGGGCCTCCGCGTGCGGAGGCGCCTGCTCCGACGACTCCTGCTCCGACTCCTGCTCCGACTCCTGCGCGCTTCCCTCCGGCTTCGCGACCGGTTGGAGCACGAACCAGATCGCAAGGAACATCGCTATCAGGAATGCCCAGAGGCCGACCACGCCGATGAGGATCCGCGAACCGGCGGAGCGCGCGGTGGGCGCGCCGACGCGGGTCCCGACGACCGGGACCTCGACGCGATCGATCCGCGCCGCGTATGCGACCTCGTCGGCCTCGGTGTCCTCCGCCGAGGTGCGATAGGCCGAGGAGCCCCGCGTCGCGAGCTTGCGCTCGATTCGACGGAGGAGCTCGCGTGTTCGGGTCGGCGTGAACTCGTGGAGCAGCTCGTCGTTCCGGGCGAGCTCGCTCTCCACCTCGTCGTACTTCTCGGCCCGATCCAGCAGCATCACGCGTGCGAGCGCGGCGTGGGCGAGCGCCTCGGGAAGCGCGCTCGGCGAGCGCTCCGTCGCTGCGATGTCTCGCGTCGCGGCGTCGACCTCTCCGAGCGACGCCTCGGCAACCGCGCGATGCGCGAGCGCGGCGGCCGACAGCACGCGGGTCGGTGCGAGGAGCGTGATGCCTCCGAGGACGGAGATGGACTCGTCGAACTGGCGCCGCGCCTCCTCGAGCCTGCCCTGCGCGAACGCGATCCGTCCCCGCTGATACGCCACCGCTCCGCGAACGCGCGACCCACCGTTCCCGTCGAGCCGCGAGAGGAGCGCCGCCGCTTCTTCGAACTGGCCTTGGCTCTGGCGCCGAAGGGCGGCGTTCAGGAGCTCGGCGGCGGCCGTCTCGCGCCGAATCCAGAGGCCCAGGCCGAGGGTGAACGCGGCGGCGAGCGCCAGCGTCCGATCGAGCGGAACGCCGGTCGCGTAGCAGAGCGCGGCGCCGACCGCGCAGACCGCGCCGACGACGAGGAGGGTTCGCCCGAGGCGCGCCACGCGCTCGTAGCTCGCGAGCTCGGCACGATCGACGGCGGGCGCGGGTCGTTCCATCCGAGACCTCGGAGTGGAATGCTATCTTGCACGCGTGACTCGCTGGACGATCTTTCTACCCCTCTTCCTCGCCGCGTGCCCCGGCCCCTCCCTCGACGACGTCGGGCTCCAGCAATCGAACCCGCATGGTGAGGTCACCGATACCCCAGTTCGGATTCGGGCCTTCGGCGTCGCGCCCGATTCGCTCAAGGTCGACAAGGTGGGTGGCACCGACGGCGCAATCCGACCGGACGGCGTGCCGGATGCCGCGTTCACGCTCGACGTGAGCGGAACGTTCGTCGCCGCGTTCGTGATCACGACCGACGAGAAGGGAACTCCCAACCACGACGCGCAGTGGGACACCCTCACCGCGAACCAGGACATGCCCCCGGCGATGCGCGGGCTCGTGAAGAGCGGCGGCATGACGAGCGGCATCGGCTTCTACGAAGACGGTCAGGTCGTGAACCAGGTCGACGGCTCGATGGCGCGAACCGGCGGCGAGCATCACTTCCAGATCTTCCTCTCCACCAACGGCGTGCTCGCGCCGGGGATCCATCTGCAGCTCGTCCTCGAGCGACCCGATCACGAGGTCGTGCGGAGCGCGGTCGTCACGCTGTGACGCCGTTCAGCGCGGCGGTGGGAAGTCGCTCGGGAGCTGGTGGGAGCCGGTCTCCTCGATCGGATCGGGCGGGGCCTTGCCCTCGGCAGCGTCCTCGAAGAACGCGAGGATCTCGTGGCGGCGCGCGCGTGCGTCGGCGCGGCCCATCTCGATGAGCTGGCGACAGAACTGACCGTCGAAGAGCAGGTACGACGACAGATCGGCTTCCGTCCCGACGCCGAGATCGAGCAGCGTGAGCAGGCGCTTCGTGAGGAACGGATCGCCTTTGAATCGCCCCTTCCGCACGTGGACGCTGGCGAGGCGACCGATGTCCTCGCTCGGGCGGATCGCGAAGCAGTTCACGTAGCGGTACGGCGGCGCTCCGCGCGCTTGTGCGCGCTGGCTCAGCGCATCGACGAAGCCGTCGCCATAGGCGCGCTTGCCGTCGACGATGACGTTGTTGAGCCGGTTCAGGAGCTCGAGGTCGACGTCGACGTGATCGAGCAAGAACGCGTTCAGGATCTTGCCCATCAGGAACGCCGCGCCCGGCGTCTTGATGAGCTTCGTGTCGTCCTCGCGAACGACCTGGCCGCGCACCTCGCGCGAGCCGCCGATCGCGAAGATGTGGGTCGCGCCGAGCCGCAGCGCCGGAGCGATCGGCGTGTTCTGGCGCAGGCCGCCGTCCAGGTAGAGCTCGTCGTCGATCCGAACCGGCGGGAACAGGAGCGGGATCGCCGCGCTCGCGAGCGCGTGCTGCGGCCCCACGTGGGCGGAGCGGAAGAGCGTGCGCGGCGGAGCCGTGATCGGGATGACCCAGTCCGGCGACGTCTGCATGAAGACGACGGTGCGCCCGGTGGAGACCTCGGTCGTGGAGACGCTCAGCGCGCGCAGCTTGCGCCGGCGCAGGTTGCGCGTGACGGCGCGCCACGAGATCTCGCGCTGGACGAGCTCCGCCATGGGCCGCACGTCGAAGAGCCCGTCGCCGTCGCCGCCGCCGAGAGCGAGGCGCGGGAGCCCGACGACCTGGCGAAAGCCGAAGCCGAGCACGCGCGTGAGCTCGAGCTCGGTCCACAGCTCGACGAGGCGCCGCATGCCGAGCACGGGATCCATCATGTGCGCGGCGAGGAAGCAGCCGTTGATGGCGCCGACGCTCGTGCCGCAGATGATGTCGATCGGAGGCGGCGAGCCGCGGAGACGCGTCACCTCGTCGAACAGAAACGAGAGCACGCCGACCTCGTAGGCGCCGCGCGCTCCACCCCCGGAGAGAATGATCGCTACCCGCCGATCGGTCATGGCCCGGGCTTTTCTCCTACCACGCCCAAGCTCGCAGGCGCCGGTTTATCCGAGATCGGCGCGGGCGTGGTGTCCACGAGCGACGCGACGATGGGACGCTGCACGAACAATTTGCGCAGGCGCGGATCACGGATGCTGCCGTGGAGCGCCTCGGCGAAGTCGGTCGCACGCTGCGCGGCGAGCGGCGCCTGCGGAGAGCCTGCGCGCTTCAGAGCGTCGGCGCAGAGCACGCGGATGTCGAGGCCGTACTCGCAGCCCTGCAGGGTCTCGACGACGCCGAGCGCGGTCGTCGCGAGGAGCGTGCCCGCGTGCATCTCGCCGACGTCGACGCGCGCGACCGCCTCGAGCGCGAGGCCGTAGAAGTGGAACGAGACGAGCGTCTGATCCTCGGCCGCGCGGCGCGCGACCATCGCCTGCGTGATCGCGGCCTTCGGCTCGCGCCGGGCGAGGAGGAGCGCCGCGCGCACGACGCCGGCGTGGGTCGTCGAGTAGGCGTTGTTGGTCGCTTCGTTGAGCGCCGCGGCGTCGCGGAGAAAGACCTCGGCGTCGTCGAGGCGGTTCTCCTCCATCATGACCTCGGCGCTGACGATGAGCGTGTCGGCGCGGTTGTCCTGATCGCCGTAGCGCTCGTGCGTCTCGCGCGAGCGCTTGAGGTAGGCCTGCGCGCGCGGGATGTCGCCGAGCTTCGCGTAGGCGTGGCCGATGTTGGTGAGCGTGTTCGCGATCTGGAAGCGACCGCCGATCGAGAGGTCGATCTGGATCGCGTCGACGGCGAGGGCGATCGCGTCCTCCCACCGGCCCTGCACGAACAGCGCGAACGCGAGCGAGTTCTTCGCGCGCGCTTCGAGGCGGCGCGCGCCGCCTTGGCGGAAGACGGCGATCGCCTCGATGTGGGCGTCCATCGCCTCGCGCACGCGGCCGACGCGGCGCAAGAGCACGCCCCGCGAACGGAGCACCTCGGCCCGGAGGCGCGGCGGCATGTTCGGGTTCACCGCCGGGTCGCACGCGGCGAGCGCGCGATCGCACGCGGCGAGCGCGCCCTGCACGTCGCCGAGCTCGCGCTGGAGCTCGCTGACGAGCGCCTCGGCTTCGACCTCGAGCTGCGGGATGCCGGCGGAGTGGGCGATCTCCGCGCCCTTCTTCGCGACGGGGAGCCCGTGCGTGAGGCGCCCTTCGTCGAGGTCGAAGCGCGCGCTGCGGAGGAGCGCGGTGCAGACGGCGCGGGTCGTCCCCGTGCGCCGTGCCGCGCGCCGGAGCGCCTCGAGGTGGTTCGTGCGCTCGCGCCGCCGGCCGAGCATCCGGTACATGTTCTCGAGCGCCTCGTGGAGGGAGAACTGCTTCGGATCGTCGGGCGGGAGCAGGAGCGCCGCGCGCTTGAGGTACTTGATCGCGAGCTGCGTCTGGTTGCCCGCGCGCGCGGACTGCCCGGCCTCGAGGTAGAACTCCGCCGCGCGCTCGCCGGAGTCGCCGCGCGCGAAGTGGCGCGCGACGATCGCCGCGGACAGCCCGCGCGCGGCCGACGTGGTCGCGAGGTGCTCGCCGAGAGCGCGGTGCATCTGGATGCGCTCCTGGGGCGCGAGCGCGAGGTACGCGACGTCGCGCGTGAGCGGGTGGCGGAAGTCGACGAGCTCGCCTTTGCGGTCGCAGACGCCGCGCGCGCACAAGCGGACGATCGCTTCGTCGGTCGCTTGCTTCGTGAGCACCTCGAGCTCGGCTGCGGCGAGCGGGCCGCCGGCGATTGCGAGCCAATCGACGATCGCGTGCTCCTCGGTCGGGAGCTCGCGCAAGCGATCGCCGAGGAGCTGCTCGAGCGTGCTCGGGAGCTTGGGCGCACCGTCGCGCTTGGCGTATGCGAGGACGTTCATGCCGCCCTCGCCTTCGCCTTCGCGGATCTCGAGCGCGCCACGCTCGAGGAGCGCATCGACCATCTCGAGGAGGAAGAACGGGTTGCCGCCGACCTTCGGGAGCACGTCCTGGAGAACGGAGCGCACGCCCTCCTTCACGCCGAGCCGCGCCTCGACGAGCCGGATCTGCTCGTCCGCCGAGAGGCCGGAGAGCTCGACGCGCACGACGCCCTCGAGGACGGAGGCCACGCGATCCTCGGACCGCGTCACGAGCAGGACCAGCACCGGCAGCGGATCCGGCACCTTCATCAGGTCGGTGAGGAGCTCGATGCTCCCCTTGTCCGCCCACTGCATGCTCTCGATCACGATGACGAGCGGCTGCGCGATCGCGATCGCACCGAACAGGCTCCGCAGCCCCGAGCCCAACATCTTGCGGCGGAAGTGCGGGTCGTCGTCGTCGCTGCCGACCTGACGGTTCGTGGCGAGCTCGGCGAGGCGCGACACGACTTGGCTCTGCGGATCGCCCTGCCCACCGCCCGCGCGCGCGATGAGCTTCACGACCTCTTCGAAGGGCTCCTCGCCGGTGGTCCCCACCGTGTCGCGCACGAGCTCGGCCACGGCCGAGAGCGGGACCTCCATCCGAACCGGTGAGCACTCCGCGCGTACGATGCGCGCGTTCGGCGGGAGCTCGGCGAGGAACGCGTTGACGAGCGCGGTCTTGCCGATCCCGAGCTCGCCGACGATCGCGCGGAACTCGACCGAGCCGCTGCCACCCGCACCGTTCACCGCGCGGTGGTAGGCGGCCTGGAGATCTGCCTTCTCGGGGTCGCGCCCGATCAGATCGCCGAGCGAGCCCGCGACGGCAGCGATGCGCTCGTCACGCGAGAGCGAACGCTCGAGCGCGTACACGCGCATGGCCTCGGGCAGGTTCGCGAGGTTCTGGGGGTTCGCGAGCTTGAGCGTCGGCGCGTCGCCCCAGCGGAACTCGCGCCGCACGAGCCGGTAGACGCCGCCCGCGACCCAGGTCCGATAGAGCGGCGTCTCTTTTCCGATGACCTCCGCGAGGTAGGTCGCGGGATCGTGCAACCGATAGCGGATCAGGTTGCCGTGCGGGTCGCGGTTGCCCGACGCGATCCCGCGGACGACGCCGATGCTCGCGCCGATCGGGAGCGGGAGGTCTTCGTTGAGGCCGGCGATCGCCTCGTGCGTGTCGAGCGCGAGCCACGCCGCGTCGCTCGCCGCGCGCGTCGGGTTGGACGTCACGCCGGCGACGGCTTGCGCCTCGTCGTCGCTGTTCCAGATCCAGACGCGGACGTTCCGCTTGTAGGCGATGTCGCCGAGCATCGTGCGGAGCCGCTCGATCGTTCGCTGGGCGAGCGTGGGGTCCTGCTCGCGAAGCCGCGCGATGCCGTGCAGGCGGAGCGTGACGACGGCGACGTGGCGGACCTCGCGCGCGGGTGCGGCGGGGCGCTTCCCGTCGATCGAGGACTCGAACGCGGAGTCCTCCGGCGCCTCGTCCTCGTCGTCGGGCTCTTCCGTCGTCGCGCGCGGGACCTTGTGCCCGGCGTTCGTGCGGTTCCGCTGCGCGGGAGCCTCCTGCGCTTCGACGCTGGCGATCGCGGGCGCGGCCGTCGGTGGAACGACCTCCCGCACGACGAGCTGGGCGATGACGCCCTCGAGCGTCGCCGCGTCGACGAGCTCCTGGCGCGCGATGAGCGCGCGCGCGATCGAGCTCGCCAGATCGCGCGCGGTCGGCGTGCGATCCTCGCGCCGCGCTTCGAGCGCCTTCATGACGATCGCTTCGAGCTCGGGCGGGACGTCGCGCGCGTACGTGCTCGGCGGCTCGACGTAGCCGGAGCGCACGATGTCGAGGAGGGCCTCTCCGCCGAGTCCGCCGTGGAGCGGACGACCGGCGAGGATCTCCCAGAGGATCACCCCGAGCGCGTAGACGTCGCTCCGGCGATCGACCTTCTCGCCGCGCGCCTGCTCGGGCGACATGTAGCCGAACTTGCCCTTGATGACGCCCTGCTCTTCGACGAAGAGCTTCGCGCTCGCGATCCCGAAGTCGGCGATCTTGACCGCGCCCTCGTACGAGAGCAGCACGTTCTGCGGCGAGACGTCGCGGTGAACGATCTCGAGTGGAGCGCCCGCCTCGTCCTTCTTCTCGTGCGCGTAATGGAGACCCTTGGCGGCTTCGGCGATCGCCCACGCGCCGACCCAAGGCGGGACGCGGGTGCCCCGCGCCTTCGCGCTCGACATGAGCATGCCGAGGTCGGGGCCCTCGACGAACTCCATCGCGAGGAGCTGGCCTTCGTCGCCGCCGTCGTAGAACTCGAAGACCTGGACCACGTTCGGGTGGTTCAGGCGGGTCGCGAGCTGCGCCTCTTCCACGAACATCGAGCGGAAGCGCCGCGACGAGCCGTGGGTGGGGAGGATGCGCTTGACGACGAGGAGCTTGTAGGTGCCCTCGGCGCCGAGCTTCTTCGCGAGGAAGACCTCCGCCATGCCACCCGCGCCGAGGCGGCGAACCACCTCGAACTGCGCGAGTTTGTTGGGCGAAGCGGCGGGGGCGGACAAGGGGGAAAATTATCGCACGAGCCCTGCGCTCCGCGCGGCGAAAACGGACGCCGTAAGGCGCTCCGGAGGCGGTATCATGGGCGTTCTCCCATGTCCTCGCCGCCCCGGCCCCGGCCGGTCACGCCGACCTCGACCGGTTCGTTCCAGCGAACGCCGTTCCCGCACCTCCTCGTTTACTCCATCGAGAAGAGCCTCGACGGGACGTTCGAGTTCCGCTCGCCGACCGGCGACACGGCGACGCTGCTGATGCGCACGGGGTTCCCGGCGAAGATCGAGCTGCCGTCGGTCCCGATCTACCTCGGTCAGGTGTTGGTGGAGCTCGGGTTCCTCTCGCCCGGCGATCGCGACGCATCGCTCGCGGAGCTCGCCGCCGCGCGGATCCTCCACGGGCAGCTCTTGCTCGGCATGGGGCTGATCAACGAGACGCAGCTCGCGACCGCGCTCCGCTCGCAGCTCAAACGCAAGCTCGGCGTGATCTTCCAGTGGCCGGCGGACACCACGTTCGCGTTCTACGCCAACTTCGACGGCGTCGATCACATCGGCGGCGATCCCTACCGCACGGATCCGATGCCCGTGATTTGGTCGGGCGTGCGCGAGTCCACGATCGGCGAGCACGCCCAACGCGTGCTCGACCACGCGAGCAAGGGAAAGCTCCGGCTCACGAAGACCTCCGCCCTGGATCGGTTCGATTTGCGGCCCGAGGAGTGGCGCCTCGTCGAGCTCCTCCGCGTGCGCCAGCTCGGCGTCGACGACATGGTTCGCAAGGCCGAGAACCTCTCGGAGCGCGCGGCGAAGCTGCTCGTCTACTGCTTGCTCATCACGAAGCAGATCGAGCTCGTTCCGGTCGGCGAGGAGCTGCCTTCTCCGAGCGACTCGCAGAGCAACATCCCCTCGGCAGCGCCCTCGAGCAATCAGCCCGTCGCGCGCGTGAAGGTGCGACAGAAGGCGCTCGCGCGGAGCTACCCCGTCATCGAAGAGAGCATGCTCAAGGCCCCGGGCCTCGATCAGCGTGCCTCGCCGGTCCCCGGCACGCTCAAGGCCACCGACGATCCGCGTCGCACGGAGATCGTCGAGCGCGCGAAGACCATCGAGAAGCAGACGTACTTCGCGATGCTGGGCGTGGCCGAGACCGCCACCGCGGACGAGGTGAAGGCCGCCTACTTCGGGCTCGCGCGGACGTGGCACCCCGACAAGCTGCCGAGCCACCTGGCGGACGTGAAGGACGCGTGTGCGCGCGTCTTCGCGCGTCTGAGCGAAGCCCACGCGACGCTGATCGACGAAGCCAAGCGTGCAGAATACATGCGCGTGATGAAGGAGGGCGGCGCCACGCCCGAGGAGCAGGACGCCGTCGCCAACGTGCTCGAGGCGACGGTGGACTTCCAGAAGGCGGAGATCTGCATGCGGCGCGGCGACGTCGCCGGAGCGGAGACGCTCGTTCGGAAGGCCCACGGCGCGGACCCGACGCAAGCCGAGTACCTCGCGCTCCTCACGTGGATCGAAGCGCTGAAGCCCGACGCTCAGTCGCCCGATGCGACGCGCACGAAGATCGGGCGCCTGAACGAAGCGATCGGGCTCAACGCGAAGTGCGAGCGCGCGTACTTCTACCGCGCGATGCTGTTCAAGCGCGTGGGCGACGACAACGCGGCGTACGGCGACTTCAAGATGGCGACGCAGCTGAACCAGCACAACGTCGACGCGCAGCGCGAGCTCCGCTTGCTCGAGATGCGCAAGAAGGTCGGGGCGAGCAACGCGCCGGCGCCGGTCGCGCCCGAGGCGAAAGAGAAGGCCACCGACAAGGGCGGGTTCTTCGGTCGCCTGTTCAAGAAGTAGCGCTCAGCCCTCGAACAGCCGCTTCAGCTTCCCTGCGTCTGCCAGCCCCACGTTCCGCGCGACCGGCTTCCCCGCCACGAACGCGACCACCGTCGGCACTCCACGGATCGCGTAGCGCTCCGCCACCTCCGGCGCGTCGTCGATGTCGACTCGCACCACGCGGTATGCTCCCTGCGCATCGCGGGCGAGCTCTTCGAGCACCGGCGCGAGCTTCTGGCACGGCCCGCACCACGTCGCGGTGAAGTCGACCAGCACGGAGCCTTGCGCGCGCTCGACCTCCGCCTCGAACTGACGCGCATCCAGGTACGGGAGCTGTCCTTCGCCGAACGCCATCCGCGCGAGGTCGGCGACCGTGAAGCGCGAAAGCGTCACGCGCGGGTCGGCGCCCGTATCCATCTCCTTCAACACGTCTCGAACGGCCGCCCGCAGGCGCGCGCCACCGCCGAGCGCGACGCTCTCGCCCTCCGGCTCCATCGCGTCGTGGACCTGGGCCAGCGTGATCTGGTTCGCCGCGCGCGCGAGGCGATAGCCGCCCCCGTGCGCTTCACGCGCCCCGACGATGCCCGCGCGCACGAGCGAGCCGAGCACGCGCTCCAGGAAACCGGCATCCGTGCTCGCGCTCTCCGCGAGAGCTTCGAGCGGCGCGCTGCCCCCGTCATGAGCGAGCACGGCGAGGGCATGCGCTGCAGTCGCGAACTGGCTGGTCGGCATGGGGGGATTCTACCTCCCGCCCGTCTCAGAGGTCGAAGGCCTCCGCTCACCCGAAGCCGGACTTCTCGCTCGCCACCGCCAGAACGACCAGGCCAGCGCGACGGGGAGGAACGCCAGAACGAGCAGACTCGCAGCGTCCACCTTCCCGACCTGCGCCGCCGCGACCAGATCCGAGCCGTGGCTGACGAACTGTTGGCCGGCGAGCAAGAGCAGCGGAGCTCCGACCCAGCGCACGTCACCGGCGAAGCAGCCGGCGAAGAAGAGGTTCAGCGCCCCAAAGAGAAGGTGCCTCGCGGGCGAGGAGCCATCTTCCGTCGAGCCCCGCGCGGCCTGCAGCGCGTGGAAGACCGCCGTCACGCCGAAGGCGACCGCGAATCCCCAGCGCGCATGCCGCAGACGATCCATCCACGGATTCTGCACGTTCCGACCAAGGACTGAATACTCCGGCAGGTGGGCCGTCGAATCCCCCCATGACGCTCCGCTCCGGCCGGCTCGGCACCTCGGCCCTCTCGCTCGCGCTCTCGGGCGCGCTTTCACTCGTCTTTCTCGGGGGATGCTCGGATCCGGCAGGCACGACCACTCCCGTGGACGACGCCGGCGTCCCCACCGACGACGCGGCCCCGTCGTGCGGCCCCGGTCTCACGGACTGCCAGGGAACCTGCGTCGATCTGACGTCCCCCGATCACTGCGGCGCCTGTGACGTCGTGTGCCCGGCGGGTCCGAGCGGCGCGGGTCGCTCCTGCACGGACGGCAAGTGCACGACCGGCTGTGGAAAGGGCACGCGCCTCTGCGCGAGCAAGAACGCGTGCGAGAAGGAGAGCGCCGCATCGTGTGGCGCGTCGTGCCAGGTCTGCTCGTCACCGACGAACGGCTACGCCCTCTGCAACGCGGGGGTCTGCGCGAGCGAGTGCAACCCGGGATTCGGTGCGTGCTCGACCGGCTGCTGTCCGACCAAGATCGTCGACATCGCGCTCGGCGAAGGTCACGCGTGCACGCTCGACGTGCTCGGTCACGTGAAGTGCTGGGGCGACGATCTCAACGGCCAGACCGGCGACTCGGCGACGTTCTTCGCGTCGGGACCGGTGCACGTGACTCCCGCACCGTTCCTCGTGACGTTGCCCGCCGCGGCGAAGATCGCGGCCTCGGGCGATCGGACGTGCGCCGTGCTCACGACCGGCGAGATGAAGTGCTGGGGCTACAGCGGCGACGGTGGGCTCGGGGATCCCTCCGCCTTCAACACCGCGACGCCGGTCCAGGCGAAGGGCATGACCAACGTGTCCGCGATCGGCCTCGGCGACTTCCACACCTGCGCCGTGCAGGGCGGACAGGTCTACTGCTGGGGCTCGAGCGACTACGGCGAGCTCGGGATCGGCGGCGCGCTCAAGAACAAGGTCACGAGCCCCACGCTCGTGACCGGCATCTCGAACGCCGTCGCGGTGGTCGCGGGCTACTCGCACACCTGCGCGCTCCTCGCGACCGGCACGGTCAAGTGCTGGGGGAAGAAGACGGTGCTCGGGAGCGTCGTCGCCAACGACGCGACCACGCCGATCGACGTGCCGTCGTTGTCCGGGATCACTGCGATCGCCGCAGCCCGTTCGCGGACGTGCGCGATCACGAGCGGCGGTGCGGTGAAGTGTTGGGGGTTCGGGTACCTCGGCAACACCGGGGGCACGTCGTCGGGGAACACGACGCCGGTCGACGTCGCTCTGCCGGGCGCGGCGACCTCCGTGCAGCTCGGCTACGACCAGACCTGCGCCATCCTCGCGGGCGGCGCGATGTGGTGCTGGGGCGACAACTTCTACGGCCAGCTCGGCGACGGCACGAACACCCCGCGCGCGACGCCGGTCCAGAACGGGCTCACGAGCATCCACGCAATGGGCTTCGGCACGTTCTCCTCGTGCGCGGTGGCCGACGACGGCACCACGAAGTGCTGGGGGACGAAGGGCTCCGTGACGCGCGCCCAAGCCAACGTGCTCGTCCCGACGATCGTCACCGGCCTCCCCTGAGCTTTCCCGCGAGCCGAGGGGACGAGCCCTCACCTGCGGCCCGCCGCCCGATGGCGCGAGCCCTCACCTGCGGCAGAAGTGTGTCGCTGGCCCGGCCGTGGGACGCTCGGACGCGTGGCATGGACCGTGCTCCGCTCTTCTTTCCCAGCGGACGATGCCGAGCGACTCCTCTTCTTCTCACCGCGGCCCGCCGCAGACCCCCTCCGATCCACGGAGGGTCGGGCGCTATCTCCTCTACGGACCGATCGCCCGCGGTGGCATGGCGACCGTCCACTTCGCGCGCCTCGTCGGCGGGAGTGGGTTCTCGCGCACGGTCGCAGCGAAGCGCCTGCACGAGCACTTCGCCGACGACCCCGAGTTCATCGAGCTGTTCCGCAACGAAGCGCGCATCGCCTCGCTGATCCATCATCCCAATGTGGTACCGGTCCTGGATCTCGTCATGGACGGCCGTGAGGTCGTCCTGGTGCAGGAGTACGTCCACGGCGTCCCGCTCGACAAACTCTTCCGGGCGATGGCGAAGGCCGGAGCGCCGATGCCCCCGCGCGTCGCATCGGCGATCCTCGTCGGCGTCTTGGCCGGCCTGCACGCCTCGCACGAGGCCAAGGACGAGCGCGGCGAACCGCTCGGCGTGATCCACCGCGACGTCACGCCGCACAACATCGTGGTCGGCGAAGACGGCGTGCCGCGCGTGCTCGACTTCGGGATCGCGAAGGCGCGCACGAACTCGCGCGAGACCCAGCAGGGCTTGATGAAGGGCAAGCTCATGTACATGGCGCCGGAGCAGTTCCGCGGCGAGAAGGCGACCCGCCTCGTCGACGAGTATGCGGCCGGGGTCGTGCTCTGGGAGCTGTGCACGTCGCGCCGCCTCCACGCGGGGCGCGACGAGATCGAGGTCGTCACGAGCTCCGTCAAGCGCCTCCCCTCCATCCTCTCCGCGTTCGACGGCGCGCGGACGGCGCCGGAGCTCGAGCACCTCGTCGCGCTGGACCGGATCATCCAGCGCATGACGGACGCGATCCCCGCGAACCGCTTCGCGACCGCGCACGAAGCGATGGAGGCGCTCGCGCGCGCCGTTCCCCCGGCGTCCGCGAGCGACGTTTCGGCGTGGGTGTGCCGGATCGGCGCGGAGCACCTCGAGCACTGCCGCGAGCTCCTCGCCCAGAACGAAGACAGCTGGCGCTCGATGCCGTTCACGGCGCCCGACGCGAGTGACGCTTCGTTCCCGATCCTCAAGCGCACGACGACGGAGCCGCAGTCGACCGCGGGCTACGAGATCCGGTCGGCGAAGGAGCTGCTCGACGCGGAGGAGGCTGCCGCTCCGCGACCGTCGAAGTGGCGCGGCCGCATCGTGCGCATGTTCGCGTTCGCGGCCATCTTCGCCGCCGGGCTCGAGGGCGTGCGGGTGCTGCGACGCGAGCTGGGACCCGCGCCGCTCCCGGCCTTGGCCGCGCTCCCCGCAGCGACGATGACCGCGCCGACGCCCGCAGCGCTGCCGAGCGCAGCGGTGGCTCCGCTCGCGAGCGCGTCCGCTCCGACCCCGCCGGCCTCCGTGGCGTCGGTCGCGCCGAGCGCGTCCGCGGCACGCCAAGTCGGGAGCGCGACGGCGGCGCAACCGAGCGCGACCGCACCGGCACGTACGGTGGCACCGCGCCGCCGCACCGCGCCGGCGCCGAAACCGACCGTGACGGCTTCGGAGCCCGCGAGCACGACCGAATCGGGCATCCCCGACTTCGGCGGCCGGCTCTGATCAGCGACCGCGCAGGCCGTGCTTCTGGAGGAGGTGATGGAGGTGCATGCGATCCATCCCTGCCTTGCGCGCCGCCAGGCTGACGTTGCCGCCCGCGCTCTGGACGAGCGCAGCGAGGTAGGCGCGCTCGAACTCCTGCACCGCCTGCTCCTTCGCCACCCGGAACGACTGCGACACATCGACGCGGAGCTCGCGGGTGTCGGGCCGTGAGGGTGCCTCCTCCGCGACGCGCTCCTCCGAGACGCGAACGCCCATCGCCGGCGTGGGACGCACGCTCGTCCGCGTGCCGCTGATCCGGCGGCGCGGTGCAGCCGCCTCGCGGAGCACCACCGTGCGCTCGACCTGATTCTTCAGCTCGCGCACGTTGCCCGGCCAGTCGTGATCGGCGAAGCCGGCGAGCACGTCGGCGGGGAAGAGCCTGGACTCGAGCTCGGGGGCGCCGCGCTCCTCGAGGAAGTGACGAACGAGCAACGCGATGTCGCCGTGCCGTTCGCGGAGCGGCGGCACCGTGACCTGGACGACCGAGAGGCGGAAGTAGAGATCCTCGCGGAAGCGGCCGCGGTTCACCTCACGCTCGAGATCGCGGTGGGTCGCGGCGATGACACGAACGTTCACGCGCCGCGAGCGCGTCTCGCCCACGCGGCGGACCTCCCCCGACTCGAGCACGCGGAGCAGCTTGGGCTGGAGCTCGAGCGGCAGCTCGCCGACCTCGTCGAGCAGGACGGTGCCGCCATCCGCGGCCTCGAAGGCGCCCACGCGATCGCGATCGGCCGACGTGAAGGCGCCGCGAACGTGGCCGAAGAGATCGCTCTCGACGAGGCTCGGAGCGAGCGCGCCGCAATCGACGACGATGTACGGGCGATCGGCCCGTGCTCCGCGCGCGACGATCTCGCTCGCGACGAGCTCCTTGCCGGTCCCGCTCTCGCCCCAGAGCAACACGTTGCTGTCGCTCGCGGCGATCCGCTCGACGAGGAGCTTCAGCCGCTTCATCGCCGGGCTCGCGCCGATGAGCGCGCCGAACGCGGCCGGCGCTTCGTGCTCTTCGTCGGCGAGCGGCGTGACGGTGACGACCGAGTCGCCGAGCGCGAGCACGGCACGCGCGCCGAGATCGGCGTCGCGGATCTTCACGCCATCGAGCTTGGTGCCGTTCGACGAACCCGCGTCGTGCAGGCGCCAGACGGCGCCGTCGCGCACGAGACGGCAATGGAAGCGCGAGACGGTGCGGTCGCGCACGATCACGTCGTTGGAGGGGTGGCTCCCGATGCGACAGGCATCGCCGGTGTGCTCGATCCGACGTTCGCCATCCGCGTCGCGCACGACGAGGAGGAGCCGCGGGACGGCGACGGCGTCGTGCGCGATCCTCAGATCGGCAGTGATCGCCGTCCGAGCCGTGGGCCCGTCGAACCAGTCGCCGTCGGAGTCGCGAGGAGAGCGCGGGGGCATGCGGCCGGAGTCAGAAAGGCTAGCACGCTGCGCTCCCCTCGGCGAGAAACGCAGGCGTCAGAACTTCTGGACCGTCGCCCAGATCTTGCCGGCCACCGTGTAGGAGACGAAGGCGACGCCCACGGGCCCCGACGCGATGCCGACTTGGCTCGGTGTGCCGAGCGCAGGCAGCACGCGCGGCGGCTGCGCGACCGTTCCGCTCTGACTCGTATTGAGGCGATGCAGGTTGACGCCGTTCGTGATCGGCGTGGCGATGTAGGCCGTACCCCCTTCGTCGGCTGCAAGGCCACGCACGGTGGCCGAACCGAAGCCCGTGTACGTGACGGGCTTCGTCGGCGTCGCCGTCGGCGCGGCGTAGATGTTGTCGCTCGTGCCAGCGATGAAGATCGTGTCCTTGACGAGGGACCAATCGCTCAAGCTGGTCGCGCCCGGCAGGGCCACGGCGGGGGAGAAGCTCGCGCCGCCGTTCGTGCTCTTCGCCGCATAGAGGTTCGGCTGATCCGCACCGATCCAGACGTCGCCGTTCTTCGGATCGATCATGACGTCGGAGGGGTACACGCCGGTGCCCATGTCCACCGTGGTGAGGGCGAAGCCAGTCGAGCCCCCGTCGATGCCCGCGTCGCCGGCACCGGAACCATTGCGCCGCAGCCGGAGCAGCTGACCGCCCGCGGCAGGGTTCGAGAGGACGTAGAGGGTGTCCTTCCACGTCGCCATGTTGAGCCCGTACGTGGAGCCCGAGACGGCATCGAGGACGACCGGGGCGGTCCACGTCTTCCCGCGGTCGGTGCTCGAGACGAGTACCACCGTGGTACCGATCGACGCCGCCAGGTAGAGGACGGGCTTCGGCCCGGCTTGAACCGTGATCGAGGTCTCACCGACGTTCTTGAGCCCGGTCGACATCGGCTCGCCGTAGGTCAAACCGCCGGTCGTGCTCGAGACGACGAAGGGCATGCCGTCGCAGATGATCTCGGCGAAGAGCTCGTTGTTGGCCGTGATGACGTTCTTCCCACCCGCCGGCGTGCCGAGGTTGCAGTTCGGGAGCCCGCCGCTGATCTCGATCGGGGGCGTGGTCCCGAGCGTCGGCTTGCACGCGCCGGCCTGGCACGTCGCGTTGACGCCGCAGACGGTGCCGCAGGCGCCGCAGTTCGCGACGTCGTTGGCCAGGTCGACACAACGCGACGCACCCGCATCACCGGTTCCCCCGCAGAGCGAGAGCCCAGCGCCACACCCGACGCCGCACTTGCCGGCCGAGCACGCCTCGCCCTGGGCGCATGCCGTCCCGCAGCCACCGCAGTTGCGAGCGTCGTTCTGCAGATCGACGCAAGCGCTCCCGCACTTGGTCGTCCCACCTCCGCACGCGAGAGCACACGTTCCCTGGGAGCAGACCTCGGCCTTTGCTACGTCGCACTTGACGCCGCAGGCGCCGCAGTTGCTCGGATCGCTCTGAGGATCACTGCATTGCGAGCCGCATTGGTGGAGCGGAGCGTTGCAGGGCGTCGGGTCCTCGTTCGTGCTGCTGCACGCGAGCACGAGCGCACCACCGACGCTGACGGTCGAGAGTGCCGTGAGAGCTGCGCCAATCCAGGTTCGTCGCTTCATGGGCGCGCCGCATTGCAATCGACGAGCCAGCGTCGGCGACGACGATTCTTCGGTGTTCTGCGCTCACTTCGGCGCAATGCGCGCAGCTCGGCGCAAGGCGAGCATCGTCACGGCTCACTTCACGACGATCGTCTGCGCCGGCCCCACCGCGCGCGGTGCTCCCAACACCGGCGCCCATGCCTGCGGCTCCCGCGTGCTCATCGTCCCCGAAAGACCGAACCGCACTGGGACGTCGAGCGCGAGCTTCGACGTGAGGTCCACCTGGACGACGAGCGCTCCGCCGATCTGGCGCACGCCGCTCACCGCCGCCGCCATCGTGACCCCGGGCGGGAGCGGGATGCGCGCGCGCATGCGGACGGGACCGTGGCTCCACGTCGTCTCCGCGAGGTCGACGTGAAGGAGCAGGTTCTTGCCGACCGCCGCGTCCGTCGGCCACGTCGTGATCACCGAGAGCGGCGACGGGACGAGCTCGCCCGGCACGCCGAACGGGCGCACGATGGGGCGCACGAGCGTCGCGAGGACCGGTGCGCCGCGAACCTCGATGGTGGCGCGGAGCTCGTTCGGACCGAGCGGGATCGTCACGACGTCGTCGCCCGACACGCGGACGTCGCGCTGGACGCCCGTCGCACGCACGCGCACGTCGGAGGGAAGATCACGCCCACCGTCGAAGGTGACGAGCGCGTCGATCGCGTCGCGCGTGACCCGGGCATCGCCGAACGATCCACTCGCATCGCGGTTCACGAGGAGCCACCCGAGGAGCTTCGCTTGCATCGCCGCATCGCCGGCGTCGCGACCGCCGCGGACGAGCGCGGCGTAGACGAGCGCCCGATCGGACCGACCGTGGCTCGCGAGGGTGATGGCGCCGTCGGCGTCGGGGTGAACCTGACGCACGAGCTCCGCGAAGAGCGCCTTTGCCTGCGCCGCGCGGTGCGAGCGATCGACGAGCGTGAGGTACAGACGCGCGATCTCGACGCCCCCGGCGTGGCTCGTCGCATGCGAGATGGCCTCGCTGACGTACGCATCCCAGCACGGCAGCGCACCGGTGACCTCGGGCGGAGGCTCCGAGGCGACGACGTCTTCCTCGGGGAGCGTGTAGAGCTTCGGAGGACACTTGTCCTCGATCGCGCTCGCCTTGCCCGGCTTCGGCGGCGGCGGAGCGACGAGCTCGAAGCGGCGCGTGATCAGGTGCTGAACGTCGTCGAGATCGATCTTCGACTGCACGATCATCAAGCGTGCTTTCGCCCGCTCGAGGACGTCCGCCGCGTTCTTGCGGCGCGCCGAGCCTTCGGGCTCGTTCGCCGTCGCCCAGCGGAGCACGCGCGTCGCGGCCTCGACCGAGGCGAGGAGATCACGCGGTGCGCCCAACCGATCCGGATCGAGCGCGGCGAGCGCGAGATCCACCGAGCGCCGCACGCCGCGCTCGACGACGAGCAGTGCTTGTCCCGTCGGCCGATGCGTCGAAGGGACGTCGCTCACGAGCGTCGAGCCTGCGCTCACCCACACCGCCCGTGCGTTCGTGAGCGTCTCCCCCGCGATCTGGACGGGCCACGTCGCCTCGACGGAGTCCTCCGGGAGCGACGGCGCGGTCACGTGCGCGGTGAGCGAGGCCGTGCCGGCGACGACCGCGCGGAGCGGTACCGAACGACCCACGAGACCGCCGGCGGGCACGTCGACCACGAACGACGGTTCGCCCACGAGCGCCACTGCGTCCTTGGCGGCGAGCTCGACCTTCGCGTGGATCGCATTCGCGATCCGGTTGCGCACGAGCACGCGCGCGGCGACGCGATCGCCTTCGGTCCAACTGCCGCCGCTCTCGACCGTCACCGACATCGGGAGCGCGACCGGAACGGACGTCGTCGCCGAAGCCGCCTCGCCCGTGTCGGCGTCGGCGAGCACGCCGATCCCCCAGCGCGTCTCGATCGGGCCGAGCGGGATCTTGAAGCGCACCTTGCCCGAAGCGTCGAAGCGCAGGCGCTCCGAGATCCACGAGTGGACGAGCGTCTGCGGGGTGACGCGCGTGCTCCCGCCGCGGAGCGAGCCGTGGCCGGCGCCGTAGCCGGAGCCCGAGCCCGTCCCGGAGCCGTGGCCGAACGTGTCCCCGAGCGCCGTGCCGGTTGCAGCTTCGATCGTCGATCGCCAAGCGTCGACGGTCGCGTCGCTGACCTGCATGTCGTACTTCGCGTCGACGAGCTTGTCCTCGTCCATCGCGTCCGCGTAGGGCGAACCGCTCTTCACCACGCGCGCGAACGGATCCTTGAGATCGTCGCCGGTGCCGAGCACGCCATCGGGCCCCGGCGAAGCGAGCGTGTAGCCGCGGACGACCGAGATGAAGGGGAGCCCTGCATTCCCGGCGACGAACTGGAGGGTACCGCCCCACGGATCGAGGAGCGCGGCTTGATCGATCGTGCCGTCGCGGACCAGGCGCCGCAGGAGCGCGGGCGGGTCCTTCCAAATCGGCTCGTCGTCGTCGAGCTGATGCTCGCGCTTGAAGGAGCGGACCGCCGCGAGGACGCGGAAGAGCTTCAACCGCGTCACGCGGCGCGCGACGTTGTCGAACGTCACCTGGGAGTCGACCGCGAGCAGGTCGGGGAGGCCGAAGATCTCGCCGCCCGGCGTCTTGGGCGGCTGACTCATCGCGCCCGTTGTGAGCGTGAGGAGCTCGGGGTTGAAGACGTAGCCGCCGCCAGCGCCCTTGCGCCGGACGTCGACGAGCCGGTTCGGCGAGCTCGTGGCCTCGAACAACGCTCCTTCGAGCGAGCGGAGCACCTCGCCGAACGCGTCCTCGAGCTCCTTCTTCGCCGATTCGCCCGGATCGACCGGAGTCGCGGCGACGCCGCTGCTCCGCCCGAACGCGACCGCGCGCCGCAGCGGATCGAGCGCCTTGTCGTCACCGAGGAACGCATCGCACCGCAGATCCTCGATCCCGACGGAGCGACAGAGCTGGCGGCGCGTGTCGGAGCTCTCCACGCCGTCGAGCGAGCCACCGCCTTCGAGGTCGACGAGCACCGCCTGGGCGGAGCCGCCGAGCGCCTGGTGGCCGTCACCTTCGAGAGTCGCCTCGACCTCGACCTCGCCGTCGGGGACTGCTCGTACCGAAGTGGTACGAAGGGTGAGGCGCGGGAGCACCTTCGGGAGGACGAGGACCGCTGCGCTGCCGGCGACCGCAGCGCCCCCGGTGCGAGGCCGGGTCGCGGTCACGGTCCAGAGCCCCGGCGTGCCCGCGCCGACCGAGAGCGCGGTCGGTCCGCCGGCCCACACGCTGCTCCGCGTCCCCGCGTGCGGCTCGAGCGTGAAGCTCGTCGGGCCCGCGGCCGAGGGGGCGGTGGTCGCGAGGTCGAACGTGGGCTTCACCTCTTCGCCGACGCGGACCATCGGCCGGTCGACGCGCACGAGGCCCGTCCGCTCGCGATCGACGGGGACGCACTCGAGGTGCGGCGACGGACCGAACGCCGGCAGCGCACCGAGCGGCGTCATCCGGAGCGTGGCGGCCACGCCGCTCGCGCAGGGACCCACGTCGCGTCGCGCACCGACCTCCTTCGGGACGTTCCAGCGGAGCTCGCCTTCGCCGTGCTCGTCGGTCACGAGCTTCTCGTGCAGGCCATCGCCCTCGACGAGGAGCTCGCCCGCGACGCCTCTTCCTTTGTCGTCGAGCACGCGGACGAAGAGCGTCTGCGCGATTCCCGGAACGAGCACGCCGTCCTCGGGCGTGACGTCCACGCTGCTGCGGCGGACGTCGACGGAGACCGAGCCCTTCGGCGCGAGCGCCTGGCCTTCGCCGACGAGGCGCGCCTCGACGGCGACGCGCGTCGCCTCCGCCTCGGAGACCACGCTCGGGGCGGTGATCGTCCCGGTGGCCACGCCGGCGCCGTCGGTCGTGAGCACGGAAGCCACCGACTCCCAGTCGGCGTCGTTCGCGGGCGCCTTCGTGCCGGTGGGGCCGCTCCACACGCGGAGCGTCTGGTTGGCGATCGGCGCCCCGCTCCCATCGCGTGCGACGATGCGATAGCCGAGCGACTTCCCGGGCTCGACGCTTCCGGCGTCGAAGGTGATCCGTGCGCTCGGCTCGCCGGGCGTCTCGTCGCGCGCCGAGAGCACGATCGTGCTCGCGGGCACCCGCGCATCGTCGAGCTTGGCGACGAGCGACCACGACCACGTCGGATCGTCGTTCGGCGGGATGGGGAGCTTCGTGACGGCCCACCCCGCGGCGTCGGTCTCCGCGTCCACGACGTGCCGCGCGTAGGTACCCTCGAGGAGCTCGAACCGCACCCGCGCGTGCGCGATCGGGGAGCCGTCCCCGTTGGAGATCGCGCGCGCCCAGGCCGGGATCGTGGTGCCCGGGACGACGCTCCGATCGGCGACGCCGACGCTGAGCGAGCGCGCGGCCCGGCGATGGAGCTCGATCGTCCGCGTGCGCGCGTGATCGCCGAAGCGCAACGCGACGAGGAGCTTCACCGTCCGGTCGTCCCCCGGTGGGACGGGGATGGAGAGCGTGGCGGTGGCGTTCTTGTCGGAAGTGACGGTGACCTTCGGCGGCGCGACGGCGGCGGGCTCGAGCGAACGAGGATCCCACGCCGCCTCGACCGTGACGCCCCCGAGCGGCGCGGGCGACGCCGTCGTCGCGAAGCCGTAGGTCTCGAGTTGGATGCGCGCGACGTCGCCCGAGAGCACCCCCGTCGCCGTGGACACGAAAGCGTCGAGGCCACGCGCAGCCGGATCCGGAGTGGCGGCGGTGCCGTGTCCGGCGAAGCATGCGACGGCGATCCCCGCTGCGAGCAGGGTGGTGCGGCGAAGGTACGAGCGCATGGTCGGGGCGGACACACGTCCCCGCGCGGAGTTCCCGGTGCGGCGCCGTTCGGGCGCCGGTGGATTTTTTCAGGGCTTCGGCGCGACCGGCGGCGGCGTGGCGGACAGGCTCCGGATCGGGTCGAGATCGGTCCGGAAGATGTGCTCGAACTCGGCCGCGAACGCCTCGGGCGTCATCCCGACGACGCGGGCGAGCCGCGTCAGCTCGGCCGGGTTGTCGCGGTCGGCGCGGCGAAGCCGGAGCATGTACGTGCGCGCGATGCGGTAGCGGTCCGACTCGAGATCGACCATGCGCACCCGCATGCGATGCGTCTGCGGGTCCATGATCCGATCGAAGGGGATCGGCGTGAACTTGCCGGCGACCATCGCGATGAGGGTCTTCGTACCGCCCTCGATCACGTAGCGCGCGGCGCAGTAGCCGAGGTCGCGCGTGTACTCCATGTCGGTCGGGACCGGATCGGCGCAGCGGAGCTCGTACCCGATGTTCTTCGAGACGAGCGTCGCCTCGACGCCGAGCTTCTTCAGCCGGTCGCGGAGCTTGCGGCGCACGATCTCGCCGAAGTCGATCTCCGCGATGCGGATGTGGTCGTGCTCGTCGCGCTCGACGTTCGCGAGCGCCGCGAGATCGGACTCGGGGAGGATCTCGACGAGCCCCTCGGCCAGCACCGCGACGCCGTCGCTCCGGCCGTCGGCGAGGCGCTTGATGATCGAGCCCGCGAGCGTGTCGACGATCGTGTCGAGGCGCGCGTTCTGCCCCGAGAACTCCTCGGGCACGAGCGTGATCGTGGCGCCGGCCGCCTTGCCGATGCCGAGCGCGAGGTGGCCGGCTTTGCGGCCCATCGCGACGACGATGTACCAACGCCCGGTGGTCCGCGCGTCGACCATCAGGCTCTGCACGATCTCGCAGCCGAGGCTGCGCGCCGTCGTGTACCCGAACGTGGGGGTACCGTCGGGGAGATCGAGATCGTTGTCGATCGTCTTGGGGACGTGGACGACGCGGATCGAGCCCGCCGAGATCTCGGAGAGGCGGAAGGCGCTGTAGGCGGTGTCGTCGCCGCCGATCGTGATGAGCATGGAGACGCCGAGCTCCTTCAGCGTCTCCTTCGTGCGCTCGAGATCCTCGGCCCGCTTCGTCGGGTTCGAGCGCGAGACGCCGAGCATCGAGCCGCCGCGGAAGTGAATCCGGCTCGTGTCGCCGATGGTGAGCGGCGTCACGCGCGACGTGTCGCCCTTCATGATCCACTTGAAGCCGTCTTGCACGCCGAGGACCGAGACGCCGGAGAGACACGCGCGGATGGTGGCCGCACCGATGACGCTGTTGATGCCGGGCGCGGGACCGCCTGCGGCGAGGATGGCGAGCTTGCTCACGTCGACCGACGATAGCGAAGACGGAGCACGAACGCGACGAGAGCGACGACCGCCGCGCCCACGATCCACGGGAAGAGCGACGTCGAACGGGCGGTCGACTGGGGCAGATTCGCGCGCGGTGCCCCGAGCGCGACGACGCGGCTCGTCGGCGTCAGCACCGCCTGCGCCGACGCGGAGCCGTGCGTGATGCGCGCGACGTTGCGCGCGTTCCCTCCGAGGTCGGCGAGGAGCTCCACCGCGAGCTCGATCCGCGCGGCGCCCGGAGGGCACCGGAACTCGACCCGCGCCTCGACACCGTCGCCGCCGGTCTCGACGAAGCGACCGAGCGTGGCCGGGCAGGTCGCGTCGTCGGCTCGAACGACGACACCACGGGCGGCGAGGGCATCGCCGTCGACGTGGACGCGCGAGAGATCGGCCGCCGAGAACGTGAACTCTCCCGTCACCGCGCCGTCGTCCTGCACGGTGAGCTCGCTCGTCGAGAAGCCGCGATCGTGCGCCAGCGCCGACGGCAGAGCCAGCGTGCTCGCGAGCAAGAGCGCCGCCGTCGTGCGAAGGGGTCGCCGCAACACGCGAGCCAGAGTACGATCCGACGCTCCCGAAGGACATGTTCCGCCGCTCGATCGACGACGCAGAGCTCGACCAAGCCGTGGCGACCTATCGCCGCGAAGGGTGGGCGTACCTTCCTGCCGTGGGCGACGACGCCACGATGACCGCGCTCGGCGACCGCGCGCGCGACATCATGCAGGGGCGGGTGCGGTACGACGGGCTCTTCTTCCAGCTCGACTCCGCGAGCGGCGACTACCGCGACCTGAAGTACGGGGTCGGCTGGGAAGGACCGTCGGATGCGTACCGAAAGATCGAGAAGCTCGAGATCGATCCGCTCTACCGCGCGTGGCTGGAGAACTCGGTCTTCGAGCGCATCGCGCGGCGCGTGATCGCGGGGCCCATCTCCATCTATCGCGCGGTGGTGTTCTCCAAGGCGGCGCGCGGCGGGTCGAACCTCCCGTTCCACCAGGACGCGGGGGACTTCTGGGGGATCGATCGCGACGCCGAGCTCCAGATCTGGACCGCGCTCGACGACGCCCCGGCCGCGGCCGGCTGCATCGAGGTCGTCCCGCGCACCCACGAAGGCGGGCTCGTGCGCCCGATCGGCGGCGTCGTTCCGCCGGAGCGGCTCGCGAGCGCGGACGCGGAGGCGAAGACGATCGCCGTCCCGGCGAAGCGGGGCGACGTCATCCTCATCCACAACTACCTCTGGCACCGGAGCGGCCGGAACGTGACCGACCACCCGCGCCGCGGCTTCACCGTCTGCTACATGAGCGCGGCCACGCGGTGCCTCCGCAAGAAGCGACCGAAGCGCGAGTTCGTCGAGGTCTTCGGGAAGAAGTGACGCGTCAGGGCTGGATCTTCGCCACGACGAGCGCCTTGCGCGGGCCGACGAAGTAGCCGCCCGACGGAGCGGTGCGGAGATCGTAGGAGACGATGCCGCCCGGGATCACGGTGACGCTCGTAATGGGCTCGTCGTGGAGCGTGACCGTGCCGTGCTCCATCGCCGCGACGGTGAGGACGTCGCCCACGTGGAGCTCGTCGGCGCGGACGCGGCGCCCGTGGACGAAGAACGGGTGGTTGCGCGTCGAGCGGATGGAGTCGTTGACGAGCACGAGGCCGTCGGCCGACGCCGACGTGTCGTGGATCGCGAGCGTGACGACCGGCCGCGCGACGGGCTTCCCGGTCGCTTCGTCGAACGACTCGATCACGTCGCCCGGGCGGATCGTCTCGATCGCGCGGAGCGATCCGTCGGCCATGAGGACGGGCGTGTTGCCGGTGAAGCAGCCGCCGCCGCCGCAGATGCCGCAGCTCACGGTACCGCCGCAGCCGTTCGCGTTGACGCCGCAGACGAAGTCGTCGCACGTGAGCGGGGTGCACCCGCACACGTTGACCTTGCCGCCGCCGCCGCAGGTGTTCGGCGACGTGCAAGCGGGGCCGCAGCTCACGTTGCCGCCGCACCCGTCGGCGACGGTGCCGCAGTTGGCACCCAGGGGACACGTGCCGCTCGGCGTGCACCCGCAAACGTTCGCGGTCCCACTGCCACCGCAAGACTGCGGCGCGGTGCAGGTCCCGCAGTTGAGCGTGCCGCCGCAGCCGTTGGCGACGGAGCCGCAGTTCTTGCCGAGCTGCTGGCACGTCTTCGCCGTGCACCCGCAGACGTTCGCGGTGCCACCGCCACCGCAGGTCTGCGGCGACGGGCACGTGCTGCCGCAGTTCAACACCGTGCCGCAGCCGTCACTGACCTGACCGCAGTTCTTGCCGAGCTGGCCGCACGTCTTCGGCGTGCAGGGCGTGGGGCCACACTTGCCGGCGTTGCAGTTCGGGCCGTTGGGGTTCGCCGCGCACGTGCCGCACGAGTAGGTGTTGCCGCACCCGTCCGGCACGGAGCCGCACTCGGCGCCCTGCGCCTTGCAGTCCTTCGGCTTGCACTCGCACGTGTTCGTCTGCCCGTTGCACTGATCGGACGGGTTGGCGCACGCGCCGCAGTCCAGGACGCCGCCGCAGCCGTCGTCGACCTTGCCGCACTGCACCTTGAGGTCGGGGCACGTCTTCGGCACGCACTTGCACTTGCCTTCCGTGCAGACCCCGGTCTTGCACGTGCCGCACTCGAGCGCCTCGCCGCAGCCATCGTTCTGGGTGCCGCACTCGAAGCCCTGCGCCTGGCAGGTCTTCGCCTGACAGCCGGGACCGCCGCCCTCGGTGCCGGCGTCCGCGTCGAGGTGCGCGGCCCCGAAGTCGACGTCGAGGAGGCTCGCGCACGACGCAGTGACGAGCGCGAGCGGCGCGGCGAACAACAAGCTGGCGAAGGTACGGTTCACGGGTTCACCTCTAGAAGGAGCCGGTGAGGAAGGCGCTCGCGCCGTTCGGTCCGAAGCTCGGGACGAAGGCCACCGGGGCCTCCTTCTTCTTGCCGCCGGCGATGATCATCACGACGCCGCCCGCCAGCAGCACGCCGCCGGCGATGAACGCGACGGTGGAGAGCGGCGCGAGCACCTCGCCGGCGCGAGCGGCGTCGGCGCCCTCGGCGTCGCAGGCGTACGTGGTCGTGTCGCAGTGCTCCTTCACCGTGCTCGCCTTGCCCATCGCGAGGATGCCGGTCACCGCGCCGAGCCCGACGCCGACGAGCCCGACGCCACCGATCACGAAGCCGGCCGTGCGGATCGGGCTGACCCCGGTCGTGACTGGCTTCTCGACGACGGTCACGGTGGAGACCACCTGCTTGTCGACCGGCGCGCCGACGTCGACCACGAGCTCCTTCGACTCGCCCTCGGCGAGCGAGACGTCGTAGACCGCATCCTTGCGCTCGGGCTGCGTGACGACGATGGCGAGTTTGCCCGGATCGACGAGCGCGGACACGCCCGCTTCCTTGCGATCGAACGGGGCGCCGCCGCGCGTGATGCTCGCGGTCGCCGGGAGCCCGGGCGCGAGCTTGATCGTGAGGTGCGCGAGCTTGGGCTCGAGGTCGCTCGCCTTCTGGGTCACGAGGTCGCGCCGGCGGTCGGTCTTGGGGAACGCGGCGGCGGCGAGCTTGTAGTGACCGACGGCGGCGACGAGCTTGCCGATCCGGACCTCGCAGTCGCCAAGGTTCACGAGCGTGCCCGGCGCCGGATCCAGGCCGAAGCTCGCCTCGAACTTGGGACAGGCGGCGACGAAATCCCCCGCGTCGCGGAGGCGAACGGCCTCGCGGAAGAGCCGCTCGGCTTCCTGTCCCGAGTCCGCGCGTGCGGAGGCCCCCAGCGAGAGCGCGGCCACGAACGCGGCGGCGGCGAAGGTGGGCCTCAGAAGCGGGAGTCCCATGGATTCCCCGTGCCCGCGGCGGTGGCCGTGGGCTTGGTGGACGCGTTCGGGCGCGCCGTCCCCTTCGGTACCACTTTGGTACCGGTGTTCGCCGGCGGAAGATCGGCGATCGAGGTCGTCGGCGTCGAGCTCGTGCCGGTGGCGGGCGGAGTCGCGGCGTTCGCCGCCGTGGTCGCCGTCGCGGTGGCGGTCGCCGCGCCTTGGGCCTTCGCGGAGTCGTCCTTGGCGGCCGCCGCGGGCGGGCTCGCGTTCGCGACGACGGCGGGCGAGGGCTGCGAACGCGCGTCGCGCAGGCCGAAGAAGGCCCCGACGCCGATCGCACCGACCGCGAGCACCCCGAAGACGACCGCGATCGCGGCCTTGCTCCCGGAGCGCTTGCGCGCGGACGGCGCCGTCTGCTCGGCCGCGACGATCGGGCGCGACGTGGTGAGGCGTGGGTCGAGCGTGTCCGGCTGGGGGTTCGCCGGGAGCGAGATGGGGGTCGGCTGCGCGATCGTCGCCGCGTTGTCCATGCCGTGGAGGACGGGCGCGGTGTCGATCTGCACGCTGAGCAGCGTCTCCGGGTCCGCCGTCTCGCGCAGGTTGGCGAGCGCCCCACGAAGGGCCTGCTGCATCGCTCGCGCGTCGACGAAGCGATCGTTCATCTCGAACGCGAGCGCGCGATCGACGACGTCGGCGACGACCTGCGGGACCTGCGGAGCGATGGTCTGGATGCGCGGCACCGGCTCGGTCATCGCGAGGAGGAGCTCTTCGTTGACGGTGTCGGCCTTGCGCGGCCGGCGCCCGGTGAGGAGCGCGAAGAGCGTGGCGCCGACGGACCACACGTCCGTGCGCGCATCCACGAGGTGCCAGCGACCGCGCGCCTGCTCGGGCGGCATGAAGGCCGGCGTGCCGATCGCGGCGCCGGTCTGCGTCGCGGTCGCGTCGTTGTTGCCCTCGCGCAGGCGCGCGATGCCGAAGTCGAGGACCTTCACGCGCCCATCGCGCGTGAGGAACAGATTCGCGGGCTTGATGTCCCGGTGGATGACGCCCTTCCCGTGGGCGACGGCCAGGACGTCGAGCGTCTCGTCGCCGACGCGGATCACTTGCTCGAGGGAGAGCCGATCGCCGTTCGCCTTCGTGTGCTTCTCGAGGGAGTGCCCGTCGAGCAGCTCCATGACGAGGAAGACGGCGCCGTCGTCCGTGCGATCGTCGTCGAGGACGGACACCGCACCCGGGTGCTCGAGCTTGTTGGCGACGTAGCCCTCGCGGAGGAAGCGCGCGACGAGCTCGTCGTTCGTGGAGAGCTCCGGGTGGAGCATCTTGATCGCGGCCCGCTTCCCGTTGCGGTGGGTAGCGGCGTAAACCGCGGCCGTGCCGCCGACGCCGAGCAGGCCATCGAGCTGCCACTTGTCCTTCAGCGACGCGCCGACACGGGCACGCGCGCGCTGTTGGAGGGTGGGACCACTGCTCATCGGACCTTCGATTCTAGCAAAAGCACAAGCGGCCTCCGAGCGTGGACGCCGCTCACCTTCTCCCGCCTGTACCTACCTTCGCCTACCGAGATCGCGCGCGCTCTCGGAAAGGTTGAAACGCGGAGCGCCCTCGCGACTCTAGTGGACGATGCCGCGCGAGAGCCCGCTCACCGACGAAGAGATCGTCCGCCACGTCGTCGCGGGGGACAAGGCGCTGTTCGAGGTTCTGATGCGGCGCCACAACCGGAAGGTCTTCCGCGCCGCCCGCGCGCTGGTTCGAAGCGACGACGCCGCGGAGGACGTGATGCAGGCGGCCTACCTCGCGGCGTTCGCGAGCCTGGGGAGCTTCGCCGGGAAGTCCGCGGTCTCGACCTGGCTCGTGCGGATCGCGATCCACGAGGCGCTCGGTCGGCTGCGCCGCGATCGCCGTTGGGTGGACCCGCCGAACGAGGAGGAGCCGATGGATGATCGCCCCGAAGGAGCACCGGAGCGCCGCGCGAGCGACGTGGAGCTGCGCGGGATGCTCGAGGAGGCGATCGATGCGCTCCCCGCGCCGTACCGCACCGTCTTCATGCTCCGCAGCGTCGAGGAGCTCAGCGTGGCGGAGATCGCCGACGCCCTCGAGATGCCCGCCGAGACCGTGCGGACGCGTCATCACCGGGCGCGTGCGCTCCTGCAGGAAGCTCTCCTCGCGCGCGTCGCTTCGACGACGCGCGAGGCGTTCGACTTCCACCTCTCGCGCTGCGATCGCGTGGTCGCGGGCGTGCTCGGGAAGCTCGGAGGTGCGCCGTGAAGCTCGCCGAAGCACCGGTGCCGACGCGCCATGGTCTCTTCGCCTTCGTCGTCTTCGAGCGCGAGCACGTGGCGCTCGTCCGCGGGGACGTCCGCGGGGACGACGTGGTCGTGCGCGTGCACGCCGAGTGCGTCGGGAGCGAGACGTTCGGGGCGACGTCGTGCACGTGCGCGCGCGACCTCGATCGCGCGCTCGAGGAAGTGGCCGCGGCCGACCGCGGTGTCGTCGTCTACCTGCGCCGCGAGCGCGGGGTGGCGTGGCTCGGTGCCTGCGAGCGATCCGCGCTCGCTCGCTTCGACGACGCCGAGCCGATCCTCGCGGAGCTGGGTGTCAGGAGCATGTCCCGATGAAGAACGTTCACCTCACTCTCGCTGCGGGCTCCGTTGCCCTCGGCTTCGTGCTCGCGTGCGCGAGCGCTCCCCCGCCCGCTCCGGCTTCCCCGCCCGCGACCTTCGCCGAGCAAGCCCAACGCGGAGCCACGCTCTACGCGGACCACTGCGCGTCGTGTCACGGAGACCATGGCGAAGGAGGCGGAGCGCCGGCCGTCGTCGGGCTGGCGAAGGGCGCCCTCCCGCTCGCACCGCACGCAGGCTCGCATCGCACCGAGCAGTTCGCGACCGCAGCGGACATCGGCGGCTACGTCATGAAGGCGATGCCGCCCGGCAAGGGTGGGTCACTGCGCGACGACGAGTACCTCGCGATCCTCGCGTTCGATCTCCAGGCGAACGGGGTCGCGCTCGAGCGGCCGCTCGACCTGGCGAGCGCGGGCAAGCTCGTGATCCCGCGCTGAGTCAGCCGACGAACGTCGCGCCGCGCGCGTCGGCGTGCGGCACTTGGAGCACCTCGCCGTAGTCGGGGAGGCGCACCGAGGCGTGCGGCGCTTCATGGCCGGCCTCGGTGACGAAGCCGTCGAGATCGATCCCCGGGATCAGGCGCAGCCCTTCCTCGAGTGGGCTGAAGAAGAGATCGTGGTGCGTGGGGACGACGACGCGCGGCGAGAGCGCGGCGCACAAGCGGTGCACGTAGTCCTTCGTCCCCTGGCGCCCCGCGAGACCGACGAGCAGCACGTCGGCGCGCTCGCCAGCGACCTCGGCGTCGATCAGGTCGGCGCTCCCATTGTGGTACACGCTCGGTCCCCCCTTCGGCCGGAGGAGGATCCCGTACGCGCCGCCCATCCGGTAGTGCCACATGCGGAGCGGCCCCGCCGGCACGTCGCGGACGACGCCGGGGAACGGCACGCGACCGAGCGCGATGCGCCCGTGCAAGCTCGGGACGAAGCGCACGTCCACGTCGCCAATCGTGAAGCGCGCACCGTCCGGGCCGACCTCGACGAGCTGCGACTCGGGCACGCCCGCGCCGCGCGCGACGTTGCACGTGGAGACCGAGCCCGCGAGCTTCGCGCCCGTGAGCGCGGCGATCCGCGGCGCGTCGAGCAGGTGGTCGAAGTGGCTGTGCCCGCAGAGGACCCCGTCGACCTGCTTCGGGATCCACGCGCGGATCGCGCGCTCGTCGGGCAGGAGCTTGGTCCGCGCTAGCGCTCCGAAGCGCGGCCGCGTGAGGTACGGGTCGAGCAGGATCGTCGTGGTCGCCGTCTGAACGACGTGCCCGGCGGTGCCGAGCCACGTGATGCGCAGCGCTTCACCCGCGCCGAGCGCGCGCGCGAACGGGCGCTCCGCCGAGCTGCGCGGTGGGCGCCAGCGCGGGACGAGCCCGATCACAGGTCGTCGTGGAAGAGCGGTTCGCGGTTGCGCACGTAGCGGTAGACGAGCTGCCGCGCCTCGGGCGTGATCTGCGTGAACTGCGCGCCGAAGCCGGGCGGCGCATCGCCGCCTTGCTCGCGCGACCAGCGCACGATCGCGTTCGCTTCGAACTCGTAGCCGCCCGGGAGCGACACCTTGAGCCGAACCGGAGTCCCGATCTTCGGGATCATGTAGGTCGATACGAAGAGACCACCGTGATCGATGATGTCGTTGCCGGAGAGGCCCTTGTAGAAGTTCGTCGGCGAGTGCGCGCCGAGGTCGGCGGTGACGATCGGGTGATCGCCCGCCGCCGGCGGTGACGGCGGACGCCCCGACATCGGTTGGCCGGGCGGCGGCGCGTACTGCTGCTGCGGCGGCGCGTACGCCGGTGCGGGCTGCTGGAGCTGCGCGCTCGGCGGCATCGCGGTCGCGGCCATCGGGGAGCGACCGCCGGCTGCGGGGGCGGGCGCGGCGAACGGATCGCGCGCGGCCTGCGGGAACGACGGCTGCGCCGGAGCGGCTTGCGGTTGCGGCGGCGGCGCGTACGCCGGCTGCGGCTGCGGCGGCGGGGCGTATGCGGGCGCTGCGTTCGGGGGTGCCCCCCACGCCTGTTGCGGCGCGTGCTGCGCGGGCGCGGGAGCCGGCGCTGCGGCGCCAGGCTGCGCGAGCTTGTTGAGCGCGTGGACCATGCTGAGCGAGCCGGCGACCGCCTCCATCGCCGCGTTCACGGCGGGGTGCGCGCTCTGAGCGGCCTGGAGCTGCGAGAGCGCCGTGCGGACGTTGTTCAACGCCGTCTCGGCGTGCGGGACCAACGCCGTGCCGTTGCTGCGCTCGATCTGGTGGAGCGCTCCCATCGCCTGAGCGATCGTCCCGGCGAGATCGATCAGCTGGGGGGGCACGCTCGGATCGGACTGCAGTGCGGAGAGACCACGGGCGAGGGATTCACGCGCGGACTTTGCGGTCGAAGGGATGTCGGACACGGTGCAGCCTTTCTTTCGCTCGATGCTATTCGACCGCGCTCGTTTGGCCAAACTGCTCGCACGAACAGGATTTTCCAGAGAAATGGAACGGCCGATCCCGGAGCGACCTTAGCGCTGCTTGGCTGGTGCAGACGGTCCCGCCGCGCGGACGAGCGCTCGAAAGGCCGCCTCGTCGAGCACGCTTTCGTCGTCCTCGCGGCGGCCGGCGACGAGTCGGACGGCGACGTCGCCGGCGCGAACGACGACCGCCCCGTCGTCCCGCACCGCAGCCTCGCCGCTCCGGAGCGCGCGCGGGAAGCGAGGGGTCGCTTCGACGGCGGTGAGCACGACCGTCGTCCCTGCGAGCTCGGTGAAGGCCCCCGGCCACGGCGCGGCGGCGCGGACGCGGCGCACGATCCGGTCGGCGCTCCAACGCCAACGGAGCTCGAGCTCGTCGTCGGTCGGAGCGGGCGCGGCCGTCACGCCGCGCGCCGGTTGGGCGCGCGGGCGCGGAGGTGCACCGGCTGCCCATTGCCCGACGACCTGCCGGAGCAACGCGAGCGAAGGACGGTCGAGCTTCTTCGCCAACGTCCACGCGTTCCACGCCGGCTCGATCGCGAGCGCGCGCTGGGCCAGGATCGCGCCGGTGTCGTACTCGCGCTCGAGGAGGTGCGCGGTGACGCCGGTCTTCGCGTCGCCGCGATCGATCGCCCAGAAATACGGGTCCGGCCCGCGGTGACGGGGGAGCAGGGACGGATGCACGCCGACGGCGGGCGCGAGCGACAGCACCTTGGCCGGGAGGCGCTTCGTCCAGAACCAGCTCACGATCAGGTCCGGCTTCACGGCGCGGAGCGCAGCGAGCGCGGCCGGATCGGCCATGTCGGGGACGAGCCGAGCTCGGCGCCCGAAGATGCGCCGCGCCCGGCGGACGCCCGGCGCTTCCCGGCGACAGAGGGCGACCCACGGGAGCTCGTGCCCGTCGCCGTGCAGGAGCAGGGCCGCGAGGGGCAGCCCGAAGAAGGCGAGCCTCAACGAACGCGGATCAGGTGACGGGGCCGTTGAGCACGCCGGTCACCGGCTCTTCGCCGAGCTGGCGCAGGAGCGCGTTGCGCGCGGCGTGCTCGACCAGGCTCCAGAGCTGGGCGCGGTCGGTGCTGCGGCCGAGGAAGCCGATCGGGATCCGGAAGCCACCCTTGTCGCGGCGTCCGCCGCCGAAGGCGCGGCCCTTGTCGTCGAAGCCGAACGCGCCCTCGAGCCAGGCGGCGGGATCGACGCTCGGCGAGTGGGTGCGGAGCGAGCCCTCGATGAACTTGTCGCCGACGACGCCGTAGACGACGACGGTGTCGATGTCCTCGCGGCGGATGAGGAAGTCGGCGGCCTGCGCGATGGTGTCGCGCTCGCCGTCGGGCACGAAGCCGACGCCGGCCATCGCGAAATTGCGGCGGACGACGAGCGTGGCGAGGGCGCGGGCGATGACGTCCATCGCGCTCGGCGCGATCAGGTGACGGCTGAGGTCCTGGAGCAAGTCGCGGTCGAGCACCTCCGCGATCTGGGCGGCGGCGCGGAAGTCGAGCGCGCGCGCGAGGGTGAAGTCGTCCGTGTCGGTCGAGAGGCCGTGCATCAGCGCGGTCGCGATGCGGCGGTCGTCCTCGGAGTCGGCGTCGAGCGGCGCGAGGGCGTTGAGGTACTCGACGAAGATGGTGGCGGTCGCCCCGACGTCCAGGCGGAGGTCGACGAACCGGGCCCGCGGCGGGGTGTTCGCGCGGTGGTGGTCGACGATCGTGAGGATGTCGAGGTTTTGGGCATCCGCCAGATCCGGATCGAGATCGTGCGAGTCGACGAGACCGAGGAACTCGACGCCATCGACCTCCTTCACGCTCTTGATCTTGCGCAGCTCGAGGTTGAGGAGCTTCACGAGCGCCCGGTTCTCGCGGTGCGAGAGCTCGTGGCTGTAGCCGATGATCGTCTTCCCGACGCCGAGCCGCTGGGCGAGGTGCGCCTGCGCGAGCGCGCTGGCGATCCCGTCCGGATCGGGGTGACCACGGAGCGGGAGGAGGAGCGTCTTGCCTTTGGCGGGCGCGAGCGCGTCGGCAAAGGCGTGAGCGCGATCGAGCGGCTGGGTGCTGGTGAAGCGACGGACGGCTTCGGACATCGTGGGACGTATTGTGGCTCCACTTTCGAGCCGCCGTCGAGTCTGCGCCGGAACGGCCTCGCATGCATCGCGCGTGCCCACAACTCCGCGAACGCACGTCGATGAGCCAAAATCCCGAGTCCTTCCTTCGGTTCAGCTCGCTCGCGGCAGCGCATCCGTTGTAGGTTCCGGCCGCAATGGCGCCCCGGTCGACAACGCTGCGCGGCCTGAAGAGCACGCTGCCGCTCGTGCTTCCGGCGCTCGTCGTCGCGCTCCCGCCGTTCGCGTGGGTGCGTGAAGCGACGTACCGCGCATCGCTCACGACGCTCGGGCGCGACCAAGGCATCTTCCAATACGTCGCGTGGGCGATCCTCAAGGGCGACGTCGACTACCGCGACGTGCGCGACGTGAACGGTCCGCTCACGCACATGGTGCACATGCTCTTCCTGCTCCTCGGCGGGCGGGACGAGCACCGCTTCCGCGTGCTCGATCTCACCGTCACCGGGATCACGTTCGCGCTCACCGGCGCGTGCCTCCCGGGGATCGCGCGCGGGGTGCGGGGGAGCGTTCGGCCGGAGAGCCACCCGTTCGAGCGCCTCGCGTGGGCGTTCGCGGCGTGGGTGGCCTTCTCGGGGCAGCTCCTCATGTACCTCTACTGGGACCTCGCCCAGCGGGAGAGCTTCTTCGATTGGTTCCTGCTCCCCGCGCTCGGACTCCAGCTCGTGGCGCAGGAGAAGCTCCGCAAGGCGGCGCCCGGGAAACAGGGCGCCGGGTTGCTCGTCCTCGCCGGCGTTCTGTCGGCGATCCCCTGGTTCGGGAAGCCCACGTACGTGGTCTTCACGGCGGCGCAGCTCCTGGCGGTCGTGATCGACGCCGACCTGCGGCTCCCGTGGAAGAAGCGGCTCGGCCTCTTCGCGCTCGGCTGCGCGCTCGGCGCGGCGACGCAGCTCGCGTTCCTCGCGCGCTACGGCGACATCGGGCGGTTCCTGCGGATCTCGATCCACGACGTCCCGGCGATGTACCGCTTCATGATGCCGCGCACGCCGTCCGAGATCATCGGCCTGAGCTGGGGCGGCGTGACGACCGGGCTGTCGGTGGTCTCGAGCTTCGCCCTCCTCGCGCTCATCGTGAGTGGGCAGGTGCCGCGCCGGGCGGTCGCGGTCGCGCTGACCCCGCTCCTCGGGCTCGTCAGCGTGGTCGCGCAGGGCAAGGGCTTCCCGTACCACTTCCACCCGGTGAGCGCGGGGCTGTCGCTCGTGTGGCTGCTCCTCGTGGTGTGGGCGACGGAGCGCTTCGGCGTGCGGCGCGGGTTGGTGCAGCGCCTCGTGCCGTTCGCGGCGGCCGCGTCGCTCGCGGCGCGCGTGATCTCGCTCGAGCCTCAGTCGCCCCACCTCGTGAGCCCGTGGATCCTCGCGAAGGGCACGACCGCGGAGCAGCGCTCGGGCGAGGACTACCTCGTCTACTTCCGCGGCCCCGACTTCTTCCCGTGGGAGATGCGCGAGGCGGCGGCGTACCTGCGCGAGCACACGTCCCCCGACGACACGGTCCAGTCCTACAGCATGGACCCGTACATCCTCTTCCTCGCCGAGCGGAAGAGCGCGACCCCCTACATCTACGCGTACGATCTGAACGCGGACGGCGCGCTCGCGGGCTCGTGGATGCCGAACGGGCTCCACCCGACGGAGGCGCAAGCCGCCGTCATCCGCCAGATGCGCGACGAGCACGAGAAGGACATGATGGCGCAGCTCGAGAAGGCGCCGCCGGCGGCGTTCGTCTTCATCGACAAGGCGCCGCTCACCACGTGGGCCGACTCCTACTACGACTTCAAGATGCACAACCCGATCGCGGGGCCGTGGGTCGAGGCGAACTACACGGAGACGGCGTCGTTCGGCGAAGCGCGCGTCTTCCTCCGGAACGACCGGGTGAAGAAAGACGAGCAGTGACCGCGCCGCTCAGACGAGGCGCGGGTCTGCCCAGGCCTCGAGCACGTGCGCGTCCCCCTGCCGCGCCGCGCGCGTGAGCGCCCCCGGCGACGGGAGCGAGGCACGCGTGAAGGCGTGACACAGCGCCGACGGGCTGCGGAATCCGGTGAGGCGCGCGACCTGCTCCGTGGTCGCGCGCGGCGAGCGGAGGAGGCGGGTCGCGTTGAGGAGGCGAAACGCATGCAGCGCCGAGCGCCAGTCCGTCCACGGCACGGCGTACTGGGTCGTGAGCGCCGTGAGCGCGCGGTGGACGCGCCGTTGGTTCCACGAGACCTCGGCGGCGACGTCGTCGATCGACGGGAAGCGCTCGAGCGCGGACAGCCAACGCGCGACGGCGGCGTTCAACGCGCTCATCGGCGAGAGCTCGCCCGGCACGTCCGCGAGCTCGAGCGGGATCCCAATCGACCGGAGAATCGCGAACAGACGGCGGATGCCGACCGCGGCGGTCGGCTCCTCGATCGCGAGCTGGGCCGCGTGGCGGAGGCGCCCGAGGTCCCGCATCCCGAGCCGCATCGTCGTCAGCGTGGCGTCCCACGGGGCGCCGTGCACGGCGGGATCCCACTCGACCAAGAGCTGGAGGAAGCGGTCGCCGGTGTACGCCATCGACCCGCCGCGCAGCCCCCCGCCGTCGCTGAGGCACAGCTCGCCCGCCTTCATCCACGCGCGGCGATCCCCCTCGTCCAGCCGGCCGTCACCCTCGAAGAGCACGGAGATCTGGGGCCGGCTCATGCGGTGGGCGTATGGGATGGATCGCCCCAGCAAGGCGTAGTCGGTGGTGACGTTGAGTCCGCTGCGCACCGCGACCCGAAGGTGCGGCGTCCGCACCTCCGCATCGACGTGATGCACGTCGAGCGAGGGGGCCTCCAGCGTCCGCCGCGTGAAGATCACGTCCTGAGCGTATCACGCCGGATTGGCGCAGGATTTTCGCCTCCAGCCGCGGCGGCGTGGCGAAACGGTGGCAGGTCGATGGCGGCTCGATTGCGACGGAAGGCCCCAGCCGGTCCTCCGTTCGGTCCGGCAGAACTGAGGTAAGATGTTCGGCCCCTCGCCCATGGAACCCACCGCCCCGATCTCCTACCCGCAGCCGACTCCGAGCGCGCCGAGCGTCGCCTCCGGCTCCGGGCCGGTCTCGCAGAACGGGAGCGGCCCCATCGAACCGGACCTCCGCTCCCCCAACCTCTACTTGAACCGCGAGCTCTCCTGGCTCGAGTTCAACGCGCGGGTCCTGGCCGAAGGCGAGAACGAGGCGGTTCCGCTCCTCGAGCGGCTGAAGTTCCTCGCGATCGTCGCCTCGAACCTCGACGAGTTCTTCATGGTCCGCGTCGCCGGCCTGAAGCAGCAGCTCACGGGCGAGGTCAGCGAGCTCGGGCCCGACGGCATGACCCCGGCCGAGGCGCTCGCGCAGATCGCCGAGCGCGTCCACCAGCTGGTCGAAGCGCAGACCAAGTGCCTCGAGAAGATGCTGCCGCTCCTGGCCCAGGCCGGGATCCTGCTCGTGAAGCCGGAGCAGCTCGACGAGACCGAGCTGAAGAGCCTCGACGCGCGCTTCGAGGGCGAGATCTTCCCGATCCTCACGCCGATCGCGATCGACCCCGGTCACCCCTTCCCTCACCTCCGCAACAAGGCGCTGAACCTCGGCGTCATGTTCGAGCGCGACGGCGGGAGCGAGCCGGCGTTCGGCGTCGTCCAGGTGCCGATGATGCTCCCGCGCCTCCTCGAGGTGTCGGGCGTGAAGACCCCGGCCGGGCAGCCCGCGCGGCATGCGTTCGTGCTGGTGGAGGATCTCGTCGCCCGCCACGTGGGCACCATCTTCCCCGGCGTCCGCCTCCGCGGCGTCTACGGCTTCCGCGTCACGCGCAACTTCGACCTCGAGATCGACGAAGAAGAAGCGCAGGACCTCCTCCAGACGATCCAGCAGGAGCTCCGCCGGCGCGAGCGCGGGAACGCCGTCCGCCTCGAGGTCACGGGGGACGTGAGCCCGTCGTCGCTCGCCAAGCTCGTCAAGGCGCTGAAGCTCGATCCGGACCGCGACGTCTACGTCTCGCGCGGCCTCTTGAACGTCGCCGACGTGATGCAGCTCGTGACGAAGGAAGAGCGCCGCGACCTGCGCGACGAGCCCTTCGCCCCGCTCCAAGTCCCGCCCCTGCGCGAGGCCGACGATCCGTTCGCCGTGATCCGCGAGCAGGACGTGCTGATCCATCAGCCGTACGAGAGCTTCGAGCACGTCGTGGACCTGATCGCGCGCGCGGCCGACGACCCGGACGTGCTCGCGATCAAGCAGACGCTCTACCGCGCCGGCGGCGACAGCCCGATCGTCAAAGCCCTCGCGCGCGCGGCCGAGGCGGGGAAGCAAGTCACCGCGATCGTCGAGCTCAAGGCGCGCTTCGACGAGGAGTCCAACATCCAGTGGGCGCGCACGCTCGAGCAGAGCGGCGTCAACGTGGTCTACGGGCTCCTCGGGCTGAAGACGCACGCGAAGTGCTCGCTCGTGATCCGGCGCGAGAAGGGCAAGCTCCGCCGCTACGTGCACCTCTCCACCGGCAACTACAACCCGACGACCGCGCGCTACTACACCGACATCTCGTACCTCACGTGCAAGGAAGCGATCGGCGAAGACGCGTCGTCGCTCTTCAACTTGCTCACGGGGTACTCGGCGCCGCCGAAGTGGAAGTCCCTCATCGTCGCTCCGCTCGGTCTGCACGAAGCGGTGCTCGGGCTCATCGCGCGCGAAGCGGAGCACGCGCGGAACGGCCGCCCGGCGCGCATCGTCGCGAAGATGAACGCGCTCGTCGACGAAGACGTGGTCGAGGCCCTCTACCGCGCATCGCAAGCGGGCGTCGCGATCACGCTCCTCGTGCGCGGCATCTGCTGCTTGCGGCCCGGGGTCCCGGGCGTGAGCGACAACATCGAGGTCCACGCGCTCGTCGACCGCTTCCTCGAGCACGGCCGCGTCTTCTCGTTCGCGAACGGCGGCAAGGGCGAGGTGTTCATCGCCAGCGCCGACTGGATGCCGCGCAACTTCCACCGCCGCGTCGAGCTCATGATCCCGATCGAGGATCCGAACTTGAAGGCGCGCCTCACCGGCATCCTCGACATCGAGGCGCAGGACGCCTGCAAGGCGTGGCGCCTGGGGAGCGACGGTCGCTACGAGCGCGTTCAATCGACCGTTCCGTCGAACGGCGGTCCGGCCCCGCTCCGCGCGCAGCAGCGCTTCATGGAGCTCGCGCGCGAAAAGGTGAAGATCTTCGAGGCGAGCCAACGCACGTCGAGCCGCTTCCAGCTCGCACGCCGCGAGCTGCCGAAGCCGGAGCGTCGTCCGCGTCCGCCGAAGAAGCCGTGAGTGTGCAGAAAGCGCTCGGTCGTTGGTGGTACGGCGTCCTACACCACGGCGAGACGGGTCCACGCTGCGGCTGACGTTGCTCTGGCCCTCCGTTCCGCTACGCTCGAGCCATGAAAAAGGTCATCGTGGGGGTGCTCGGTCTCGCGACCGCGGGGTGGCTGATCAACGTCGGCTGCGTGGGCGACACGCCGGTGGCTGCCGTCCCGGACGCGACGAGCGACGCACCGATCGTGCAGACCTGCTCGAAGCCGAGTGACTGCAAGACGCTGAACTGCGTCGACGGGGTGTGCTGTGACACCCCCTGCGACGGCGTGTGCGAGTCGTGCAAGGTCGCGGGTTCGGAGGGCAAGTGCACCGCGATCGCGGACGGTCAAGACCCCGACAACGAGTGCGTCGGCGTTCCCCTCGACGCGGGGACGGAGGATGCGGGAGATGCCGCGCTCAATCTGCCTGACGGCGGAGTCGCGCTGGACGACTCGAAGTGCGGAGGCAAGTGCAACGGCAAACGCGCGTGTGCCCTCGCCGATTCGAAGGTCACTTGTGGCACGGCGTTCTGCAACACGACGACCCAGCAGGGCCGCCCGGCGTGCGACTCGAAGGGGCATTGCGAGCTCCAACTCGAGACCTGCCAAGGCTACTCGTGCCCCGACGGAACGGGGGACGCGGGCGCTGCCAACGGCTGCCTGACCCAGTGCACGGGCGAATCCGACTGCCAGCCGACGCACTACTGCCAGCAGGGCAAGTGCATTTCCAAGCTGGGCAACGGCAGCCCGTGCGGGTCCGTCACGCAGTGTCAGAGCGGGCACTGCATCTCGAACGTGTGCTGCAACGACGAGTGCCAAATCACCGGCGGCAGTTGCACGTCGTCGGGCAAGGTCGGCCAGTGCACCTGCCCGGCATGCAGCACGGGTCCGTGCACGCTCTGGTACAAGGACGGCGACAACGACGGCTTCGGCGACATGACCGGCACGATCGGAAACGGGCGCGCGGTCGTTGGCTGCGCTCAGCTCCCCGACGCAGGTCCGCCGACCCCGCCCCAGGCCGGGTTCGTGCTCGACAACACCGACTGCTTCGACGGGCTCAACACCGTCCATCCGGGCCAGGCGAGCTACTTCACCACGCCCTACGGGCCCAACAATTCGTTCGACTACGACTGCAGCAACACCATCTCGAAGCAGTACGCGGAGTACGTGGGTGGCTCGTGCGGGTTCTGCGGCGGGGCGCTGTGCACCAATTCGAGCACGTGCATCTCGGGAGGGACCTCCTCCAACCACCTCTGCTACAAAATCGGGAAGTTCTGCAGTGCCTCCGGCAACGCGGGCTTCCATGCCGCGCTCGCCTGTGGCCAACAGGGGACGTACTACACCTGCGGAACGTGCGCCGTAGCGGGTGGCACCGCGAACGTGACGACGACCAGCCGCGTCCAGGGATGCCACTGAGCGCGGGTCACAGGAGCAGGTACAAGTTCCAGAGCGCGTGAACCGCGATCGCGCAGACGATCCCGGCTTCCTCGAACGCGAGGCCGAACGCGATGCCGAGGAACACGGTCTGGTAGATGGCGGCCTGGTAGACGTTCACGTGCGCGACCGCGAACGCCAGCGCCGCCATCACCACCGCGCCGCGCCTTCCCGCGCGCGAGGCGAGCGTGCGCTGGAGACCGCCGCGGTACACGAGCTCCTCGACGATCGGACCGAACACCACGGACATCGCGACGAACGCTAGCTTCGCGCGCACGGCATCGACCTGGCGCGTCGACTCCGCCGCTTCGGCCTCGAAGAAGCGAGCGCCGGTGTGCGCGAAGCCCTCGGGCGAGAGCATCTTCCAGAGCTCGCCCGCGCACCCCGCGAGGTGGTGCGTGAGGCCCGCGAGGCCGAACGTGAGGACGAGCCCGTACACGACCGATTCGCCGAGCCGCGCCCAACCCCGCGCGAGTGCGCCGCGCAGCGCTCCCGCACCGACCGTCGCCGCGATGGCACCGACCACCAGGAACACGCCGGCTTGCTGCCAGAGCCCGAGCCCCGCCTTCCGCGCGAGGAAGAGGGCGAGCGGGAGGACGAGGGCGGCGCCGAACGCCCGCGCGATGGCCGCCGGTGGCCCCGGGACCGGTCGGGCCGTCGGAATGACGATGCCGAGCTTCTGCGCGACCTCCGTCACGAGCCGCGCCCGCGGAGGGAGCAGCCACGCGAGCGCGCCCGCGCCGAACGCGATCGCCGGCGCGCTCCAGATGAGCGGGCTCAACCCGTGCCCCTTCGCGACGAGGATCATGTAGGCATAGCGCGCACCCACGGCGAAGAAGACCAGGGCGGCCGTGCGCGGGCGCGGAGGCACCGGACGCAGGAGCTCGATCCCCACCGCGAACGCGAGGAACGCGTCGGCCATCATGCGCGCGCCGACCGCAGCGCCCTTCACCCAGAGCTCGCGCTCGAGCTCGGCGAGGACGAGGAGCGGCATGAGCCCGGCGAGCATCCAGGTCCGGAGCGGGCGCACGCGCTTCAGCGACGGGACGTCCAACGCTCGGGCGAACGCTGCGAGCAGCCGCTCGTCGGTCTCGAGCGCAGCGAGGAGCGGGATCCACGGCCCGTCGCGCCCGCGCGACACGAGGGTCATCGCGTCGACACGCGGTTTACCCTCCTTGTCGGGCACGAGCTCGGTCGGGAGGAGCGCGTCGTCATCCAGCGCCGTTTCGGCGGTCTTGCGGCGGACGAAGACGGGGAGCATCCGTTGGCCTTTCTACCCTGCTACACTGGCGGCGTCGTGTTCTCCCTCACTCGCGGCGAGATCATCCTGATCGCATTCGTCTTCGCCCTCACCTATGGCGCGCTCGTGCTGCCGCGGTGGGCCGAGAGCTTGGGGAAGCGCATGGCTGGGGGCGCGGGGAAGCAGAACCGCTCGAAGGAGTGACGGGGTGACCGACGAGCACGAGCCGTGGACCGTCTTCGTGAGCGATCCCTCGGTCGACGCCGAGCGGGTGTCGCAGGCGCTGCGCGAGGCGAAGCTCCACGTCGTCGACGTGCCGCTCTCGATGCTGATCGCGCGCGTCGCGGTCCAGAAGCCGAACGTCGTCTTGGTCGACGCGGATGCCGAGGGCGCGCTCGAGACCGTGGCCCGCATGCGGGAGCTGCCGAGCGCGGATGGAATCGACGTGATCTTCCTCGGGCGCGCCGGGGCGGCGCTGTCGACCGCGGAGGACGCGATCGCGAACGAGGGGAGCGGCTTCTTCTCGCGCCCGATCGATCCCACCTCGGTCGTGAAGAAGATCCAGGCGCTGTCGATGGGCGAGCCCCCGCCACCACCGCCGGAGCCGGTGGAGCCGCCGCCCCCTTCGGATCGCGCCGCGCGACCGGCGTCGTCCCCGCCGCCCAAGTCGTCCCCGCCCAGCGCGCCTGCGTCCGTGGCGCCGCCGGCGGCAGGACCGGCGTCGGTGCCGCCGGCGGCAGGACCGGCGTCGCTGCCGCCGCCGAGCCCGCCGGTGTCGGTGGGCCGCGCTTCGCCGTTGCCGCCGCCGTCGGCGCGGCCCGTGCCGCCGTCGTCGCGCCCGCCTCCTTCGGTGCGGCCGCCGTCGTCGCGGCCACCGCCCTCGCGGACGAGCGCATCGCCGATCCCGAGCCCGGCGCCGTCGCAGGCGCGGGTGAGCCTCCGCACGGGGATCAGCGAGGAGCTCGAGAGCCTGCTCGCCGCCGCCGACGTCCGCGCTCAGGCCCAGGCCGAAGCGCCGGTGATCTCGCCCGAGGACGAGCTCGACGCGGTCCTGCCGGAGGCCATCTTGGCCGCGCTCGACACGCCGCTCGACGATGCGGACGAAGACGACGACGAGCCCCAGCGCGGTACCAACTCGGGACGGGGGACGACCTCGCGCGGGCGCGCGGCCGCGAACGCCGCGGCGCCGGCTGGTCACGAAGAGGTCCCACCCGATCCCGTGACGAACGGGGGCGTCGGCACGAACGCGGGCTCGACCGGCGAGACGGGCTCGCGCCACGAGACGAACGCTCCCGGCGGCACCAACGCGCACGGCACGCACTCGCACGGGACCAACCCGCACGGCACGAACCCCCAAGGCACCCACGCGCAAGGCACCCACGCCGCAGGCACGAATGCGCCCGGGACGAACGCGCCCGGGACGAACGCGGGGGGCACGAGCCTGCGCTCCACCGAGAGCGTGCCGGCTTCCACGTCGCAGCAGCACCCGTTCGGCGTCGCCCCGCCTTCGCCGCCCGCGGCGACGCCGTTCATGCGCCGCTCGAAGAGCTCGATCCCTCCGCCGTTCGGTGGCCCTGCCCCGATCGTCTCGCAAGCACCGTTCTCGCCGCCGGGCCCCGCGCCGAGCGTCATGTCGACCACGCTCGGGAGCGAGGTGCTGGTCCAGGCCGGGGGGATGCTCCTTCCGATGGTGCAGATGCCGACGTCGGTGCCACCGATCCCGCCGCTCTCGCTCGAGCGGCGCCTCGAGCCGCCGCCTCCGCCTCCCCTCGAACGAGCGCCGCTCCCGCCGCCGGTGCCCGCGCCGTTCTCCGGGAACGTGGGCAGCGTCCCGAGCGCGCTCCCGACGTCACCGCTCCCGACGTCGCCGTTCGGCGCCGGATCGAGCGCCCCCGCATCTCCGCCCGACGCACCGCCCACCGCGCCGATGGCGCTGGGCCCGGGCGATGCGGCACGCGCGCTCGCCGACGCGATCGCGAACCGGCGCTCGGGCGCGCTGACCTTCGAGTCGCCCGAAGGCGTTCGCCGCATCGTCCTGCGCGAGGGAGACGTGGTGACGGCGGCGTCGGGCCTCGATGCCGAGTCGCTCCTCGCGTTCCTCGGCGCGCGCGGCGAGCTCCCGCGCGAACGGATCGATCAGCTCGCCGGGCGCCTGCCGCCCTACGGGCGCCACGCCGGTGCGGCGCTCGTCGCGCAAGGCGCGCTCCGCCAGGATCAGCTCTGGACGGTGCTCCGCGCGCACGCCGAGTGGATCATGGGCCAGGTGCTCGGGATCTCGCGCGGCAGCTCGTTCCTCGACCCGGAGCCTCCCGGGCGGCTCCGCAACGAGCCCAGCGTCTTTGGCGGCTCGGCCGGGGCCGAGGTCTTCGTGGAGGTCGTGCGCCGCACGGTCGACGAGCAGTCCGCCGCCGTCGCGCTCGGCGGGCGGGACGCAGTCTTCAGCGAAGGCCCGCGCGCACCGCTCCTCAACGAGTGCGGTCTCGGCTCGGCCGAGCTCGACGCGCTGCGCACCGTCATCGGCGCGAAGCTCGATGCGATCGTGACGCGCTTTCCCCAGACCGACGTCACGCAGGTGCTCTACGCGCTCGCGCTGCTCGGGGTCGTCGTCGTCGTGCGCGCCGCCTTCGCGAAGCCGCAGGCGCGCGCGCGGACGCCCGAGGCGGATGCCATGGACGACACCGCGCTGCGCGAGCGAATCCGCGCGCGCGTCGATCTCGTCGAAGAGGGCGACTACTTCGCGGTGCTCGGGGTCATGCGCAACGCCACGAGCTACGAGATCCGGCGCGCCTACGTCGATCTTCGCCGGGCGTTCGAGCCGAGCAGCGTGCTCACGCCGGCCACGCTCGATCTCGCGGACGACGTGCGGCGCATCGTCTCGGTGCTCGACGAGGCGTACGAGATCCTCGGCGACAGCGCGCGGCGCGAGAGGTACCGGCGCGCGATCGACGACGCGCCGTCCTGAGCGACGGCGCTCGCGTCAGAACGGAACGGCCACCAGCGGGATCGTCGCGCTCGCCGGTACCGGCGGGCGCTCCGCGTACCACGTCGGGCGCCGAACCAGGTCCTGCGCACCCGGGTACCCCGGGATCGTGACTCCGACCTGTCCCACTTTGGTACGGATGTTGTTCCCGAGCAGGATGCCGCCGATCACCGTGCCGCCGATCCCCACGCCCATCAGGACGATGCCGGTGGTGATGACGGCGCCCGCGTCGGACGCCGTGCAACGCGAGCCGGTCGCGTTCGTGCAGTCGTTGGCGCTGCTCGCCGCCGCGCCCAGGACGGTCACGGCCAAGCCGATCAGGAAGACGATCGGCCCCGTCGCCACGAACGTGATGCCGAGCGCGAAGCCGGTGGTCGTTCCCCGCGCGACGTCCAACGTGGCCTTGCCGTCCGGCGTGGGCGAGATCACGAACGGCTTCGAGCGCCGCGTGCCGTCGCCCGAGATGCGGTAGCTCGCCTGGAGCGGGAGCGACGCGTCGCACGGTGCCTGGCAGACGGGGTGCCAATCGTCGCCGCCGTACGTCGACTGCTCGAGGATGACGGGGATCTCCGCATCGATGTGCACCACGCTCGTGCTCTGCGGCGGCGGGACCGGCGGCGCGACCGGTGTCACCGGCGGCGCGACCGGCGTCACCGGCGGCGCGACCGGCGGCGTCGCTTGCTCGACCCGCTCGATGACCTCCCACTTCACGTTCGCGATCTTGCCGTCGGCCATGCGCAGCCGCGCGACCTGATTGGGAACGACCTCGACGAGGGTCCCGCGCAGCGTCGTTCCGTCTTTGAGGATGATCGCATCGGGCCCCGTGCCCGTGACGGTCGACGGCGGTGGCTGCGCATCCTGCGCCAGGACGGGCGACGCGAACGCGAGCGTGGCTGCCGCGGCGAGCGCCGCGAGCGGAGTGCGGATGGATTTCATGGAACCTCGCAAATGAAGGAAGTCCCGGCCGCTCACGAGCTTACCACGATCACGGAGCGTAGGTCGCGCCCCCCGGGGGGACCTCCCAGCGCCCGGGAATCCACTCGTTTTCCACGCCGTTCCAATGCCAATGCCCCGGAACCCATGCCGCGTCGGCCGGAAGACCCTCGGGGCGCGGCGGCGCATCCTCGCTCGCGGTCGCGACGGGGCGCGGCGGCGTCTCCGCGCGGCGCGGCGGAAGTGGGGCGGCCGTCGCCACGCACGCGCCGAGGAGGAGCGCGCCGACGGCGAGCGTCGCCGTCGCCGTCGCCAGCTTGCATCCTTTCGGTCCACCGCGTGCTCCCACGCCCGCGGTCCTAGCACGGCCTCGGGTTTCTTCGTACCATCGCCCGACCCACGCATGGCCACGCTCGACGAGCAACTCGCGAAGCTCCCCGCCGATGTCCGCGCGCTCCTCGAGGCTCATGCTTTCGATGTCGCGCGCCTGCACGCGCTCGGCGAAGACCTGCGCTCGAGCAGCCCCGCCGAGGCACGTCGGGACGCGCGCAACCGCGTCAAAGGCGACGTCCGCGCGCCGGCGCCCGAGGAGCTCCTCGAGGTCCCCGCGCCCGGCACGCCCGAGCACGCAAGGCTCGCGGCGCTCGGAGCCGCTGCACTTCGAAATGGCGAGCTCGCCTTCTGCGTGATGGCCGGCGGCATGGCGACGCGCATGGGCGGCGTCGTGAAGGCTCTCGTCGAGGCGTTCGATGGGCTGACCTTCCTCGACGTCCGCCTCCGCGAGAACGCGATGCTCGGCGCGCGCGCCGGGCGCCCGGTTCCGCTCTGGCTCATGACGAGCGACGCGACCGAAGAGCCGCTCCGCGCAGCGCTGGCCGAGCGCAAGGCGGGCCCGCACGTCGCGACGTTCACCCAGAACCTCGGGCTGCGCCTCGATCCGAAGGGGGACGTCTTCCTCGACGACGAGGGCAAGCCGAGCACCCACGCGACCGGCCACGGTGATCTGCCCGAGGCGCTCGCGCGCTCGGGGCTCGTCCAGGCGTTCCACCGCGCCGGCGGGAAGTACGTCTGGATCACGAACGTCGACAACCTCGGCGCCACGGTCGACGAAGCGATCCTCGGTTCGTTCATCGAGCGCGGGAAGGCGGTGATGGTCGAGGTCTGCCCCAAGGAAGAGGGCGATCGCGGCGGCATCCCGGTCCACGCCGAGGGCAAGCTCCAGGTGCTCGAGGAGTTCCGCCTGCCGCGCGGCTTCGACGCCGCCCAGGTCCGCGTGTTCAACACGAACACGTTCTTGGTGCGCGCCGAGTCGCTCGCCGAGTCGAAGATCCCGTGGACGTACTTCGAGGTCGAGAAGAAGGTCGACGGTCGGCCGGCGATCCAGCTCGAGCGCTTGCTCCAGGAGCTGACCGCGCACCTGCCTTCGGCCTACTTGCGCGTCTCGCGAAGCGGGACCGCTTCTCGCTTCGAGCCGGTGAAGGACAACGCCGAGCTCGCTCGCCGCCGCGACGCGATCCGTGCGATCGCCGTCGCGCGTGGGATCCAAGACGCGCCCGGAGGATCGGGCGCGCAGGGGAAAGGCTGACGATGACGACGCAGGAAGTACCGACCACCGAGCGCGCTCCGCTCGACGCTCTGGGCGCCATCGCCGCCGATCTCCTCGCGGACCCGCGGTTCGCGGCGGACGTGGTCACTCGGCCGCACCCGCTCATCGTGCTGGTCGCGCGCGGTGAGCTGTCCGTCGTCGTGGCGCCGGCAGCGGTCTGGGATCGCGGGCGCGAGCTCCTGGTTCCGTTCACCGAGCGCGTCGCTGCAGGCACGTGTCTCGTCATCGTGCTCGGCACGCCGGAAGAGAAGGACTTCCAGACTGCGATCGAGAAGGGCCTCGCGAGCGTGCTCCCCGAGCACCCGTCGACGAACGAGCTCTTCGTCGCGCTCCAGCGGGCGCTCGAGCTCCTCGACACGAAGAGCCGTGCGGAGCGGCGCGGCAAGTGGCTGCGCCGCTACCGGTACGAGCTGGGCGAGCTCGTGAACATCGCCCGCGCGATGACCACGGAGCGATCGCTCGATCGGCTGTTCGGCGTCATCCTCGAGAAGAGCCGCTACGTCACTGGGGCCGACGCCGGCTCGCTCTACGTGGTCGAGGGCGAGGACAAGAACGCGCGCCTGCGCTTCAAGCTCACCCAGAACGACTCGCTCTCGTTCGACTCGCGCGAGTTCACGATGCCGATCTCCAACCGGAGCATCGCCGGGACCGTCGCGCTCTCGAAGAAGCCGCTCAACCTGCCCGACGTCTACGAGCTCCCGGCCGGCTCGTCGTTCAGCTTCGACCGCAGCTTCGACGAGCGCATCGGTTACCGCACGAAGTCGATGCTCGTCATGCCGCTGATCTCGCAGCGCGACGAGGTCATCGGCGTCATTCAGCTCATCAACAAGAAGCGCGAGCCGGAGAAGAAGCTCTCGAACGCGGACGAGGTCGAGGCGGAGGTCATCCCATTCGACGAGCGCAGCGAGGAGCTCCTCGGCATGGTCGCCGCGCAAGCAGGCGTCTCGCTCGAGAACACGATCCTGTACGACGAGATCCGGCAGCTCTTCGAGGGCTTCGTCAAAGCGAGCGTCGAGGCGATCGAGTCGCGCGATCCGACCACGAGCGGTCACTCGCGCCGCGTGGCCGATCTCACGATCGAGCTCGCGAAGGTCGTCGACGGCGCCGTGGATGGCGCCTACCGCGACTGCCGCTTCTCGTCCGGCGATCTGCGCGAGCTCGAGTACGCGAGCCTGCTCCACGACTTCGGCAAGATCGGTGTCCGCGAGAAGGTGCTCGTGAAGGCGAAGAAGCTGTACGACGAGTCGCTCGCGAACATCCGCGGGCGCTTCGACTTCGTCACGCGCAGCATCGAGGCGGACATCCTCACGCGCAAGGTGCACCTGCTCGAGAAGGGTGCGAAGCGCGAGGATCTCGGTGACCTCGACGCGGAGCTCGCGCGCCGCGTGAACGAGCTGGACGAGGCGTGGGCCGCGATCACGTCGGCGAACGAGCCGACCGTGCTCGCCGCCGGCGACTTCGCGAAGATCGAGCAGATCGCGAAGGAGACGTACACCGACATTCGCGGCGACGTTCATCGCCTCCTCGAAGACGACGAGGTGCTCGCGCTGTCGGTGAAGCGCGGATCACTCACGCCGCAGGAGTTCGACGAGATCCGCAGCCACGTGACCCACACCTTCAAGTTCCTGTCGCGGATCCCGTGGGGCAAGGCGTTCGCACGCGTCCCCGCGATCGCCGGGGCGCACCACGAGAAGCTCAACGGCACGGGCTATCCCAACCGGCTCCGGGCGGAGGAGATCCCCGTCCAGTCCAAGATGATGAGCATCTCGGACATCTACGACGCGCTCACCGCGAGCGACCGCCCGTACAAGAAGGCGGTGCCGGTCGAGAAGGCGCTCGACATCCTGCACTTCGGGGTGAAGGACGAGCACTTGGACGGCGAGCTCGTTCGGATTTTCCGGGAGGCCCGCGTTTGGGAGCGGGTAGGTGGCGGTCCCACCGGCTGAGCGCAAGAAAGCGCGGCGAACTGTCCCATCGGTGACGGGACGGCAACATCACCGAGACGTTGTGGCAATCCGGTGACGAACGCGTCGGTTCCGTTGCTATAAGCCGGCGCCGATGCGAACTCTCTGCGGATTCGGGGTCTTTGCGGGCGTCGCGACAATCCTCTTCACCGGGGCGGCGTGGGCCGACGACCGCCCGCCGCTGCTCTCGACGTCCGGGACGGACGTGAGCGCGACAGCGGCGCCGAATGCCCCGCCGGCGGCTCCTGCCGACGACCCGAACACCCGGATGGCCAAGCTCGAAGCGCGGCTCAAGGAGCTCGAAGCGAAGAGCGACGGCTTCAAGCTGCCCGACTGGTTGAAGAGCGTGACCATCAGCGGCTTCGTCCAGCCGCAGCTCATCATGAACGTCTACGACGCCGCGGCGTCGCCCAACGCGAACGGCGGCGTGCTCCCGCCCGGCATCGGCGCGAACGACGTGATCGCGAAGTCCAACGGCGACACGACCAACTCGAACTTCTTCCGCCTGCGGCGCGCGCGCGCCCGCGTCACGTTCGAGCCGAACAAGTACGCTCGCTTCACGGTGGAGCTCGAGCCGCTCGTGGCCGGCGGGCCCGTCTCGGGGGCCGGCGTCGCCGCGCGCAACGTCGAAGCCGACGCGATCGTCCCGTTCGCGAACGGCAAGATGAAGCTCCTGTTCGGCGCCGGCATGTTCAAGGTGCCGTTCAACTTCGAGATGCCTCAGAGTGACGCCGACCGCCCGTTCGCCGAGCGCAGCTTCTTCCAACGGAACATGTGGCCGGGCGAGTTCGACCTCGGCATCCACGCCGACCTCTCGTGGGAGAAGAAGCTGCTCGTCACCGCGTCGGTGCTGAACGGTCGCACGATCAACGAATCCGACTTCACGGTCGTCCCCGACTTCAACCGCGCGAAGGACGGCGTCCTCCGCGTGGACTACGACTTCGGTCCGTTCGACGTGGGCGTGAGCGGCTACCTCGGCAAGGGCCAGACGGTGGACGCGGCGAAGCTCCGCTTCAAGCAGTTCACACGCTGGGCGATCGGCGGCGAGGCCGCGCTGCACCACACCTTCTCGAAGCCGCTCGGGCAGACGGCGGTCTACGCCGAGATCGTGATCGCGGAGAACATGGACCGCGGCACGCTCAACGCGAACAACGTCCCCAAGATCCCGGACGACATCAACGCCGACGTCGTGGCGAAGAAGGAGCTCGGTGCGTTCGCCCGCATCGAGCAGGACATCACCAAGCACTTCGTGCTCGGCTTTCGCTGGGACTGGTACACGCCCGACTACGGCGTCGCCGCGAACGGGCGCCACACGGTGGCGGGGCTCTTCGTCGTCAACATGGGCAAGGGCCTGAAGACGATGCTCGAGTACGACCACGCGATGGACAACGAGCACGTGACCGGCGGAGCGCCGGCAATGCGCACGATCGACACCGTGTCCTGCATCTTGCAGGGGCGGCTGTGATCGGCTGAGACGGGCTACTTCGCGTACCGCTTCTTGATGTTCGGGAGCAGGTACTCGTCCACCGCGCGACCGAGATCGAACTTCGGCGCGAAGCCCCAGTCGCTCCGCGCGCGGCCGTCGTCGACGTCCTCGGGCCAGGAGTCGACGATGCCCTGCCGGCGCACGTCCGGGACGAACGTGATCTCGGCGTTGGGGAACGCCTTCCGTACGATGACCGCGAACTCTTCCGCGCTCGGGTTGAAGGCGGCGATGTTGTAGACGTGCGTCGAGAGCTTCTCGCGCGGCGCGTCCATCAAGCCGAGGAGCGCGTCGATCCCGTCCGGCATCGCCATGAACGGGATGCGGGTGTCGGGGCGAACGAAGCACTCGTAGCGGTTGCCCTGCGCCGCGGCGTGGAGCATCTCGGGCAGGTAGTCGCTCGTGCCGCCGCTCGGGACGGTGAACGCCGAGATGAGCCCCGGGAAGCGGATGCTGCGGAAGTCGACGCCGCGCTTCACCGCGTCGTCGCCTTGGGCGAGCTGGCGGTAGTGCTTCGCGAAGTAGCGACCGAGGTGCTCGCAGTAGAGCTTGTTGCAGCCGTACATCGTGGACGGCTCGAGGTGCGCTTCTTCTGCGATGCGGCCGGCTTTGCGCTTCTCGTCGAGCGAGCCGATGCCGTACGCCGCGATGGAGCTCGGGAAGAGGAACTTCACGGGCTTGCCGTGCCAGCGCGCTTGCTCGGTCGCGAGCTTCAGCAGGTTCAACGTGCCGGTCACGTTGACCTCGTGCGCGGTCTCGGGCGTGAACTCGGAGCGGGTGGAGAGCAGCGCCGCGAGGTGGAAGATCGCGTGGATCTCGTACTCGCTCACCAGGCGCTCGAGCAGGTGCTTGTCGAGGATGTCGCCCGCGATCGTGGCGCGGCACATCTTCGCGAGATCGCCTTCGAGCTCCTTGATGTCGAGGGCGAGCACGTCGAAGTGCTCGCGCTTGGAGAGGGCGTGGATCAGGCCGTGGCCCATCTCGCCACTGGCCCCGGTGATGAGGACGACGGGTTTGCGTACCAAAGTGCGCGCGATGCTAGTCCATCGCGGCCGCGAGCACCTCGCGAATCGAGCCGAGATCGCGCACGCCGAAGAGCGCGGGACGCCAGCCGTCGCGCGAGGAGAACGCGGCCTCGAGGATGGCGTCGAGATCTTGCCGCGTCGCGTCACGGAGCCGCGTCTCGACCTCCGTGATTGCATCGGAGGATGCCATCAGCTCGCCGCCGAGGCGGAGGGCGCCGGTGCGATCGACGCCCGCCGAGATCGGTCCGATCGCTTCGTCGACGCTCGCCTTCCACGGTGGATCGTCGGGGACGTTCGGCGCGGGCGCAGGCGCACGCGGAGGGACGTCGCGGGCCTCGAGCCCGTACCGTTCGCCGAGCTCGCCGACGAGCGCGGCGCGGAGGCGCTCGGCGGTTACGGCGGTCTTCGCGACCTCGTCGAGCGCGATCGGCTCCTTGCCCAGGAACGTCGCGCGCTGCCCGGCGGAGAAGGTGCGACTCGCGGAGACGAACACCTCGACGACGGTGCGCTCGGTCGCAGCGCCGTGCGCGAACGCGATCGCCGCTGCGGGCCGGTGCGAGACGCTGATCCAATCGCGCCCGAAGTAGTGCGCGGGTGCGGCGACCTTGGTGAGCGCCGCGAGGAACGGCCGCACCCACCGGTTCAGGATCTGATCCTCGTTCGCGGGCACGAGGACCGACGGTGACGCGAGCGCGAGCACGCAGTGGATGACACCGGGCCCCGTCCGCACCGATGCGCCCCCGGTCGCGCGGCGCGCGAGGGGGAGCCCGGTCCGACCGTCGGAGCTGCGCTGGAACGCGCCGAGGAGCTCGCCCTCTTGCTCGAGCGCCGCCACGCAGAGCTCGATCGGGTGGGTGAGCGGGCGCAGGAACGCGTCGTGCGACGCGCTCGCGGCGGCCGCGAGGCTCCCGTCGTGGCCGAGTAGACCGAATGCACCCATCCCTTCTTCTTGCTACACCACGGCCCGATGACGGTCCACCGCGAGGAAGGGTGCTTCAACGTGCGGATCGAGCTCAGCGCCGAGTTCGACGAGGAATACGAGGGGGACGACGACGGGAACGCGTGGCTCCAGCGCTGGCAGGAGCGCGTGCGTCCCAAGTTGGTACAAGCCATCTTCGTGGCGCTTCGCACCGATCCGACGTTCGAGGTGGTGCCGGTGTCGCGTGGTGCCACACCTGACGAGAACCTGGAGATCGCGGTCACGCTTCGCAAAGCGCGCTGATGGGCGTACCATCTTGGGCATGAGGAAACAGGCTCTCGCAGCAGCAGCATTCCTCGCCGTCAGCGCGGTCGCCGCCAGCGCCGCCGCCGACGCGCCGCCCTGGGTCGAGCGCCGGACGGTGCCCGACTCGAAGATCGCCGGCAGCTTGGACCTCGGGTTCGGCTTCGGCTCGCGCCTGATCCAGGCGAACCCGAACGACATCCGCTATTGGGGCGCCGGCTGGAACATCGAGGGCGCGATCGCCTTCCTGCGGCGCTTCGAGATCGGCCTGCGCTTCGGTTTTCGCGTCCCCGATCCGGAGGGGCGCGTCGCGCAGGCGGACTCGTTCGCGCGCCCGTTCGATCGCAACTCGCTCTACGACCCGGCCTACGGGTACGACTTGTTCTCGAACCCGGAGCTGCGCTTCCGCGGCAAGGTGGTCGACACGGGCGGGTTCGAGCTCGCGCTCGAAGGGCGCTTCGTCGCGCCGTTCGCGCGACCGTCGTGGTTCTACCACTACTTCGGAGTGCCGATGGCGTTCCACGCGGGCATCTTCCGCGCAGACGTCCAGCCGGGCTTCGGCATGGCGTTCTCGGATCCGATCTTCTTCGTGTTCTCGGTGCCGGTGAACCTGTGGTTCCAGGTGACGCGCAAGGTGTTCCTGGGACCGCTGACCGGCGTGCGCGTCTACGATCGCAACTACTACGGTGGGCTGCCGGGTGGTGGTCCGTTCGACATCATGCTGGGGTTCGGGATCGGCGTGAGCTTCACGCGCTGGTTCGACCTGAAGTCGCAGTTCCTCTTCGAGCGCATCAACGGCGGCGCGCAGTGGTTCGGAGCGGGCGTGGCGGCGTCGTTCAACTTCGGTCGGATCGACTGACGTCTGCGCGGCGAAGCCGAGCGCGGCGGCGGCTGGCCGCGCGTCCCGCGAAGCGCGGCGATGGTCGCACGCAAGAGCGCGATCTCTATCGTCGGAGTGCACGGTGGAGTCGGAGCTAGCGCAACACCCGGCCCGCCGAGATAAGCTCGAGCGATGGAGATCGATCACATCGTGCTCTGGGTCGAGGATCCGCGCGCGGCCCTCGCCTTCTACACCAAGGTCGTCGGGCTCGCGTCCGTTCGGGAGGAGGAGTTCCTGGCCGGCAAGGCGCCGTTCCCGAGCGTGCGGGTCTCGGCGACATCGATCCTGGATCTCACGCCAGCGATGGGCGCTCCGTTCGCGGCCCAGTTCACGGGCGAGAAGAAGCCGACGGCGGCGGGGAAGCCGATCAATCACGTTTGTCTCGCGATGACGGAGGGCGAGTTCCAAGCGCTGAAGACGCGGCTCGACGGCGCGGAAGTGCCGACGCATCGCATGGGCGAAAGGTCGTTCGGAGCGAAGGGGTCCTCGAAGCACTGGTTCTACTTCCAAGATCCCGACGGGAACGTGCTGGAAGCGCGCTGGTACGAGTGAGGAAGGGGGGCCGCGCGGCGAGGACGACTCGGCGCGCGGTGGAAGCGCGAGGTGAAAGCGCGGCGCGCGGATGCAGAGCGCGGTGAAGCGCGGATCCGGCGCGAGGCGTATGTGGCGCGAGGTGAACCGCGAGCGGAGACGCGCGGTGGAAGCGCGGATCCGGCGCGAGGTGAAGCGCGGATCCGGCGCGAGGTGAAGCGCGGCGTGGATCCCGCGCTCGGAGAAGCGCCGAGGCGGCGCGGCGAAAGCGCGAAGTGCCTCGATGGCGCCTCCGCGGACGCGCTCCGCGGTTTCTTCATCTTGGCGGGCCTCGCGGAAGCGCTCGAGCACGCGTTGCCCACGTGTCGGCCCACGCCGCGCAGAGCGCCGAAGGCTCATCCGACCTTCGCCGGCATCCGATGACGCTTCCACCCCAGCAGGAACTGCCGGCATGGCCGAGTGCCAGGGATGTCCTCGGACAAGCCGAGAAAGTGTCAGGAGTGTCCTCGGTCCGAACTGTCAGGGATCTATCCGGTCTGTACCCCCCCCGCGCAGGCGCGGGCGCGGGCTTGACTTGGGCTTCGTGAATGTGAATGTTGCCCTAATCAAACTCATGGGCTGAATTCCAATCCGAAGTGCATTCGTTGATTGAGAATCATCGCTAATCGCTTTTTGAAGAAGACCTCGTGCGGCGTTCGGTAGCCGAGGGTCTTTCGTGGCCGGTGGTTGAGCGTATCCTCCAGCGCTTGCGGTAGCCACTCGGGCGCGCGGTCGAGGTCGGTCCCCTTGCCGACGTACTGGCGGATCAGACCGTTGAGGTTCTCGATTGAGCCTCGCTGCCACGGCGAGCTGGGCTCCGTGAAGTAGATGGGGATGCGTAGGGCAGCTTCGAGTGCCGACGACTGCTGGAACTCCACGCCGTTGTCGTTCGTGAGCGTCTTGGTGACGTGAGAAGCGAGTGCATCGTGCGTTGCTGCTGCAACGTCCGCAGCGCAGACGCGCGCGACGTGGCGAATCCGCGCGTAGCGCGACCGGCGGTCGATGATCGTGAGCAGCGCTGCGCCTCCGCGTTTGCCGAGAACGCAATCGCGCTCCCAGTGACCGATCTCCCGTCGCTCGTTCGCGGCGGCGGGCCGCTGGTCGATCCAGTGCTTTCGCATTCTCGTGCGCTCGGCCATCTTGCTCTTCTTGAAGCGGAAGTGCTTGTAGCCTCCGAACCGAAGGCAATAGCGCAGCACGCCTCTGCGCTGCGCGTCGCGGAGGATGTGCTGGTAGATGGTCTCGTGGCTCACGACACAGCCGCGCTCCACGCGGAGCCGTCCGCTGATCTGCTCGGGGCTCCATCCGCGCATCAGGAGTCCTTCGACGACCACCTGAAGCTTGCCCTGCACCTTCCGACTGCGAGCCCCCTTCTCGATCCTCCGCTTGCGCGTGAGCCTTGCCGCTCGCTCGGCAAGGTAGCGCTGGTCGGTGAGCTCGGCCGGCATGTTGCGTCGGAGCTCGCGCGAGATTGTCGATGGATGACGGTCCAAGTCCCGCGCGATGGCCGTGATCTTCGCGCCCGCCTTGTGCAGGACCTGGATCTGGTACCGTTCGTCGAGAGTCAGTTGTCGGTATCTCATGCTCTCTCCTTCGTGGTTGTTGAAGAGCGTATGCGCTTCCGATGACTGGCTCGCTTTGTTTGTGGTCGATAGAAGGTCAGAATGTTCGGCAGAGTCTCGCGCGTATTGCGCTTGAGCTCTGAACTTGGCTGGGGCAGGACTCGAACCAACTCGGTCTTTTCCCGCCGCGGTCGGAACCGAAGAAGCGTGGGCCGCGCGGCGGCGCTCGTCCCGGTGCCGGGCGAAAGCCGGGCCCGGTGCGGCGGGTCGCCCATCGAGTCCGTGCCGTTCATCGCAACTACCATCCGGTGCACGTGACACTTCGCGCTCGCGCGGGGCTGCCTTCGTTCCGCGAGCAGGTGCTCACGCGGGCGCTCACGGCCGCGATAGCGGCCGTCAAGAAGTCCCCCGCGACGGGCGCGTCGTTCCGGGTCGTCCACTTCTCGATCCAGACGAACCACGTGCACCTCGTGGTGGAAGCGCACGACACGGCGCTCCTTTCGCGCGGCATGCTCGGGCTCGCCGTGCGCCTCGCTCGCGCGCTCAACCGCGAGCTCGAGGTGACCGGCAGCGTCTGGCGCGAGCGCTACCACGCGCGCGACCTGAAGACCCCGCGGGAGGTGCGTCACGCCATCGTCTACGTCCTCATGAACGCGAAGAAGCACGGCTCGCGCATCGCCGGTCTCGATCCGTGCTCCTCCGCGCGTTGGTTCGATGGGATTCGACGCGATCCGCAGGGTGCCGGTCGCGACCCGCCATCGCCATCGCCCGTCACGCTGGCGCGAACGTGGCTCGGGAGCACCGGCTGGCGCAAGCACGGTCTCGTCGCTCCGACCGAGAGCCCGCGCCCCGACCTCCGAAGCCTCTGAAGCCCCAGCGCGCGAGGCAGGCGTGCGCCCGTCTCGACGTACGGCCGAGCGCTCTCCGCGCCGCGCGACACCACCACCACCACCACCACCACCACGCGTCCGCGCCGCGCCAGCGTGAATGGTCGTCCGTCCTCGCACACCCGAGGTCGGCGTGAGACGGGCCGTGCTCCTTCTTTTCTCCCTCCTCGCGTTCGCGTGCTCCGACGCCACCGTCGCCTCGGGAGAACCCGACGCCTCGCCCGACGCCCGCGTGCTCCACCGCGATGCCGGCGCGCCCGACGGCCCCGCGTGCAACACGGGTCGCCCCGGCGCGTACCCGGCGACGCATCCGCCGTTACCGCTCTTGCAGAGCTTCGGCGGTCCGGTGCTCGCGACCCCGCGCTTCGTGCCGATCGTGTTCAAGGGCGAACCGCTTCGCGACGAGATCGCCACCGTCCACTCGGAGATCGCAGCGTCCCTCTACTGGAAAGAGCGCGCAGGCGAGTACGGCGTCGGCCCGGCGGTCGCCGACGCGCCCATCGTCGTCGACGAGACCCCCGCGTCCACCGTGAGCGAGGGCGACATCGTCCAGTGGCTGATGACCAAGCTCGACGGTGCGCACGCGGGTTTCGGGCTGCCCGACTCCAATGCAATCTACACACTCTACTATCCTGGGACGACCAAGCTCACCACGGCGTGGGGCGAGAGTTGCTCCATCGGCGGGTTCGGCGGCTATCACTCCGAGCTGAAGATCGGGGGCAAGCCCTACGTGTTCGCGGTAATCGCGCGCTGCAAGCCCGACGTCGACGAGATGACGACCATCACCGCCCACGAGCTCTTCGAGGCCGCGACCGACCCCTACTTCACGAGTGCCCCCGCGTTCGGGACGCTCGGGAACGGCTGGGCGGGACGGACCGAGGTCGGAGACCTCTGCGAGAGCGAGCCCTCCGTCCTCGTGCCCGGCGTCACCCATCGGGTCCCGCCGATGTGGTCCAACGTCGCCCAATCGCGCGCGGCTCATCCCTGCGTTCCGAACAACGGCGCCGCCGAGTTCTCCACGCTGGCCGACCTGCCCGACGCCACGCTCCGCCTCGCGCCCGGCGACGATGCGGCGGTCGAGCTCGTGTTCTTCAGCGACGCGAAGACCCCTCCCTGGACGGTCAAGGTGTGGAGCAACGACCGCGAGGTCACGCTCTCCCTCTGCCAGAACCAAGGCGCGAACGGTGATCGCGTGCGCCTCGAGATCGATCGGGGCTCTCTCTCCGACGTCGGGGGCACCGACGTGTACGTCCAGTCGGACCTCGGCCAGCGCTCGAAGGTGACGAAGTTCCGCGTGGCGAACCCGTAGCGCGTTTCGAGGAACGAGCGTCGGTCGACTAGCTGACCCCCACGAACCCCGCCACGATCTCGCCCACCATCTCCCTCACCCGCTCCTCCGTCCACCCACTCCGCTTCGGCGCCTCCAACGAGTGGTCCCCCTCCGGGACGAACACCGCGCTCGCTCCGAGCTTCTTCGCCAGCGGCGCGATCTCGTCCTTACCTCCGAACGGATCCCGCTCGCCTTGCACGAACAGCATCGGCACTCGGATCTTCCCCAAGTGCTCGTCCCGCCTCTTCTCCGGCTTCGCCGGCGGGTGCAGCGGGTACCCGAAGAACACCAGCCCGTCGCACGCCTCCCCCGCCGCCGCCAGGTGCGAGGCCATCCGCCCTCCCATGCTCTTCCCGCCCAAGAACAGCCGCGCGCGAGGGAACTTCGCCCGCACCTTCGCCGCGACCTCGCGGTACGTCGCTTCGAGGACCGGCGCCCGATCGGGCAGCTTCTTCCCGGCGCGGATGTAGGGAAAGTCGAACGTGACCACCCGCACCCCACGCGCCGCCAGGGCCTTCGCCCACGCCTGCATCCACGGGTGCTTCGAGCCCGCACCCGCTCCGTGCGCGAGGACGAGCACGGGCACGCTCGGCTTCGGCTTCGCCGGCCCACGCACACGGATCGGGGTCGTCATCGCCCCATCATCGCGCGCTCAGTTCGGCTTCGTCGCCGAATCTTCGCGCCGCGCACGGTGGAAGCGCTCCAGCGCCTCGACCAGGCTCGACGTTCGTTCGGGGGTTCGCTCCGCGCCGTTGCGGCGCGGCTCTGCCCCATCTTCCTCGGGCATCGGCAACGTGAAGAAGGCGAACCCAAATCGCTTCATGCTCCCATCGATGCTCGGCGCACGGGCGCCGTTTCCGCGAGGAGCGATTTCGGCCTACGGACGAGCCCGAATCGTCACGAGATGACGCCGAGCTTCTTCCCGACCTCGGCGAACGTCGCGATCGCGCGATCGATCTGCTCCGTCGTGTGCGCCGCGCTGATCTGGACGCGGATCCGCGCCTCGCCCTTCGGCACCACCGGATAGAAGAACCCGATCACGAAGATCCCGCGCGCCTGCATCTCGCTCGCGAAGGTCTGCGCGAGCTTCGCGTCGCCGAGCATCACCGGCACGATCGGGTGGATGCCCTCCTTGATCGTGAGGCCCGTCTTCTTCATGCCGTCGCGGAAGCGCTTCGTGTTCGCCTCGGAGCGATCGCGCAGCTCCGTCGTCTTCCCGAGCAGCTCGAAGACCTTCAGGCTCGCGCCGACGATCGCCGGCGCGACCGTGTTCGAGAAGAGGTACGGGCGCGAACGCTGGCGCAGCACCTCGATCATCGCCTTGCGTCCGGTGGTGTAGCCGCCGGAGCCACCGCCGAGCGCCTTGCCGAGCGTGCCGGTCATGATGTCGATCCGCTTCATCACGCCGCAGTGCTCGGGCGTGCCGCGCCCCGTCTTGCCGATGAAGCCGGTCGCATGCGAGTCGTCGACCATGACCATCGCGCCGTACTTCTCGGCGAGGTCGCACACGTTCTCGAGCTTGGCGATGTAGCCGTCCATCGAGAACACGCCGTCGGTCGCGATCATGCGCAGGCGCTTGCCCTGCGTCTTCTTCAGCGCCTCTTCGAGCGCGTTCATGTCGCCGTTCGGGTAGCGGTGGCGCTCGGCCTTGCACAACCGGATGCCGTCGATGATCGACGCGTGGTTGAGCGCGTCCGAGATGATCGCGTCCTCTTCGCCGAGCAGCGTCTCGAACAAGCCGCCGTTCGCGTCGAAGCACGACGTGTAGAGAATCGTGTCGTCCATCCCGAAGAAGCGAGCGATGACGTGCTCGAGCTCCTTGTGGATGTCCTGCGTGCCGCAGATGAAGCGCACGCTCGAGAGCCCGAAGCCGTGCGTGTCGAGCGCGTGCTTGGCGGCGGCGAGCACCTCGGGGTGGGACGAGAGCCCGAGGTAGTTGTTCGCGCAGAAGTTGAGCGTGTCCTTGGGCTCCGCGCCCTCGCTCTGGGCGGCGCGGATCGCCGGCCCCTGCGGGGTGACGATGATGCGCTCCTGTTTGAACAGGCCCGCCTCGCGGATCTCGGAAAGGGTGCTCTCGTAGACCTTCTCGCCCGTGTACGCCATGGCTGAAACGATGCCACCCGAGACGGGCGGGCGGCAAGGGCCGCCTACGGCACGTCGTGGATCCGGAGCACGCCTTGATCGAGCGCCACGATGCTCTTTCCGTCCGGCGAGAACGCGACGTAGCTCACCTTGTCGCCGACGAGCGCCCCGAGCACGCTCCCCGTGGTCGCATCCCACACCACCGGGGCCCCGCCACCGGTGGCGACCACACGCGTGCCGTCCGGCGAAAACGCGACGATCGTGATCTTCCGCGTCATCCCGCGCAGCGTCTTCAGGTGCGCCGCGCCGGGCCCCCACATCATCACGGTCGTGTCGCGGCCACCGGTGATGAAGCGACCGTCGGCGCAGCGCTCGACGACCTCGATCCAGCCTTTGCCCGGCGTGGCGGCGAGCTCGCGCCCGTCGTCCGCGTAGAGTCGAACGACGCCATCGGTCCCCCCGGCCAGCGCGGTCCGGCCATCGGGAGAGATCGCGGCCCCGAGCACGAAGCTCTTCTTCGTCGTGACCCCGCCGAGCGGCTCCCCTTTCACCAAGTCCCAGAAGCGCAGCGTCTTGTTCATCGATGCGGTCGCGGCGCGGGTGCCGTCGGCCGAGATGGAGAGGCGCGTCACGATGCCTTCAGTCGGGAGCTCGAACAGCTTCTTCGCCGAGGCCGCGTCCCAGACGTCGAGCTTCAGCCCACCGTTGCCGGCGACGATGCGCGAGCCGTCGGGCGTGGCCTTCGCCGTCCAGACGATGTTGCGCAGGTTGGGGCGATAGCGTGCGACCTCGGCGCCGGTCGCCGCGTCGAGCGTGAAGACGCCCGCGAAGCCGGCGACGAGGATGCGACCGTCGGGAACGAGCTCCGCGCTCATCAGGGAGTGCTTGTGCGCGAGCTCGACGCGCGCGGGGATCTTGGGAGGAGCGACCTTCTTCGCGGCGGCCATGCCCCCGAGCGTACTTCAGCGCCCGCGTCCGAGGAGCATCGGCACCACGCACGCGAGCGGCGGACGGAGCCCTCGGTCGGAGAGCGCGGCCACCAAGGCCTCGAGCGCGACGGGACCACGCGGCGCGGCGCGCCACGCATCGTCCGACAGCTCGAGCACCGCGGACCGCGCCGCTGCGGCTTCGGTCGCGAGCTCGTCCAGCGCACTCCACGCGCGACCGACGTCCGCGCGCTCCCCCTCCTGCCACTCGGGAAGCCACACGAACGGGAGCACGTTGCGACAGTACTCGCAGTTGCAGACGCCGGCGTACGCCGCCGCCTCGACCGCGGCGCGCTCGTCCTCGTTCAGCTCGGCGAGGCGCAGGCGCGGAAGCCCATCGTCGGTCACGAAGTCGTCGTCGGCGAGTCGATGCCCCGCCGCCGCGCGCGTGACCGCGTAGAGCGTCTCCCGGACCTCGACCAGCGCCGGACCGTGCGCCGCGAGCGCCTTCCCGAGCGCTGGGACGACAGGGAGGTCGGCGAGCTCCCACCCCGCACGGAGGACGACGTCCTTCACCATCGAATCCGTCGCGAGCACCACCTCCAGCCAATGGAGCGCGGCCGCGCTCGACATCGTGCAGAGCCCCGCAGCGTCCCCGAACGAGAAGCACAGCGCGTCGCGGGTCGTGTGCCAGGTCCCGTCGGCGAAGCCATCATCGGCAGACATGTCGAGGTACATCGCGAGCACCTGGCCGCCCGCCTCGCCCGATACGGTGCAGTGAATCGTGTAGGCGACCTTCGCCCAGAGCGCGCGGTGGAGCTCGCCGATCGGCATGGCGTCCGCGCGCGTCGCGTTCACTCGAACCCGAGCTCCGATGCCGCCCATTCGTGGATCGGACCATGAGGCGCCGGTCGAGCTCCAGGTGCAATTCGACGACGTGCTCGGAAGGGCCGCCAGGCGGGCTACACTGCCTCTCCCCCGATGGCCGACGCCCCGAGCCCCTCCCCGATCGACTGGAAGACCGAAGGCACCAAGTGCGTGGAGCTCCTCCAGAGCCTCCTCCGCATCCCCACCATCAACCGCGGCGACGGGAGCGAGAAGGACGGCAACGAGAAGCCCGCCGCCGAGCTCCTCGCCGAGCACTTCCGCGCGTCGAAGCTCGAGCCCAAGCTCCTCGCGAAGAAGGCAGGGCGCAGCTCCGTCGTCGCGCGCTTGAAGGGGAACGGCAAGAAGCCCCCGATCCTGCTCAACGCGCACCTGGACGTGGTCGAGGCCGACGAGGACAAGTGGAAGCACCCGCCCTTCGCGGGCGAGATCCACGACGGCTACCTCTGGGGCCGCGGCGCGATCGACATGAAGAACATGGCCGCCATGGGCGCGCGCGTGCTCTGCATGCTCAGCGAGCGCTTCGGGCCGGGCAAGCTCGACCGCGACGTGATCTTCGCCGGCGTGGCCGACGAAGAGGCCGGCTGCGCGAACGGCTCCCTCTTCCTGGTCGACGAGCACCCCGACGAGGTCCGTGCAGAATACACACTCGGCGAGATCGGCGCGTTCTCCCAGGTGATCTTCGGGCGCAGCTTCTACCCGATCCAGACCGCCGAGAAGGGCGTCTGCTGGGTGCGCGCCACGTTCGAGGGCGAGCCCGGCCACGGGTCGATGCCGAACCCCGACAGCGCGGTCATCCAGCTCGGCGAAGCGCTCAAGAAGCTCGGCCGCACGCGGCTGCCGCAGCATCCGACCGAGGCGGTGCGGAAGTTCATCGCGTCGATGGCGCGTGAGCTCCCCGCTCCCCAGCGCACGGTGCTGAAGCGCCTCACCACGCCCCAGCTCGCGTCGCTGATCCTGAACTACGCCGTGAAGGATCCCGGCCAGAAGCGGACCTTCGGGGCGATCCTCTCCAACACCGCGACCCCCACCGTCGTCCGAGCCGGCAACAAGGTGAACGTCGTCCCGACGACCGCCACCGTCGACATCGATGGCCGAACCCTCCCCGGCCAGACCGACGCGACGTTCCTGGCCGAGCTCCGGGACGTCCTCGGCGACCGGGTCAAGCTCGAGGTGCTCCGGTCGCTGCCCCCCGTCGAGACCCCCGACGACACACCCATGTTCACCCACCTGGCGAAGACCCTGCGGGCGCACGACCCCGACGCCCTCCCCATCCCGTTCGTCATCCCGGGCTTCACCGACGCGAAGGCGTACGCGCGGCTCGGGTCCAAATGCTACGGGTTTTCCCCGGTCCGGTTCGACCCAGCCGAGCAGGCGCGAGGCGCGATCAGCTTCTCCCGGATGTACCACGGCCATGACGAGCGGGTTCCGATCGCAGGGCTGACGTGGGGGCTAGAGGTCCTTTTCGGGGCGGTTTCTCGTTGGTCCATGCCTCTAGACTGAGTGATGGAGCATCGGATAGAACCTTAGGTCACCCCGAGCTTTCTCCAACGCGCGACGATCGGTCGCGGAGGCGTGTCGATGGTCAATCCGCAGATGGTGATGTACGAGGAGGAGTTCAATCAGATCCAAGCGGTCGTGGACCGTTTGGTTCGAGACGCGAACGCCAAGGTCGTCTTCATCGTGGACAAGAACGGCCAGCTGATTGCGGCCGCAGGCGACATCGACAACGTCGACACCACGAGTTTGGCCTCGCTCACCGCCGGCAACATCGCCGCGACGGGCGGCATGGCGAAGCTCCTGAAGGAGAACGAGTTCGCGACCCAGTTTCACGAGGGCGAGAAGGCGAACATCCACATCCAGCTCGTCGGGAACCGCGTGATTCTCGTCGTCATCTTCGACTCGCGTTCGAGCCTCGGCCTGGTCCGGCTCCGCGTGAAGAAGGCGACCGAGGAGCTGAACCACATCTTCGAGTCCCTCCTGAAGAAGGTCTCGGAGCCGGGGGCGGATTCACCCTTCGCCGAAATCACCGACGAAGACATCGACAACCTCTTCAACGACTGATCCGAGGCGCCGCCGATGAGCTTCATCAACTACATGGCTCGCGAGATCAACTGCAAGTTGGTCTATTACGGCCCCGGTCTCTGCGGGAAGACGACCAACCTCCAGTACATCTACGAGCGCACCAACCCCGAGGCGAAGGGCAAGATGATCAGCCTCGCGACGGAGACGGAGCGCACGCTGTTCTTCGACTTTCTCCCACTCTCGCTCGGTGAAATCCGCGGGTTCAAGACGCGCTTCCACCTCTACACGGTGCCGGGGCAGGTCTTCTACGACGCGAGCCGCAAGCTCATCCTGAAGGGCGTCGACGGCGTCATCTTCGTCGCCGACTCGCAGATCGAGCGTACGGAAGCGAACATCGAGTCGGTCGAAAACCTGCGGACGAACCTGGCGGAGCAGGGCTACTCGCTCGACAAGCTCCCCTACGTCATCCAGTACAACAAGCGCGACCTGCCCAACGTGGCGAGCATGGAAGAGCTCCGGTCGCTCCTGAACCCGACGAACGTCCCCGAGTTCGAGGCGGTGGCCCGCACCGGCGTCGGCGTGTTCGACACGCTGAAGGCCGTCGCGAAGCTCGTCCTTACCGAGCTGAAAAAGGGCGGGACCTGAGGTCCAGCCTCGTCCTCCTGTTCGTGCTCGGCTGCGGTGGAACCGTAGCCACGACGGAGGATGCAGGCAGCGACGCTGGAACCGTGCGAAAGGACGCGGCGTCCGCCACGGATGCCGCGGACGTCTTCATCCCCACGACCCTGCTCGATGGGCACACGGTCAACTCGCCGAACGGGACCATCCTCGGCGGCGTGAAGGTGTGCGTGTTCAAGCACCCCGAGATGCCGTGCGTCACGAGCGACTCGAGCGGCGCGTTCACGATCGATCTTCCGTCGAACGCCGAGACGGGCGTCACGCTGGAGAAGACTGGCTACGCGTCGGTGCTGGCGCCCCTCGCGGTGGCGACCGACACGCTGACGTACACGATCGGCGTCCCGACCGAGCAGAGCCGCAAGCAACTCTATGGCGCGTTCGGGGCGACCTACCCCGACACCGCGCACGGTTTCGTCTTCTTCATCGGGACGCTGAAGGGACAGCAGGAGCTCGGACTCGATGGGGTGACGGGTTCGATCGACCCGGCGACGGGCGTGGGCCCGTTCTACGTCGACACCGGCGGTGCGGCGGCGCCGTCTGCGACGTCGACGTCGACGTACAGCGCGATCTATTTCGCCAGCCTCGCGCCGAGCGATTCGAGCGTGGTGAAGCTCGCGCCGACCTCGATGTCGTGTGCGCAGTACTTCGGTGGGTGGACGACGTCGCAGCTGAACGCGGCCCGCTTTCCGGTCGCGGCGGGATTCGAGACGCACGTCGGATTGATCTGCAAGAAGTGACCGGATCGCCCCCGCACGGCCGCGGCGTGCATCTCACGGGCATGCGATACGCCCATGTCGTCGCGGCGTGTGCGTTCCTGGTCGGGTGTGATCCGACCGTCTACCTGATCCGCGAGCCACCGAAGCAGCCGTACGACACGGTCATCGTCCTCGGCTGTCCGAGCGAGGCGGATGGCAGCCCCTCGCGCTGCACGCTCGGGCGCGCGGGGCAGGCGGCGCTCTTGTGGAAGCACGGGTTCACGAAGAGCTTCATCGTGTCGGGCGCGGCAGTGCACACGCCGTACGTCGAGGCCGAGGCGCTCGCGGAGGCGATGGAGACCCTCGACGTCCCCGCGGACAAGATCTGGCTCGAGGAAGACGCGCTCCACACCGACGAGAACGTCTTCTACGGGATGAAGCTCGCCGACGACCTGGGCTTCCAGCGGATCGCGATCGCTTCGCACGGCGCGCACTCGGCGTGGGCGTGCAGCCTGATGGTGCGCTGGGGACGCGCGTGCGGCGCCTTCGCCATGGACGAAGACGAGCTCTCCCAGTTTCTTCCGCCGCGCGAGGCGTCGCTCCGAGCACTCCGTGCGCGGCGCGTCGATGGATGGGTTCCGCTCTCCGAGCGCGAAGCGCGCATCGAAGCGGCGACGGGGTTCTCGCGCCCTCCGTCGTATCTGCTCTATCCGATGCTCGGGATGGGCATCGCATACACGCCGCGGCCGGTGCCGCGGCGGTCGCCCATCCCTTGGGCCGACGTGAACGGCAGGATCAGAGCTTCGACTTCTTCCACACGAACAGCGAACGACGACGCTTCGCGTTCTTCGCCTTGAGCTTCGCGCGGAAGCGGTTCGAGCGGTTGCGATCAGTCTTGCGGGGCTTCTTGGAAAGGACGATGTACATGGCGACCTCACCCCGGGTAACGGGGGGAGGGCGTATCTAGCCCAGGCCGCCCGGCCTCGCAAGAGACCCGATCGTTAGCACGATCACCATATGCTGGTATGAGGGGGGTTCGAGGAGCCCATGGCGAAACCGCAACACGTCCGACTCGTTCACGAATTCCGCTTCGAATCCGCCCACCGGCTCCCCCGCGTTCCGCAGGGGCACAAGTGCGCGAGACTCCATGGACATTCGTTCAAGGTCGAACTCGCCATCGCCGGCCCCGTCAACCCGGAGACCGGCTGGTTCATCGACTTCGGGGATCTCTACGACCTCTGGCGGCCGCTCCACGACAAGCTCGACCACCACTACCTGAATGATATCGAGGGTCTGGAGAACCCCACGAGCGAGGTGCTCGTGAAGTGGATCTGGGACCGCCTCAAGCCGAGCCTGCCCAGCCTCGAGCAGGTCACGCTCTGGGAGACCTGCGAAGCGCGCTGCGAGTACCGGGGAGAGGGCTCGTGAGCAAGACGCTCGTCTGCCGCTGCGAGGACGTCACCCTCCACGAGCTGGAGGAAGCCGTCTCGCGCGGGCACGACGACATCGAGTCCCTCAAGCGGTACACGGGCTTCGGCACCGGCTGGTGCCAGGGCAAGTCGTGCGTGACCCTGTGCGCCCAGCTCCTGGCGGAGCGCGGGGGCAAGGTCGCGCTCCCCTTCACGCCGCGACCGCCGTTCCACCCGACGCGCCTGGCCGATCTGGCGGGTCTCGCCGAGGTGGCGGACGACGATACGAAAGCCGGCCGCCCCCCGCACTGAACGGAGAGCGCGGCGCGGCCCGTCAGAACGCCTGGAACACCTTCACGAGGCGCGACTTCACCTCGGCCGCGAGCTTCTCGTGCGGCGAGCCGGGAGCGGCGCCGAGCTGCGCGACCGGATCGATCATGCCGAGCACGGCCTTCCCGTCGTCCTGCTCGTAGAGCACGACGTTGCACGGGAGCAGCAGGCCGATGTGCGGATCCTGTGCGGTCGCCTCGTGCGCGAACTTCGGGTTGCACGCACCGATGATGCGGTAGCGACGCGAGTCGACGCCGATCTTCGTCTTCAGCGTGGCCTGCATGTCGATCTCGGTGATGACCCCGAAGCCTTCCTCTTTGAGCGCGGGCGGGAGCGCCGCGAGCGCTTCGTCGAACGACTTCGTGAGCGTCTTCCACATTCCGCGATGGTCTTCCATGGTTCGGACTCCAGCGCTGGTGAGAGCCGCTGTCGAGCGAAATGGATGCGCTTCGCAGCGCGCGAATCGCCCGACGCGGCGGCGCCTCCTTCGTCCCAGAAAGCTCGCGTCGTTTCGCGGCTTTTCGCGCGCGCGTTCGCGTCGACCCCGACGGACTGACCATGGTCCGGCACCTGCATTGCCCTGGGACATGGGAAAGAAGCTCCTCGCCGAAGGTCTCCGGCTCGTGCGTGCGGGTGGCGCGGGGCTGCTCGCGACCGCAGCCGATCTCGCGGTGCTCACGCTGCTGGTTCTGGCCGGGCTCGATCCGAAGGTCGCGAGCTTCCCGGCGCTGCTCGTCGGCGGCGCGGTGAACTTCTTCGCGAACCGCCACTTCGCGTTCCGCGCGAAGGCGGGGCACGTCGGGAAGCAGGCGATGGGCTACACCATCGTCGAGGTCGTGGCGCTCGCGCTGAACGCGGTGCTCTACGACTTCGTCCTGCGGACGATGCCGTTCGCGACGCATGCGTTCTGGGTCGTGCGGCTGGTGACGAGTCACCTCGTCTTCCTGTGCTGGAGCTACCCGCTCTGGCGCAAGGTGTTCCGCGTGAAGCAGGGGGACGGTGTCAACCTTGTCAACCTTTGAAGGCGGGGACGGTGTCAACCTTGTCAACCTTTGAGCGATCCGCGTCGTGAACCGTGCAAAGGTTGACAAGGTTGACACCGTCCCCCTACCGCACTGCGTCGAGCATTCCTCGCGAGCCTCGCGCGATGGGCACGCTCCGGTCGCAGCACCGGGCTTCGCTGGCCGGCGTCGGGGTCGACCGGCATGACGGCGGACTCATCGTTCGCACGCGCGAAGCGACGCACGAAGTTCCCTTCGACGACATCGACGCGATCTGGGTCGCGCTCGGCAACAACGGGACGCTCGAGGCGCTCGATCTGGTCACCTTCGATCACACCCGCCTCCGCATCCCCGGCTCCGTGTCCGAGCTCGGCGAGCTCCTCGCTGCGCTCGACCGCGAGTGCATCGGGCCGCTCACCACCGAAGCCAAGGCGGCGCTCGCGCGAGGCGAATCGCTCCTCTTCGGGCCCCTCACGCTCGACCGCGATCACCTCGAGCACGCCGGTTGGTCCCATCGCTTCCGAGACCTTCGCACCGTCCGCGTGATCCTGGGACGCCTCGTCCTCCTGCACGGCAAGCTCACCCTGGACGCGGTGGAGCTCGCGACCGTGCCGCACCCGATGGTCTTCCTGCGCCTCCTCGAGCACCTCGGCCCGCCCCTCGAAATCGAAGGCCCCCGCCCCTTCACGCCGCCCTGAACGTTGCTAGAAGAGGAGGAAATGTCCAAACCGACCTCCGTCTTCGTCACCGGCCTCCTGAAGGAAAAGTCCGCGCTCGTCACCGGCGGCGGCAGCGGCATCGGCGCCGGCATCGCCAAGCGCCTCGCCGAACAGGGTGCGCGCGTCGCGCTCGTCGGCCGCACGCTCGAGAAGCTCGAGAGCGTCGCGCAGGAGATCCGCGCCGCAGGCGGTGAAGCCTCCACGCACCCGTGCGACGTCCGCGAGTACGCCAAGGTCGAAGCGGTCGTGAACGCCGCCGCGACGCTCCACGGCGGGCTCGACATCGTCGTGAACAGCGCCGCCGGCAACTTCCTCGCGCCCGCTGCAACGCTCAGCGCGAACGGCTTCCGCTCCGTCATCGACATCGACCTCTGCGGCACGTTCAACGTCTCGCGCGCCGCCTTCGCCCACCTGATGAAGACGCGCGGCCACATCGTCAACGTCACCGCCACCCAAGCGAGCGTCCCCACGCCGCTCCAGTGCCACGCGGGCGCCGCCAAAGCCGGCATCGAGAAGCTCACGCGCGACCTCGCGCTCGAGTGGGGCCGCTTCGGCGTCCGCGTCAACGCGATCGCGCCGGGCCCGATCGACGACACGGAAGGCATGAAGCGCCTCGCCCCGGCGGACGCGGAGACCAAGCTCAAGAAGCGCGTCCCCCTCGAGCGCTGGGGCTCCATCTTCGAGATCTGCGAGGCCGTTACCTTTTTGGTATCACCGTCGGCCACCTACGTGACGGGTGCGACGCTCCTCGTCGACGGCGGTACCAGCCTGCTCGGCGGGGGCGCGCTGTTCGACGCCTTCGGATGAAGTGATAGGCTGGGACGATGCGCCCCGCCCTCCTCCTTCTGGTCCTTCTTCCGTCGGCGGTCTTCGCGGCTTGCGTCGGCGACTCTCCGGCGACCACGCCGGGAGCCGACGCATCTCCCGACGTCACGACCACCAACGACGCCGCATCCGACGCGCCGATCGTGACGGATGCCGCTCCTCCGTCGGACGCGTCCGACGCGAGCACGACCCTTCCGTCCGTCGGCGGGCTGAAGATCTGGTTCCGCGCGGACGTCACGCTGAAGAAGGACGCCGTGGGCGTGACCTGGCCCGATCAAGGTCCGTTCAGCCTCGACGCGGTCGCCGGCGTCGACGCCGGTAGTGCCGGCTATCCGAACCCCAAGCAGAACTTCTTCCCGAACAACATGCCGGCCGTCGAGTTCGCGACGGACCCCCAGCTCCTCCGCATGCCGTCGGCGCCCCAGTTCGACGACCTCACGAACGGCGTCACGTTCCTCATCGCCGCGATCCCCACGGCCTCGAAGGCGGGCCAGTGGATCAGCTTCGGCGCCTCGTCTTCGGGCGCGCGCGTGACGTTCGGACAGAACGGGAGCGTCATGCAAGTCGCGCTCGGCGCGACGGTGTATGCCGCGAGCGGTCCGAACGGACAAGTGCCGGTGAATCAGCATCACGTCTTCGTCGCGACGGTGAAGGGCAGCGGCGGTGCCGACAGCATCGCGTTCTATCGCGATGGGCAAGCCGCCGGCACGGCGACGGGGACCAGCCTCGCGAACGTCGCCCGCCAGCTCGAGACGATCGGTGGGGGGCAGAGCGGCTCGACGGTCACCACGTCGCCGATCGGGTTCGGAGAGATCCTCGTCTACGGCAAAGTCCTCACGCCGGGGGAGCGGAGCTCCATCGAGGCGTACCTGAAGGCGCGCTGGGGAACTCCCTGAGCGAAGCCGTTCAGAAGAGGAACGGCACGTCGAGCTGGACGATGTGGTAGTTCGGCGTCGCCGCCGCCATCGGTTTGTCGAGCCCGCGTCCGTAGCTCATGCCGGGTCGGATCCAGACGGTCTTCGCCAGCTTGAAGTGACCGCGCAGCCCGATCGCGAAAGTGAGGTTGTCCTCCGACGCACCCGTGGCGTCCTTCTCCACCGCGAACGGTGCGTTGAGCCAGCGCTGGTAACGAAGCTCGGCTCCGATCGAGAGTTGGGGCACGACGAAGTACCCGACATGCAGACCCATCGTCAGGTTCGTCTTCGTCGCTTCGCCCTGCACGCTCTCGCCCCGCACGCGCATGAGGTGGAGCAGCGTGATCTCGCCCTGGACCGTGACGCCCTTGCCGACCCACGCGACCGAGAGCCCGGGGATGACCGTGGCATCGTTGACGGCGAAGAGCGCGTTGTCCATCTGCGCCCGCGCGGTCAGCCCGCGCTGGCGCGCCGCGAGGCTGTCCGGGTTCGGCGTGTCGCCACCGCCGCCGCCCAACGGAAGCGTCAGCCCGAGGAAGGCATTGAAGCGGAGCCCGAAGCTCGTCTTCAGCGCCCACGACGCTCCGACGAGCGGGTTCGTCAGCACCGAGCCACCTCGTGCACCGAGCGCGGGGACGTCGGTGACCATCCCGAGCCGCAACAGCAACGAGAGCCCCGCCGTCGGCGGGCCGGTGCCCGGGATGCGAGCCGCGGCCGTCAACAGGGTCGCGACGGTCAGCGCGGCGTTCGCGCGCGAATCCTCGTAGCGCGCGAACGCCGTATCCCAGCGGAGGACGTTCACGGCCGGAACGGGACGGAGCTGCCAGGGGATCGAATACGGAGGAGGAGGTGCTGGTGGCGGTTTCGCGACGGGGTCGGCCGCCGCCGCGCCCGCGGCGCCGAGGATCGCGAGCCCGACCGCGAGCGCGACGCACCGTGAGCTGAATCGCTGGATCGTCATGTCGACCTACCTCTCTTCCTCGTTCGCGACGAAGCGCCACGACGCGTCTCCGACGCTCAGTGAATCCCCCGCCAGGATCCGCGCGCGCAGACCTCCTTTGCCGGGGGCGAGAAGCTCCTCCGCGCCGCGCGCAACGGCACTCTCCATCCAGAAGCACGGCCGGCAGTGCTCGACGCCTTCGAAGAGCGCGCCCGCGAGCTCGAAGCGCCGCCCGATCAGCGAGGGAAGATCGAGCCCGCGCGTGAAGACGTTGCGTCGTACGGCGGTCGGGGGAACCGGGCTCCCGCGAAACCTGGCGAGCTCCTCCAGCACCTCCATCGCGAAGAACGTGAGCTGCTTCGGGTGCCCCTCGTCACGCACGACGTAGCGGTCGCCCTCGAGGCCACGGCCCGGCACCAAGCGAACCGAGCTTCGCTCCACCGCCGGCTCCGTCCCCGGCGGGCCACCGAAGTGCCCGACGTAGACGTGCGCGCGCGAGATCACGAGGTGCTCGATCCGGACGGGGTGGCTCACGACGTCATCCTCCCGTCTCCGCCATGCTGAAGCGCAGCCGCACCAGCGGCGCCCGCGAAGGATGAAAGCTCTGCTTCTCCGCTGCGGCGCGCCGCACCAACGCGGCGACGTCGACGCGTCCGTTCGACTCCAGCGCTCCCTTCATGTCCACGCCCCGGGGCTGATACAGGCAGCCGCGGAGCTCTCCAATCGCGCTCAAGCGCAACCGATTGCAATCTACACAGAACGGCGCCGTATCGGACGCGATTACCCCGAAGACCACGCCCTCCGGCGTCCGATGGAGGACCGCGGGATCACTCGGGTGCGCCCTCCCGAGCAGGGTCCCGTTCACGCGCTCCACGATCTCGCGGCCCGAGACGAACGCTTCGCGCGTGTACGCGACGCTGCTCCCGGTGTTCATCAGCTCGATGAACCGGACCTGGATCGAGGTGTCGCGCGAGAACCGAAGGAAGTCGCCGAGCTCGTCGTCGTTCCTTCCGCGCTGGACGACCACGTTGAGCTTCACGGCGAGTGTGGGCTTCGCCCGGAGGACCGCCGCGAGCACGGGCTCGAGGTCGTCGTCCACCATGAGCGCGCGGTAGCGGTCCGGCCGGAGCGTGTCGACGTGCACCGTGGCCGCGCCGAGTCCCGCCGCGGCGAGGGACGCGATCCGCGACGCGAGCCGGTGGCCGTTCGTCGTCAGCGCCAACCGGGCGTGCGGAAGCCCCTCGCGGAACGCGCGCACGATCTCCTCCAGATCGGCGCGGAGGAGCGGCTCGCCGCCCGTGAACCGCACCTTGGTGACGCACGCGTCGGCGAACGCCGGCATGAGCGCGCGGTAGTCCTCGACCGTCAGCCGATCTTCTCCCGCGACGAACGGTGCGACGGAGCCGGGTCGGCAATAGGCACACCGGTACGCGCAGCGATCGGTCACGCTCACGCGCAGCGTCGTCGGGACCGAGCCCATGGCGGCCGCCCTACGACACCACCGGGAGGTGAACCGCACCGCACTGCATCTCTTCCCTCACCTCGGGGTCGGCGAAGAAGTCGAGCGGGGGCGGCCGAACGCCGAGCGCAGCGCACTCGGCCGCGACGAGATCCCTCACCCAGCCGAAGACGACGCCGTAGAGCTCGTTCTTCGCCGCGACCCGCGCCGCCACCACGGCAGGGAAGCGCCCGAGATGATCGGCGAGGAACTTCCGCCGCGCATCGAGGACGACCGCCGTGCCCTCGGCGTCCTCCACGAGGTGAGCCTGCTTCGTGAGGAGAAGCGCGTAGAACTCGAGCTCGACGGCGAGGTGGTCGCTGGTCTCGTGCCCGTGGCTCCGATCGAGCTCGACGCCGAACGCGCGATAGAAGCCGGCGATGTCGGCGAGGTCGCTCCCCTTCGACATCCCCGCCATGCGTCCGTACTCCGTCTCGTTGAGCGATGCTCGGTCCCCGCCGCGCTCGAACAGCTCGACGTAGGCAGAGCGGAGGTCGTCGAGCGCCCCCGGGCGCGCGAGGTAGCTCTGCAACTGGCCCGCCCCCGGGTGCTCGGCGAGCGGGAGCATGCGAACGAGCTCCGCGAGGTCGTCGTCGGGATACGACGCGATCAGCGAGGCGAGCGCGAACTCCTTCGCGCGCGCGAGAGGGAGGGAGGCGCTCATTGGATGCTCACCGGGTACCACTGCATGGTCAGACACTTTCGCGACCCCACTTCGCCCTTGCCCCCCTGCCAGACGGCGAAGGCCATGTTGCCTTTCGTCCCCGCGCGCAGCGTCGAGCCGCCCTCGATCGTCAGCGGGCGAACGATCACGAGCGACCACTGCCCGTCCTTCCACTCGCCGTGGGCTGCGCTGCCGTGTCCTTGTTGGACGGCGGAGGTGGAGAAGCCCTCTGCGATGATCTCGTCGACGCCGTGCTTCGCGTAGCTCTGGGGGTTGCCTTCGGCGACGCCCGGCGAGAACTTCTCGCGATCCGCCGGCGTGCCGCCCTCGATCTCCTTGAACTCGAGCGGGTACATGTCGGTCGACTTGTGGGGGTACAGCGCCTCCATCGTCGGCTTCCCCTGCTCTTCGTCCCGCTGGTACTGCGCGCGCCAGTGGAACAGGTGCACCGGCATGTCCTTCGCGCCCATCATCACCGGTGGGACCGGACCGTCGGCGGCAGGGAACTCGAGCGCGAGCGCGTCGGAGAACTCGCCGAGGTGGCCCGCTTCGCTCTTCTCGGGATCCTTCCACTCGAGCCGGAACGCGACGTTCGTCCCGTCGTGGACCGCCTGCACCGTGATCGACTCGGTCGTCAGCGTCTCGGGACGCGGCGCGATCATGGGTTGCGCCATCAGCTTCACCGACCACGCGGAGACGTCGTTCCAGAACGCCGCGTTCGGATCCGGCTTCGACAGATCGTTGGACACCTTCTTGACGGACAGCTCCGTCAACGGAGGCGCTTCCTTCTTCACCGGCGCCGTCTTGCCGCAACCCGAGCAACCCGTCGCCGGGAGCACGACGACCAAGGCGACCACCGACCACGCACCCAACCAGAGAAGCCTCATGTGCGGAACTCCTTTGCGGCTCAAGGGGTGTTGTTGCGAATCGCTCCGAGCGAGGCGTCGAACGCCGCGCGTTCGATCACCTTCTCGGTCACGGGGACCTTCACGAGCTCGGCGCCCGTGGCGTCGAAGCCACTCGCCATGCCGTTCTTCACCTCGAAGCGGTGCATGATGCGGTCGGTGCTGCCGATCAGGCAGAGCAGCCCGCTCGCCACCGGATCGGACTCGAGCTTCCGGTAGCGTTCGATCGCTCCCTCCACCAGCGGCCCGAACATCTGCTTCAGGTAGTCGCGGTCGGCGTGGATCGGAGGGATGTAATAGATGTTCGGCTCGAGCCCGAGCTGCGGGTAGTAGGGCAGCGCGATCTGCTTCTTGTGGACCAGGTAGTCCACGGGGTTGTCGTCGCGCGCGTTCCAGGGCGGGTTGATGAAGCCCATGACGCGGATCTTGCCGATGCAGTTCACGACGCACTGCGGCTGCACGCCCTCTTCCACCGCCGGGAAGCAGCCGATGCACTTCTCGCTCGTGCGCGTGTACGGGTTGTACATCGACTTCTTGTAGGGACAGGCGCGCACGCACTCGCCGTAGCCCTTGCAGCGCGACTGATCGATGAGGACGATGCCGTCTTCCTCGCGCTTGTAGATCGCCTTGCGCGGACAGGCGGCGAGGCACGCCGGATAGGTGCAGTGTGCACACGTCCGCGGCAGGTAGAAGAACCACTTGTCGTGCGGGAGCGCCCCGATGTGGCCGCCCTTGTCGACGGTCCCGCCGGCGCAGTCGTCCTCGCCGACGTTGGGGTACATCCAGTCTTCGTCGGTGGGCGCGAAGTGCAGCACGCGCTCGGTGGCGGGCGCGGCTTCGATCAGCGTCTTGCCGAGGTACTCACCGTTCGCCGCCCAGTCCTGCTTCCCGAGCTTCTCGAGGATGCGAAGGTCCCACGCGAGCGGAAACCCGCCCCACGGCTTGGTCTCGACGTTGTTCCAGAACATGTACTCCTGGCCGCGACCGCTGGTCCACGTGGTCTTGCAGGCGAGGGTGCACGTCTGGCAGGCGATGCACTTGTTGAGGTCGAAGACGATCGCCCATTGCTTCTTCGGGCGCCCTTCTTCGTACGGGTATTCGACGTCACGCTTGAGATGCCAGTTCTTCACTTTGGGCATGGCTACTCCTCGCTATTTGACGCCGATGAATTGGCCCTTCAGGTACTGCTTCATGCCGTCGGTCTCGTAGGTCGGGCGGAAGCCGAGCGCCGCGGGGCGCCAGAGGCTCTTCCCGTCCGTGCCGCCCGGCTCCGCCTTCGTGAGCTTCACGAACGCCTCTCGCGGGGCCCCGACGGGGCAGTGCACGTCGGCCAGGAAGCCCTTCACGATGGTCTGCCCGAACATGTCCTTGTGGACGAGACCCTCGGTCATGAGCGTCGGCTTCAACCACGCGCGCGTCGCGCTCTGGTGCGAGCCGTAGCGGTACATCGCTTGGTAGTTCGTCTCGGCGCTCTTCGCGAGACCGTCCTCGCGCGACTCGTGGCCCTGCACGCTGCCCCACGTCGCGCAGTACATGTTGTGCCAGGTCCGCGTGATGCCGCGCGGCGTCCCGGGGTAGTAGCGGACGCGAAGGAGCAGGCGCGCGACCTTGTACTCCTGCGTGCCCTCCTTGAAGCCGCGGAAGGGGCGATCCGTCGGATCGGCGTCGATGTAGACGTAGTCGCCGTCGTCGAGCTTCAGGTCCTTGGCGTCTTGGGGGTGGATGTCGACGTAGCCCTCCGTGATCGACGGGAGGCGCTTGTCGTGCCGGTAGACGTCGCCGAAGGGACCGAACAGGACCCCAGTGAAGTCCGTGTCCACCGGCGTCGTGTGGGCGCCGTGACGATATTTCGGTGTATGGTACACATACCCGAAGCCCTTCGCCTTCAGCGGGTGGGTGCTCGCGAGCAGCTCTTCCACCGTCTTCGACACGTGGCGCACCTGGCGCGTCTCGGTGGAGACGTCGTCGCGCTTGAGCCCATAGTCCTCGGGCTGCTTTGCGCGGATCGCGGGGTGCGGCTTCGCGACGATGACGTTGGGCTCGTAGTGCGTCGAGTCGATCGGCTCACGATGGATGATCAGGTTCTCGCCGCTCTCCACGAACTCGGGCTCGGGGCGATAGAACTCGAGGCGCCCCGACTTCGTGTGCCAGGGCTGCTCACCCTTCGCCTGCTCCCACGACGAAGCGCGCGGGTAGGTGCGCGTGTTGACGAGCGCCGGGATGCCGTCGAGAGCCTTCCCGTGCAAGTCGTCGAACTTGTAACCCTTGAGCGAGAACGACGCGTCGATGATCCGCTGGAGGTAGACGTCCACCTTCCCTTCGTCGGCGAACTTCCAGTACGCGGCGAAGCGCTCGTCGGCATACACCTCGCCCAGCGCGCGGCTCACGCCGGAGATGATCTCGATGTCGGCCTTGGTGTCGAACACGCGCGCCAGCGGCGTCGTCGGGTAGATCTGCACGAACGGGTTCGTGCAGCTCGCGGTCATGTCGGGCGCCTTGAACTCGGCCCACGAGTCGCACGCGAAGACGATGTCGCTGTACTCGCAGGACGCCGTCCACCACCAGTCACTGAAGGCGATGAACTCGATCTTCGGCAGCGTGTTGTTGACGACGTCGTAGTGCCACTTGACGTTGCCGATGACCGAGTTCGAGTTGTTGAGCCACATCGCCTTCGTCGGCGTCGGCAGGTGGCCCTTCCCGGTGAACAGCTTGTTGCCGACGCGCAGCGGGCGGTCGCCGTAGTTGTAGTAGTGCAGCGACTCGTAGTGCAGGTACTTCTTGGTCGCGACCTTGCCCTTCGGGTCGAGTTGGATCGCGAAGGGGTCCTCGACGGTGAAGAGCGGCAAGCCGCCGAAGAGGGCGGCGCGGTAGTTGCCCGCGTAGCTGCCGACGTTCCCGCCCGGGAAGCCCAAGTTCCGCGTGAGCGCCGCGACGAGCAGGATGGCGCGGTCCTTCAAGTCCGAGTTGAAGAACTGGTTCGGTCCCATCCCGGTGGCGATCGTCGTCTTCTCGGGGTTCTGCGCGATCTGCGCTGCGAGCGCTTCGATCGCGGCGGCCGGTGCCCCGGTGATCTTCTCGACCTGCGCGGGCGTGAGGTTGTCGTCGAGGTACTGCGCCAACAGCGAGAGGTGACTGCGCACCTGCACGCTGGTACCGTCCGCGAGCTGGACCGTCTGACTCGCCGCGAGGTCCGGCGTGATGCCACGCCGCTCGAACGCAGGGCCCCAATCGTCGCGCGTGACGACCGCGACCTTGTTCGTCTTCGAATCCCAGACCGTGAAGGCCTTCATCTCTTGCACGATGGCCTCGCCCGCCAGCTGCGAGCGGTGCTGGGGCCCGGGCGGCGGCGCCTGCCCCGCCTTCACGACGGTCACGTTGGCGGGCGCCTTCACGACGTACTTGGCGTCGACCTCCTCCGGCCGGAGCGGCTGGAGCGTGTCCATGCGGATCAGGAACGGCAGGTCGGTGTTCTTCGCGACCCACGACGCGTCGTAGAGCTTCTTGGAGAGGATGACCTGCGCCAGGCCGAGCGCGAACGCGGGATCGGTGCCGGGCCGGATGATGACGACCTCGTCGCCTTTGCTCGCCGTGGCGCTGTACTCGACGGTGATGACGACGACCTTCGTCCCCTTCAAGCGCGCCTCGGTCAGCCAGTGGCTGTCGGGCATCTTCGTCGTGATCCAGTTCATGCCCCAGACCAGGCAGAGCTTGGAGTTCTCGACGCCGAAGAGATCGAAGTCGTTGGTCTGCGCTCCCGTCACCATGGGGTGACCCGGCGGCAAGTCGGTGTGCCACGAGTAGCTGTCCCAGCCGCGGGCGCCGATCGCCTTGTCCGCGCCGACGCCGCGGATCTTCGAGTCCGCGAGCGCCATCATGTTGGCGAAGCGATAGAGACCGAAGATGCGGGTGGCGCCCAGGAACGCCATGCCGCCGCGCAGCTTGAAGGTCTGCATCCCCGAGCCCTCGCACGCGTCGACCATCGCGGCGTCGTAGCCCTGGGCTTCGAGGAACTTCTTCCCCGGGTCACCCGAGTACGCTCGCGCGATCGCGTCGAGCGCACGCGCGGAGTACTTGAAGGCTTCGTCCCACCCGATCCGGAGCCACTTGTCCTTGCCCCGCTGGAAGTACTTGGGGTCCGGCTTGCCCGTCGTCTGATCGCGCGGGAAGCCCGCGTCGGCCCAGTCCTTGAACCCGCGCCGGATCATCGGCCCCTTCACGCGACGGTCGCCGTAGATGCGACGGACGAGCGCGAGGCCCTTCTGACAGAGGCGCGGATCCCAACGGTGCGAGGCCTTGTTGCCGTAGAGGTCCTGCGCCTTGCCGTACCCGTAGGTCGGCCCGATCCGCACGACGACGCCGTTCTTCACGTGCCCGCGGAGCAGGCAGTTGTGCGTGTCGTTCGGAGCGCAGAGGAACACGAACGACGAGTCCGGCTTGAAGATGCCGCGATACGCGCGCTCCCAATCGCGATTCGGATAGCTCACGAGCGGGTTCTCGATCGCCATCGGCTTCAAGAAGTGAATCGGAGCAGCCTCGGCGGTGGCGCCGAACGCGAGAGTCGCCGCGAACCCTTGCAGAAACGCTCGCCGAGACGGTCTGTCGTTCATGGGTGCGATCCTCCTTCGATGGAAGCGGTGGAGTCGGACGCGAAGACGGCCCGCGGCCCGGCCTCGCGAAAGGTGAGGTGGGGAAGGCGTCGCTTCAGTGCGCGGTCCACGAGCGACGCGACCGAGATCCCCCCGGCGTGTCCCCCGACCTGCGAGTAGTAGACGACGCGCTCGGAGAGACCGTGGAAGGTGAGCGTCACGTCGCTCGAGAAGGTCCGCGCCAGGCGGCTCACCGCTTCGAGCTCCGCCGCGATCTCGGCGGGGATCGTGCCGAACCGAAGCGCGCTCTCCGGATCGACGTGGACGACGTCGACGCAGTCGTCGTCACCGTGGCCCACGCTCCGATGACGCGCGTGGTGGATGCCCCCGGTGAGCCCGAGGACGAGACCGTTCACCGCCTCGCCCCAGTAGTCGCACCCCGCCGCTCCGAGATCCTTGAACGGGCAGCCGCGGCGCGCGAGCCGAAGCGCGGGCTCGTCGTCGTCCTCGGTCCAGACGCCCACGGCGCAGGGCGCGCCGAGCTGGGGGAGAGCGGACTGGAGATCACGCAGCGTGAGCTCGAGCCCGTAGTGGCGAGTGAACCCGAGCCCCAACCGCAGGCTGTTCTCGAAGACGCGGCGAAGGAGCGGCGCGGGCTCCTGCTCGAGCGCGCGCGCGAGGAGCCCGTCTTCGGACTCGGGGAGCGGCGCGCCGTCGGAGCGAATCGATGCTTTCAGCGCCGCGCGACGAGCGCAGCGCCATCGTTCACCCAGGTCTCGAAGCGCACTTGGATCCTTCACGGCTCTGCCATGAAGAGGCGTACGCCCCGCCTCGAGTCCACGACATGACGGCCGTCATGCCGCAGAAGTTTCGCGAAACGTCACCCGCCCGGGCACTTGATCGTGACGAGCCCGTTCGCTTCGCTGCACTGCGCTGCCGAGCACGGGATGCCGCTCGGGAAGCAACCGCACGTCGCCGGCTTGTTCGGGCACGTCTGCGGGATCGGTGCGCACCCGTAGATGAACGGAACGGGATCCTTCGGATCGATCGCGTCGTTGCTCGTGATCACGCAGTACTGGCTCAGCACGTTGCAGAAGAGCGCCCCGCACTTCACGTACTCCTTGCCGGGCGACGGACAGCTCCCCTGGTTGTCGATGTCCACGCCGGCGGCGTGCGCTTGGCACTCGCTCTCGTAGGCCTTGCCGTCGCAGCCACACACGTACGCCGGCGTCGTCTGCGGCGGGCAGTTCGTCGGCTTGAAGATGCACTGGCCGAAGCGGTTGCTCGAGAGCGAACAGCGCCCGTGGAAGTCGCAGTAACCGTCCGAGCGACAGTCCGAGGTCGCGTTGCAACCCGAGCCGCCGTCCCCCGTGACGGTCACGTCCTTCGCTGCGTCCTGGCTCGCGCCACCGTCGCTCGGACCATTGACCTGACCACCACACGCCAGAACGATCGCAGAGCCCACGAAGAAGAAGGTCGCGCGCATATTCAGCCTCCCGGACACGTGATGGTGAAGCCGCCCTGGTACGAACACTGGCCGGCGCCGCAGATCGAGTTCGGCGGAAAGCATGCACAGCTCGTCTGCCCTTGGCACGACTGCGGCAGGTTCACGCACTGGTAGTAGAACTTCACCGGATCGTTCGGATCGATCGCGTCGTTGCCGGTCTTCTGGCAGTAGGAGAAGTCCTTCTGACAGAAGCCTTTCCCGCACGAGATCCAATCCGGAGGACCACCGGTGCAGCCGCCCTCCTTGTTCACGTCGAGGCCGCTCGCGTGGGCGTCGCACTCGTTCGAGTAGACCTTGCCGTCGCAGGCGCACGTCGGCGCGTACAGATCGGGGCACCCCTGCGGCCGCGGCTTGCAGGTGCCCTTCTTGGTCGAAGCGAACTCGCAGTGGCCGTTCAGATCGCAGTAGTGCGTCGCCGCGCAGTCCGCCGAGGTCCCACAGCCCTTGCCGCCCCCGTCGATCGAGACCGTACCATCTTGGGACGACCCGTCCCCGCTCGCTCCACCGTCGCCCGCGCCGCCGTCGATCGAGGCGACCGAGCCGCCGCACGCGACGACGATCGACGCCGCTGCGCCGACCCACAAGAAAGCTCTCATGCGCGGCATCATAGCGCGCTTTGCGCCGTTCGCTCAGGCGGGGGCGGTCGCGGGGTCGCGGGCGGACTCGGGCGAGCGCTCCGCCAGGACGGCCCACACCAGCATCACGAGCGTGACCCAGACGCCATCCGCGAGGACCAAGTGGAGCATCTGGATCCACACCGGCGCGAGCAGGACGACGTTGAGCGCACCGAGCCCGAGCTGGAGGAAGACCGCGACCGAGAGCACGCGCGCGAGCCGCCGCACGGTGGGGCTCGCGCCGCCTTCCGCCGCAGAGCCCTCGCGCGGGGCATAGCTCGCGAACGCGAGGAGGAAGACCGCGGCGGCCACGGCGACGAACGGATGCGCCGCGCGGAGACGCAGGAGCACGTGGCTCGAGAGCGAGAGATCCTGGGTGAGGCCCTCGGCCAGGGACTTCGCCGGGAACAGCGTGTCGCCGAGCGCGGCGAGCGCGCCGGTGATGCCGAGCGCCACGGTGGAGCCGAGCGCGAGCATCGCGACGGTCCCGCGCCAGCCTCGTCCCCGGAAGCGCGCCGGCACGCCGCCGGTCGCGAAGTACGCGGTCAGCGCGAGGCTGCCGAGCAGGAAGAACGTGTTCGTCAGGTGAATCGACATCGACAGCGCGCGCTTCATCGACTTGTCGTGCGCGACGAGCTCGAAGAGAACGAGCCCCGCGCCGACCAGTGCCTCGGACGAGATGAACGCGGCCGCCGCGCCCGCCGCCCGCCGGACCGGGCTGCCCTTCGCGAACGCCCGAAACGCCATCACGGCCATGACGTAGACGAGGATCATCGAGATCCCGCTCGTGACGCGGTGGCTCAGCTCGACGAGCGTCTTCGTCTGCTGGGCGTGCGGAACGACCTCGCCGTTGCAGAGCGGCCAGTGGCTGCCGCACCCGTCGCCCGAGAACGTGGCGCGGACGTACGCGCCCCACGCAATGACGAGCACGTTGTAGCCGAGCACGCCCCAGGCGAAGCGCGCGAAGTTTCGCTCTTTCTTCCCCGGGGTGGCGGCCGTCGTCGACATCGCGGCGGGTCATAGCGCCAGGTGGGGCGCGCGGCAACCGACGCCGACAAACTTGGCCCTTCGCTCCCCGATCTGCGAACTCGGAAACCATGATGCGAGCGCAAATCACCTCCGGTCTTTTGGTCCTTTCCCTCTTCGCTGCCGGCTGCGCCTCGTCCGCCAAGCCGAGCACGGTCGCTCAGGCGCCGCTCCGTCCCACGTCGAGCGCGCTGGTTCCGATGGCATTCGAGACCATCGACGACGACGCCTACGGCCCCGCGGACACCGCGCTCGCCAAGACCGCTCCCGGCAAGAACCCGGGCGACTTCGTGGTCACCGAGATCGCCCAGGCGGGTCGGAAGACCCCGCTCGTCCTCACCCAGCGCGTCCTCTCGCGCGACGGCACGACGATGTTCGTCGAGTACGAGCTGAAGGACGGCACGAAGACCGACACCTTCCGCGTCCGCACCGAGGGCGAGCAGATCGCCGAGGTCACCAAGGTCGTCGCCGGCGTCGAGCACGCTTCGAACGTCGCCGCGTACGACGCGATGATGGCGCGCACGATCCCGAACGTCACGCGCAACGACGGCGCGATCGACTCCGAGCCGGCCGAGGTCTCCTTCGGCGGCAAGACCGCCACCGCGACCCGCACCAGCTACAAGGTCGCCGCTGCCGGAAAGCCGGCAACCATGACGATCACCCAGAGCGACAAGTTCGCGTGGGGCGACCTCGAGGGCGAGATCACCGACGCGACGGGCAAGATGGTCTATCGCGCCCGCGTGGTCGAGAGCGGAACGGGCGGTGGCGAGAAGACGAGCGTCGCGATAAACGTTCGCTGATGGCGAACGTCCTCGACCCCCTCACCTTCCCCAACGGCGCGAAGGCGCGTAACCGCGTCTGGCTCGCGCCGCTCACCAACAAGCAATCCCACGCCGACGGAACGCTGTCGGACGACGAGCTCCGCTTCCTGCAGATGCGCGCAGAGGGCGGCTTCGGCGTGGTCGAGACCTGCGCTTCGCACGTCGCGAAAGACGGCCAAGGGTGGGACGGCGAGCTCGGCAACTTCGGCGACGAGCACCTGCCCGGTCTGACGCGTCTCGCGAAGGCCATCACCGGCACCGGTGCGCTGGCGCTCACGCAGCTCTTCCACGGCGGCGTGCGCGCCGACTCGAGGCTGACCGGCGAGCGCACGTGGAGCGCGAGCGAGTTCACGGAGGACAAGCCCGGCTTCGTTCCGCCGCGCGCCGCGACCGAAGAGGACATCGAGCGCGTGCTCGGACAGTTCGTCGCCGCGGCGAAGCGCGCCGAAGCGGCCGGCTTCGGCGGCGTCGAGCTGCACGGAGCGCACGGCTACCTGCTCTCGCAGTTCCTCTCCAAGACGATGAACCTCCGCACCGATCGCTGGGGCGGCGCGATCGAAGGGCGGGCACAGCTGATCCGCGAAGCGACGCGGCGCGTTCGCGCGGCAACGAAGCCGAGCTTCGTCGTGGGCGTGCGCCTCTCGCCCGAAGACTACTTCCAAGCGCGCGGGCTCGATCTCGACGAGACGATCCAAGTCGCCAAATGGCTCTGCGAAGATGGCGCGAGCTTCATCCATCTCTCGCTCTGGACCTCCGACAAGAACACGAAGAAGTACCCCACCGAGCACCCGATTCCGCTCTTCCGCGCGGCGCTCCCCGCTGCGGTCCCGATCGTGGCGGCGGGCTCGGTCTGGACGCGCGCCGAAGCCGACGCGCTCCTCGCGCGCGGCGCCGATGCGGTTGCACTCGGAAAGTCCGCGATCCTGAACCCCGACTGGGCCACGCGCGCAGCGGACCCGGCGTGGCAACCGAAGCGCCCGCCCGTCACGTTGGCGGACTTGCGCGAGCGCGGCTTGAACGCAACGTTTGCGGAGTACATGAAGAACTGGAAGGGCTTCGTCGACGGCTGAGCTTTCGTTCGGCGACGGGCCGCGATACTTTGGATGGTCCAGGGGAGACTCCAGTTGGCATCGAGGACGGAAGTCGAGAGGCTGCGGTTGGTCGCCGACATCGGGCGCGCCTTCGCCGAAGCCACCCTCACGCCCTCGGAGCTGCCCCAGGTCGTCGTCGAGCGGATGGCGCGCGCCCTCCGCTCGATTGCGATCCTGTCCTTCATTTCGGCGGATCGAAGCCGGCTCGAAGTCCAGGCGATCCACGACCTGGATCCCAAGTTTCTTGCAGAATACAAGTCGCTCCTGGACACGAGCCCACCGATCCTCGACGAGACGAACCCCTCGACCTACGTGGTGCGGTCGGGGCGTTACCTGCTGATCCCCCAGATTCCGCCGGGGATGTTGGAGCTCCGCGTTCGACCCGAGGATCGGGAGCGGGCCCGCGCGCTGCACGTCACCAGCGTCCTCCTCGTGCCGGTGCGCAGCCAGGGCCGAACGATCGGGACGGTGGGGCTCCTCCACCACGGTGACGACATCCCCCTCGACGAGCAGGACGCCGAGCTCGCGCAGATGTTGGCGGACCAGGCGGCGATCGCGCTCGACAACGCGCGGAGCCTGGCCGAGCGAACGGAGATGGCGACGCGCCAGAAGGTCCTCGCGGACATCGGGCGCGAGCTGAGCAAGGCGACGAGCGACTACCCAGAGCTCCTCTCGTTGATGTCGCGCCGATTGGGCGAAGCGGTCGGCGATTTCTGTGTCGTCCGCCTCATCTCGGACGACGGCCAGTGGATCGTCGATACCGGGACCGCGTGGCACCGGGACCCCGAGCTCGCGAAGGCGGTCCGCACGATGGAGGCGGGCCGATCCCAACGCGTGACCGAAGGCGCGACGGGTCGCGCGATCGCGAGCGGCGAGCCGGTCGTGATGAACGACATCGACACGGCGAGCCTGCTCGAGGTCGTGGAGCCGCACCGGCGGGAGCTCCTCGCGCGGCTCGCCGTCGCCTGCTCGGTGACGGTCCCGCTGATGCACGAGGGCAAAGCCATCGGCTCGATCGCGCTCACGAGGAGCGACCGGATGCGGCCCTACACGGACGCCGAGGTCGAGCTCGTCCGCGGGGTCGCCTCGCATGCGACGCTCGCGATCGTCAACGCACGGCTCCTCCAGTCGCTGAAGAACGAGCTCCGCGAGCGCGAAGAAGCCGAGCGCGCGCTGCGCCGAACCGAAGAGCAGCTCCGCGAGTCGCAGAAGCTCGACGCGGTCGGCCGGCTCGCCGGCGGCATCGCCCACGACTTCAACAACCTGCTCTCGATCGTCCTGAGCTACAGCGCGCTCGTCCTGGCCGAGCTCCCCGGGGAGAGCCCGCTCCGGCCCGACATCGAGGAGATCGCGAAGGCCGGGAGGCGCGCCGCGGATCTGACGCAGCAGCTCCTGGCGTACAGCCGGCGCCAGATCGTCGAGCCGAAGGTCCTGGATCTCAACGAGATCGTGCGGAGCATGGAGCGCATGATCCGGCGCATGATCGGAGAGGACATCGAGCTCGTCGCGCGGCTCGATCCGGAGCTCGGCGCGGTCAAGGTGGACCGCAATCAGCTCGAACAGGTCATCATGAACCTGGTGGTGAACGCTCGCCATGCGCTGCCGCGCGGTGGGCGGATCGAGATCGCGACCGCCAACGTCCCCGATGATCCGAACCGGGACCCCGAAGACTCGATGGCCCAGATCGGACCCCGCGTGAGCCTCACCGTGACCGACGACGGAATCGGGATGGATGAAGCGACGAGGGCGAGAGTCTTCGAGCCCTTCTTCACGACCAAGGGCACCGGCGAAGGAACCGGGCTCGGGCTCTCCACGGTCTTCGGCATCGTGAAGCAGCACGGCGGCAGCATCCGCGTGCGGAGCGAGCCCGGCCAGGGCGCGTCGTTCGTGATTCAGCTCCCGCGTTGCTTCGGTGAAGAAGAGGAGACGGCGCCGCGCAGGGTGCCCAAGAGCGTTCGCGGGGGCGAGACGGTGCTCCTCGTGGAAGACGAAGACGCGCTCCGCGCCGTGGCGAAGACGGTGCTCTCCACCCACGGGTACCGCGTGCTGGACGCGCGGTCCGGGCCCGACGCGATCACGAAGGCGCGAAGCTTCCCCGAGCCGATCGACCTCCTGCTCACGGACGTCGTGATGCCGCAGATGGGTGGGCGCGAGCTCGCGGCGAAGATGGTCGCCGCCCGCCCCTCGATCCGTGTACTCTACATGTCGGGCTACGACGACGGCCGAATGAGCCACCAAGGGGTGCTCGAGTCGGGGATCGACCTGGTCCAGAAGCCGATCACCCCCGAGCGGCTCCTGGCGCGCGTCCGGGGAGCGCTGGACGGCATGCCGGGCGAGTGAAAAGGCGCGAGATCGCGGGAGTTCTCGGGTTGTGGACGACGGGGAGCGAAGGTGTTACGTCATGACCCTCGTTCGTGAGCCGTCGGTGAGCGAACGCGATTGCGACACTAGCTCAGCTGGATAGAGCGACGGCCTCCGGAGCCGTAGGTCAGAGGTTCGAATCCTCTGTGTCGCGCCCCTTCGATGGCTCGAAAGAGCCTGGTGCCTACGAGCGCCGTGCCAACACGTCGAGCACCACCGGCGCTCCGGCGTACTTCGCCAGCCGCGGCACCCGCGCCAGGAGCGCGCCCTCCGCCCGATCCTCGTCGACGCGCTCGACGACGAAGCCGGCCGCGTCGAGCGCGTGGCGGACTGCGCCCACGTCGTGCGCGAAGCTCGCGAAGCGGACGTCGGTCTCGCCTTCGCTGAAGTGCGCGGCCGTTCCGGCGGCGATGCGCGCCGGGTGAAGATCGACGATGCGAAGTCGTCCTCCCGGAACCAGCGCCTTCGCCGTCGCGGCGAAGGGAGCGGCGAGCTCCGCCAAGTGCTCCAGCACGAGCACGACGAGCGCGACATCGAAGGGAGCGCCGACGTTCGCGGTGACGTCTCCGTGGATCCAGCGGCACCGCGGATCCGTCACGCGCGCGCGCGCCTTCTCGAGCATGCCGGTCGAGCCGTCGACACCGACGTACGACACGGCATCGCCCGCGAGCACGCGAGCGGCATGGCGTCCGGTCCCGCAGCCGAGCTCGAGGACGCGGAGACCGCGTACGTCGAGCGGGCGGACGTCGAGCGCCCACTCGGTCGCCGCGACCATCGGGTTGTCGATGTGGTCGTACTGCGCGGCCCAGCGATCGTAGCCGTCGAGGGTTTCGTCCACGGCGAGAAACTGCGTCTTCGGAAGCTCGGACATGATGCATCACCTGCTGCAGCGACTGCCCGCGCTGCGCTGGGAGCAAGTAGCGTCCGCCAGACGTGGACACTTCGTATCACGAACGCGACGCGATTCAAGATCGGGAGGGAAGCTCGCGGCTACTTCCCCGACACGATCAGGTACTTCTCCCCCGTCTGCATCCGCGCACACGCGCGCAGCGTCTCGAGATCGAGCAGCCGATCGAGGGTCATCTTCGCCGTGTAGTGGCTCGCGAACGTCGTCTTCAGCTCCGCCGCGACGCGCTTGGTCATCCTCCCGATGGCCTCGGCCCCGAGCTTGCGCATCGCGGTCGTCACCAGGTAGCCACCGACGCTCCAACGCAGGCCGTACGTGCGCGCGAGCGTCGTCGGCCCGCGGTCGAGTGAGCCGTAGATGTAGAGCTGCTTGAGCGTCGACGAGCCGTAGTGACTGAACGTCGTCATCGACCGGCTCGCGACGCGCTCCATCGCGTCGAGGATCCGCCCACCGAGCGTGCCGCCGCCGATGGCGTCGAAGGCGATCGTCGCGTTCGTCGCCGCGACCGCCGCGACGAGCTCCTCGCCGAAGGTCGGCGCCGAGCTGTCGAGCACGTGCTCGGCGCCGAGCGATCGGAGCAACTCGACGTGCGCCGACTTGCGCACGATGTTGACGAGCGGCACACCGTCCGCCTTGCAGATCTTGACGAGCATCTGACCGAGGTTCGACGCCGCCGCGGTGTGCACGATTGCGGTGTGACCCTCCGCGCGCATCGTCTCGACGAAGCTGAGCGCGGTCATCGGGTTCACGAACGACGACGCGCCATCCTCCGCTGTCGCCCCCGGCGGCAGCTCGCGGACGGCGCTCACGTGGAGCTTGCGGTAGGTCGCGTACATTCCGCCGCTCGAGGCGACGAGCTTTCCGAGGAGCGCCTGGGCGGCCGGGCTCGAGCCGGCTTCGACGACGGTGCCGCTCCCCTCGGCGCCGATCGGGATCGCCTTGTCGACCCGCCCCGCGAAGACCTCCTGGAGGATCGGCGAGACGGGCGCGCTCACGACGCCCGCGCTCACCGTCGCGCTCGCCAGGTCGGCGCCCGAGAGCATCAGCGCGATGTCGGTCGGATTGACGGGAGCGGCGTCGACGCGGACGACCACTTCATCGGGGCCGGGCGACCCCAGATCGAGCTCGTCGAGCGAAAGACGAATGCGGTTGTCGGCCGTCAGCGTGGAGTGGAGAGCACGGGTATGCACGCGCGCATTCTACCGGCGTTTCAATCACCTCGCATCGGCGCGCCCAGTCGGTCCATCACGCGGAACCACGCCGCCTCGTCGTCTTTCCCGACCTGCCGGAAGACGCGCGCGAACAGCTCGCGCTGGTGACCGGAGACGCTCTCCTCGAGGCGCTTGCCGGCCGCCGTGAGGCGCAGGCGCTTGCCGCGTCGATCGGACGGGTCGACCGACTCGCCGACGAGCCCACGCTCGGTGAGCTCCCGCAGCGGCGCGTTCATCGCCTGCTTGCTCACGCCGAGGGTCGTTCGCAGCTCGTGGACGCGCAGCCCGGGCGACCGCGCGATGAAGTAGAGGATGCGGTGATGCACGCGGGAGAGGCCGCGCTCGGCGAGGACGGCGTCCGGGCCGACGGTCACCGCGCGGAACGCGAAGTGGAGGGCTTCGAGCGCTCGATCGAGGTCGCGGCCTCGGGGCCGCTTCGATAGGTCAGCCATGTTGACTCACTTGCATCGGTCGTCCTCCTAGGTCAACATTGTTGACCTATCAAAGGAGCACCGCCATGTCACTCGTGGAATCCAAGGATGCACGCGCGTTCGCCACGGCTTGGGTCGCGGCATGGAACGCGCACGACCTCGACGCCGTGCTCGAGCACTACACGGACGAGGTGGAGTTCGCGTCCCCGTTCGTCGCGCACATCGCGGGCGAGCCGTCGGGCAAGCTCCGGGGGAAGGTCGCGCTGCGGGCCTACTGGGCCAAGGCGCTGGAGATGCTGCCCGACCTGCACTTCACGCTCCGCGAGGTCCTCACGGGCGCGGGGACGGTGACGCTCGTCTACCTCGGACACCGCGGCACCGTGGCCGAGACGTTCCAGCTGGATGCCGCGGGACGGGTCCGCGCCGCGACGGCTTGCTACGCGATCGAGAGCTGACCCTTGGCGACCCTCCGCGAAGCGCGGAAAGATGCCAGACGCGCTCGGACGACGAGAAGCTCGTCCCGGCCGATTGGAAGGAGCCGGAGGACTAGGGTCCCCACGAACGCGTTCGCGCACGCACCCGCTGCGTCGCGACGCAGACGCTGCGGGCGGCGGACGCATCAATCGTCGTCACCGGTCTCTCCGCGCGCGGTGCGACCGGCGCCGGAGAGCGTGGGCTCTCCGCCCGGCGACACGTAGGCCTGCGCAGCGCCTTGCCCGTAGACGAGCTCTCCGCCCGCATGACCGACCGCGAGCCCCAACCCCAGGACCGCGACGGAGCCGATGGTGCTCGCGACGGCCAACGCGCGCGACCAACCGGCCTTCAGCACGGCAGCGCCGATGGTGGTGAGGAGCACGACGCCTGCCGCGACGACGAATAGCGTGGCGAGCGTCTCGTGGTGCTCGATCGCGGCCTCCGAGACGATCCGCTCGACGCGCTCCTCTTCCGCGTTCCCCGTCCCGAGAGCGACGAGGCCGCTCACGACGACGATCGCTTGCAGTGCCGCAGCCAGGAGGAGGGAACGCGGCCCCGCTTTGCCGCGAACGACGAGATAGGTCAGACCGGCCAGAACGAGCGGGATCGCAAGCGCGAGCCCCAACGGAGCGTGAACGACGGCGGGATGGAGCGGGAGCATGGCGTGGACCTCCTCGGTCTCGAACGAGCTTTCTCATCCGCGACCGAAGAGACCATCCGACAAACGCCCGAGCGGTACGCCACCGCACCGCTCCGAAGTGGCCCATCGCCCCACTGCGGGTCGGCCGGCACGTGGTTTGCGTGACCACGAACGCATGGCTCACCTCACGAACAGGGCGACGAGATGAGATCGACGGTTCGGTTCGAGTCCGATGGCGTCCAGTGTGCTGCGACGTACTTCCGCCCCGACGATGCGAGTGGTCCTCTCCCGTGCGTCGTCATGGGCCATGGATTCACGGGTACCCAAGAGCTCATGTTGCCCTACGCAACCGAGTTCGTTCATGCCGGGCTGGCGGTCCTCACCTTCGACTACCGCTGCTTCGGCAAGAGCGCAGGTCGGCCACGCCAAGTGGTCTCGTTGAAGGAGCAAATGAAGGACTGGCGCGCGGCCGTCGCGTTCGCGCGCACGCTCGACCGCGGCGATCCGAAGCGCATCGCCCTCTGGGGGAGCTCGCTCGCGGGCGGCTACGTCATCCAGCTGGCCGCCGAGGACCGAGCGATCGCGGCCGTGGTCGCGCAAGTCCCCGCGCTCGACAAGAGCACCAAAGGCATGAAGGCCGATGCCAAGGCAAAGCTGGCGCGGCTCGGTCTCAGCTCGGGGAAGCTCCTGGGGGTCTACGCCCGTGTCATCGTCGTGGCCGCGTACGATGCCCTGCGTGGGATGCTCGGCCTCGAGCCCTACTACATCCCCGTGTTCGGCAAGCCTGGCGACGTCGCGGCGTTCACCGATCCAGCGGATTTCTGGGTCCGCGACGAGTTCGTGAAGGCGGCGCCCACGTGGGAGAACCGGTTCGCGCCCCGCTTCATGTTCGGCGTGCCGAAGTATCGTGCGGGCGTCGCGCGCCGCATCGACGCGCCGCTGCTGATCTGTGCAGCCGAGCACGACACCGAGGCCAACCCCAACATCGCCGCCGACGTCGCCCGCGAAGCGAGCCACGGCGAGCTCCGGCTCTATCCAGGCGGTCACTTCGAAGCGTACTTCGGCGAGACGTTCGAGCGCATGGTTCGCGACGAAGCGACGTTCTTGCGGAGGCACCTCCTCCCGAACGACGGCGTCTGAACGCGTACCGCTGGCACCACGATTGCTTCAACCGTGCGCATGATCACCGTCCAAACGAAGACGTGGGTGCCGAACCTCCGCGGGAGCCAGGTCATCGCGTATCTCCTCGATTGCGACGACGCTGCGTACCAGCGGTGGTGGCCGGGCACCCACCTCCACATGCGCGTGACGAAGCGTCATCCGAGCGGGCTCGGGAGCGTCGTCTACATGGACGAGATGATCGGAGATCGCAGGCTCCGCATGACCGGCGTCGTGACCGAGCTCGTCCCGGGGCGGAAGCTCGTCTGGCAGCTCGGGAGCATCGTGCGCCTTCCGGCGCGCCTGATCCTCGAGCTCGAGGACGACGCGGACGGCGTGACCATCACCCATACGGTGCGCGCCGGACTGCGCGGCGGGGGTCGGATCCTCGATCCGCTGATCCGGCTCTACGTCACGCCGACGTTCGCGCGCGCACTGGACGACCACGTGAAGGCGGAGTTCCCCAAGCTCGGCGAGTTGCTCGCCGCGCCGCGAGCGGGCGCGGCGTAGCCTGCAATGCGGTACGTTGGTGTCCGTGATGGCACGAACCCCGCGCAAGAAGCCCCCGAAGGCCGCCACCGTTCCGCTCCTCACCGGGGGCAACCCACAGATCGCCAAGGCCGACGGCGCCGCGCCCGTCCGCGCTTACATCGCGGCGATGCCCGGGTGGAAGCGCGCGATCGGGCGCCGGATCGATGCGCTCGTCACGCGCGTGGTCCCCGACGTGCAGCGCGCGGTGAAGTGGAACTCGCCGCTCTACGGGCTCGCGGGCAACGGCTTCTTCCTGAGCTTCCACTGCTTCACGAAGTACGTGAAGGTCACCTTCTTCCAAGGAGCCAAGCTCCGCCCCCTCCCGCCCGGTGAGTCGAAGCAACCGGCGGTGCGCTACCTCGACGTGACCGAGGACGAAGCGCTCGATGAACGCCAACTCGAGAAGTGGGTGAAGCAGGCCGCCGCGCTCCCCGGTTGGACGCCCTGAGCGCTTCGACTCGCGTCAGGGCACCTGAGCGATCCGCACGGCCAGCTTCGCGACCTGCTCCGCGCGATCGCGTGCGCCGGGGATCCCGACCGTCACGAACGCGGCGGACTCCGCCGTCACTGCGGCGTCGGCAGGCGCATGCTTCCCCATCGCCGCAGCCACCGCCGCGGGCACCGTGACGTTGATGATCGTGTTCCCCGCCAAGTAGAGCTCCGAGACGACCGCCGCCGCGAGCGGCACGGCCCACGCGACGTCCGTCCGCTCGCCCCGCACGATCTTCGGGAGAAGGTCGTGGACGAGCCCCTCGAGCTTCGCGGTTTGACCATCCACGGTCACCTCCACGTCGACCTTGGCGTCGAACGCCCAGTACTTGTCCACGACCTTGCCCTTGCGCCGGGCCGCGGGCGCGACCTTGGTCACGTGGACCTTCACGCTCTTTCCGAGCATCCCGCTGAAGAGGGCGTTCGCGTTGCTCTCGACCGTCGCTTGCCGTTCCACGTCGAGGCCGCGCACGACCTCGGCGAGGCTCTTCCCGGCCGTCAGCTCGGCGTGAGCCTTCGTCGCGCGCCGGTGAAGGGCGTTCGCCCGCGTGGGCTCCGTCGCCAGGACGAGCGTGTCCGTGACGGGTCCACCGCGGACCTCGAGCGCCTTCCGCGCGACGGTGTTGATCGAGATGAGCGCGGTCTCGGGATCGAGGGAGTTGCCGAGCCGATCCTTCACGATGGCCTCGGCGGCGGCAGCCTTGTCCCCTTCGTTGCCGAGGAGGATCTTCATCGCGACGACGGCGTACGCGCAGACGTGGCCGAGCGGCGCATTGACGGGCCCGCCGGAGAACCCCGCGATGCCCTCTTGGAAGGCGCTGAAGATCTCGTCGAGCGCCATCATCCCGATCACCGAGGGACCGCCGACGTCCTTGAGGACGAGGCCCATGTCGCCGATGACCCGAGCGGTCTCGAACTCCTGATTCGTGACCCGCATGTGCAGCTTCGGGGGAAGACCCGCGAGCTCGGCGGCTGCCTTTCCGACGAGATAGGCCGTGTTGATCTTCTGGTACTCGCCGTAGCTCTGACCAACCTCGGCGTCGGGGTGGATCACCTCGAGGATCGCCGCCGCACCGAACAGCGCGGCCGTGAACGGATGCGGCGAGATGCCTGCGCCCGCCATGGCGTCGAGCATCGCCTGGGTGCCGAGCTGCGCGCCTCGCGTCGCCATCTCCGGCCAGATGACGTCTTCGCCGAGCGCGCTGTGTCCGTAGAGGGGACCGCCCCCGACGTTCTGCGGCAGCGCTCGCCCGTCGACCGGGCTGAGCTTTCCTTCCGCCATCGCGCGATAGATCGCTTGCACGGCGGGAAAGCCGGAGATTTTGTTGTTCATCTTGGCGGTCGGGATCGCGACGACGCCACAGCGATCGACGCCTGCGATCAAGCGCGCCATCGCGCCGAGCTTGCGATTCCCGGCCGGAATGCCGACCTGAGCCTTCGTACCCGCGAGGTACAACGTCGCAGCGCTCAACAGCGCTGCGTTCGCCCCATCCGCGCCCGCGCTCTTGGCCGCGCCGATGGCCGCCTCGAGAACGTCTTCCACGGGCAGGCGGCGCGCGTTCGCGAACTTCATCGAGACATCGGCTCCGGCCAGCAGCCGATCCGTGATCACGTTCGCGATCGAGATCACGGCGATGTTCAACATGCCGTGGCCACCGGCGAGCGCCTCGATGCGGTCGCTCGACATCCAGTTCACGTTGCTCGTCGCCGCGGTGATCGCAGCCAAGATGACCTTGTCCATGACTCTCTCCCTCAATCGGTGAGCGCGCGACCGCGCAGGTCGATCGCTGCGCGCCCGCTCGCGTTCAACGCCTCTCGAACGAGCGGGATCAACTCCCGCAACGGGACACGAAAGTTCGCCTCCGCTGCGAGCTTCTCGCGCAACGCAACGCACGAGTCGTGCTCGGGGACCACGGAGCCCGCTCCCCCTCTGCGACGTTTGCCTGCGACCTGAGCACGAAGCACCGTCGACGGCGTCCTCACCTCGACGTCCTGCGTCACGATCTCGGTGGCGAAGCACACGTGACGCGTCTCGATGGTGTGCCAGCCGGTGACCCCCAACTCTGCGAGGAGGGCTTCCTCGATTGCAGCCAGGTCGCGCGCTCGCGCATCGATCATCACGATCTGCCCGGGCCGCCCCTTCTTGGCGAGCGTGGGCAGGAGCTGAACGTTGCGCGCGCCGGAAGCCCAGAGGCGACCGAGCGCATCCCCGAGCAACTCGCCGCTCAGATGATCGACCTGGACGATCACGAGTCGGCCTTCCTCTTCGTGCCGCTCCCCGCTGCCTTGGCCCATGGTCGACCGCCAAGCATGAGCCGCGCCAGCGCCAACTCTCGCGGGTTTGCCTCGCGCCGGATCACTTTTCGCGTCGCGTGGCCGCAATGCGTGCTTCGAGAGCGCACGCCTTGCAGCACGAGCATCGATTCCTGCGTCCTTCGGCCGGCGCCGTCGTTCTCGTAGGCATGACGACGCGAACGAACGAGCTGCAGGACGCCGCAAGACACGCAGCAGGCATCCTCGAGTACTGGTTCTCCACCCTCGACGATGCGGCGAGCCTGGAGCGCACCGCAGAACCGTTCCGCACCTGCCATCAGCGCTGGTACGGGAAGGACGCCGCGATCGACGCGGACATCCAGCAACGCTTCGAGCCGCTCCTCTTCGAGGTCACGAAGGATGGCCGGCGCCTCGACGACACCATCGCCGCCTTTCGAGCGGTGCCGCGCGGTCTGCTCGCGCTCGTCGTCCTCCTCGATCAGCTGCCGCGCAACATGTACCGGAACACGCCGGGCATGTACGCGCATGATCCGCTCGCGCTGGCGGTGACGCTGGCGGCGATCCGCGAGTACGAGCGGGACGAGTCGATCCCGTTGGTGGCGCGGATGTTCCTCTACGTGCCGCTGATGCACGTCGAGAACCTGACCCTCCAGCAGTACATGCTCGCGCAGTTCGACGAACTGGTGGAGCGCGCGCGAGCGCGGAGCCCGAAGAACGAGGCGTTCTTCGCGTTCGCCCGCGACTACGCGCGACGGCACGTCGACGTCGTCGCCCAGTTCGGACGCTTTCCGCACCGAAACGAGATCTTGGGCCGCCAATCGACGGCGGCCGAGAAGGCCTTTCTGCTCGACCACCCCGGCTTCTGATCCAACCCAAAACCCAAACGACGAAGGAACGATCCATCATGAACCTCGAAAGCAACGGCACCACCCCCGACCTCACCGCGGTCAAGACGCGCCAGCAGGCCACCTGGAGCTCCGGCGACTACGCCGTGATCGGCACCACCCTCCAGATCGTCGGCGAGACGCTCTGCGAAGCGGTGGACGTTCGAGCGGAGTCGCGCGTGCTCGACGTCGCCTGCGGTAACGGCAACGCCACGCTCGCCGCCGCGCGCCGCTTCGCGCGCGTGACCGGGGTGGACTACGTGCCCGCGCTCCTCCGCAAGGCATCCGCCCGCGCAGCCGCCGAGGGGCTCGCGATCGAGCTCGTCGAGGGCGACGCCGAGCGTCTCCCGTTCGACGACGAAGCCTTCGACGACGTCCTGTCCGCCTTCGGCGTCATGTTCACGGCGAACCAGGCGCGCGCTGCCTCCGAGCTCGTTCGCGTCACCAAGCGCGGCGGTCGAATCGGCCTGGCCAACTGGACCCCCACCGGCTTCGTGGGAGCCATGCTCCGCACCATCGGCCGCCACGTTCCTCCGCCCGCGGGCGTTCCTTCGCCGACGCTGTGGGGCACGCACGAGCACGTCGCCAAGCTGTTCGGAGACTCCGTCGCGTCGCTCGACGTGCGGCGGCGCGAGTTCGACTTCCGCTACGCCTCGGCGAGCCACTTCATCGAGACGTTCCGCGCCTACTACGGGCCGATGAATCGTGCGTTCGCCACGCTCGACGAGCGCGGCCGAGCAGCGCTGACCAGTGACCTGGAAGCGCTCCTCCACGAGCACGCGCGCGGCGGGGGGGCTTCGCTCGTCGTCCCCGCGGAGTACCTCGAGATCATCGCGGTGCGTCGGTAGACGCGCCCAGCCTCCATCCGTGGACGTCGGTCCCCCGCGTCGTCAGCACGAAGCCCTCGTGGATCGGAGCGCGCATCCGTTCGGTGAGCCGTCGCGGTCCGCGTCGCTTGGAGCGATCGCCGGGTCGGGCGGGGTGATAGTTTCGCGGCATGGGGAACCGTCTTCACATTTGCGCGCTCGCGGCCGCAACCATCATCGTCTTCGCGTGCAGGAACCGAACCCACTCCGACGACGCAGGGCCGGGTCCCGCCGCAACCGCCACTCGCCCGGACAACTCACTCTGCGCGGCCGGATGCAAAGAGGATGGCCGGTGCGCATCCGCGGTCGTCAACGACACCCAGATCGTCGGCGGGCGGTTGGACAACACCAAGAGCTTCAAGTGCGTCGCGAGCAGCGACGCCGAGTGCCGTGCGTCGAATGCATGCAAGGTGCGTGGGGAATGCTCCAAGGTCGGTGACGAGTGCAAGCCGGCGAACGACGCCGACTGCCAGGCGTCGACGAACTGCAAGAGCTCCGGTAATTGCACGAAGACCACGGTCTGCGCGGTCACCGGAGCCAAGGACTGCAGCGGCGAGCCCTGCACGCTTCATGGGTTGTGCAAGTTCGTCTCGCTGGGGAGCGACTTCGGTCGTTGCGAGCCAGCGACGAGCGCGGACTGCAAGCGCAGCGCGAGTTGCAGCACCGACGGCCAGTGCGGGCTGGTGAAGGACCCAACCGGAAGGGCGCTCTGCGCCCCCGTCACCGACGCCGACTGCAGCGCAGCACAGATCTGCAAGAGCGAACAACGATGCCGACGGGGTACGTCGGTCGAGGGCTACGCCTGCATTCGCTGAGTCACCCTGCCAGCGCCGCCTTCATCTCGGGCGACGCGTCCCGCGCGAGTGCCTCCGCCGCCACCTGCTCTGCCTCTTCCGTCCGGCCTGCGGCGCGCAGCCCGCGGACGATCAACGAGGCCTCCTCGCGGAAGCCCTTCGTCGCCGCCTCGAGCATCTTCGCTTTGTGCGCTTCCGGGAACGGCGCGGACGTCATTCGCTCGCACGTGGCGATGCTCTTCCGCAGCGCCGCCATGCCATCGGGATAGGCGCGACCCACGTCACTCCAACGGCCGCGCTCCGCGAGCATCGGGACGATCGTGAACCGCGCGAGATGCGCGAGCTCCTCGCTCGTGGCGACCCCATCGGCCACGCCATCGAACCACGCGAGCGTCTTCTCGTCTTCGTCGAGCGCGGTGTTGAGCGCCACCCAGTCTTTGGTCGCCGCGAAGCCCTCCGTGCTCGCGCCGGGGGTCGGGATCGCATCGCGGAGCGAGCGCAGCTTCTCCACCGCCGGCGGATGCGTCACCAAGCGCTTCAGCGCGGTCGCCATCGCCGTGTGCTTGATGACGTCCATGAGCGGCGCGAGCTTGCCCATCGCGCCCCACAGCCAGAGGCCTTCGCCGGTGGCGTCGTCGAGCTTCCCACCCTCGAGCAGCGCCGTGAACTTCTGGAAGCGCTCGCCGATCTCGGCCGCCAGCGCCTCACGCTCCGCGCCCTCGTCGGGCACCACTCGCCCGGCGAGCGCATCGTCGACCCACCGAAGGAGCGCATCGGGCGAGCGCGTCCCGGTGACGCGCGCGAGCTCGACCCCGTCGCGGAAGAGGACGACGGTGGGCATCGCCTTGATCTTCAGCGACTGCGCCGACGCCTGCTCTTGATCCACGTCGAGCTGGATCGGGATCGCAATCTCGCCGAGCCGAGCGGCGACGGTCGCATCGCTCCACGTCGTCTGATCCATCATCTTGCACGGCTGACACCACGAAGCGGTGGCGTCGACCAGCAAGAGCTTGCCCTCCCGCTTGGAGCGCTCGAGCGCAGCTTCGAGTTTCAGGTCGAGGAAGAGCGCAGGACGGGTCATGGCGAACACCCATGGTCGCAAGAATGCCGGAGCGCCACAAGCCGCGCCCCGGCGCGCGATTCGTCAGGGAAAGCGCGCCGTTCTCTTCACTTCGCAGACGTGGATCACGTACTCGGAGAACACCTCCGCGCGGCCCCACGCTTGAGCGGCCTCGTGCTCGGGGTGCTTCCTCCACGCGACGACTTGCTCGTGCGTCTCGAACTCCACCACCGTGACGGTCTCACCGTCGGCCGAGGCGAAGTCCTTGTACGAGACGAAGCCCGGCTGCGCGCGGGCGAGCTCGTCCATCCGTTTCCCGAAGACCTCGAGCCGAGCGAGCACCTCGGGCGACAGGTTCTCGCGCGCCCGCGAACGAAAGACCGTGACGATCATGATTCACCGACCGTCCTACGCACGAGCGGGGAGTTGGTTTCAGGGCGAGTCGACGTTCGGCAGCCACATGCGGAGCGAGTGGACGATGCCGTGGGGAGCGCTCGGCGTCTCCTTCACCTCGACGCAGTACGACACCTTCATCCCCGGCGGCGCGTACGTGTAGGTGATCGTGCCGGTGAAGCCCTCGGTGTAGCGCTCGACCGAGTTGCCGCTCGTGCAGGTGGTCGTCGAGGGATCGCAGCCGAGCGCGAGCTCGACCGTCGTCTCCTTGCCCCCGAGGACCACCGGCGAAGGCCCCGCACCGTACTGACGCCAGAGCATGTTGTAGAGCGCGGCGTGCTGTCCGGTCGCGATCGTGACCGCGGCTGCGTTGCAGCAGTTCATGATGATCGCCTTGCCCTTCACGGACAAGACGGGGTTCGACGTCCCGTTCTCTTCCATCTTCGGCTTGTCGCCCTGACAGAACGTGGCGAGAGGGTCGGTCGACGCATCGCCGAGAAGGGTCGCATCGGGCGAGGTGCCCGCGTCGGACGAGGTGCCCGCGTCGGTGCCGGCGTCGGTGGTGGTCTGAATGGTTCCGCCGCACGCGGCGACGAGGAGAAGAAAAGGCAAAGCTCGCATGCGCGTCATCCTATCAGCTCGCCCACCCCTCCGCTGCGAGCAGCGCGACTACACGCCGGCGAACGTCGTCCCGGATCTCGCGCACCCGCTCGATGGGCTTTCCCTTCGGATCTTCGAGCGGCCAGTCGTCGCGGCGGAGCCCCGGGACGACCGGGCACGCCTCGCCGCAGCCCATCGTCACGAGCAGCGTCGCACCGGCGGCGAGCTCGTCGGTGAGGAGCTGCGGGCGCGCGCTCGAGAGATCGATGCCGACCTCCTTCATCGCCGCGAGCACCTCCGGGTGGACCCGCTCGCCGGGCGCGGTCCCCGCCGAGACCGCACGCGCCATGCTCGGCGAGGCCAGAGCGTTGAACCACGCCGCCGCCATCTGCGAACGGCCCGCGTTGTGGACGCAGGCGAATACGACCGTCTTCATGTCGGAGAGCTCTCCTTCGGCACGAGCCACGCGAACGTCACCGTCGCGAGCGTGGCGCCGACGATCTCGGCGCCGATGAACCCCGGGACGTCGGCCGGGCGAATGCCCGCGAACGTGTCGGTCGCAGCACGCGCGAGCGCGACGGCGGGGTTCGCGAACGACGTCGACGCGGTGAACCAATACGCGGCCGTGATGTAGGCCCCGACCGCGAAGGGCACGATGCTCGGGCGCCGCCGCGCACACGAGAAGATCACGGCGAGCAGGCCGAACGTCGCCACGACCTCGCTGACGAGCTGCGCCACACCCGAGCGCTCGTGGTGCGACGCGGAGAAGACGGCGACGCCGAACATCACGTGCGCGAGCGCGACGCCGCCGAACGCGCCGGCGACCTGAGCCGCGACGTACCCGGGGACCTGCCGCCACGGGAGCTCGCCTTGCGTCGCCTGGGCGACGGTGACGACGGGGTTGAAGTGCGCACCGGAGATCGGCCCGAACGTGAGGATCAGCGCGACGAGCCCAGCGCCCGTCGCGAGCGTGTTGGCGAGCAACGCGACGGCCACGTTCCCGCCCGCGAGCCGATCGCCCATGATCCCGGAGCCGACGACGGTCGCGAGCAGCAACGCGGTGCCGAGCGCCTCCGCGACGAGCTTGCGCGGGACGTCAACCGCAGCAGCCACCGCCGGCCTTCTCGGTGGACGCGGTCTGCTCGACCTTGGGCACGCAGCAGCCCGCGTTCTTCGGCGTGGGCTCGAGCATCACGTCGGCATCTCCCTTCACGACGAAGACCTCCCACGCGTTTCCGTCGGGGTCTTCGATCCACACCTTGTCCTGGACCGCGTAACAGCACTTCGTGTCCTCTTCGGTCACGGTCTTCAGCCCGGCCGCCTCGAACTTCGCCGTCGCGAGCGCGACGTCCTCGGTGCTGGCGACCTGGATCCCGAAGTGGCTCGCGTTCACGCCCGTCCGCTCCGCCTGCTGCATCGTGAGGTTGAGCGACGGGCTCGCCAGATCGAACTTCGCGTAGCCGGGCCGGCGCTTCGTTGCTTTGACGCCGAACGCCTTCTCGTAGAAGGCGACCGACGCGTCGATGTCGGTGACGTTGAGGGAGACGTGCGGCTTGAGGACGTTCATGACTCTCTCCGAGATGCAGGTGGATTCAACAGCAGGCTCCGCCGTCGGCCGTGCCGCGCTTGCAGCAGTCCTCCCACAGGTAGTCCGTGAGCTTGCGGAGGGAGGCGTAGCGGGCGGCGTAGTAGTGGAAGGTCCCCTCGGTGCGCGTCGCGAGGAGCTCGGCGTCGACCAAGCGCTTGAGGTGGTGGCTCAGCGTCGATGCGGGAAGGTCGACGTGGCTCTGGATGTCGCCCGCCGACGCGCCTTCGCGCCCGGCCTGCACGACGAAGCGCAGCACGCGAAGTCGCACGGGGTGCCCGAGGGCGCTCAGCTGCTCCGCGTGCCGTTCGAGGACGTCGCTCACGCCTTACTTCTACTTTTTTCGAAGTATTAGTCAAGCACGGACGGGAGGCCCGAGCGCCGTGCGCTCAGACCGCCTTCACGTCTCGGAGAACGGCGACCAGTCCGTCGCCGTCGAGTGCGTCGACGCCGACGCCAGGCGCGGCTTCGTTCCAGCGACGCACGACCTCGTCGAGGGCCTCGCGCCGCGTCGCCCCCGCGCCGGTCGCGACGAGGCCGCTCGCCTGCGAACGAGCCTCCATCCCCCACGCGGTGGCTTCGCCCGCGAAGACGCGGAGCGTCACCGGCATGCCCCGGCAATCGAGCTCGTACGCGATCTTCGAGCGCTCGCGGTACTGGTGCGTGATCCGAACCTTGGGCTTCGGCTCTTCGCCGGGACCCATCGGGACGTCGCCGATGCGGAGCACGCGGCCCTCGAACGGCTTTCCGTCGAGGGCCTCGAGCGCCGAGCGCGCGTCGTCGTCGTTGGCCATCGTCACGCAGCCCTGGCCGCGCGAGCGCCCCGTTCGCTCGTCGACGAACAGCTCGACGTCGTTCACCGGTCCGTACGGAGAAAAGTGGAGCCGAAGCTCCTCCTCGCTGGCCCGGAAGGGAACGTTCGCGACGTAGAGCTTCTTCACGGCTCTAGAGGCGGCTGAGGTCCAGGCACGATCCCGGCAATGTCGGGATCTTCACCCGGCGGACCCTGGGGCCGGCTGTCCTTCTCGCGCTTGCGCTGTTCTTTCTCGATCCGCTTGTCGCGCGCTCTTTCGGCGCGGGCACGCTCTTTCTGGCGCTTTTGGAAGCTCTGTTGGCTCGACATCGGTTAGCTCACCATCCTTTGTGGCCGCCCCGACGAGCGCCACCGAAATCGCCACCGCCACCACCACCACCGCCACGCGCGGGACGCTCCTCGGCCTCATTGACCCGAAGGGGACGCCCGTCGAGCATGAGTCCGTTCATCGCCTGAATGGCCTTCTGCGCACCCGCCGGGGAGCCCATGGTCACGAAGGCGAAGCCGCGCGAACGCCCGGTCTCGCGATCGAGGACGACGTGGACGTCGGTGACCTCGTCGTGCTCGGTGAACGCAGTGCGGAGCGAGTCCTGCGTGGTGTTGAACGAGAGATTTCCGACATAGAGACGCTGCGACATGGGATGTACCTCTGGAACGGCACTCGAGAGAGTTGGCTGAGATCGGACGAGCCGTTGCGTGCGATCGTGGGTGCTGCGAAGGGTTTCGCACCACACACGCGGCGTGACCATGAGCTTGCAACGCGTCGCAATCAGCCGGAGCGGCCAGAAGCGTCGTGTCTCGGAACCGGAAACGTCAACGTGACGGACGGGATGTAGCTCATCCCCCCCTCGAACGCCAGTCAGTAGCGATCACCCCACCCACGCCCGCGCATTGTCGAACATCCGCATCCACGGGCTGTCGCCGTCGACGTCGAGACCGGCCGGCCGATGGGAGAGCTGCACGCCGCGGAAGACTCGCTCGGGGTGCGGCATCAGGATCGTCGCGCGCCCGTCCGGGGTCGTCAGCGACGTGACGCCACGGGCCGAGCCGTTCGGGTTCCACGGGTAGCGCTCCGTCGGGTTCATCGCTCCGTCGACGAAGCGCGCGGCGACGAGGCCCGCGCCCTCGAGGGCTCCGAGGTCGCCGTCCGCGAGCGGCTCGACCCGACCTTCGCCGTGCGCGACGGCGATCGGGAGCACCGAGCCCGCCATCCCGCGGAAGAAGATGGAGGGCGACTCCTCGATCCGGACCATCGCGACACGCGCCTCGAACTGCTCCGAGCGGTTCTTCACGAAGCGCGGCCAGCGGGCAGCGCCCGGGACGAGCTCGCGCAGGTTCGAGACGCACTGGCAGCCGTTGCAGACGCCGAGCGTGAACGTGTCGGGCCGCTCGAAGAACGCCGCAAAGCGGGCGCGGAGCTCCGGGTGGAACAGGATCGACTTGACCCAGCCCTCGCCCGCACCGAGCACGTCGCCGTACGAGAACCCGCCGCAGGCGACGAGCCCGCGGAAGTCCTCGAGCCGCGCCCGGCCGACGAAGAGATCGGTCATGTGGACGTCGACCGCCTCGAAGCCCGCGCGGTGCATCGCCGCGGCCATCTCGACGTGACCGTTCACGCCCTGCTCGCGCAGGATCGCGACGCGCGGCCGCTTCGCCGCCGTGGCGATGGACGGGCGTACCTTCGGATCGAACGTCACCTTGGCGACGAGCCCGTGCTCGGCCGGGTCCGTGCGCGCGGCGTGCTCTTCGTCCGCGCACGCGGCGTCGTCGCGCATGCGCTGCATCTGCCAGGTCGTCTCGGACCAGATGCCGCGGAGGCGCGTCCGCCGATCGTCGATCAGGACGCGCCCCTCACGCGTGAGCCGCACCGTGTCGCCCTCGACCGGGCGCCCGATCGCGTGCACCAGCGCCCCGAGGCCGTGCTTCGCGAGCACCTCGCGCGCCCGCGCGGCGTCGGTCGAGCGAACTTGGAGCACGGCGCCGAGCTCTTCGGCGAACAGCACGCCGTCGTCCTCGCCGCGGAGCGAGGACAGATCGAGCTCGAGCCCGCAGACGCCGGCGAACGCCATCTCGAGCAACGTGACGATCAGACCGCCGTCGGAGCGATCATGGTAGGCGACGAGCAGCTCGGCGTCCGACAGCTCCTGCACCGCCGCGAAGAGGCCGCGGAGGAGCGCCGGATCGTCCAGATCCGGCGGCACGTCGCCGAGCGCGGCGAACACCTGCATCCGGGCGCTGCCGCCGAGCCGGTTCTTGCCCGCGCCGAGGTCCACGACCAGGAGCTCGGACGGTCCCAAATCGGTACGAAGCTCCGGTGTTCTCGTCTTGCGGACGTCGGTCACTGGGGCGAACGCCGTGACCACGAGCGACACCGGCGCGGTCACGCTCTTCGCGACGTCGCCGTCCTTCCAGACCGTGCGCATCGACATCGAGTCCTTGCCGACCGGGATCGCGATCCCGAGCGCGGGGCAGAGCTCGAGCCCGACCGCGCGCACCGCGTCCCAGAGCCGAGCGTCCTCGCCCGGGTGCCCTGCGGCGGCCATCCAGTTCGCGGAGAGCTTCACGTCACCGAGGGCACCGATCCGCGCCGAAGCGACGTTCGTGATCGCCTCGCCGACCGCCATCCGCGCCGAGGCGGCCGCGTCGAGGAGCGCGAGCGGCGGGCGCTCGCCCATCGCCATCGCCTCGCCCGTGTAGCCGTCGTAGTCGGTCATCGTGACGCCGCAGTCGGCGACGGGGACCTGGTGGCGGCCGACGAGCGGATCGCGCGCGACGAGCCCGGTGACCGTGCGATCGCCGATCGTGACGAGGAAGGTCTTGTCCGCCACCGTCGGGAGGCGCAGCACGCGCTCCAGGATCTCGCCGATCGGCGCTTGCTCCGCGAGCGGTGCGCTCGCCTTCGCCTCGCGCTTCACGTCGCGCTTCATCTTCGGCGGCTTCCCGAGGATGACCGAGAGCGGGATGTCGATCGGCGGCACCTTCGAGAGCGCGTCGTCGAGGCGCAGGTGAGGTTCCTCGGTCGCGGTCCCGACGACCGCCATCGGCGCGCGCTCGCGCTCGCAGATCGCCTGGAGCTCCGCGAGCCGGTCCTGCGGGACGGCGAGCACGTAGCGCTCCTGCGCCTCGTTGCACCAAATCTCGAGCGGCGACATCCCGTGATCGGCGCTCGGCACGGCGCGCAGATCGAAGCGCGCGCCGCGCCCGCTCTCGTTGACGAGCTCGGGGAGCGCGTTCGAGAGGCCGCCCGCCCCGACGTCGTGCACGCTCACGATCGGGTTCGCGTCCCCCATCGCCCAGCAGCGATCGATCACCTCTTGGCAGCGGCGCTCCATCTCGGCGTTGTCGCGTTGCACGCTCGCGAAATCGAGGTCGGCGTGCGATGCGCCCTGCGCCATCGAGCTCGCCGCGCCGCCGCCGAGACCGATCCTCATCGCGGGCCCGCCGAGCACGACGATCGCGGCGCCGGCCGGGATGTGGCCCTTCTGGACGTGAGCGTCGCGCACGTTGCCGAGCCCACCCGCGATCATGATCGGCTTGTGGAAGCCTCGAACCTCGCGCCCGCGCGGTGTCTCGACCGCGAGCTCGAAGGTCCGGAAGTAGCCGACGATCGCCGGACGCCCGAACTCGTTGTTGAAGGCGGCGCCGCCGAGCGGACCGTCGGTCATGATTTCGAGCGCGCTCACGATTCGGTCGGGCTTGCCGTGCGGCTTCTCCCACGGGCGCGGCATCGCCGGCAGCCGCAGGTCGCTCGTCGTGAAGCCGACGAGACCGGCCTTGGGCCGCGCGCCGCGTCCGGTCGCGCCTTCGTCGCGGATCTCGCCGCCGGAGCCGGTGGCCGCGCCGGGGAACGGCGCGATCGCAGTCGGGTGGTTGTGCGTCTCCACCTTCATCAACACGTGCACGGGCTCCGCGTGCGCGCCGTAGACGCGCGTGACGGGGTCGGCGAAGAAGCGCGCACCGGTGGGCCCCGCCATCACGGCCGCGTTGTCCTTGTAGGCGGAGAGCACGCCGGCGGGCGCCTTCGCGGTCGTGTTGCGGATCATCTTGAAGAGCGAGCCCTCTTGGGCAGCGCCGTCGATCACGAAGTCGGCGTTGAAGATTTTGTGGCGGCAGTGCTCGCTGTTCGCCTGGGCGAACATCATGAGCTCCACGTCGGTCGGGTCGCGACCGAGCGCGCCGAAGGACTCGGCCAGGTAGGCCACTTCGTCTTCGGCCAGCGCGAGCCCGAGCTCACGATTCGCGCGCGCGATCGCGGCGGCGTCGCGGCCGATCGTGCCGAGCGCTCCCGGGGAACCCTCCGCGAAGAGCCGCGCCCCGTCGGCCTCGCGGTCGAGCACGGCTTCGGTCATGCGATCGTGGAGCGCGCCGAGCACGGCGGCGCGATCGAAGGAGCCACCGAGCATCCACCGGATGCCGCGCTCGATCCGGCGAACGGCGGCGAGCCCGGCGGTGTGCGCGATGTCGGTCGCCTTGGACGACCACGGAGACACGGTGCCGAGCCGCGGGACGATCCAGATCGACGCCCCTTCGACGGGCGGCGGCTCTCCGCGCGGACCGTAGGCGAGCACCTTCTCGAGCGCGGCGCGCTCGGTGGGCGAGAGCTCGGCCTCGAGATCGACGAAGTGCGCGAAGCGCGCGCTGGCCGCGGTGACGCCGAGCGGGCGGAGCTGAGCGAGCTTCCGCTCGAGACGGGCGGGCGAGAAGGCGGCGGAGCCGGCGAGGACGAGCATGGGAGACGGAGCATGGCTCCATCCGCCCATCGGCGATAGCGATGAATCGTGATAACTTCGATTAGCAATGACGATGGATGCGCCCTCGCTCTTCCGGACCGAGCGTCTGCTCGCCCTCGTCGAGGTCGCGCGCCACCAGGGCTTCTCCCGCGCGGCGCGCGCGCTCGGGCGGACTCAGTCTTCGTTGAGCCAGGCCATCGCAGCGCTCGAAGAAGACGCGGGAACACCGCTCCTGGTCCGCGACGGCCGGCGCACGCGGCCGACCGCCGCGGGGAAGGTGCTCCTCGTTCACGCCGAGCGCGTCCTCGCCGAGCTCGCGCTCGCGCGCTCCGAGCTCGCCGCCTTGTCGGAGCTGACCGCAGGTCGGCTCGTGGTCGGCACCACCGACACGCTCGCGATGCACGTGCTCCCGCCGGCGCTGCGCGAGCTTCGGCGGAGGCACCCCGGCATCGAGCTCGTGCTCGACCATCGTCCTTCCCCTGCGATCGCCGCGCGCGTGGCCTCCGGTGACGACGACGTCGGCATCGTCACGCTCCCGCTCCCGAGCGCGACCGACCTGCGCGTGGAGCCGCTCGGGCGCCTGAACGACGTGCTCGTGTGTCCGCGCGGCCACCGCCTCGCGACGAAGGAGCGCGTCACGGCCGCGGAGCTGGCGAAGGAGCCGTTGCTCCTGCTGGATCGCGCGACCGGGGCACGCGCTCACTTGGATGCGTGGTTCGGGGCGCGCGGCGAGACGCCGCGGGTCGCGATGGAGATGGCGAGCGTCGAGGTGCTGTTGCGGTTGGTCGAGCTCGGCTTCGGCGTCACGGTGGTGCCGTCGGTGGCGGTGTCGTCGCGGGCGTTGGTCGCGGTTCCTTTGGCGGGGTTGAGTGCGCGCGGGATTGGGTTGATCACCGCGAACGTCGGGGCGATGTCGCCGGCGACGCGGGCTTTCGTTCCGATCGTGCGTGGGACGGTGGCGTGATGCCCCTCACCGCGCGATCGGGGGACGGTGTCAACCTTGTCAACCTGGGGGGAGGGGACGGTGTCAACCTTGTCAACCTTTGGTCGCCGTTGGGCGACGGCCGGCGGTGAGGACGCGGCACGATGCAGGTGAGACGTACTCGTTTTGTGCTCGACCTCAGGGCCTCGCCTGCGGCTCTCGATCCGAACAACTTCGGTGCGCCCGCGAAGGGGCGAGGGGCGAGGTCAGCCCCGGTGCGGAAGATTCCTGCCAAGCTGCTCGGTGCACCGAGTTCGCGTGTTGGCGCTTGGTCGGGTAGCCCCGCCGGTCGCCCGGCGGGGCCCCCACAGATCCGGACATGCAGAATTCCCGCATCCGGCTCTTCGAGAGTCGGCTTCGCTACGTGCCGGCTCGATGGACGATTCGCGGCTTTGGT
>JBGAKG010000045.1:0-10116 GCA_044224495.1 Polyangiaceae bacterium | reverse complement strand
TTCGTGATCTTGGTCTTGGCCGCGCCCTTCACGTACGCGAGGTAGATGTCCCGCTCGCGCACGACGAAGCGATCCGGCGGCGAACGCTTGGGATCGAGCGCAGCGACGCGCTCCGCGGTCGGCGTCGTGGTCAAGAAGGCCACGTAGAGCGAGGTCGTCTCGGGCGGAGACTTCTCGGTCAGAAACGGATTCGACGCCGCCACGCGCGCGAGGTCGGCATGACTGCGGACGGCGATCGGGGAGTGGACGCCGTGCGAGGCGACGATGGCCTTCACCACGGCGGCGGCGATCTTCTCGGTGCGCGCGGCGGGCGCGTCGAAGGCCACGTTGCCCGATTGGATGTACGTGACGACGTTGGTGGCGCCCGCGCGCTCGAACGCCGCCTTCAGATCCTTCATCGGGAGCATGTTGTTTCCGCCCACGTTGATGGCGCGGAGGAAAGCGGCGTGTCTCTCGGTCATGGGGGCTCCTCGGAGAAAGGCATTCCGCGAGATCAGGTGCGGCGGGCGACGATCTCCGTGGCGAGCTCGGAGAGATCCTTGGCGGTGCTCGGGTCGCCGTGAGGCTGGGCGTCGACGGGGGCCACGTCATCGATCATCGCGAGCGCCTCTTGAAAGTGTGTCGCGCTCTGGAACCGCGCGTCCGGCGAGAGCGCCATTGCGCGCGCCACGACCGCTCCCAGGGCCGGTGGCACCAGAGGTGCGACCTCCGACAGCGGCGTCGCCTGTCCGACGCGGACGGCCCTCATCACCTCGGCTGTGCTCGCTCCCTCGAAGGGACGCCGGCCGGAGAGCGTGTGATAGAGCAGAACGCCCACTTGGTAGAGATCCGAGCGTGCGTCGATGAGCTGGGCTCCGCTTGCCTGCTCGGGTGACAGGTACGAGGCGGTTCCGACCACGTGGCCGCTCGCGGTCGCGAGCTCGTCGTCGGCGTGGGCGAAGATCGCTGCTGGTGCGCGGGCGCTCCCGAAGTCGACGAGCTTGGTAGTGACGGGGAGGCCGGTCGCGGTGGCGAGTACGACGTTCTCGGGCTTGACGTCGCGGTGCAGCACACCCGCGGCGTGCACCGTCGCGAGGGCCGAGAGGAGCTCACGCGCGACACGAACCGCCAACCCCGTCGCTACACGTCCCCCCGCCGAGGTCCGCGCTGCGAGCGTGTCCCCGAAGAGGCGCTCCATCACGAGGAGCGGGCCGCCGTGCCCGCTCGTCACGAATTCATGTATAACGCACACGTGCCGATGCGTAACGGCTGCGAGCGCCCGCGCCTCGCGCTCGAGACGGAGCGCGGCCACTCGGTCCGCGCGGGCCGACGCCCGGAGGCGCTTCACCGCCACGGTGCGGCCGAGCGCGAGGTCGAGCGCCTCATGCACCTCGGCCTCTCCTCCTGCTCCGAGCCTCATGCCCAGCCGATACCGTCCGGCGACTGGATCGTCCGACTCGAGGTGCGAGCCCATGGCGGGAGGCTAGCGAGCGCGCTTGCGTGACGCAAAGTCCGTGGCGACGTCGTGACTCCGGTAGAGTGGTACCTATGCGCGTCGTCCCGCCTCTCGTAGCGATGGCTACATCGCTGGTGGCGCTCACGGCTTCCGCCGGGCCGCGAGAGCAGTGCATCGCCGACGCCGAAACGGGGCAGCTCCTCCGCGACAAGAGCCATTTCCTCGAGGCAAAGAAGCGCTTCATCGCGTGCAGCGCCAGCGCTTGTCCTGAGGTCGTGCAGACGGATTGCCAGGCCTTCCTTCGCGCGCTCGAGCCGCGCATCCCGTCCGTGGTCCTCGTCGCCAAGGACAACGTCGACGCCGACTTGGTCGACGTGAGCGTCACCATGGATGGCGCGCTCCTCGTCCCGCGGCTGAACGCCTTCGCGGTCGAGGTGGATCCCGGCACGCACGTCTTCCGCTTCGAGCGCGCGGCCGGCGCCGCGGTCGAGACGCGCGTGCTCGTCCGCGAGTGGGAGAAGGGGCGGGCGGTGCGCGTGGTCATCCCGTCGACCGCGATTTCGAGTCCGGACGGGCCGTCGGCGCCCACGTCCTCGGGCGTGTCGCGGGTGCCGACGCTCTCGTGGATTTTGGGCGGCGTCGCGGTGGTGGGCGGAGCCTCGTTCGCAGCGCTCTTCCTGTCTGCCAACGCCGACGTGCGCGATCGAGAGCGAACGTGTGCGCCGTTCTGCTCCGCCGACCGTGTCTCGCCGATCGAGACCAAGTACGTGCTCGGTGACGTCGCGCTCGGCGTCGGCGGCGCTGCGGCCGTCGGCGCGATCGTGAGCTATTTCCTGCTCGCGAAAGACGCGACGCCGCCGGCTACGGGCCGCGCTCGCCCGCCCTACGCCGCCGAGTAGGTGCGACGCGCGCTACGGACGCGTGGGCATGGCGAGAGGTTCGGCCTTCAGCGCTTCAGACCGAGCTCGGTCATCCAGTTGTAGAGCGTCCGCCGCGTGATCCCGAGCGCCTTCGCGGCGGCCGTCTGGTTCCAGCGATGGGTCTCGAGAGCTGCGAGCACACGAGCACGCCGCTCGTCACCCGGCAGCGATGGCTCGGCCACGTCCGCGGGGCCTGCGCTCGTCTCCTCGGAGAACACCAAGTCGCCTTCGTCCAACAGCGGCGACGCGGCGAGGACCACGCTCCGTGCCATGACGTTCTTGAGCTCGCGAACGTTGCCCGGCCATGCGTGTCGGCGCAGTCGCTCGAGCGCGGCGGGGGTGAGGGAAGGTGACGGCCTTCCTGCGTCGCGCGCGGCTTCGGCGGCGAAGCGCGCCGCCAGCACCGGCAGGTCGAGGGGGCGTTCACGGAGCGGCGGAACGCGGACGGTCACGCCGTCGAGGCGGAAATAGAGGTCTTGGCGGAAGCGCCCGTCGCGCACCATGGCGCGGAGATCGCGGTGCGTGGCGCAGACGAAGCGGACGTCGACCGGAACCTCTTCGGTCGCTCCGACGCGCGTGACGTGGCCGGTCTCGATCACGCGCAAGAGCTTGGCTTGGGTCGCGGGCGAGAGCTCACCCACCTCGTCGAGGAAGAGCGTGCCTCCGTCGGCCGTCTCCACGACGCCGCTCTTCTTATGCGTCGCGCCCGTGAACGCACCTCGCTCGTGTCCGAAGAGCTCGCTCTCGAGGAGCGTCTCGGCGAGCGCTGCGCAGTTGAGCGCGACGAGCTTGGCGCTCGCGCGCGGTGATGCCGCATGGATACGCCGCGCCAGCACCTCTTTGCCGACCCCGGTCTCGCCGAGGACGAGGACCGTCAGCTTGCTCTTCGCGATCACGTCCGCAAGCTGCGCGACGCGCGCCATCGCCGGATCGCGCGCCACCATGGCGGCGTCGTCGTCTTGTCGCGCGCTCGTTTCCGCGCTGGTGCGGAGGAAGAGCGTCGCGGTCCCGATCTCGACGACCGCGCCTGCGATTAGCGGTCGCGTCTCCCCCGGCGTGAGCTTGCTCCCGTTCACCCATGTCCCATTCGCGCTGCCCAGGTCTTCGATGCGCACGGGTTCGTCGAAGTGGAGGGTGGCATGGCGGCGCGATACCGACACGTCATCGACGCGGAGGTCGGCGTCTGCCCCCCGGCCGACCAGCCATCGCGCACCCTCGGGCACCTCGCGAACGACCGAGCCCCCGCGCCAAGTGACGACGAGCTGCGGCGGGGCTCCGTGGGCCGGTGGCACCGCCAGGATCTCGGTGATCTCCTCGGGAATGGGCAACGTGCCCACGCTACATGCCGAGCCCGTCGTGCGCAAAACCAAGCGAAGCAAGAAAGGCGAAGCGAACGGGCCTGATGGTAAGCTGATGGGGTGAGTGAGACGCGCCTCGGCCTACTGGCCGGCCGCTACGCCCTTCACGAGCCGATCGGAAGCGGCGGCATGGCGACCGTCTACCTCGGTCGGATGGTGGGCCCGGCCGGCTTCTCCAAGACCGTGGCGATCAAGCGTGTCCACCCGCACTTCGCGGGCGACGCCGAGTTCGCGAGGATGCTCCTCGACGAGGCGCGCGTCGCGGCGCGACTCCAGCACCCGAACGTCGTGTCGACCATCGACGTGGTCGCGAGCGAGGGCGAGCTCTTTCTCGTGATGGAGCACGTCCTCGGTGTCACGTTGTCGAAGCTGCTCCGCGCCTGCTCGATGCAGGGGATGCGGTGCCCGCCACGGGTCGCGACGCGCATCGTGAGCGACGTTCTCCACGGCCTCCAGCACGCCCACGAAGCCCTCGGCGCAGACGGGGCGCCGCTGGAGCTCATCCATCGCGACATCTCGCCGCAGAACGTGGTGGTCGGCGCCGACGGCGTGTCACGTGTTCTCGACTTCGGTATCGCGAAGTCCGTAGGACGATTGCAGTCTACACGCGAAGGCGAGATCAAGGGAAAGCTGCCCTATGCGGCGCCGGAGCTCTTCGGAGAGAAGGCGCCGACGCAACAGATCGACGTGTACGCGGCGGGGGTCGTGCTCTGGGAGGCGCTCGCCGGTCGCCGCCTCTTCACTGGAGACTCGGACGTCGAGGTCGTCGGTCGCATTCTCCACCACGTCGTGCCGCTCGTGAGCGAAGTCGCCCCGGATCAGGAGCGCTTCGACGCGGTCGTCGCGCGGGCGATCGCGCGCGAGCCCAGCGAGCGGTTTCCGACCGCGCGCGCGTTTGCGCTGGCCCTCGAGCAGTGCGGACCGCTAGCGACCGCGAACGAGGTCGCCGAGCTCGTGAATCGAGTGGCGGGTGAGCTCGTGACCGAGCGCTCTCGCCTCGTCGCGGCCCTCGATCGAACGCCGGTCGACCCCGGCGCGGGCGATTCGGTCAAAGCGATCGAACAGGCGGCGCCGACCGTGCTCGACGTGACCCCGGCGCCAGAGCTCCGAGCCTCGACGCTTCGGACCATCGCCCTCACCGGCGCCGTGATCCTCGGCGCGGTCGGCGGTTTCTTGTGGCTCCGTCCTGCCCGGCCAGTCGCGACGGACATGACGGGCGCCTCGGCGACGCCGGTCGCGTCCGCGCCCGCAGCCGCCGACCTCGCGTCGGCCGCGGCGGTCGCCGCGTCGGTCAGCAGCACGTCACCTCCTCCTCCCAGCGCGTCCACCGCTCCTTCGATGCCACCCGCCGTCGTGCCGGCCGCGCGGCCCGTGCGCACGAAGCCGCCCGCGCGACCGGGACGGCCGAGCTGTGTACCCAAGAAGTCCATCGACGCCGAGGGCCGCACTCACTACAGCCTTCCGCCTGGATGCACCGAGTGAGCCGTCGTAGGCGCGTTGCAGCGGCCCTGGTGGCGCTCTTCGGAGCGGGCTGCTGGGACGTCGACCACCTGCGGAATGGTGTTCGTGATGCCGGCTCCGTCACGCCCGGGGACGGGAGCGGTGGCGATGCAAACCCCGGCCCGACCTGCACCGGAGGCGCTCACTTCTTCTGCGACGACTTCGAAGCCGATCTCCGCGTCGGCGTCGCCGACGGTTGGGACAACAAGGATCTCCGCGGCGGCGGCGCGGTCGAGGTGGTCACGACACGCGCTCGCTCGGGGCTCCGCTCCTTGCACGGGTCCGTGCCGCGCAACGACGCGCGGGTCGCGCTGTTCTCCACGCTGCACAAGCGCTTCTCGATTGGCACCTGGCGTGCGACGCGCGTCGAGATGAATTTGTTCGTGCCGCAGCCCGCGTGGGCCGCGGGCGACAAGGGCACCGCGGCGTTCGCCATCGTTCTCATGCCGACGAACGGCGGAGGCGACCCCGTGACGTGGAACTTCGGCATGGTGGGCCCGGTGGGGAGTCAAATCTACGCCGCGCTGCCCACGCCAGCGCTCGCGAAGGGCACCACGCCGACACCCTACGATCGCTGGTTCCACGTCGCGGTTGAGTGGGACCCGCTCGGGTCCGGGCGCTTCGTTGCGAGCGTCGACGGGACGCCCTTCGATGAGCGCACGCTTCACCCGGACACCGGCGTGTCGGCGCCCGGAAACGCAGCGCTCGAGCTCGACGTGGGCCTCGCGCGCTTCGATGGCGGTGGAAACGTGCCGACGCCCCCGCTCGAGGTCTTCGTCGACGACGTGGTCGTCGACCTGCTCTGACTCCGCTCGTTTCCCGATTTGCCGACTGTGGGAAACGGCGTTTCCCACAGTGAGCAAGGCCGCGCACCCACGGGGCCCCAAATGACCGTGCGCCCGTAGGTCAGGCTCCCGGTACGTGCGTTGCAGCGTGCTCCTCGCGCTCGCGTTGCCCGTCCTTCGGACTGGGACGCGCGCCCACCGAGAGGAGCCATCATGCGGAAGATCGTCGGTCGTGTCGTGTTCGGCCTCGCCTTTGGACTCGCTGCGCTGGGGTGCGCCGTGGAGGCCGACGAGGAAGCGTCGCCTGTCGGTCACGCCAGCTTCGCGCTGCAGGTCAACGGCGGCTCGATCGCGCTCGCGCTCGGCGAATCGGTGCAGGTCGACGCGGTGCCGATCGACGCGACCGGTCGACCGTTCCGCGGCCTGTTCACGCTCACATGGCGCAGCGCGAACGTCGCGGTGGCCGACGTCTCGTCGGTGGGCTTGGTGACCGCGCGCGGAGCTGGCAAGACCACGGTCTCCGTGAGCGCCGTCCGCGTCGACACCGGAGCGGTCGCGAACGCCTCGGTCGAGGTCTCGGTCGGCGGCGCTGGCATCGACGCCGGCGTCGACGGCGCGACCTCCGGTGGCTCGTCGACACCGCCGAGCGGCGCGCCGGACGCGGGGCTGCCGATTGTGACCGGACCCACCGCGCGCACGACCTTCGCGCCGACGAGCGCGGGCTTTCCCAACCCGGAACGTGGGTTCTACGGCTGGTCGGGGAGCGACTTCGTCAACGGGTACGATGCGTCTTCGGTCACCTCGGCATTCAACGCCGGGCACCGCCTCGTACTCGCGCTCGTGAAGCTCGACGCGTACCGGACGACCGACTTGCCCTCGTCGTTCCTCACGTCGTTGGCGCAGCGCTTCGCGTCGGTGCGATCGGCGGGGATGAAGACGACCCTCCTCTTCTCCTACGATTTCTCGAGCGGCGGCAACGACGCGACCGCGTCCCAGATCAAGCGGCACCTCGAACAGCTCCAGCCGCTGCTCGCGGCCAACGCCGACGTCGTCCCGTTCATGCGCGCCGGCTTCATCGGCGCGTGGGGGGAGTGGCACTCGTCGAAGGCGGGGAATTCCTGCAACGGGATCAACTACGGGACGAGCTGCGCCACCGCCGACGCGAACCGCCTCATCGTCCGTGACGCTCTCCTCGCGAACGTGCCGTCCACTACCCAAATCCAGTTCCGGTATCCGAGCGATCTCGTGAAGTGGTATCCGACGCCCGGGCAGGCGCCCCGTGTCGGGATGCACAACGACTGCTTCCTCGCGGGCCCGTCCGACTCCGGCACGTACCAGAGTCAATCGCAGCGCGACTACGCGAAGGCACTCACGTCGACGGCGGCGTTCGGCGCCGAGACCTGCGATGGCGTCGAGACACCGCTCCGCTCGAGCTGCTCCGACATCTTGAGCGAAGGGGCGCAGTACCACCTGACGTGGCTCAACGTGAACTACTCGCCGGTGTTCTTGAACGCCTGGAAGAGCGGCGGCTGTTACGACCAGGTCGCGGCCTCGATGGGGTACCGCCTCCAGCTCGATGGCGTCTCGACGCCTCTCGGCGCGTCGCCGGGGACGAGCGCGCTCGTGTCCGTCGACCTCCGCAACGTCGGCTGGAGCCGGATCTACAGCGACCGCAAGCTCAAGGTGGTGCTGAGGAGCGGCAGCGCCTCGATCGTCGCGAGCGCGAGCGCGGACCTGCGTGGATTGCCGGCACAGGCGACCTCGTCCACCACGGTCCAGATCGCCGTGCCGATCCCGAGCGGGACGCCGAGCGGCGACTACCAGGTCTCGCTCGCGCTCCCCGACTCGTTCGCGAGCGTCGCTGGGGACCCGCGATTCGCAGTGCGCTTCGCGAACGCCGATGACGGGGCGAAGAAACAAGGCTGGGACGCGTCGACGGCGACCTTCGCCACCGGAGCCGTGATCAAAGTGCAGTGAGTTCGCTTGTGCCGATCAGCGACGCCACGTGGCGTGATCGATGGCGTTCATCAAGCGCACCTCCGGGAGGTCGGTGCCGTACGCGGCGCGTCGAAGGCGCAGCGCGGCGGCGCCGATCTCGGCGGGGGACTTGGCGAGCACGAGCGTGAGCGCGCGCGCGAAGTGCTCGGGGCGCACGCGGCCGCCTCCGATGATCCCGGGCGTGTCCACGCCGAGCTCTCGGCCGATGCCGAGGAGCGCGGCCCACGCCGCGTACGTGTACGGATCGACGCTGTCGCGGAAGAGCGCGCGCGAGAGGAGCACGAGATCGAGGAGCGGCGTTCCGGCGGTGCCGATCTGCGCGAGGTACGCCGAGAGCTCGTCCCGCACGCGGCCGGGCATCGACGTCGCCGCGACGCCGAGCGGGTTCTCGACGCCGAGGAGCTGCGCCACGTCGGGCGGTACCGCGAGGAGGCCAGAGGCGTAGTCGATGCGGTGCTGGACCTCGTGCCGCTCGATCGCGCCGACCACGCGTCGCCGGATCGCGACGAACGCATCGAGCATGGCGCTCGTCATGAGCTCGTCGTGGAGCTCGCGCCACTCGTCGAGATCGGCGCGCGGCACCCGATGCGCGAGCTCGTCTTCGTACTTGGCCTCGGGGACGTAGCGCTCCGGCACGCGGAGCGTGAGGCCGAGCTGCGGCAAGGTCACCGCCCACTTGCGCACGAGCTTGCGCCTTTCGGCGAGCAAGGTCGCGAGGCGCGCGAAGCGCGGGTCGTTCACCTCGGCGGCGAGCTCGGCGCGCGTCTTTTCTCCGGCGAGAGTCTCGAGCGCGGTGGCCCACGCCGGCGGCTCGCCGTTCGTTTCCTGGACGATGGAGAAGTGCTCTCCGGGCTTGAGCGCCGGGATGATGCCGGTCACGAGATCGGTCTCGATCGTGTCGAGGAGAACGAGCGCCGACGAGGTGCGCGGCCGCGTGTAGCCAAGGAACGGAAGCGAGACGCGCAGGCGATCCATTCGCCACAGGTGTTGAGTGCGAATGATCGTGCCGCCGGCGTCGAAGCTCGCCTCGCGCTCGACGTAGTAGCTGAGGAGGAGCGGCTGGACGCGCTCGCGACCGTGGAGCACGTCGACGTCGATGAAGACGGGGAGGTTCGAGGCGCGGAGCGCGTCTTCGACGCCGCTCGCGGCGACGAGGAAGCCGTCGACGGCCGCCGTCGCCGCGGCCTTGTCACCGAGGGGCGCGGTCTCGAGGGCTTCGCCGCGATCGAGCAGGGCGCCGAGCGCGTTCGTGAGCTCGGGTCCGATGGCCTTCTTCGTCGCCTCGCTCGTGAGCTCGCGATGGATCGTTGCCTTGTCCTCGCCGCGCGCGACGACGTAGTCAGTGAGCTTTTGACCGAGGATCGCGCCGTATGGCGTGGCCAGGGCATCGAAGGGGCGATGCGCGCGGCGCCACGCGACGACGCCGAACACGAGGCCCGCGATGGCGATCGCGACGCCGACGGTCACGCGCGGGCGCGCGAGGAGCGACGCGAACGGGCTCGCGCGGAGGGCGAGGCCTTCGCGCTCGAGCGCCGCGTGCGCGGCGTGGGCGCGTCGCGCCGGACCGATGGAGACCGCGGCGAGGATCGTCGCGCCGAGCGCGCACATCGGCACGACCACCGAGAGCAGCGACGCGACGCCGTGCGCGAACGAGTAAACGGCCCACGCGCTTCCCGCGAGCCACAGGACGCCGGCCGTCGCGGCACCGACCACGGCCGCTGGACCGCCGGCCCAGATCATTCGCCAGCCCGCGCCGAGCGACATCACGCCGAGGAGAGAGAGAGCGGCGAGGGCGAACGGCGCGATAGGGCCGCTCAGCTCGAAGACCATCGCGGTTTGGAGCGCGAGCGCCAGCGTAAAGAGCGCGGCGACCATGCACGCGGCTCCGCCCCATTTGACGGAGACCGGGATCGTGAGCGCGTCGAGCGGATCGACGCTCGGCGGCGCCCCCTCGGGCGCTGCTGCGGGCGACGCGGTCGCGTCGATGGGGCTGGGATCGCTCACGTCGCGCTCACCTCGTCGAAACGACGGTCTTCAGGCTGCCGGCCTCGACGCCGATGGTCACGGTGACCTCGCCCGGAAGAAGCCGCGCGGCCGGCGAGCGGGGAACGAACGCGCTG
>JBGAKG010000007.1:0-376549 GCA_044224495.1 Polyangiaceae bacterium | reverse complement strand
GCCAACGAAGACGACGATGCGTTTCTCCATGCTCCCGTCCGCGGCAACCCCATCGCTCTCCTCCTCGGCCCCGAGCCCTCCGACGAGCCCGACGACGAGAGCGGCTTCTACGACGAGCCCATCCCCACCCTCGTCGACGATGACGACCCCCTCGATCCGAACAACATCTTCTGGCTCCTCGCGAGGCGCGCCGACCACGTTCGCGCTCGGCGCCGCGAACGGCGCCGCGCTTGGCGCGCCGCCCGACTCGCTCGCGCTGCCGTCAGCGTGGATCCCGCACCTCCGCCAGCGCCGCTCGAACCTTCGCCTCCGCCGGAGTCTTCTTGGGATCCATGAGCAGCTTCGGGTCCACCGGCGCGAACGCCGTTGCCGCCACCCGCGCCTCGAAGTGGAGGTGCGGCGACCGGCCCTTCGCGTTGCCCGTGTCCCCCACGTATCCCAAAATGGTACCGGGCGTCACCGGGGTCCCCACGTCCACCCCCGCCGCCCAATGATCCAGGTGCGCGTAGAAGTAGAGCACTGCGTCGCTCCCCATCACGAACACCACGTTGCCGCCGCGCGATTGCACCTCCTTTCGAACCACCACGCCCGTCACGACCGCTCGCACGGGCGTTCCCTTCGCAGCGAAGATGTCGACGCCCTCGTGGATCGGGCCCCGGAAGCCGTTCGGCACTCCCGCCGGCTTCACGCCGTCCACCGGCACCGCGATCGGCGCGGCCAGCGCGTAGTCCGCCCAACTCGCCGCGTACGCCAAGATCCCGATCACGAGCAGCGTACGGACAGGCCTCTTCTTGCGTTCGTTCTTCATGCCGCGACCATGGGCCTCCACGTCGTCCCGCGAAAGGCACACCACGGCGAACGGTCGAAGCTCGCCGCCGAGCGGTCGCCTCCGTCAGGCGCGACCTCCTTCGACGTGTGGTAGAGGGGAGGCCCGCCATGCCGAAGCCCTTCTACGTCACGACGCCGATCTATTACGTGAACGACGTCCCGCACCTCGGGACGGCCTACACGACGGTGATCACCGACGCGTTTCGTCGGTTTCACCAGCTCCTCGGCGAGGACGTCCGTATGCTGACCGGCACCGACGAGCACGGCCTCAAGCTCGAGCGCGAGGCCAAGGAGCGCAACCAGACGCCCCAGCAGTTCGTCGACGAGATCAGCGAGCGCTTTCGCGAGGCCTGGCCCAAGCTCCTCGTCGAGAGCGACGACTTCATCCGCACCACCGAGCCCCGCCACGAGAAGGTCGTCCAGTGGCTCTGGGAGCGGATCGCCAAGAACGGCAAGAACGACCTCGAGCTCGGCAACTACGAGGACTGGTACTGCGTCGGCTGCGAGTCCTTCAAGACCGAGAAGGAGCTTCTTCCCGGCAACCTCTGCCCGATCCACAAGCGCCCGGTCGAGAAGGTGAAGGAGGAGACCTACTTCTTCCGCCTCGACCGCTACCAGGACCAGCTCCTCGCGCTCTACGAAGCTCGGCCCGAGTTCATCGAGCCCGAGTCGCGCCGCAACGAGGTGATCAGCTTCGTCAAAGGCGGCCTCGAGAAGCTCTCCGTCTCGCGCACCAGCTTCTCGTGGGGCGTCCCGGTCCCCGGCAACCCCAAGCACGTCATGTACGTCTGGTTCGACGCGCTGACGAACTACTACAGCGCGCTCGGCGGCGAAGGCTCCGATCTCACGAAGCGCTTCTGGGACTCCGGCGAGGCCGTGCACATCGTCGGCAAGGACATCCTCCGCTTCCACGCCGTGTACTGGCCCGCGTTCCTGCTCGCTGCCGGTCTGCCGCTCCCGAAGAAGATCTTCGCCCACGGATTCCTCACCATCGACGGCGAGAAGATGGGCAAGTCGCTCCGCAACGCGGTCGACCCGATCCGGCTCGCCGCGACCGAGGAGCTCGGGGGCCCCGATGGCCTCCGTTATCAGCTGCTCAAAGCCGTCGCGTTCGGACAGGACGGCGACTTCGATCACGCCGCCGTGATCGAGCGCTACAACGCCGACCTCGGCAAGAACGTCGGCAACCTCCTGAACCGCACGCTCGGGCTCTGTGCCAAGTACACCGGCTCCAAGATCCCGGCCGTCCCGACGATCGCTCCCGACTCCATCGACGCTCGGTTCCAGCTCGACGCGCTCGCGCTCCTCAGCGACGTCCGCATCGAGTGGGAGCGCTTCGCTCCCCACCGCGCACTCGAGAAGACCCTCGAGCTCTCGTCGCTCGCCAACGCCTACGTCGACAAGGCCGCCCCCTGGGCCGCGGCGAAGAAGGGCGACCAGGCCGCCATCGATCGAGCGCTCTGGCTGCTCCTCTGGGTGCTCCGCGAGCTCTCCGTCCTGCTCTGGCCCGCCGTCCCGCGGAAGGCCAACGAGCTTCGCGCGCAGCTCGGGCTCGGTCCGATCGCACCGAAGGTCGGCACGGCGCTCTGGCCCGACGGCACCGAGCGCTTCGAGGCCGGCGCGCTCGGCACCGCGACGCCGCTCTTCCCCGTCATCGACAAGGACAAGGAGAAGGAGCTCCTCGCGCGGCTCGCGCCGCCCAAGGAGTCCCCGGCCGTTCCCGCGGCGCCGCCGACCGTCGCCGTCGTCGATCCCGGCGCCGGCGATCCAGGGACCGTCACGGCGCGCGGCATCTCCTACGACGACTTCGCCAAAGTCGACCTCCGCGTCGGCCTCGTCAAAGCCGCCGAGCGCGTGCCCAAGAAGGACAAGCTCCTCAAGCTGTCGGTCGACCTCGGCGAGGAGTCACCGCGGACCATCATCGCCGGGCTCGCGCTGACGTTCACGCCCGAGGCGCTCGTCGGCAAGCGCGTGGCCGTCGTCGCCAACCTCCAGCCGCGCGACTTCGGCAAAGGCCTCATCTCGCACGGGATGCTGCTCGCGACCGGGCCCAGCGAGAAGTTGCATCTTGCAACGATCGACGAAGCCGTCGAGCCGGGCGCCAAGCTGAAGTGAGACGGTAGGCCGCGACGGCGGCCGAGGTCGTGCCATACTGAGCCTATGCGTCGATGGGGGCTCATCGCGGGCATCGCGGTCGTGCTCGGCGGGGGAGGGTGCCTCCTCCCCGGGCTCGACGACCTCTCCGGCGACGGCGCCGCGAGCGATGCCGCCGTCGACGTCGTCCCCATCGACGCCTCCAAGCCCGACGCGTCCGACGCGGCGACCGGCTCTTTCTGTCAGCGACTCTCGCCGAAGCCCACGTTCTGCGCCGACTTCGATCAAGGCGACTTCCCCGCGGGCTTCGACTCCCTCACGAGCTACGGCGCCGGGAAGTCCGTCCTCGACGACGGCGCGCCCGGCGACCCGGCCCGCTCGTTCTACGCGTCGACCGGGGCTCTCTCCGGATCGACCCAGGCCGCCGGCGCGCTCGAGAAGAAGCTCTCCGCCTTTCCGAAGGCCACGCTCCGGATCGAGTTCGACTACCTCCCCGTCGCGCTCGACTCGAACGAGCGCTCGCTCGTCGGCGTCACCTTCGGCAAGGACGCTGTGAACCTCTTCGTGAAGACGTCCGGAGCGCGCGTCGCCGAAGCGGGCGCGCTCTCCGACGGCGGCACCGTCTACGGCGGCGGCAACCTGGCGAAGGGCTTCACCGTCGGCAAGAAGACGCACGTGAAGTGGGTCATCTCCGTCGGCAACGGCACCAGCTCGTCGAGCGTCACCCTCGACACGGACGCCGTCGAGTTCGATTCGCTCCACGTCCACAACTACCCGTCCGCGCCGGAGATCAGCCTCGGCATGGTGTTCGTCTCCGCGCCGTCGTCCGGGTGGGGAGCGCGCGTCGACAACGTCGTCTACGACCTGCAGTGACCTCGCGTCAGCCTTCGATCCGCCCGATCACGAGCGGCCCGACCGCCGGCGCCGACTCCCCGATCGTGAAGGCGCCCTTCACGCGCTCGTGCACCTCAGGGTTCGGCTGGTGAAGCGACAGCACGGCGAGCTCCTGGCCCTTCGTCACCCGATCGCCCGGCTTCGCGAGCACCGCGATGCCGACCGCGGGATCGACCGCGTCCTCGGCGCGCTGCCGCCCCGCGCCCATCGCGACGCCCGCGCGCCCGATGGCGAGCGCATCGACGTCGGTCACGAACCCGTCGCGCTCCGCGACGACCGGCTCGCTCACCTTCGCCCGCGGGAGCCGCGAGCGGTCCTGTACCACTTCGGGATCCCCGCCGTGCGCGGCGATCATCTTGCGGGCGACCTCGCGCGCGCGCCCGTCGGCGACGCACGCGGCGAGCTTCGCGCGCCCGTCCGCCACGTCCTTCGCCTTGCCGCCGAGGACCAACATCTCGGCGCCGAGCGCCATCGTGATCTCCGTCAGATCGGCGGGGCCCTTGCCGTCGAGCACGTCGAGCGCCTCTGCCGTCTCGTTCGCGTTTCCCACCGCCACGCCGAGCGGCGCGTCCATGCGGGTGAGGAGCGCGACCACCTTCTTCCCCGCGCGCGTGCCGACGCGGACGAGCGCCGTCGCGAGCTCGCGCGCGCGCGCCTCGTCCTTCATGAACGCGCCCTTGCCGACCTTCACGTCGAGGACGAGACCGTCGATGCCCTCCGCGAGCTTCTTCGACAAGATGGAGGCGACGATCAGCGGGATGCACTCCACCGTCGCGGTCACGTCGCGCAGGGCGTAGATGCGCTTGTCCGCCGGGGCGATGTCCTTGGTCTGCCCGATCATGCAGGTCCCCACCTCGCGCACGACCCGTGCGAAGTCGGCGGTGGAGAGATCGGTCCGGAAGCCCGGGATCGCCTCGAGCTTGTCCAGCGTCCCGCCGGTGTGGCCCAGGCCGCGCCCGCTCACCATCGGAACCGGCACGCCGCACGCGGCGACCATCGGCGCCAGACAGATGGACACTTTGTCGCCGACGCCGCCCGTGGAGTGCTTGTCGACCTTGATCCCCGGGACCGCCGAGAGGTCGAGGACCGTCCCCGAGTGGAGCATGGCCTCGGTGAGGCTCACGGTCTCCGCATCGGTCATGCCGCGGAAGAAGATCGCCATGAGGAGCGCGGTCAGCTGGTAGTCGGCCACTTTCCCGGCCAGAAACTCACGGATGATCCGCTGGATCTCGTCCGCCTCGAGCGCGCCGCCGTCTCGTTTGTGGGCGATGCTCTCCACGATGGATCGTTGCATGGGTTCGATCGTATAGAGGTTCGGTCGAAATGCGAAAAGCTCCGATCGCTCTCCTCGCGGCAATGGCCTTCGGCGTGCTCCTCGGCACGGGTGGGTGCGACAACAAGGGCAACGGAGGTACTCCGAGCGCCACGGCGTCCGTCACCGCGTCCGCGACGGCTCCCGCGTCGGCCTCCGCCACCGTGACCGCCTCCGCGTCCGTGACCGCGTCAGCGTCCGCATCCGCGTCCGTGACTGCGTCGGCGTCCGCGTCCGTCGCCGTCCCCGCGTCCGATGGCGGCGCGCTCTCGTGCGGCAAGAAGCCGCTCCCCGACTGCCCGCTCCAGGGCTGGATGAAGAAGAACATGGAGCCGGCGATGAGCGCGACCGACTTCCCCGATCTCGCGACCCAGCTCGACAAGACCGCGACCTTCGCTCCGGCCGGCTACACCAACTGGGCTTCGATCTCGAAGGACGGCGCCAAGGCCGCTCGCGCCGCCGACCTCGGTGGCGTGAAGGCGTCGTGCCGCTCCTGCCACGACCAATACAAGAACAAGTACAAGGCGGAGCTCCGGACGCGGCCCGTGCCGTGACCCGCACCTCGCTCCTTCCGAAGAAGGCGCGCGGCCCCGGGCGACCCGCCGGTCGCTTCACCCAGCACCGTCGCATCGAGGGGATGCGCGAGCTCCTCGAGTCGCAGCCCGGTGGCGTCACGCTCGAGGACCTCGCCGCCGTCATGCGCGTGAGCCCGCGCTCCGTGCGGCGCTACTTGAAGGACCTCAAGGGCCAGCTCGAGCTCGAGCCCGTCCCGTCGCGTCCCGGCGGTGCGAACCTCTGGCGGATCAAGCCGCAGGAGCGCGGCCGCGCCGTTTCGCTCCGCCGCACGCAGGCGTACCTGCTCCTGGCCGCGCGCAAGGCGTTCGAGCCGCTCCGCGGGTCCGCGATCTTCGAAGAGCTCGACGTCGCGCTCCGGCAGCTCCTCGTCGTCGCGCAGCGCCCGGTCCGCTCGACCCAGACCGCCGACATCCCGATCGACGGCCGCCTCGAGGACCGTCTCCTCCTCTGGCCCGGCCCGCTCCGCTCCTACGCCGAGAAGGGCGCCGAGCTCGACGACGTCTTCCGCGCGACCGCCGAGCTCCGCCTGCTCGAGGCCGAGCTCGACGACGGAGAAGCTTGTGTTCTGCAAGTTCTCGCGCTCTGCCTCCACGGCGGGCGCATCGTCGTGCTCGTCGCCGACCGCGAAGGCGCGGCGCGACGCGTCGTCCCGCTCGAGCGCTTCACGAAGGCGCGCTGCCTCGAGGCTTCGTTCGTGCTCCCGCCCGATTTCGACGCCGAGAGCTTCTTCGCCGTCGCGCTGGGGCCCGCCGCGCCCGCGGACGAGCGGCGCGCGCTCGTCGAGTTCGATCCGCGCCACGCGGCCGAGATCCGCGGTCGCCGCTTCCACCCGCAGCAGCGCATCGCGCTCGCGAAGGACGGCCGCGCGCGCTTGTCCCTGCCGGTCGTCGACGAAGCGGCGTTCGTGCGCTTCGTGCTCGGGTTCGGCGGCGGGGCGAAGGTGCTCGAGCCCCCCGAGCTCGCGCGGCGCGTCCGCGACGAGCTCTTCATCGCGCTCCGGGGATACAAGTAGAGGGTATACATGGGCTCTGCCCATGAGCCGCCGTACGCTCGCTTCCCTTCTCTTCGCCGCACCCTTGCTCGTCGTCGCTTGCGGCGCCGGTCGAACGCCGCTCCCGATCGGTGACGCCGGTCCGCTGTCGACCGTCTGCACGACGGACCCGCCGATCTGCGTCACGACCGGCGACGATCCCTGCGGCGCTCCCAAGCGGATCAACGCGCACTGCGACGAGCCGACGAAGACGTGGAGCTGCCCGAGCGGGACCATCACGCGCGCGCCGAACCCGACCGGCGTCTGCCGCCCGTTCCACGATGGCTCGCTCACCGCGCTGGCGGGCTCGCTCGTCCGCATCCCGACCGACGACGGGCGTTGCTACTGGTTCGCCGACACCGCGACGAAGAGCAACGCGACGACGCTCCGCGGCGTCGCCTTCGACGTCACCGAAGACGCGCTCGTCGGTGCGTGCCCGCAGAAGCCGAGCATCGTCGGCGAGGTCGTCCAGCTCGACGAGGCCGACCCGAGCCAGTTCCAAGTCCAGATCCTCGGGGGCGTGCGCTTCGGCGGCGAGGTGCGTGTGCTCTACAGGCTGTTCAAGCTCGACCCGAACGGCCCGTTCGGCGTGACCGAGCTCGGTGGCGGTTTCGCGCACTGGGACGCGAAGGGGGACAAGCTGCTCGTGCCCGGGGCTTCCAAGCTCCGCTGGGCGCCCGATCTGTCGCTCGGCGATGCGACCCTCGTCCAGGGCGATCACCTCTTCGTCTGGGGCTGCCCCCCGCCGATCGACTTCCTCACCGAGAAGTGCCTGGTCGCCCGCTTCGACGCGAGCGAGCAGATGGAGCTCTACCAAGGCAACGGGGTCTGGTCGAAGAGCACCGCCGCGAGCTCGGCCGTCCGTCAGTTCGACCAGGGTCCCTGGCTCGGCGCCGTGACGCCACGCGCCGCGGGGGGCTTGCTCCACGTCTACAGCGTGGGGTTCGGGTCCGACCTGGAGACCCACACCGCGCCCACGCTCGAGGGCACCTGGACCAAGGCCGCGAACCTGCGCCACTGCGATTTGCCCACGACGGACGGCAAAGCCTACTGCGCCGGGCCCGTGGTCCACGAGGAGATGGGGAACCCGGCGACCCCGAGCGGCCTCGTGGTCACCTACGGGGTCGGAACGACCGCCCCGAACGGCGCCCAGCTCCAAATGACGCGCCCGGACGACTACTGGCCGCGCCTGGTTTGGGTGCAGTCTCCCTGAGATTGCAACCGCTCCCCCCCTGTGGGAAAAGCCTGGAATGGCGACCGCCCTGAACGTCCTTCCCACCACGCCGATCGTCCCGAAGAAGCCCCCGGTCGATCCGGAGACGCTGGTCCACAAGCAGCTTCTGGACGGACCGTTCTGGCACCAGATCCCGGCCTACCGGGAGGTGACCGAGGAGCAGTTCCTCGACCACAATTGGCAGGCGAAGAACACGATCACGAACCCGGCGAAGCTCCTGAAGGCGCTCGAGACGCTCGTCTCGCCCGCCTTCATCGCCGACGCGGAGGAGGGCTTCAAGCGCGCGCCGATGAGCGTGCGCGTCAGCCCGTACCTGCTCTCGCTGATCGACTGGGCCGCCCCCTACGAGGATCCGCTCCGGATCCAATTCATCCCGGTCAAGTCGTCGCTCCTGCCCGATCATCCCAAGTTGGGATTGGACTCGCTCCACGAGCAGGCGGACGCTCCGGTCCCGGGACTCACGCACCGCTACCCGGACAAGGCGCTCTTCCTCCCGCTCGATACGTGCCCGGTCTACTGCCGCTTCTGCACGCGCAGCTACGCGGTCGGTGTCGACACCGAGGGCGTCGAGAAGGTGAACCTCAAGGTCAACGAGGAGCGCTGGAAGGCCGCCTACGCGTACATCGCGTCGCGGCCCGAGCTCGAGGACATCGTCATCTCCGGCGGCGACGCCTACCAGCTCCGCGCGACGCAGATCGAAGAGATCGGCGAGGCGCTCCTCGCGATGCCGAACGTGCGTCGCATGCGCTTCGCGACGAAGGGCCCGGCCGTGATGCCGATGAAGCTCCTGACGGACGATGCCTGGATCGACGCGCTCACGCGCATCGTCGACAAGGGTCGCAAGCTCCACAAGGAGGTCGTGCTCCACACGCACTTCAACCACCCGAAGGAGATCACGGCGATCACCGAGCGCGCGATGAACAAGGTGTTCTCGCGCGGCATCTTCGTGCGCAACCAGAGCGTGCTCCAGCGGCGCGTGAACGACACGCCCGAGACGATGGCCCTGCTCGTCAAGCGCCTGGGTCACGTCAACGTGCACCCGTACTACGTCTACGTGCACGACCTCGTGTCCGGGGTGGAGGATCTCCGGACCACGCTGGACACCGCGCTGCACATCGAGAAGCATGTGCGCGGGTCGACGGCCGGCTTCAACACGCCGGTCTTCGTCGTCGACGCGCCCGGCGGCGGCGGCAAGCGCGACGCGCACTCGTTCGAGTACTACGACCGCGAGACCGGCATCAGCGTGTTCACGGCGCCGTCGGTGAAGGCGGGCCAATACTTCCTGTATTTCGACCCTCTCGACCAGTTGAGCGAGTCGGCGCGGCGCCGCTGGGCGGAGCCGCACGAGCAGGAGACGATGATGCAGATGGCGGTTCAGCGGGCAAAAGAGCGCCGGCGCTGACCTCGCCCCACGAACTGGCGTCGATGTAGGCGGAATCGACGTCGAGAAGTGGAAAGTTTGGCGCGGACGATGCATTCCATGGAGGTATGCGGCCCGCGGTCTGGCTCGCAGCGCTCGTGCTGCCTCTCCCCATCATCCTCGCTGGAACGGCAGCGAAGTCGAAGATCTCCGGGCGCCACGCGGAAGCCAGCCACCACTACGAGGGTGCGAAGAGCCATCCGCGCCTCGCGAACGTTCCGCCGCCCCCGGTGACGCGGGAGTTCGCACGTGCCGTTGCGCCACGGCGTGATCCGGCGAAGCCCGCCGAGCACGTGGTGCTCGTGGTGCTGGACGGCGTGAAGTGGCAGGACGTGTTCGGTGCGACCGAAGACGCGGCGGATGCGATGCCGACCCTGCAACGTTGGATGAACGTCGAGGGGGCCGTGATCGGCGCGCCAGGGATCGGCACCGCGATGCGCGCGACGGGGCCGAACTACGTGTCGCTCCCGGGCTACGTCGAGATGTTCACCGGGCGCATGTCGCCGTGTCAGGAGAACGAGTGCACGCTCCCGCGGCTCGACACGTTCGTGGACGAGCTGCCAGGGAAGTCCGCGATCGTGACGTCGTGGGAGGCGATCGGCCCGGTCGTGCGGACGAAGGGCGTCACCATCACGGCGGGGCGTCACTACCGCGTGGGCAAGCTCGATGCGGCGACGGAGCAATCGGTGGACGAGGCGGCGAAGCTCGATCCGTACCCGGGGGTCTGGGACTACCGGCCCGATGCATCGACGGCCGAGATCGCGCTGGACGTCCTGCGGCGGCGGGAGCCGCAGTTCTTGTTCGTGGGGCTCGGCGAGACCGACGAGTACGCGCACCGCGGCGATCGCGAAGGCTACGTGGCGGCGTTGAAGAGCGCGGATGCGTTCCTCGAGCGGCTGGAAGACACGCTGCGCGACGAGGGGCTGGCGAGCTCGACCGCGATCCTGGTCACGACGGACCACGGGCGAGCGGACAGCTTCCGCGATCACGGCTGGGGTTGGCCGGAGTCGAAGCGAGTGTGGCTCGTCGCGAAGGGAGCCGGGATCGAGGCGCGAGGAGCGGTCGCGTCACCGACGGAGCGTCGGCTGGCGAATGTGGGCGGAACGGTGAAGCGCTTGCTCGGAGTGACGGGGACGGTCGAGGATACGGGAGAGCCGATCGAAGAGCTCTTCACGCGCTGACTCTCCCACCTGCGCATGCGCATGCGCATGCCCCTGCCCGTTCAGCAGCCTCGCGCCAACGCTCCCCAGCGGAAGAATGGCGCTCCAACGAGCTCGCCCTCAGCCGAGACCGCAGCGTCCTCGCTCGGGAGGAGGAGCGGGAGGAGGAGAGGGCTCAGAAAAGAAGTCCATCCCAGATTGGTACACTCAAAGTCGAACGAGGGCCTTCCACTCCCACTCCCACTCCCACTCCTCCTCCCGAGCGAAGACGCCGGCAATTCGCCAGGAGGGCACGCAACCTGCGAGGGCCGTTCGCCCTCGGACGCGTCAGAACCCACAGCCCCAGATGCGGCGGGGATCGACGAACCGCCTCGAGAACAGGAGGTCATCCTCGCTCGGAAGTCTGTTCCACGATCGCGTGAGGCGCACTTCGGCCAAGTCGGGTCGCTGGAAGCCCTGCGGGTCGATCAACTCGGCAATGGGGGAGCGGGTCGTGGCCTTTTTGCAGACTTCGTTGGCGTGCGCGAAGGCGCTCCCGCTCCAAGCGAGAGTCGCCAGCGCCGCGAGGGCGAAGCTGTACGCACGATCCCGCATTCCCAGTTCGACACCGCGACGCCCGTGAAGTTCCCTCTCTCCACCTGCGCATGCGCGTGCGCCTGCGCCTGCCCGTTCAGCAGTCTCGCGCCAACGCTCCCCAGCGGAAGAATGGCGTTCCAACGAGCTCGCCCTCAGCCGAGACCGCAGCGTCCTCGCTCGGGAGGAGGAGAGGGCTCAGAAAAGAAGTCGATCCCAGATTGGTACACTCGAGGGCGAACGAGGGCCTTCCTCTCCCACTCCTCCTCCTCCTCCCGAGCGAAGACGTCGGCAACTCGCCAGGAGGGCACGCAACCTGCGAGGGCCGTTCGCCCTCGGACGCGTCAGAACCCACAGCTCCAGACGAGACGTCCCTCTCTCCCCTTGCGCCTGCGCCTGCGCCTGCGCATGCCCGTTCAGCAGCCTCGCGCCAACGCTCCCCAGAGGAAGAATGGCATTCCAACGAGCTCGCCCTCGGCCGAGACCGCAGCGTCCTCGCTCGGGAGGAGGAGCGGGAGGAGGAGAGGGCTCAGAAGAGAAGTCAATCCCAGATTGGTACACTCGAGGGCGAACGAGGGCCGTCCTCTCCCACTCCTCCTCCTCCTCCCGAGCGAAGACGCCGGCAACTCGCCAGGAGGGCACGCAACCTGCGAGGAGCCTCTTTCCGCGCCCGCCCGCGACAAGGTGAGAGTATAGGAGGCCATGCCTCGCGTCCGCGCCGGCGGCGGCGATACCCACAACTTCGGTCGACGCGTCGTCGTTCACGGCGACTGGGTCGAGAAACCCCGCACCGTCGCGTGGGAGTGGCTGCTCCTCTCGCCGCAGAGCCCTCTCCGCCGTCTCTTCGCGCGACCCCCGTTCAGCGGCGCGTTCGGCTTTCTTCCGTCCCTCCGCTTCCAACGCCCCCGCGCGCGGGAAGGAGCCCGCGTCGAGCGGGTCGAGCTCGCCCCGCTCCGCGTTCGCACCGCAGGCGAACGCCGCGCGCTCGCCGCGCTCGCCGGCCGCGCCACCGCGCTCTTCGCATGGCTCGGCCTCGCCGATCTGCACTGGGAGAACTTGGTCCTCGGCGTCGACGCCCGCGGGCGGACGATCTTCGGCCCGCTCGACGTCGAGATCATCCTCGACGACCTCGGGCTCCCGACCGAGACCAAGCTCGTCGCGGACGCCGCACCCGACGACCCCGAGCTCGCCGTCGTGCTCCAGCACGCGGCCGGCCTCCGCCGCTTCCTCCCGTGGCTCGGCAAACCGATCGCTCCCGGCGATCTCGCCGCCCTCGGCGCGGCCTACCACGACACGCTCGTTCTCCTCGGCCGCCACGCCGCCGACGTGGCCGCCGCGCTCCGCTTGCTCCCCGAGCTCGAGTCCACGCCGATTCGCGTGCTCCTCCGCGGGACCGAAGCCTACGTGCACGCGAAGCTGGTGGCTCCCGATCCGCCGCTCCTCGCGGCCGAGTCCGCGCAGCTCGCGCGCGGCGACGTGCCGTGGTTCTTTCGTCTCGTCGGGGAGCCCGGCGTGTTCCACTTCGACGATCCGGCGCTGAAGACGCGCGCCAAGCTCGCGCGCGGACAGGTGCCGCCGCTCCCGCCGCTGCTCTCGCTCGCGCGCGGGCTCCGCTCGCCGCGGCGGAGGCGCCTGCGCGAAGAGGGGCTCTTGGTCCTCCTCGCCGCGTTCGATCACCCGGAGCTCACGGGGCGGCACGAGGCGTCGTCCCTTCGCCTCGATTTTCGACCGCGCCGCCTCGTCGTGACGCTCGCGTCGGGCGACGAGCTCTCGATCCCACGGCCGATGCCGGGCGTCGTTTCGAGCTTGTACCAACCCTGTACGTGCGGCGAAGTCCGTGAGCCTCTCGTCCCCTCCGTCACGCGCTGCGTGCAACGCGCGGCGAGGCGTGGTACCGCGAAGCCGTGATCGGCCCCGTCTGCGAAACCTGCCACCGGCCCACCGCCGCCTGCGTGTGCGACCGCGTCGTCCCGATGGAGACGCGGCTTCGGGTGATCGTGCTCCAGCACCCGCAGGAGCAAGATGCCATCCTCGGCTCCGCGCAACTCCTGGTGGCGAGCTTGCCGAAGGCGAAGCTCGTCGTCGGCCTGAGTTGGCGGAACCTCGCGCATGCGCTCGAGGAAGAAGACGTGGACTGGAAGAAGTGGGCCGTCGTCTTCCCCGATCGCGAGGCCGAGGGCGAAGGCGTCACCACTCGCCGCGGCAACCCCGTCGATACGGACTCGCTCGACGGCATCATCGTCCTCGACGGCACGTGGTCGAAGGCGAAGACGCTCTGGTGGCGCAACCCGTGGCTCGCGAAGCTTCACCGCATGACGCTGAAGCCCGACCGGCCGTCCATCTACGGACGCATGCGCGCGGAGCCCCGTAAGGAGTACGTCTCCACGCTGGAGGCCGTCGGCGCGGCGCTGACGCTGTGCGGAGAGCCGCCCGAGGTCCAAGCGAGCCTCGAGCGGACGTTCCGCACGCTCGTGCAGCGCGTGCGCGATGCGCACCTGATTCCCCCGCCGAGGAAGCCGGGGCGGAGACCCAAGGCGCTGCGAGCGAAGAAGCAGAGCACGCCGAAGACGACGCCCGAGACCGAGACAGAGACCGAGGATTGAAGACCTGGGCACCCGGGCTGAAGGCAAGGGGCACCCGGCTAAAGCCCGTCGGCCAGCTGGCCGGAGTTCCGGCCAGGATGGCCGGAGGCGCGTCCGGCGTCTGGGCGGCGGCACCGAGCATCGCAGTCCGATTGAGCTACGGTTCGATCATGCGCAAGCGCCGCGGTGGAACGACGCGCCTCTCCATCTCCCTTCCCACGGAACAGGCGAAGCTCCTCGAGCGCCGGGCGAAGCGGCTCTACGAGGGAAACATCTCGCGCGTCGTCAGCGACGCGGTTCGCTGCATCGCCTACGAAGAGGGGCGCGCCGCGCTCATTTCGTCGTTCGGTGATGCCGGCAATCCGACCACTGCCGAGGCCGCGGCGCTCGACGCAGCGTGGGGCCTCACGGCGACCAAGACCGCGTGATCACGACCATCCAGCCTCTAGCGTGCGCCAGGTTCCGCTGTCACTTTTCGCGAGCGAGCGGTAAAGTTGGCGCATGGGCGCAACGGGGATCGCCGACCTGATCGGCCCGCTCAACCCGACCGAGACGAAGTACGCTCCGGCGCAGGTTTGGGTGCGAGGAGACCGCGGGCTGTTGAGCCGTCATCCGCGCGTCGCCGTCGTCGGTACGCGGCACCCGTCGGAAGCGGGGGCGCGACGGACGGTGCGGCTCGTGCGCGAGCTCGTCGCCAAGGGCGTGACGATTGTCAGCGGCCTCGCCCAGGGCGTCGACACCATCGCGCACACCGAGACGATTGCCCAGGGCGGTCGAACGATCGCGGTCTTGGGAACGCCGTTGGATGAGGTGTTCCCGAAGCCGAATGCGCGGCTTCAGGAGACGATCGGATCGAAGCACCTACTCGTCTCGGAGTTTGCTCCGGGCACGACCGTGTCCAAGGGAAACTTTCCTCGTCGCAATCGGACGATGGCGCTCATCGCCGATGCGTCGATCATCATCGAGGCGGGCGAGGGCAGCGGCACGCTATCGCAAGGGTGGGAGACTCTCCGTCTCGGGCGGCCCCTCTTCTTGCTCAAGTCACTGGTCGACGGACCGTTGGACTGGCCGCGCAAGATGATCGAGCACGGGGCGCTGGTACTCCGCGACACGAACGATGTCCTTCGGATCCTACCGACGGACGAGATCCGTGAAGCCGTCGCCTTCTGAGCTTCGCTTCGCGTCGTTCCTCTCCTACTCGCCCAAGGGGGAGACCAAAGAGGCGGCCCGTGCGCGCGACGTCGTTCGCCAAGTCAAGGAAGGACGAATCATTCGAACGGACCGCGGGGACGTGTCCGCGGCCGCGTATGTCGCTCGGCGCCTTCGCGAGATCCCGCACGGCTTCGCCCCCGACTTCCTAGGCGCCGACCGCGCACTCGTTCCCGTTCCCCGTAGCCGTTTGCTCGTGCCCGGCGCGCTGTGGCCGGGGGCAGAGATCGCGGAGGCGCTCTTCCGGGAAGGGGTCGGCAACGGCGTGCTCAAATGCTTGGTTCGACGGCATGCCGTGACCAAGGCCGCCACATCGACGCGAGAGACTCGTCCGAAGGCACGCGATCACTTCGACAGTCTCGAGCTCGTCGAGCCGCTCTCCCTTCCCGCGAAGGTGACCCTCGTGGACGACGTGGTCACGCGCGGTGCGCAGCTCTTGGGCGCTGCCTGGAGAATCTGGAAGGCGCGCCCCGACGTCGAGGTGGTTGGATTCGCTGTCATCCGGACGATCAGCGATCCCATGGAGTTCGAGCGCATCCTCGCGCCGTGCGTGGGTCGCATCTGGCTCGAACGAAGACGCTGCATTCGGCGGCCGTAGCAAACGGAGGCGCGAGCTAGCCCCCTCGTCCACGATGGCCGGACGCGCGCTCCGAGGCGCTCCCGTTCGCGCCTCGGAGCCGATACGCTCGAGCCGTGATCATCCGTCGCCTCGTGCTGGGCATCTTGATTGCGACCGCGGCCGCGTTGTTCGCCTCGTCGTGGACGCCGTACCACGAGGAGTCGGCGCTTCGCGAGTCGGGGCTGTCGGTCCAGGCGACCGTGCTCTCCGCCGAGAACGTGGCGCAGGATGACTCCGACGAGGTGAAGCTGAAGCTCCACTACGAGGTGGATGGCGTTCCCTACGAGCCGATCGAAAGGATCCCTCGCGCGCTCTACGACGGCAGCGGCGCGATCGAGGTCGTCTACGATCCGGCCGCGCCGAAGGTGCATCGCGTGACCGGCACCCAAGGGGTGAGCCTGGGCATGCTCATCGCGAAGATGGCCGGAGCGGTCGTGCTCGTCGTCCTCGCGCTCGCGTTCCTGATTCTTCCGTATCTGCGGCGCCGCGCGGAGTAGCGCAGCGTCAGGTCAGAGCGCGCCCTGTTGGCCGACGCCATCGCCCGGAGGCGTGGAGTAGATCACCGCCGTGCAGCCTGGGCGTTTGTCGCGAATGTCGGACTCTCCGCAGAGGCGGAACGTTCCGTCGGCCTGCTTGCAGTGGTAGGACGGCTCACCCGAGTACGGATCGTGACCGCCGGTGGGCGTGCAGTTGCTCGGGATCGTCACCTTGCCCGGGCGCGGCGTGGTGTCGGAAGTCGGGAGCGTGTCGTCCGGCACGTCGGGGTTGATGCGGAGCGCGTCGTGGCTCGCTTCGACGTCGGGTTCGGTACCCGTTTGCACACTGCATCCGATCGATGCGGCGGCGACGAGGGTGAAGAGCAGCGCGATTCCGGAAATGGTCTTTTTCACGAGAGCCTCCTTTGGCGTGCCGGAGCTCTAGAGCAACCCGCGTGCCGCGCGCGCTGAGCGCGATTCGCCCTCCTTTCTCGCGTGCGGGACGCGACCTGCGACCGTCGCATGCGACCGCGATGCGTGTCGCACCTCACGCGATCTTCACGCCGCGCTCAGCGCGGAGCCTCTCAGCTTCGCTTTCGTTTCGCACGCGGACGGGCTGGTGCCGGCGCCGGGTGCCGTGCCGCGTGGACGCGGTCGCGAAGGAGCGGGAGCATCTTCGCGTGCACCTCGGCGAGGTAGCGCTCGACCGCCGCCAGGTCCACCTTCGTCTCCACCACGATGCGAGCGAGATCGCCCTGATGGCGCACTTGGTTGCTGTAGAGGTACATCAACACCAGATGCTCGAGCGTGGCCGTGGGCACGGTGACGCCAAACACCGAGGTCTTGGGCGCCTCCGCGACGACGGTGCTCTCCGGCTCCCCTCCCGCGACGAGAAGGTCGACCGGGGTCGCGCCGGAGAAGCCTGCCCCGCGCAGCGCATCGAGCGCATGCAACTTGTCTTCGACCGAGACCACCACGTCGAGATCCTTGGTCATCCGGGGAAGCCCGCGCACCGCGAGGGCCGTGGCGCCGATCACGGCGAAGGGGACCTCGGCCTTCTTGAGAGCGCGGAGCGCCTTCCGCGCGTCGGCGACGAACGACGTCTTCTTGCCGGTCACGGCGTCGATCTCCAGAATCTCCACGATCGGAATCTAGCACCCATCATGAAGCGACGAAGAGCACGCGCCGTGCCGAGCCGCGGAGTGAACCATTGGCCAACTGGCCCACGTTTCGGCCAGGCTGGCCGGCGGCGCGCTCAGGGCAGCTTCGTCGCCAGCACCGTCCGCGAGAAGTGATCGAGCGCCGCGACAGGGACGCCCACAACGAGACGAAGCCGTCCCGCTCCTTGACCTCCACGCGCTTCAGCGACGGAAAGGGGGAGGTGCGCGCTCGACCAGCCGAACCATCGCTTCGAAGCCACCTTCGGCCCGGCGCCGACACGCGGTTGCGCCGCCACCCCGGAGCACTGCGCGCGTGCGAGCACCCTACTTCGGCCCACCATCCGTGAAGAGGCTTGGATCGACGCTGCCCGTGGCGAGCTTGGGTCGCGCTTCGTCTCCGGGGAAGATCGTCCGCACGAGCCGAAGCCCAACACGGCTCCAACTAGGATTGCCGAGCCTCGAGCCCGACCTCAGCGTGAAGGCCGCTGCGACCGAGCTTCCGCCACGGGCAACGACCAGATCGAACTCGGGTGTGTCGAGCTCCCATGGATCAACGGAGGGCATCCTGCGATACCAGTTCGTGTCCCATCCCTCGCCCACGACCTCGGGCGCATTGCCGGACATGTCGTACAGCCCCCACGCGTTCGGCTTCTTCAAGCCAGGCTCTTGGAGGTGATCGCTGGAGTTTGCGCAGTACCATCCGATTTGATCGGCGACAGGATCCGGATGGCACCCCGTATCAGTCTGAGTAGCGATGTCTCCGCCATAGAAGGCCGTCCGAGTCCCAGCGCGCGCCGCATGCTCCCATTCGACCTCCGTCGGCAGACGCGCGCCCCGACACTCGTACAGATTCGTCGTCCTCGAATGAACCTTGCAGACCGTCGTGTCATAGCCAGCATCTGGAAAGCTGCTGCGCGCAATCATTGACCTCGTAGCACTCCTCCCATCCGTTGGCTCGTGACACGGCGTTGGCAAATCGGAGCGCGTCCCAGTAGTGGAGGCTCAGGTCCGCGCACCCGGGACAGTCCGCGTTGGGGATGGCAAGAACCTTGAAGCCTTGCCCTGCAACCTGGGCATGCACGACCTCGTACTGCATCATCCAGTAGGGATGGGTGAGTGTCACCTGCGTCAGCGGCTCACCGTTCACACCGTGTCCAAACTCCTCCGTTGGGGTCCCGACGACATCGCACCCGGCCGGGATCCGACACCAGCGGTCCACGCAATCTGCAGCAGACGCGCTGGTCACGCATCCGTCCGCCGTCGCACCGTCGGCCAGCGGGGTCACTGGCGCCGGTGAACAACGCACGATGAGCAGCGCAGTTGATACGGCGACCAACATCCCGGCCGAGAACAGGCGCGTCCTAGTGATCGATTCCATGCGACGTCGCGTCTCCCGTCAACCGTGTGAACTTGCCGGAGAACGCGCACGTCCCGCTCGCTTCGCCGTGAGCGATGAGCGCGTTGCAGTAGCCTCCCGCAAGGGAGGTCGACGGCGCCGGAGTGAAGCCAGCGAGCGGCATCCGGTTGAAATAGAGGTAATGCTGAGCGCACGCCGTCGTCGCCGACCCAGTGCAGGCCCGACGAAATGACTCGTCCAGGTACGGAAGCGTGAGGGCGTCGGTCCCTCGCGTGACACCATAGAAGAACGTCATCCAGTCGAGCTCCGTTCCGCCATAGTCCTGACCTGCGCTGCAGTTGGTCTCCATCCACTTGGGGGCGCCGACGCAGTTGACGTTCTGCGGCGGCGGAATCCCCGGGTTGTCACCATTATAGCTCGACTTGTAGTAGGCGAACGAGCAGTCCGTCTGCGCTTCGTTGTTGAAGGACCTCGACGCAATGAAGTGACCGAACGCCTCGTTCATGGCGAACGCTTGGTCCTGTCGTGAGGTAAGGCAATGTGTTGGGTTTCCGCTCGCCAGGTGATCGCACCGGCATGCCTTCTGAGACACGCCCTTCTGACCGGCGGTCGTATCGAAATGCAAGATCCCGAACGTCGCGCCGTTGATGACGTGTCCGAACTCATGAGCCACCACGTACTTGTACTGCGAGTTGTGCTGCTTGAAGTTCGCGAGGTTCTTCACCGTGTCCAGCACATACCCAATGAAGAGCTCACCACCACCACCGCATGCCTCGGTCTGGACCGAGTTCGCGTCTGTCGCCCACGCACTTGGGCAGCCCGTGTTGGCAAAGACGTTCGCGACAAACCCAGAGGGTAACATCGTGTCCTTCGAGAGCACCTGGCCAACGACGGCTGCGGCGCGGGTGACCATGTCCTCGACCGACGTCCTTCTCAAGATCGGCCGCGCTCCGAACATCATCAATGTCAGCTCCAACTGGGCGCACGCTGGCCGAAACGACTCGGGGCCGACGAACCTCGTGACCGCACATCACATTGATACGGCCTGGAATGCCGCCACTCCGGCCTTGTTCGGAGCGAACCAGAAGGTCGGCTTCATGGAGCTCATCTCCCCTGGGCATCGCGTCTACGACGCCCATGAAGCATTCTCCCAGAACGCCGTCGCCCCGACGTACCAGAACCCGACGCCCGTGCTGTGCTCGGTCGACACCGACTGCGATGCCGGGTGCAAGACGAGTTCGTGCTTTGCGTCGGATCCGGAATTCTTCTGCGATGACGTTTGTCGGAACGGGAAGTGTGTCGACGCGCATCTCTCGAAGGTCGCGGGCGTCGTATCCTCCACACGCGGAGGAACGCCTTGGAGTGCTGCCCGTGCATCGCTCTACTTCGCGAACGAGGCGCTTAACCACTGCGACAAGGCTGAGAATCAGCAGGCGTTCGAATGGTTCGTCAACAACGACGTTCGGATCGTCAACGAGAGCTATAGCTGCAACGCCGCCGATGACGTCGGCCAGATCGAAGACTACTACACCCAGGTATTTGGAGTTCACGTCATCAAGACCGCCGGAAATAGCGCTACGGTTCGGGCGTGTCCTAATCACTTGAACTCGGTGTGCGTGGGCGCCACGCGACTCGACCTGCACATGGCGGACTACTCGACGACGCAGAACCCCGTGAACGCACACGGCGACGGCTACGATCGCGAAGAGCCCGACATCGTTGCCATGGGCGGCGCCGCTGGCGAACAGTGCGTGGGCTACGAGTCGGTGGACCTCCTTGGGCTACAGAGCCCGACGGACTGGGGAGGCGCCGGCGCAGGAACTAGTTTCTCGGCGCCGATAGTCACGTCCATGGTCGCTCTCCTCCAAGAGAAGTGCGGTTACATCGACCCGATCGTCATGCGCGCCCTCCTCGCCGGAGCAGCTCGCGATGTCGACCCAGACGCCTCGAACTTCCTTCCCGGATGGCGTTACTCCACGCCAGCGCACTTCCGAGATTTGGGCGATGGCGCCGGGTTCGATCTTGCCGACCTCCTCGGTTGCCCGACCGGTCAGCTCGAGGAGATCGATCTGCGTGACGGCGTTCCCGGACCAGTGGGCGACGCGCCGCCGTCCGGCCCACCTCCACAATCACTCGGGCTTCGGATACAAAGCTCCGGCGTCACTCCTGGTCCAACTGACGGGCGCCTTTACAAAAGGCTGGCGGAAGTAAAGTTCTCGCGCGACGGGCGTCTGCGCTACTCCGTCCACTGGAATGCTTGCGCTGAGGAGCCGCTCGGATACCCACAAGCGACGGTGGTCCCTGATTTCGATCTGTTCCTGTTCGATCGGACCCGAGGTCGCTACTACTATGCCTCCCAATCGAACGATGACAACAACGAGGGTTTCGACGTCAGCATCCCCGAGACACTCGCCGGGACCTACGAGGTGTGGCTTGCATGGCCGGACGGAGCGGTAGGTTGTGGCGGGGCGCCCGGGGCGCTCTTCGGATGGGAGATCGCGGCATGGGGCGCAGACTAGGGATCTACTTCGCATGGCTCGTCGTGACGGGGTGCGGATCCGTCAGCGAGCCACCCGATGGGGGTGCCGATGCGCAGGCTGACGCTGCGCCCGACGTGTCGTCGACGGATGCGAGCGATGCCCACACGCAATACATTTGCGCCGGCGCGCTCTCGAGCAAGTCCTGCACGAACAACGGCTGCACCTGGCGCCTGGGCTGCGCGTCGGACGCGGGCTTCTGCAGCGGTCCCGATCTCGGTGCGTGCCCGAACCTGAAATGCAAACCCAACGAAGCCTGCATTCAGACCTTCGGCAGAGGTGCCAGCGGCGACCCTTGCGTCCCCGCGTACCTCTGCGTCGACTGCGATCCTACGGCACCATATCCCTACAATTGTGCTGACGCTGGCCCGTAGGGTTCTCGTCACGGTCGACTTCGGAGCGCGGAGACAAGCATGCTCGTATCGCGTCATCGACTCGGTCTCGTTTCCGCTCTGTTCGTCGCTTCGCTCTCGGCGTGTGGCGGACAGGTCCTCGAAGATCGCGACGCGGGACCGGTCGATGCGGGAACCGATCTGTCGTGGTGGCGGCCTGAGGAGCACCTCGGCGAATGCTGCAGCGTGCAAGGGGGCACCATGTCGACGGGGCGTTCCTCGTATGGTGCCGCACTGCTTCCTACAGGGAAGGTTCTGATCGCGGGGGGAGCGTCATCGTTCACCCCCCTCGCATCCGCCGAGGTGTTCGATCCCGGAACAGGGAAGTTCACCGCAACCGGATCATTGCTCGGCCCGAGGGCGGATCTCTCCATGACTGCCCTTCCTTCGGGAAAAGTGCTCGTGGCAGGAGGGTCGAACAGCGTCAGCTTTGCGGGCGCCGCTGAGCTCTACGATCCCGTCGCGGGCACGTTCACAGCAACCGGTTCGTTGGTGCAACCTCGCGCTGGCGCGCCGGCCGCGCTTCTAGCCTCTGGCAAGGTGTTGGTCGCGGGGGGCTTCGGCAACTCCGTCTCCGCCATGAACACGGCCGAGCTTTATGCACCTTCCACTGGAAAGTTCGCCTCGATCTCGTCGATGGCGACGGCTCGGGACCGGATGACTCTTACGGTTCTCGCCTCGGGTAAAGTTCTCGCCGCCGGCGGTTCCGTCGCTACGGCCGAGCTCTTGGATCTCCAAGTCGGGACGTCATGCACCGCGCAGCAAGCGGACAACTGTGTCTCGGGCATCTGCAAGAACGGCATCTGCTGCGCGAAAGACTGTGGTCCTTGCAACACGTGCGCAGCAGGCACGGGGGCGTGCGTCCCCATCGTCAGCGGTGACGACGGCACGGTCTGCACCGGCACGAGTACGTGCTCCGCCGGAGTCTGCAAGGCGAAGACCGGCCAAGCATGCAGCGGTGATGGAAGCACTTGCCTGAGCGGATTCTGTGCCGATGGAGTCTGCTGCGACGCAGCTTGCAATGGTGGGTGCGACGTATGCAACGTCCCCGGCAAGGAAGGCACCTGCACCGTCGCCACCAAGGGCACGGCGGGAACGGCCCCGTCGTGCGCCCCGTACGTCTGCGACGGAAAGGCGAACGCCTGTCCCACGACATGCGCAACGCTCGCTGACTGCGCCGATGGCGCACGCTGTGACGCCGTTTCCCATACCTGTGTGACGGGCGCTACCTGCAACGATCACGTCACGACGGACGTGAACGGAGTCACGGCGGATTGCGCCCCCTTCAAAGTGCGAGCCCAAAGGCACGTGCCTGACGAAGTGCAAGTCCGTCGACGATTGCGTGGCTCCCTCGGTCTGCAACGCGACGGGCGATTGCGTTTTCTCTACGCCTTCGAGCCAGGATTCCTCGAGCGGCGGATGTACGAGTAGCGGGGACGGCGGTGGAACATGGATCGCTCTCGCCGTCGGGCTCTTCGCACTCACGGGCTGGCGACGTCGACGCGGAACCAGGTGACGACGACATCAGGTGGTGGCCGGAACTGGCCCAAGTGCCGTTCCGGGCCAACGCGGCCAAACGGGTGCACGCGTCATGACGTCATTCGGCGCGCCGCCGACGTCGGCGCCCGAGTCCGACCACCGCAAACGCTCCCAGCACCAGCGCGAACCCCGCGCCACCGCTTCCGCTTCCGATGGCGCAGCTCCCGTTGTCCGTCGCAACCGGCACGCAGTGGCCCGTCGGATCGCACGCGTTCGGCGCGATGCACTCGTCGACAGAGCCACATGCCACGCGGCACGTTCCCGTCTTCCCATCGCAGCGATAGGGGGTGCATACCTGGAGCTCGCCGCTCCCGCTCTTCGAGATGTTGTCCGCGATGCACGCCGCGGTGTCGGTGCACTTTCCCTCGTTGCAGTGGAATCCCGGGACGCAATCCACGTCGACGGTACACATGGTCCGGCAAGACTGCTTGTCGGCACACGCGTAGTGGCCCTCGCACTCGTGCGTGGTGCCGGCGACGCATGAGCCGCTGCCGCCGCACGCGCTCTCCACCAAGCGACCTTGATCGCAGCTGGATGCGCACGCCGTGGTCGACGACGGGTAGCTGCACGCCGCGCCGCTCTTCCCGTCGCACGTGCCGCCGCACGACTGGCCCGCGCCGGCGCACGCGAGGCGCCCTCCCACCGGAGCTCCTTGGATCGGCACGCATTTACCGAGCGAATCCTTCACGTTGCACGCCGAGCATTGGCCTTGGCACGTGCTCTCGCAACAGACGCCGTCGACGCACGGCGCGTTGGCTTCGCAGTCCGTCGAAGCCGAGCACGAAGCACCGAGCGGCGCGATCGACAGCACCTCGGCCGACGCGTAGTAGGCATACTGGGAGAGGTTGAACGCTCTGCCTCCCGCGAGGAGAAACCTGCCCGGTGACAGCTCGACCATCGGGAGGTTCGCTCGCCCGACCGAGATTGGCGGCACGCCCAGTCCGAAGTTGCCGGAGACTGGGTCGTATAGCTCCACGGTCCGAATCTGCGCCACGTCACCGTTGATCCCGCCGATGATGACGACGGATCCCGACGCCAGCGCCGCAGCGTTGTGGGCCGAGCGATAGACGAGGAGCGGCTTCGTCGCGGTGAACGAGTTGGTCACCGGATCGTAGATCTCCGGCACGCCGTCGGACTGACCCGGCCTCGATCCGACGACCAGGACCTTTCCCGACTTGAGGAGCGTTGCCGTGAGGTCGATCCGATTGAACCAAACCATCGGCGGCGTCGCCGCGAACTTGTTGGTGGTCGGATCGTAGAGCTCCGCCGTCGGCTCGGTCGTCGTGCCTCCCGCCACGAGCACCTTGCCGTTGGCGAGGGTCACGGCGGCGTGGGTCGAACGGGGGTTCCCGAGCGCGCCCGCCGTGGGAACGAAGGCACCCTGGTTGTAGAGGTAGGCGGCGGAGCCCACGACGAGGACCTTGCCCGACGCGAGGAGGGTCGCCGTGTGTCCGCTCTCGGGGTTCGGCATCGACCCCGTGGCCGCGAACGTTCCCGCCACGGGATCATACAGCTCGGCCGCGTTCGTCCCTCCACCGGTGACGAGTACCTTCCCCGTCGGCAGCAGCGTCGCGGTGTGTCCGGCGCGCGCCACGCTCATCGTGCCCGTCATTGCGAAGGTGCCCGTCGACGGATCGTAGAGCTCCGCGCTGGCGAGCCCGTTGACGCTGTCGGAGCCACCCGTCATCAGCGCTTTGCCGCTGGCGAGCAACGTTCCCGTGTGACCGACGCGGATCGTGGACATGGATCCGGTCGCGTTCCAGTGCGGATCCACGAGGAGCGGATAGCCGACATGTGCCCACGCGATGCGAAGCGTGCACGAACTTCCTGGACGCGCGAACGCTCGACCCCACGGCGGCCGCGGATCGGTGTCGACGGCGCAGCCGTCGAGCGCGAGGCTGGCCGGATGGCGTCCGCTCCCGTCGATGACCGCAGGTGGCGACACGCGGAGGCGAGGCGCGCCTCCGTCGTCGAGGAGCTCGAGCGTGTTGGCGACGAGGCGCACGCCGGCCACGTGCGAGACATCGAGCGTGTAGGTGATCCGCTCTGCGGCGGGCCGTTGATTGAAGACGACGAAGTCCTCGAAGCCGTCGCGGTCGAGTCGCACGAAGAGGTGATCCCCGTACAGCGTCCGGTTGCCCGACTCTCGGGGAGCGATGGGCTCGGCACCGTCGAGCGTGATGTCGACCGCCACTCCGGACTTCGCGTCGGCAAAGTGAACGGCTCCGTCACCGGTCGCTGGCAGCGCGACCATGACGTCGCGCTGAGGCGCCGCCCCGATCGTGCGGAGCACGGGGAACCGACCCTCGAGCGCTGCGATTCCGTCGACCGCGGTCGAGCGCGTCGTCGTGTCCTCGGTCGTGCAGCTCGCGACGAGGAACGTGAGTCCGATTAGGCTCAGGCTGGTTCGAACGAAGAGGCTCATCGACGTGCCCTCCGGTGGATGATCGTCGCGAGGAAGACGAAGCACAGCGCCCAGATGGAACCGTTCGCGTCCGCGCCGTTCGATGCGCAACCGGCCGCGCCCTCCGTGGGGACGATGCACCGCCCGCTCGTGTCGCAAACGGCCGGGGCGATGCAGTCGTCGATGCTGACGCAGATCTTCTTGCAGCGTCCGCTCGTGTCGCAGCGGAAGGGCGTGCAATCGACCGCGGCTCCGAGCGCGGGCTGCGACGTGTGTTCGTCGCTGCAGACGGCGTCCTTGACGCACTTCCCTCCGTTTCCGCAGACGTACCCGGGAGCGCAATCTGGATCGGTCACGCACGTGGTCTTGCAGCGGTCCGCGCCGCACGCGAAGTTCGCGTCGCACGCGTAGCTCGGGTTGCGTACGCAGGAGCCTTGACCATTGCATGTATCGTCCGTCTCGCGCGTTCCGGAACACGAGGACCCGCAGAGCACGCCCGCCTCGCGATAGGTGCATGCGTTTCGTACGACACCGTCGCACTGGGCGCCGCAGTCCGTTCCCGCCGAAGGGCATGCCGCACGCGCCGCATGCGGTGCGCCGGTCACGGGCGAGCACGTGCCGACCTTTCCTAGGACGTCGCACGCTTCGCACTGCCCGAGGCACTGCGAGTTGCAGCACACGCCGTCGACGCAGAAGCTCGTTTCGCAATCATCGTTGGCCGTGCACTTCTTTCCGTTGGGCGCGATGTCGATGACCTCCGCCGTCGCCAGGTCCATGATGTTGTTCGGGATGCGCGTCGTGCCCCCGGTGACGAGAACTTGGGTGCCGTTGGCGAGGAGTGTCGCCGCGTGGTTGATACGCCCCGAGGGCGAAGCGGCGGCCACGGAGAACGTGCCGCTTGCGAAGTCGTAGGTCTCCGCAATGGTGCTGAACTGGATCTGGGACGTGCTCGCGCCGCCGACCACGAGGACGTTGCCGGAGGGCAATGCGGTCGCGGTGAAGTTCTTCCGCGCGAACTGCATCTCCCCGGTGGGGGTGAACATGAGCGTCGCGGGATCGAAGAGGTCGGCGGTGACGAACGCGGTCTTGAAATAGTTGGTCCCGCCCGCGATCAACACCTTGCCGTTGCCCAAGGTGGCAGCGGTCGCCTTGTAACGCGTAGTCGCCATCGCGTTGGCCGACGGTGTGAAGGTTCCCGCCACCGGATCGTAGACGTCGCCGCCGGCAATCACTCCGGTCCCGAAAGCGCCTCCGGCGATCAACACCTTGCCCGACGGAAGAACGGCGATCGTCGCCTGGTTGCGCGTAGAGGCGAGCGACCCGGTCGGCGAGAACGTGCCGCTCTGCGGATCGTACAGCTCGGCCACGAGCGGGGTGCCGCCCGCGACCAGGACCTTTCCCGTGCCGAGCAGTGCGGCGACGTGATCGGTCCGCGCGAACCCGAGCGCGCCCGTGGCGGTGAACTTGCCCGTGCTCGGATCGTAGAGCTCCGCGGTCGTGCTGCCGCTGCCGCCTGCGACGAGCACCTGGCCCGAGCCGAGGAGCGTCATCGTGTGGGTGCTGCGCGCGGTCGTCATCACGCCGGTCGCGGCGAAGGTGCCCGTCGCCGAGTCGAAGAGCTCGGCCGTCGTCGATCCTCCTCCGGAGACGAGCACCTTGCCTGTCGCGAGGAGCACGGAGGCATGTGCCGTGCGCGGGCCGGCCATCGATCCCGTCGTGCTCCAGCGCGGATCGACCAACGCCGGGTACGAGACGCCCGCCCAACGAACGGTGAGCGTGCACTCGGCCGCACCGGGCGCGGTGGTGGGCCGACCCCACGGAGGAGCCGGGCTCGTGTCCACGCGACACCCCTCGATCGCGAGCGACGCCGAGTGGGTCCCCGCGCCGTCGACGACCGACGGTGGCGCGACGCGGAGCCGCGGCGTACCGGTCGCGTCCAGCATCTCGAGCGTGCTCGAGACGAGGCGAAGGCCCGCGATGCGGCGAACGTCGATGCGGTACGTCAGCGCCTCCGTCGACGGACGCGCTCCGAAGTAGACGTAGTCCTCGGTGCCCTCCGCCGATGCGCGATGGACGAGCGTGGCGCCGGGAAATACGCCCTCGTACGTCGCGAGACCATCGTCCACGCGCGCGGCGGACGACGACGTGGCGCCGACGAGCACGAAGCCGATCTCGATGTTGGAGCGCGCGTCGCGGAGGCGCGCTTCGCCGCCGCCGAAGCGCGGCAGGCGAAGGCGCGCCACGCTCGACGACATCGCGAGACCGAGCGCGTCTTCGCGCAACGGTTCGCTCCCCGAAGGAAGCGCAGCGCTCCCGAGTCGTTCGCGGATCGCGGTGACGCCGATCGGCGCGGCCGCGCGCGTGGCATCATGCTCTGGAGAGCCCTGACTGCACCCGAGGGTCAGCGTGACGACGAGACCAAGCGCGAATCGCATTCGTTGCTCCTTTCACCACGCACCCCTCAGAACTCGTAACGAGCACCCACTCCCGGCGTCAGCGCGAGCACGACGCCACCTGTCAGTGACTCCGTCGCGCTCGTCGCCAGCCCGTCCCCGCCGGCGGGGACCGTCTGCGTCCCGTCCCACTTCGCGCGGGTCAGCGCCGTCAGCACGGAGAACTGGACGCCGACATCGAGCGAGAAGTGGTCGCCGAACTTCCGCCCGATGCGGACCTCGGGCGCGATCTCGAGGAAGACGCCGGTCGCGTTCTGCGATGTGCCCAGCGCGAACGGCGCTCCCTTGCTGTCGTTGAAGGTGCCGGTGCGCTTGTCGTTCATCGAGCCGATGACGACGCCGACTCCGACGCGAAGGGTCAGTGGCCAGTCGGAGTGCGTGCGATACTGCGCCTCGATGCCGGCCACGACGCCGCCGAGGCGTTGGCTCTCGTCGATCGTGCTCGTCGTCGGCGCGCGACCCACCGGGTTGAGCGTGAGCGTGCGCGTCGAGAGCGACCCAAAGAGAAGCATGTATCCAGCATGGATTCCGAGGCCGAAGCCCGAGCTGAACGAGTACGTGCCGTGGACGATCCCGGCGAAGCCGACGGGGAGCGACGCGCTGCACGGGCTGGTGCATCCGCTCCGTACGTCGCCGCCGACGAGGAGGCCGAGCGACGCGCCGAGATCGAGCTCGAGCGAGAGGCCCGCCTTTCCGCCGACGAGCGTGGGATCGCGCTCGAGCGCGACCTTCACGTCTTCGCGGGCGTCGGGGCCGAGCGTGACGGCGCGCTCGCTCTTCACGAATCCGTCGGCGACGATCACGAGCTTGTGGTTGCCGATGCGCAGCCGACCTTCCCACGGGCCTTTGCCGACGGAGACGTCGTCGATGAAGACCTCGGCGGAGCCGGGCGTGGGATCGACGCGGATCGCGCCGCGCAGCTCCTCCGCTACGAGGGTCAGCGTCACTGGCCTGTCGAGCGAAAGCACCACCGATTCGGGCGGCGAGCCGACGTTCCCTTCACCGCGGAGCCACACGGTGTGGCGTCCCGGAGCGAGCGCGCCGTCGAACGGCGTCGGTCCGACGACCGAGCCGTCGACGACGAGATCGGCCGGCTTGCCGTCGTGCTCGGTCACGCGCAGACGACCGGCTTGCGTCAGCAGCGCAAGCTTCGCGTGGACGACGAGCGCTTGGCGCCCGACGAGATCGACCCGCGCTTCGAAGGGGAGCGAGCCGTCCATCGTGACGCGGACGGTGTGCGTGCCGGCCGACAAGCGGATGGGCGCCTTGAGTGGGGTCTTGCCGCGATCGGTCGCGTCGATCGCGACCGACGCGCCCTCGGGTGCGTCGCGCACGTCGATCGTGCCGACGGACGCTTGGAGATCGAGGATCTCCCTCTCCGCGAGCGTGCGATCGGTCGGCGAGATGTCGGGGAAGTCGCGGACGAGCGTCTCGAACATCGTCAGCGACTCGTCGAAGCGGCCGACTTTGCGGAGGCAGATCGCGGCGTTCTTGGTGTTGCCCTTGGAGGGGAAGAGCTCGCGCGACTTCAGGAACTCGACGAGCGCGGCTTGCCACTCTTCACGATCGAAGTGGGAAAGCCCGAGATCGAAATGGCTCCGCGCTTCGGTTTTCTGCGCGTCGCTCGGCGCGCCGGCTTGTGCCGCCGCGAGTGACGGCACGAGGGAGATGCCCAAGATCCACGCGAGAGTGAGCGCACGCCGGTTCATCATGTCTTTCGGTCACACGGGCTTTCGGTTCGAGAAGTCACATGCTGCGGTCGACGGTTGGCGTCGTCGGCGGCGGCTTGGTCGTCGCGTGCGCGGTGACCGTCGGTGGGGGCAGGGCGGCGCTCGCCGATGGCGCGGCGGATGGGGCGGCGCCGCTGGCGGGCGGTGGGACGTTCACTCGATGCGACGGTGAGCCCAGCGCCGTGCCTGCGCCCACGGCGTGAACGTCGAGATCGACGTGCGCCGGGATCGGGCCGGTCTCGGCGATGACCACGTCTTGCGCCATGTCGTGCCCGGCGGAGCTCACGGTGATCCGATGCACCGAGCCCACGTCTCCGCGGATCGTCACGCGGCCGTTGGTCGGTACGGTGGCGACGCCGTCGAGCGTGATCGTCGCGTTCGCAGGCGAGACCGCGACCTCGACGGTTCGTTGCGTCGACGACGCGATCACCGGCGCCGACGAAGCAGCCGCGCTGACGACCGGTCCGAGCGCGGGGTCGCCCGGCGTGGCGTCGGCGGAGCGGTAACGATGGACGCCGTAGCCGACGCCGCCCAACGCGAGCACGGCGGCGAGGGTCGCGATGCCGATCGTGGCGGCGGACGAGCGCTTCGGGATCCCGGCCACGTCGCCGTTCGGATCGGCGACCGCCGTGTTGCCGACGCCGGGGGCGGACGTCGCGCCGGTCGTGGTCGATGCGTAGGGCGAGATGCCCGACGAGCTCGCCGACGGTTCTCCGGGAGTCACGAGCAGCTGCGGCGCGGCGCGCGATCGGACCGCCTCGGGCACGCCCGCAATCATGTTCTCGTGGATCGCCACGCCGCTCGGCAGGAGCGCGACGATGGCGCGGTACATGTCGGCGACGGTCGGGTAGCGATTGCCCGGCTCTTGCGCCATCGCGGTCTGCACGATCGTCGCGACCTCGGGCGTGACCCACGGCGCCGCTTCTTGAATCGGTTTGTACTTGCCCGATGCGATGGCGACGAGGAGCTGGCCGATCGTCTCGCAATGGCCGTTCGGCGTTTGCCCGGACAGCGCTTCGTAGAGCACGATGCCGAGCGACCAGATGTCGGAGCGGCCGTCCAGGTCCTTCAGCCCCATTGCTTGCTCGGGCGACATGTAGAGCGGTGAGCCGAGCATCGAGCCGGTGCGTGTGAGGCCGTGGCCACCGGTTTGCGAGAACTGATCGGCGCGGACCTTCGCGATGCCGAAGTCGAGGAGTTTCGTGAAGATCTCTCCGCCGTCGCGGCGCGCGAGGTAGATGTTCGCGGACTTGATGTCGCGGTGGATGATACCTGCATCGTGCGCGCGCCCGAGGCCGAGGCACGCTTGGGCGATGATCTTGAGCGCGAGCTCGGGTGGAAGAGCGCCGACGCGACCGACGAGCTGATGGACGTCCTCGCCGGCGAGGTACTCCATGACCATGTACGGGTTCGTCGTGACGGGATCGACGCCCGTGTCGAGGACCTGAACGACATGCTGCGAGTCGATCGATCCGCTGGCGCGTGCTTCGCGCTGGAAGCGGGTGATGACGTCTGCGCCCTTCGCGAGCTCGGTGACGATGACCTTGAGGGCGACCCTTCGCCCGGTCCCCGTGTGCACGGCCTCGTACACCGCGCCCATGCCGCCCCGTCCGAGCTCACGGACGATCCGATACTTGCGGTCGAGGATTTGGCCTTCTTCCACGTCAGCGCCTCCGCTCCGAGGAGCCTCCGCCGCGGACGCGACGTGCGTTATCCTGGATGACGTGAGCTCGGCGCATCACCTCTCCGCTGCCCAGAGTCGCGTCGGCTCGTCGCTCCGCGGGAAGTACCTGCTCGAGCGCGTGCTCGGCGTCGGCGGTATGGCGGCCGTGTTCGCCGGCTCGCACCGCAACGGGATGCGCGTCGCGATCAAGGTGCTGCACGAGGAGGTCGCGCGCATCGCCGAGGTGAAGTCGCGCTTCCTGCGCGAAGGCTACATCGCGAACCGCATCGATCACCCGGGCGTGGTGCGCGTCGTCGACGACGACGAAGACGTCGACGGAACGGCCTTCATCGTGATGGAGCTCTTGGAGGGCGCCACCGTCGAGCTCGAGTGGAATCGCGCGGGCAAGCGCATGGCGCCAGCGCTCGTCGCGGCGATCGCGGACAAGCTGCTCGACGTCCTCGACGCGGCGCACGCGGCGGGCGTCATCCACCGTGACATCAAGCCGGACAACGTCTTCATGACGACGGCGGGCGTCATCAAGGTCTTCGACTTCGGCATCGCGCGCTTGGTCGATAGCGTGAGCATGACGAAGAGCGGCGAGATGATGGGAACGCCCGAGTTCGTCTCGCCCGAGCAAGCGGGCGGCGCGGTTCGCGATGTGGACACGCGGAGCGACATCTTCTCCGTCGGCGCGATGATGCTGACGCTCCTCTCCGGTCAGTACACGCAGGTCGCGCGAACGCCGTACGAGTACCTCGTCTACGCGGCGACGAAGCCCGCGCGCTCGATCTTTCAGGTTCTTCCGAACGTCGAGCCGCGCCTCGGCCAAGTGATCGACATGGCGCTCGCGTTCGAAAAGACGCAGCGCTGGTTCAGCGCCAAGGACATGCAGGCTGCTTTGCGCCACGCGGTGGGCGCGGCGAGCGAGACCGAGCGCCCGCCGCCGCCCTCGCTCGTCCCCTCGATGACGTCGACCGAGCCTCATGTGACGGGGACCGGCACGGTGCGGATGGACCAAGGACCCAAGACGACGGTCTCCCGAAAGAAGTAGGGCGGCCCTAGCGTCGCGCGCCCGAGGCGCGGCGACGCCGTCCGAAGCCGACGACGACCATGGCGAGGAAGGCGAAGGCACCGGAGCCGGAGCCGGCGCCGGATGCGTTGCAGCCGCCCTCTTCGCTGACCGGCGGAGGAGGAGGCACGCACTGTCCCGACGCGTTGCAGACGTTGGGAGCGACGCAGTTGGCGATCGACGTGCACTGCTTGCGGCAGGTGCCGTCGTTGTCGCAGGTGTAGGGCGAGCAATCGGTGAGGCCTCCATCCGGTGCCTTCGTCGTGTGGTTGCCATCGCACGTGGGGGTAGGGGGAAGGGTGCAGTCGCCGGTGCCGTTGCAGACCTTGCCGTCGTTGCTGCACGATATACCAGCGGGGGTGAGGAGGCGGCATGCGCCGGTGCCGTTGCAGAAGCCGTCCGGCCCGCAGACGACGCTCGTGGGCTCGCACTCGTTCTTCGGGTCGATACCGTCTTTGATCGGTCCGCATTGGCCGTCGCCGCCGCCGCTCTGCTTCAGCTTGCCGACGCAGGCCTCGCATGTGCCGTTGCACGCCTTGTCGCAGCAGACCTTGTCGGCGCAGAAGCCGGTACCGCACTCGCGACAGCCCGCTTGCTTGCAATCGACCTGGAGGTCGCACGCATCGGCGGCGTTCTTCTGCAACTTGCACGTTCCGTCGCTCGCGCAGTACGCGTTCGCGGCGCACGCGGCGTCGGTGGTGCACGTCGTGGGGCAGACGGCGGAGACGCCGTCGCACGCGTAGGGCGCGGCGCACACCGGGTTCACGCCGGGATCGCCGGCGGAGGCGATGGTGCAGGTGCCGTGCTTGTTGGGGAGATCGCAGCGGTCGCAGCCGCCGGCGTTGCACGCGGTCGCGCAGCAGTAGCCGTCGCTGCAGAAGCCGGAGAGGCAGTACTCGGCGACGGTGCAGGTGTCGCCGTTGATGCCGCCGTACATCTCGGCGCTCGCGAGGTTGATCGCCGCGTTCTGCCCGCCGGTGAGGACGACCTTCCCCGAGGGGAGGAGACTGGTCGTGTGGTAGTAGCGCGCGGTCGCGAGCCCGCCGCCGTTCGTGAAGGCGCCGACGTTTCCGTTGGCGGTCGGGTCGAAGAGCTCGGTGCTGTTGAGCGCGGCTGCGCCGGTCGACGCGCCGCAGACACACAGCGCCTTGCCGGAAGGAAGCGTCACGCAGTCGTGCGCTTGCCTCGCCGTGCCGAGGGCGCCGGTCGCGGTGAACTGGTTGTTCCCCGGATCGAAGATCTCGGCCGACGCGAGATAGGCCGCGCCGGCGTTCAAGCCTCCCGTCACGAGCACCTTGCCCGACGCGAGCGTGGTGGTCGCGTGATAGTAGCGAACGGTCGACATCGACGCGACGCCGGACCAGTTGCCGAGCGTCGGATCGTAGAGCTCTGCGGTGGCGAGCGTCGTGCTCCCGCCGCCGCCGGTGGCGAGCACCTTGCCGCTCGCGAGCAGGTTGACGGCGTGGCCGTAGCCGCGGACCGACGTCATCCCGCCGGTGGCCGTGAACGCGTTCGTGTTGGGATCGTAGAGCTCGGCGCTGGCGAGGTAGTTCGTCCCGTCGTAACCACCCGCGACGAGGACCTTGCCGCTCGCGAGTCGCGTCGCCACATGGTAGCGCCGGCCGGTGCCCATGTTGCCTGCGGCGGTGAACACGCCGGTCACGGGATCGTAGGTGGCGGCGCTCGCGAGCGCGTTGGTGCCGTCGTACCCGCCAGCCACGAGCACCTTGCCCGACGCGAGGAGTGTCGACACGTGGTAGCGGCGAACGGTCGCCATCGATCCCGTGGCGGCGAACGTTCCCGTGCCGGCGGGGTTGTAGAGCTCGGCGTTCGCGTAATAGGTGGGGCTGTTGTAGCCGCCCGTGACGAGGATCTTCCCCGTGTTCAGGACGGTCGCGGCGTGGTTTCGCTTCGCGAGCGACATCGAGCCGGTGGTCGCCCACGCGGGATCGACGAGGATCGGATACTGCGAAGCGCTCCACGTGACGGCGACGGTGCAGGTGTCGGCGCCGGGGTGCGTGACCGGGCGTCCCCACGGAGCGCTCGGATCGCGATCGACGTTGCATCCCTCCACCGAGAGGCGAGCGGCGGTGCGCGCGCCCGTCGCGTCGACGAAGGAGGGCGGTGCGACGTGAATCACCGGCGTTCCGTCCTCCTGCACGAATTCGAGCGTGTTCTCGACCAAGCGGAGCCCGGGGATGGAACCGACGTCGATGCGATACGCGAGCCGCTCGGCGGTCGGCTTCGTGTCGAACGCGACGTAGTCCTCGGCCCCTTCGGCGTGGGGGCGCACGATCACGTCGGCGCCGGCCAACGCGCCGGGGAAAACGAGCACGCCGTCGCCGCGCTTCGCCGTGACCGACGTCGCACCTTCGAGCCGAAACGAGACGGCGAGCCCCGAGACGAGGTCGCGGAGGGTGTGCGCTCCGTCGGCCTTGCGCGCGAAGCTGAGCGAAGCGGGGCGCGTGGGCGCTGGCCCGTCGATCGTGGCGGAGATCGTCTCTCCAGCGTCGACGAAGCGCACCGGCGCCGCGGGCGGGAGCGCGAACGCGCGCCGTAGCTCGGTGACGCGATCGTCCGCGCTCGCGAGCGTCGCGCCGCTCGGCGTGGAGCTCGTGAGCCCCGCGCTCGCGTCGGGCGACTCACGGGTCGTTCCGGCGTTTCCACAGGCCGCGCTCGCGAGCGCGAGGACGACGACCGCATGACCCAAGGCTCGTTTCATGACGTTCCCCTCCCAGTCTTTCGTGCGCGCGAAAGGATCAGCATCCCCACGAGAAGGAGCGGCCACGGAGCCGCGCCATCGCCGTTCGACGACGTGCTGCAACCGCCCGCGCCGTCGCTTTCGTTGACGCACACTCCGGCGGGCGTGCAGACGAACGGCGCGACGCAGTCACTGACGGAGTCGCACTTCGCGAGGCACTTGCCGTCGCCTTTGCACTTGTAGGGCGCGCAGTCGATCTTCACGCCGCCGATGCCCGTCGTCGTGTGGTCGCCGTCGCACGTGCTCGCCTTCGGCAGGTCGCACACGCCTTGTCCGTCGCACACCTTGCCGTCGTTGCTGCACGAGAGGCCGGCAGGAGCGAAGAGGCGACAGCCACCGGTGCCGTTGCACAGCCCGTCGGCGCCGCAGAGCACGCCCGACGGCTCGCACTCCACGCGCGGATCGGTTCCGTCTTTCGTCGGGCCACAGGCGCCGTCGTCCGAGCCGCTCTGCTTGAGCGCGGCGGCGCAGCTGGAGCAGCCGCCGCTGCACGCGGTGTCGCAGCAGAACGAGTCGACGCAGAACCCGGTCACGCACTCGCGGCACGGCGGGAGCTTGCAGTCCGTCGAAGGATGGCACGAAGCGCTCTTCGCCTTCTGCGCCACGCACGTCCCCGAAGGGCCGCAGTAGAAGCCGGCCGCGCACGCCGCGTCGGAGGCGCACGTCGAGGGGCAGACCGCGCTCGCGCCGTCGCAGGCGAACGGAGTCGCGCAGACGGGGTTCGCGCCCGGGTTTCCCGACGGCGCGATCGTGCACGTGCCTTCTTGGGTCGGGAGGTCGCAGCGATCGCAGCCGCCGCCGTTGCACGCCGTGTTGCAGCAGCGTCCGTCGGCGCAGTGGTTCGAGATGCAGTAGGCGTCGGTCGTGCACGCGTCGCCGAGCGCACCGCCGAGTACTTCGGACGTCGCGGAAGGTCCGCCGGTGACGAACACTTTGTTGGACGGGAGAAGGGTGGCGATGGCGGTGCTGCGCGCGATCGTCATGAGCGGGCCGAAGGAGAAGGTCCCCGCGTTGGGGTCGTAGTACTCGGTGCGATCGTAGTACTGCGTCCCGGTGCCGCCGACGATGAGCACCCTCCCATCGGGCATGCGCGTTGCGCCGTAGCGCGCAACGAGATCCTTCAGCGCTCCTGTCGCAGAGAACTGGTTCGTGTTCGGGTCGAAGAGCTCGGAGGCGCTCTGGTAGCCGGTGATGCTGTTCCAGCCGCCCGCCGCCAAGACCTTGCCCGACGTCAGGAGGATGGCGCTGAAGTCGGAGCGCGGCGTGCTCATGGACCCCACCGCGGCGAATGCCCCGACGCCTGCGTTGGCCGCGGGATCAAAGAGCTCGGCGGACGCGAGATCGACACCGTTGGTCGTCCACCCACCCGCCACGAGTACCTTGCCGTTCGCCAGCAACGCTGCCGTCTGATCTTGCCGTGCCGTCGTCAAGCTGCCCGTCACGGCAAACGTGTTCGTGGACGGGCTGTAGATTTCGGCGCTGGTCGAGAATGAGCCAGACGCGATGAGCACTTTCCCCGATGCCAGGACGATCGCGGAGTGATTGGAGTGGGACTGTTTGGGTACACCCGCTGCGGTGAAGGCACCGGTCGAGGTGTCGTAGAGCTCCGCGCTCATGGTCGAGCCACCACCGACGACGAGGACCTTGCCGGATTGGAGGAGCGTGCCCGTGTGGTAGGTGCGCTTGATGGCCATGGCGCCCGTCGCCGCGAACGTGCCCGTCGCTGAGTCGAAGAGCTCGCTCGACGCGAGCGCGAGGTTCGACGCGTCGAAGCCCCCGGTCACGAGCACCTTTCCCGTGGCGAGGAGCGTCTGCGTGTAGGCGCTGCGCGCGGTGATGAACGATCCCGTTGCGCCCCAGATCGGATCGACGATCGCCGGATAGGCGACGCCCGACCACGCGACGACGATGCGGCAGCGCGCGGACGCGGGCGGCGTCGGGGGGCGACCCCAAGGCGGGGCGACGCTCGTGTCGAACGCGCAGCCTTCGACGGAGACGCTCGCGGCGTGGCGCACGTCGCTCGGGTCGAGCACGTACGGGCGGTTCATGCGGAGCCGCGGTGCTCCGCTCGGATCGAGGAGCTCGACGACGCCGTCGACGAAGCGCACGCCGGCGACTCCGGTCACGTCGACGTCGTAGGTCAGCGATTCGTTCGCCGGGCGCTCGGGGAGCGCGACGAAGTCTTCGATCGCGTCGTGGTCGACGCGAAGCGCGACGGCGCCATCACCCCTCGCGAGCGCGTGGGAGAACACGGTGAAGGCGCCGCTCGTGGCGCCGGAGGTCGCGCGAGCGCCGGCGAGGGTGACGCCGATCCGCACGCCGGAGCGCGCGTCTTCGACGACGAAGGGCTCGCTGGACTGCGCCGGAAGCGTCACGTGGACGCTGCGGCTCGCGCGCGCGTCGTCGTGGGGAGCGAGGCGCGTGAGGCGTTCGATCAGGGCCGAGTCGGTCGTCGGGCGCGCGTCCGCCCCGCCGTCGACCTCCAGGTCGGTCGGCGGCGCACACCCCAGCATCACCACGACCAAGCCGAGCGCGGCACGCCTGACCATCGCGAAAGGGCCTCCCGAACCCAACACCGTAAAGAAATGCGAGGGGGGGTCCCATAGTCATTTCTTTTGCGCTCCGCGCGGCGAGAGAAGAGGCCGCGTGGGCCGGGTTTCAGGCGCGCAACGGGCCGTACGCGCCTTCGTCCCGGAGGCGCTTCGGCGCCTCTTCGTCGTCGGCATCCACGACCTCGAGCAGCGGCAGGTGCGCTCCGCGCGCGTCGAATCGGGCTCGCAGGCGCCTACGAAGGAGCGCCGATCGAGCTGCTGCCGACGGGAACCGAGTTCCAGATCAAACGACGCGGCGAGGATGAGCGCTTCACCGGGTCGAAGCTGCGCGTGCCGAAAGGCACCCTCCGTGATCGCCAAGAGGACGTGCTCTCGCCGGAGGTTCTGGTTCGACGTCACCCGGGGTACCGGAACCGCGTGCTCATGGGCCCGTCGTTTCGCGCCGACGTGTGGACAGCGTTGGAGCGCGCGCCGGACCTGTCCATCGCCGACGTCGCGCGGAAGGCCTCGTGTTCGTTCGCGACGGCGTGGCAGGTGGCGCAGGACTACCGCCTATTGCGCGCGGCCGGCTCCAACGCATCGCCGTAAGGTCCCGGCCTTCGTCGGCCAACTGGCCCACGTTCCGGCCAGGCTGGCCGGCGGCTCTCTCAGGGCAGCTTCGTCGCCAGCACCGTCCGCGCGAAGCGATCGAGCGCCGCGACGGAGTCGTAGGTCAGCTTGGCGTCGACGCGGACGGGGATGTCGGGGGAGGGGGGCGGCGTCTTCTTCTTCGGGGTGGTTTGGCGGGTGTCTTCTTCTTGGTGGTCAGGACGCGCGATATCGCCGTGCTCATCGGCGCCGTCGGCCACGGGGCGAACGGGCGCCTCCGTCGGCGCCCGGGGCGAGCTGGGCATAAAGCTCGTGGAGCTTCTCGCGCAGCACCTCCTTGGTGGGGAGCAGCGTCTCGTACTCCGCGACGAGAGTGGGCGACGAGGTCCGCGCGAGCGCGTACTCGACGACCTCGTCATCCTTCGTTGCGCAGAGCAGAACGCCGATCGAGGGCCGCTCGTGGGCCTTCTTCACGTCGCGGTCGAGGGCCTCGACGTAGAAGCTGAGCTGACCGAGGTCGGCGGGCTTGAACTTGTCGACCTTCAGCTCGAAAGCGACGAGGCACTGCAGCGCTCGGTGGAAGAAGACGAGGTCGATCGCGAAGTCCTGGCTGCCGACCTGCACCGGATACTCGGAGCCGACGAAGCAGAAGTCGCGACCCAGCTCGGTGATGAAACGGCCGAGGTTCCGCAGCAACGCGCGGTGAAGTTCGGCCTCCGAGTGGCCTTCCTGGAGCGACAGGAACTCGAGGCTGTAGGCGTTCTTCAGTTCGTCGAGCGCCGTAGGATGCGTTTGTGTCACCGCTGGTGACACGAACCTCTCGCCCGCCGCACTCCGCGCGATCGCGCCCGACTGGATCTGCCGCTCGAGCTCGCGCTTGGTCCACCGCTCTTTGATGGCCGAGACGATGTAGAACTCGCGCTCGTGTGCGCGTCGTGTCTGACTGAGGATGATGAGGTGGTGGGTCCACGGCAATTGTGTCACCAGCGGTGACACTTTCTTCTCGCGCCGGTACGCCTCGAAGAACTGCCGCATCCGGAATAGATTCCGCCGCGTGTAGCCACGCAGTCCCGGGTAGCGGCGAGCGAGGGTAGCGGCAAGCTCGTCGACCACGCTGTCGCCCCACTCGGCGGTTTCGATCTTCTTGCTGATGTACTCGCCGAGCTGCCAGTAGAGCGTGACGAGCTCCGTGTTGACGACTTGGTAGGCACGGTTGCGCGCCGCCTCGATGAGGGCGAGCACCTCCGCGAACCTGGTCTCGTCCGGCGCGAGGGCCTTGACCGTCGATGGTCTCACCGCTGGCGAGACTTTCTTCGCCCCGGCCCTCGCAGGCTTCACGGAAGCGGGCGGTCTCGATGGTTCGGCCAACTGGCCCACGTTCCGGCCAGGCTGGCCGGCGCCGCTCTCAGGGCAGCTTCGTCGCCAGCACCGTTCGCGTGAAGCGATCGAGCGCCGCCACGGCGAGCGCGCGAGCTCCCTTCGCGAACGCACTGGAGGCAACTTCGAAGAATTCTAAGAGTTCAACGAGAAGGAAATCGCGAGGTTAGGCGCGAGATCGAGCAGTGACGAGCATGCAGGCTGGCCGGAGGCTCTCTCAGGGCAGCTTCGTCGCCAGCACCGTTCGCGCGAAGCGATCGAGCGCCGCGACGGGCACTCCGACGAACGAGACGAAGCCGTTCCGCTCCTTGACCTCCACGCGCTTCAGCGACGTGACGCTGCCGAGCTTGGCGGTCAGCGCCTTCTCGGTGGCGGTGCTGGGCTTTCGTGACGCCGCGCCCTTCAGCTTGCTCGTGGCGGCGGTGATCTGTTCGATGGTCGCGCTCTCGAGCGACTTCGTTCCCTCGGGCGTGGGGATGCGCAGCTTGTCGAGCGCGACGGGGAGGGGAGGGGGCGCGAGCGGCGCGCCGAGCTTGGCTTCGATGAAGCCGAGAGCGGCGTCGAGCTTGGCGATGCCCGCGCCAAACGCGGAAGTCCTTCACGGCGCCGGCGCGGGCGGCTGGTATCTCCCACCCGCCGACGTCGCCCCTCCCCCGCACGTATCCGACCAGGCGATGATCTCGGATCCGACCCACGCGGCGGCAGCGTTCTCGACGAGGCCCGACGGCGCCGCGCTTGTGTCAGTCGCCAGCCACTTGGCCTGCTTGCGGTCGTAGGCGAGCACCTCGACGTTGGTGCATACGTTGTTCGCGCCGCGTAGGTAGTAGATCCGGCGACCGTCGTCGGCGTGGCGCTTCGGGATCGTCGGCGTGCCGCTCGGCAACTGCCACGCCGACCAGGTCTTCGATCCGAGGTCGAACTGGAGGCCGGCGGGCGCGTTCCCGTACGGGCCGCCTCCCCAGACGTGAATGAAGTTGCCGTCGAGGAACACGTCGAAGTTCCCTCCGCGCTCGCATCCCGACAACGCGCAGGGGGCGCTGGTCCAGCCGGGGCCAAGTGGCGAGTAGAGCGCGCCAGTGCTGACCGCTGGCACCGATCCGTCCGATCCTCCGTAGAGGAAAAAGTCTTGGCCGGTCCACGTCGCCGCAAATGCGTAGCGCGCGTTCGGCGTTCCGGACACGGAGACGTTCTTCCAGCTCGTGCCGTCGTACTCCTCGAAGAGCGGGCCGACGGTCGTTCCGTTCGACACGTCGGTCAGGCCGCCGAAGGCGTACGCCTTCGTCGACGAGGCGGCGGCCGCGAAGACCGCTCGAGCCTGGTTCATGGCCGGCAGCGACGACCACTGGTCTGTCGTGGGATCGTAGATGCCGCCCGTCGACGTCGCCGCTGTGCCGAACGCTCCGCCGAAGACGAGATACTTTCCGCCGAGCCCGACCGCGCGGGCGTCGCTGCGTGGCGTCGGAGCGTTCGTCGCGGAGATCGGCTGCCATGCGGGCGTGCATCTCGAATTCGAGCACGTGCGTCCGTGCACGCACGCGTACCCGCACGCGCCGCAGTTGGCGTTGCTGGCGGTCGTGTCGCCGCAGGGAACGATCACGTCGGGGCCGGCGTCGCCGGGCGCGCCGTCTCCCGCGCTCGACTCGCCGCCGCCGTCGTTCGCCCTGAGATCGACGCAGGCATCGCTGACGCACGTGAGCCCTGCGTTGCAGGTTCCGTTCGGGAAGCAACTACCTCCAGCGGAGCCGGCGGGCCGGCCCCCGTCGGCAGTCTGCGCAGGCGAGTCTCCGACACATCCAACCAACGCTACCAACGCGACGCTGAGTGTTGCCGCGTATCCCCACCCGAATTCGTCCATTAGAGCACGGTAGTCGCCGCGCTGGTGCTCGACCCGCTCGAACGCAACCATCTCAGTAGAACGAGCCCGAGTAGCCCGACGGCATCGCGGCCGTCGTCCGCGCCGCAAACTTCACGACGACGCCCGACGGCGCGCCGTTATTGAACGGTACGAAGTAGACGTTCTTGCCATCGAAAATTGCGCCACGGAAGCCTTTTGCTTTCGCCGCGACTAGGGTCGTGTCGTACCAGTTCCACGAGGTCTTGCTCGAGAGCGGCGCGGTGGTGTCGTAGCGCAGCGCGATGCTGCCGCCGAACGCCGGAGCGAGGTGGAGATAGCGCCCGTCGAACGCGCTTCCCGTGTATCCCTTTGCCGCGGAGTTGACCTGGGTGAGATCGTACTTGTCCCACCACAACCCGGCAGTGTCGAACGTACCGGTCTTGGTGTCGTAGGTGACGATGGTGCTCCCGGCGCCGCCGTTGGCGGGGATGAAGTAGACCCTCGTACCGTCGAATCCCGCCGTCTGGAACTTCGTGGCACCGGCGGCGATCCCCGCGGCGGTGTCGAACTTCTTCCACCCTGCCGTGATCGCCGAATTGGTGTCGTGCTGCACCACCATCCCGTTCGATTGCGGCGCGAGGTAGACGTATCGACCGTCGAACACGCCGCCGCCGTAGATGACTGCGTTGTTGTCGACGTTCTGAAGGTTGAACGACACATAAGAACTCGGGGTGCTGAACGGGGACTTGAAGTCGAACTGCGTGACGATCCCCCCGTTCCCACCACCGCTGTTCGGGACGTAGTAGAGGAACTTGTTGACCGGATCGGCGACGACCCCGTTGAAGCCGAACGCGCCGGCGACGGGAGTGGACACGTCATACGACTCCCACGACCCCGTCGAGGTGAACGACTTCGTCGTGTCGAAGCGGACGAGCGCACCGTTGTATCCATTGAAGTTCGAGATCGGCGCGAAGTAGACGTACTTCCCGTCGAAGGTGGCCCCGAGGAACGAATTTCCTGCGGTGAGGAAGTTCGCGCCGTTTGCATCGAACCGTTCCCACGAGCTGCCGGACGTGAAGGGTTTCGTCGTGTCGTAGCGAACGAACGCGGTGACGTAGTAGTTCGTGCACTCCTGCACCGTGCCCGCGCACGTGGGAGCGAAGTAGACGTACTTGCCGTCGAACGCTCCGCCCGCGAAGCCGACGGTGTTGGTGTTCAGCGTCCCCGTGTCGAAGCTCGTCCAGTTCGCGGAATCCCCCATGTCATTGTACGGACCCGCATCGTTCGTGGTGGCGCTGTCTCCCGCATCCGACGCGGTAGCCGTGTCGGCTCCCGTGTCGTTCGTCGTCGACGTGTCGTTGGCTCCGGCATCGCTCACCGGTTTGTCTGGCGTATCGCCAACGCACGCGAGCAGAGCGACGGCTGCGAGCGCAGATCCCCCCATGCATCCCCAGACGAATACCTTCCCCACGGTGAACCACGGTATCGGGGAGCCACTCATGGCGTCAAGTGACATTATTCTGAGGGGGAGTGGGGCAATAGGGCCCGACTGCCGTTTACTAAGCTCGTACTCCTGGTCGAAACGTGGTGAAGGTCGAACTGCTCGACGCGGCCATTTATCTAGCGCCGCAAGGTCCCGGCTTTCGTCGGCCAACTGGCCCACGTTCCGGCCAGGCTGGCCGGAGGCGCTGTCAGGGCAGCTTGGTCGCCAGCACCGTTCGCGCGAAGCGAGCGAGCGCGGCGACGGGCACTCCCGCGAACGAGACGAAGCCGTTCCGCTCCTTGACCTCCACGCGCTTCAGCGACGTGACGCTGCCGAGCTTGGCGGAGAGCGCCTTCTCGGTGGCGGAGGACGAAGCTCGATGATCGTGACACCGCTCTCGTCGATGACCTCTCGCCCGCCGTCGGCGCGCTCGACGCGCGCCTGCCCATTGTAGAACGGCTCCACCGCGGCGAACCGGCGCGCGTAGAGGGCGCGTCCCCGGAGATCGATGTGAGTCCAGCCGCCGTCGTCGCGCGCTCTCGCGAAGCCCTTGTGAAAGACGTCGAGGTCGTCGAACCAGCGTCCGTGCAGGAGCTCGCCGTCCCGACCGATGTGCGTCGAGAGGCCGTCGTCGGCCTGAACGACCGCGAGGCCGTCGCGGAAGTCGCCGGCATAGCGCCAGCGCGCCGAGTATGCCGGGCGACCATCGACGTGGATGTGAAGGTACGCCCCGGCGCGCTCGCGAACGGCGCACCGTCCGCCCTGGAAGTTCCCGCACCACGCGAAGCGCTCGTGGTAGGCGTCTTGCCCGTCGGGCCTGATGTGGTGCCAGCCATCGGCTTCGACGACCGCGGCGACGCCCTCGTAGAACCCGAAGACCCGCGCGAACCGTCGATCGTACGCGGGAGTGCCGTCGGCCCCGATGTGCCACGCGAGATCGCCTCGACGAACTGGTGCCAGGCCCGGCTCGTGGAACTTCAGGACCTCGTCGAAGCGCTCGCCGTAGACGGGTGCGCCCTGTTCGTCGACGTGGTGCGTGCCGTCGCGACTGCTCGTCCACAGCCGCCAGCTCACGGGGCACCTCCCGGGGGTTTCCGCATGTTGCAGCCGAGGCAGAGGCGACGGTTTCGGTAGGTCTCGGCGAGCGCGCGGTACTTGTCGCCGTCCCAGATGTCCATGAAGGCTTGCTCATCGAGGTCGCCGAGCTCCCCCAGCGTCCGGCGCTGCGCGTCGGGTGCGCAGCAAGGGTTGAAGCGGCCCTCCGCACTCACCCAGGCCTCCTGCCCGAGGAATGGGCACGGTCCGCCCGGCGCGAGGTCCTCGGCGGCCGATGCATCGAGGAGGAAGATGTTCTCGAGCAAGATGTGCTTCCCGTTGGGGAGGCGCCGCGCCTCCGCCACCTCTCGCGCGGCGAGCACTGCACGGTTCCAACGCGCGATGGACTCGGGGCTGCGTCGCATCGACTGGTCCTCGATCGCTCTGAAGTGAGCCCAGAGGTGGTGCCCCTTCACACGATCGACTCCGAGGTCGATCGCGAGCCCCACCATGCCTGCAAGCTCGTCGACGTTGGCCTCGAGAAACGTGAGCTGAAAGGTCACCCGGCAGCGATGCCCAGTGGCCGAGGCGTGCGCGTCGCGCACTCGGATGAGCTCGCGGACGTTCTCGATCACGTCGTCCCATCGGCTCCCGAGCATGATGCTCTCGTGGGTCTCCCTCTTCGCGCCGTTCCAACTGATCTTCACATCCGACGTGACCGGCACGATGAGCTCGGCCCATGCCTTTGCGCCGAGCCGCGGGAACGTGCCGTTGGTGGTGAGGTTCAGCTTCACGTCGTAGCGTCGGCAGAGGTCGAGGATGCCCTCGAAGCGTTCGTAGAGGAGTGGCTCACCCATCGTCGAGGGGATGATCTCGCGTAGCCCACGCGGGGCTGCCTCGGCCACGACGCGCTCGATCATCTCGAACGGCATGACCCGACGTTCCCGTCCCTCCTCCTTGCGACGAATCTGAAGCGGGCTGTGCGGCGAGTGCTCCTCGCACATGATGCAGCGCAGGTTGCAGAGATCGGGGTTCGTGTCGAAGGTGATGCGCCACGGCCCTTGGAGGCGCCGGACGCGCGCAGAGTCGCGGCGGCGGATCGCCTGCTCGTAGAGCTCCTCGACGGCGCGCACGTGCGAGCCGATGTCGGGGATGTCTCCCGACTCGCTGAACAGGTACCCGCGTGCTCCGAGTCGTGCCGCGAGGTCCGGAGCATCGGCGAGCCGCTGCATCTGCGCGGCGAGCGCGTCCGCGGAGCGGTGCTCGAAGAGCAAGCCGTTGACCTCGTGCCTCACGTACTCAGCCATTCCGCCCGTATTCGCGGTGATGACCGGCACCCGAGCCTGCTGCGCTTCGTGGATGACCAGCGGCGAGTTCTCGACCCAGACGGAGGGCACGACGATCGCATCGCAGCGGTCGAAGACGTCGCGGACGATCTCTTGGTTTCTGTACTCGGGCAGCCACTCGACACGGTCCGCGGTGCCGGCAGGGAGAGAGCTCGTGAGCCCTCGCAGCGCGTCGGTGTCTTGTCCACGGGGCCTTCCCCAGATGCGCAGGCGCGCATCTCCGGTGACTTTGCCGAAGGCCCGGATGAGATCGTGGATGCCCTTCGCGGGGATGTGCGTGCCGATGTAACCGAACGTGAAAGGTTCGCCGGCGACGCGACGACGCCCGGCCATTCGCGCCCGAGCGAACCCATAGTCGAGGTACACGAGCTTGCTCTCCGGGAGCCCGAAGTCGTCGCGGAAGCGATCGTGGAGGTAGCGGGCTGGCGCGACGAAGAGGTCGACCAGCTCCGTCATCTCCCGGACGTGGCGCATGCGTCGTCCGACCCAGTCACTCCAGTACGCGACGTCGGCGGTGTGCTCGTCGTCGGCGCCGCTGAAGTAGCGAGCGTAGCAGCGCTCGGCGCACTTGCGGTCCTCCTGACCGCTGCACGCCGCCCAGAGGTTCCCCGGCTCCTCGGGGAACGTCTGCATGAACTGACCGCGAGGGCACATCAACCAGTAGTCGTGGAGCGTGAAGACGATCGGGACCTCGCGCAGTGCGGCTTCACGAAGGAGCGATGTCGAGAGGTGGTTGAGGTGGCCGACGTGCACCACGTCGGGCTTCACGCGGTCGAGCACCTCCGCGAAGCGCTGGTCGATGCCCGTGGCGCGGTAGCGGTCCCGGAGGCGCGGGTTGTTGACGACGTGGATCGTCACCCGGGCGTCGTCCGTGTCGCGCTCGGTGCGCAGGCGGAAGTCGGGCGCGAAGGCATCCTCCTCCCGCGTGAAGACGTGCACCTCGTGCCGCTCGGCCAGGCCGTGGCAGAGGGTCTGGGTGTAGACCTCCGAGCCCGCGTTGTACCGCATGGGGTAGCCGTGAATGACTTGGACGATCTTCACTGCGCACCCGCCTGCGACTGAATCGCAACAGCTTCACGCTGGAAGTCGCTCACGAGCCGGGCGAGCCCGTCTGCCAGGGCCACCCGAGGTGTCCATCCGAGGAGCGCGCGCGCACGCGCCCAGTCCCCACGGAAGCGTGAGACGTCGAAGGCTCGCGACGGCGCCTCCGTAAGGCCCGCACCCGCTCGACCCACGGAGATGGCGTGGCGGGCAGCGGCTCCGAGCGTCGTCGAGACGCCGGTCACGAGCTGAATGGGCGGCGGCGGATCGCCCCCTGCGACGAGCTGGTCGACGAGGGATGACAGGCCACGACTGGTGTCGCTCACGTGCGTGAAGTCGAACTCGTTGTCCGATCCGTCGACGCGCAGCGTCGCTCCGAATGCAGCGGCACGCGCGAACGCTGGGAGCACGCGATCCTCGTGATCGACGGTGCTCCCGTACACGTTGGACAAGCGCACGATCGCCGCGCGAAGACCGTGACGCCGGGCTTCCTCGACGAGCAACTCGCCCGCGACCTTGGTCTGGCCGTAGACGTTGACCGGACGTCGCGGCGCGTCCTCGGAGACAGGGAACGCCTCTGCCTGGCCGTAGACTTCACGGCTGCTGGCGAAGACGAGCCACGGCGACGCGGCGCTCTTCCGCGCGCACTCCAAGACGGTGCGCAGCCCGTCGACGTTCGTCGTCCAGCAGCCTTCGGGGTCCTGCTCCGCCCAAACGACCCGTGAGATGGCTGCCAAGTGGATCACGCCAGCGACGCCGCTCAGCGCTGCGGCGACGCGCTCGCGGTCACGGACGTCGCCCCTCTCGTGTCGGTCGGCCCGGAGGTCGAGCCCGCATACCTCGTACCCACGCACTTCGAGGTACCGGCGCAGATCACGGCCAATGAGGCCCGACGAGCCGGTGATCAGGATCCGTTTCATGACGCGCTCCACGGCTTGGAGCCATTCGGACCGTCACCCCCTCCGCGGGTCTCGGAGGTCGCCTGGAGCGTCGGCGTGCGCGCGAGCGCAGATGGGGTTCGAGCGGCCCTCGGGTCATCTCCCGCGGGGGTACGTCCTCACCGGCGTGTGCCGTCGTCCTGGACCCGAGCCGAGGGCGTGAAGAGGCGTAACCTCGCCGGACGATCCTGCGCGTGGCGGAGCACCGCCGTCAACCGACGCGGGTGGTGCTCTGATCGTTGAACACGTCGTCGGACGGCGTGTGCTCGAGCTCGATCGATGTCACGGTTGCGAGACCGGGCACGAAGGGTCGCAGCACTCGGACCGCGAGGTCGAGCCGCGTCGCGAGTGGTGCGAACAGGTTGAATGCCATCGCCTGACTCGAGAGCATGTTCTCGAAGGTGCGGGGGGCGACGCCCTTGCCGGCGCGTTGCCGTGTGCGCGCAGCTTCAAACGCCTCGGGCAGGATGAAGTTGCGCCCGGCCGCGGCGGCCTTCTCGGCGAGGAAGTGCCCGTAGGTCCCATGAGCAACACCGAGCGATGCGCGGTACTGGCGTTGTCGCGCCTCGGCGCGCGCTCGGTACGATTTGCCCTTGGTGAAGATGGGGCCGAGGTTGTGGCTCATTCATGGCCCCTGTTCCGGACGACAGTACCGGAGGCGGGACTAGGGTGGCGCGATGATGTTTCGCTCGAGCAGTCGGAGTAGCGAAGGCCTGTTGCCGTGCGTAATTCCAATCAACGAAGCGTGTGCGTGCTTCAAGGCTTGGAACTGGCAATCATCGGGGGAGTAGCGAACCTCGATGCCGAGCGCGACGATCTCCGAGGCAGCGACCTGCGTCAGCGTGTAGGTGCGCCATCGGTCGACCGCGGCGTAGAGCGCGCTGATTCCACCGTCGAGGCGAGACTTCACGTAGGCGGACGCTCCGTAGCTGGTCGAGGAAGGCGTGAAGTCCTTCGTTGGAAGAGCTGAAAGCTCGATCCGTGCAGCGGAGGCATTGTAGGACGTGGGGTGCACGAGGCGAAGGACGAGCTCCTCGGCACCGACGTGCTCGAGCTCCGCCGCAGGAGGCCGCGGCGCCATCAACCGAAGTGAGTAAGCACGAGGTCGAGCGCGTCGTCGGCGGAGCCGAGCTTCGCGCAGGTGTCACCGTCGCCGTGAGCGGAGAGCGTGTTCCACCACACCGCGTCGGGCCCGATCTCGAGCACGCCCCGAGTGCCTTTCGAATCGGTCCACGTCAGGTGAACGCTTCCGTCGCCACTCGGGCTAACGAAGGGGAGGGGAACGCCGATCGGGCCGAGAAGCTGATCGACGAGAAACACGATGCGACGAGCTTCGCTCCACGTCGTCGGGAGAACGCGCACTCCGCCTTCATCGTCCCACCCGTCGTTGACCGTCATGCTTTGCAGTGCCGCCATCTTCAGGCTCAGCTCGGCGCGGGCACGGATGGCGTCCGAAATACGCGAGGTATCCTCTCGCCGAGCGTTGGCCGGCGAGCGAACTTGCGTCGTCGCGATCGTCGCGGTGCTCATCAACCTTTTCCCCATTCTAGGTGAGCTTCGACCCCGGTCAATCGAACGAACTCATTGAGGATGAGCCGATGAGCATCGTCCATCCACCGTGAGACATCCACGTTCAAACCATCGATGTGCGGCCTGCCGCGTGCGGTCAGCTCGAGCTGCAGCATGCGCTGCGCTTGGCCATCGATGCCCGTTCGGACCACGAAGTGCAACCGACCATCGATCTCGTCGCGACTCGTTCGGAGCGCCAGCTCCACATCCTCGAAGAGAAGCCGACTCGAGTCGAGCCACGGCAGGACCTTCGAAACATCCGCCTCGCTCCAGAGCTGCCCAGCGGGGATATGGTTGATGTAGGTCAGATCGCATTGCACCACGCTGGGTGCAGGCAGGGCGATGTCGTCGAAGAATCTTTGCAGGTCGCCCCATCGCTCGAGGAACTGCTCTCGCACAGCGGAGTAGCGTGGATAGGTTGCGGACGGATTGGCTCGATGCCAGTTGAACATGAAGCGATCGGACTGAAGCTGAACGATTCGACCGCCATCGGGATCGACGAAGAGCACTCGCCGAAGATCGGGCATCACGGCGACGCGAAACGCTGCGGTTGCGGTGCCCGCAACGTGCTCGACGACATGGGGTAGCGCGGGCATGTCGCGTGTCTGCGGAAAGTCCGTTCGGAAGCGCTCCCAGAACTGGCCGACTCGAGCAGTATCCAGCGGAAGGTGCTGGAATTGCACTCCACAAGCGACCTCGACGACAGGAGGGCGGGTGAAGGAAACTGCCGAGGGGCCGCTGGCAGCCATGCTGCATCAACCTACACGCGGCGGCAGATCTTCCGCAAGCCGGGGAGAGCGCAGAGATTTGACGAAGTCGGACGCTTGCGCGCCGAGGTGCAGCTCCAGGAGATCCACCAGCACCTCAGCCGGATCGGCGTAGGGAAAGCCGTGCGCCACCTCGAAGAGGGACTCTGCGCGCGTGACGGAGTGCACGACGAGGATGGGCTCGGACTTCGAGGACGGAACCTCCGCGAGTGCGGGGTCGATGCGGGTGAGCAACCCCGCGTCGAACTTCGAGTGCCGCGCGGTGTGCAGGCTCACGTCGATGCGTGGCAGGCCCAGGACGTCGAGCGACGGATCGTAGTGGCGCGCCGCGGTCACTCCACCGAACGCGAAGCCATCGAGCTTCGCTCGCGTGAGCCGGCGAAGGAGCGCCTCGGGGTTTGCTCGCCCGCTTCGATCGACGAACCACCGAGTTCGACGGAGCCGATCGGCACGCAGCACGAGCTCGTCGAGCGTCTGCCGAGGGAGCCGTCGCAGCTCCACACTGCGACTCTTGGTCCGCTCGATCTCGCCACGCGCATCGAGCTCTCGGAGCGCGGCGATCACCGTCGGAGCGCTGCACCCGACCTGCGCCATGATCGTCTGCACGCGCAGCGGCCCCCGACGCTGGAGCCAAGCGGCGAGGAGGACCTTGGCGACGTCGAAGAAGGCCAGCCCCACGGAGTCACCGCCGACTCGCGGAGGTTCGGTGGCGAGCGCGACACCGAGCGGATCGAGGATGTCGCCGAATGCGTCGGAGGGAGCGTCGGTCCGCCATCCCAGCTCGAAAGCGTGCCCCTGCGACGAATGTACTGCCCGAGCCCGCCACGCGGAGACAGGAATACACGCCCGAACGTCGACCCGTCATGGTCGCTCTTCGACGACGCGTGGACCACGTTGCCGCGCTCGAGCCTCTCGTTGTCGTCGAGAGCCCATGGCGCGACCAGGTACTGTCGCGAGAGCTGCTGCAGAACCTCCTGCTGCTCGGGCCGAAGCGCGTCCTCTCGAATCGCGAGCTCTCGCCGCATGAAGTCGAGGACTGTCCGCGCCAGATCGGCGCGCTCTGTCGACGTGGCACCTCGGAGCGCGGCATGGCAGTTTTGCCAGTGCTTGGACGACTGGCAAAGCTGGTCCAGCGAGCGATAGTCGATCCTCAGAAGCCCGCATTGTTCCAGGTTCGGAGACGTGAGTCGCCAGCCGCGGCGGAGGTCGACGTAGAGACGATAGGCGAGGACATAGCGAAGCGCGCGGTCCGTTTCCTCTCGCTGGAGGAACTCGACTTGCGGATTCGCGGCGTAGAGGTTGAGCGGAAGGGCGAGCGCATCGAAAACACGCTGAGCGAGGTACTCGTGCGTAAGGCCCTCAGCGCCGGCCGCTGCGACGGCCCGGTAGAGTGCGGCTCGCAGCAGGCCGATCTGCAGAAAATCGTTGAAGTGACCAGCCTGGAGCGATGCATCTTGCCGATTGTCGGTGAAGCTCAACACCTTCTTGGCTTCGGTCGGCAGGCCTTCTGGATCTCCCCGTAGTTGACGCAGCGCCGACATCGTCAAGATCGTCGTCGCGGTGCTTCGCCCCTCGGACCCGAGCGTCGCGAGCTTGCCGAAGTCGGATCGTTGATGTCCGCCGTAGGTGACGGCGCAGGCGAGGCAGAATCGAAAAGGGGTGGTCATCCACTGCGCCCGGACGCCCTCTTTGCCCTCGACGCCTCCAACGGATACGAAGACGGTCGTCGGCACATGGTCGCGATGGCTGCTCTTGACCTTTAGTCGTCCCTGCTTGTCGGGCTCGGTCCATGTTTCGGGTAGACGTTGAATCACGTCCGCGCCAGCGTCTGGCCAGGGGCGCTCGCCATCGACGTGCAAGAAGCCGCAGGCGCTGCCATCGTCCGAGTCGCGCTCGCCGATGTCTCGCGGGACGTAGGTGAGTCGGCCCTGCTCGTCCCGGACGCGCCGAACCAAGTAGTACTCTTTCCCGCACTCTCGGCAGAAGGCCAGCGGCAGCAGGACCTTCTGCTTGTCGCTGCCCGGCAGAAACTGCTGCCCTTCGAGCGTGAATGCGCGCGTCTTCTCGCTGTCGATCGTCGCGTGGACGGTGTCGCCCTTCGAGATGAACTGATGCAGTCGAAACGGGAAGAGTGAGAGTCCGCGCTCGTCGCGAAGCGTGTGACCAACAAGGAGCGTGCGCTGGACGGCCGTAGCGCAGACATCGTCGGGAAGGCCGAGCTCTTCGGCGAGAGCGCGTGCGGCTCCAGCGGGGCCCGTCAGCGCCTGCGGCGCGCATCTGACGAGGCGACCCCGCTCCTCACGGATACCCAGGTGGGTCTCGATCCATGTCGCCAATGGCCAACTCAGAAATGAGGCCAAGTCCGTCGGCGGTGGCTCGGCTCCCTCAACCGTCGCTCGCAGTCGATCGGTGAAGCCCCTACCTTGCTCGATGGGTTTCGTCACCCGTCGGAGCGTCTCGCCGATCACTCTCTCCGGTCGAAGCGTGGTTCCGAAAAGTTTTGATGCCACGTCAGCAACCTGTCGGCGCTGCTGCTCCCAACTCTCGGCGGTCGACATCGTTGCCGATGTCCCGACGCAAAGAAGCTCGGTTGCTTTGCAGGCTTCGCGCACGCGCCGGGTAAGCATCGCGACGTCGGCGCCCTGGCGACCGCGGTAGGTGTGAAGCTCGTCGAGGACGAGGAATCGAAGTCCAGCGGCTGACTCGATGAGCTGGCGCTCCCACGGCCGCGTAAGGAGCAGTTCGAGCATCACGTAGTTGGTCAGGATGATGTCGGGGGGAGCGGCGAGGATTTCCTTGCGTGCGTCGTCGGACTCCTGCCCCGTGTACCGCTTGAAGGTCACTGGCGGCTTCCGATTCGGGTAGCCGAGGCAGAGGAACTTCTCGAGCTCGCCGAGCTGGCTGTTGGCGAGTGCGTTCATCGGATAGACGACGATCGCCTGAACGCCGTTGCCGCTCCCGCGGCGCAGTACGTGATCGACGATCGGAATGATGTACGCGAGGCTCTTTCCGGAGCCTGTTCCAGTCGTGAGGACATAACTGTCGCCTGCGCGCGCCGCTTCGATGCTTTCCACCTGATGCTGGTGGAGGCTCAGGGTCGACTTGTGTTCTCCGCTCGACGGGTCCTTCACGGCGAAGATCTTCCGACACTCGTCGTGCAGGAGGCCTCGGCCCGCCAGGGCATCGATGGTGGCTCCTTGCATGAACGCGGGGTTCACCTGCACGAGGGGATCTGGCCAGAGCGCCCCCTCCGCGAGATGACGCCCCACGAACTCGCCGATGCGCGGGTCGGCAATCTCGATGAAGCTGCGAACGTACGACCCGTAGTCGCTTACGACGCGCCGACGCAGACCGAAGACGTCCATTTCGGTTCTCTCCCAGTCAGGTCACGCTCGACGGTGTCGGCGCCGGAGCCAAGCGTGTCCGTCGCGCATCGTCGCGTAGACTCCCGCCTTCCGAACATTAAGACGATAGGATAGCACGGACGAAGCGCGCGGGCATGCCTGACCGGTCGGCCGCTCGATGACGAAATGCGCGCGCAGTGCTCATGGCTGACGGCGTCGAATTCCGGCTCTCCGAGAGGGACGTCGATCGATGCACTCGCGTGCCTTGCCGATCTCGGACTCAATCGCGCCGCCGAACGGGGTGTGGCGCGCCTGCAAGCACGGGTGCCCGCCCAGGACGAACGCCCGCTCTCGACTGGGGCCTCGAGGCCCGGATCGGCGTGGATGAAGGTCAACGTCGCGCGGGACCCTGTCGATGAATCGGCGCGCCTTGATTTCGTCCTTCGTGCCCCAAAACAGCAACGTCTGAATCGGATACCGCGAATCGGGCTGTCAAGCGGAGTTCGTACCGCACCGCAGACGACCGTTCGCTGGATGTGAGGAGGTCGACTGCGCGATTCAGGTCATCGAGGATCTCGTAAAGTCGTCGAGACCCCATGACTCAGCCCGGGTGCTGACGCCCGAGCCGCGGCGCAGCGCGTCGCTCCGCCTCCTTGGTTCCGGCCAGCCTGGCAGTTCCAGCGGCCAGCCTGGCCATTCCGCCGGCCAGCCTGGCCGACGCATCCCGCCGACCTCGCGTCGCGAAATGGGACAACGCCTTGTTTCGTCCTGACCCCGACCCTACCCCCGAGCCATGACCGCGCGACGACGGCGCTCTTGCTCGTGTGGGACCACCCGCGACGACAAGTACGCCGTGACCGAGACCGAGCACACGATCCTCGGCAACCTCTACACGATCTGGGGAGGCACCTCGATCCCCATCCGAGTGAACTTCCGCTGCATCAAGTGCGACGAGCTCTTCGACAGCTCGACCAACCGAGCCGTGTGCTTCGCCCACAAGTGAGAGCGGGTCTTCACGCGAACCCCGCCGCCTCGATCCCTCCGCCCCGCACGTCGTAGAGCCGCACCCGCGGCCCGCTCATGTCGTCCACGACCGCCGGCGCGCCGAAGATCCGCACGTCGCGCGCATCCCGCAGCGACCGGTCCCCCGTCCGATGCAGGTGCCCGTGCATCAGGAACGTGTGCGCGTGCTTCAGCAGCAGCTGGAAGATCCGCGCCCAATCCCGCAGCCCGTCGAACCACTGATGAACGGGGTTCGTGTGGGCATAGGGAGGATGGTGCTGCACCGCGAGCAGCGGCGCCTTCGCGAGTCCCGGATCGACGAAGCGGCGGCCCAGCGCCTCCGCGAGCTCCACCGTCACCGCTCCGATCGAGCGCGTCACGCGTTGATGCACCGTGACGTCGATCGGCGCGATCCGCACGACACCGAGGTCGACGATCTTGCCGGGACCCTCGGCCGCACCCGCGCGCCACGGGGCGAGCGGCCCATCCAAGGCCGCACGCCACGCCTCGGGTCTGGCATAGAGATCATGGTTGCCGGGCACGAGGGTGATCGCGTGCGGGTCGAGCTTGGTGTCGGCGAGGATGGAGGAGAACAGCTCGTACTGACCGTCCGTCCCCGTCTCCGTCAGGTCGCCGCTCACGACGAAGTGGGTCGCTCCCACGCTGCGCGCGCGTTCGAAGGCGCGGAGCACCTTCTTTCGGCGCTCTTCGGCGTCCAGGGGGCGACCGAGGCTGACGAACCGGACGCCCAATCCGGGATCCCTGCGCCGGTCGAGCACGTGCAGGTCGGAGAGTTGGGCGATCCGCATGCCCGGGATGATGCAAGACCCGTTCTTCGCGCGCGCACCGGGAAAGCAACGCTTCGGAAAACTTGCACAGTGCAAGTCGCCGGGATTGGGCTCAACCGTCTGTCGCCAAACCGACACGACGTTCCATGACGCGGTCGGTCGCGATGGCGGCGGTTGCGACGCGGTCGGTCGCGACGGGACCGTGGCCACGGCCGCGGATCAGGAGCCCCCACCCGACGACGACCCAGAACGCCTCCTTGCAGCGCTTCAACAGCGTGAACGCGAGGGCCGCGGCTCCCGCGTCGGCAGCCGCCGCCGGTCCCGCGAGCGCGGCGATGGCGGTGGCGTACCCCAGGTCTTGGACTCCGAGGCCCGCCGGCGTGAAGAACGCGATGCTGCGGAGCAAGCCGAGCGGCACCTCGAGGCAGAGCGCGGTCCACGGATCGATCGCGACGCCGACCACCCGCAGCAAGCAGAACGTCTCGAGCGACTCGACGCACCACGCGACCAAGAACGGAGCAGCGTTGCGTGCGCGCGCCGCGAGCGAGAGTCCGAAGTAGCGCTCGGCCGCGCGATCGGTCTCCGCGAACGACGCTCGTCGGCGCTCGATGCGCGCGCCGACGAAGGGAACCCGCGCGAGCACGCGATGCACCTTGTCCGCGACGGCGCCGCCCGCGAGGGCGCGCCCCGATGCCGCCGCGCTCACGGCCAAGACCATGGCGCCTGCGGCGACGAGCAGGCGGAGCGTCGTCGCGCCGCCCGGAACCCCGGCGCCGAGCCGACCGAGCGGACCGCCGCCGAGTAGGGCGACGACGGCGAGGAGCAACGCCTGCGTGGCGACGAGCGAGACCTTGCGGCCGGCGACGCTGGCGGTGCCGACCGGGATGCTCGTCCCGGTGTGGGATTCGAGGAGGATGGGCTTGGAGCCCTCGGCGACGAGGACCCCCAGTGGGATCGATTGGGCGATCGCTTCGCTCATGACGCGAACTTGGAAGAGCGCTCGAAAGCGCGGTCGTTCTCCGAGCGCGCGGAGGATCGCGCCCCAGCCCAGGGCTTCGAGGCCGAAGCCGATGCCCTGAAGGGCGGGGAGCAGGACCACCGCGGCGCCGAGGTCGATCCGCGCGAACGCGTCGCCGAAGCTCACGTTGCGAAAGGTCGCGGCCGTCAGCGCGAGCGCGGCAAAGCCCAGGGCGGCGCGGAGGAGCGGCGAACGAGAGACCCCGGTTGCAGTCATCGGCGAAGAGCATCGCCGGGCTTCGTGCCACGGAGGTGACGTGGTCGTAGCGCGCGCGAAAGCTCTCCGTAACGTCGTCCGTTGCGTGGAAGTTGCACGCATCGCACGTTCGCTGCACCGGTTCGAAACGTGCGGAGTGCATGAATCGGGCATGCGTCGCGCCCTCCTCGCGCTCCTCTGCTTCACCTGGATGCACTCACGTACGTCGGTCGCAGCCGCGGCGCCGGTGCCCGAACCTGCACACCCGACGGCCAACAAGGTCATCGTCGTCACGATCGACGGCTCGCGCTGGCAGGACGTGGTCGACGCCGGCGCCGCGCTCCCCACGCTCGCGCGGTGGTCGTCGGCGGATGGGGCGCTCGTCGGCGCGAACGCGGATCGGCCGATCGAGGCGACGGGACCCAACTTCGTCTCGCTCCCCGGCTACACCGAGATCTTCGCCGGACGGCGCTCGCTCTGCACCACCAACGGCTGCGCGCGGACGGTGCAGCGCACGATCGTCGACGACCTCCCCACGTCGGCGAGCTTCGCGGTCGTCGCCTCGTGGCCACCGATCGCGCTCGCCGCGCGGGCGACCGAGCGCGCGGGCTTCGTCTCGTGCGGGCGTCACGGGTGGACGCTCGGCGCCGCCCCGGCGGTCGACGGAGCCGCGCGCGCGGTCGCCGACCACGCCGCGTGGCCGGGCGATGGGGACTACCGACCCGATGCGGACACGGCGTCGGTCGCGCTCGCGGTCGTCCGCTCCGCTCGGCCGACGTTCACCTTCGTCGGGTTCGGCGACACCGACGAGTTCGCGCATCACGGGGACCGCGCCGGCTACCTCGGCGCGCTCGGAGCGGCGGACCGCTTCCTCGGCGCGTTGGAGCAGGCGCTCCGCGAGACGGGCGACGACGCGGTGACGACGGTGCTCGTGACGGCCGACCACGGCCGCGCGGACGGGTTCCGCGATCACGGCGGCGCCTACCCCGAGTCCCGCCGCGTCTGGCTCGTCGCCCACGGCGCGGGCGTGCGCGCGCACGGAGCGGTCGCGTCACCGTCCGCGCGGCGCCTGGCCGACGTCGCGCCGACCGTGCGGTACCTTCTTGGGATGACCGCGCTCGGTGGCGAAGCGCCGGGAGCGCCGCTCAGCGAGCTCGGGCTGACGCGGTGAGCGTCACTGCGTGTTGGCCTTGCCCGGCGTGGGCTTCGTGACCGAGAAATCGCCGGTTCCGTTCGGGAAGCGTCCCCACGACTGGCCCGACGCGTGGACGTTGGCCGCCATGTCGACCTTCAGCAGGACGCCGTCGTTCGGCGCGAGCAAGTAGAAGCTGTTGGCGGAGTCCTTGCTGATGCCGAAGGTCGCGACGGGACAACCCCCATTCACGCCACCGTCGAAGCAGGGGAGCGGGGTCGCCGATGCGTCCTTCTCGTTCGCGACGATCACGAGGTAGCCCCCGGGAGGAAGAACGGTGCCACTGCCGAAGACGAGCGCTTGGCCGAGGCGCGGCGCCGAAGCGTCGGGCTCGTTGTCGGCGAGCTTCATGCCGGAGACGTCGATCGGCTGGGACGTCGTGTTGTAGAGCTCGATCCAATCGCCGCCCGTCGCGCTGAGCTCGTTGAACACGAGCCCCGTGACCGAGGCGTCGGTCGTGCCGCTCTCCTTGTTCGCGCCGTCGCCGTTGGTGCTCGCGTCGCCGTTGGTGCTCGCGTCGCTCGTGCTCGTGTCGTTTCCAGCGGCGTCTTTGGGGCCGACGTCGTTGGCCTCCGAGCAGGCGAGCGCGGCGCTGGCGACGAGGAGGGTGAATCCGATGACGATGGTTCGATGATGCATGACGTTTCCTCTCAGAAGTGAACGCGCGCGGCGATGCGCCCGTCGTAACCGTCGTCGCCGGGGAGCGCGGCGACCGCGCCCGAGGCGACCCACGTCCGCACGAACGCGGCGTGCACCTCGAGCGGCTCCACGATCCGGTACCCGACCGACACCAAGAGCTGACTCGTCGCGTCTCCGCTGACGCGCGTGTCGCGGAGCCAGAGCGCGAAGCGCGCTCCCACGAGCAGGTTCTTCACCGGCTCCACTCGAGCGAACACGTCGAACGCGGCGGACGTCTTCGTCCCATCGTCGGCGACGCCGAGCGCGTACACCGCGCTCACGCCACCCGACACGCGCTCGCCGATCCAGAACAAGCCGCCGTACCAACGGTTCGCGCGCGCGCTGGCCGTGCCGATCGAGCCGATCTGGGTCCCGAGCAGAATCGCGAGCGGCTCGAGCCCCCGAACCGTCGCGAGCGGATGAATCGTCGCGGCGGCGACGAAGTTCTTGCCGCGGTTCAGCTCGGGCCGCAGGTAGCTCTCGCCGTTCTCGGCGCCGACGCCGACGGTGCCGAGCTTCTTCGGGAGATCGTAGCTGACGTGCGCGCCCACGTCGGCGGCGTACGCGAGGCCCGATGCTTCGAACGTCGTCCGCTCGAGGAGCCGCAAGCGCCACGCGGACTCGACGGCAGGGACGAAGAAGCCGGGAACGATCCCCGCCTGCGCGCGGAGCTCGCCGGCGCCACTCGGCAGCGTGAGCGTGTAGCCGGCCCAAGCTTCGCGGGCGGCGAAGACGAACGCGTTTCCGGCGACGCCGACGAGCCCGCCGTCGTTCGCGGAGCGAAGCGCCTCGAGGATCACGCGGCCGGTTGCGCCGTGCCACGAAGCGTCGACGCCGGCGAACGCGCGGCCGAGGATGAACTCGTGGAACCAGGAGGACTCGCCGTTCTCGGCGGTCGTACTGCGCAGGCGGTACTGCGCGAAGACCTCGAGGAGCGGTTTGATCGTCGGGGTATCCGGCGAGTCGGTCTTCGATGGGTCGGTCTTCGCCGCATCGGTCTTTGGCGGCGCCACGGGAGGAGGAGGAGGAGTGGGAGGGGGAGGCTCATCGGCGTGTGCGACGCGGCAGAGCGCGAGCGCTCCGACGAGCACGGTCGGGAAGGCAAAGATGCGGAGGCGGCGGGTCATGGCGCGGCGAGCACTGCGGCGAGGTCCGGGGTGGGAGGGGCGAGCGCGCTCGTCGGGTAGCCGAGCGTGGGGCCGAGATCGGCGAGCGCTTCGGCGAAGCTCTGCGCGTCGCGTTCGACTTGATCGGCCCACGCGATCGCCATGTCGGCCTGCTCGTCCGCGAACGCGTCTTCCTTTCCGGCGAGCAGCGCTCCGATCGCGTTGCCTGGTCGCGCTCCGTCGCGGAGCGGCGTCGCGTGGATGCGCGCGACGAGACCTCCGAGCACGCGCGCGATCCCCGTGAGAGCGTCGGGCGTTCCGCGCGCACCCGTCAGGCGGCTCACGCGGAGGTTCTTGTTCGCTTCCGACTCGGTGCGCATCTGCACCCGGAAGTCGAGCCAACGCGAGGTGGTCCAGAGCGGATCGGCGTCGGGGCGGGACCAGACGGTGGAGCGAAAGAAGTCGATGCGCTGCTCGGGGCCGTCGAAGAAGCGTCCCGGCGGGATCCACTCGCGGGCGCCGCTCTCTCCGATCTCCTTCACCTCGACGATCACGTCGTCGTCGAGCGCATCGGTGGGGCCGCGCAGGAGGACCAAGACGCGGACGCGTGGCCAACTCGCGACGCCGGAGCCGCGCTCGCGCGCGGCATCCAGGACCGCGAAGTATTCGGCCGGCGGCGGCGCGTCGAGGCGCGTGCGCGCGAGCGCGAAGGTCGCGTCGAGCGCCGAGATCGCGCTCGCCGGAAGATCGAGGAGGTCGTTGGTGGGCTCGGCCGGATCGATGGCGCCCCGCACGAGTCGGCGCACGCCGTTGGTCACGACCGTCAGGCTGTCGAGTTCGGCGCGGGCGGCGGCGTCACGTTCGCCGCGCGAGAACAGGTCCTCGAGGAGCACCACGCTCGGATCGCGCAGCACCGCTCCGCCCGGCGTTCCGCACGAGGCGGCGACGATGGCGTCCGCGTAAGCGCGGGCCGCCGTGCGTGCGATCGCACGAGCGCTGGCGGCGGTCGTCGCGCGAGCGGCGGCGTCACTCGGGTTCGACAATCGCGCGGCGACGACGAGCGACACGACGAGGCGTCGAACGTCGTAGAGGTAGGGCCAGCGATCGGATGCGTCGAAGTCATTCGGTTCGAGTCGGAACGTTCCGTCGGCCGCACGGAGCACGCCGAAGTTCTCGTAGTGGGCATCTCCGACGGAGAGCGGCATCGGCTGCGCGAGCGAGAACGCCGAGCGACCGAGCACGGTCGACGGATCGGTGGAGTCGCGGAGGAAGAGCGCGGCGTTGCCGCGATAGAACGAGAACGGCACGTCGCGCATGCGCGCGTACTTGCCCGCGTAGAGCGTCGGGCGCGCGCGGAGGCCGACCTCGTCGGCGCGGACGAGGGTATCCACGACCGTCGCTCTGCGATCGTCGTTCGTTGCGCACGAGCCGAGCGCAGCGACGCAGATCAGGAGAGCGAGAGAGCGACGCACGCGCGGCGGATACCCAAGCCCACGTCGGCACACAACCGCGAGCGCGGCTCGCCACGCGAATGTCACGTGACCGTCGTCGCTTCGTACGCGGGCCGAGCGGGCGTCGCGATCCCGATCGAGCTCGCCAGGCCGCTCCAGCGCTCGATGGCCTGGAAGTGGCGCTCCGGAACCGGATCGAACCGACGCGCGCCGGTCACCCGCGCGAGGGGACCCTCGTCGCTGACGACCGCGCGGAGGAGGCTCGCACGCAGACCGCGCGCGGCGGGCGTCGTGAGGACGACGTCGCCCGGGATGGGGCCGGCCGTCATCACGATGTGCGCGTCCTCGACGTGTCGCACGCGGAATCGCCCGTCGGAGCCGACGTGGGCGTAGGTCGCCGCCGCGTCGGCCTCTCCCGCGGCGAGCGCTGCGAGCGCGCGCGCGTGCGTGTAGTGGAACCGCGACGCGCCGAACCAACGGTCCGGCTCGTAGCCGAGCGCGCGGAGCTGGAGGTAGGGCACGACGTAGCCGGCGGCGCTCCGCGGCGACACCCACGCGACGCGTGCACCGCCGAGCTCGTGCAGGCCCGGCGTGCGCCCGCGGCGATCCTTCCGGACGACGAGCGCCGAGTAGTAGAACGCGCCCGTCTCGCGGACGACGATGGCGCAAGGCTCGCGGAGCTCGGTGAAGCGGAGCTCGCGCGCGACGAGCGGCGGCGCCCACACGGCGTCGCAGCGCCCGAGTTGGCAAGCCTCGAGGAGCCCGGCGTAGCTCGCGAAGAGCACCGGCTCGAGCAGTGGGCCGCGGGCGCGGAGCACCGCAGCGGCGAGGTCCACGAACGCATCGTCGGCGTGATTCGAGTCGGCCACGATGCCGAAGCGGAGCGGGGTTCGATCCATGCGGCGCAGGATGGACCTCGCACTTCGCGAACTCCGCTCGCGCGGGTGACTTCGTCGTGAACGCGCCGAGGGCGCCGGCTCAGACCCTTCGCTTCTCCGCCACGACGTGGACGGAGATTAGGAGAATCAGGGCGGCAGACAGGACGACGGCGAGCTCGACGGCGCTCATGCCGTCATCGAAACACTCGTTCGTGAACGGAACGTGACGGCTGCGCGGCAGGCGTGTGGAGGCTGCGAAAACTCGCCGTCACTCGGGTGCGGCGTCGGCGTTTTCGCCCGTGGCGCCGGCGTCGAGATCGCCGGCTTCGGGATCGCCAGCCTCCAGCTCGGCCACGCGCTGGCGCTCCATCGCACCCATCACGCGCACGCGCCAGACCGCGTTGATCGTGATCGCGACCATGAAGGTCCCGATGATGACGGCGAGCTCGAGGCGGGAGAGCTTCGGCATCAGAACGCGAACGCGACCGACCCGCGCCCGACGAGACCGGGCGAGCCGTACGAGAGACCGACCGCCGGCCCGAACGCGAGGAAGAGCCGCTTCTCGAGGAGCTCGAACGACGCCGTGGGGCCGAGGAAGTGGCGAACGCCGCCCTCGGCTTCTTCGTCGTCGAAGTAGCCCTCGAGATCTTGCGCGACGTACTCGACGCCGAGCCGCACGATCCGATTCAGGCGCAGGTTGGCGCCGAGGATGATCATCGCGTCGAGCGCGTCGCGCCCGGGCGCGAACACGTGCTCGCCGTGGAACGTCGCGCCGAAGCGAACCGGACCCGCGTCGTACGTGGCGGCGATGCGGAAGAAGAGCCCGTCGTCCGCGCTGCGCTCGCGCAGGTAGCCGCCGCCGAGCACGATTCGGAAGGGGATGCTCAGGCGCGCGAGCGGTGCAAACCGAAACCCGGCGGTGAAGCCGGCCGAGAGGGTGTCGCCGAAGGCCATCACGCCGGTCGCGGCGAGCGAGAGCTCACGGAGCAACCCGACCTCGGCGTTGAGCTCCGCGAGCCCACCCGGTGCGGAGAGGTTCGACGCGAACGGGCGCGTGACGCTGCTCGAGCCCGACGAGTAGGTGAAGCGGCTGCCGGCGATGCTCTGCCACTGGCCCGGTGTCGTCGCGTCGTCCGCGTAGAGCCACGGGCGCTCCGCCTGGCGTGGCGTGGGCGTGGTGGGCTTCGTCGTGTCGGGCGGAGGCGGCTCGTCGGCGCGCGCGGTTCGCGGCGCCAGCGCGACGAGCGCACCAGCCGTGAAAGCGCACACGGCGGCGCAAAGGAAGAGAGCTCTCGGGCGCATGACCCCGGCAGCATAGTCCAAGTCCGGTGCTAGACCACGGGTTCGGTGAGCGCCCTGCTCGTCTTCGTCGATGGCATCGGCTACGGCCGCAACGGACCCGAGAATCCGTTCGCGGGGATGCACCTCCGCGTGCTCGGGCCGCTCGGATCAGGCGGAGCGGGCGGAGGGGCTGGCGGCCCCACCTTCGACGGCGCGCAGTATGGCGCGCTGGATCCGAGCCTCGGATACCCGGGGCTGCCGCAGAGCGCGACGGGCCAGGCAGTGCTCTTCACGGGCGAGGACCTCATCGGCCCGACCGGGGGGCACTGGCCCGCCCAGCCGACGCGCTCGCTCGGCGAGAAGATTGCAGAATACAGTTTTCTGCGGCGCGCCCGCGCCGATGGTCTCCGCGCGGCGTTCCTCAACGGCTACGACGAGGGTCGCGCCGCGCACCTCGAGCGCGTGCTGCGGGGGGAAGAGCGTGCCCGGCGCCGCTTCGCGCCCTCGGCCAGCACCTGGGCCGCGCTCGCCGGCGGCGGCGCGCTTCGTTCCCTCGCCGACGTCGCCGCGGGGCGCGCGGCGACCTTCGATCTCACGGGGGAGCTGCTGCGCGAGCATGGCGTGCCGGCGCCGCGCCGAACGGTGCGGGAAGCGGCGCAGGCGATCGCCCACGCGGCGGGCGAGGAGGATCTGGCGCTCTTCGAGCTCTTCCTGACCGACGTGGCGGGCCACGCCCAGAACCGCGATTTCGCGCGCTCGGAGATCGACAAGACCGACCGGTTCCTGGCCGAGCTGTTCGGGGCCATCGACCCGACCCGCCAGACGGTCATCGTCACGAGCGACCACGGGAACTTGGAAGATCTGTCCACCCGCTCCCACACGAACGCGGCGGTCCCCCGGATCGCTTTCGGCCATGGAGCCGGGGCCTTCGAGGGTGCACGGGACCTCCGGGGCGTGGTCCCGGCCATGCGAGGGTTGCTGCCAGGTTCGGCTTCTTGATACCGTTCCGTCACCCACATGAGCGACGCGATCGACCCGAAGTACCTCGAAGTTTTCCCCGCTTGGCTCCGCTCGCTCGGCGAAGACGCCGCGGCGCTCGGGGCGATCGTGGAGTCGACCGGTTCGGAGCCCGTCCGGCGCAACGTGACGGTGGGCCTCAACTACATCTTCAAGTCCTTGGATCTCATCCCGGACGGGATCGACGACCTCGGCTACCTGGATGACGCGTTCGTCCTCCGTGTCGCCTCCGCGTTCGCGGTCGCCGAAGACGCGTCGGCGAAGGACGGCGTGGTGGGTCGGCTCGCGGCGGACGCCGCGCCGCTCAAGGAGTTCCTCGGCGCCGACTACGATCGGCTCGAGGCGTACGTGAAGAACCTGCACAAGGGCGCGGCGCGCGGGCGCACGGTCGACGACATCGTCGGCGACGAGTCGATCCGCCGTCAGTTCACGCAGGAAGTTGCCGCGTGGGCGAAGGAGTACCAGGCGCCGAGCTTCACGCGCGATCCGAAGACGCTGCTGAAGCTGAAGAGCTTCCTGAACGCGAAGTTGCCCTGAGAGTTGGCGGCGCATCGCGACAGGTCCAGGCTGCGGAAGAAGCGTAGTCGCTGATTGCGTGCTCCTGCCGGCCTGCTGGGTCGTCGCTCGGGAGGTGGAGGAACGGGAGGGGAGCAGAGTCAGGCTCCCTCCCGTCAGCGACGTTCTTCCGCCGCGCGCTACACGCCGCCCGGACCCGGGCCGCGGCTCTCCGCGTGCGAACCGCGCGGCTGCGGCGCCGGGCCGTGCATGGCCTCCAGCAGCTCCTGCAGGAGATCGCGCGCTTCCGGCTTCGCCTTGAGGTGGTTGAGCAGCAGCGTCGAGACCTCCGAGAAGGACTTCTCGAACGCGATGCCCTCGCGCGTGCGCGCCGCCACCTTCTCGCGCCCTTGCGCGAGATCTTCTTCGAGCGCCTCCGCGTAACGCGACAGCTGCGCACGGAGCTCTTCGATCTGGCGGCGCAGGTCGCGCGCTTGCGCGTCCTTCACGCTCGCCTTCTGTTCGCGCTCGGCGAGCTGCTCGCGCCGCGCCTCGACCAGCGCGAACGCTGCGCCCGCGCGCTCGAACGCTTGCCGCGCGGCCGGGCCCGGAGGCGCTGCCGCAGCTTGATCCGCCGCCGACTTCGCGCCCACGTAGTTACGCTCCGCGATCTGGAGCTGCTCGCGGATGCGCGCGGCTTCCTGCTGCTCGGCGGCCGCGTCACGCAGCGCGCGCGACTCTTCGTGCGCGAGCTCCTCGACTTTGCGCCCGATCTCCGCGCGCAGCGCACGACCGCGCCGCTCGAGCGACTCGAGCTTGCGGGTGTGGCTCGCGACTTCGCCTTCCAGCCGCGTCGCGCGCGCGGCGAGATCCCATGCCGTGGCCATCGCCTTCTGGATCTCGGGCGGGGCATTCCCCGACGGGTACGCACGGCTCACCATGCGCGAGAACAGACCCGCGCGGTTCGCCCACTCGATCACGCCCGGTGACTGCGGCGGCGGCGGCGGCGGCGGGGCCGCGAGCTCGCCCACGGCGCCGACCTCCCACGCCGTGCTCGGGAGCGACCGCTGGAGCGCCTTGAGCTCTTCGTGCAGATGGTGCGCGTCCTGGAAGCGACGGCGGCGATCCTTCTCGAGCAGCTTCAGCGCGATCGCCTCGGCCGCGGGGAGGATGTCGCTCTTGATCGAGCGCGGCTTCGGCGGCGGCGCCGAGCGCTGCATCTCGAGCAGCGTGTCGCGATCGCTCGAGCGGAAGGGGAGCTGCCCGGTGAGCATCTCGAAGAAGAGAACACCGAGCGCGTAGAGATCGCTCTGCGGTCCCGCTTCTTCACCGCGCGCTTGCTCCGGCGACATGTACTCCGGCGTGCCGAACACCGCGCCCTTCGGCGCGAGGCGCGGATCCATCGCGAGGTGCGCGAGACCGAAGTCGAGGATCTTGACGAAATCCTTGCGCCCACCGCGCGTGGACAAGAGGATGTTGTCGCTCTTGAGATCGCGGTGAACGACACCGAGGTCGTGCGCGCGACCGAGCGCCGCGCACATCTGCTCGAGCACGTCGACCCCGCGCGAGAGCGCCATCGGGCCCTTCGCGAGCTCGCTCGAGAGCGCGGTACCAACGAGGTACTCCATGACGAGGTAGAGCTCGCCCTCTTCCGTCTCGCCGATGTCGTGGATGTCGATGATGTGCGCGTGATCGACGCGGTTCGCGGCGCGCGCTTCGCGGAGCATCCACGCGCGGAGGTGCGTCTCGCCACGGAGGTCGGGACGAATGAGCTTCAGCGCGACGACCCGATCGATGAGGACGTGGCGCGCGCGATACACGACGCCCATCCCGCCCTCACCGAGGCGCGATTCGAGTCGATAGCGTCCTGCGACGACCCGACCGAGCATCGGATCTGCAGGCTTGGTGGCGGAGGACCGCTGCACTTGCGTCATGAGCCTAGCGGCCCATCGTACAAGATGCCCAGCGGCGTGTCACCGCGCGATCAGAAGGTCATCTTGAAGACGGGGACGCGGAACTCGGTCACCTGACGGACACCGAGATCGCGGACCTCGAGTGCCGTGTAGGCATTCCGCACCTCGGGCATGGGCAAGCCCATCCGCACGCTGCCTTCGTGGATGTCGAAGAGCGAGACGGGCGGGGGTGCCGGGGGCGCGCCGCCGCCGCCGTTCGTGCCACCGCCGCCGGGGGGCGGGGTGGTGCCGTTGGCCGGCTTGGAGTCCGTCGGCTTCGTGTCGGTCTGCTTCCCGTCGGTGATGACGCTGCCGCCGACCTTGCCCGGATCGGCCGCGGGGCCGGTGGTGGGACGATCCTGCGTGCCCTCTTCCGGCGGGTGGTACCGCGTCGCGTTCAGGACGACGACGATCGTCGGGATGAGGAGCGCCATGCCGCCGGCGAGGAGAAACGCCGAGCCGTAGGCCTGCGACTGGGGACCGGCGTCGTTGTACGCCTTGTCCATGAAATACCCGCCGATCGCGCCACCGACCGCGCCGAGCGGCGGAAAGACGGCGTAGGCCCAGCCGGCGCGGCAGCCGAAGATGCCCATCGGGAGGGCGACGACCTCGGCCCCGAGGAACACGCCGCCGATGACGCCCTTCACCGTGGGGGACACGCCCTCGGCACGCGCTTCCGGCGCATGTGCGGTGAGCGCGCCGAACGTGATGGCGGTCGCGGTGATTCCGACGGTAAGACGTTTGACGAAGTTGCTCCGCATCGCTTTTTCTCGATTGGATCAGGTAGGTAGAAGGGAGCCGTGCCCCGAAAGAACGTTGCGCGAAGGTAGCACGGCGTTCAAGGGCACAGGCAAGGGGTTTTCCCGCGCGTGCAAAGCCTCCGCGACAGACTGAAGCACCGCCTCCAGCGCCTCCATCCGCTGGCGCCGTCGGCCATGCGCTCGGCGGCAGGCTTCGCGGGTGGGCTCGCCGTCGTGGCACTGATCGCCGGCGCAGTGCGCGTGCTCCCGTGGTTGCTCGAGCCCTCGGTTCCCACGCGGGTCGCGCTCCCGTTCGCCCGGAGCGTCGCCGAGCTCGCGATCGAGGCGGCGCTCCTCGCCGGGTTTCCGATCGGCTTCACCCTCGCGGCGCAGCGCTTCGCCGAGCGGGGGGAGGCGCGCGTCTACGAGCTCCTCGGCCAGCCCCCTTCGCGCGCGCTCGTTCGACTCGCTCCGGCGGCGGCTCCGTTCCTGCTGCTCCTCGCGATCGTGTCGTTCGCCGGCGGACGAGATGCAGAGGCCCCGGGCCGCGTCGCGCAGGATCTCGTCGATCAGGGTGCCGTCGCTTGCGCCGCTTCGGAGAAGGAGACGACGCGCACGGTTCCGTTCGTCGGAGCCACGTGGCTCTGTGCACCGAACGTCACCCCGCGCCTCTACGGTCGAGCTCCGGTGGGCGGCGCGGTCTACTCCGCGCGTCACCTGCGCGTGTCGGGCGACATGCGGCGAGTCGATCTGGAGGACGCGCGCATCGTCGCGGGGAGCGCCGATCTCGCGATCGGCGAGCTCACGCTGCGGGGGCTCTCGCCGTACGCGCAGTCGTCGGCGCTGCCGCCGTTCTTGCGCGCCCTTCTCGTGGCGCTCTCGGCGCTCGGCGCCGCTGCGGCTGCCGTTCATGGTGCGCTCGCGAAGCGCGTGCAGACCGCGCTCGGTGCGGTCGCGCTCGGGGCAATCGGTCCCCTCGCCGCGCTCGGTGCGCTGCGGCTCCTCGATCGCGCGGACGTCGGCGCGTCGCACTACGTCGTGCTGCCACTCGTCGCCGCGGGCGCGGCGTGGCTCGTCGGGTGGCTCTTCGGCCTGCGTGGGCCGCGCCAATCGCTTGCTCCGTGAGTGCGCCACTGCTAGGTCTGAGCCATGGGTAACATCGGCCCCGGCGAGCTCCTGATCATCGCCCTCATCGCGCTGCTGCTCTTCGGAGCCGGCCGCATCGCCGACATCGGCAAGGGTCTCGGTCAAGGCATCTCCAACTTCAAGAAGGGCTTGAAAGAGGGGGGCGACGACGAGGACGAGGACGAGAAGAAGCCCGTCGCGAAGAAGAAGAAGGCCGAGGACGAAGCGCCGGCCAAGAAGTCCGAGAAGAGCTCCAAGGCGGAGAAGAAGAAGGCCGTCGAGGAAGACGAAGAAGAGGACGAAGAGGTCGAGGAGAAGAAGGTCGAAAAGGAAGCCTGATCCTTTTGGCCCGATAGGTGCAACAGAGCGGGGTGGAGGTTCCACATGCTCGGAAGCATCGGCCCCGGCGAGCTCGTCATCATTGGCCTGATCGCCCTTCTCCTCTTCGGCGCTGGGCGCGTCGCATCCCTCGGAAAAGGCCTCGGCGAAGGCATCCGGAACTTCAAGCGTGGCCTGAAAGAGGCCAACGAAGACGACGCGGACGAGAAGGCCTGACCTCCTCGTTCACCGGATCGTGGTGGTCCCGAAGTGGATCCCTCACGCTCCATGACGCTGCTTTCGACGCAGTGCGTCTGTGATAGAAGCACCCTGTGTCCCACGCCCTGGCATCTCGCCTCGCTGCCGTCGCACCCAGCGTGACCCTCGCGATGAACGCTCGCGCCGCCGAGCTGCGAGCCAAGGGCGTCGACGTCTACTCCTTCGGCGTCGGTGAGCCGGACTTCGAGCCGCCCCCGTTCGTGCTCGAGGCGGCGAAGCGCGCGATCGACGCGGGCGCGTCCAAGTACACCGCGGTCTCCGGCATCGCCCCGCTGCGCGAGGCCGTGTGCGAGAAGCTCGCGACGCGCGGCGTGACCGCCACGCCCGATCAGGTGGTCGTCGGCGTCGGCGCCAAGCACGCGCTCTTCAACGTGGCCCTCGCGCTCTACGAGCCGGGCGACGAGGTCGTGATCCCCACGCCCGCCTGGGTGAGCTACCCCGAGCAGGTTCGCATGATGGGCGCGACGCCCATTCTCGTTCACTCGGGCGAGGACGAGGGCTTCCGCATCTCGCCGGCGAAGCTCGCCGCCGCGCTCACGCCGAAGACGAAGGCCGTCATCCTGTGCACGCCGTCGAACCCGACGGGCGCCGCCTACGACGGCGCGCAGATGAGCGCGTTGCTCGACGTCCTGCGCAAGCACGACTGCTTCATCGTCGTCGACGAGATCTACGCCGACCTGGTCTACGACGGCTTCGTCCACGTCTCGGCCGGCAAGCTCGGCGCCGACTTGCGCGATCGGATCATCCTGATCGACGGCGTCGCGAAGAGCTACGCGATGACCGGCTGGCGCATCGGTTGGGCGGTCGCCCCGAAGCCGCTCGCGAAGGCGCTCGATACCATTCAGGGACAAAGCACGACCAACGCGACGGCCGTCGCGCAGCACGCGGCGGTCGCTGCGCTGCGGGGCCCGCAGGATGCGGTCGCGGCGATGCGCGCGAAGTTCGAGAAGCGGCGCGACGTGATGGTGCGCGGTCTCAACGCGCTCCCCGGCGTGAAGTGTCGCAAGCCCGAGGGTGCGTTCTACGCCTTCGCGGACTGCAGCTCGCTCTACGGTCTCGTCCACGACGGAAAGAAGATCGAGAGCGACACCGACATCGCGATGTTCTTCCTCGCTGCGGCGCACGTGGCCACGGTCCCGGGCGGACCCTTCGGCGCACCGGGCTACCTGCGCTTCTCGTATGCGACGAACGAAGAGCGCATCGAAGCGGGCCTCGCCTCGATTCGGAAGGCGATCGACGCTCACCGCTGAGGTGCCACATTGCCACACCTCGGATCTTGCGATCTTGGGGGATGTGGCTCAGCATCGAACCTCATTCGTCACCGTCCAACGGAAGAATGAGCCGTGCGCCGGGCACGCCTCTCGCGTTTTCTTCCCCTAATTCCTCGAACAAGGAGCACTTCATGACCTTCACGAAGATCAAGGCTGCCGCCTTCGCCGCCACGGCGATCGGCGTCATCGCAGCGAGCAACGGCTGTAGCGCGATCTCGGACGCGCAAGCAGCGGCCTGCTGTCCCGAATACGCCAAGGGGGATCTCAACGCCGTCGCGGCGAAAGTGGACCCTTCGATTCAGGGGCAGTTCTTCGTGATCGCGCAAGCGGCGGGTGATCTCGCCGCGGTCGCGCACGCCGCCGTCGGCGACGTCGCCGCGGCGTGCATGGGCATCGCCGTCGACCTCGGCGAAGACCCCAAGGGCTTCGTGGTGAACACGGCGAAGGGCTCGCCTTCGGAGACGACCCAGGCGGCGAACTACTGGTGCCCCAAGGCCGTCGCGAAGCTCCAGTCCGCCAACGTCACGATCGCGTACACGCCGCCGGTCTGCACGGCGAGCATCCAGGCGCAGGGCAGCTGCCAGGCGCGCTGCTCCGTCGACGCCAAGTGCGACATCAAGGCGAACCCCCCGGTCTGCAAGGGCGGCACGCTCACGGTCCAGTGCAAGGGCCAGTGCGACGTCACCGCGCAGGAGCCGAAGATCGAGTGCCAGGGCACCTGCACCGGCAAGTGCGAAGGCGTCTGTCAGGGCTCCGCGAGCGCAGCGGTCGATTGCGACGGCCAGTGCCAGGGCACCTGCACCGCGGGTGGCGCGGGTAGCGGCATCCAGACCGACGGGTCGTGCAAGGGCTCGTGCGCCGGCAAGTGCACGCTCCGCGCGAACGCGTCCGTCACCTGCAGCGGCTCGTGCAGCGGCAAGTGCGATGCGTCGTGCAAGGCGACGTCGGGCTCCGTCACCGTGAACTGCTCGGGCAAGTGCAGCGCGGACTACGAGCCGCTCGAGTGCAAGGGCGGCACGCTCGAAGGCGGCTGCCAGGTCGACGCGAACTGCCAGGCGAGCTGCAACGCGAGCGTCCAGGCGCGCGCGGAGTGCACGCCGGCGACCGTCAGCATCACGGGCAACGGCGACGCGGTCATCGCGACGCTCAACAAGAACCTCCCGCCCCTCATCGACGTCCTGAAGGCGCGCGGCAAGACCTTCGCCGATGGCGCGGTGTCGGTCGCGAACGCTGCCGGCGCCGTCAGCGGCAAGGTCAGCGGCGAAGGTGCAGCGTGCCTCCTCGCGATGAGCGGCGACGCGAACGCAGCTTCGACCGAGTTCGCCGCCGCGCTCCAGGGCGCGACGACGGTGACGGCGGCCGTCAAGCTGCAGTGACCTGATCGACCGACGACCCCGACCACGGGGTGGCGAGAGCCTCCGCAGCTTCGGCCGCGGGGGCTCTTTCCCTTTGTGTCCTGCTATCGTCCCCGGATGGATCACGCACTCCACGTCGCCGGGAACGTGTTCGAGGACGGGCCCCGCAAGAAGATCCGCGCGCCTTGGGATGGCGCCGAGCTCGGGGAGGTCGTCCTCGCCGACGCCGAGCGCGTCGATCTCGCGATCGACGCCGCCGTGAAGGCGTTCGCGGCGACACGGCGCACGTCGACCGGCGTGCGGAAGCGAGCGCTCCGCTTCATCGCCGAGACGATCGGGCAGAACGCGCAGGAGATCGCGGCGACGCTCGCGGACGAGTCGGGGAAGCCGATCGCGCTCGCCCGCGCCGAGGTGGCGCGCGCGGTCGCCACGTTCGATCTCGCGGCCGAAGAGGCGACGCGCCTCGGCGGGGAGGTGCTCGACCTCGACGCGACGCCCCCGGGCGAGGGCTACCACGGCATGGTCCGCCGCGTGCCCTCGGGTCCGGTCATCGCGATTGCGCCGTTCAACTTCCCGCTCAACCTGGTCGCGCACAAAGTCGCTCCTGCGCTCGCGTGCGGAGCGAGCATCGTCCTCAAACCGCCGCCGCAGACGCCGCTCTCGGCGCTCCACCTGGCCGCGATCGTGCGCGAAGCCGGGCTGCCTCCGAACGCGCTCCAGGTCGTCCCGTGCGAGGTCGCCGAGGCCGAGCGCATGGTGAAGGATCCCCGCTTCGCGGTCTTCTCGTTCACCGGGAGCGATCGCGTCGGCTGGCACTTGAAGGACGTCGCGGGGAAGAAGCGCGCGCTCCTCGAGCTCGGTGGCAACGCGGCTGCGATCGTGCACGAAGACGGCGACGTGGCGTTCGCGGCCGAGCGCGTGGTCTTCGGCGCGTTCGGCTACGCCGGCCAGGTGTGCATCAAGGTCCAGCGGCTCATCGTGCACGACGCCATCCACGATGCGTTCGTGGCCGACGTCCTCGAGCGCACGCGCGCGCTCGCCGTGAAGTCCCCGCGCGAGCCGGGGATTCTGTCGTGCATGATCGACGAGGCCAACGCGGTCCGGGTCGACGCGTGGATCGACGAGGCGATCGCCGGCGGCGCTCGGCCGCTCCTGCGCGGGGTGCGGGAGGGGAACCGCCTCGGTCCCACGATCCTGGCGATCGACGGGACCGGTGCGGGGATGAAGGTCGTCGAAGAGGAGGCGTTCGGCCCCGTGCTGACGATCCAGCGCTACGAGAGCTGGGCGGATGCTCTCGCGATCGCGGACGCGACGCGCTACGGACTTCAGGCCGGCATCTTCACCGACTCGGAGGCGCGGATCGCCGCTGCGTACGATGCGCTCCACGTGGGGGGCATCGTCGTCGAGGACGTCCCGACCTTCCGGGTCGACGGGATGCCCTATGGCGGCGCCCGCGACTCGGGGCTCGGTCGCGAGGGCGTGCGCTACGCGATCGAGGAGATGACCGAGCGGAAGCTCCTGGTGAAGCGGCGAAAGCGGGGGTAAGGAAACCCCCGATGAGCACGCAGAAGGAAAAGGTCGAGGCAGCGGTCAAGGCACTCGTGGTCGGGGGTACCCCGTTGGGCGAGCTCGGCATCGTGGCGTCGGTCGCGGTGGACGAAGGGCGGGCCACCGTGAGCTTGAAGCTCGATCCGGCGCGCGGCGGACCCACGCGCGAGCAGCTCGGGCACGAGGTGCGTCGCGCCGCGCTCGCGGTCGCCGGGGTGACGTCGGTCGACGTCGAGTTCCCCGCGAGCGTCCCCGCGCGTCCTCGCGCCGCCAACGATCCGCTCCCCGACGTGAAGCACATCGTGCTCGTCATGAGCGGCAAGGGCGGCGTCGGAAAGAGCACCACCGCGACGAACCTCGCGCTCGCGCTCAAGCGGATGGGCATGCGGGTGGGGCTGCTCGACGCGGACATCTACGGCCCGTCGATCCCGACGATGCTCGGCGTGAGCGGGCGCCCCGTGTCGCTCGACGGAAAGCACATCGAGCCGCTCACGCGCTTCGGCGTGAAGCTGATGAGCATCGGGTTCCTCCTCGATGATCCCAAGGCCGCAGTCGTGTGGCGCGGGCCGATGCTCGCGGGCGCGCTCCAGCAGTTCCTCCGTGACGTGGCGTGGGGCGAGCTCGACTTCCTCGTCCTCGATCTGCCGCCGGGCACGGGGGACGTCGCGCTGACGCTCTCGCAGCAGGTGCGCGCGACGGGCGCCGTGATCGTGACGACGCCGCAGCCCGTGGCCACCGACGACGTCTTCAAGTCGGTGAGCATGTGCGAGAAGGTCTCGATCCCCGTCCTCGGGGTCGTCGAGAACATGAGCTATTTCGTCGACACCGCGGGCGTCCGCCACGAGCTGTTCGGCAAGGGCGGCGGCGATGCGGTCGCGAAGTTCGCGAAGGCACCGCTGCTCGGGCAGATCCCGATCGATCAGACGGTCCGCGAGTGGGGCGACAAGGGCACGCCCGTCGTGCAGGCGGCGCCCGCGAGCACGATCGCTTCGGCGTTCGTCGAGGTGGCGGAGAAGCTCGCCGACGTCGTCGCGTCCAGGTCCGGCGGCGGCGATGGCGACGATGGCGACGGCGACGGCGGCGACGATGCCGGCCCCGTGATCGATCGGAGCGGCGGCTCGGGCGGAAAGCGGCGATTGCCCGTCGCGAAGTAGGCGCAAAGTAGGCGCAAGGTAGGCGCGAAATAGCGCGAAGTAGGCTGCGCTTGATGCGGGGTCGGACCTTTGGGAGACTGACCGTTTCGAGCCACCGATGGATCGGAAGACCGTCCTCCAACCTGCGTCGTGCGATCCGCGCACGCTCCCGCTCGGAGCGATCGAGGCGTTCTTCCTGTCTCAGATCGACGGGCACCTCACGGTCGAGGAGATCGCGGAGGTGGTCGGGCTGGACGTCGCTTCTGCGGTGACGCTGGCGAAGCGCCTCGTCGAGCTCGGGGCCGCGCGCTCACCGCGTACTGCGCCGACGCGGCGAGAGATCCCCGCCGTTCGGCGGTCGTTGCGGCCTGCCCGCGTCGATCCGCGCGCGGAGGCGGAGTCCATGCGGCCGCCGCGGCGTGAGAGCAAGTCGAGGGTCGCAGTCCCGGTCTCGATGCGTCCGTCGGCCCGGGCCGAGCCGAAGGACGAGCCCAAGCCCGAGCCGCGGCGCACGCGGCGCTCGCTGAAGATGGCGCCCGTGAGCGACTCGAACCCCGCGCGCGCCGCGGTCGAGGAGCCGTGCGAGCTCGACGACGCGACCGTCGCGATGCTGCGCACCTTCGAGGCGCAGATCGACGGGGCCGATCACTTCGTGGTGCTCGGGATCGAGCGCAGCGCCGAGCGCAAAGCCGTGAAGAGCGCGTACTACGCGCTCGCGGCGAAGTTCCACCCCGACCGCTACTTCAAGAAGAAGCTCGGGAAGATGCGCGCGACGATCGAGAAGATCTTCCGGCGCGTGACGGACGCCCACGACGTCCTCACCGACGGCGCGCGCCGCGAGGTCTACGAGCGAACGCTCCCTCCGGTGACGGGACCCGTCTCGAAGGTGCCGGTGACGATGCCGAGCGCGCGGCCGTCGAAGGGGCCGCCGAGCGCGCGGCCGTCGAAGGCGCCGCCGAGCGTGCGGAGCTCGAAGGCGCCGCCGAGCGCGCGTGCCTCGAAGGCTCCGCCCAGCGTGCGCGCGTCGAAGGCGCCGCCGAGCGTGCGCGCTTCGAAGGCGGCGATCCCCAAGGTCGCGCTGCCGCCGCCGCCGCCGAGCGAGCAGCCCCCGAAGACACCGCCGAGCCCGTCGCCGACGACGAAGCGGAGCAGCTCGCCGCGCATCGTCGCGCCCAAGATCGCCGTCCCGCCGCCGCCGCCGTCGAAGCCCGTCGCGTTGCCGCCGAAGGCCATCTCGTCGAAGCCCGTCCCGCCGAGCATGCCGTCGGGGCCGAAGGCACCGCCGGTGCGCCTCCTCTCCGCGGATGCACGGCGCAGGGTGGAGCTCTTCGTCCAGGCCGGCGACGAGGCGCTCCGCGCGAACGACGTGATCGGCGCCGCGAATCACTACCGCGTCGCGCTCCAGAACTCGAACGATCCGGCGCTGCGCGCGAAGCTCGAGATGGTCGAGGGCATGGCGAAGGAGCGGCGCTTCGACGTGAGCCTCCCGCGCGCGCGCACGGCGGAGCGCGAGCAACGCTGGGCCGAGGCGGCGTTCGAGTACGGGCGCGCGCACGCCGCGCGACCGACGGCGGAGCTCGCCGAGCGGACGGCCCACGCGCTGCGCATGAGCGAGGGCGATCTCGGTCGCGCGGTCGAGCTGGCCGAGTGGGCCGTCGGGCGCGTGCCGCGGAGCTTGGAGTTCCGCCTGACGCTGGCGGAGGTGTGTCTCGCGGCGCGGAAGTACGACCGCGCCGCCTCCGAGTGCGAAGCGGCGCGAACGCTCGCACCGAACGACGCGCGGATCGGAACGCTGCACGCGGCGGTCACGAAAGCGATCCGGACGGCACGGGGTTCCTGAGGAAGGAGCCGGATCAGGGGCAGGGCACCCCGGACTGAAGTCCGGGGCAGCAAAAGTCGGTGCATGACCCGATCGAAGCCCCGCCCAGGAGGGCGGGGCTCCCCATGCCCAGCAGTGGTCCCAAGTTGGTACATCGAGAGTCCGCCGAAGGCGGACTTTTGACGAGTTCGGCAGTGGCTTTTGCTGCCCCGGACTTTAGTCCGGGGTGCCCGGCTGCTGCTTCGGACTGCAGTCACTTCAGTCCGGGGTGCCCGGCTGCGCTTCGGACTTCCGTCACTTGAGTCCGAGGTGCCCGGCTGCTGTCCGGAGCGTCAGCGCGTCATCTCGAACCGCAGCGTCGACCCGACCAGGTCCGAGTGCGCGATCGTGCCCCCCGTCAGCACGGTGCCCCCGCGCGTGATCTTCGCGGCGACGTAGGCGCGGCGGCTCGCTGCGGGTGCGTCGATGGTGACGGGGTCGGCGCTCGCGGTGCGCGCGAAGACGACCTTCGGGAAGAGCGGCGTGCCGAGCACCCAGGTCGCCGTGCCCGCGATGGGGTAGAGGCCGCTCGCTGCGAGCACGTAGAACGCGCTCATCGTGCCGCCGTCGTCGTTGCCGGGGATCCCGTCGGGGCCGTCGCCGAAGTGCGTGATCGTGGTCCAGCGGATCCAGCGCCCGAGGCGCGCGCGGTCGCCGAGGACACCGAACGCGAAGCCCGAGAAGAGGACGGGCTCGTTCGACGGCCAGTAGTAGGGGTTCGGGAGGAACGCCGGCTTCCCGCTGCACGCGAAGCGCGCGAAGAGCTGATCGAGTCGACCGAGCAGTACGGGGCGCGTCATCGCGGCCTCGAGCCCGGGGACGTCCCACGGGACCATGAAGTTGTAGTGCCAGGCCGTGCCCTCGACGTAGGGGCCACCCTGATCGACGGGGTTCTGGGCGACCCGAGCACCGTCGCGGGTGAGCGGGAAGAGGAAGTGCGTCGCCGGGTCGTAGAGCTTCTTCCAGATCGCCGCCCGCGTGTGGAAGAGGTCGGCATCGGCCGTCTCGCCGAGCACCGCGGCCCAGTCGCCGAGCGCCCAGTCCGCGGCGGCGTTCTCGAGCGTCTTCGCGACGGAGCCGCTCTTGTCGAGCGGCACGTAGCCCAGGCTGAGGAAGTCGGCCATGTCGCTCCGCCCCTCGTCGGGCATGGCGGTGGTCGCCTGCTTGCGCGCGACCGTGTAGCCGGCGCGCTTGTCCCAACCTGGGACACCGCGGGTGGCGGCGTCGGCGAGAGCGATCGTCGCACCGTCGCCGACCATGCCCCCGGACTCGCCGACGGCGAGGGGCCACCGCGGGAGATAGCCCGCATCGTTGCCCATGCGGACCAGGCTCGCCGCGAGCATCCCGGCGTCTTCGGGGTAGGCGAGCGCGAGGAACGGGTGGAGCGTGCGGTACGTGTCCCAGAGCGAGTAGTCGTTGAAGTAGCGCTCGCCGGAGGGGAGCACGTGCACCGTGCCGTCGAGCCCGCGGTAGCTGCCGTCGGCGTCGGAGGCGAGGGCCGGCATCAACGACGTGTGGTAGAGCGCGGTGTAGAAGATGCGCCGGTCGCGATCGCTCCGCGCGTCGACGACGACGCGCGAGAGGCGTTGCTCCCACGCCGCGGTGGCCGCTGCGCGCGCGGCGTCGAAGGTGGTCGTCTCGGCGTCGACGTTCCCCGTCGCGTGCGCGCCGTCGACGTAGGATGCGGCGACCTCGGCTTCGACCACGGCATCGGTCGACGTGTCGAAGCGGACCCATGCGCCGGCGTCTGCGCCTTGCTTCGTGGTCGCGCCGTCTTCGGGCACCCCGCCGGCGTACGCGCCGAACGTGGTGAAGGCGCGCCCGAAGCGCACGGTCCAGTAGATGCCGATGCCGCCGAAGCGATCGGAGTAGGAGCCGAGCACCTGCGAGAAGCCGCGCACCTCGCGCTTGGCGGGGTCGATCGTGATCGTCGCGTCCTTGATGGATGTGCCCTCGGAGATCACGTGCCCCGCGTCGACGTAGACGACCGCGTCGCTCGCGGCGGGGAACGTGTAGCGGTGGAAGGCCACGTGGGCGGAGGCCGTGAGCTCGGCGCCGATGTTCCCGTCGTCAAGCGTGACGCCGTAGTAGCCCGGCGTCGCGGTCTCGGTCGCGTGGCGAAAGTGGGAGCCCTTGCTGCGCGGGTGCGCCTTGGCGGGGCTCGTGCCGATCGAGGGCATGAGCGCGAGGCCGCCGTAGTCGGCGATGCCCGCGCCGTGGAGCCGGAGGTGACTGAACCCCTCGATCACGTCGTCGTCGTGGGAGTAGCCGGCGCAGTGAGCGAACTCGATCGCGCCGCCGAGGTGCGACGTATCGGGTCCCGGCCGCGCCATCCCGAACGGGACCTGCGGCCCGGGGTAGGTGGAGCCCGTGCCGAACGCGATCCCTCCCGTGCCGACGAAGGGGTCGACCCACTTCACGAACGGCGCCGTCGTGGGCGTTGCGGGCGTGCTCCCGTCGTCGGTGACGTCTGCGAACGGATCGCAGTGCACGTCGTTCTCGTCGACGGGCGCGGTGTCCGGCGCGGGCGCTGGGTCGGAGTCGCCGCACGCGACGGCCATTCCGAGCGCGATCAGGAGCCCGACGAGCGCGCGAGAACCCACGCCGAATCTTCTACCACGGAACCCGCGCTTCAGCGGCGGCGGCGGCGCAAGAGCGCGAGCGCGGCGGCCGCGAACACCACGGGGAACGCAGCTCCCCGTGCGGTACCGTTCGTGTCGCAGGCGCACCCACCGGAGGAGCTGGTGTCCGCGGGAGGGCACGTCGGTGTCACCGAGAACTTGGTGGCTTGGAGACGGGACGCGACGCCGCTCCCGCTCGAAGCTCCGAGGCGCAGATCCACGAGGCCCTGCGTCGGGAGTGTCGTTCGCATGCGCGTGACCGTGACGTCCGTGGGATGCATCCCGGTGACGGCGACGTCGTCGTCGTCGAAGAAGTCGCACGCCGGTCTCATCACGAAGCAGCCCGGCGCTGCTGCGTCGGTGGATGTCGCGCCGTCGACGGCACCACCGTCGAGTGACGCCGCGTCGGGATCGCTCGCGTCGGGATCGCTCGCGTCGGGATCACCACCGTCCACCATCGCGTCGGGGTCGCCGGCGTCGGCCCCGCCGCCGTCCGAGCCGCCGTCGTTCGGGCATTCGACCGCCACCTTGACCGGTGGCCGCCCCGCGCACGCGCTCTCGTAGCCGTACTTGATCGTGCCGAATCCCTTCCCCGAGTACTCCGTGACCCAACGCCCGCCCGCCATCGCGGCGGTGAAGAGCTCGGTGTAGTTGGAGCGGCCCGCGGTGGCGTCCCAGGTCAGCGCGTCGAGGGGGACGACGGCGTTCGGGTGGCTCGTCGCTTCGTAGCGGCCTTCGCCGATCACGTAGAGAAGGAGGCCGACGTTCGCGCCGGTCCCCGCCGCGACCATCCGGAGCGGAAGTGTGGGGTCCGCTCCCGGCGTGATCACGCGCACCGGTTGCATGGCTCGCACGCCCGCGTCGGGCCGCAGGCGCAACGCGAGGAAGTCGAGCTTCTGCGCAACGTAGCTCGCGAGCGTGGGCGCGATCTCCGGCGGGATCGCGAAGCCGTTGTCGTCGAGCCACTTCGAGATCGCATCCCCGCTCGTGCTCCGAATGATCACGGATACGTACGGACCCACGACGGATTGGCTCACCACCGTGACGTCACCGGTCGATTGAAACCCCCCACCGCCGTCGGGCCCGTAGTCGTACGGGTCGCGCGCGAAGCTCTGCGGCGCGAGCGACCCGCCGCACCCGGCGCTCGATCCGCCTGGGCGCTGCCCGTTCGCGCAAACGAAGTCCGGTGCCGAGATCAGCGGCGCAGTGGCCACGTCGAGCGCAGAGAGGAACTCGTCGCGCGCGAGCTCGACCCGCGCGCCGGGCCCGACCGGCAGCACCCACGCGAACTCCTTGGGATTGCCCTGGTACCGCACCTGGTCCCACAGCACCGTCTGCGTCTTCGAGACGGAGAGGGCCATCCGGTGATCGGTGACGACGCTCGGCGCATCGTCCTTGGGGTGGAAGCACCCACCGCACGCATCGGCGATGCGCGGGAGCGCGACGGTCGCGGCGAGCACCGCGACGCAAAGGTGAGCTCGAAGCATGGTCCCTCCTGAAGCGAAGAAGCGACACCGCGACAGCGATGTCAGGTGCGAGCCCCCTCGGAAGGCCCGCGGGACGAGTGCTTCGCAAGCTCCGTGCCGGTCAGCTCCGCCAGCCGGTCTTCTTGGCGCCGCCCGACGCGAGGAGCTCCACGTCCTGCTCCTTCTTCAAGAGCACGCCGAGGAACGGGAGCTCGCGCACGAAGCGCTCCTTGCCGACGCCGGCGCGTTGGAGCACGGCGATCCAATCGACGAGCTCGCTGGTCGACGGCTTCTTGCGGAGGCGCGGCACGTCCCGCAGCTCGTAGAACTTCACGACCGCCTGATCGACGAGCTCCTGCTCGATCTTCGGGTGGTGCACGCGGACGATCCGCTTCATGAGCTCCGGATCGGGGAAGTCGATGAAGTGGAAGACGCAGCGACGGAGGAACGCGTCGGGCAACTCCTTCTCGTTGTTCGACGTGATGACGACGATCGGTCGGTCCTTCGCGACGATCTCGTCCCCGGTCTCGAAGATGGTGAAGCGCATCCGGTCGAGCTCGTGGAGCAGGTCGTTGGGGAACTCGACGTCGGCCTTGTCGACCTCGTCGATGAGGAGCACGCGGCGGCCCTTGGGCTCGGAGAAGTAGACCGACGGCGCGTCGCTCGTGGACGCGAACGCGCGGCCGAGCGGCCCGAGCTTGATGTAGCGACGGATGTCCTTCACGTCGCCGTCGCCGAAGCGTGCATCATACAAGCGCTGGACGGTGTCGTAGACGTAGAGCCCGTCCTGCGCCCGGGTGGTGGACTTCACCGGCCAGTGGATGAGCGGTGCGCCCACCGTCTCCGCGATGGCCTCGGCCAACAGCGTCTTGCCGGTGCCCGGCTCGCCCTTGATGAGGAGCGGGCGCTCCAGCGCGAGGGCGCAGTTCACCGCCGCTTCGAGCGAGTCGTTCGTGAGGTAGGTGGGCGTGCCCTGAAAGCGCCGGAAGTCGTCGTTCACGGACGACTACTTATCAGAGGATGACGCCGATGCCACCGAGGACCGAGAACGAGATCGCGCTCGCGCTGGCCGACTGGGAGGTGTTGTTCACCGAGTAGGTGGCCGAGCCGGGGATGAAGGTGAACTCGGGGGTGAGCCCGGCGAAGAACGTCTCGTTGAAGCGGAACAGGAACGTGGTGTCCACGTCGAGGACGAAGCCGGCGAACGTGAACTTCGACGTGTTGTTGCCGCTCGAGCTCGCGAACTGCTTGGAGGCGTAGCCGGCGCCGATGCGCGGCCAGATCGCGAAGCGATCGCCGATCGCGAACATCCAGCCGACGCGGGGGAGGATCGTGAAGTTGAGGGTGGTCGGCAGGTCGACCGACTGCGTGACGCCGGCGACCTTGCGCGTGAGCGAGTTGGCGGTCAGGGCGAACTCGACGAGGCCGCCGATCGAGAGGTGGTCGATCGGGAAGAAGTCGGCCGACGGCGCGATCCAGAAGCTCGTGAAGCCGTAGGTGTCGCTCGAGTCCGCCGTGCCGGGGACGGTCTGGGTGTAGCTCGAGTAGTTGAAGCCGATGAGCCCGCTGTAGGAGAAGCCGCCGCCCGACGGATTGACCGCCGTCCCGGCGCGGAAGCCGGCCACCTGCTGCATCACGAACTGGCCCCGGCCGCCGAGCGGCGTGAGGAGGTCACCGGCCTGCGCGGTCGAACCGAGCAACGTCGATGCGGCTCCGAGCGCGATGCCGAGGACGATCTGCGAACGCTTCATGGGCTTCTCTCCTTGGAGGGACTGCGCGCTAGACTACTCCGGTGACCCTCTCGGTCCCAAATCTTCCGTCGCCGCCACGCGCGCGCGTCGAAGCGGCGCTGCGCGACCTCGATCGCGCGCTCGGTCCCTCCAAGCTCTTGACGGCTGCCGAAGCCTGCGCCGCGTACGCCGGTGACGACAGCCCGGCCGCCGGGCGAACGCCCGATGTCGTGGTGCTCGCGGAGACGCGCGCCGACGTGATCGCCGCGCTCGAGGTCGCCAGCGCGCACGAGCTCCCCGTGACGCCGAGGGCCGCCGGCACGAGCCGGACGGGGGGCGCGGTCTGCGTCGCGGGCGGCATGGTGCTGTCGCTCGTGAAGCTCGCGCGGGTGCTCGAGATCGACCGACGCGAGATGCTCGCGGTGGTGGAGCCGGGGGTCGTGACCGGGGCGCTCCACGCCGCGGTCGAGGCCGAGGGGCTCTTCTACCCGCCGGATCCGAGCTCGTCGGCCGATTGCACGATCGGCGGCAACGCGGCCGCGAACGCAGGTGGGCCGCGCGCCTTCAAGTACGGGGTGACGACGGACTACGTCCTCGGGGCGGAGGCGATCACGATCGGCGGGAGTGCGCTCCGCGTCGGGCGGCGCACGCGCAAGGGCGTCGCGGGCTACGACCTCACGCGGCTCCTGGTCGGGAGCGAAGGCACGCTCGGCGTCTTCACCGAGCTCACGCTGCGGCTGGTGCCGAAACCGCCCGCGGTGGCGACGTTGCTCGCGCTCTTCGACGACGTGGCGGACGCCGCGGCGGGAGTCGCGGCGATCGTGGCGGCGGGGGTTCAGCCGGCGTGCCTGGAGCTCCTCGATCGCACGACCCTCGACGCGGTTCGATCGGACGGCGTGGCGATCGATCCGCGCGCCGGAGCGATGTTGCTCGTCGAGACCGACGGCGAAGGGGCCGACCGCGAGCGCGAGCGGGTGGGGGAGGCGCTCGCGGACGCGAAGGGGCTCGTCGCGCTGCAGGTCGCGCAGGACGCGGCGGCGCGCGACCGGCTGTGGAGCGCGCGGAAGAAGATGTCGCGCGCGGTCCGGAAGCTCGCGAAGCACAAGCTGTCGGAGGACGTGGTGGTCCCGCGCACGCGGATCGTCGAGCTCCTCGATCGGAGCGCGGCGATCGCTCGGCGCGAGGGCGTGCGGACGCTCGCGTACGGGCACGCCGGCGACGGGAACCTGCACGTGAACTTCCTCTGGGACGATCCGGACGAGGCGCCGCGCGTGGACCGCGCGATCGAAGGGCTGATGCGCGCGACGATCGAGCTCGGGGGAACGATCAGCGGGGAGCACGGGATCGGCCTCTCGAAGGTTCCGTTCCTCCCGCTCGAGCAAGGTGAAGACCTCATCGCGCTGCAGCGGCGGCTGAAGGCGGTCTTCGATCCCAAGGGGTTGCTCAACCCCGGCAAGGTCTTCGGGGCGTCCGGTCACGGGGGTTGCTGAGTGCGCCAAGTGCCTGGAAAGGCTCGATTTTCACCCGATCGTTAGCAAGATCGCGATCCCGCACCTTTTGCACCGCCGAGACAGCCCTCCAATCGTTGCCGCGGGGCCCGTTTCGGCATAGAAGGTGCGCGCCGAATCATGGCTCTCCCTCGCCTGACCGACCCCCGCCACGTCCCCGTCCAAGACCCGAATTTCCTTCAACGGATCGGGCTCTCGCTGATCAACGACGAGCGCGACCTTCCGTTCCTCGGGCTCATGGCGAGCTTCACGTTGATCCTCCTCCCGTGCGCGGTCGCGCTCTTCGTCGTCGACCGCATGGGCTGGCTGCACGTGTGGATGGGCATCCCCTACATCGCGCTGCTCTTCGGCGCCTACTTCGATCGCGGCATCCTGATGCTCCACAACACGAGCCATCGGCCGCTGTTCAAGCCGAAGCTCGCGTTCCTCAACAAGTACATCCCGTTCGTGCTCTGCCCGTTCTACGGGCAGCCGCCCGAGGCGTATTACGGCCACCACGTCGGGATGCACCACCCCGAGAACAACCTCGAAGACGATCTCTCGACGACGATCATCTACCAGCGCGACAGCTTCTTTCACTTCCTGCGCTACTGGGCGATCTTCATGACGACGACGATCTTCCGGCTGCCGGTGTATCTCGTGAAGCACGGGCGCGGGAAGCTCGCGTTCTGGGCGATCGGCGGCGAGATCCTCTACTACGTCGTCTGCGCGATCGGGCTCCACTTCGCCCCGAGCGCGACGCTCGTCGTGTTCGTCATCCCCTACCTCATGGCCCGCTTCCTCATGATGTGGGGCAACTGGGGCCAGCACGCGTTCGTCGATCAGGAGCAGCCGGGGAACCCGCTCCTCAACAGCATCACGTGCGTGAACCAACGCTACAACCGGCGCTGCTTCAACGACGGCTACCACATCGGGCACCACGTCCGCGCGAACCGTCACTGGACCGACATGCCGGCCGATCTCGAGAACAACGTCGAGCGCTACGCCAAGGCGAACGCGATCGTGTTCCAGGGGATCGACTTCTTCCAGGTCTCTCTCTACCTGTTCCTCAAGCGCTACGACTGGCTCGCGGACGCGTTCGTCGAGCTGCGCGAGGAACCGCGCTCCAAGGACGAGATCATCGCCCTGTTGAAGTCGCGGCTTCGTCCGATCGTGCGGACCGAGGCCGAGCGCGCACCGCGCGCGGCCCAGGCCGCCTGAGCCGGCTGACGCGACGGCTCAGTTCTCGTCGAGCTTGAAGCTGCCGTCTTCCTTGGTGACGGTGACCTTCTTGAACGCGTCGGGGCCCTTCTGCGCCGCCGCCTTCCAGACCGCGTACCATTTGTCGAAGTCGGTCTGGCGCGCGAGGATGCGCTTCGTCACGAGCTTCTTGAAGCCGTCCTTGTCGTCCTTCTTGAGCGCCTCGTAGATCGCGGTCCGCGCCTTCTCCTCCGTCGAGAGATCCGGCGTGGTCGCCGGCGCGGTGCCGGTCGCCGCCGCCGTGGCCGTCACGCCTGCCATCGGCGCGGTCGCCGAGGTCGCCGGGGCCGCGCTCGCAGTCGTCGCGGCGCTGGTCGCCGGCGCGGCGGAGTCGGACGGCGCGGTGGACGCGGCGGTCGTCGGAGTCTGCGCGGTGGGCTCGTTGCCGCCGCACGCGAGCGCGACGGCGAAGGGGAGGGCGAGGAGAGCGGGAGCGAGGTATTTCATGCGCGGAACGTTCCGCGAATCGCTGACCGCCGTCAAGCTCAGCTCCGGTCGAGCTTCTCCTGCAACGCGCGGTATGTCGCCGCACGCACGCGCTCCACCGCGTCCGGGCTCTCCGGATCGCCGCTCGTGTCGATCGGCGCGAGCGCGTGCACGGTGACCGGCACGCGCTTCGGGATCGGCGTCCCGAGGCGACCGAGCGCGATCGGGAAGTTGTAGCGACTGTCGCCGAAGAGCAGGTTCCCGAGGCCCGGCTCGCGCGCCACGATCCGGTAGATGTCGTCGACGCCGCACGCGGCGATCGGGACGATCGGCACGCGCGCCTCCATCGCCACGCGCGCGAAGCCGGCGCGGTTCCCCCACTTGAGCCGGTGGCGATCGCGCGCGAGCTTGTACGAGTCGAAGATCCCACCGGGGTACACGACGACGAGCTCTCCGGCCTCGAGCTCGGCGACCGCCGTCGCGCGCTCTCCCTTGATCGCGCCCGCGAAGTCGAGCGTGAGGCCGAAGCCGGGGGTGAGCCAGAGGTGCCGATCGGCGAGCCAGGTCGGGAGGCGCCCGACGTCGCGCGCGAGGAGCGCGCCGAGCACGAACGCATCGAAGCCGAACACGCCGTGGTTGCCGACGAGCAGCGCGCCGCCCGTGCGCGGGACGTTCTCGCTCCCCACGAACGTCGCGGAGAAGTACGAGAGCACGGCCTCGATGACGGCGCGCCCGGCGAACGAATCGATGTAGCGGTCGATGGGGCGGCGCGCCACGGCGAGAGGATATCCCGACTTGGAGCGGCGGCGCCGTAGTCATCGCGCGTTGGCGCGAAGCGACTCGACCACGCGCTCGAACGCCGCGCGCGCCTTCATCGTCGTGACCAGCTCCGCGTGATCGGGGGCGGGGCGCCCGTCGGCGCTGCGGTCGACCACGTCGAACCGAGCCTGGGCGATCGGCCGATGGAACGCCTCGACGGCGGGCGGGCTCGCGTTGAGCCGATCGCCGGTGCTCGCGATCGCGTGGACGGGGACGTCGATCGAGCGCAGCCCCGCGTCGTAGTCGTCGGCCCCGTCCGCGCTCCGCCAGCCGGTCCGCGTCATGCGCCGGATGTCGCGCACGTACCCGAGCGCTTCGTCGTCGCTCCCGAGGCGGAGCCGCCGCGCGGGGAAGAACCCGCGCCGCTCGGCGGTCTCGGTGAACCCGCGGAGGATCACGCGCTTCACCAGGCGCATCGTGAGCCGCGGCTCGTACGCGCTCCGCCACAGCGTGGTCCCAATCGTCACGATCCGGTCGGCGTGGATGCGGCCCGTCCCCTGCGCGGCGAGCGCCACGTGGCCGCCGAGCGAGTGTCCGACGACGAGCAGCGGACCGCGCGCGCGGCGGGCGCGCAGGCTCTCGACGACGGCCGGCAGATCGTGACGGACCAGATCGTCGTAGCCCCAGTCACCGCCCGCGCGCGCGGAGGTCCCGCTCTTGCCGTGCCCCCGGAAGTCGAACGTGAGGACGCGGTAGCCCGCGGCGCGGAAGAAGTCGGCGAGGCCCCCGCCCCACGTGAACGACGACTGGCGCGAGAACGCGCCGTGCGCGAGGACGACGTCGCCCACCGCTCGCCGCTCGGGTGCATGCAAAGTACACGCGAGCGAGACGCCGTCGGCGGCGCGGAGCTCGAGCTCTTCGCCGCGGATCTTCGGCGGCCGGACCACGCGCCCGCCGCCGATGCGGCCGCGCACGCCGCTCAGTCGAGATCGAGCACCCACACGTCCGCTCCGGGCGCGATCCCCAAGTGCTCCGCGGCGGCCTCGCCGAGGGCGACCTCGGTCTCGCCGAGCACGATGCACGGGGAGACGACGGCGCGGAAGTGCGGGGCCTCGGGCAGGTCCACCCCGACGAGGAAGCGCGCCTTGGCTTGGTCCTTCGGGCCGAGCAGGCGCCCGACCGTGCGCTTCGTCGAGCGCTGGACGAGCGAGATCTCGTCGGTGGGGGCGGTGAAGTGCGGGCCGCCGTCGAACGGGTCGACGCGCTCGGCGTAACGGAAGCCGATCCGGCGGAGCATCTTCTCGACGCCCCGCGTCTGCGCACCCACCTTGCCGATGACGTCCTGCGCGACCTTGGGCAGCAGCGACGCGTAGATCGTCCCTTCGGGGAACAGGCCGCGGATGAACTCCTTGTTCTTCTTCGAGAGGAGATCCGCCTCGGCGTAGGTCATGCCGGTGAAGTGGCGACCGAGCGCGTCCCAGAGGTGCGAGGTGCCGTCCGGCTCGAGCGGCGGGAGCAGCTCGGCGAGCACCTCGTCCCGGAACAGATCGCGGTGCATCTTCATGTAGAGGAAGCGCACGTAGCTGATGATGAGACCGAGCTTCTCGGGGACCTTCCGGTACTCGGGCAGCAGGATCAGTCCGCCGATCTCGGTGGGGCCGTTGTACGAGTACCCAATCTTCAGGATCGTGTGCTTGAAGTGCGTGTCGAGCGTGGCCGAGTAGCGCTCCTCGTCGATGACGTCGAGGTAGATGTAGGGCGCATCGCGCCGACCGAGCTGCGCGATGATCATCGAGGTGCCGATGATCTTCTGCTTCTGCGTGTCGATCAGGGCGAACACGTACTCGCGGCGCTTCGGATCCTTCACCTGGCCGGTGAAGCTCTTCGTCGCGTGGTCGATGATCCCGCGGATCGTCTCCCGATCGTCGGGCAGGTTCACCGTGTCGAGGTGGTGCGCGACCGCGAGGAGCTGATCCTCGTCGGAGGCGACGACACCACGAATCTCGAACGGGAGCATGGGGTCGGCGACGTTACCACGCTCCCGTGGCAGACGTGAAATCGTAGTGATTTCGACGTGTTCCGACCGTCAGGTCGACCGTTCGCGCTGGCCCGCCACGGCGAAGGCCGCGGCCCCGGCGACGAACAGCGCGAGCAGCGCGAGCGCCCAACGGTGGAGCTTCGTCTTGCGCGACGGCCCCGTGCTCGGCTTCTCGATCCGGAACAGGCTGTCCGGATCGCCCGTCACGTCGTCGACCGCGGGCGGCGGCGCGAGGCTCGGACCGAGGCGCGGCTTCGGGAGATCGTAGGCGCCGAAGATCACGTCGGCCGGTGCGTTCCGCTTCGCGACGGTCTCGGACAGATGCGTCACCACCCACGTCGGGTGCGTGCTCGGGTCGAAGCCCCACGCCTTCGTGTCGCCGAGCGCGGTCGTCAGCGCGGGCGTCGACACGAGCGCCGCGTCGAGGACGGGCGGCCCCCCGGTGGTGCCCCCGATCGTGGACTGGAGCGGCGCCTGCGCGACGACCCAGACGTCGAGCGGGCGGGGCCGCTGCGCGGTGGGCGCGCTGTCTTCGCACAGCGGGTCGTCCGGCGAGCAACCGATGGGCCCCGCGCGATCGAGGAACGCCTTGCGGTCGGCCGCGTCGTTCTCGACCTCGGTGTACGGATAGAACGGTGCGTCGGTCGTGAACGAGAGGCGGAGCGTCGGCGTCTCGAGCGCGCCGTGCTTCCCGCCCGTCCCGTTGCCCTCGTAGCGCATCGCGTTGATGAGCCAGTGCTTGTCGGTATAGGTCTTCGCCCAGGCGCGGAGCGCGGGCTTGTCGACGAACTGGTTCTTCGCGAGCCAGTCGCCGAGCGCGTTCTCGTCGGTCGCGGCGAGCGTGACGACCTGGAAGCCGTCGATGACCACGGTCTGGACGACGTCGACGTGGCCTGCTCCCCCGGCCGGGGCCGCAGCGGTGCCGCGCGCTTCGCCGGTCGTCGCGGGGCGGGGGACCTCCAGGAGGTGCCGCACGCGCTCGAAGATGGCGTCGTCTTCTTTCTTGATGACCGGCACGGTCGGCGTCGGGACGAAGAACCCGAACGCCTTCGGGTCGCCGTCGAACGTCGGCTTGCGGACGAAGTGCTCCGTCTTCTTCTCCGCGTCCCACACGATCAGGGTCTGCTCGCGCGAGAGCTCGACGTAGCTCCCGTTCGGGTAGGCGGCGCCGCACGCGGCGGCGGGGCTCGGGAGCGCGAGCGCACCCCCGACGAGGGTCGTGGCGAGGGCGGCGAGGAAGGCGAGTTTCCGCGGGACCATGGCCCGGGGTCTACCGCACTCCACGGCCGCCACCAAGGCTCGCCGAGCCCGCGCGGATTCGGGTAACGCGACGGTCAGTTCAATCGATGCGGACTCGCGACACTTTTCTTTCGAGCAGCGGCAGCGTGATGACGGCGGCGGGACCGCCGCCCTGCTCCTTGAAGCCTGGGAGCGACGCGTTCCATCGAGGAAAGCTTCTGCTCGCTACCTCATCTCAGGTCCGGCAGGGTCGCATCAAGCGGTCACCGTGGTATCCTGCTCCCGTGCGTACGAAAGCGATTGCGGTTCTTCTTCTCGCTGCCCTGATCGGGCTGCTGGCCGTTCCCACCGGTTGCAAGAGCTGCGGGTCGGGCGCGAGCGCGGGCGGCAAGACGCGCGTCGCCGTCTCCATCTTCCCGATTTACGACGTGGTGCGCCGCGTCGCCGGGCCCGACGCCGACGTGATCCTGGTTCTCCCGCCGGGCCACACCGAGCACAGCTTCGACCCGACCCCGAAGGACGTGGAGGACGTCGCGTCCGCGAAGATCGGCTTCGGCATCGGGCTCGGGCTCGACCCGTGGATGGACCGGCTGATGAAGGATGCGGCGCCGAGCGCGAAGCTGATCAAGGTCGGCGAGCGCGTCCCCACCTTGACCGTGAAGGACGACCCGATCGGTGACGAGGCTGCCCACCGCACCATCCCCGAGGACGATCACGATCACGACAAGGGCGCCACCGACCCGCACGTCTGGATGGACCCGTCGCGCGTCCGCGTGATGGTGAAGGCGATCGGCGACGAGCTCGCCAAGGTCGACGCGACCCACGCGAACGCGTACCGCGAGCGCGCGACCCAGGTCGACGGCGAGATCGACAAGCTCGACAAGGAGATCGAGACGCAGACCGCGGCGTGGAAGACGCGCGGGTTCATCACCTTCCACGGGTCGTTCAACTACTTCGCGGATCGCTACAAGCTCCAGATCTTCGCCGTGATCGAGCCGTTCCCCGGCTCCACGCCGACCGGCGAGTACATCGAAGAGGTGCTCAAGGTCGTGAACGAGAAGAAGGTGAACGCGCTCTTCGGTGAGCCCCAGCTCGATCCGCGCCCGGCAAAGACGATCGCCGATCAGGCGAAGATCCAGCTCGGCACGCTGGACCCGGTCGGGGGTACGCCCGAGACCGACAGCTACGAGAAGCTCATTCGCTACAACGTCGCGGCGCTGGAGAAGTACCTCAAGTGAGCCGCTCCGACTCTCCGCCCAGCATCGCGAAGTCGAGCCGCCGCTACAGCGAGCTCTACTTCGGCACGCTCCCGCCGGACGACGCGCCGAAGGTGCTCGACGTAAAGGGCGTGAGCGTCTCGTTCGGCAAGAAGGACGTCCTCGAGGACGTGACGTTCCACGTGCCGGTCGGCGAGTTCCTCTGCCTGTGCGGACCCAACGGCGCCGGCAAGTCGACCCTCCTCAAGATCATCCTCGGGCTGGAGGCGCCCACCCGCGGCACCGTCAGCATCTGCGGGATGGACGCCGTCCGCGGGCGCAAGAAGGTCGGGTACGTCCCCCAGCGCAAGGGCTTCGATCGCGACTTCCCGGCGACCCCGCTCGAGGTCGTCATCGCGAACCTGCGCGGGAAGTGGCCCCTCTTCACGACCAAGGAAGAGACGAAGCTCGCGATGGAGGCGCTCGAGCGCACCGGCGCGGCGAAGCTCGTGAACGCGCAGATGCGCGATCTCTCGGGCGGCGAGACGCAGCGCGTGTTCCTCGCGCGCGCGATGGTGACCAAGCCCGATCTCATCATTCTCGACGAGCCGACCGCCGGCGTGGACGTGAGCGGGCGCTCGGCGATCGTCGATCTCATGGCCGAGATCAGCGCGTCGGAGACGATCGCGGCGGTGCTCGTCACCCACAACATCCAGGCGATCGCGCGCTGCGCAGAGCGGGTGCTCTACCTCGACCGAAAGGTGCGAGCGTGGGGGCTCTGGAGCGAGCTCTCGACCGAGAGCGAGCTCGGCGCGATTCAGGGCGGCGACCACAAGCAGATGAGCATGGACGGCGATTGATGCGCGCCCGGGTCCTCGCCGCGCTCGCGTCCGGCTTCGTCCTCGCGTGCCGGGGCTCGACCGAGCCGTCGGGGGGCTCCGCCTCCGCCTCCGCATCCGTGCCCGTGCCCGTGCCCGTGCCCGTGCCCGGCTCCGCATCCGTGACCGCTTCCGCGACCGTGACCGCATCCGCGACCGCGACCGCGACCGCGACCGCGACCGTGACCGCGACCGCGACCGCGACCGCCGCTTGCTCTCCTCCCGGCAAACCGGAGGAGTACTGCCTCGGCCGCGGCGAGAGCCCTCCCAAGCAAATCGGGAACTACAAGGCCACGCTCGATGCGAACCGCTGCGCGGTCGCGAGCGAGGTTCGCGACATGTGCAACGGGATCCAAGACGTGCTCTCGGGCCCGACGTTGAAGGGCGGCAAGTGTTGCTACTCGGTTTGTCGCGGCCCGGTCGCGCCGTGCGGTCGTCTCTTGCTCGATGCCACGGGGGCTCCGCGTCAGGCGTCGGTGGTCGCGCGGGCGGACTGGTGCGCCGCATGCGTGGCCGGTGCTCCCGCCGACGTTCGCGCCGCGTGGCGGGCGGATGCGCTGCTCGAGCACGCGTCGGTCGCGGCGTTCGCGCGCTTCTCGCTCGAGCTCCTCGCCGTCGGCGCTCCTCCGGAGCTCGTCGCGGAGGCGCATCGCGCCGCGCTCGACGAGATCGAGCACGCGCGCCTCGCGTTCGCGCTCGCCTCCGCGCCCGGCGCGAGCGAAGGGCCCTCCGCGCTCGATCTGACCGGCATCGCGCCGCACGGCGACCTCGCGTCGATCGTGCTCGGCGTCGCCGAGGAGTGCTGCGCCGGCGAGACGTTCGCCGCGCTCGTCGCCGAGCATGCGCTCGCCGGTGCCGTCGAGCCTGCGGCCCGTGCCGCTCTCGAGCGCATCGCCGCCGACGAAGCCAGGCACGCCGAGCTCGGGTGGCGCACGGTCGGCTGGGCCGTCGGCGTCGGCGGCGATGCCGCGCGCGTCGCCGTTCGCGAGGGGCTCGCGCGCGGGCGTGCTCGCATCGCGGCCGCTGCGCTCGCGCCCATCGCCGAACCGGCGGTCGGGGTGCGCTGGGGCCGCCTGGACGCCGCAACCTTCGCGCGCGCGCGCGCCGGGGCACTCGCCCTCCTCGACGACGCGGCCGCCGCGCTCGAGCCCATGCCGTCTGCGGCCTGACGCGAGTCGTGCCATACTCCGCGGCGATGCTCGTGCTGCGCCGTGCGCTCGTCGGTCTCGTGGGGCTCGCCGTCGCGTGCTCCAGCGCCTCCGATCCTGCGCCCGAGCCGCAGAGCTACATCGCGTTTGGCGAGGACTTCGCGGACTACCACACGTGGCCTTCGTTCGAGATCACGGTCGACGCCGCCCCCGGCAACGACCACCTCGTCGGCCCGCGGCGTGTATTCTACAAGCTTCCCGCTTCGGGAGGGCAGGCCACCTTTCCCGTCGGCACCATCTTCGTGAAGGAGTCCGGGGATGGTGAGCTCCCCACGCGCCACGTCTTCGCGATGGTGAAGCGCGGCGGCGGCTTCAACGCGACCGGCGCGAAGGGGTGGGAGTGGTTCGAGCTCGTCAACGACACGTCCGGCCACGTCCTCATGCTCTGGCGCGGCGAGGGGCCCCCCAACGGCGATGCCTACGGCGCGGGGACCACCGGCGGCTGCAACGCCTGCCACGGCGGCACGCCCAAGACCGACTTCGTGTTCTCTCCCGAGCTAACCCGCAGCCTCGCCCGATGACGGGGTGACGCCCTGGATTCCGGAGACGTTCTCGAACGGGATCTCGACCCAGAAGCGTGAACCTTCGCCGAGCGTGCTCTCCACGCGCGCGACGCCTCCGTGCGCGCGCGCGATCTCCTGCACGATGAAGAGGCCCAGGCCGAGGCCCCCGTAGTTGCGCGGCGGCACCGCGCGCTCGAAGCGACCGAAGATCCTCCCGACCTCGCTCTCCGCGATGCCGATGCCGCGATCTCGCACCTCGATGATCGCGCGCCCCTCGCGCTCCCCGACGAAGACCTCGATCGGCGAGCGCGGGGCGTACTTGATCGCGTTGCCGAGGAGGTTGCGCATCACCTGCTCCAGCCGCGTTCGATCCCAGAGGCCCAAGGTGGGCGCCGGAGCATCGAGCGCGAGCTTGCACCCGGCGGCGGCAGCCGTCTCGGCGTGTTGCTCGAGCACGTCGCGCGCGACGTCGACGAGATCGAAGCGCTCGCGGAGGAGCTGGAGCTTCCCACAGTCGATTTGGCTCACGTCGAGGAGATCGTCCACGAGCACCCGGAGCCGCTCGCACTGATGGACCGCCGACGCGAGCTTCGGGCTCTCGTGAGCCTGGTCCAAGTCGTCGGCCAAGCTCTGGAGTCGCAGCGCGAGCGTCATGAGCGGGGTCCGGAGCTCGTGCGAAGCCACCGAGAGGAAGTCGTCGCGCGCGCGCACGGCGCGCTCCGCAGCGTCGAACGCGCGCCGTCGATCGTCGATGTCGGTGAACGTCCCGAGCCAGCCGACGACCGCGCCGTGAGGATCGTGCTCCGGCGCCGCGCGACAGAGGAACCACCGGTGCTCGCCGTCGGTCCGGCGGATCCGGAGCTCGAGCTCGAGCGCGGTCCCGCGGGCGACGGCCTCGTCGAAGCGCTTCGAGAGCACCTCCGCGTCGGTGGGGTGGACCGCCTCCTGCCAGCGCGAGCCGAGCGACTCCTCGGGCCGGATGCCGGTGTGCTCCTCCCAACGCGCGTTGAAGTAGCTCGCGTTGCCGTCGGGTCCTGCCGTCCACACGATCTGGGGAATCGCCTCCGCGAGGTTCCGGTAGCGCCGCTGGTTGTTCTGTTGGACGCGCGCGAGCTCGCGCTCCCGCTCGCGCAGCTCGGCGAGCCGCAGCGCTTCGGCCTGGCGCTGGATGCGCCGCTCCTTGCGGTGGAGGTCGGCGAAGATGGCGACCTTCGCCTTGAGGACCTCGGCGTCGAACGGCTTCACGATGTAGTCGACCGCGCCGACGGAGTAGCCCTTGTAGATGTGCTCGTGGCCGACGCCGCCGGTGAGGAAGATGATCGGCGTGAGCCGGGTCCGCGCGCGGAGCTTCACGATCCGGGCGACCTCGAAGCCGTCGATGTCGGGCATCACCACGTCGAGGAGGATGAGCGCGACGTCGTGCAGCAGGAGGTGGCCCAGCGCCTCGCGCCCCGACCGCGCGCGGACGATGCGGTAGGGCTCGCCCTCCAGGATCGCCTCGATCGCGACCAGGTTCTCGATCCGATCGTCGACCGCGAGCACGTCGACGACTTCGTCGTCGGTCGGGGTCACGCTCGGGAGCGTCGCGGGCGGCGTGGTTCCCGACGTCACGACGCGGTCCCCGGCGTTCCGATCGGCGAGAGGAGCGCGCCCAGGGCCTCGTCGAGGAGCGGCTTCGCGAGGACGCGACACCCGGTCGCGCGCGCGCGCGCCGCCCAGTCACTCGTCGGATCGCGGCTCACGAAGACGACCCGCTTCACGTGCTCCGGCCGTTGCGCGCGGAGCGCTGCGAGGAACTCCATCCCCGAGATGTCGGGGAGGTCCAAGTCGCACAGGATCACGTCGAACGCGGTCCCCTCGGTCGCGACGAGCCCCGCGCGGCCGTTGGTCACGCACACCACCTCGTGCTCGTCGGAGATGGCGTCGCGCACCGATGGGCCGGTGGAGGACTCGTGGTCGACGACGAGCACGCGGCGCGGCGCGCCGGTCGCGGTGGGACGCACGCCCCCCGAGTACGCCGCGGGGAGCGCGACGGCGAAGGTGGTCCCCCTCGTCTCGCGACGGAGCGTCAGCTCGCCCCCGAGAGCATTCACGATCCCCTGCGCGATCGAGAGGCCGAGGCCGGCGCCCTGTCCGACCGGTCGCGTGGAGAAGAACGGCTCGAAGATACGCGCGGCGAGGTGCTCGGGCACGCCCTCGCCGTCGTCGTTGATCTCGATGGTCGCGCGCCCGTGTCGGTCCGTGGACGTCACGACCCGAATCGTGTGCTCGCCCTGACCTTCGCCGATCGCCTGGAGCGCGTTCGTGAGGAGGTGCAGGAACACCTGCGCGAGCCGACCTTCGTTGGCGAGCACGATCGGCGTCGCGCCGTAGACCTTCACGAGCCGCGCGCGGATGCGGATGTCCGCGCGGACCAGCTCGATCGCCGCGTCGAGGACGTGGTGCACGTCGATCGGAGAGCGCGCCAGCTCCTCGCTCCGCGAGAAGGCCCGGATCCCGCCGGTGACGTGCCGGATGCGCTCCGCACCCTCGTGCGCGCCGCGGAGCAGCGTCTCGATCTTCTCGACGACGGCGCGGTTCTCCTCGCCCTGCACGTTCGCGAGCAAGCGCGTGGCGTGGGCGAGGTGGAGGAGGACGTAGGTGAGAGGGTTGTTCACCTCGTGCGCGACGCCCGCGGCGAGCGTGCCCAGCGCGGCGATCCGCTCGCTCTCCGCGTGCCGTGCCGGCTCGTCCAGACGCGCGCGCGCTTCCATCACGTCGGCGATCGCGCGGACGAGCGTGCGCGCGTCGACGGGCTTGCGGAGGTAGAGGTCCGCGTCGACGGCGGCGGCGGTGGAGCTCGCGCTCGCGGACATGGCCACGACCGGGATGCGCGCGATGGCGGGGTCGCGCTTCTGTTCGACGCGGAACTGCCAGCCATCCATCGTCGGCATCATCAGGTCGAGCACGATCACGTCCGGTCGGGTGGTCTGGATCGCGCGGAGCGCCGCATCGCCATCCGCGACGGGAGAGACTCGGTGCCCCGCGCGCGTCAGGGCATCGGTCAACGCATCACGTAGATCGTGATCGTCTTCGACCAAGAGGACGTGACACGAACGGGTCGGGGCGGGTGCGGGTGGCATCGACGCTTCACGCTCTGCCATTCAATGCTCGTACCGCTCCGGTACCACCGAGATCTCGTGTGGTTTCGCGAGTAGCGAAGCGTGGATTACCGAAACGTCACGTCAGGAACGTCACAGTGTGGCGCTCCCGCGAATCCCAGCGCCGATCGACTGCGGAGTTCCGCGCTTCGCTGGCTGGCACGGACATTGGACTCCGAATCGCTCATGCGCCACCTCCAGCACATCCTCGTGCCCGTCGACTGCACTCCTCGTTCGCGCGTCGCCGTCGAGCACGCGATCGCGCTCGCGGCGGCGCCGAACGACGCTCTCGTCGACGTCCTCCACGTCGTCCCGCCGATGGTCTACGCGAGCGTCGACATGTTGGGGCTGCCTGTCCCACATGCGTACGACGAGGACCAGAAGGAGCGCGCGCTCGAGGACCTCGAAGAGTTCCTCGATCCCGTCGATCGCGGAGAGGCACGTGTACGTCCACGGGTGGAGATCGGCGACATCACCGAGACCATCCTCCGCGTCGAGCGCGAAGGCGCTTACGATCTCATCGTCGTCGAGACCGAGGGCTCGCACGGGATCTGGTCGCTGATCCAACCGGGCGTGGCGCGGCGCGTGATCGCGGGCGCCTCCTGTCCGGTGCTGATCGTCCACCCGCCCCAGGAGATCCCGTCGTCGCCGCGGATCGAGGCCGCGCAGTGAACCCACGCTTGGCCGACGTGACCCCGGTCGGTGCGCTGATGCAGCGCGACCTCTTCACCGTCTCGCGGGACGTCGGCCTCGATGCGCTTCGCCAGCTCATGATCGAGCGCAACCTCACCGGGGCGCCGGTCGTCGATGCGGCCGGCCGCGCAGTCGGGTTCGTCGCCTCCTCCGACATCGTGCGAGGCATGCACGATCGCGACGACTTCACCGATCTCGCCGAGGGGCTCGCCGACGAAGCGACGCCGCACGAGCGACCGCACAAGCCGCTCACGGTCGAAGACGTCATGCGACCGCCGCCGCCCTCGGTCCGCGAGTCGGCGAGCGTCACGGAGGCGATCGCGACCATCTCTCGCCACCGCGCCCAGCGCGTGCTGGCGGCGACCGCGGATGGCCGCGTCGTCGGCGTTCTCGGGGCGGGTGACATCCTCCGTTGGATCGCGGATGCGCCGCCACCCAAGTCGACCGAGGGCGAACGCTTGAAGGGGCTCTCCGCGAGCTCGGAGGTCGTCGCGTGCGTGGTCGGCGCCGACGGCGTCGTGAGCGAGGTGACGGACGGTGCGTCGACCCTGCTCGGTCGCACGCGCGCGAGCCTCGTCGGGGCGCCGTTCGTCGAGCTGCTCGACGCGCGTGATCGCGGGCGACTCCTCTCGGCGGCGCGGTTCACGCTCCGACTCCCGCGCAGCGACGGCGCGACGCTCACGGTCGACTGGATCGCCACTCCGATCGACGGGGGAGCGCGCATGCTCGTCGGGCACGACGTGACGAACGCGCTCCGAACCCGCGCGCGGTTGGAGGCGGAGCTCGCGATCGCGACGGCCGTCGAGCGCGCCGCCGGAGAGAAGGAGGCCGCGCACCGCGCCCTCGCGCTCCTCGCACGGAGCGAGGGGTGGAAGTGGGCGGCGCTGTGGTGGGTCGATCCCGCGAACGAGCGGATCGCGCTCCGCGCGACCTGGCCGTTCGATGGCGAGCCGGCGATCACGGAGCCGGGGCTCGCCGCCCGCGTGTGGAAGCGTGGGGCTCCGCTCTGGGTCGTCGATCGGGGACGGAGCGGCACCTCGCGCGGCGAGTGCGCGGTGCCGTTGAAGCACCGCGATCGCGTCGTGGGCGTGCTCGAGATCGGCGGCCAGCTCGGCCCAATCGACACCGAGCTCAGCCTCCTGTTCGAGGGAGTCGCTCGTGCGCTCGCGAGCGCCTTGCCGGCGCCGACGGAGCGCCCGCCGTCGCATCCGCCGCTCGACGAGCCGCGCGTCCCGGAGGCCGATCGGCTCGCGACGCTCGGGTCGCTGGCGGGCGGCGTCGCGCACGAGATCAACAACGCGCTCACGTGGGTGCGCTTGAGCCTCGGGCGGCTCTTGAGCTTCGAGCTGTCGCGCGCTCCCCACACCCCGACCCGCAGCCACCGGATCGAGCTCCTGCGCGACGTGCGCGAGGGCGTCCAACGCGTCGAAGCGGTCGCGCGGGCGCTCGGGTCGTTCTCGCAGCTGGACGAGGACGAGGTGGGGGCGGTGGACGTCGCGGCGATCCTCGAGAACGCGACGCAGGTGATCGCGAACGACGTGCGGCACCGCGCGCGCCTCACGACGAGCGTCGGGGCGCTCCCGCGCGTGCGCGGAAGCGTGACGGCGATCCGGCAGGTCGTGCTCAACGTGCTCCAGAACGCGGCGCAGGCGATCGTCGAAGGCGCGGCGTCGGAGAACGAGATCCGCGTGCGCGCCAGCGAAGAGGGCGCGACCGTGCTGATCGAGGTGAGCGACACGGGCGTCGGCATCCCCGAGGAGCGCTTGCCGCGGATCTTCGAGCCCTTCTTCACGACGCGCGAGGGCCATCAGGGGATCGGCCTGGGCCTCTCGGTCGCGCGTGACGTGGTGGAGCGACTTGGTGGAACCATCAGCGCCGACAGCACGCCGTCGCAAGGGACGAGGATCCGGATCACGCTCCCCGCGCTCCCGAAGGCGAACGTGGTGCCGGCGCCCGCGCCGCGCGAGGCGCCGTGGCGGTGCCGCGTCCTCGTCGTCGACGACGATCGCCCGGTCGCCGAGGCGGTGGCGCTCGATCTCGACGGGCACGAGGTCGTGATGGTGGGCTCGGGGCGCGAAGCGCTCGCGCGGCTCCGGCAAGACTCGCGCTTCGACGTCGTGCTCTGCGATCTGATGATGCCCGAGATGACCGGGATGGATCTCTACGAGACGGTCGCGCGAGAGACGCCCGCGCTCGCGGAGAAGTTCGTCTTCATGACGGGGGGCGCCTTCACGCGCCGCGCCCAGCGGTTCCTCGCGGAGGTGAAGAACCCGCGCGTGCAGAAGCCCTTTCACCCGACCGCGCTCGAGTCGCTCGTGCGAGGGCTCGCGAGCGGTGGCGCGAGCTGATCAGCGCGGGCCCTTGCCGCCGCGGCGTCTCCGGTCCTCGGTCATCTGGTCGAAGCGGGTCTGCTGGTCGGGCCGCAGCACGGCGCGGATCTTCGCGTCGACCTCGGCGCGGTGGTCACGGAGGAGCGCTTTGCTGTCCTCGCGATCCTGGTCGAGGATGTCGCCGACCTTGGCCTTCTGATCGGCGTCGAGATCGAGCTTGCGCGAGAGCGCGTTGAGGCGCCGCGCGTGGAGCCCTTGTTCGTCGAGCATCGCGGCGTGGCGGCGCTGGGTCACCGAATACACGACGCCGCCACCCGCGGCCGCCCCGAGGACGAACACGAGCACCAGGACGGCGTACCCCTTCCTGCGGCTCGGTTGCGTGGTCATTCGACGTCGGCCTCGTCCCAGTTGGCGACGACGGCATCGTCGACGTCGTTCTGGTTGGTCGCCGCGAACCCAATCGACACGACGGCGGCGAGCGCGGCGACGGGCACGAACCAGCGCGCGGCGCGGGGGAGCTGGCTCCAGAAGTCCATCGCCGGGGCAGCCTTCGCGCTCACGGCGCCGAGGACACGGGCCGTGAAGTCGGCGCGCGGCCGCACGCCATCGGTCGCCTTCCGCAGTCGCTCGAGCCGCTCGTCCATCTCGTCGTTCACGACATCCTCCCGGTCATTGCTTCTTCTCGCTCTTCACGTCGCTTTTCATCTCGCCCTTCATGTCCCTGAGCGCAGCTCGCGCGCGGACCAGTCGCTGCTCGACCGCACCTTCGCTGCATTCCATCACTTCCGCGATCTCCGCGGACGACATTCCTTCGACGGCCTTCAACACCAACGCGGTCTGCTGCTCTTCGGGCAGCCGGCCGAGCCAGCTCGAGAGCTCGCGGAGCGCGACCGTCGACTCCGCGGACGCGGCGCCAGCCCACGATGCGCCCGTGCCGGTTTCCTCGACGAGCTCGTCCGTCGGGCGCCGCTTGCGCTTCCGACGCGCGTCGATCGCGCCGTTGATGACGATCCGGTAGAGCCACGTCTCCACTCGCGAGCGCCCGTCGAAGCTGCCCGAGGTGATCGCCGCGTGCGCCTTGATGTAGGCGTCCTGCACGACGTCCTCCGCGTCCGCGACACTCCCCAACATCCGCGCGGCCAAGCGAACCAGCTTGGCGCTCGTCGCGTCGACGAGCTCGGCGAAGGCCGAGTCGTCCCCCTCCGCGAGGCGTTTGGCCGCCCGCTCGAGGTCGCTCAACGTTGCGCTCCGGATTCAAGGTGCACCGTGCTCCTGTCCCTTCGACGTCGGATGGAGCCTTCTTCCTACGCGAGACCCGTTCGAAGGTTGAGAAATGTGAAGGTGGTGAAGGTACCCAGTGTAACCATTGGAAAGGATTGAGAGACTTTCCCCTACGAAAGAATCCGTAGGGGGCCGTAGGGACCCCGGTGGCCCTGGCGTCCGAGGGAGTGAAGGAGATGACGTTCACCATGAAGAAGATCCTCGCCACCACCGGTTCCCTCTTGCTCCTCGTGCTCGCTGCCTGCTCGGGCGGCACGAGCGACGGCTCTCAACAGGCCGCCCTCGCCAACGGGACGAACCAGGTTCAGGCCCACGGTCACGATCCGGCTCGCTTCCTCCAGCACTTCGACAAGAACGGCGACGGCAAGGTCGAGGTCGCCGAGCTCCCCGAGCGCATGCAGGACCGCCTCGGCAAGGCCGACGCCAACAAGGACGGCGTGATCAGCGCCGACGAGCTCAGCGCCCACTTCGCCGCGATGAAGGCGCAGATGTTCAAGGACGCGGACAAGAACAGCGACGGCTCGCTCGACGCCACCGAGGTCGGTGCGGATCGCTGGGCGCACATCTCCCCGGCCGACGCCGACAAGGACGGCAAGGTCACGCAGAGCGAGCTCGACGCGGCGCGCGCGAGCGGTGCGATCAAGGGCTTCCACGGCGATCACGGCGGCCCCGGTCGCGGTGGCCCCGGCGGCGAGGGTGGGCGCGGCTTCCACCACGGCCCGCCTCCGTCGGTCGACGAGATGATCGCGAAGCTCGACGCGAACAAGGACGGCATCCTGCAGACGTCGGAGATCCCGGAGCGGATGCGCCCCTGGATCTCGAAGGCCGACACGAACAACGACGGTCAGCTGACGAAGACCGAGCTCGAGGCGGCGCGTGCGGCGCGCGAGGCGCAGAAGCCCGCGCAGTGACCTGAAGCAACGTCGCGCGCGGGCCGACCCAAGGTCGGCCGCGGGAGGAGGTCTGACCCGTTGCCGAGGCCGCGGGTCGGGCCTCTTTCCGTTCCATGGTGATCGCGTACGTGCTCACGCTCGGTCTCGGAGGTTGCGGGGCGTCGCCCACGTACCGGGAGCGAGCTTTCGATCCGGTGACGCACGAGGTGAGGGAGTACTTCGACGCCTTGACCTGGCTCGGGAGCCGAAGCACGCCGCCCCGTCCCGACTGCTTCGACGAGCTCGCGAGCGACGTCGAGCCTCTGTTCGAGGTCCATTGCACGCGAGCGGATCGGAGCGTCGACCCGCCCGCCTCGCATGAGCCGTGCCCCGAGCTTCGTGGCTGGCTCATGGTCATCGCGCGGCTTCGCACGACGAATTGCGTGTCGTTGGACTCCAAGTTGCCGATCCCCGTCGAGTACTACGAGGGGTGCGCGGCGATTGCCCTCGAGGCCTACCGGACTTACTGCGGAGGCTCGAGCGAGGAGAGCTGCGACGAGCTGCTCGACGACGCCGCACGCGCGTTCGCGCTCGCACGCCTTCGGACGAAGGCGCTCGCGCTCTGGTCGCGACTCCGCACGCCGCGATGGATCGAGGCGTCGCGCGAGCGGCGCGAGGCGATGGCACGGCGGGTCCGAGAGGGGCGTCCGTGATGCGCTGGGCGCTCGCCTTGCTCAGCGGGGTGGTGTGCGTGGCCCTCACCGGCCCGGCACACGCGGAGGGCCCGCACCACTACCTCGGAGCAGCTCCCGAGCCGCGGGGGACGAAGGTGCCGGGTGCGAAGCCGGTGGAGATTCCGCCCGTGCCCGCGGTCACGTCGCCGCTCGCCGTGACTCCACCCGTGAACAGGAGCGCGAGCGCCACTGCGGGTTTGACTGCGAACATCGGGAGACTGACGGCGGCGTTCGAAGGTGCACCGCATGGCAGTCAGACCCGTGCCGACCTCGCGCTGCAGCTCCAGCGCGAGTACACCACGCTCGAGTACGTCGCGTCCGCTAGGCTCGCAGCGGGGCCGGCGGAGCCCGAGCGCGTGAAGCTCGCACTCCTCCTCGCCGGAGCGCGTCGCCGTATTGAGGACTACGGAGCGAACATCTCGCTCGAGAACCCTCGCTACGCGTCGATCGACGAGTCGCTCTGGCTCCGCGGGGGTGCGTTCTACCGCGCCGGAGACCGCGCGAACGCCCGGAAGCGGTACTACGAGCTCATCCTGCTCCACGCAGCCTCGCCCTTTGGGCCCGACTCCTACCTCGCGTTCGGCGACATGTTCTTCGCAGAGGCGACGAGCGATCCCTCGAAGTGGATCCTCGCCGAGAAGGCGTACGAGGTGGCGCTCCGGAGCGCCACCAGCGACACGCGACGCGCCTACGCGAGCTACATGCTCGCCCATGCGCTCTGGCGAGGGGGACGGCCCGAGCGCGCGGCATCGGAGCTCGTGTCGGCGATCGGGCTCGCCAACAAGGCGGCCGCGTCGGACATCATGGCTGCCGCGTGTCGAGACTGGGTGATCGCGTGGTCACTCCATGGGACGCCCCGCGGCGCGTTCGTCGCCGTCTCGACCGTTGCCGGAGCGAACGCGAACGAGATGCTGGTGACGCTGGCCGACGCGTGGGTCGCGAGCCACCGCGGTCTCGAAGCGGCCGCTCTGTACGACGAGCTCGTCGCGCGCTCGCCCCACGACAATCGAGTCTGTACGTGGCGCTCGGCGGCGACCGAGGCGACGCTGTACGCGCACGCGGGGTTCAAGAACGAAACGAACGCGGCGCTGGAAGCGCAGCTCGCGGCGTGGGCGCGCTACACGAAGAGCGTGCACCCCGATTCCGAGCAACGCGACTGCACCGCACGCACCGCCGCGATTCTCGTCGATGCGGCGCTCGGGTGGCACGTCGAGGCGGTCGGCTCGGCCGGGCAGCCGGGGACCGGCGACCGCGCGACGATGGCGCTCGCACACGGGTGGTACGCGCGCGTGCTCGCGGAGTGGGACGCCAACGCATGGGCGACGATTGCGTGGCCCTCCGATGGCCGCCGATGGCCCTCGCGTGCGGAGCTCTCGCGTGCGCTCGGAGATGTCTCGTTCGTCGAGGAACGGTGGACGGACTGCGCGACGACGTTCGGCGAGCTCCGCGCGCTCGATCCCGCCGGTCCTCTCGCCGCGGACGCTGCGAACGGAGAGCTCGCCTGCGGCGTGCGCACGCTGGTCGTTGCACCCGCGGTGCGCACGCCGAGCCGCTGACGCTCAGCTCGCGCCCGCGTCCAGCATCGCCACGAGGAGCGCGTTCCACGGCGTCGGGATCCCGTGCTTCTTCCCGAGCCTCACGATCGCGCCGTTGCGGGCGTCGGTCTCGAGCCGCTTGCCGGCGGCGCGGTCGGCGTGGAGCGAGTTCATCGCACCGGGCTTGGCCGCCCGCGCGCTCGCGACGACTTCTTCGGCGAGCGCGTCGTCGAGGAGCGCGCCCTCCGCTCGGCCGACGGCGATCGACTCGCGCACGAGCTCTCGCATCAGCTCGGCGATCTCGGGGCGACGCGCAATCGGGCCGGTGGCCAGGATCAACGCCGGGACCGCACCGGCCGCGTTCAAGCAGAGCTTGCGCCACGCCGCGGTGCGCAGGTCGGCCGTCGTATCGACGACGACGTCCGTCCCCGCGAAGAGGCCCGCGAACGCCTGGCCGTTCGCGTCGTCGGGAACCGTCAGCCGGGCGGGACCGCGTTGGCGGACGACCCCGGGGGCAAACCGCTCCGCGGGGCACGCGACCACCACCGGTACGATCCGCTCCGGCGCGACGAACGGCGCGAAGCGCTCGCGGTGCTCGACGCCGTTCTGGAGCACCGCGACCCACGCGCTCGCCGGCGCGGCTTCGAGCCACGGCGCCGTGCTCGCGCTGTCGTACGCCTTCGTCGCGACGAGGACGCCGTCGACGTCCGAGCCGAGCGCGCTCGGCTCGGTGACCGCCTGCACCGGACCTCCGCGCGGACCGTTCGGCGTCTCCGCCTCGATCCGCTCGAGCGGGCTGCGCGCCGCCACGACGACGCGATGCCGCGCCGCCGAGACGAGGTGGGCCGCGACGACTCCCCCGACGGCCCCCGGACCGACGATGACGATGGATGCGGTCACTTGGCTCATTCGTACCGCAGCGCCTCGATCGGATCGAGCCGCGACGCCTTGAACGCGGGGTAGACGCCGAAGCCGACGCCGACGAAGCCGCTGAACACGATGCTGAGGACGACGACGTCCGGCCGCACGAGGATCGGCCACTGGAACCTCACCGCGAGCCCCGTCGCTGCGCTCACCCCGAGCACCAAGCCCAGGAGCCCGCCGACGAGCGCCAGGACGAGCGCCTCGAGGAGGAACTGGGTGAGGATGTCGGTCGGCGTGGCCCCGAGCGCCACGCGGACGCCGATCTCGCGTGTTCGCTCCGTCACGCTCACGAGCATGATGTTCATGATCCCGATGCCACCGACCAAGAGGGAGACCGCGGCCACGCTCGCGAGGAGCGTGGTCAGCGTGTCCGTGCCCGCCTGCTGAGCGTTCGCGATCTCGCTCAGGTTGCGGATCTGGAAGTCGTCGTCGTCGCGCGCGGTGAGGTTGTGGCGCGCGCGGAGGAGTTGGCTGATGGCGGTCTGCGCCTTCGCGGTCGCTCCCGGTGACGCTTGGACGTAGATCGTACCAATCAGGTACTTTCCGAGCCCGCCCTGCACCTTGCTGGCGAACGTGGTGTAGGGCATGAACGCCACGTCGTCGTAGTCCTGGCCCGTCGACGACTGGCCCTTGGCGGCGGCCACGCCGACGACCTGATAAGGGCTCTTCCCGATCCGAATCGTCGCGCCGACGGGATCTGCGCCGGGCCCGAAGAGCTTGTCGACGACGGTCTTGCCCAGTACGACGACCTTGGTGCCGCTCTCGACGTCCGCGTCGGTGAAGAACTGGCCGCTCGCGCAGGGCCACGAGCGAAGGTCGAAGTACTCCGGGGTCGTGCCGTAGACGCTCGTGGTCCAGTTCAGCTCGTCCGAGACGAGGGACTGCGAGGAGCGCAGCACGGGCGCCGCCCGCTTCACGGAGGGCACCTCGTTCTGCACCGCCTCGAGATCGTCCCAGGTCAGCGTCGGCTGCGAGCCGAAGCCGCCGCGGACGCCGCCGGTGTTGCTCGACCCGGGCTGCACGATGAGGAGGTCGGTGCCCATCGCCGCGAACGCTTCGGCGACGCGCGACTTCGCACCCTCGCCGATGGCGACCATCGCGATGACGGCGCCGACGCCGATGATGATGCCGAGCGTCGTGAGGAGCGACCGGCCCGGGTTCCGGAGCAGCCCGAGGAGCGCGATCCGCAACGACTGGAAGGGCGTCATTGGATGGCCTCCATCCCTTGGCTCTCGGCCTTCTTCGGCGTGCGACGCTCGTCGGACCGGACGAGCCCGTCCTTCACGACGAGCACGCGCGACGCGTACTCCGCGATGTCCGGCTCGTGGGTCACGAGGAGCACGGTGATCCCGGATGCACCGAGGCCCTGGAAGAGCGCCATCACCTCGATGCTGGTGCGCGAGTCCAAGTTGCCGGTCGGTTCGTCGGCCAGGAGCACCTTCGGCCGATTCACGATCGCGCGCGCGATCGCGACGCGCTGCTGCTGGCCGCCCGACAGCATGTTCGGGTGGTGATCCAAGCGGCGCCCCAAGCCGACCATCTCGAGCGCGGCTCGCGCGCGCTGGTGACGCTCGGTTCCGCTGACACCGGCGTACATCATCGGGAGCTCCACGTTCTCGAGCGCGCTCGTGCGCGCGAGCAAGTTGAAGCTCTGGAACACGAAGCCGAGGAGCTGGTTCCGAACGCGCGCGAGCTCGGCGCGGCCCAGGTGCGCGACGTCGCGTCCATCGAGCCTGTAGGTCCCGTGCGTCGGCCGATCGAGGCAGCCGAGGATGTTCATGAGCGTCGACTTGCCGGAGCCCGAGGTGCCCATGATGGCGACGAACTCGCCGCGCTCGACGTCGAGGTCGACGTTCTTGAGCGCGCGCACCTCGGCGTCGCCGTGGCCGTAGATCTTCTGGATGCCGCGGAGCTCGATGAGGGCCATCACATACCGCCGCGGCGACCGCCGCCCGCGCCACCACCGCCGCCGCCGAACGGGTTCGCGTTCGCGGTCGCCGTGCTGGTGGGGCCGCCCTCGGACTCGAGGATGACCTCGGCGCCTTCCTGGAGATCGCCGCCCGTGATCTCGGTGAAGCTGCCGTCGGAGAGCCCGGCGGTGACCTCGACCGGCGCGGGCGCGCCGTTCTGCATCACGTAGATGGTCTTCTTGTCGTTGGCTCCGGGCTTCCGCGAGGGACGCGCCGAGCCGCTCGCCGCAGTGGCGCTCGGGGGCCGGAAGCGGAGCGCGGCGTTCGGGATCGCGATGACGTCCTTCTTCTCCTCGAACGTGACGTCCACGTTGGCGGTCATGCCGGGGCGCAGCTTCAGGTCGGGGTTCTCGACCTTGATCACGGCGTCGTAGGTCACGACGTTCTGCACCGTGACCGCGGCGTTGCGGATCGTGTCGATCGTGCCGCGGAAGCGCTCGCCGGGGAACGCATCGACGGTGAACGTCGCCTTCATGCCGGGGCCCAGGCGGCCGACGTCGCCTTCGGCGACGCTCGTGTCGACCTGCATCTTCTTCAGGTCCTCGGCGATGACGAAGAGGACCGGCGCCGAGAGCGAAGCAGCGACGGTCTGGCCGACGTCGACGCTGCGCGAGATGACCACGCCGTCGATCGGGGAGACGATGCTCGTGTAGGAGAGGTTCACCTGCGCCTGGTTCAGGTTCGCGCCCGCGGTCGCGAGGCTCGCCTTCGCCACGCCGACGTCGGCGGCGCTCGCGCTCTTCGCCGCCTCGGCGGCGTCGAGGTCGGCTTGCGAGCCGACGCCCTGCTCCTTGAGCGCCTTCGCGCGCTCGTAGACGCGGTTCGCCTGGGCGAGGTTCGACTCCGCCTTCGCGACCTGGGCCGTCGCGGATTGGAACTGCGCCGACGCTTGGGCGACGGCAGCCTGGAAGAGCTGCGGATCGATCTTCGCGATGAGCTGACCCTTCGTGACCTTGGAGTTGTAGTCCGCGTAGAGGAATTGGATTCGGCCCGAGACCTGGCTGCCGACCTGGACCGTGACGATGGCGGAGAGCGTGCCGCTGGCGCTGATGCGGCCGACGACGTTGCGCTTCTCGACCTTCGCCGTCCGGTAGTGGATCTCGGCGGCGGCCTCCGAGCTCTTCTTCCACGCCCGCCAGCCGAAGAAGCCGCCGACGATCACGACGAGCGCGAAGATGACGAGTGGGATCCGGCGCTTCATCGGTCGCACCTCACGAGCTGCATCTGCTGGGCGACCTTGGCCTGTTGCAGGGTGAAGTCCGCCAGGGCCAGGTCGAGCTCCGCTTGTCGGAGCGCGGTGGCGGCGATGACGAGGTCGACGCTCGTGCCCTGCCCGTTGGCGTAGGCCAGGCGGGTGAGCCGGTCGACCTGCGCCGCGTGGTCGCGGGCCTGCTGCGCGACGTCCTTCGAGTCGGTGGCCACGGTGACGGCGCGATCGGTCTGGGTCCGCTGGATGGTGATGCTGCGGCGAAGCGCCTCGAGCGATTGCATGCTCGCATCGGCGTTTGCCTCGGCGATCCGGAGCTGGCCGTAGCGCGCGCCGCCGTCCCAAATGGGTACCGAGAGGAGTGCAATGAGGTTCCACGTGCCATTGGGGGCCGCGCCGACGTCGGCGGTGGTGGTCGAAGCCGAGGTCGAGAGCGTGAGGGTGGGGAGGAACTGCAGCCAGACGTCGGTTCGCGAGCGCCGGGCGACGCTCGCCACGAGCGTGGCCGCTGCGACGTCGGCGCGATCGTCGATCGAGCTCACCGGGCGGCAGCGCGCGGCGAGTCCGGCTTCGAGCACGTCGGCGGCGAGCTCGACGCCGACGCCCTCGGTCAGGCCCAGCGTGAGACCGAACGCCTCGCGCGCTTGGCGCAGCGACTCGCGGCTCGTGACCACCTGCTTGCGCGCGCTGTCGACGTCTTGTTGGGCGCGGACGACGTCGAGCTCGGTGCCGATGCCGAGCGTCGCCCGCCGGCGCGTGAGCTCGAGCCGCTCGAGCGACGACCGGAGCCCGACGCGGGCGAGCTCCTCGACGTGGCCCGCCGTGAGCACCGCGAGCGCCGCCGTTGCGGCGCCGACGGCGACCGTGCGCTTTCGATCGGCGAGGGACATCTTCGCCGCGTCCTCGTTGGTGCTCGCCGTCCCGAGCGCGTAGATGCTGCGCACGTTGACGAGCGTGAGGTTGGCGCTGAGCCCGAACTGGAAGATGTCGCTCTGCGGCGAGGAGACGGTGCGGAAGGCCGGGGTCCCGTCGGGGTTGAGGCCAGCGACCTGCGACGAGGTGCGCGTGATGAACTGGTGACTGAAGCTGACCGAGCCCGTCACCGTCGGAAGCAGGGCGGCGAGCGCGACGCGCCATCGCCCTTCGGCGACGGACACCTGATCCATCGCGATCCGAAGATCGGTGGAGCGGGCGTCGATGAGCTTCTCGGCGTCGGACCAGCTGGAGACGGTGCGCGCCGCCCCCGTGGGGGGCGTGAGCATCGGATCGTCGACCGGGATCGGCGGCAGCTCGGGGAGGGGCGCCGCGGCCTGCGCCGAGGGAGCGAAGTTGAACGACACGAAGAGGGCCACTGCGCTGGCGGTGGCCAGGATCCGGGGTCTCACGCTCCTAGGATTCCGCGGGGAGCCGGGTCCCTACGGGGCATTCGACGAACCGGGGGTTTCTGCCGACGAACGGTGACGTCCGGGGCACGAACGGGAGCGACGGCGAGCGGATGGGAGCGCCGAAGGTAGGCCCGGCATCGCAGCCTCCGAATGAGGTGGATTCCGGCAGTGGCGTTGCTCGCGCTCGCGCTGGCGTGTCGGCAGGAAGAGGCGCAGCGCGCCGCGGCCAGCTGCGCGCTCCCGCCCGGACCGACCGGTACGGACGAGCGGCGGAACGTCCTCGGTGAAGCGCTCGCACCTTGTGCGCCGGGGACGGGGTTCTTCCGCGATGGATATTGCGCGACGGGCCCCGACGACACGGGCGTGCACGTCGTGTGCGCGCGCGTCGATCGTGCGTTCCTCGAGCTCACGCGCGCGCGCGGCAACGATCTCGTCACGCCGCGCCCCGGGTTCGCGGGGCTGAAGCCGGGCGATCGCTGGTGTCTGTGCGCGTCGCGCTGGGACGAGGCGCGCGCGGCCGGCGTCGCGCCGCCGATCGATCCGAGCGCGACGCACGCCGCGCTCTTGCGCGTGGTCCCGGCCGACGTCGTGCTCGCCGCTCCGCGCGACGGCGCGCCGTAGGCTCAGCGCATCGCCGCTGCGACCGCACGCACGCCGCCGGTCGCGGTCGCGAGCGCGCTCTGTCCGGGGAAGACCGAATCGCCGACCAGCCAGAGATCCCGCAGCACCTCGCGCGGGCCGAGCTCGGCGTACGCGCGCAGCCCGGCGCGCCGTGGGATGCCACCGACCGCTCCGTGCGGCCGGCCGGTGAAACGCTCGAACGTGCGCGGCGAAGCGGGGTACTCGCGCACGACGTCGCCGAGCTCCGGCGCCAAGCGATCCATCGTGCGCTTCATCCGCTCTCGAACCGCGCCGACGCGAGCGGGCTCCACGGCGCCGAGCGCGACGTGCGTCGACGCGGTCACGGTGCGCAGGCCCGCGGGCGCGCGCCCCTCGTCGGCGCCGCTGACCGAGACGAAGACGTGGTTGCCGTCGACGAACGCCGCGGTAGGCTCGTCCACGAGCTCGACGTGATGTGCACCCTGCGGCCAGCTCGCGTGGGGGCGGACGAGGGCGTAGCGCATGACGGCGCCCCACGAACCGTCGACCTCGCGCCCGAGCTGCGCGATCGCCGGTGGAAGCACGCTCTCGCCGACGAGCCGGCCGAGCGCGGTCGGCGTCACGTTCGTGAACACCTGCCGCGCGCGCAGCGGTCCGCGGCGCGTCTCCACGATCCACTCCGCGCCGTCGCGGCGAAGCGCACGCACGGCGGTCGAGTAGCGCACGTCGCCGCCCGCGCGCCCGATCGCATCGGCGAGCGCCTGCGCGAGCGCGCCGACGCCCCCGCGCACGTGCGCCGTACCACGATGGTAATAGTCCATCGCGGCGAGGGCGAACGTGCTCTCCGCTTCGGCGGCGTTGCACTGGACGGTGATCTGGCAGAGCGCGTCGACGTACGTGCGGAGCGGCGCGAAGTCTGCGACGCCGTGGCGCGCCATTACGACGGTGAGCGGGCGCGCGACGAAGCGCAACAGCGGGGCGAGCCGCGGCGTGCGGCGCACGTGACGGGTGAGCGCCGCGAGATCGAACGGTGGGAGCGCGTCGACGTCGCCCAGCACCTCCCACAACACGTCCGCGATCGTGCGTTGCTCGGCGAAGAAGCTCCGAAGTCCCTCGCGCGGTGCACCTGGCAGCTCGCCGAGGCGCGCGACGAACGCGTCGCGGTCGCGTCCGATCGGCAACCGAAGGCCGGCCGCTCGCAGCTCGACCAGCGGATCGATCCACTCGAGCGCGAGGTTCATCCCGTGACGCGCGTTCCAGCGGCCGAAGAGCTGCTCGGGCCCGAAGCCGCTGACGAGCGTGGCACCGGCGTCGAAGCGGGCTTCTCCCTTCGTGAACGTGCTCGCGCAGCCGCCGGGGTAGCGAAGCTGCTCGCACACGACGACGCGAGCGCCGCGCTCGGCGAGGGCCAGCGCGGCGCCCAATCCGCCGAACCCGGCGCCGACGACGACGGCATCCACCGACGCGCTCATGTCCCAGGACCGGGCGTGGGGGTGAGCCGCTCGCCGCGCGCCAGCGCGTCGCGCACGCGAACGAAGGTCTCCCGGTCGCGCTCGCGGTCGGCGGCCGCCCGCTTGCGGAGCGCGGCGATCGGCACGTGCATGCGCGCGACGCCGGCGAGGACGTCGGCGTGCCGCGCCAGGAACGCCCAGTACATGCGCGTCAGCGGACAAGTCGTCTTCGGATCGAAGGCGCACGTGGTGCAGTAGTCGCTCATCTTGGCGACGTAGCCGCTGCCGGACACGTAGGGCTTCGTCGTCATGACCGGGCCCGCGCCGAACGTGCCCATCGCGAGCACGTTGGGCTCGACGACCCAGTCGTAGGCGTCTTCGTAGGCGACCCAGAACCAGTCGGTCAGCTCGCGCGGGCTCACGTCGAGGAGCGTCGCGATGTTCGAGAGGATCATCAGGCGCGTGATGTGGTGCGACCACCCGTCCTCCCACACGGTCTGCACGACGTGGTCCAGGCAGGCGAGCCCGCTCGGCGCACCGGGCCAGAACGCGGGCGGCAAGCGCCCCTCGGCGCCGAGGACGGACGCGGGGGTCGTGCGAAACCCGTCCGTTGCATCATGCACGTGCTTCACGAACTCGCGCCAGCCGAGGATCTGGCGGACGAAGCCCTCCTTGCTGGCGAGGGGGATCTTCGCCGCGAGGGCGTCCTTCAAGATGCGGCGCGGCAGCAGGCGGTGCAGGTTCACCAGCCCGGCGATGCGGGCGTGGAAGAGCTGCCGCGACTGGGTGGACATCGCGTCCTCGTACGGACCGAAGCGCGGGAGGCACGCGCGCAGCACGAAGCGCCACTGCGCCTCGGCATCGGCGAGGGTCGCGGGCAGATCCTCGAGCCGCACCGTACCAGGATGGGACGAGAAGACGCGCGCGACGAGGTCGCCCACCTCCTGCTTGATCGGATCGACCGGGAACGTGGGCGGCGTCGGAGCGGCCGGGTCACCGTCCCATCGCTCACGGTTCTCGGCATCGAAGCTGAGCTTCCCGCCCACGGGCGCGCCGCGCTCCATGAGCACGCCGGTCCGCTTTCGGACGTGTCTGTAGAATGCATCCATTCGCCACGGCGGTCCGGCGCTCGCGTCGAAGTCGGCGCGCGTCGTGAGCCACCCGTCGTGGGGGACGAAGCGCAGGCGCCCTTCGGCGACGAGCGGCGCGAGCTCCGTGCGAAGCTCGCGCTCGGCGGGCGTCATGCACTCGAGCCCGCGGTCCGGCGCGAGCTCGGTTGCAACCCGTGCGAGCGCACCGGCGTAGCCGTTCGGATCCACGACGTGGCGCACGGCGACGCCGCGCGCGGCTTGCTCGAGCGCGAAGTGGCGCAGGTTCGCGAGAACGAGCGCGAGCTTGCGCTTGTGGTACGGCCGGCGCGCTGCTTTGCCCGGGCTCTCGACCAGGACGATCCCGAGCTCGGCCGGGGGCGTCGTCGCGAGCGGCCCGAGCTCGTCGTTCAACTGATCGTAGGCCAGGAAGATCCAGCGTCGCCCCCTGGTGCGCTCGGGTTGGAGCGCGCCCAAGCGCTCGGCGAAGTGACTCACGAACCTCGGATGCGACGCGGCATCACCCGCGCCGCGAACCGCTCACTTCCGCAGGCCGGTCGCGTTCTCGAGCAGGAGCTCGCGAACGTGGGCGGCGCGATCGCGCGACACGGGGACCTCGACCCCGCTCGCCGGTTCGGACAGCGTGGCGCCGACGAAGAGCCGTACCTCGCCGCCATCGCGCGCGAGCTCCTTGATGTGGGTCGCGTTGACGAGCCAGTTGCGGTGCGTGCGAACCAGTGAGCGCCCGAGCGAGGCCTCGATCGCGCTGAGCGACAGATCGAGGTCGAACCGTCCGTGCTTCGTGTGGACGAAGGTCAGGCGGTCGGCGGCTTCGAAGGCGTAGATCTCGGAAGGGTCCAAGAAGACCAGGTTCGCTTTGCGTCGCGCGACGATCTTGGCGGGGCGCGCGGAGGCGGGCTCGCTGCGCCGCGCGCGGACACGCTCGAGGCAGCTCACGACGCGCTCCTCGGTGAAGGGCTTGAGGAGATAGTCGACCACGCCGAGCTCGAACGCTTCGAGCGCGTGCTCGTCGCGCGCGGTCGTGAGGACGAACGACGTCGCGCGCTGCTTCGGCGCGAGCGTACGCAAGAGATCGAGCCCCGCGCGCGGACCGTCGCCGCGGAGCTCCACGTCGACGAAGGCGACGTCGATCGCGAGCGGCGAAGCAGGGTCGAGCGCCTGCGCGGCCTCGCTCGCGGTCGCGACGGCGCCGACGACCTCTGCGATGCGCGAGCCTTCGAGGAGCTCGACGAGGTAGTTGCGGGCGGGCCACTCGTCCTCGACGACGAGCGAGCGAAGGCGCGGCGCGTTCACGCGTTCACCGGCGCGAGCGGGAGCTCGACGATGGAGCGTGTCCCCGCGTCGAGGGTCTCGAGCCGGAGCTCGGCGAGATCGCCGTAGGCGAGCGCGAGCCGGCGGCGGACCGCGTGGAGCCCGAACGCGCCGTCGCGGACGGGGCCGGAGGCACCGGGGCCGTTGTCCTCGATGATGCAGCGGAGGCGGCCGCCCTCCACGCGGGCGGAGAAGCTCACCTCGCCGGCGTCGCGCGCCTGGAGCGCGCCGTGCTTGATGGCGTTCTCGAGCAACGGTTGGAGCAGGAGCCGCGGGACGGTGACCTCGGCCGCGGCGGGCTCGACGTCCCAGCGGAAGCTCAGGCGCGGTGCGTTGCGCGCCTCGAGGATCTTCGCGTAGCGCTGGAGCCAAGCGACCTCGGCGTCCAGGCTCTGGACCTCGGCTTCGTTCTTCAGCGCATCGCGGAGGAGATCGCCGAGCGCGGCGAGGAGGCTCCGCGCCTCCTTCGGGTCTTCGGTGACGAGGCCGGCGATGGCGTTGAGCGTGTTGAGCAGGAAGTGGGGCTCGAGGTGCGAGCGCAGGCGGGCGACCTCGGCCGCGCTCTTCAGCTTCTCCGCTTCGAGGCGGAGCTTCTCGTGCTCGAGCGAGCGAGGGAAGACGAAGGCGAGCGCCCAGAGGCCGAGGGTCGTCGCGCCCCACACGCCGCCGTAGGTGAGCGTGCGCGAGAGCGACCACGGCGTTCGCGATTGGAACGTGAGCGTGCCGCGCAGCGCGAGCCAGAGCGCGCTGGTGACGATGGCGCCGATGACGATGGCCACCGCCATCGCGAGGAGCACCGCGACGAACGGCCGGAGCTTCTGCTTCGTCGCGATGCGCTGGACGCCCGAGGTCGCCGCGACGATGAGCGGGATGCCGCACGCCGCGACGATGACCTGGAACACGAGCCGATCCGCGTCGTGGAAGGTGACCCACTGCGTGACGACCTGCAGGAGGACGATCCCGCTCACCATGAGCAGGCTCGTCCACGGGATCTTGCGCACGAGGGGCATGCCGCGCGGAGCATATCGCGCCGAGGCGCGCCGCGCCCGATCAGCGATCGCGGAGGAGGGTCAGCGTGCTGCTCGCGGTGAGGGCGTAGAGGGCATGCGGGCCCGCCGCGGTGACGTAGGTGAAGTGATCCTTCGGTGCGGCGGGGAAGGCCCAGCGGAGGGAACCGTCGACGAGCGAGCGCGCCTCCACCGCGGTGCCCCACGTGACGATGGTCGCGTCGGCGTCGACGAAGACGGGCGCGGCGCTGACGGCCCCCATCGGCGCGTACACTTCGATCGGAGGGACGCGGACGCGGAAGCGGAGCGTCGCCTCGGGCGCGGTCGGCGTGAACGCGAGGAGCTCGGTGGCGGTGCGGACGACGAGCGTCCCATCGCGGGCGACGGCGAGGTGGGCGGGCCCGCTGCCCGGGATCCGTGTCCGACTCAGGACGTCGCTGCCGCGGAGCGTCCAGAGGACCATGCTCGTCGCGTCGACGGTGATGACGGCGAGCTCGCCGGACGGTAGCTGGGCGAGGTTGGAGCCGACGGCGATTGCGCGGAGAGAGAACGTGGATGCTGGAGCTCCCTCGCGATCGAAGACGTTCACGAGCACACTGGGGTAGGGAGAAGCTCCGCACGCACTCGCGACTCCGCCGTTCGCCGTCCGGAGCGTCGTTGCGGGTTGGCTGACGTCCGAATTGATGGGCGAGCATCCGGTTGGCGTGACCCACGACGACCCGTGCTCGTCGATGCGCTCGACCCACCCAATCGAGCTCGAGAGGGCGCCGCGGGACGTGTGGATGAGGTCGACCTCGCCGCGGTCCGAAGCGGCGCCGGCGATGGCCCATCCCAACGACCAGTGCCCCGGCGCCGGGCTCATCGTTCGGACGAGGTCGCCGCTCGGCGTCCGGACCGTCACGATAGCCGCTTCGCCGCCGATTTCCCTCCAGACGACGTTCCCATCGCGATCGAGGAACGAGACGCTCCCGAGGTGAACGAGGGACGCTCGGTTCGTCCCATCGGGGTACACGGTCGCGTCGGAGCCGAACATGACGCCGTGGCCGTCGACCAGGAACCCGCCCGTCAGCGGGACCGTTGCTCGCCACGCCAGGATCGGGTCGAGCGGAGCGACCGTCGGCGCACGATGCGAACCATCGGAGCAGAACCCGAACGCAGGGGTGGGCGCCCCGGCGAGGGTGCCGTCGTGGCAAAAAGGATCGGGGCTGGCCGATGCCGGCGCGGGCTCCGGAGCGTCCGTCGCCGTCGATGCGCCGCCGCACGCCGGCGCGAGCGCCGCGATGGCGAGACCCATCGACGCGACGAGGGAACGCATGCACCCCGAGGAAGCAGCCTCCGTGCCGCTGTGCCTGGCCGACGATTTCGGGTGGCCCGTCAATCCGCGCACGCCCGGACCGCTCGGACGATGGCGTCCGGCGCTTCCTCGGCGACGAAGTGCCCCGTGTCGGGCAACGTGGTGACGTCGGCTGCGGGGAACGCCTCGCGCCATCGCGCGAGGTGCTTCGCGCCGAACGCCGGGTCCTTCTCGCCCCAGACGATCGCCTCGAGCTTGGGCGCGAGCTCGGCCCGTCGCTCCCAGAGCCTCGCGTAGTGCGCGTCGCTCCCGAGCAGCGCTCGCGCGAGCGCGTAGGGCGCCTCGCGCTCGCGGCGCGAGCCGAACGGCGCGACGTAGTGCCGGTGCGCGACCTTGGTGAGCTTCTTCTTGTCGCCGAACGACGCCGGGACGAGCACGCGCGGCGAGAAGTTCAGCCACCGATAGAGGAAGCGCCCGACGAAGCTCCGGATCATGCGGTCGAGCTTCACGACCTGCGGATCGTCGGCGTTGGGCCACATCCACGAGTTCACGACGACGATCCGCGCGATGCGATCGGGGAGCTCGAGCGCGAGCGGCAGCCCGATCGGGCCACCGAAATCGTGCACGACGAGCGTCACGTCGCGAAGGTCGAGCGCCTCGACGAGCGTGCGCAGGCGCCGCGCGTGGTCGGGCGGTGCGAGCGGAGCCCCGGGAGCTTCCGGCTTGTCGGAGAGCCCGAAGCCGAGGTGATCGGGCGCGATCACGCGGTGGTCCGTCGCGAGCGCGCGCACCACGGCGCGCCACTCGAACGACCAGCTGGGCGTGCCGTGGACGAGGAGCACGGGCTTGCCGCGGCCTTCGTCCAGGTACGCCATCGCGCCGTCCGGAGTGACGAAGCGCTTCGGGGTGAACGGATAGAGCTCGCGGTCGAGCCAGGGGAGCGCGGGAGCGACGAGCGGGGCGGGCGGGGAGTGGACGAGGTTCATGTCCTGAACCATCGCCTCGCGGAGGCCGTTCGATGATGGTACGTTCGTACTACGCATGGCGGCGCGCGCAATCGACCTCGTTCCGCTGCGCCGCGCGCTCGATCGCGCCGCGGTCGAGGCGCCTTCGCTGCGTGCGTTTCGAGGGAGCGTGCTCGATCTGCTCGGCGCGGTGGTCCCGCACGACGCGGCCATCTTCCATGCGCTGTCGCCGCGAGTGCCGCTCGAGACCGGAGTGTTCCGCGGCTTGGATCTCGTCGCGCTCGGTTCGTCGCGCGCCGACTGGGACGACTTCGCGGTGGAGCTCGGGGCGCTCCGCGAGCTCGCGAACGAGCGGCTCGTCGCGACCGATCAGGACGCGTTTCCGCTCGGCACGCGCGCGCGGGCGCGCTTCGAGAAGCGGTTCGTGCGTCGCTTCGGGATGCCTTCGCTCTGCATGGTGCACCTGATCGTGCGGGGGGCGGTGCGGGCGGCGATCGTGCTTCTCTCGCGGCGTCGGCGTGGCTTCGAGCCTTCGGGCGTCGTGGCGGTGCGCGAGCTCGCGCCGGCGATCGCGGCGGCCGACACGCTCCACGTGAGCCTCGATGGAACGGCGTCGGCGTCGGCGCCGCTCCGCCTCGTGTGTCGCGACGAGCGGCTCACGGCGCGCCAGCGCGAGATCGTCGAGCACGTGGCGATGGGGCAGACGAACGAGGCGATCGCGAAGGCGCTCGACGTCTCCCCGAACACGGCGCGGAACCACCTCGCGAAGATCTTCGCCCGGGTCGGGGCGGCGAACCGGGCCGACCTCGTGCGGCTGGCTGTACTGAGCCCTCCCACCAATTTACTGAAAAGTTAATGAGTTCTTGACCGGACGGTTGTTTTACTAAAAAGTAAGTCAATCGGAGGTCGACTCGATGTCTCTGCGCCGCCGCCTCTCTTCCGCCGTCCGCTCCTTCATCGACGAGGCTCCGAGCCCCGTGGCTCCCCCGGCACCTTCGAGCGAGGTGCGCCTCGCCGTCGCGAAGTCGCCCCCCAACTACACCGAGTACGCGAAGTCGCTCGGCAAGCCCGCGCGCACGGGGCCGACCGGTACCGAAGTGGTACAGGTCGGCTTCCCCGCGACGTACGCCTGGGAGTACCACTCGACGCGCCCCGACCTCCGCGCCCTCTACGAGAAGTCGAAGGACCTCATGTGGAACGCGCGCGTCGACCTCGATTGGAAGACGAACGTCGATCCCGAGAGCCCCGAGGTCGTCCCCGACCTCCTCAACCCGATCTTCGGGACCGACGTCTGGTCGAAGCTCGATCCCAAGCGCGAGGTCCCCAACCTGCGCCGCCACATCGGCGCGTACCTCATCTCCAACTTCCTCCACGGCGAGCAGGGCGCGCTCCTCGCGACCGCGCAGATCGTGGACGCGGCGCCGACGATGGACGCGAAGCTCTACGCCGCCGCGCAGGTCTACGACGAAGCGCGCCACGTCGAGGCGTACGACCGCTACCTCCGCGAGAAGCTCGAGCTCGTCTACCCGGCGAGCCCCCACCTGAAACAACTCCTCGACACGATCCTCTCGGACTCGCGCTGGGACTTCAAATACCTCGGCATGCAGATCATGGTGGAGGGCGTCGCGCTCGCCGCGTTCGGCTTGATCCACCAGGCCTCGAGCGAGCCGCTCATCCACAAAATCACCGAGATGATCATGCAGGACGAGTCGCGCCACGTCGCGTTCGGCGTCCTCTCGCTCAAGGGCGTCTACGAGGACATGAAGCCGAGCGAGCTGCGCGATCGCGAGGACTTCATCCTCGAGAGCTCGCGCCTCCTCCGCGATCGCTTCCTCGCCCAGGAGGTCTGGGAGCAGTGTGGCTTGCCGCGCTCCGTCTGCGAGGCGGCGGTGGAGAAGAGCCCGATGATGGCGATCTTCCGGAAGCTCCTCTTCACCAAGATCGTGCCGAACACGAAGCGGCTCGGGCTCCTCACGCCGTACGTGCGGAAGGGCTTCGAGGACCTCGGCGTGATCGAGTACGAGAACGAAGCTGCGTCGGCGTGAGGGCGTGAGATCCGCTAGCCTCTTCGGACCGCAGGGGAGGCAGCGATGGCGATGTTTCACGATGGCAACCGTGAGCTCCAGGATCAGTTCGGCAGCCGCGCGCTCGCCGATCGACTGAACGAGAAGCTCGGGCGCGACCGGTTCACGGAGGACGACAAGTCCTTCATCGAGAGCGCGCCGTTCTTCTTCCTCGCGACGGCCGACGCCGAAGGCCGCCCCGACTGTTCGTTCAAGGGCGGCGTCCCCGGCTTCGTCCGGATCGTCGCTCCGGACGCACTGGTGTTCCCCGACTACGACGGGAACGGGATGTTCAAGAGCCTGGGCAACCTGAAGGTCAACCCGCACGTGGGGCTGCTCTTCATCTCCATGACCGAGAAGCCCAAGCGGTTGCGGGTGAACGGCGAGGCCACGCTCTCGTCCGACGACCCGCTGCTCGAGGGGATGCCGGGCGGCCAGCTCCTCGTTCGCGTGACGCCGCGTCACATCTTCCCCAACTGCCCGCGCAACGTCCCGCACATGGAGCTCGTCGCGCCGTCGGTCTACGTCCCCAAGGCCGGCGAAGCGCCGGTCGAGCCCGCGTGGAAGGGCTTCGACGCCTTCAAGGACGTCGTGCCGAAGCGCGCCCGCTGAGCTGCGTCACCCGCGCCGCTGCATCATCCGGTACAGCGTGCTCCGCGAGACACCCAGCCTCCGCGCCGCATCGCTCAGGTTGCCGTGCGCGGCCGCGAGCGCAGCTTCGAGCGCGTCGAGCTCGGCATCGCGCCGGCTCTTCACCCCGCCTGCTCCGCCGCGAGAGGGCGGCGCAGCCGGCGTGATCAGGACCTCGGGGAACGCGCTTGCATCGATCACGCCGTCCTCTGCCAACCAGAGCGCGTGGCGCAGCGCCGACTTCAGCTCGCGCACGTTGCCCGGCCACGCGTGGTCTTCGACGTGGGCGATCGCGTCCTCCGCGAGCAGCGGCGCGGGCCGCCCCGCCTCGCGCGCGAGCTCGTCGAGCAACGCCCGCGCGAGGTGCAGCCGATCCTCGCGCTCGCGCACCGGCGGCAACGTCAGCGTCGCGCCGTGGATGCGGTAGAAGAGATCGCTGCGGAATCGCCCGTCGGCGACCATCGCCGGAAGATCGCGGCACGTCGCGCACACGAGCCGGAAGTCGCTCTTCCGCGGCTGCGTCTCGCCGACGCGACAGTAGGTGCCGTCTTCGAGCGCGCGGAGCAGCATCGCTTGGAGCGCCGGCGTCATCTCGCCGACCTCGTCCAGGAAGAGCGTGCCGCCGTTCGCGGCGCCGAGCTTGCCCTCGTGCCCGGCCGCGCGCGCGCCCGTGAACGAGCCGGGCGCGAACCCGAAGAGCTCGCTCTCGAGCAGCGCCTCCGAGACGGCGCCGCAGTTGATGGCAACGAACGGGCCACGCTCGCGCGGGCTCGCCGCGTGGATCGCGCGCGCGAGCAGCTCCTTGCCGGTCCCCGTCTCGGCGAGGAGCAGCACCGGGACCGGCGCCTTCGCGAAGCGCCGCGCGAGCGCCTTCGCGCGTACCACCGAGGGATCCGTCCCCACAATCGCAGCGAACGCCGGCGACTCGGCCTCGGCGGGCGCCGGCGTCGCCAGACGCGCGGGAGCCAAGCGCGGCAGTGGATCGAAGTAGGCGAGCACCGACAGCACCCGCCGGTCTGGCCCCATGATGGGATCCAGGCTCAACGAGTAGCGCGCCCGCGCGGTCTCGAAGCGCGGCGCGCCGCGGCCGAGCGCCTCGGCGGCGAGCTCGTCGAAGCTCACGCCGAACACGCTCTCCACCGTGGCGCCCGGCTGCGCCCCCAGCCCGACCAGCGCGCGATCGTTCGCGCCCCGCACGATCCCAGGGGCTTCGATCAAGAGCGCCGGCATCGCGCAGCGCTCGAGCATCCGCATCGCGACGGCGAGCCCGCCCGCGACGGCGCTCGCGTACGCCTGGCTACGGAGCCGCTCCTCGATCGCGCGCCCGAAGCACTCGACCGCCGTCGCCAGGAGCGGATCGTCGTCGGCCAGGTCTCCGCTGACGTCGAAGACGCCGAGCACCTCGCCCCACGGATCGACGATCGGTGTCGCGTAGCAGAAGAGCGCCTGGTTCGTGCGCTCGTAGTGAGCGCGCCCGATCACGGCGACGCTGCGGCGCTCGCGGAGGGCGGTGCCGATCGCGTTCGTCCCGCGAGTGTCCTCGCTCCACGCCGCGCCTTCGAGCAACCGCGAGCGGACGGCGCCGCGCTCGAACTCCTGCGCGCGCGCGCTGACGATGACGCCGTCCTTGTCGGCGAAGATCGCGATCCGCTTGCCGCGCCCCAAGTCGAAGCGGACTGCACCCTGCTCGCTCTCGCGTCGCGGTGCGCTCAAGAGCGACTCGACCCGCGCGCGCCGCTCCTGGATCTCGGCGTCGGTCGCGCCGACGGGGAACGCCGGCCCGTCCGCGCGCGCGCCGAGCGCCGCTGCGCGCGCCCACCGCGCGAGGACGGGATCGGCCGCGACGGCGCTCTCCTCGAGTCGACCGGAGTGGAAGCGCTCCCACGTCGCGCGCGACACCGGATCGAGGCGGAGCATCGAGTGCGTCACCCTTCGAGGATGGCACGCCGATGCACGCGCGCCCAGCGCAAGTGCTGCGCCGACGCCGCGCGTCGGAGCTGTATCGGAACGCTACAGCTCGGACACGACGCGCGTGGTCAGTGGCTCTGCCGCGCAGCGAATTTCGAGCGCTTGCACCCGCTGCGTCATGGCGCGCGTCGTGCAGTTCGTCCGGTCACACGCACGAAAGGCAGGCATGCACATGGTCTACGTTCCGCCGAACCACGATGGCTCCAAGGTCTCCTTCCGCGCGAGGTACGAAAACTTCATCGGGGGCGAATGGGTCAAGCCGGTGAAGGGGCAGTACTTCGCCAACGTCTCCCCCGTGACCGGCAAACCGTTCTGCGAGATCGCCCGCTCCACCGCCGAGGACATCGAGCTCGCGCTCGATGCGGCTCACAAGGCGAAGACGGCCTGGGGCAAGACGTCGCCGACGGAGCGCGCCAACATCCTCAACAAGATCGCCGACCGCATGGAGGCGAACCTCGAGAAGCTCGCCGTCGCCGAGACGTGGGACAACGGCAAGCCCGTCCGCGAGACGCTCGCCGCCGACATCCCGCTCGCGATCGACCACTTCCGCTACTTCGCCGGCTGCGTCCGCGCGCAGGAAGGAACGATCGCGCAGCTCGACGACAACACGGTCGCGTACCACTTCCACGAGCCGCTCGGCGTGGTCGGGCAGATCATCCCGTGGAACTTTCCGATCCTCATGGCGGCGTGGAAGCTCGCGCCCGCGCTCGCAGCAGGGAACTGCGTGGTCCTGAAGCCCGCCGAGCAGACGCCGGCGAGCATCATGGTGTGGATCGATCTCGTCGGCGATTTGCTCCCGGCCGGCGTGCTCAACATCGTCAACGGCTTCGGAATCGAAGCCGGCAAGCCGCTCGCGCAGAACAAGCGCATCTCGAAGGTCGCGTTCACCGGCGAGACCACGACCGGTCGCCTGATCATGCAGTACGCGTCCGAGAACCTCATCCCGGTCACGCTCGAGCTCGGCGGCAAGTCGCCCAACATCTTCTTCGCCGACGTCTTCGACAAGAGCGACGACTTCGCCGACAAGGCGATGGAAGGCTTCGCGCTCTTCGCGCTCAACCAAGGCGAGGTCTGCACCTGCCCTTCGCGCGCGCTGGTCGAGAAGAAGATCTACGGTCAGTTCCGCGAGCGCGCGGTCGAGCGCACGAAGCGGCACCTGCCCGGCAACCCGCTCGACCCGAAGACCACCGTCGGTGCGCAGGCCTCGAACGATCAGCTCGAGAAGATCCTCTCCTACATCGACATCGGCAAAAAGGAGGGCGCCAAGATCCTCACCGGCGGCGAGCGCGCGCAGCTCTCCGGCGACCTGGGCGGCGGATACTACGTGACGCCGACCATCTTCGAGGGCCACAACAAGATGCGCGTGTTCCAGGAGGAGATCTTCGGTCCGTGCGTCTCGCTCACGAGCTTCGAAGACTTCGAGGACGCGATCGCGATCGCGAACGACACGCTCTACGGACTCGGCGCTGGCGTCTGGTCCCGAAATGGTACGACGGCCTACCGCGCGGGCCGCGCGATCGAGGCGGGTCGCGTGTGGACCAACTGCTACCACCTCTACCCGGCGCACGCGGCGTTCGGTGGTTACAAGCAATCGGGCATCGGGCGCGAGACGCACCGCATGATGCTCGACCACTACCAGCAGACCAAGAACCTGCTCGTCAGCTACGACCCGAAGCCGATGGGGTTCTTCTGAGCTCCGCTCCCACGCGCGCAGCGCGGCGCGTGGACGTGACCCCCGAAGCGGCGGAGCTCATCCGCTCGCTTCGGGAGGAGCACGGTCCGCTCATGTTCCACCAATCCGGTGGCTGCTGCGATGGGAGCGCTCCCATGTGTTACGTCGCGGGCGAGTTGAAGCTCGGCGCCCGCGACGTGCTCCTCGGCGAGATCGAGGGTGCCTCGTTCCACATGGGCGGGGACCAGTTCGAGTACTGGAAGCACACGCACCTCACCGTGGACGTCGTCCCTGGCCGCGGGAGCGGGTTTTCGCTCGAGGCGCCGCGGGGCGTCCGGTTCATCATCCGGTCGCGGATCCTGGAGCCGTGGGAGATCGAAGCGCTCGAAACGAACCGAGCTACTGAGCCCCCGGCGAGAAGATGATCGGGTAGACGACCGTCACGATCCCGCCCTCGGGCTTCGGAAACACGAGCTCGCTGAAACCCAGCTTGATGCAGTCGATGACCTTCGGATCGGTGAGCTCCGAGCCACCGTCTTCGGCGTGGGAGACGTGGCCGTCCACGTCGATCACGAACTTGATGCTCACGCGACCGTGGAGCTGCGAATCGCGGCGCAGGCCGTTCTCGTAGCAGCGGCGATAGCGTCCAAAGTCCGCGCGGACGACCTTCTGAATCACCTCGGGCGCCAGGCGCCCGTTCGGGCCATTCGGAGGAGGAGCGTCGTTCTTCGGCGGAGCAGACGCCGTGCTCGAGGCCGTGGACGCTGCGGTCGCGGTCGTGACGGGCGGGGGCGGCGGCGCCTCGACGGCGACGTACCCGAGCTCCTTCCCGTTCCCACGCCGAACGCCGAGGCGCACGTGCGGGTAGCCCGCGAGCCCCGCCGTCAGCACCAGGCGTTTGACGAGCATCGCCGCCGTGTTCTTCGGGACCCACATGGTCACCGTGCCCGGGAAGTCACCCGAGTGGCTCTGGCCCCAGGCCTTGCGGCGCGAAACGAGCTCCTCGTAGACGCCGTTGATGCGAGTCGGCGTGGTCGCGATGTCGAGGAATCCCTCGACCGCCCCGTCGATGCGGATGGTGGCGCCGTCGACGACGATCTGGGGAGCGTCGCTCGGCTCGAGCGCTGGTGCATCGGCCAGGTAGGTCCACTCCCCGGCGACGTCGGCAGGGGAGGCACTCTTCGCCGCTGGCGCGGGCGAGCACGCGCCGAGCACCAGCCCGCCGAGGATCACGGCCACCTGCTTCGAGCCCATGGGAGGCAGCGTACCGCACGCAGCCGCAGCGCACCGCGCTCCGAATTGGTATCGTGCGTTCGTGACGAAGAAGCCCGAAGAGCGCCGCCCGCGGAACGCCGAGGAGACCAAGCGCCGCATCCTCGACGCCGGCGAGCGCGAGTTCGCGACCAAAGGTTTCGACGGAGCGCGCCTGGGCACGATCGCGCGGGACGCCGGCGTGCAGCAGGCGCTCATCCACCACTACTTCGTCGACAAGGCCGGCCTCTACCGCGAGGTGATCGAGCGCGCGCTCGGCGCGATCACGACCGAGGGTTGGGACATCCTCGCGCGCACCGTCTCCAGCATCTCGAAGGGTGGGGGAGAGAAGCGCGGCGGCAGCCTCAAGCTCTCCGGCCACGACACGCGCCCGCTCGTCGAGGCGTTCATCGAGCTGCTCCAGCGCTTCTTCGTCGAGCACACGCACATCCTCGCGATCGTCCGGCACGAAGCGGCCGCGGGGGGCAACCTCGCGCAGGACGTCGTGCGCGCGCGCGTGAAGCCGGTGGTGGACGCCGTCGTCGCGTACCTCGAAGCGCTCCGCGGCGCCGGCGAGCTCCGGCCCGACGTGGACGTGAGGCTCCTCACGATCGACGCGGTGAGCATGGTCGCGTTCCCGGCGATGGAGCGTGGGCTCCTCCAGACGGTGTGGCCGTCGCTCGATCTCCAGAGCAAGAAGAGCCTGGAGGCCTGGCGGAAAGAGATCGTCGACACGTTGGTGCTGCGCTTGGTGCCGTGAAGCGAGCCGCGCTGCTTCTTTTGGTGGCGTGCGCAGGATCGCCGCCGCCTGCCCCCACGCCGGTGCCCACCTCTCCCCACGTGCCCGTGCCCGTGCCCGTGCCCGCTCTCCCTCTCGCCTCGGCCGCGCACGCCGACCCATCCACCGGCGCGCTCACCCTCGCCGGCACCCCGATCGACGCGCCCCGCCTCCGCATCGATCCCCGCGGCATCCGCGGCGAGCTCCCCAAGCTCGGCGCAGTGTCTCCCACCGCCCCGTTCGATCTCACGGCGTGGAGCGACGCGCCGAAGATGCGAGTCCTCCTCGCACCGCCCCCCGCGCCAAGCGAGTCGCTCGATGCTGCAGCGCGGCTCGTCCTCGTCGCGAGCGACGTCGGCGAAGGACACTTTCGCGCCGTCGAAGGCGACGACGACGCGTATTGGGACGGCGCACCGGCGTTCGACCCGCGCGCGGTCTTCGCCGAGCTCGCGGGCGTCCGCACGGCCTTGCGCGAGCGCTGGAAGCTCGCGTCGTCCCATGCAAAGTACACCTTTCTCTTCGCGACGCCGGGCGAGCGCCCGGTGGGCCGCTTCCACCTCGATCGCGTGCCGGGCGCGATGCTGCTGGAGGTGAGCGCGGCCGAGCCTTGGGGCACCGCTCTCCGCATCTCGCTCGCGGCGGGCCTCGTCCAGGAGCTCCTCGACGGCGTGCGGCCGGCTTCGCCTCCGGGCGAAGAGTGGCTCGCGTACGGTCTCCCGCGCGCCTACGCGCGCGAGCTGCTCCGCCGCTTCGGCACCCTCACCGCGCGCGACGTGGCCGACGACGTCAACCAGACCACCACCACCCTCGCGAACGCGGCGGCGTATCTCCCCGCCGAGCAACGCGCGCTGGCGGGCGATCGCTGGGGCTTCGAGCTCGCGCGCGCGCTCGAAGGAAAGGGCGGCCTCCTCGCGCTCGTCGATCAGCTCTTCCTCGACGCGCGAGCGGGCAAGGCGACCTTCGCGCGGAGCGAGCTCTTCGCGCGGATCGAGGCGAAGCTCGGCGTTCCCTACGCTCCGCCGAGCACGCCCGCGGCGCCACCGTTCCGCGCCGCGCGCACGAGCTGCTTCGACGTCGTCCCCGAGAAGCGCGTCGTGGTCGTCTTCCCCTTCGCGTGGGAGTCGAGCCGCGCCGCGCACCGAATCGCAGGGGCCTCCGATGGCGCGCCGGTGAAAGACGGCGAACGCATCGTCGAGCTCACGGTGGCGGGAGCGGCGATGAAGCTGACCGTGCTTCGCGACGGCGCACCGGTAGCGCTCGCGATCGCCGGAAACACTCAGCCCGCGCTCACGGTGCCGAAGCTCGTGGCGCGGGCTGACGTCTCGGAGGCTGCTTGTCGCGAGGCGCCGTGATCGTCGCGCAGCGCGCGTTCTTGCAGTCGTTCGTGCACCCAAACCGCGTGATCACTTCGATATCCGGACCAGGGAGACATTCGTCGAACCTGGGATTCGGGTAGTCGACGTGCGAGGACGTTCTGCAAATCGAATTGAGTTGCTTCCAAGGAAGAGGCGGGCCAGCCTTTTGGCGTCAACCTAGGAATCGCGGAGACGCGGCTCCCGTTTCCGAGGAGTCCAGGATGGGCTCACGCTTCGCGGCAACGGGTTCGCGGCGGCTCGCTACGACGTCGTCATTGCCTGAAGAGGAATCCATGCAGCATCTTCGCCTTTTCCTCCTCGCCCCGCTTCTCGCTGCGTGCGGACAAACAGAGGATGCTCCCCCTCCGGCGCCTGATGCGAGCGCCGAATCATCGACGGATGCCGCCAGTGACACCGTGCAGCCGATCGATGGCTCCTCCGACGCACTCGATGCATCGGACGCTCCCGCGTTCAAAGGCTGGAGCAGCGCGTACGGCACCCTCGGGTCGCCGCAGCCCCTCGTGGCCGCGATGGACCCGGCGGGGGGCGTGCTCGTCGCGGTGGACCTCCAGCCCAACGAGTCGGTCGATTTCGGCGGCGGCGGCACGGGTGGACGCGCCGTGGTCGGCAAGCTCGGTCCGACCGGAACCTTCGCGTTCCAGAAAGGCTACGCGACCGATCCCTCCAGCTCGGCGTACGTGTTCTCCGTCGCCACCGATGCGCTGGGGGCGAGCTACGTCGTCGGTCAGTTCCAGGGAACCATCGACTTCGGTGGTGGGCCCGTCGCGGCGGGGCCCGCCATCACGCCGTTCGTCGTGAAGTACGACCCGACAGGCAAGCACGTCTTCACGAAGACGTTCACGTCGAATCAGCAAGTCGGAGCTCAGGCCATTGCGATCGATCCCGCGGGTGGTTTCTACGTGGGCTACGTCGGCGGCGGTTTGATCGACTTCGGTGGCGGAGTCCGAACCGTCAACTCGGGATCGATCGCCATCGTTCGCTACGACGCCTCCGGCACATGGCTCTGGGACAAAGTGCTTCCCGGTGGAGGGAACGCGGGCGTGACCGGGCTCACGCTCGACAACGCGGGGAACCCGATCTTCGCTGGCCACGTGGGCGGTGCGGTCGACTTCGGCGCAGGTCCGCTCCCGTTCGTCGGAGGCTCGACGGATGTCGTAGTCGCCAAGCTCGGCAAGGCGGCCGGAGCGCTGACGTGGGCGAAGACGTTCGGAACGGTGGGCGACGAGCTTCCGACCGGGATTGTGCACGATCCTACCGACGACGGATTCGTGCTCGTCGGCACCTATCCCAACACGATCGACTTCGGGAAAGGCCCGCTCCCGAGCGCGGGCATGCGGGACGTGTTCGTCGCGCGATTCGACTCGGCGAGCCCACCCACCACGAAGTGGTCGACGCGTTATGGCGCGGCGGACACGGACATCGCGCGCGGCGTCGCGCTCGACAGCAAAGGCGCCCTGCATGTCACGGGAGACATTGGATCTGCCGTCGACTTCGGCGGAGGTTTGATCGGCGGAACGGGATCGATGTTCCACCTCCAACTGACCTCGCAGGGAGCGTACGTCGCAGCGAAGATCTTCGGCGGGTCGGGTCAGGGCTCTGCCGTGGCGACGGGGCCCGGTGATCGTCTGCTTCTTGCGGGGACGTTCGCCGGCTCGTCCAACTTCGGCTTTGGGCCCATCAACGCGCCGTCCCAGCGGACCGCCGTCTACGTGGCGGTCACCCCGTAGGGCGACCGCTCACTCCGCCGCTTCGGGCATCGCGGCCTGCCGCATGCGCGCCGCGATCTCTCGGGGCGTGAGCGGCGCGATGACCGGGGCGTGACCGCTCTCCGGACCCTCGTGCACGTAGTCGTCACGCACCTTCGCGGGCGCGCTCTGGAGATCCCACACGAGGCCGAGCCAGCTCATCACCTTGAGGATGTAGAAGGTCGGATCGATCTCCCACCAGAAGAAGCCCTGGCGGGTCGACTGCTGGTAGTAGTGGTGGTTGTTGTGCCAGCCCTCGCCCATCGTGATGAGGGCGAGCCAGAAGTTGTTGCGCGAGTTGTCGCTCGTCGCATAGCGACGGCTCCCCCAGAGGTGGGTGAGCGAGTTGATCGTGAACGTCCCGTGCCAGAGCAACGTGGTCGACACGAAGAGACCCCAGAGCAGGCCGTGCCAGCCGCCGGCGAAGAAGAAGAGCGCGAAGCCCAGCGCCGTCGGCACGAGCAGGTGGAACCGATCGAGGAACCGCAGCTCGGGGTAACGCGCGAGATCCTTCACGCGCTTCTCGTCCGTCTCATCGTACTTCTCGGAGAGGATCCAGCCGACGTGGCTCCAGAAGAAGCCCTCGCGCTTGAGCGAGTGGATGTCGCCCTCTTGATCCGAGTTCTTGTGGTGCACGCGGTGATGCGCCGCCCACCAGAGCACGCCCTTCTGCGCGGACGACGTGGCGAGGAGCGCGAACAAGAACTGCATCACGCGGCTCGTCCGGAACGTGCGGTGCGAGAAGTAGCGGTGGTAGCCCGCCGTCACGCCGAACATCCGGATGTAATAGAGGGCGATCGCGAGGGCGAAGCCCTTCCACGACCACCCACCGGCGATCACGCCGCCGATCGCGATGGCATGCACCGCGAAAAACGGGATCGATTTGACCATCTGAAGGCGGCGACCGGTGTCCTTGGCGACGTTCTCCACGCCTCGAAGGTAGCTCCCGCTCTGTCAGGAATTGGTCATCGGATGACCATTCTTCCATCAGAACGGGCACTTACGGCTGCGCTCGCCCGACGCGCCGCGTCGCGGACCTCCCGCCGACCCGGGAAATCGAGGGGAGGGAAGCACCCCGCTGTCGTACGATGCTGCCATGGCGTCCTTCCTTCGTCGTGCGTTCGTCCTCGTCGGTCTCGGCAGCACCGCTGCGCTCGGGTTCGCAGCCTGCGCCACGGGCAGCGTGCCCCCGGGTCTCTTCGATGCGGGCACCACCGACGACGGCTCGATCCCGACCGATGGCAGCTCATGCCCGCAGTTCGATCTCCAGACCGATCCGAAGCACTGCGGCTCGTGCTCGAACGCATGCTCGTCCGCGCAGGTGTGCTCGGCCGGCAAGTGCAAGTCGAGCTGTGACGCACCGCTCGTGAAGTGCATCGGCGACGCGGGCAGCTGCATCGACCTCACGAAGGACGCGAAGAACTGCGGCCAGTGCGGCACCGTCTGCCCACTCCCCGACGGCGGGCCCGAAGGCGGGACCGGCAACCCGGACTCCGGCATCCCGATCCCCGACGGCGGCGCGCCCGACACCGGCACCGGCTGGAGCATCGGCACCGCCAGCTGCTCGAACTCGGCGTGCGCGGTGACCTGCCCGAACGGCACCGACCTCTGCAGCGACAAGCTCTGCTGGGACACGAAGAACGCGCACGACCACTGCGGCAACTGCGGCACCGCCTGCGCCCCCGACACCGAGTGGTGCACGCAGGGCAAGTGCTGCGCGGTCGGCAAGCAACTCTGCAACTCCAGCTGCGTCGACGTCTTGTCCGATCCGACCAACTGCGGCGGCTGCGGCGTGACCTGCAGCGGTGGCACGCCGGTCTGCTCCGGCGGAGCCTGCACCGCGGCGATCACCTACTCGCAATCGATCCCCGCCGGCAGCTTGGCGCAGAACAGCCCGCAGTGCGCGGCGTGGGACACGTTCCTCTCGAAGCTGAGCGGCACGTACACGTCGATCACGATCAAGGGCACGAACTTGCCGGCCGGCCTCACCTGCACGGGCGCCGCCGCCGATCAGCTCTGCAAGTCGCTCTACACCGGCTTCACGAACAAGAGCTCGCCCACCTACGTCAACGGCGTCTCGTGCGGCGGTCACACCTGGTACACGGGCAACTGCTCGGTGAGCACTCCGCAGATCGGCCTCTCCGTCGACGGCACGGCCTGCACCTGCAACAACCCGGGTTGGATCGCGCGCCCCTGCATCGGCAACGACAACTGGGGCGGCGTTCAGACGAACACGTGCCCGCCGCCCGCGCAGACGATCACCGTCGAGTGCAAGTGACGCTGGCGCTCGGGCTCACGCTCGGAGCGCTCGTCGCCTGCACGCCAACGGAAACGGGCACGATGGAAGGACCGGCGTCGTCGCTTCGGACGCCGGGACCGGCGGTCGCCGAACAGGTCGTCGAGCCGATCCCACGGACGCTCGCGAACGGGATCGTGGTCGTGGATCTGAGCCTCGGCTCCGGCATGATCGCGCAGAAGGGGCGCCGCGTCGTCCTCGGGTACGTCGGCTCCACCGTCGAGGGGGGCGAGTTCGCCTCGAGCAAGGCGAAGGGCGAGCCGTTCACGTTCACGCTCGGCGAGGGGTTCGTGAACCCGATGTGGGACGTCGGGATCGACGGGATGCGCACCGGCGGCGTCCGCCGGATCTGGGTCCCGCCCGAGCTGATCAACGGCGGTCAGGGGCGAGCGGGCGTGATCCCGCCCGGCGTAACGGTCGTGTTCGACGTCGAGCTGCTCGACGTCCGGTGACGCTCACTTCTTCGTGATCGGATCGAAGCCGCGCCACGCGTCGCCGTAGAACCCGCCGGGGTTCCACATCGTCCAGCCCGCGCCGCCGGCTTCCTCGCCGGAAACCGTTTCGGCCTTCAGGTACGCGGGCGAGTAGTTCGGCGTGTTCCAGTTCGAAGCCTGCACCCACGGGCGAATCACCGCGACGTGGTCGCCTTGCGGCAGCTTCGCGATCGCAGCCTTCGTCCCGATGCCGACGATCTCGGGGTGGTTGCCGGGGATGTCCCAGCCGTAGAAGCCCTTCCCATAGTGGGACGGGTAGACCATCGGCATCAGCGCCTCGCACTCGGAGCCGAGGTGCCCGATGTCCTGCCCGAGCCCATCGATGTCCTGCTGCGTGCCGATCGCGGTGACGCCGAAGACGTCGAGGCTGAGGGGAACGTGCGCCTTCTGCGTCATCCCATGGACGTCGTGCGCGAACTTCGTGATGACGCCGACAGTGGTGCGGCCCGTGTCCTTCAGGTGGAAGTCGGCGTTGCCCAGCCCGCCCTGCACCGGGTAGCGCACGTAGTCGAGGTTGATCTCGTCGGCGCCGAGCGACAGCGCCTCTTCGACGACGTCGAAGATGTACTTCTGCGACTCCGCGCCGCCCGGATCGAGCCAGCCGATCGGGTACGGCCCGCCCCAGTAACCTTTGATGCTGAGCTCGGGCGCCTTCTCGGCCGACCACGGATCGTGGAAGCACGCGACGCGCAGCGACACGAGGATCCCACGCTTGTGCGCGAAGCGGATCGCGCGGCTCATGTCCTCGATCAGCGCGCCCTTCACGGCGCCGGTCCTGACGGCGACGTCGACCTTCGACGCGTACGTCATCTGGCCCATGTACTCCTTGGCATCCAGGATGATCAGGTTCATCCCGCGCGCCTTCATCCGATCGAGCGTGTCCTCCCAGGTGCCGAGCGCGTCGCGCCCGCCGAGGTAGATCCCGCGCAGCTTCTTGTCCGCCGGCCAGGGGAGCCGCGACTCGGTGGGCGCGCCGTAGGCCTCTTGCACCGGCTCGGGGATCGCGATCGTCGAACCCACCTTCAGGGTCGGGTTCTTCTTCAGGATGCGCGCGGCGAGGTCGCTCGAGAGGTAGACGTCGGAGACGGCGAGGTACGCCTTCGCGATCGTGACCGCGGTCTCCTTCGGTTGGACCTCGTGCGTGATCACGAGCGCACCCTTCTCGTCGCGGACGACGTGTCCCCCCGGCGGCAGGTGCGCCTTCACGAACTCGAGCGCAGCATCCGCGGGCGGGGCAGGAGCCTCGCTCCCCTCGGCCGTGCTCTCGCCGGCGCCGCCTTTGGACTCGGGCGCGAGAGAAGCGTGAGAGAGGTGCGCGGGCTTCGCCGCGTCCGAGGTCTCGACGCGACCTTGGCCGGGAGAGCCACAAGCCGCGAGCACCAGAGCACCGAGGGCGATGACGGAGAACGAACGCGATGCCATGAGGGAGCCTCCCCGACCGCAGCGCACTCGTGGGGCGCACGAGGAGCGGTCTTCGTGCACGTAGGGTGATGTAGGTCAGCCGTTCGGGCCAAGTTTTTGGGCGCAAAGGTTGCGCGCCGCCCCAGCAACCGCCGTGATTCAGGAAGCGTCGCGAGGTCTGCGGAGGTGAGCCAGCTCCCTCGCGATCGAGCGCGCCGCCCACGGCCCTCGGTAGATGAAGCCGGTGTAGAGCTGCACGAGATCTGCGCCCGCATCGAGGAGCGCCTTCGCGTCTGCGCCGGTCTCCACACCGCCGACGCCGATCAGCGCGACCTTCGGCAGCGCCGCGCGCGTGCGCTTCACGACCTCGAGCGACCGTGCTCGGAGCGGCGGCCCGCTCAGCCCTCCCGTGCCGATTGCCTCGACCGTGGCGGCGTCCGTCGCCAGATCGCGCCGCGCGAGCGTCGTGTTGGTCGCGACCACACCGTCGAGGCCGGTCTCCTCGACGACGGCGAACAGCTCGTCGAGCCCGGCATCGTCGAGGTCGGGCGCGATCTTCACGAGCAGCGGCTTCTTCCCGAGCCGCTCGTTCTCCGCGCCGAGCCCGCGGAACAGCGTGCGCGCGAGCGCTGCGCCCTGGAGCGCGCGCAGGTTCTTGGTGTTCGGCGACGAGACGTTCACGACCACGAAGTCGGAGGCGGCGTGAACGGTGCGGAAGCTCTCGATGTAGTCTGCAAGGATCGGCTCGGGGTCCTCTCCCACCTCGACCACGCGCGACTTCCCGATCGAGAACCCGACCGGCACGCCGGTGGCGCCCGCGCCGCCGTGGCTCGTGAACCGCCGAACGACCGCGGCCGCACCTTCGTTGGGGAATCCGAGCCGGTTCACGAGCGCGCGATCCTTCGGCAGGCGAAACAAATTCGGGCGCGGGTTCTCGTCCTGCGCGCGCGCGGTCACGGTGCCGAGCTCGAGGAACCCGAACCCGAGCGCGGCGAGCGCGCGCGGGCGGAGCGCGTTCTTGTCGAAGCCGCCGGCGAGCCCGATCGGCGAAGGAAACGAGAGCCCCATCACCGTCTTCCGCAGCGACGCAGGAGGCGCGGAGAGCGCGCGCGCCAGACCGCGGAGCGGGGGTACGTACTCGAGCCAACCGAGCGACCAGTTCCCCAGCGCATGGGCCGTGTGGGGATCGAGCGCGAAGAGGAGCGGTCGCACCAGGGCGTACACGCCGCTGGACTCTAGCCCAAATGATGTATCTTCGAAGGATGAGCTCGCCGAAATCCTTCGCTGTCGCTTCCTGCTTCGCCGTCGCCCTCGCCGTTGCCGCTTGCGGTGGCGACGACACGTCGAACCCCACGCCCGACTCGGGCTCGTCGTCGCTGAACGGCTGCACGGACTCGAGCTACACCGATGCGACGGCCTCCGGCGCGACCATCACCTGGGATTTCACGGTCAGCCCCAAGTGCGTCAAGATCAAGGCCGGCCAGTCCGTGACGTGGAACGGCGACCTCGCCGTCCACCCCCTGAACCCCTTCGGCGGCGACCAGGGCAGCCCCGTCCCCAGCCAGGCCACGGGAAATACCGCGAAGGGCACGTTCCCGACGGCCGGCCTCTTCGGCTTCCACTGCGCGAACCACCCCTCGATGCTGGGCGCGGTGAAGGTCGTTCCCTGACGCACCGCGTCCGTCGGCTCGCGTTGAAACCGGCGCGCCACCTCAGTAAGGTGCGCGCCCCATGCGGTCTTTTCTTTCTCTCGGTTGTGCGCTCCTTCTCCTCGCGGCCTGTGGGGGCGACGACACGTCGTCCGTGAAGGACGCGGGCGGCACCGACACCTCGACCCCGAAGGACGCGAGCACCACCGACGCCAACGGCGGGCAAGACTCCAGCACCACCGACGCCGCTGCCGATGTCGTCGTCGACGCGGGCCCGCAGCCGGTGAACGGCTGCACCTCGTTCACCGACGGCACCGCGACCAACGACCCGCGCGCGATCACGTTCCCGACGGGCGTCACGGCCGCGCAGTACTCCCCGAACTGCCTGAAGATCAAGGTCGGGCAGAGCGTGACGTGGAACGGCGCCTTCCCGAACCACCCGCTCATGTCCTCCGGGGGTGACTCCGGCGGGCCCATCACCACCACCAGCACCGGGACGACCAAGTCCTTCACCTTCAACTCGACCGGCACGTTCGGATTCGCGTGCCAGTTCCACAGCCTATCGATGTTCGGCGCGATTCAAGTCGTGCAGTAAAGGAGACCCCACGTGATCATCGGCGTTCCGAAAGAGATCAAGACCCGCGAGTACCGAGTTGGGATGACGCCGGCTGGCGTCCGTAGCCTCACGTCGCGAGGCCACAAGGTGCTCGTCCAGACGGCGGCGGGCGACGGCAGCGGCCTGAAGGACGCGGATTACGTCGCCGCCGGCGCGACGATCGTGCAGACCCCGGCCGAGGCCTGGGGCGCCGAGATGGTCGTCAAGGTCAAGGAGCCGCTCCCGAACGAGTACGGCTTCTTCCGCGAGAACCTCGTCCTCTACACGTACCTTCATCTTGCGCCGGAGCCGGAGCTCACGAAGCACCTCCTCGACAAGAAGGTGCAGGGCGTCGCGTACGAGACGATCGAGAACCCGGATCGCACGCTCCCGCTCCTCCGTCCGATGAGCGAAGTGGCCGGCCGCATGGCGGTTCAAGTCGGTGCGACCTGCCTCGAGAAGGAGCGCGGCGGCAAGGGCGTGCTCCTCGGCGGCGTGCCCGGCACGCGCCGTGGCCGCGTCGTCATCCTCGGTGGCGGCGTCGTCGGCCGCAACGCGGCGACGATCGCGATCGGCATGGGCGCGCAGGTCACCGTCCTCGACGTTCGTGCCGAGACGATGGCCTACCTCGAGGACGTCTTCGGCGGCGCCGTCGAGACGCTCTACTCGAACCCGACCAACATCGAGCAGTCGGTCGCGCGCGCGGACCTCGTCGTCGGCGCGGTGCTCGTCACCGGCGCCGCGGCGCCCAAGCTCGTGACGCGCGAGCTCATCGGCAAGATGGAGAAGGGCAGCGTCGTCGTCGACGTCGCCGTCGACCAGGGCGGCTGCATCGAGACGTGCCGGCCCACCTCGCACGACCACCCGACCTACGAGGTCGATGGTGTCATCCACTACTGCGTGCCGAACATGCCGGGCGCGGTCCCGCAGACGAGCACGTGGGCGCTCACCAACACGACCCTCGGCTACGCGCTCAAGATCGCGGAGCACGGGCTCGTGAAGGCCGCCAAGGCCGACCGCGCGCTCGCGCTCGGCATCAACACCTTCGCCGGCAAGGTCACCTGCGAGGGCGTCGCCCAGGCGCACAAAATCGACTACGTCCCCGTCGAGAAGGTGCTCGGCTGAGCGACTTCGCCTGGGGCTCGTTCGACCTGTTGTCCCTCGATGCGGGCAACACGGTCATCTTCCTCGACCATGCCCGCCTCGCGCGTCTCGCGTGCGAGGCGGGCTTCGTCGTTTCGGCCGAGCGTTTGATCGTGACCGAAGGCGAAGCCAAGCGCCTCGCCGCGACGCCGCACGAAATGATCGATCCGGCGTGGAAGGAGCGCGGCGCGCCCGGGGCGGCCGCGTGGGGGCGCATGGTCGCGACGATCCTCGCGCGCGCCGGCGTGCCCGAGGCGGAGCTCCCGCAGCTCGTCTCGACGATCTGGGTGAGCCACGTGGAGCACAACCTCTGGTCCGTCGTGCCGGAGGGCTTCTCCACGGCGATGGCAGAGCTGCGCGCGGTCGGCGTGAAGACGGCGATCGTCTCGAACTCCGAGGGCATGCTCGATCGCCTCTTCGCGACGCTCGGTATCGCCGACTGCTTCGACGTCGTGGTCGACAGCGGCAAGGTCGGCGTCGAGAAGCCGGACCCCGCGATCTTTCGGATCGCCGCGGAGCGCACCGGTACCAAATTGGGACGAGCGATCCACCTCGGCGACACGTGGGCGACCGACGTGCTCGGCGCCCAGAACGCCGGGATGGCGTACGCCTTCGTCGATCCGTATGGGCACTGGACCGGGCTCTACCCCGAGGTCCCACGCGTCGAGGGCGCGGTCGAGGTCGCGCGCGCCATCACGGCGGCGCGACGCTGATCATCCGTCGGTCAGCTCGGCCGCGGACAATCGCACGTAGGGCGCCCGCGGCGTGGCGTGCTCGGGTCGTCCGAGCTCGTCGGGGCAGGGCTCGAAGTTGGTGTCGGCGGACCAGCTCCCCGGTCCGGTGTGGATGCGGGCGTATTCGCCGAGATCCTCGGGAATCGTCGGCAGCTTCTCACGGATGCGGTCGAGCATGGCTCGGTGGTACCGCGGCCCCACGCCCGAGGTGAAAGAAGCGGCGTCGATCGCGGGGTGGATGTGGGACAACGCCCCCGTCACTTCACGCAGACGGACTCGCGCATGCAGGTGCCCATCGCGTCCGCCGTCATCAGGTCCTTGTCCTCGACCTTGCACGCGAGCCCGTCGGCGCAGTGGAAACCGGCGACCCCTCCGCACGCGCCCCCCTCGGGTGACGGCTCGGACGGTCCCTTGCCACCCGGCACGGCCGTGTACGGTTTCGGCGCGCAGTGGAGGGCGCCTCCGCAGGTCTTCGTCGTGCGCGAGCCCACCGCGCACTGCTCTCCTTCGCCGGCCGTATCCATCGAAGGCGAGTCGGCGCCCTTGCAGGCGACCGACGCGGACATGGCGAAGAAGGTGGTGGCGACGAGGGCAATGACGGCGCTACGCGACATGGCGCCATCGTATACTGCCGGCCCCCATGGCCAAGCACCTCATCGCCGTGATCCCCGGAGACGGCATCGGAACCGAAGTCCTCGCCCAAGCGACCCGCGTCCTCGAGCTGTACCAAGAGCGGCGCGGCTTCCCCCTCGAGCTGTGGCAGCTCGATCTCGGTGCCGATCGCTACCTCAAGGACGGGACCACCTATCCCAAAGAGGTACGAGCGCGGATCGAGAAGGAGGCGCGGGCGGTGCTCCTCGGCGCCCTCGGCGACCCTCGCGTCCCGGGTCTCGAGCACGCGCGCGACATCCTCTTCGGCTTGCGGTTCGGCCTCGATCTCTACGCGAACGTGCGCCCGGTGAAGGCGCTCTCGGATCGACTCGTCCCGCTCAAGGACCGCACCGCGAAGGACGTCGATTTCGTCGTCTTCCGCGAGAACACCGAGGGCATCTACGTCGGCATGGGCGGGCAGTTCAAGCGCGGCACGGCCGACGAGATCGCGATCAACGAAGACGTCAACACGCGGAAGGGCGTCGAGCGCCTGATCCGCGCCGGCTTCGAGTACGCCAAGAAGCACGGCAAGAAGACCGTGCACATGGCGGACAAGTCGAACGCGATGAAGCACGCGCACGAGCTCTGGTACCGCTGCTTCTTCGAGGTCGCGAAGGAGTACCCGGGGATCGAGCCGAAGCACGTCTACGTCGACGCGCTCTGCCTCTATCTGGTGCAGGACCCGTCTCCGTTCGAGGTCGTCGTGACCTGCAATCTCTTCGGAGACATCGTCACGGACCTCGGCGCCGCGCTCCAGGGCGGGCTCGGCATGGCCGGGAGCGCGAACATCCACGCGGCCGACCCATCGCGCGTCGCGATGTTCGAGCCCGTGCACGGGTCGGCGCCACCGCTCGCCGGCAAGGATCTCGCGAACCCGCTCGCGAGCATCCTCACCGTCGGGATGATGCTCGCGCACCTCGGCTGGCCCGAAGAGGAGCGACGGCTCGAGGCGATCGTCGCGCGCGCGATCGGCGAGAAGCAGTGCACCCGCGACGTCGGGGGTGCGCTCGGAACGCGCGCCGTCGGCGACTGGGTCGTGAACGAGCTGAAGCGCGAGCTCGCGTGACGAGGAGGAGTCGCTGATGGGGGAGATTGCTCGAGACCGCACCTGGAGGGTCGAGGCCGCGTGCTTCTTCTTCGACGCCGCGCGCGGCGCGGTCGACGCCGAGGACGGGCTCCGCGCCGTGCTCGCGGCGCTCGCGCGCGCCGGGATCGCCGCCCACTGTTACCCCGAGGCGCCACCGTCCCCGGTTCCGTCCGGCTCGCAACGGCGCACGCTGCACGGCGGCGCCGGGCAGGTGGTCGGAGTCGTCGAGCTCCCGGACTCGGTCCCACCCGCAGAGGCCGAAGAGATCGCGGCGACGTGTGCGCTCTTCCTCGATCTCCCCGCGCGGGTGAGCCTTCCCCGTCCGCTCGCGCACGAGCTCGCCAACAAGCTCGCCGGCATGCTCGCCAACGCGGAGCTCGTCGAGTGGCTCATTCGCCAACCCGCCGAGGATCGCGTGACGATGCGCGAGGCCGCTGCGGGTTGCCTCAGCGTCACGCGCGAGCTCATCGCGGCGGTCGACGTCTTGCAGGCTCAGCGCAGCCGCGGGCGCTGAACGAGCATCGGTCAGGATACCTCGCCGCCGCCGCTCGCGCCGCCGCTCTCGTCGTCGTCCCCGAGGATGCGGAGCGAGATGAGCTCCGCGAGGATCGCGGTGGGATCCAGCGGAGGCGCGGACGTGTCGTAGACGAGCTCCTGCGTCAGCTCGACGCCGCCGCGGAAGATCACGACGGCCATCCCGTCTTCCCTCAGACCTTTGGCTTCGACGTAGTCGACGACGGTCTTCGTCCGGACGCCGTTCACGGACAGCAGAATGTCGCCGTAGCGCAGCCCCGCCCGCGCTGCCGGACTACCGGCGAGCGCGCCGAGGACCGGGATCCCCTCCAGCGCCTTCGCGAGCTGGAAGATGTTCTGCTTCGGGATCATCTCTCTTCACGATGCACGCCCGCGCGGCGTCGCGCAACGCGCGGGCGGCGTCGTGCGCGTCAGACCTGGAGGTCCTTCTCGACGTCGGCGAGGGCGATGCGGGCCATCGCGAGGTTGGCTCGACCGCGGTCCAACGCGACGTAGAAGAAGATCGTCGGGCGCGAGCGGAGCGGACGGATGAGGTGGTACTGCTTGCCGAGCGAGATCAGGATGTCCTCGATCGCGTCCTTGAGGCCGAGGTTGCCCATGACCTTGCGCTTCGCCCGGACCACCTCGGTGTTGCCGGCCGCTGCGACCTCGAGGTTGACGGCTCCGCCGCCCTCCTGGCCCAGCAGCATGCCGCTCTCCGAGTCGACGAGCGCTGCGCCGACGAATCCATCCATCTGGTTGAGCTTGTTGAGTGCGTCCTTCACGTTCATGTCGTCCTCCGTGCCTTCCTTGGTCGATGTGTCCGTTGCATGGCCCGCCACGCTCGGGAGCGAGGCGGGTTCGAACTCTGCGAAGCCGAGGTCGAAGCCGTCGTCCTCGCTCATGGCTGGGGGGGCTTGCGTCCACCCTTTGCGCGAGGGTCGATCTCCCTCACGCTTGGCTTCGTCGATGCGGCGGCAGCTCTCCATCAAGAGCTCCTGCCAGTGATTCGCGACCGAGCGCTCGCGCGTGCGCGCGCCGGCGTGCATCATGAACTCTCCGCCGCTCCACATCATGATCTCGTAGACCGCGTCGTCGCCCACGCAGCGCGGCGTCACCGCGTGCCGGATCGTTCCGGCGTCGAACCAGATCTCGCCGCGCTCCTCGCCGTGCTCGACCACGAGCGCACCGGTGGCGTGCGACAGCGCGTAGAGCTGGACGATGTCCGGCATCGTCTGGACGAGGATCGCGCCGGAGAACCCGACGCGCGGAGCGTCGAGCGCGCGCTCGACGAGGCCGAGCAGCTTCTCGAACGCGAACGGCTTCTCGAGGAAGCCGGTGAAGGGGCCCTCGCTGACGCGATCGAGATCGATCGTCTTGAAGGCCGTCATGAGGATCGCCGGCAGCTCGGGTTGCGCCTCGCGTGCGGCGAGCAAGAGATCGATGCCGCTCATGCCCGGCATCCGAATGTCGGCGACGAGCAACGCGGTCGGTGCCTTGCGGAGCAACGCGAGCGCGGTCTCGCCATCGTTTGCGGTCTCGAACTTCTCCTTGGGTCGCACCTTCGCGAGTCGACTCGCGAGTGACCAGACGAGCGCTTCCTCGTCGTCGACGAGGATCACGCGGCGAGCGTCCGGCGCGGCGGTCATGTCCGAGGCCACTGCAGTCGGCGTGCCAGGCGGGCTTTCGCGCGAACTGCCCGTCGTCCAACGGTTCCTTGGACGTCCCGTTGGACGGGCTCGTCCAAGATTCGTACGGACGGCGTCCAAGCTTTGGACGAGCGCGACCGCGGGTCGGGATTTTCTGCGGATCACGCGTTGGAACGGAGCTTGCTCCATGATCGGTCATGCTCCTCAACGTCCGCGATCGACGCGTCGAAGCGCGCATCGCCTACGTCGGCCCCCTGGGCGCCGGGCGGGCGACGAACCTCGTCAAACTGGGGGCCTCGCCGACCGAGCTCGCGACGGACTGGCGGCCGCCGAGCGGGAGTCGCTTCCGCGATTGCGACGTCGTCGTGAAGCTCGCCGTCGCGTCCGGCGCGGGCGACCTCGGTGAGGCGCTCCGTGACGTCGACGGGGTCGTCTTCGTCGCCGACGCCGATCCCGATGCGCTCGAGCGCAACCGCGAGGCGATGGCTGCGACGCGCGCCGCGCTGGCGGCACGGAAAGACGTCGCCGTCGTCGTCCAGGTGAACAAGCGCGACTTGAGCGCGGCGCTCTCGCCGCAGGAGGTGCTCGCGGCGCTGGACGCCGAGTCCCTCCCTCACGTCGAAGCCGCCGCCGCGCGGGGCGAAGGCGTCATCGAGACCGCGGAGCGCGCGCTCGGAGCCGTGCTCGAAGCGAGCGCTGCGCACGCGCCCGTCCCACCGCCCGACGCCCCGGTGAAGACGAGCGCGCGGGGCGAGGGCAACCCGCTCTTGTCGGCGCTCCAGAAGGTCCTGCGCGACACCGTCACCGAGCACGTCGCGGCCCTGAAGTCGCAGGCGCCGAGCGCGAGCGCCGATGCGCCCTCCCAAGACTCGATCGCGGAGCTGGTCGCCGAGGTGCGCGCGCTCCGTGCCGCCGTCGACGGGATCGCGGCGCGCGAGGCGCGCACGCAGGAGCGTGTCGAGACGATTCACGCCGTCGTCGCCGATCTCGGCGAGGACATGAAACGAAGGAAGTGGGGCTGGTTTCGCTGAGACCCGCCCCCAGCAACGTCACACCCACGAAGGAGACCATCATGGCCACGGAAAAAGAAGCCAACGAGGCGTTCGAGCGGTTCGCTGCCGACATCCCAGGGTTCATCGGAGCGTCGCTCGTCGACCTGGACTCCGGCATGACGCTCGCCGTGAAGTCACTCCGCCCCGACTTCGATCTCGGCGTCGCGAGTGCCTACAACAGCGAGCTCGTGAAGCAGAAGCTCAAGATCATGAAGGCGCTGAACCTGAAGACGAACCTCGAGGACATGATCCTCACGCTCGGCGATCAGATCCACTTCATCAAGCTGCTCTCGCCGACGCTGTTCATCTACCTCGCCGCCGACCGCGCGACGTCGAACATCGCGATCGTCCGCACCGTCGTCACCAAACACTCGAAGTTCACCTGATGGGCCGCAGCATCGAGTCCCACCTGCGGGATGCCCTCGCGGATCGCACCGACGTGAGCGCCCTCGCGTGCATGGACGGGCACGCGGGACTCGTCCTCGGACTCTACGTCCGAGGGGGCGTGCCCCGCGACGACGTGGAGCTCGCCGTGCTCTCCGCACCCGAGCTCTGCGGCGCACCGGTCGGGGACGGCGAAGCCACCGAGTCCTTCGTCGCCTCGACCGCCTGGGTCCACGCGTTCGTGCGCGTACCCGCCCAGCCCAACCTCGTCGTGGTGGGCGTCGCCCCGGGCGGCTCGAACGTCACCTTGCTCCGTGCCTGGCTCCGGGAGGTGGCCGGGCGCGTCGGTCAGTCCGTGTGAGCGCCGCCGTGAGCAGCACCCACGGATCGGGTCCCCACAGCCTGCGCACCTCCGGTCGCCCGATTGGCATCCGGACGCTCTCCGACGTCTGCACCTTCGTCGACGAGCTCGAGCCGGAGGCCGTCGGCGAGATCGTGGTCGCCGGAGGGGGCACGACCCGCGGTGCGATCTTCGTCGAGCAGGGGCGCGTGTGTTGGGCGGCGGCGCGAGGGATGGCGCGTCGCCTCACCGAGCTGCTCGTCGACCGCGCGGGCGGCGACGCGGAGGCGATGGAGCGCTGTTATCGGCAGTGCCAGAACGAAGGCGCCCGCTGGGGCGAGTGGCTCGTCGCCAAGGGCGTGCTCTCCCCCGGCGATCTGCGCGCGGCTTTGTTCGAGCACACCCTCGAGTCGATCGATGTACTCTGCACCGACCTCGAGGGGAGCTTCTGGTGCCCGCGTGCCTCGGGCGGGTACAGCCCGCGCTTCACGTTCGCGACCGCCGAGCTCCTCGTGCGAGCCGGCGCGAGCGCCCACGGCAACGTCGTCGCGACGGTCGCCGCCGAGCTCGCGGCGTGCTTCGGCGACGACGATTGGGGGGTCGCCTTCGTCCGCAGCGAGACGAGCGCCTACCCCCAACCCATCGCGCTCCGTGGGAACCACCCGATGGCCGCGACCGATCTGCTGCGCGTCGGTCGCTGGGCGACCTCCACCCTGGATCTCGCCGGCGCGATCCGGCACGAGGACCCGATGCTCGCCGTGGAGGTCGCTCCCGGGCGCTCCCTCCTCGCGTTTCGGTTCCACGGGGCCGTGGTGGTCGGCGAGACCAGCTCGTTCGGTCCTGCGCGCATCTTGAATCGCCGCGCGACGGCGCGACGGGGAGGCTGATCATGGCGATCTTCGACCCGACCGAACAGCGGATGTGCGTGCGCATCGTCTACGACGGCATCGCGGGCACCGGCAAGACGACGAACCTCCGCATGCTCTGCGAGCTCTTCGCCACGCAGCGCAAGACCGAGCTCCACTCGCCGGGCGAGGTCGATGGCCGCACCCTGCTCTTCGACTGGGTCCAGATCCTCGCGGGCTCGATCTGCGGCTTCCCGCTCATGTGCCAGGTCATCACCGTCCCGGGCCAAGTCGTCCTCACGCCGCGGCGCCGTTATCTCCTGAGCTCGGCCGACGTCGTCGTCTTCGTCTCCGACAGCGCCGAGACGAGCCTCGCGCGCGCGCGCGACGCGCTCGAGGTGCTCCGCGACGTCCACGGGTCGAAGCCGGTGGTGCTCCAGGCGAACAAGCAGGACCAGGCCGACGCGATCACGGGGAAGGAGCTCGCGCGTCGGCTCGGGATCGACGGCACGCCCGTCACCGAGGCGATCGCGAGCGAGGGGATCGGTGTCGTCGACACGTTCGTGCACGCCGTCCGCACCATCTCGCGCGCGATGCAGCAGGACAGCGAACGGGGAGCGCTCGAGCTCGAGGTTCGCCGCGCCCCGCGCGCCACCGAGCTCGTCGCGAGCGTCGAACGCCAGGACCTCGATCCCGAGTGGGCCGCGGAGATGGTCCTCGAAGAGGCGCTGACCGCGCTCCTGGTCGAGGGAGGAACGGCCGTGGGGGACGGCGCCGTCGCATCGGTCGCGCCTCCGCCGCTCGAGGGAGGGGACACGCTCGCGCCGCCGTTCCCGCGCGCGGACGTCCCCACCGGCTTCATCTGGCCCGCGCACACGGGGCGCGAGAAGCTCCGCGTCCTCGCCGAGAGCGGCGCGTTCGACGTCGCGCCGTCGCTCGACGCCTCCGGTCGCGTCGTTCACCGCGCGCTCGGGAGCGTGCTCCGCACGTCGCTCGCGCATCGCTACCCTGGTCACGAAGAGGTCCGCCAAGCGCTCATTCGGAGCGCACGCGAGCGGACGCAGCTGGGGCCGCTCCTCGTGCCGGACACGATCCTCGTCGCCCAGCCCGCCGCCGATGCCTGGTGGCTCTGGTCGATCGCGCCCGAGGTCCCGACGATCGCCGAGCTCCTCCAGCGGAGCGACGAACCACGCCGACTCCAGGAGTCGTTCGCGTCCGCCGTCGCGGCGGCGCAGCGCACGAGCGCGAAGCACGGGTTCCGCGTCGCGGAGGATCCGGCGAGCTACGGCTACGACGGGGTGGCCGTGCGCTACCTCGGTGAGCTGTTCGGCGAGCGCACGCTGGAGAGTAGCTCGATCGAGCCGAGCTCCGTCCCGGCGGCGGGGGTCACTGCGGAGGCCGAGTGAAGCGGGGCGCGACGCAGAGCTCGCGCCTCGCCGCGATCACGGGCGCCTGCATCGTCGTGCTCGGTCGTCCGCTGGTCATCCCCGCCTCCGCGACGCGAGGGCTGCCCGTCGTCACGCTCGATCCCGGCCGCCTCGCCGACGTGGACGTGGCGGCGCTCGTCATCGCGGATCTCGGAGCTCACGAGCCGGCCGTGCTCGCGGAGGCGCTTCGCCTCCCGGCGCTCGAGGGGGCGCCCGTCTTGCTCTTCGCTCCGGCCGAGCCCGCACCGGAGACGCTGGAGCGCCTCGGCGCGAGCGATGTCCTCCTCACGTCGACGCCGCCTGCGATCGCGAGCCGTCGGATCGGCGCGCTCGTCGAGCTGGGGTTGGGGCGACTCTCGATCTCGATCGCCGAGCAGGCGCTCGAGCACAGCGTCAACGGGCTCACGGTCGCGGACGTGTCCACGCCGGACGCGCCACTCGTCTACGTGTCGCCCGTCTTCGAGACGCTCACCGGCTTCTCGATCGCGGAGGCGACGGGGAAGAACTGTCGTCTGCTCCTTCGCGGCGAGCGCGACCAACCCGGCATGGCGCTCCTGCGGCAGGCGATCAAGAACCGGAGCCGCGCCACCGCGGTCGTCCAGAACCACAAGCGCGACGGGGCCGCGTTCTGGAACGAGGTGACCATCTTCCCGGTCACCTTGAACGGACGCCCCACGCGCTGGATGGCAGGCGTCCAGCACGACGTGACCGTGCTGCGCGAGGCGCAGGCCGCCATCACCGAGCTCTGCAACCAGCTCGCCGATCAGCAGCTCTTCTCGCAAGCGATCCTGGACGGGATCGACGTGGGCATCGTCACGACCGACGCCGGTGGAACGGTGACGTTCGCGAACCGGGTCGCGCGCGCGTTGCTCCAACTCGACGAGGTACGCGGCGAGAAGGTCGAGTCCGTCCTCGGCTTGGAGGCGCCGCCCGCCCTCGTGCTCGGCGACGAAGGCGCCGTCGCGCGCTCGCACGCCGTCCCCGCTCGCGACGGTTCGCTCATCGAGCTCGACCTCACGCTGACTCGCGGCGAGCTCGCCCACGACGCGCGGGTGGGCTTCTTCGTCATCGTCCGCGACGCGCGCGCCGCGCGCGAGCTCGAAGCCGAGCGCCACCGCTTCGAGCACCTCGTCACGATGGGGACGATGGTCGCCGGCTTCGCGCACGAGGTCCGGAACCCGGTCGCCGCGCTCCGGTCCATCGCGGAGGAGCTCGACGAGGAGCAACAGACCGTCGGGCTCAAGCTCCCCCACGTCGGGCAGATGCTCAAGCTCCTCGCCCGCATCGAGCGGCTCGTGCAGACGTCGCTCCAGTACGGGCGCCCCGCCGCACCGCGGCCGAGCCGCCACCGGCCGTGGGCGCTGCTGTCCTCGGCGCTCTCCACGCTCGGTCCCCGCATCCGCGGTCATCGCGGCGACGTCCGGATCGAGGTGGCGCCCGAGCTCCCCGACCTCCACTGCGACGACGGCCAGATCGTGCAGGCGCTCGTGGTCCTGCTCGACAACGCCCTCGACTCCACCGGCGACCCGACGCGCGTGCTCCTCCGTGTCACGGCCGATCGCCTCGACGAGCAGCGCGCGCGGAAGAGCCAGCCACCGCCGGCGTTCGTCGAGCCCAACGCGGTGCGGATCGACGTCGTCGACGATGGCCCTGGCGTCCCGAGCGAGATCGCCGCCCGCATCTTCGATCCGTTCTTCACGACCAAAGCCCAGGGCACCGGGCTCGGCCTCCCGATCGCTCAGCAGCTCGTGCGCGACAACCGGGGTCGCTTGGAGCTCACGTCCCCGCGCGGCGGCCCGACGACGTTCTCGATCCTGCTCCCGACGATCTCATGAGTCGTCGCCGCTCGAGCGCTTGATCCCGAGGTGCTTCAGCTTCCAGTACAGCGTGCTCCGCGGGATGCCGAGCCGCTTGGCCGCCGCTTCGACGCGCCCGCCTTCGGCCTCGAGGGCGATCCGGATGTGCTCGCGTTCCACCTCGTCGCGCGTCGCGTCGGTCGCCGTCGCCGCGAGCAACCTCGACGTCGACGTCGGCGTCCGCACGCGCATGGGCGCGGAGTCTTCCGCGCCCGCGTCGAAGCGCAGATCGGCGGCGTGGATCACCGCGCCCTGGCGGAGGAGCGCCGCCCGTTCGACGACGTTCTTGAGCTCGCGCACGTTGCCGGGCCAGCCGTGCTCACTCAGACGCTCGAGCGCGTCGTCCCCGAGCTCGGCTGCAATTCCCGTCCGCGCCAACATCCCGCGCGCGAGGGCGGGGATGTCCTCGCGCCGGTCCCGCAGGGGCGGCACCGTCAACGTGACGGTGCTGATGCGGTAGTAGAGGTCGGCGCGGAACGTCTTCGCCGAGACCGCCCCGAGCAGGTCGTGGTGCGTCGCGGCGATGAGCCGCACGTCGGCGGCGCGCTCACGCACGTCCCCCATCCGGCGGTAGCGCTTCTCCTCGAGCACCTTGAGCACCTTGGGCTGCACCTGGAGATCGATGTCGCCAATCTCGTCGAGGAAGAGCGTTCCGCCATCGGCAGCGTCGAGGAGGCCTGCCTTGTCGGCGTGCGCGCCCGTGAACGCGCCGCGTTGGTGCCCGAAGAGCTCGCTCTCGACGAACTCGCGGCTCAGACCAGCGCAGTTCACGTCGACGAAGGCGTGCTCGGCTCGCTGCCCGATCGTGTGGATGCGGCGCGCGAGGACGCTCTTGCCGGTGCCGGTCTCTCCCAGGATCAGCACGGTGCAGTCGGCGTGGCGCAGCCGTTCGATCTCCGCTTCGAGCGCGCGCATCGCCGGGGCCGCGGAGCCGGGCTCCTGCTCGGCGAGCTTGCGTTGCGCGCCGGAGGCGCGGGAGCCGCGGCGCGAGATCGCGCGCGCGACGAGGTCGTGGATGTGCTCCTGACTCAGGGGCTTCGTGAGGAAGTCCTCGGCCCCCTCCTTCACCGCGCGCACCGCTCCGCCGATCGTGCCGTGACCCGTGATGATGTAGATCGGCACCGAAGGGTCGACGGCGCGGAAGGTGGGGAGAAGGTCGAATGCCTCTCCGTCCGAAAGTTGGAGATCGAGCAGAATCACGTCGGGGGTGATCTGCGGGATGATGCGTTTGGCTTCTGCGCAGCCACCCACCTCGACGACCTCGTAGCCGCGCGTGCGCAAGCCGGCGGCTACCGCGAAGCGAAGCCGCGCATCGTCTTCGATGAGGAGCACGCACCCCTTCCGTGCCTTCGACGCGCTCGAAGAAGCCATTGGCCGAACCCCCAGGGTAACGCATGGCGGATCCCGTCGCCAGCAGTCCCGCGGCTTCAGTGGATGAGGCTCGGAACCAGCAACTTGAGCCCGACGCCAATCAACACGAGCCCTCCCACGATCTCGAACCGCCGGTCGAGGTGACGCGCACGACTCCGCACGTTTCGCCCGAGAAGGAACGCGGACGACGCGAGCACGAATGTCACACTCCCGATCACGAGTGCGCAAATCGGGAGTCGAATCCCCAAAAGCGGAAGCGTCACTCCCACCGCCAAGGCATCGAGGCTCGTTGCCACACCGAGCCCGAGGAGCGGTCGGAGCGCGAAGGGGCTCTTTGCCTCGCGCGCATCTTCCGGATCTCGTTCCTTCCGGAGCGCTGCGCGGATCATCCGCGCGCCCAGGAACGCCAGGATCACGAACGCAATCCAGGGAGTGGCGTGGGTCGCCCACCCCGCGACCTTCGTCCCGGCAATCCAGCCGAGGCAGGGCATCGCTCCTTGGAAGAGACCGAAGACCAGCGCCATCCGGGCGCCTCTCCGGAAAGGTGTGTCGGGGTGCGATATCCCGGTCGCGGCCGCCACCGCCGACGCATCCATCGCGAGCCCCACCGCCAAGAGCCAGAGCTCCAGCATGCGCTCTTCTCCCACCTTTTCCGCGGGAAAGTCGCGAAAATCCGACCGTTCCGGGGGCGCGCGAGTTTTTTTCGCGTATCAACCAAGGAAGAGGCGCCCCGGATTGTCGGAGGTCGTCGCAGAGATCTTTTTGGGGAACTTTTTCTGCTCCCAGGCGTCTCAACTCAGCCGGGGCTTTTTTTTTCTCGCTCGTGTCAGAATCAACCCTCGGCTGGGGTCCTCGCCGAGGGAAAGCCGGTAGCTCCTCCTCCCACCTCTGGAGATGGTCGAAATGGAACTGCGGTCGGTGAACTTCGTGATTCTGGCAGCCGTGGGGGCGCTCTTCCTCGCGAGCGGGACCCAGCGCGAGCATGCCGTCATCTCGGACGGTCGGACCGATGCGGTGCGCACCCTCGAGGCGGACTATGCCGCCAAGAACGATGCGCCGACGCTCGCAGCGCTCATGCAGGGCTACCTCGACTCGCAGACCCCCGGCCTCGCGATCGCCGCGCTCGAGAGCTCCGACCCGCGGCTCCAGGGCGAGCCTCGCGTCCAACACGTCTACGCGCGCGCGCTCGTCGACGCGGGCCGCGCGAACGACGCGCTCGCCGCCGAACAGCGCGTCCTCGACACCTGTGCTTCGCAGCCGTCGCCGTGCGACACCTGGCTGATCGCCTCCGCCACGCGCCGCACGGACATCATGCGGCAGATGGTTTCCCTCGGCATCGAGGACCCGCAGGCCTACCCCGAGGCCAGCGCCATCGCGTACGCGTCGGCAACCCGCGAAGCCCGGCTCGTCGCCCAGTGATCTCCGCTCGCTCGGCTCGCACCGGCTTCGGCTACGCGAGCTTCGCCACGCTCGCGATCACGACGATGGTGGCGGCCACCGGTTGCGCGACCACCTACCCGAAGGTGAACGTGCGCCCCGCCGCGAAGGCGAACTCGGACGAGCCGGATCGCTTCTTCCCGCCGCCGATTCAGCTCGCGGTCGCCGAAGACGCGATCGTGCGACTCGTCGGACCGAAGACGACGTGCTCGGGCACGCTGGTCGCCGAAGATCTCGTGCTGACCGCTCACCACTGCGTCGTCGATCTCGACGCGCACGGCGCGTTCACGAAGAACCTCGTCGCTGCCGGCGACATGCGGGTGGAGCTCGGCGGCGACTACCTGCCGTGGGGCACCATCGACGTGAAGGAAGTCGTCGCGCCCCCCTGCGGTGAAGGCGGCGGCAACGGGGACGTCGCGATCCTCGTCCTCACCCGCAAGATCATCGGCATCGTGCCCTACACGGTCCGGCTCGAGGCGGCTCCGCGCGTCGGCGAGACCGTCGATCCGGCGGGCTTCGGGCGCTGCGCCCTCTCGCCGGACGGCATCCGTCGCTCGTCGCGCGAGGGCGGCGAGATCGGCAGCCTCCAGCCGTCCACGCTCTTCGTCACGGCCTCCGTGTGCCCGGGCGACTCGGGCGGGCCCGTGATTTCCCGCGGCAGCCACGAGATCGTCGGGGTCGTGAGCTTGAGCGCGATGGACGCGGACGCGCGGACGCGCAACCCCTCGATCATGGCGCGCGTCGACAGCTACCGCCCCTTGTTCGCCCAGGCTCGCCTGATCGCGGACGGGGCCTCGAAGAGCGAACTCCCCCCGCTGACCTGCGGGCGCTGAAGTTTTCGGGTATAGACCGCACCTGAAGGGCTTTCTGGAGCCCGTTCAAAGGGTCGGGGTCGCTCGCCTGAGCCGAAAGGCGCCTGGGGCGGCCTCTTCCTCGAGAGGATCATATGTGCGGAATCGTGGCGTACGTGGGCGAGCGCGAGTGTGCGCCGCTGCTGGTCGAAGGCCTTCGGAAGCTCGAGTATCGCGGGTACGACTCCGCCGGGCTGGCGCTCCACACGGGGCGGGGCGTCGAGATCGTCCGGGCCGTGGGCAAGCTGTCCAACCTGGACGAAGCGCTCAAGACCCGGCCGCTCCCGGGCAAGGTCGGCGTGGGCCACACGCGGTGGGCGACCCACGGGCGCCCGAGCGAGGTGAACGCGCATCCCCACGTCGCGGGCGGCGTCGCCGTCGTCCACAACGGCATCATCGAGAACCACGTCGCGCTCCGGCGTGAGCTCGAGGCGGAGGGCGTCCGCTTCGCCAGCGACACCGACACCGAGATCGTCGCGCACCTCATCCATCGCGCGCTCGAGAAGAAGAAGGCGACGGACCTCGCGAGCGCCACGCGCGAAGCGCTCGGTCAGGTGCGGGGCGCCTACGCCATCGCGGTCGTGAGCCAGTCGGAGCCCGAGCGGATCGTGGTCGCGAAGAACGAGTCGCCGATCGTCATCGGCGTCGGCAAGGGCGAGGCGTGGGCCGCGTCGGACATCCCCGCGATCCTCGAGCACACGCGCGAGGTCATCTTCCTCCACGAGGGCGAGATGGCCATCCTCGAGAAGGGGAGCGTCACGATCCGCACGATCGAGACCAACGAGCCCGTCACGCGCGCGCCGAAGCGGATCGATTGGTCGCCCACCCAGGCCGAGAAGGGTGGCTACAAGCACTTCATGCTCAAGGAGATCTTCGAGCAGCCGCGCGCGGTCGAGGACACGCTGCGCGGGCGCGTCGATCTCGGGGCGGCCGACGTGGTGGGCGAGGAGCTCGGCTTGACGGCCGCGCTCGCGCAGGAGATCGATCGCGTCTACTTCGTCGCGTGCGGCACGAGCTCGCACGCCGCGATGGCAGGGCGCTACTGGGTCGAGCAGCTCGCGCGGCTCCCCTCCACGGTCGAGATCGGGAGCGAGGTTCGCTACCGCGAGCCCGTCTTCACGAAGCGCGATCTCGTCGTCGCCGTGTCGCAGAGCGGCGAGACGCTCGACACGCTCGCGGCGGTGAAGGCGGCGAAGGCGAAGGGCGCGCACGTGCTCGCCGTCGCCAACGTGCTCGACAGCGCGATCCCGCGCGTGAGCGACGGTGCGCTCTACACGCACGCGGGCCCGGAGATCGGCGTCGCGTCGACGAAGTGCTTCACCACCCAGCTCGCGGCGCTGCTCCTCCTCGCGGTCTACCTCGGACGGCGCCGGGGAACGCTCGACGAGGCGAACGCGCGGCGCGTGCTCGATGCGCTCTGGCACGTGCCGGCGCAGATGCGCGACGCGCTCGCGCACGACGCGACGCTGCGTGCGATCGCGAAGAAGCACCTGCGCGCGCACGACTTCCTCTTCCTCGGCCGCGGCACGGGCTTCCCGATCGCGCTCGAGGGCGCGCTCAAGCTGAAGGAGATCTCGTACATCCACGCCGAGGGTTACGCGGCGGGCGAGATGAAGCACGGCCCGATCGCGCTCATCGACGAGAACATGCCCGTCGTCGTCCTCGCCCCGCGGGACGCGCACTACGACAAGACGCTCTCCAACATGCAGGAGGTCAAGGCGCGCGAGGGCCAGGTCATCGCCGTCGCGACCGAGGGCGATCAGGACGCGGCGAAGCTCGCCGGGGACGTCGTCTACGTTCCCGTCGCCGAGCCGGAGGTCCTGCCGTTGATCACGGTGGTGCCGCTCCAGCTCCTCGCGTACCACATGGCGGATCTCAAGGGGACCGACGTGGACCAGCCGCGGAACCTGGCGAAGACGGTGACGGTGGAGTGACGGTCCCGCCCTCGCGGAAGACCCGAATCAGGTCGGCCCGCGTGGACACCCCCAGCTTCGCGGCCGCGCGCGCGAGGAGCACGGCGACCGTCCCCGCGGCGATCCCGAGGTCGTAGGCGATGAGCTTGTTCGAGTGCCCCATCGCCGCGCACGCCACGACTTGATGCTCGCGCAGGGAGAGCTGCGGCGTGGGCTCCTTCGCGATCCGATTGTCGTGCGCGAGGAGGAAGCGCTTCCCGTCGTGATCGAACCAGTCGACGAGTGACCACTCGCCGCGCACCATCGCGCGCCAGAGGCCGCTCGCTTCGTCGGGGTCGACGCGCCGCATCTTCCCGCGCGCCTTGTCGATGGCCTTCGCCGCGTGGGCGAGGTCGGTGCGTGCCGATTGCGTCTCGGTCGTCCCGTGCTCGAGCTTGCCGCTCGGCGTGAGAACGGCGGCGGCGCCGTCGGGGCCACGGGCCCGCCGTTGCTCGCGGAGCCGCATCCCCGCGCCGACGTGAGCGGCGAGCCGTACCCAAAGGGTACGATGGCGGAGGCGGAACCCCCACGGCACGAGCGTGGTGACGACGACCCCGCGCTCCGGCGTGACGTTGGCGCGTAGGCCGAGGGGGTCCAGCGTGCCGGTGGGCACCATCCCGGAGCGACGAACGCCGTAGGACGCGCGGTCGTCGCCCACGACGCGAGAGAGGCGCGTGAACATGTCGCACTGGTACGAGCGCCGAAGCTCCTCTGGCGTGGCTTGCGCCTGGAGCATCTTCATCTGTTCGCGCGTGATGGGCGACGGTCCGACGCTCGCGAAGGCGAGTAGGTGCTCGCCCGGTAGAGCGCCCATGTCGAAGACGAAGGCGGTCGTCGGCGCCGTGCCGGCGCCGAACGCAGGCGCGATGATCCGAGCGATGCGCTCGAGCCACGCGTCGTCGTCTCCCGAATCGTCGTACGCCGCCTCGATGGCGCCGATGATGTCGAGCTCCGCGACCCCCCTCATCGCGCCAGCGTAGCAGCGCGGATGGCCCTCCTACTATCGCTCGTGCGTCGCGAAGATCATCGAGCCAGCCGTGGCATTCATGCCGCTCCGGAACGGGCCCGGCGGCTCGTCCGCCTGGACCAACACCGACCACAGGTTCGCCGACCAGCGCGACGCGCCCGTGCCGTCGGGGTGGATGTGGTCGGGTTGCAGAGGAAGATCCAGCGCTTGCGAGTCGAAGAAGATGCACGGCGCCGCGTTCTCGGCGAGCACCTTCACGACCCGCGCTTCGGTCTTGTCGCTGGAGGGCAGGTGGGGAGGACCGATCCAGACGCACTGGGCGACCTTGCTCGCCTTCTTCGCCACCGCGCGCGCGAGCTCGGCGAGCGCGTCCGCGTTGGGGTAGCCCAGGTTGTTCGTGCCGAGGTTGAGGAGCAGGAGATCGGGGTGGAACGCAGCCACCAGCTTCTCGAGCTTGTCGCCCGCCGCGACCGTCTGCAGCCCCGCGCTCGTCCACGAGTCGGTGTGGAACTCGACGCCCGAGGCGCGAAGCTTCTGGCCGAGCGGGATGCAGAGCCCCGACGAGTAGCCGACGGTCGAGTCGCCGACGTGGAGCGCGACCTTCACCTTCGTCATGTCGATCGTTCGCTTCGGCGGCGCCGGCGGCGGCGCGTCCAGCTTCTCGGCGGGAGCGTCGACTGCCGCCGCGAGCACGGGCTTCGCCGTCGCGATCGCCGCGGGCGGAGTCGCTTCCCGACGCGGCGGCGGGACACTGGCCTCCGGTGCGTGGGAGCAGGCGTAGAAGAAGGCGAGCACCGACGTGACGAGGCGACGCATGGCGATCGCGAGGATCGCGTGGCCGTGCGTGGTGGGCCAAAAACTCAGCGCGTCTTCGAGTCGATCCAGATCGTGACGGGGCCGTCGTTGATCGAGCGGACCTTCATGTCGGCGGCGAACCGCCCCGTCGCGACCTTGATCCCGCGACTCCGTGCCGCGGACACGAACGAGAGGTAGGCGGCGTTGGCCTCGGCCGGCGGCATCGCTTCGTCGAAGCTCGGGCGGCGCCCGCGGCGGACGTCGCCGAAGAGCGTGAACTGGCTCACGACGAGGAGCGCCCCGCCGACGTCGACGACGCTCTTGTCCATCTTGCCGGCGTCGTTCTCGAAGATCCGGAGCCCGAGGATCTTCTCGAGGCACCACTTGCGGTCCTCTTCGTCGTCGGCTTTTCCCACGCCGACGTAGAGGAGGAGCCCTTGCCCGATCGCGCCGACGGTCTCGCCATCGACGACGACCTCGGCTTCGCGGACGCGTTGGACGAGGACGCGCATCAGCGGATCCCGAGCTCGCGCTTCAGCTTGGCCACGAGGGCGAAGTACTCGTCGCGCGGGTAAGGCTGGTTCAGCACGTGGAAGTCCTTTCGCACGAGCCCCACGCAGCCGAAGCAGTAGGTGCAGGAGGTACAGCCGACGCAGCGGACGAGCTGGGCGCTCCGCGTGCAGCGCTCGCAGTCCGTGCAGTGGCTGGACTCCGCGAGGTCCTTGGAGCCCGTGCAGTGAGAGCAGTCCGTGCAGCGCTCGCACCGCGTGCAGTAGTGGCAGCGTGTAATCTGCACGCAGTCGTTCGAGAACGTCGAATCGGTGGCGGAGGTGCAGCGCTCGCAGGCGATGCAGCCCGTGTTCTCGCGGCGCTCGCTCTGGCTCGCCAAGAGCTTGCGGAACGCGGCCTGAAATTCGGCTCCGGTCATGGCCCTCCACCGTAGTTCACGTGGCGTCCGACCAAAAGTTGGCCTGGGTAATCAAATGTAGGCATAGGTAGGTCATGAAGCTCCCGATCGCTGGCTCGTTCGCCTTCATCGCCATGGTCCTCGCGCCTGCCGCCCATGCGGATGCGCCCGCCGCCCACCCCACGGCAGCTCCGAAACCGCCGGCGCATCCCAGCGCGACCCAGGCTCGTCCGGCGCCGCCGCCGGCGCGGACGACGCATCCTCCGACCGCGTTGCACTCGCAGCCGCACTCGAAGAACCCGACGCCGCCGGTCCTTCACCTCCCGCAGCTTCCCCCTCCCGACGCTCACCCGGCGACGCCGCCGGTCGCTCCGCCGCCGCCGGCCGCCGACCCGAAGGCCGATCCCAAGCTCGATCCGAAGGGCGCGCTCCCGGGCGCGCTTCAGGGCGCGCATCCGGCGACCGCCGCGAACGCGACGCCGCCGAAGCCGCCGTGCCTGAAGACGCCGGTCGCGATCACGCGCGGGATCGAAGAGGACCGCTTCTCGCTCGGCAAGTGCGATGGCTCTGCCGCACCGGAGGCGGTCGAGCACCTGTCGATCCTCGCGCGCGCCGGCGACGCGCTCAAGCCCTCCACGCCGATCGCGCAGCTCGTCAAAGTCCAGGGCGACGTGGTCGCGCCGGGCATTCGGCGCCTGGACGCGCGCCTCGTCGAGCGGCTCCAGATCGTCGTCGACCACTTCGTGAAGAACGCGCAGACGCAGAAGCTCCACGTCATCTCGGGTTACCGCCCGACGAGCGCCGGGAGCTTCCACGCGACGGCACGCGCGCTCGACTTCCGAATCGACGGCGTCACCAACGAGTCGTTGGTTGCATTCTGCAAGACCATCGGCGACACGGGCTGCGGCTACTACCCGAACAGCTCGTTCATCCACATGGACGTGCGCGAGCCCGGGACCGGGCACGTCGCCTGGATCGACGCGAGCGGGCCCGGCGAGGCCCCGCGCTACGTCGCCACGTGGCCGCCGCCGAAGCTCCCCGACGTCGTCCCGCAGATGGACGCCGGTGCGTCGCTCTTCCTCTCGCTCTTCGGCAAGGACGCGCTCCCGGCCGGCGAGGACGAGACCCCCGCGGATCCGAAGACGGCCTCGAACACGCCGCTTCCGCCGCCGCCCGCGGCGCCCAGCCTGCTCACCGTGCCCTGAGTCAGCCGGCGGCGCTCGCGCGCATCGACTCGACCGCGCGGAGCACGTCCACGACGTGCGCGTCGACGCGGATCTCGTGGTGGAACACGTGCCGGATCACGCCCTCGGGATCGGCGACGAACGTCACGCGACGCGGTACGCCGACGAGCGGCCACAGCACGCCGAAGCGGCGCCCGAGGGCGCCGGCTTCGTCCGCGATCATCGGGAACGTGACGCCCGCCCACTCGGCGAACTTGCACTGCTGAACCCACGTATCGGTGGAGACGCCGACGATCTCCGCCCCCGCCTTCACCAGCGCCGGGTACTCGTCACGGAACGCCTTGGTCTCCCGCGTGCAGCCGGGCGTGAACGCCTTGGGGAAGAAGTAGATGACCACGATCCGCCCGCGCAGGGCCTTCGGCGAGACGAGCGTTCCGTCCGTCGCGCGGAGCTCGAAGTCCGGGAGGGGCGCGCCGACGGAGATCATCCTGATCCCTCGATGCTCGAGAGGCACCGCCTGTTGCGCGGCCCGCGCGCAATCGGATCTGCGCTACGCTCAGCGCCGTGACCGAGACCGAGCCGCCCGTCGCGGACCCGACCGACGACGGCAAAGGAGACGTGATCCTCGAGACGTTGTGGGACCGCGCGCTCGAGGCCTGGGAAGAGGACAAAGTGCACGCCGCGCTCCTCGAGTTCGCGCTGCGGCGGCACAAGCTCCCCGATCTCGCGGGGCGCTACCGGAAGGTCAAGGACGACGAGAAGCTCGGCCCGAAGGCGCAGAAGCGCCTCGATGCGATCGTCATCGCCGCGACGCAGATGATGATGGCCACCAAGACGCCCGTGCGGACCAAGAACCCGCCGTGGCTCAACGCGACCGCAGCGGCGGTCACGGTGGTGCTGCTCGGGGGCCTGATCTACGCGGTCTTCTACTACGGTAGGAATCACTGAGCTCGAGGCTCGCGGAGCCGGTGGGGGTGCGCTCGCTCTCACCATCGTAGCGCTTGATCCTCGGCGACGCCCGGTGCTCCGTCGAGCTCGAGGGTCCGCGGGGTGCCCCCGCCCTCGAGGCGCACCGTCCCGAAGTAGCGGCCGGTGGGTTGGAGGAACCGCGTCGAGATCACCCCGTAGTCGCGCTGCTCCGTCAGGATGGCGCCCGGCTCGAAGCGGAGATCGACCGCGCCGCCGTCGCTCGTGACGCGCCACGGCGAGAGCGGCGCCGCCGCGTCGTAGGTGATCCGGCCCTCGGGCAGGGCGTGCGTGGCGCCGAAGGCGAACGCGGCGCACTCGGCCTCACCGACGAACCCGTCCACGAGGTTCAGCGCGAAGGGCTCGCCGCGCGCGTCCTTGCCGAGGGCGAACGCCCAGCGCCAGCGCGTGTCGCGGGCGAGGAGGCCGGATGTGGTGTCGTAGCCCCCCCAGCCCTCGGCGAGCTCGAAGCGCTCGCCGCCGACGACGAGCGTGCCGCGGACGGGGAAGGGCCCGCGCTTCTCGGTCACGTTCACGACGCCACCGGGGATCTTGGCGACCGCGGTGATCGACGGAGGGACGCCGAGCGGGTCCAGCTCCGCGTCGAGCTCGAGGCTCGGTCCGCCGGAAGCCCGGCTCTTCAGGGTCACCGTCATCGGGCCTTCGGGCGCCGTCGGGCGGTGAATCGTGGTGCTGAGGGGCTTCGAGATGAAGCGGGCGTAGCGGTGGGTCGCGAGATCGCCCAGGCGCAGGGCGAGCGGCGTCCGCAGGACCGTCTGCTCGACGACGAAGCGCTTGGAGCGTGAATCGTAGAGGTGCACGAACGCGCTGGCGAGGTAGCCGAGGTGCACCGTGGCGAGCGTCAGCACCCAGGGCTCGCGTGCGACGATCACGTACACCCAGCGTTTCCGGCGGAAGCGTGAGGCGAGCGGTCCCGCGATGGGGGACAGGTCGACACGAGGAAAGGCTCCGCGGTAGGATCCGAACCGAATCGTCTTGAGTGATTCGTCGATGACCGTGTCGGGGACCTCCGTCAGCGTTCGAGTCATGACCTCCCATTGAACCATGACTCGCCGCCTCCTCGCTCCTCTCACCTTCGTGTTCGCGTTCGCGCTCGGCTGCACCCGCGCGGACGAGGACAAACCCCTCCCGGCCCGCGCCGACCCGGCTGCCGGTAGCGGCGCCGTCGGCACCGCCGCGGCTCCGTCCGGCAAGGTCGAGGTCGTCCACGCCGATCGCGGCGAGGTCGCCCAGCTCATCAAGGGCCAGATCGACACCGCGGCGAAGACGCAGCGCCAGGTCCTCGTCTATATCGGCGCGAAGTGGTGCGAGCCGTGCCAGCGCTTCCACCGCGCCGTCGAGCAGGGCAAGCTCGACGCGACGTTCCCGAAGCTCACGCTCGTCGAGTTCGATCTCGACGCCGACGGGAAGCGGCTGGAGCTCGCGGGCTACACGACGACGTACATCCCCTACTTCGGCGTGCCCAACGCCGACGGCCACGCGAGCGGGCGCGGGATCTCCGGCTCGATCAAGGGCGAGGGCGCGGTCGACGAGATCACGCCGCGCCTGCAGCAGCTCCTCGCGGGCAACTGACGATGCCGGAGCTGCCGGAGGTCGAGCACACGCGCCGGAACCTCGAGCGCTGGATGAAGGGCGCGACGATCGTGCACGTCGCCGCGCACGACACGCGCGCCGTGAAGCCGAAGCCGCGCGCGTTCGAGAGCGCGCTCGTCGGGCGGGTGGTGAAGAAGATCGAGCGGCGCGGCAAGTGGCTGCGCTGGACGTTCGACGACGGTTCGCTGATGTTCGGGCACCTCGCGATGTCGGGTTGGTTCGAGCCGTCGCGAGCGGGGGCGCCGCCGCTGCGGTTCGAGCGCGTCGCGATCGACGTGAAGCGCGGGAAGAAGTCGATGCGGGTCTCCTACGTCGACGCGCGCCGCTGGGGAGGGATGACTCTCGCGACGGCGGACACGCCGACGTGGAAGAAGCTCGGGCCCGACCCGCTGATCGAAGGCATCGACGAGGCGCGCCTCCTCGCGAAGCTCGCGCGCCGGAAGAAGACGACGATCAAGGAGGTGCTGCTCGATCAGACCTTGCTCGCCGGGGTCGGCAACATCCAAGCGATCGAAGCGCTCTGGAAGGCGGGGATCGATCCGCGCTCGCGGGCGAGCTCGCTCGCGGCGAAGGAGGTCTCGGCCCTCGTGCGCGGGCTCCACTGGACGATCGAGCGGACGCTGGCCGATCTCGCCAAAGGCGACGAGGGCGAAGAGAACCCGTTCATGATCTACGGACGCAAGGGCACCCCGTGCCCGCGCTGCAAGACGGTTCTCCAGCGGATCGAGCTCGGCGGTCGCACGACGACGTTCTGCGGCGGATGTCAGCGGCGCTTGGGGCGCGGACGCTTGGGCGCCGGCAGAGCCAAGGCGTAGGCGTCGGCCAGGAGCTTCTTCACCTCGGCCGCGTCTGCCTTCGCGAGCAGGAGCGTCGTCCAACCCATGCGCCCCCAGCCCCCCGCGACGGGTCGGGCCCAGGTCGGGTGAAGGTTGCAGAATGCATCTTGTGCATCCGCGTCGAGCATGACGTTCGCGTCCTTCCCGTCGGCGGCGAGCGTCGCGAACGTCTTCCGCGTCGTGCGGAAGGCCGTGCGGTCGAAGTGCGGGCGCGCCTCGGTCCCGGCGAAGGAGAGCGCGAGCTTCTTGAACGCCGACCCCGTCATTGGAGGTCGACCGCCACCGCGCTCGGCGACGCCGCGACCTTCACCCAGACGTACGGGGCCTCGACGAAGTACCCCTCGGCCGCGCTGTCGAAGTCGCCGCGGGTGGCCTTCGCGTCGAGCGGGGTCGCGCCCTTCTTGACGCTCGTCACGCCCGCCTTCGCCTGCACGCGGAAGATCGTCGTCTTCCCGAGCGCGCTCGCCGTGAGGTGGATCGCAGTGTCCTTGGTGACGCCGAGGGTGCTCTTCGTCCCGTCCTCGGCGACGAGCTCGAAGCTCGCGCTCGCGCTCGGCACGACGAGCACCGTCAGCGTGCCCTTGGAGGCGGCCGTGCCGAGCCCGTTCGCCGCGTCGACGACGTCCATCGGGACGATCGCCCCTTCCTTGAGGAACAAGGGGAGCCGCTTCACGTCGGTGGCGTCGTACGCGGGGAGCGTGGTGCCCCCGGCGTACTCGGCGCCGGTCCAGAAATCGACCCACGTGGCGCCGGCGGGGAGGGGAACGTCACGCTTGCCGCCGGCCGCGATGATGGGCGCGACGAGAAACGCGTTACCAAGTTGGTACCGGTAGTCGTTGGCCCACGCCGTGGGGTCGGCGCCGATCGGAGCGACGATGCTCGTCTTGCTCGCCCAGGCGCGCGCGGCCTCGCTGGCCCAAAATGGGACGAGCGCGGTGTGGAGCTTCGCCCAGAAGCGATACATGTCCACCGTCTCTTCTTTGGTCTCGCCCGGGATCGTCCACGGCGTGAGGTTCGCGCGCCCGTGGAGCTGGAAGAACGGTGTCATCGCGCCCATCGCGACCCAGCGGTGGAAGTTCTCGGCGTCGAACGGGATCTCGGGCCCGCCCAGGTTCTTGTCGTCCAGGTTCAGGTACCCGCCCACGTCCGAGCCGAGCACGGCGTAGCCCGCTTGCGCCGAGCGGAACATCTCGTCGAGCGCGTCCGCGATGCCGACCCAGTCGCGCCGGTTGTCGCCCATCCAGGCGACCGGAGCGTCGTCCCTCCGCGCGAAGAAGCGGCCCTTGTGCTGGTAGGACTCGTCCCATGCCCGGACCATCGTGAGGAACTCCGGCCCGCGCTTCTTCCGCCCGTAGGCGAGGAAGTCCGTGTAGTACCCCTCCGAGTAGGTCTGGAGCGGCACGGTGCCGGCGAACGTCTTCACGGGGTCGTGGCCGATGTAGCTCTCGCCGAAGTCGAGCTTCCACCCGTCGACGCCGAGGTCCAGGACTTGATCGGTGAGCCGGTGGAGCCACGCCGCGCCGTCGGGGTTGGAGAAGTCGATCGCGGCGCCGTAGCCCTTCCACCAGAAGACGCTCTGGGCGTCGTCGATGTAGTAGCCGCACTTCTCGCCTTCGGCGTAGTTGGGCGACGGGCCGTCGTAGAGATCGCCGCCGGGCTCGCTGTCGAGGCCCGAGGTGTTCATCATCGACGTGGTCCACAGCACGACCTTCACGCCCTTCGCGTGCATGTCGGCGACCATCTTGCCGAAGTCGGGGTAGCGCTTCGGGTTGGGCGTGTAGGTGTTGTAGTGGGTCTCCCAGGGGCTATCGAGGACGACCGCCCCGACGGGGATGTCGCGCGACTGGAACCCACCGACGAAATCGTAGGTGTCCGGACCGGTCGAGATGTCCTTGGAAATCCAGGGAAGAAAGGCCCAACGCGGGGTGCCAGGCGTGTTCGGGCCCAGGGTGTCGTGGTCGGTCCGCTTGCACGGGTCGGGCGGCGTGGCCACAGGATCGGAGGAGCAAGCGAGTACGGAGACGAGACCGACCGAGGCCACCACGTGCCGAGCGCGCACCATGGGGGCCACTGTAGCAGTGCAAAGAAACGTTGGGGGTCGTGCGGGCCCCGGAATCTTTCGTAGACTTGTTCCGTAGAACTCCTGGAGAGCAGCCGGATGAGCGACACCGATCCCCAGACCACGTCCAAGCCCGAGACCCCCTACAAGCGCGCGTCCATCCCGGGCTGGATCTTCCCGGTCATGATCGCCCCGTTCCTCGTGGCCTACGGGTCCGTGGCGGCCTACTCGTTCCTGGGGCCCCTGCCGGACTACGTCCCCCGCACCGCCTTCCTGGTGGTCGGGCTCGCGGTGGCCACGCTGTGGGCGCCCATCTTCGCCGCCATCCAGGCCGCGATCGACTTGCTCCTCCTCGCCGTTCGCTTGCGCGCGCTCGAGAACGGGCTCCGGGCGTGGGGGCGCGCGTGCCTCGCGTCGCTCATCCCGATCGCGAGTTACCTGGCGTACTCGCCCCACCGCTGGTGGAAGATGGGCCCGTGGACCGTCGCGATCGCGGCGCTCGTGCCGATGGTCGTCTCGGCGATCGTCGTGCGCGTGGCCCTCGGCCGCCGGCCCTGAGCTGCTCGGGGCTAGGGTGCCCTCATATCTTCACGTGCCCGTGCCCGTGCCCGAGCGCGGGCGAGAGAGAACGAGGCTCGGGTTCGGCGACCGTTTGGACGTGATGCGACTCGATCACGGATCCGAGCTGCCAGCGGCGTCGTTCGGGCACGGGCACGGGCACGGGCACGGGCACGGGCACGAAAAAGGGACTGAGCGGTGACGGGTTAGCGCTTCGCGTCCGTCATCGCGCCGAGCATCGCTGCTGCGACGCCCAGGACCACTCCCGCCACCACCGCGCCGTCTCGCTGCATCGCCGCGGCATCGGCAGCGTCGTTCTGGGCACGCACTTCTTGGCGCCAGCAGCCGTCGCACTCGAGGCCGTTCGGGGTGACGTTGGCGCGGTCCTGCGGGATCGCGCGGTGGCACGTCTGGCACTTCACGGTCGGTGCCGCGTCGGCGGAGACGCCGTTGGCCATCGCGCGCACGAGCCCATCGAGCTCGTAGGCGTCGAACCAGGTCCCGTGATCGGAGCACACGTCGAGCTCGAGCCCGTGCACGCGCACGCGATCGAGGACGGCGGGACACTCCGCGCACGTGGGCTTGTCGGCCTTGCCGCGCGAGCCGCTCGCGCCCGCAGCGGCGCGGCGGGCGAGGTCCGCGAACACCGCCTCGGGTTTGGCGAGCACCTTGCGCGCGGAGGCGTTGTCGACCCAGATGCCACCGCACGCGCCGCAACCCGAGAGGGAGACGTCGAGCGCGACGACGGTCACGAGGCGCTTCTTGCAGTGCGGGCATCGCTTCTCGTTGGCCGGCGCGCTCCCGGCGGGGGCGACCTGCTGGACGATCGAGACCGGCACCGGAACTTGGACGACGACCTGCTTCGGTCGCGGAGCGTTGACCGTGTCGCAGAACTCGCACTTGACCGGCGCTTCGCCCAGCGTGATCGGGCCGCCGCAGTTCTCGCAGTGAGCCATGGCGTTCAGGCTATCGTGAAGCCATGTCGATGACGGGCAAATGTCTGTGCGGCGCCGTGAAGTTCAGCGCCGAGGGCGTGACCACCAACTTCAGCGCGTGCCACTGCGGGATGTGCCGGCGCTGGTCCGGCGGGCCGTTCATGGCGGTCCGAACCAAGTCCGTGACGTTCGAGGGCGAGGAGCACATCGGGCGCTACGTCTCGTCGGACTGGGCGGAGCGCGGCTTCTGCAAGACGTGCGGGACGACGCTCTTCTACTACTTGAAGCCGATCTCGAAGCACATGATGAGCGTGGGTGCGTTCGACGATCAGGCGCCCTTCAAGATGGCGCTCGAGATCTTCCACGACCGGAAGCCGGACGGTTTCGCGTTCGCGGGCGATCATCCGCGATGGACGGAGGCGGAGACGTTCGAGAACATGGCGCCGAAGAAGTAGTCAGACGAGCTCGAGCGCTGCCGGCAGATCTTCGGGGCGGCGCACGCGGAGCACGCGCGCGCGGAGGCGCGGCAGCTTCTGCGTCCAGCGCTCGCGGCGGGCACGGTGCGAGCCGATGGTCCACACGACCAGGCTGTCGTCGTTCCATTCGAGTCCCGCCGGGCCGCGGCGAAGGACCGCCAGGTGCTGGCGGAGCGACTCGCGGTTGCCGTTCCAGAGCGTCTCGCGCGTGAGGAGGCGCGCAAACGTGCGTCGCACGAGCCGTGGAAGCACCACGTGGAGGTCGAAGTCGAGCCAGAGCACGACGTCGGCACGCTCGAGGCCCAGCGCGTGGTTGCCGTCGACGACCCAGTGATCGCCACGGGTGGCTTCGTCGACGCGGGCATCGAAGCTCGCGGCGTCGGCCTTCGTCCACCGCGGCCCCCAGAGCAGCGCGTCGAGTTGGACGTGCGGCACCTCGAAGCGGCGCGCGAGCGCTGCTGCGAGCGTGGTCTTGCCCGAGCCCGAGGGACCGACCACCGCGATCTTCATCGCGGCCGAGGATAAGGCAATCAGTAGAGCGCGCGGAGACCTCGAACGTCTCCCAGCCCCAGCCTCGCCGGACCCATCGTGCAGGGGCCCATCGCCGTGCTCATCGTCAGCGCGCCGTGCTTGGCCTCCGCCACGTGACCGAGGCCGAACGCGTGTCCGAACTCGTGCGTCATCGTCGCTTCGATCGAAAAGCGCTTGGTGCAGCCCGCCGGTACGGTGGCCCCGGCGAAGAACGCGTGATGCGCGGCGTCGATGCGGACGTCGGCTTCGACGGCTGCCCCTCCCGAGTACCAGTAACAGGTCACGGCGAGGAACTTCGAGGGGAGCGCACCGAACGAGACGACGTTCTTCCCATCGGGCTTGCCGCACGTCACCGACGTCGACGTCGACGTCATGTTCGCCGCCGCGCTCGTTCGCCCGCGGTAGGCGTTCTTGGCGCTCACCTGATCGATGAGCCCGCACGAGTTCCGCGCCGTCGTGATGTCGTTGGCGGCGCGGCGGAGCGCGTCCTCCACCGCGTCGGCGTCGTAGCCCTTCGGCGTCGACGAAGCGCGGAACCACCACTCGAGCGTCTTCGTCCACTTGAAGCCCTCGAGCGTGTACGCGCGGTCGGCGCACTCGTTCGGCGAGGACGAGACGCTGAGCGGGGGGAGGTCCACGACGCGGACCGTGCCGTCCACCGAGCGCTCGACCACGAACGTGCTCGTCGTTCCGTCGTCGCGGTGCACGTCGATGCCGACCTGCATCCCGGGCGGTGGGGCGACGACGCCGATGTCGTCGAGCGCGATGCGCGCGCCGTCCGCGACGGTGACCGGGAGCGCGCTCGCCTCGTGGCTGATCAGCGGAGCACCCGCGGGATCGTCGTCGGCCTCTTCGGGCGAGAGCTCCGGTCCCGAGCTGCAGGCCAGCGGCGCGAGCACGAGCGGCACGAGGGCGACGAGAGCGAGGTGGCGCATGAGCGACTGCCTTGCGCGCGGCGTGCCAACGACGCAGGGGCCGAGGCCGCGACCCGACGCGAGGAGCTCGCGAGCGCGCGCCGGATCGTGGCGAAAACGCAGCTGCGGATCGCGAGCGCTCGCGTCGTGCCGCGCACGCGCGATCCATGCGGATCGTCGGCGAGCCGTTCGGGCGTCGGGTGCTACGATCCAGAGTCGGCGCAATTCTTCGGTGCCGGCGAGGAGGTCGTGATGAGTACGTTCCAACTCAATCCCACCGCATCCTGGGTCTCTCTCGAAGAAGCGCTGGCACCAGCCGCAGCGCAGGCGCGAGCCGGCCGCGGGGACGACGCGCGCGACATCGCGCTCGGCGTCCTCGCCGATCACGGGATCCCGGCGACGCGCTCGCCGCTCGCCACCGACGCGACGCTCGCCTGGCTCGTCGTCTACGGGCGGGACGCCGACCGCGAGGTCATGGTGGCCGCGCTCCCACCCGCCGAGCTCACTCCCGCCGATCTCGCCGTCATCGCGGATCGGTGGAGCATCGGGCTCGCCTTCGGCGAGACTTGTCTCGACGCGCCCGAGCAGTGGGCGCTCTGGGCGCGCGTCGCGACGGGTTTGGGCGCGCGCTCGGTGGGCGACTTCGCCACCGATCTGGCGGCGCGCGCCGCCGCCGGTCAGCCGCAGCCGGACGAGAGCGCGCTCGCGGCGCTCGCCGGCCGTTGGGCCGCGCATCTCGCACTCCGCTCGAGCGGTGGTGGCGATCCGACGCAGCTCGATCAGCAGCTCGCGGGCATCGTCATGCTCCGCGAGTTCATGTGATCAGCGGAGCACCCCGCGGCGCTTCTTGCTCAGCGCCACCACGTGCTGCACGAAGCTCTCGAGCGCGGCGCCCGCGCGCGGGTGGAGGAGCGCCTCGATCTTGAGCAAGAGCTCCTCGCGCTTGGCGAGGTGCTCTTCCGTCGGCGGGTGATCGCGCTCGACCACGTCGTGCAGGAGATCGACCGACGCGAACAGGAGCGCCGCGAGCTCGCGCGAGGGCGGGGGGAACGAGCGGCGGAGGGCATCGAGCTCGGCGCGCTCGATGGCCTCGTTGTGCTGCGCCTGAAGCGCGGCGCGCGCGAGCTGGCGATCGAAGTCGCGGGCGCTCTCCATCTCCATGTCGGCCAGTGTCTGATCGAGCTCTTCGTTCGTGGGCCCGGTCGGCGTGCGGGGGGCCGCGGGGGCTTCCGGCCCGGACACGCGCCGAACGACCCCGAGCACGGCATCGACGGCGGCGTTCTCGACCGCTTGCTTCGCGCTCTTCTGGAGCGAGCCGGCGCTCACGTTCTCGGCCTTCTGAATGAGCTTCAGGCCCCGCTTCGCCAGGGCGGCGCGTTCGTCGTCGTCCATGGCCGCAGCATAGCCCATGGGAATCGGGGCTCCGGGCCGGGCGTTTACTTCTCTCGGCGCGGGTCGTAGATCCGCTCCTGGACCATGCGTCGCGCGGCTGCCCTCCTGGGTCTCTCAGCGCTCGCAGCGATCATCGTGTCGCTCGCGCCCGCACCCGCATGCGCGGCGTCCGCGCTCGGGGCGACGTTGCCGTCGGTCGCGAAGGATCTCGGCGGCGATGCCGCGCGGGGGGCGCTCGTCGTGGCGGCGCCGCTCGTGAGCGACGTGGCGGCCCCGAAGGGCGACGAGCTCGCGCTGCGGGTCGCGTCGCTCCTCGCCGGCAAGATCGGCGGCGAGACCCGCGCGCACCCCCAAGTGGAGCCGCTCGCGGCTGCCCGCGCGGTGGCGGGCAAGGCCAAGGGGCTCGTCTTCGTCACGGTGGAGATTCAGAAAGGGCAGCTGCGGATTACGGCCGACCGCTACCCCGTCCTCAACAACGGATGGGATCGGCTTCGCCTGACGGCCCCGCCGCCCACCGCGCACGCGTTCGCGCAGGCGCCGCTCGATCCCGAGGTGCGCACCTTCCTCACCCCGATCGCGCTCGAGCAGCTCGCGCTCTCCAAGGCGACCCACGCGGAGGGCGAGGTGCTGGCCGCCGCCTGCGGCGACGTGGACGGAGACGGCGCGATCGAGATCGCGCTGGTCTCGCGCGTGCGCGTCACCCTCGGTCGCATTCGGACGGGCCAGTTCGCCGTTCACGCCTTCGCGCCGTGGTCCGCGCTCGCACCGCCGGCGCCCGCGCCGCTCCGCGAGGTGATCGGGGGGGCCTGGCTCGACGGGAGCGGTCGCCTCTTCGTGGCCACGACCGACCGCGGCGGCGCGGTCACGGACGGCGCGCTCGCCGTGCAGTCGCGCTTCCTCGGGGTGCCGGTCGGGCCCCAGTGCGCGCTCCCCAAGCCCGAGATCGGCGGCTTCTTCGGGAACCTCGTCGCGTGCGCGCCGGCGCCCAAACCGGACGTGCCGAAGGCCCCGCCGCGGTTCGATGCGGCCGCGGCGATGCACCGGATCAAGCTCGACGGGGCCGAGGACGATCTGGTCGTGTTCCGCGAGCTCGGGACCACCAAGGTGCGTCGCTTCGGCGACGACAAGGTCCTCTTCGACGGCGCAGGCGCGCAGCTCGCGCTCGGCGATCTCGATCTCGACGGCACGCCCGAGGTCGTCACGAGCCTCGACACGGACGCCGACGCCGTGCGCGTCGTGAGCATCGCGGACGACGGGACCGCGCGCGAGCGGCGGCGCTTCCCCGCTCCGGGCGGCGTGCGTGCACTCGCAGTGTGCCCGCCGGAGGAGAAGGGCGTCCCCGCGCTCGTCGCCGTGACGAACAACGAGGTGTGGCTTGTGCGCTGAGCGCGCCGCTCGCGTCGGCCGGCGCGCGCTCCTCGCGGGCGCGGCGGCGCTGGCAGTCACTCGGCGTGGCTTCGCGCGCGGCCGCACGCCGCTCGGCGGCAGGATTGCATTTCGGCTTCCGTGGCCGGTGTCGATCCTCGATCCCCACAAGGCCGACGACGTGGCGGCGGCGCTGTTCGGCGAGGCCATCTTCGACGGGCTCTACGCTTACGGCGAGGGCGGTCGCGCGCTCCCGGTCCTCGCCGACGGCGAGCCCGAGCCGGCCGGCTCCGACGTGCGCGTGCGCGTGCGGCCGGGGCTTCTCTCCGCCACCGGCGCGGCGATCGGCGCGCGCGAGGTCATCGCGGCGCTCGGCCGGGCGCGGGCGGACGGCGCGCGGGGTTGGCTCGCCGACGTCCCGACACCGCGCCGCGACGGCGAGACGCTGCTCTTCGCCACCGCCGACGGCCCGAAGCTCGCGCGCACGCTCGCGAGCCCGCTCTGCGCGATCCTCCCTGCGTCGTTCGCGGCCGATCGCCCCGACGGCACGGGGGCGTTCCGGTGGGACAAGCGGAGCGGTGGCTGCGCGTTCCTCCGCAACCCACGGGCGGCGCGCGGTCCGTCGTTCCTCGACGAGGTCTCCGTCACCGAAGCTCCGGATCTCGCGGCGTCGCTGCGTTCGTTCGAGGCGGGGACCGACGATCTGGGGTGGCTCGGCGCCGGCCTCCACGAGCCGCGCGCGGGCTCGCGTCTCTTCGACTTCGGCGCGGCGGCGTTCGCGCTCCTGCGGACGGGCAAGGACGCGCTCGCGTGGGACGCCCCCGGCGTCGCGCAGCGCCTCGCCGACGGGATCCCTCCGTCGAAGCTCGCGAGCCTCGCGCTCGGGGCGCCGTGGGCGCCGCAGCCCGACACGGGGTGGGGCGGTCCTCCCGTCGAGCTCCTCGTTCGCGACGACGCCCCGTGGATGATCGAGCTCGCCAAGTCGGTCGCGGCGGCGCTCTCGCGGCCCGGGCACGAGGTCACGGCCAAGCCGGTACCGATCAGGGACATCCGCGATCGTCGCGGTACGCGCGCGTTCTCGCTCATGATCGACGTCGCGCGCGCGTTCGCTCCCGGTACGTTCGGTGCGCTCGCCGGCCTCGCCACCGCGGACGACCCCTCCACCGCGGCGGACGCGATCCGGCACCCGCCGCGCGTGGGCGAGGTCCCGGCGCGGACCCTCACCCGGTCGATGCGCGTCGGCGTCCTCGGTGACGTTCGCGTGCAAGGTGCACGGATCGCCGATCTCGTGCTCGGACCGAGCGCGACCGGCACGTCGTTCGATTGGCCCAACGCCTACCGGGGGCGCCGGTGAGATGAAGCTCGCCCCGCGCTTCGTGATCGCGTTCGGTCTCCTCGTCACCGCGACGACGGCCGGCCTCGGCCTGTCCCTCCGCGAGGAGCGGCGCGAGAGCGAGACGCTGCGTTTCCGCGACGAGGTCGAGACCGCCTGCGGCCGCGTCGAAGGCGAGGTCCGCCGCCAGGCCGAGTCCGACAAGAAGCTCCTGCGCAGCGCGTGCGACGCGGGCGAGCTCGTCGACCGGACGCTCGTCGCGCTCGAAGCTGGCGAGCTCGACTCGCGGCGGGTCGGGCTCGCGGCGCTCGTCCCGACGGAGCGGCAGGCTTTCGATCTCGACGAGCTTCTTCTGGTTTCCGACTCCGGGGACGTGCTCGGCGCCGATCCGCGCGGGCTCCTCGGCGTGAGCGCGGAGACCGTGAAGAGCCAGCTCGCCGTGCACCCCGACGCGTTCGTCGGACCACCGCCGGGGAAGGGCTCGATCTTCGCCGACGTCCCGAGCCTGGTCGTGCGCTGCCAGCGGTCGGAGAAGGGCCACGCCGTCGCGCTCCTCGGGGCCCGGCACCTCGACCCGCTCTTGAGCCGGGTCGGGCACACCATGGGTCTCGGGGTGGAGCGCGGCTCCGCGGCAACCAGCACGGAGACCATCGCCCGCGCGTCGTGCGCCGTGAGCGACGGGCACGGCGGTCAGTTCAGCGTCGTCGTCTCGAAGGACACGTCGAAGCTGCGCGAGAACCTCGAGAACGTCGATCGGACGATCCTCATCGCCTGCGCGGTCGCGTTCGCGTTCGCGATGCTGCTCGCCGTCCTGCTCGCGCGCGGCCTCTCGGGGCCACTCTCCGGGCTCGCGGACGAGGCGCGCAAGGTCGCCAAGGGCGAAGCGAAGCCGATCGCGATCCGCGGGAGCGGCGAGGTCGCCGACCTGGGCGCGGCGTTCAACACGATGCTCGAGGATCTGGGCTCGACCCGGCGGCGCCTCGCCGCGACGAACCGCGTCGCCGCGTGGCGCGAGGTCGCGCGCCGCGTCGCGCACGAGGTGAAGAACCCCCTCGCTCCCATCCGGGCAGCGGTCGAGACGCTCCGGCGCCTCCGCGCGCGCGAAGACCCCGCGTTCGACGACTATTTCGACGAAGCGACCCGCACGGTGCTCGACGAGGTCCATCGCATCTCGAACATCGTGACCGAGTTCACGCGCTTCGCGCGCCTACCGCCGCCGCGGCCGACCGCGGTCGATCTCGCGGACCTCTGCCGCTCGGTCGTCACCCTCCACGAAGCCCACGCCGGCGGGGTGAAGCTCCAGCTCGACGTGCGCGGCAAGCAACGGTCGATCATGGCCGACCGCGATCAGATCGTTCAGGTCGTCACGAACCTCGTCCAGAACGGCATCGACGCGCTCACGCCCGAGGGGCGCGAGCCGAGCGGCAACGTCCGTGTCCTCGTCGACTACGGCGACAAGGATCGCGCGACGATCTCCGTCATCGACGACGGACCGGGGGTCGCGCCGGAGATGGTGCCGCGCCTCTTCGAGCCCTACGCGACGAGCAAGGCGAAGGGAACCGGCCTCGGGCTCGCGATCGCGCAGCGGATCGCGATCGAGCACGGGGGCGAGCTCGCCTATCACCGCCCGCCCGGGGGGGTCGGAGCCGAGTTCCGCCTCGTGCTCTCGGCGGACGGTCCGCCGCCGGTGAGCGAGCTCACACCGATCAGCAGCTGATGGGCATCTGAGCTACCGTGGTGGCTCCTCGATGACGACCCAGATCACGGCCTCGCAGAAGCTCTTCGTGTACCTGTGCGCGGTCTTCGTGTCGTGCCTGCTCTTGGGCGACATGATCGGTGGCAAGACGATCACGACCCCGCTCGGGCCCATCTCGGTCGGCATCATCCCGTTCCCGGTGACGTTCCTCCTCACCGACGTCGTCAACGACTTCTACGGTCGCCAAGGCGCGCGCTTTCTCACGGTGCTCGGCTTCTTCATGGCCGTGCTCGCGTACGTCGTCCTCCAGATCTCGACCCATCTCCCCGTCGACGACTCCACGTATTTCACGCAGCAGGAGTTCGCGAAGATCTTCGGCGGCAGCGCCCAGCTCTTCGTCGCGTCGATCGTGGCCTACCTGATTGGGCAGTTCCTCGACATCCAGGTGTTTCAATTCTGGAAGGCGCTCACCCAGTCCCGGCACCTCTGGCTCCGCGCGACGGGCTCGACGATCCTGAGCCAGATCGTCGATACCGTGACGATCAACGTGATCTTCTGGAAGTGGACCGCGACGAAGGAGTGGTCCTGGATCTTCGCGAAGATCGGGCGCGAGTACGGCATCAAGCTCGTCGTCGCGATCGCGCTCACGCCGGTCGTCTACGCGGTGCACTCGTTCGTGGTCCGGATCATGGGGCTCACGCCGCTCCCGCACGAGACGAAGGAAGCGAAGGCGGCGGCGAAGTCGGACGGGGCGTGAAGAAAGAGAAGAAGCGGGCGCTCCCGGCGCGGGTGCAGCTCCCCGGCGGTCGCGTGGTGGAGGTCGTGGAGCTCGTTCCGTCGAAGTCCGGCGCTGACGGGGAGGCGAAGGGGAAGTTCGGCGAGGTGCTCGCGCTCCTCGACGGCGGCAAGCTCGCGCTGAAGGTCGATGGCGAGCGCCTCGCTCCCGACGACCTCGCGCTCGCGGAGCTGCACGCGCTCCGCGCCATCTTCGCCGCGTGCGATCGGATCGCCGACCCGGAGATCACCGTCGACTGCAAGAACTGCGGCGAGCCGATCACGCTCCGCCCCGCGCACGCGCTGCCCCTCGCGCCGTTCGTCGATCGCGAGCTGGACGATCCCGAGCTCGACGCCACCCTCGAGCTGGGCGTCGCGCACGAGATCCCGCCGATCGAGGTCGGCCCGGGCGAGGCGACGACGGTTCGGCTGGAACGCGTCACGGTGGCGCGCGCGCGACCGTTGTTCCTCGCGCTCGCGAAGCGGGCCTTGCGGCTCCGGGCCTCCGTCGTGCGCGGCATGGGGATCGCGGCGCTCGGTGACGAGACGTCGCCGGAGCGAATCGCGCGTGCGCTCGAGGGCGCGAGCGACGAGGCGTTCGGCGCGGTCACCAACTTGTTCCTGCGCGCGCACTACCCGCTCCGCCTCGGGGCCGTGACCACGTGCGCGGCCTGCGGTGCGCGCAACGACGTCGATGCCCCGTACGAGCGCGAGTTCGAGCCGTGGCACGAGGAGCCCGCCGCGAGCGGAGACTTCCCCGAGCTCGCGCAGTTCGACGCGGCGGCCCAGAAGATCGCGCGCGAGCTCCTCGGGTCGGCCTTCGCGGACGAAGTTGCGTTCGTCGTCGAAGGGGGCGTGCCCGCGTGCGACGACGGCGGCGAGCCGCTCCTCGGCTCGTACGTTCCGGGGAGCCCCGGTGACGGCGAGAACCCGTCGCGCGCACCCGAGATCACCGTGTACTGGCGGACGTTCCGCGCGATGTGGGAGGACGACGGGCCGTACGACTGGGAGGCCGAGCTCGAGGAGACCATCGCGCACGAGCTCGAGCACCACGTCGCCGACGGGGTCGGCGACGATCCGGTCGATGCCGAGGAGCGCGCGGAAATTGCGCGCGAAGCCGGGCGCATCCACGGGCGGAAGGCGCTGGCTCGCGGCGCCGCCGTGCACCTCGGCCGCGACTTCTCCGAGTTCTTGCGCCGAACGTGGCCGATCTGGATTCTGGCATTGTTCGCGATCATCGCGACGGTGCTCGCGACCAGGTAGCGCATTTGAAATGATCGACTGAAGCGCCCGACTAGGCGATTTGACATTGCAGGTGCACTGCAATAAGTTCCTCGCGTCGTGGTTCGGTCGAAGTCACCGAGCAAACCGCAGAACCGGCGCGGTAGCCCCGAGGCGATCGAGAAGCGGCGTGCTGCGCGCTACTTCAACGACATCCTCGGCGGCGGAGCGGCGCGAGCGCGCCTCGACGGGCGTACCGAGAAGCGAAGGCAGCGCTTGCTCCAGGAGCTCGAGGCGGGGACGGGCCGCGGTGGGCGCGAGCTCAAGCCGCTCGACGTGCTCCAGCACGTGAGCGAGCTCCTCGAGCTCGGCGAGACGGTGTCGTCGCTGCGCAAGGTCGCGAAGACCCGGAAGTCCCAGGGGCTCGGGGACGACGTGGTCGTCGCAGTCGAGCGGCTGCACGCCGCCTACGCGTTCCGGCCCGAGGTCTATCGGTTCGTCGGGATCGACGACGAGACGCTCCACGCCGCCGGCGTGCTCGCGTCGCCCGACAAGGCGCGCAAGCGAGCGGCGCGCGCCTGATCAGCGCTGGAAGCGGAGGAGCACTCCACCGTCGCCCGCGGCGAACACGGTGAGCTTCCCGTTGACCTCGATCCCTCCCACGCCGCGGAGGCTCTGGTTGGTCGGCGAGGTCATCTGCTCCCACACCGTCTTTCCCGCGTCCCGGTGGGCGATCACGCCGTTGTCGCCCACGGCGAAGACCTCGCCCGCGACCGACACCCAGACGGCTTGGAACGAAGCTTTCACCTCCATCGCCCCGACGGAGAAAGTCGCCGCGCCGATGTCGGCGGTCGCGCCGCCGGTACCGACGGCGAGCGTCGTCGTGCCGCGCCGGTCGATCCCTTGGAAGTCCGCCTGCGTCGGCGGCCCGGTGAGCTGCTTGTCGAACGAGTTCTGCACGTCGTCGTAGTGGAGGATCGCGCCGTTGTTGCAGACGGTGAACATCGCGGTCATCGCGTTGCACGTGAGCCCGCCCGGAGGCGACCCGCTCATGTCGAGGAACTGCGTGCCCTGGAGCTTGAAGTCGAGCCCCGTCGCGCTGGCCGCGTAGTAGGCGTTCATCTGGAGGCTGTACCAGACGCCGATCAGGTTCCCCTTGGCGTGCGGGAACCCCGTCCACGCCGAACCGTTGTAGACGGCGGCGCTCCCGTTCCCGACGGCGGCGATGTCGTTCGGGCCCTTCAGGTCGATCGCTTGCAGCGGCGTGAGCCCGCTCGGCGTGGCGATGCCGTGGCTGCCCTGCGTCCAGTGATCGATCGCCCCCACGCCGTTGATGCTGCCGACGAGCCACACGTCGTTCGGGGTCACGACCCGGAGCGCGCGGTAGCGGAAGGTCGGGCCCGTCGCGGGCGGAAGAACCTCCCACGTGGGAGGCCCGGCGTCGGACCCTGCCTCGCCACCGTCGCTGATCGCGGCGTCGGCGCCGGTCTCCGCCGCCCCGTCCGCCGCAGCGTCGTTGTCGCCCGTGAACGGATCCGGGGAGCAGCCCGCAGCGACGAAGCACACGACGAAGAACGAAAGGGAGCGCATCGAAGTCAGCAAGCTAGCGCATGGAGCGGAGCCTCGCACATCGGTTCCTTCCGCAACTCTTGCGTCGCCAGCGGGCTCGCCTTAGAACCTCGAATCGCATGCGCCAGCTCCTCGGCGTCCTCGTTCTCGCGGCGATCACGATCGCACCCTCGCAAGTTGCATTCGCGCAGGACGCAGAGGCCGCTCGCCGCGCCGCCATCGTCGCGCATGTCGGACCGAAGACGATCACGGTGGGAGAGCTCGAGGACCGGATGGCGCAGGTCCCGCCGTTCCAGCTCCGGAGCTTCGGCACCGACCCGGCCGTCGTGCGGAAGAAGTTCCTCGAAGACGTGATGATCGTCGAGGTGCTCCAAGCCCAAGGCGCCGAGGCGCGTCACCTCGACGGCAAGATCCCCACGCGCTTCGATCTCGATCGCGTGCGCGCGCAAGCCACGCTCCGCGCCGTTCGCGCGCAGGTCGGCACGCCCTCGACCGTGAGCGAGGCGGACGCCAAGACCTACTACGAAGCGAACAAGTCCCAGTTCGACTCGCCCGAGCGCATCAACATCTGGCGCATCGCGTGCACCACGCGCGAGGACGCGCTCGCCGTCCTCGGCGAGGCGAAGAAGGACCTCACGCTGGTGCACTGGAACCAGCTCGCGCGCGACCGCAGCATCGACAAGGCGACGGCCATGCGCGGCGGCAACCTCGGCTTCGTCTCGCCGGACGGCACGTCGAGCGAGGCGGGCTTCCGCGCCGAGGTCTCCCTCGTCAAGGCGGCGGCGAGCGTCCGCGACGGCGAGCTCGTACCCGAGCCGGTCGTCGAGCAGACGGCCTTCTCCGTCGTCTGGCGGCGGGGGACCGTCGGCGCGAGTCACCGCTCCTTCGAGGACGTGAAGGACCAGATCCAAGCGACCGTCTACCGCCAGCGCGTGGAAGCCGCGACGAAGGCGCTGCTCGACACGCTCCGCAAGCGCGACCTCACGGAGCACTCGCCCGAGCACCTCGACGGGATCGAGATCTCGCTGCCGGACGCCATCGTCGTCCCGCGCAAGCGCGCCGGTCAGGTCGCGCCGAGCGCCACGCCGGCGACGAGCAAGTAGCTCAGCGCTCGCGCTCGAGCGCGTCGCGAGCGGCCTCGCGCTCCGCCGCGCGCTTCGACGGACCTTCGCCGACACCGCGCACGTCGCCCTCGACGAGCACCTCGACCCGGAACGTCGGATCGTGCGACGGGCCCTCGGCGGCGACCACGCGGTACGTCGGCGCCTTCTCGCCCCGCGCCTGCACGCGCTCCTGGAACGTGCTCTTGGGATCCTTCGTGCTCTCGGGATCGAGATCGGGGAGGGCGAGCGCGGCGATGTCCGCCGCGAGCCTGCGAGCTCCGTCGATCCCGCGCGCGAGGTACACCGCCGCGATCAGCGCTTCGACGCCGTCGGCGAGGACGTTGGTGCGATCGCGCTCGGTGCCCATGCGTGCGCCCCGGCCGAGAGCGAGCGCGTCCCCGAGCTCGACGTGGCGCGCCCAGCGCGCGAGCGCCTCCGCGTTGACGAGCGCGCTGCGCAGGCGCGTCAGCTTTCCCTCGTCGGCGCTGGTGTCGCGCTCGGAGAGGAGCTCGCTCACGCAGAGCCCGAGCACGGCGTCGCCGAGGAACTCGAGCCGCTGATTGTCGGGCATCGCGGTCTCGTTCGCGAAGCTCGGATGGGTGAGGGCCTCTTCGAGCTTGGCGATCGGCGTGCCCTCGCCGAGGATCGCATCGAGCCGAGCCTGGAGCACGGTGCGAGCTTCCTCGAGCCGCTGCCGTGTCATGCGAAGCCGTCCGCTCGCTCGCCGCTCTGGAGGTCGAGGGTCGTCAGCCCCCCCGCGTCGTGGGTCGAGTAGCGGAGCGTGACCTTGCGGAAGTTGATCGTGATGTCCGGGTGGTGGTCCAGCTTCTCGGCGAGCAGCGCCACCTTGGTCACGAACCCGATCGCGCTCGGGAAGTCCGCCAACGTGTAGGTCTTGGTGAGTACGTCGCCCTCACGGGCCCACCCGGCGTGACTGGCGAGCCATTGCGAGACGGCAGCATCATCCAGGCGAGTGGGGCGAGCCATGGCGACGAGCCTGCCCGTTTCCCCGCGGCGTGTCGAGAGCGTGCGACGTCCGAGCGCGGGGGGAACTTTTCCGGTGGGGGCCTGTCCGCTCGGGGGATGGGTCAAGTTGGAAAATCCGGGGCTCGAGCGCGGCGAGGGTATGCTCCTCCCCGCATGGCGCTCGTCGCGTGCCCGTTCTGCCGGGAAATGTTCGAACAAAGTGAGGCGACCGAGTGCCCGGTGTGCGGCATGTCCCTGGTCGCCTTCGAGAAGCTGCCGCCGTCGATCCACTCAGAAGACGGGGTCCCGGTCGATCCGGCGCGTGAGTTGCTGCCCTGGACCTACCTCCGCCGTGGCCGCGGCATCGTCCCGCTCCTCGCGCTGGTGGGGATCGGGCTCTTCCTCCTGCCGTGGGTCCACGTGAGCATCCCGGACGAGTACAGCTACTCCGGCATCGAGATCGCGCGGAAGCTCGGGTGGGCGTGGGGGGCCGGTGTCGGATGGTTGGTGCTCGTGCCGACCGTCCTCAGTCGTCGCACCATCACGCAACTGCGCGGTGCACGCGTGGCCGCCGCGTTCCTCGCTGCGGTGCCGTTCGTCACGACGATGATCCTCTGGCTGCGGCCGCCCAAGGGAGGCATCGTGCCGCTCCACTTCGCCTACGATCCGGCGTTCTGGGGCACGGTGGTCGTCTCCCTCGCGGCCTTCGTGCTCTCGATCCGGCTCGGTGGGCGCGTCGACGACATCAAGGTCGCGCGCGGATCGAGCGCCGGCCAGACGCTGAACTGAGGCGCTCTCCTGGCCGTCCTGGCCTTTCGGCGTGCGGTGATCCATGATTCGCCGCATGGCGGCGGCAAGGAGACGATCCCTCGCCGATGAGGCGGAGGTCCGAAGCAGCGAAGCGCCCGAGTCGCGCGACGAGCTGCTCGACGTCCCTGCGGCCATCGTCTGCGCCATCTGCGGGAGCTCGGATTGTTTGGGCTGCGCCGAAGAGCGCTCGCGCTCCGGCGTGATCGCGATCGTGCCGTGGGAGCGCCCCGGCGGCACGCTGGAGCGCTTGTGGTCGACGTCGAAGGCCGCGACGCTCAACGCGGAGGCGTTCTTCGAAGCGTTGCCCGACGGCCCGCTCGCGCCGGCGTTCCGCTTCGCGCTCTTGGCGGAGGTGGTCGCCGCGAGCGCGATGCTCCTCGTCGTCGGCAGCCTCGCCGGCGGCGTGCTCTTCTTCCTCGGCGCCGCGAACGGGATCGATCCTGCGTCGATCGGCTTCGCGCTCCGCGCCGCGTGCGCGAGCGTCTTCGGGCTCGCGCTCCTCCTCGTGGCCGCCCACTCCGCGCATGGGCTCGCGCTCGGGGCGGCGGCGCGGAAGCGTGGCGTGAAGGCCGGCCTCGGCCGCGCGCTTCGCTTCGGGCTCTACTCGGCCGGGTGGGACCTCGTCCTCGGTCCGGTCGGCTTCATCGGGCTCCTGCGAGAGAAGACCTCGCTCGTCAACCTTGCGGTCGGGTTGCCTACCCGCTCGTCGATTGCGTTCCTTCGGGGGACGTATCGCCTCGAAGGGGCCGACGCGAAGCCCGCGCTCCGCGCCTCCTATGTGGCAGCCGTGATCGCCACGCTGTTTTGCGCGCTCGCGATGCTGGCGGCGGTGACCTTCGTCGTGCTTCGATAGGCGCGTGGTTCGGGCACGCCACCGCATCCTCTGCGTCGACGACGACGAGCAGCTCCTCCGCGCGATCGAGCGGGTGCTGACCTCGCATGGTTTCGACGTCGTCTCGACCAACAGCCCGATGGGCGTGCGCGAGGCGATCACGAAGTTTCGTCCCGATTTGGTACTGGTCGACGTGAACATCCCGCTGCTCAAGGGGGACGAGCTCGTCTCCCTCGCGCGCACCGCCGCCGCCGCGAGCGGCCTGCGTCCGCGGTTCGTCCTCTACAGCGGCCTGGACGACGAAGATCTCGCCGCGCGGACCAAGTACTCCGGCGCGGACGGGTGGATCAGCAAGGAGCTCCCGATCGAGCGCCTGCCCGAGAAGGTGCGCTCGCTCCTCGCCTGACTCAGCGCCCGGTCCAGATCGGTGCGCGGAGCGACTCGGCGTGACAGCGCGCGCAGGCGGAGGTGGCTTTCCCTTCGTCGTCGAGCGTCGCGAGCCCCTTCGCATCCGCGGCGCCGAAGCGCGCGGTACCGCCTTCGATCGCGAGCAGGTAGAGCGCGACCGGCACCGCGCCCGCGTCGCCGACCGAGGGTCCGCCGAGCTCCTCGACGAAGAGCGCCTTGTCGGGGGCGGCGCTGCCGCGCGTCAGTGCCGCCTCGCCAGCTTCGTCCGCCCACACCACCGCGGGGGCACCGCCGAGGTGCTCCGACTTGGCGACGCGGAGCACCGGCTTCAGCGTCGCGCGGAAGTCCTTGGGCAACCCGGCGAGCGGCGCGCGTTGAGGGGCGGCCCCGGCTTCGCGCCCCCACGGCTCCTCTTTACCACCTTGGGACACGCCGACCGGTTCGCCGCGCGCGGGCGAGCACGCCGCCGCGACCAGAAAGCAGAGCCCGAGCCTCGCCGTGGCGCGCACGCTCAGAAGAACGCGCCGATCTCGTACGTCATCGTCCACTGGCGCGCGGACTGCAGGAACTCCTGCGAGTCGGCCTGGGGCGACGTGAGATCGAACAGGAACTGGCCCGCGATGTAGAACATCTCGAAGCGGTAGTTCAGGCCGAACACGAGCCGGTTGCGGTTCGTGCGCACCTTCGAGAAGACGAAGTTGTTGTTGAAGTCGCCGTTCGCCGGGATGCCGTTCGAGAGCGTGTTCTTGCACTTGGGCGACCCGTTGTTCGGGTCGATGCCGGTGAAGCCACACTGGTTGATCGGATCGGTGTTGGGCGTCGAGTCGATGATGCTCGAATCGCCGAACACCCAGATGCGCTGGAAGCCCACGATCGGGGTCAGCACCATCGAGTCGGCGATCGGGATCGGCTTGGAGAGCTGCGCGTCCAGGCCGACCGTGGTCAGCGTGAACTTGTCCGTGCCGAGGAGCGTGCGCACGCCGCCGCCGACGGAGAAGTCGGGGAGGATGCCGAGCGCGCCGGTGCGGAACCCTTCGAGCGGGGCCCAGCGCACGTCGGCCCCGAGGTTCCACATCGAGCTGTTCGCGATGTAACCGAGGGAGCCGGTGACCTCGAAGCCGAGCGGCAGACCTTTGCGCGCCTTGAGCGAGTAGATCTGGAGGATCGATGCGGGGTCGTTGTTCTTCGTCGAGAACGCGCCCGTCGCGGGGTCGGTGGGTCCGCGCGTACCGTCGTGCCAGTACTGGCGCTGCGTGTTGCCGTCGGCGCTGGTGCTGAACGCGTCCGCGTTGATCTTCGTGTAGCTCGCCTCGAGCGTGAGCGCGAAACCGCCGATGCCCGTCGTGCGCGCGGGGTGGAGCGCGGTCGGAGCAATCGCGAAGCCGAGCTCGCTGACGAGGTTCGCGAACGCGACGTTGTCCGGGCGGCAGGGGAACGAGTTGGGCGATTGGCCGGCTTTGACCGCGATCTCGGGATCGGCGGCGATGGCTTGGCACGTCCCGGGCGCGTTCTGCGGCTGAAGGACCAGGCGCTCGATGGCCGGATCCATGCTGCCCGCGTGCGCCGCCGGGGCGAGAGACGCCAGGGCGAGGGCGGTCGCAATCGCCGAGCCGTAAGCCAACGCACGCATGTTTTCGCGAGCCTACGAGCGACCTCGCGCTTGCGTCAAGGACGGCGAGCGGCGATAGAGGGCGGGCCGTGCCGAGCGACCCCGTTTCTTCGCCTTCCGCGCAGACCCGCCTCCGGGCCAAGCCGCTCGCAGTCCCGTTCCACGTGGTGCTGGTCGAGCCGGAGATCCCCCCGAACACCGGGAACGTGGGGCGATTGTGCGCGGCGACCGGGAGCAAGCTCCACCTGGTGGGCAAGCTGGGGTTCCGGATCGACGAGCACGCCGTTCGGCGGGCGGGGCTCGACTACTGGCCCCTGGTCGACCTCACGGCGCACCTCGACTGGCCCCACTTCCTGCACGCGTTCGAGCGGGCGAGCCCGAGCGGCAAGCTCCACCTCTTCACCGCCCACGCGAAGACGAGCTACCTGGACGTGCCGTTCCAGCCGGGCGACGCGCTCGTGTTCGGCAAGGAGAGCGTGGGGCTGTCGCCGGAGCTGGTGGAGCGGTACGCGGACCGATGCGTGGGGATCCCGACGCTCGGCGCCGTGCGGTCGCTCAACCTGTCGAACGCGGTGAGCATCGCCCTCTTCGAGGCGCTGCGCGGAGTGGGAGCGCTCGCCGGAGCTACCCTGCGCGAGTGAAGGTTGACACCGTCCCCCCCGCCAAAGGTTGACGAGGTTGACACCGTCCCCTCACTCGAACGCGCTGAGACCCGTCACGTCCTGACCGAGGATCAGCGTGTGCACGTCGTGCGTGCCCTCGTACGTGGAGACCGTCTCGAGGTTACAGAGGTGGCGCATGATCGGGTACTCGAGCGTGATCCCGTTGCCGCCGAGGATGTCGCGGCAGACGCGCGCCGTCTCGAGCGCCATCCGCACGTTGTTCCGCTTGATCATCGAGACGTGCTGCGGGCGGAGCTTCTTCTCCTCCTTCAGCTTCGAGACCTCCAGCGCCATGAGCTGCGCCGCGCTGATCTGGGTGAGGATCTCGGCGAACTTCGCCTGCACCAGCTGGTGGGCCGCGATCGGTTTGCCTGCAAACTGCACGCGATTCTTCGCGTAGTCCACCGCGCAGTCGAAGCACGCCGTCGCCGCGCCGATGACGCCCCACGCGATGCCGAAGCGCGCCGACGTCAGGCACGAGAGCGGGCCCTTCATGCCCTTCACGTTCGGGAGGAGCGCATCCTTCTTCACGCGCACCTCTTCCAGGATGAGCTCGCTCGTCACGCTCGCGCGGAGGCTCATCTTCTTGTGGATCGGGCGCGCCTCGAAGCCCTTGCTGTCGGTGGGGACCAGGAAGCCGTGGACCTGCCCCTCTTGCCCGCCGAGCTTGGCCCACACGAGCGCGACGTTCGCGAGGTTGCCGTTCGTGATCCAGCGCTTGGTGCCGGTGATGACGTAGGAGTCGCCGTCCTCGATCGCGACCGTGCGCATGCCGGCCGGGTTCGAGCCCGCATCCGGCTCGGTCAGCCCGAAGCACCCGATCAGGCGGCCCTTCGCCATCTCGGGCAGGAACTTCTTCTTCTGCTCCTCCGACCCGAACGCCCAGATCGGGTACATGACGAGCGAGCCCTGCACGCTCGCGAAGGAGCGCACGCCGGAGTCGCCGCGCTCGAGCTCCTGCATCGCGATGCCGTAGCCGACCTCGCTCAGACCCGCGCAGCCGTACCCGTGTAGGTTGCAACCGAGGAGCCCGAGCTCCGCGATCTCGGGGATGAGCTCCGTCGGGAACGTGCCCTTCTCGAAGTGATCGCCGATCGTCGGGAGCACGCGCTTGTCGACGAAGGCGCGGACGCTCTTCTGGACGGCGAGCTCTTCGGGGGTGAGGTGGCGGGCGACGTCGAAGAAGTCGGGCATGGCGCCCCGCGGTGTAGCACGGTTTGGCCGGGGGTCCGCGGATCGAGTAGAACCACGGGATGAGGGTCGAGGGGGCCGCTTTCGTCGTCGTCGCTGCGCTCGCGATCGGGTGCGGGAACAGCGAGCCTGCGGCCGCCGGTGACGGTGGCAACGACGGGACCACCACCGACGGCACCGCGGGCCCCGAAGGCGGGGACGCCGCTTGTTCGCCGTGGAGCGGAGGGAACCCCGACGGGGGCGTCGCGGGGCCGTGCAGCGGCGGACCCAGCGTGAACGGCAGCCCTTCGTTCACGCAGGACTTCGGCGCCGATGCAGGGGTCGTCTCGAACACGCGCGAGTACGGGAACCTCACCTTCGGCACGCGCGGGGGTCGCGTGCTCCAGGGCGACCTCTGGGTGCCGCAATCCATCTCCGGAAAGCCGGGCGTGCTCGTCGTCCTCCACGGCGGCGGCTGGAACGACTGCACGCGCCGGCGCGACGACGTCGGAGCCGTCGCGCAGGCCTTCGCGAAGCGGTGGGGCATGGGCGCGTTCAACGTCGAGTACCGGCTCGTGCAGGAGGGGGGCGTCTTCCCCGAGAACGTCATGGATGCGCGCTGCGCCGTGCAGTGGATCGCCGCGCACGCGAAGGACTACGGCCTCGACGGTTCTCGGATCGGCGTGGTCGGCGAGTCCGCCGGCGCCCAGCTCGCGCTCGAGCTCGCGACGACGACGGGGCGCGCGGACCTCGATCCCAAGTGCGGCGGCAGCGACGCGCTCGTCGCCGCGATCGGCTTCTCCGGCCCGTACGACCTGTACGCCCTCGAGCACGGCGCGAGCTCGACCCTGAAGGGCGCGGGTGCGGCGATGGCGAACGCTCCGTGCAACGTCGCGCCGGGCACGTGCGCGAGCGGCCGCGCGTGCGATCGCTGCCTCGATGCGTCGCCGCGCGCGCACGCGTGCGTCGCCTCCGCGCGCGTGCTCTTGGTCCACGCGCAGGACCCGAACGATCCCGTGCTCCCGCAGTCGCAGGCCCAAGGCATGTACGACGCGCTCCTCTCGGCCGGGCGCAACGCGACCCTCTTCGTCCCGGGCCCGTCGCAGATGAAGGGACCGGCGTGCGCCGACCCGATGGGGATCGCGCACGGGTTCTCGCCCTGCTTGGTGGTGCCTGCGCTCGCCCCGATGGACACGATCGTCGCGGCGACGCTCGCGCCGTGACGCCGAGCGCCGTCAGCGGCGCTGGTGCACCGTCGGCGTCGCTCCGGCGAAGTCGCCCGTGAGCGTGACCTTGTCGCCCGCGTTCACGTGGAGGCGCGTGCCGGCGACCTCGCCCGTCGCATCGAACGTGAAGCGCACGTCGTGATCGCCCGAGTCGACGACGAAGTCGCTGACCGGACACGCGCCGGCCGAGCGCCCGTCGACGCTGACGCGCGTGCCGGGATCGCCGAGGAGCGCGAGGTGCGCCTTGGCGGGGGCCGCAGCGGAGGCGGTGTCGGTCGCCGTCGCCGTCGCGCTCGTCGTCGGAGCGACGGGCACGCTCGCGGTCACCGTCGCGCTCGGCGGCGCGGTGACGGAGACGCTCGGCAGCGGGGCGCTCGTGGCGGTCGCCGTGGTCGCGGTCGGCGGGGTGGACGTCGTCGAGGGGGCGGTCCCTCCGCGCCACGCGATCCAACCGAGCACGAGCGCGACCGCGACCCCGATCATCAGCCCGAACCGCGGCGGATCGCGGGGCTTGGCCGGCGGGGTCACCTTCGCCGGCGTCTCGATCGGGCGCGTGGCGATCGTCTCGGGCTCCGTCTTCTCGTCGCTCGCGTCCGGCGGAGGTGCCTCCGACGCGAGCTTCCGCGTGCTCGGTCCCACGTCGGCGGGGAGGCCGCTGGGGGGCGGACGCTCGCTCCAGCTCCCGACCTCGTCGCGCGCGGCGAACGTCTTGGTGACGATCTCGCCCGCGCTCGCGGCGCGGGCGCGCGGCAGGCTCGAGGGCGCTTCCTTCGTGCGATCGGAGGCGCGCTCCCGCACGCGCCGGACCCGATCGCCCAGCCCGCGCGCGACGTCCCCGAGATCCACGCCGGCGAGGAACTTCCGGAGCGCGCGCCCGAGCTCCTCGGCCGAGTCGAGCCGCGCCGCCGGATCCACGAGCGTGCACTTTGCAATGATCTCGTCGAGTGGGAGCAAGCGGATGTCGGCCGCGCTCGCCTTCGGGTGCGGCGCGGCGAGGGCGGCTTCGATGTCGGCGGGGTTCTTGCGCCGGAACGGCGCCTTCGTGCTCCACGCCTCGAGCAAGAGCGCCGCGGTGGCGAAGATGTCGGCCGACGGTCCCACTTGGGTACCGGCCATCTGCTCCGGCGGCATGTGGCCGGGCGAGCCGAACACTTGCTGCTCCGACGACCCCAGCCGCGCCATGGACGCGATGCCGAAGTCGATGAGCTTCACTTGCCCCTCTTCGTCGACCATGACGTTGCGGGGCGTGACGTCGCGATGGACCACGTTCATGCGGCGGTGCGCGTAGTCGAGCGCGCGACACACCTCGACGCCGACGTAGGCACCCTCCTCGGGCGACAGCGGCCCTTCGGCCAGGAGCTCCGACACGCTGACGCCGTCGACGAGCTCCATCGCCAGGTAGTAGGTGCCCTGCTCGACGCCGAGCTCGTAGACCGGGACGATGTTGGGGTGGCTCAGCGCGACGGTCGTCTTCGCTTCGTCGACGAAGCGCCGGACGAACTCGGCGTCGCTCGCGAGCTCGTCCCGGATCTGTTTGACGACGAGGCGCTTCTCGAAGCCGCCCGCACCGCGCAGCGTGGCGAGCACGACGCGCGCCATGCCACCCCGCGCGAGCTCACGCTCGAGCACGTACTTGCCGAAGACCTGCGGATACATGCGCCCGAAGACGCAGAAGTTTAGCAAGCCCGCGGGGGAAGGACCATTTTCCGCGGCTACTTCTTGAGCGGGCGGAAGATCTCGACCACGGCGTGCTTCGGCTGGTTCGGCTCCCGAACCACGAGCACGAAGCCGGGGCTGTTGATCTGCATGAACTCGACGAGCGCGGTGTCCGTCCCGCCGCACGTGGCGGAGAGCTTGAACGGCCCATCCGGCGTGGCCAGGTTCAGGGCGTAGCTCTTGTGCTCCTCGCCGCTCTCGCTCGTCGTGACCACCTGCCACTGATTGGGGCCGACGATGCTGACCGTGACCTGGATCTGCGTCTTGGTGGGACCCGAGGTGCCGCCGACGCCGCTGTAGTACGTCGCGCTCTCGAGCGCGTACGTCCCGAGGCCGGGCGGGGGAGGCGACGTCGGACCGGGGAAGTCCTGCGCGACGGCCTGCATGATCACGGGAGCGCCGAACTGACCGATCGTGTTGCAGACGCCCCCGTCGCTCGGCGGCGGGACGAAGACGTCGAAGCCGAGCGGAGCGTCGGCCGGCGCGTCGACCCCGGCGTCGTTGCCGGGGCCACCGTCGTTGCCGTTCACCTCGCCGAGCTTGCCACCGCAGGCGGGGACCAAACACAGAACCGGAAGGACCAAGAAGAAGCGAAGGTAGGAGGTCATGCGCGGAGCATGGCCTGGCGCGGGCCCCGCGACAAGGTCACTCGGCGAGGCCGGCCGCCGCTGCGCGCCGCGCGATCGCGACGAACTCGCGGACGGTGCTGCTCGCGCTCCCCTCGTCCGCGCGCCACACCGCGACGAGATCGGCGCGCGGTGATCCCACGATGGGACGAACCTCGAGCCCCTCGCGTCGGCTCTCTCCGGTCGACGATGGAACGAGCGAGACGCCGAACCCAGCCGAGACGAGGCTCAGGAGATCGACGTGGGGCGCCTCGTACGCGACGAGCGGGCTGAACCCCGCGGACTGGCAGAGCGCGATGACGAAGTCGTGGAACGGCGGACTCGCCGAGCGGGGGAACATGACGAACGGTTCGCCCGCGAGCTCCCCGATCGCGATGCGGGACTTCGCGAGGAGCGGGTGGCCGCTCGGGATTGCGGCGACCAGCGTCTCGCGCCGGATCACGGCCGTCTGGAGGCCCGTGTCGTCGAAGGGGATGCGCACGAGCCCGACGTCGAGCTCGCGCGCGCGGAGGGCCCGGAGCTGCTCGGTCGGCGGGAGCTGGCGCACGCGGACGTGCACGTCCGGAAAACGTTCGCGGAACGCGCGCAGCATCGGCCCGAGCCCGCTGTAGGCGACCGACGAGACGTACCCGAGCGAGAGGGAGCCGAGCTCGCCGCGCGTGGCGCGGTGCACGTCGAGCATCGCGCGGTCCACCGTCGCGAGGACCTCCCGCGCGCGGGGCAGGAAGGCCTGTCCGACCGGCGTGAGCGTGACGGTTCGCCGCGTGCGCTGGAAGAGCGGTGCCCCGAGCTCGTCCTCGAGATCCTTGATCTGGCGGCTCAACGGAGGCTGAGCGATGCGAAGCCGACGTGCTGCGCGGCCGAAATGAAGCTCTTCGGCCAGCGCGACGAAGTACCGGAAGTGGCGCAGCTCCATGATACCCAGAAGGTATCACAGCCGACGGACACTGTATTGGACACCTTCCCCGAACGGCGCAAGATCCCGCCAACGTTCGATGTGGATCGTCCGCCTAGCGCTCCGGCGCCCGTACACGTTCGTCGTGATGGCGTTCGGCATCCTGCTCCTCGGGGTGCTGACGATCCTCCGAATGCCGACGGACATCTTCCCCGAGATCGACATCCCGGTCATCTCGGTCGTGTGGACGTACAACGGGCTCCCGCCGGAGGAGATGGAGCGCCGGGTCATCGGCAACTTCGAGCGTTTCATCACGACGACCGTCAACGACATCGAGCACGTCGAGAGCCAGAGCCTCCAAGGCGTCGGCGTCATCAAGGTGTTCCTCCAGCCGGGCGCGAAGCTCGAAGCGGCGACCGCCCAGATCACCGCCGTCTCGCAGACCGCGGTCCGCCAGATGCCGCCCGGCGCGACGCCGCCGCTCATCATCCGCTACAGCGCGTCGAACGTCCCGATCATGCAGATGGTGCTCGACAGCGACACGCTGCCCGAGCAGTACCTGTTCGACTACGGCGTGAACTTCGTGCGCGCGGGGCTCACGACGGTGAACGGCGTCCAGATCCCGTACCCGTACGGCGGGCGCCAACGTCAGATCGTCGTCGACCTCGACACGAATCGTCTGTTCGGGTGGAACGTGTCCGCGCGCGACGTCTCGGCCGCGATCAACGCGCAGAACCTGATCCTCCCGAGCGGCACGATCAAGATCGCGGCGAACGAGTACCCGGTGCTCAGCAACGCGAGCCCGGACGTCTTCGACGAGCTCAACGCCGTCCCGATCCGGACGACGAACGGCACCACCGTCTACGTCCGTGACGTCGCCACCGTGCACGACGGGTTCTCCCCGCAGACCAACATCGTGCACGTGAACGGAAGACGCGCGGTGCTCCTCCCGATCCTGAAAGGAGGGAACGCGAGCACGCTCGAGGTCGCGGGCGGCGTGAAATCCGCCATGCCCGGGATCATGGCCACGGTGCCGAAGGAGCTGCGTGCGTCGCTCCTCTTCGACCAATCGCTCTTCGTGCGCGCCGCCGTGGACGGGGTCGTGCGTGAGGGCGTGCTCGCCGCGTTCCTGACCGGGCTCATGATCCTGCTCTTCCTCGGGAGCTGGCGGAGCACGCTCATCGTCGTCGTCTCGATCCCGCTCTCGATCCTGGTCTCCATCATCTTCTTGTCGTTCCTCGGGATGACGTTGAACGTGATGACGCTCGGTGGGCTTTCGCTCGCCGTCGGCATCCTCGTCGACGACGCGACCGTCGAGATCGAGAACATCCACCGCAACTTCCGGCGTCACCCGTCGGTCATCCAGGCGATCCTCCACGGCGCGCAGCAGATCGCGGTGCCGGCGTTCGTGTCCACGCTCTGCATCTGCATCGTCTTCCTGCCGGTCGCGTTCCTCACCGGTGCATCGCGCTCGCTCTTCCTGCCGCTCGCGCTGGCGGTCGTCTTCGCGATGCTGACCTCGTACTTCCTGTCGCGGACGCTGGTCCCGACGATGGTGCGCTACCTCCTCGCCGGAGAAGCGAAGGAGCACCGCGAGGGGTTCAAGCCCCACCGCCGGCGCGGGATCTTCGCGCGCTTCCACGCTGCGTTCGAGCGTGCGTTCGGGCGCCTGCGCGGCGCGTACGGCCGCGCGCTCGCGCTCTGCCTCCAACACCGCGTGCTCACGCTCGGGGCGTTCGCGGCGCTCTTCGTCGGGTCCTTCGCGCTGTTCCCGGTGGTGGGGCGCGACTTCTTCCCGTCGGTCGACGCGGGGCTCATCCGCCTGCACGTGCGCGTACCGCCCGGCACCCGGATCGAAGAGACGGAGAAGCGCTTCACCGAGATCGAAGGGACGATCCAGACGGTCGTCCCGAAGAAGGACACCGAGACCCTGCTCGACAACATGGGCGTGCCGGTGAGCGGCATCAACCTCTCGCTCGGCGATCCGTCGATGGTGTCGTCGGCCGACGGCGAGATCCTGATCGCGCTGAAGAAGGATCACCCGCGCAAGACGGACGACTACATCCGCGAGCTCCGCGACGTGCTCGGCGCGAAGTACCCCGACACGACGTTCTTCTTCCTCGCGCCCGACATCTCGACGCAGGTCCTCAACTTCGGGATCTCGGCGCCGATCGACGTGCAGATCACGGGTCCGATTCCGAACCAGCCGCGCAACCTGGAGCTCGCGCGCGAGCTCCAGAGCGCGCTGTCGCACATCCCGGGCGCGGTGGACGTGCACCTGCACCAGATCCCCGACTTGCCCGAGCTCCGCGTCGACGTCGATCGATCGATCGCGAGCGACGTCGGGCTCACCGCGCGCGACGTCTCGAGCGACATGCTGTTGTCGCTCTCGTCGAGCACGCAGACTTCGCCCGGCTTCTGGCTCGATCGCACGCGCGGCATCCAGTACTCGGTCGCGGTCCAGACGCCGCAGTACCGGATGGACTCGCTCGAGGCGCTCGAGAACACGCCGATCTCGCTCGGACCGACGAAGGACCCGCAGCTCCTCGGGAACGTCGCCAAAGTGAGTCGCATCCAGGGCCCGGTGAACGTCACGCACTTCAACGCGCTCCCGACGTACGACGTGCTCGCCAACGTCGAGGGCGTCGACCTCGGCTCGGTCGCGACCGGCGTCGATCGCGAGGTGAAGAAGATCGAGGCGAAGCTCCCGCGCGGCTCGAGCATCAAGACCAAGGGCCAGGTCGAGAGCATGACCACGTCGTTCCGCGGGCTCGCCTTCGGGCTCGTGTTCGCGATCCTGCTCGTCTACCTGCTCCTCGTCGTGAACTTCCAGTCGTGGCTGGACCCGCTCGTCATCCTGATGGCGCTGCCGGGTGCGCTCTCCGGCATCGCGTGGGCGCTCTACGCCACGCACACGACGCTGAGCGTGCCCGCGCTGATGGGCGCGATCATGTGCGTCGGCGTCGCGACGTCCAACAGCGTGCTCGTCGTCACGTTCGCGAACGATCAGCGGAAGGGAAAGAACGGGCGCGATGCGAAGCAGGCCGCGCTCGCCGCCGGGATGACGCGCCTGCGCCCCGTCATCATGACGGCGCTCGCGATGATCGTCGGCATGCTCCCGATGTCGCTCGGCTTCGGCGAGGGCGGCGAGCAGAACGCGCCGCTCGCGCGCGCGGTCATCGGCGGGCTGCTCTTCGCCACCTTCGCCACGCTTTTCTTCGTCCCCGTGGTCTACTCGATGATGCGGCGCAAGGCCCCACCGCCGCCGAACCCCGAATTGGAGGCCCTCGCGTGACGCAGCCCGAGCCGAACCCGAACGAGCACGAGCACGACGAGGAGCTCGACTTCGAGCTCCCCGAGGCGCCGCCGCTCTCGACGCGCAAGGTCGCGGTCGTCGCGATCCTGCTCGTCCTCGTCCTCGGGGCTGCCTTCGCGGTCGGTTGGATCCCGCGGCACCGCGCGCAGACCGCGGCGAACGCGGCCGCGACCGAGGCGGCCGAGTCGTCGAACAACGTGATCTTCGCGCGGCCCAAGGCGGGAGCAAGCACCAAGGCGCTCGGGCTGCCCGCGACGATCGAGCCGCTCGAGCAGACCACCATCTACCCGCGCGCCGACGGCTACGTCCGCGCGTGGACGGTGGACATGGGCGATCACGTGAAGGAAGGGCAGGAGCTCGCGCAGATCGAGACGCCCGAGCTCGATCAGCAGCTCCTTCAGGCGCAGGCGCAGCTCGCGCAGGGCGATGCGGCCGTGGCGGATGCGAACACGACCCGTGACCTCGCCAAGATCGAAGCCGATCGGTACGCGGCGCTCGCCGCGCAGAGCCTCGCCTCGCAGCAGGATCTGGAGCGGAAGAAGTCCGATTTCGCGTCCGCCGAGGCGAAGGTGAAGGTCGCGGAGGCGCAGCGGAACGCGTACGCCGCGAACGTCCGCCGGCTCCAGCAGCTCGCCGCGTACGCGCGCGTGACGGCGCCGTTCGACGGCGTCATCGTCGAGCGTCGCGTCGAGCGCGGAGCGCTGCTGACCGCGGGCACCGGAACGCCGCTCTACAAAGTGGCGCGGATGGATCCGGTTCGCGTGATGGTGTCGGCGCCGCAGACGGTGGCGACCGCGATCAAGGTGGGCCAGAAGGTGGCCATCACCGTCCGCGAGTACGCGGGCCGCACCTTCGCGGGCGAGGTCGCGCACGTCGCGGGCGCGCTGGACGAAGGTTCGCGCACCCTCAAGGTCGAGATTCGAGTCCCCAACGCGGACGGCGCATTGCTGGCCGGGATGTACGTGAGAGCGGAGCTCTCGATCGCGACGCCGCACACGGTCTTCACGGTGCCGGCGAACGCGATCGTCAACGGCGATGGAGGGACCCGCGTCGCCACGATCCTGCCGGACGGGACGATCAAGTTCGTGAAGGTCGTGGTCGAGGACGACGACGGGACGGCGGTCTCGATCGCGAGTGGGCTCCAGGGCGACGAGCGCGTGGTCCTGAACACGTCGGCCGGTTTGAAGGACGGGATGATGGTCGACGCGACCGAATCCGTGCCAACGAAGGCGCCGGGGGCGAAGTAGTCAACGCTCCCCACCTGGTGTGCACTTCCACCGCGGACACGGCCGATCGACGAACTCTGTCCGGCAGTGCTCGAACGTGGAAGACTGATTCAGGTTGGTCGAGGAGGCTCTCGAGTGGCGCAGAAGCGGCTCTCCGTGGTGAATGATGCCGAGCACGCCACCGCGTGCCATGAGCGTTGGGTCGCCCGGCGAAACCGGAAGATGGAAGCGCCGGACTACGAGGAGCCTTGGTATCGCGAACAGTGCGGCACCTGTTCGTTTCCCGGCATTCCGTACGGCGGCGGCGGTTCACCTCGAGGCTGCGGAGGAGCTCTGTCGGTCGGGCATCTCCACTGCGTGACCTGAAGGTAGGGCTATTGCCCGAGCTGGCAGGAAGCAACGGCTTCAAGTTCGTTCGAAAGGCGCGCATGGGTGACACGACGAGAGTGAGCTGGGGACCGTTCGAGGTGCTGCTCCCGTCCGAATGGGTCAGCGGCGCTGTTCCCTCGGGGCTGTGGTTTGCTCCCGCGAGCCTCCTGGCTGCGGCCCGTGCCGAGTTGCCCGTGGATGCGATTCTGCTCCAAGAGGTGGGGCACGGCGACATGGCTGAGCTCGTTCATGCGTTGATGCAGCGACGGGTTCCTCGAGGGGAACCCGAAGTGAAGGCGGCGCAGATGGCTGGACTCCCCGCGCAGGCTTGCTCTTGGACGGACGGGGTTTCGCTCGTCTGGAGCTGGTTCATGCAGATCCGCGGCCACGTGTTCGAGATTCAGGTGGGTGCGCCGGCGATTCGAACTGCAGGATCTCCGGACTACGGTGCAGCTGCGATCGCGATCGCCAACTCGATCGTGGTCCGAGTCTGAACTCCGAGTGCGTCGAGCCGGCGGCGCTTTCGAGGACGCTCAGCGGAGCGACTCCGTCCGCGATGCTAGGCTCTCGTGGACCGACGGATTGGGGTGAGAATGGTCTCCGACTCGAACATCGCGTTGCGCGCGTTGCATGAGGCGCTGGTCGCTGCGAGGAATCTCGGCCTCGAAGGTCGCGACTTGGCGGCAGTGACGGACATCGTGGATACGCTCGAGTGCGTGCCGCTGTGGATCGGAGAGCCCGTCCACGATCGCACGATAGAGCTCATGGAGACGTTCGATGGGCTGGCCGCGCGATACGACTGCTGTCGTGTGGCGGCGGCGACTGCGGCGGGACTCCGGCGTGGGTGAGCCCGAATGAACTAGATCTACGAGTTGCGACGAAGCCCCCGACGAGAAGATCGGTGGTAGGCAGAAGAGCTCCGCAGGCGTCGCGCGCAAGCTTCTGCTGCGAAGTGACTGTCCCAGTTTGGTACGGATTCACCGCCTGCGCAGCGAAAGTCGAGCACGTCGCCGAGCATGACCGGGGCGTGCCTCGAAGCCGACGGAGTGGGGGCACCCCTTCTCCTCATGTATGATCGCCCCGATGACCTTCGGCACCCAGCCCCGGCGCTCGCGATGGACGCGGCATGGGGTGGCCCGTGCCGTCGGCGTCGCCGCCTGCTGCGGCTTCCTCCTCGCGGCGGCCGCCTGCGAGAAGGACCCCAACGTCGTCACGCGGACCGTGAACGTCCACGTCCCGAAGGCGTGCGCACCGACCGGCCGACTCTACGGCGTCTACTACGGCTGGGGGGACTTCCAGCCGACGGCGCAGAACCCCGCCCAGTCGAAGCTCTTCCTCGATCCGGGCGCCCCGCTCGCGGAGATCCCGCAAGAGTCGCGCGCGCTCGTCCTCGATGCCTCGGACATCGGCTCCGGCGACCGCTACCTCGGCGCCACCCGCGTCGCGCCCACCGGGGACGTGGATCTGCTCCTCTGGCCGAGCGGCGCGACGTGCGCGCTCACGGGCTCCGTCGGCGACGCGAGCGAGCGCTCGCTCGCGGTCCTCGATGACGGGCGCGTCCTCGTCACGGCCGGCATCACCCCGACGAACGCCGTGCCGCCGAGCTTCCTCGTCGACCTCGCGCGCGGCGTGATCACGCAGGTGCCGCTCGGGCTCCTCAACGGTCGCACGAAGGCCCGGGCCGACGTGTTCGGCAACGGCGTCGTCGTCAGCGGCGGCGTCAGCATCGACGACGGCAAGCCGATGAAGTCGGCCGAGGTCTTCGACGGGCTCACCGGCAAGTTCGATCGCAACGCGATCATCCAGCTCTCGCTCGCGCGGTCCGAGCACGGCTCGGTCCGGATGAAGAACGGGGACGTCCTGCTCGTCGGTGGCGAGGGCGAGTCGGGCGTGCTTCGCCAGCCCGAGCGCCTCGATCTCTCGCTCGGCCAGGCCACGCGCGAAGGCCTTCCGCAGCTCGAGGCGCGCCGTCGTCCCATCGTGGTACGCCTGGCCTCGGGCGAGATCATGGTCGCGGGCGGGTTCGACGGGAGCAACCAACCGTCCCCCGTGGTCGAGTTCCTCTCGGCCGACGCGAGCGTCGTCAAGGCGACGGCGACGCTCCCCGCCCGCACGCGGATGGACTGCGCCGCCGCCGGCGGCGGTGCCGTCTGCGTCATCGCCCCCGAGGACCTCGAGCAGAACCCCGAGAAGCTGGTCAACACCTGGGTCGTCTCCGCCGACCGCACCGTGACGCCCGCGCGCGTGCAGATCGACCCGCGGTCGACCGGCCTCCCGCTCGGCGACGTTCGCCTACTCTCCGCCGCGCTCGGGCGCCCGGTGCTCTGGACGGGCAAGACCTTCCGCCGGTGGGACCCCTGGTCCGAGGAGTTCGTCGCCGAGGTCGACCCGCTCGGCTCCAGCGGTCCCAATGTGGGACAACCCATGATCACCGCCGACCGCGGGCTCCTCTTCTGGCTCGAGCCGGCCGGCTTCACCGTCGGCCGGCGCTTCTCGGTCCGGACCGACTACACGAGCGACCCGCTCCCCTATGCCCTCGGCGGCCTCGAGGGGCTCGTCCCCGATCGCGCCCCGTTCACGAGCGGGATGACCTTCACGAGCGACGGGGGCCTCGCGCTCCCGCGAGACGCCACCGTGACCGTCGCCGATCTGCGCTTCCACGACTTCACCCTCGACGTCGATCTGCGCGCCGGAGAAGCGCTGCGCCTCCTCCTCCAGTCCGACGATGGGCCCGACACGGAGTGCATCCTCCCCGGGACCGGCCCCATCACGGTGCACGTGACGCGCCGCGGGGGCGAGGTGAGCGCGAGCGCGGGGGCGAGCCGTCGGGACTGCCCCTCGGTCGATCCCGACGCACGGCTCGGGCTTTCGCTCCGCGGCGGGGGTACCGGAGCTCAAGCGAACCAGATCCGAAATGTGAGGATTTCTCGATAGTTGAGCGATCGTCGGGGCTCGGCCGAACGCCCGCTGTCCCCCCTGGCTGGCGTTCGGGGCGCCTCCTCCTTAGAGTATGCAGGTCGGATGCGTGATTCGTCGAAAGCCACGATCCCGATTGGCCTTTTGGCCTTCTTCTGGATCAACGTCGCCGCCTGGGTCCACCTGGGTGCGGGCGTCGCTGGCTACGAGGTCGCGCTCAAGCACGACGACGACAAAGCGCTCCTGACCTTCACGGAGTCGATCGGCAGCAAGATCGATCGGAAGCAGGCGCCGATGGAGATCGACGTCACGACCGATGGCACGTCCGCGCCGCCGGTCGAGACCGCTGCGCCGCCTCCGCCCCCGCAGCCGACGGCCGCGCCCATCGCCAAGAAGGACGAGCCGAAGCAGCCGGACCCCAAGAAGGACCCGCCGAAGCAGCCGGACCCCAAGAAGGACGAGCCGAAGGTCGCCGTCGCCAAACCCGAGGCGAGTCAGGCCGTGGCCACGCCGCCCCCGCCGCAGCCGAAGGATCAGCGCATCGCCGTTCGCCAGCACGTGAAGGCGAACCAGGCGGACAACCCGAACGCGCACTTCATCGCCGACGACGCGAACCAGACCGACGAAGAGACGGTCGCGACCATCACCTCGCACGATCAGGACGATCCCAACCCGAAGCCCGCCGGCGATCACCAGAACGCCACCAAGGATCCGGGCGACAGCGATCAGCACCGCATCGCGGACTCCGACGAGCACAAGGGCGCAGCCAACAAGGCCCCCGGCGAGAAGGGCACCGAGTTCGACGTGCTCCACAACGAGCCGCAGGACAAGCCGATGGCCGCGTCGGCGGTCCAAGGTCCGACCGCACCGCCCGCGCAAGCGCAGAGCGGTGGGGACGGCAAGGTCGCGAGCGGCGCGCAGGCGCCGGTTCCGCCCGAGCTCGCTCCCGGCAACGCCGCGCCGCCGTCGCCGAACGTCGTCGACTCGCCGAACGGCGGGTGGACCTTCAGCATCGCGCGCGCGCCCGGCACGGGGAACAACCAGGACACTGGGCCGGGCTCGACCTCGCGCACGCTGCAGCCTCCGCCGCCCGGCACCGTTCGGCCCTACGGCCTCGGCGGAAACCCCGGTCCGGGGCAGGTGAACATCAACCTCGACAACAAGGGCGTCATCGCGGTCATCGGTCGCGATCAGCTCCGCAAGGACCGCGAGGGCGACGGCGAGCGCCGGCTCTCCGAGCACCGCGGGTCGTGGACGTCGTCGAGCTTCGACAAGTGGCGCCCGGCGATCGAGAACTACGTCTCGAGCGTGAAGCCGGGCAACCAGACCGCGCTCAACACCGCGGCCGTCCCGTTCGCCTCGTACCTGAATGGGATGCACAACCGCATCCACCCGATCTTCGCGGACTCGTTCCTGGCCTCGCTCGATGGTCTTCCGGCGACGAACCCGCTCAACGATCCCAAGTTGGTCACGCGGCTCGAGATCGTGCTCACTCGCGACGGGCACATCACCAAGATGGGCATCGTGAAGACGAGCGGCGTGACCGCGTTCGACATCGCCGCGCTCGACTCCGTGCAGCGCGCGTCGCCCTTCGGTCCGGCGCCGAACGCCATCGTCTCGACGGACGGCGCGGTGTACCTCCACTGGGAGTTCCACCGCGACGAGGTGTACGCGTGCTCCACGATGAACGCGCGCCCGTTCATGCTGAACAACCCGCCCGGCTCGCCGCCGGTGGACCCGAACCCGAAGCCCGGTTCGCCCGGGGGCCCGCAAGAGAAGGGGCCGCCCCCGGCGGGTGACACGCGCGAGGGCCTGTTCCTGCTCCCGGCGCGAACCAACCCGAAGGCGGGCTGAGCGGAGACGAAACCGCCGCGGGGGGTGCTACATCGCTCCGTCATGCGCTTCTCCGTCCCGATCGCGGTCGGGCTCGTCTTCTTCGCTCGCGCGGCCTTCGCCGCCGACACCGACGGCGGTCCCACCGGGCTCGGCCACATCCACGACGACGAAGCCGCGATCGAGATCACCCCGACGTCCTCCGAGTCGGTGCTGAAGATCTCGCCGCGCGGCGCGCTCCAGATGCGCGTCGGCGTCCCGTTCGAGGACCCCACCGGCTTCTCGGTCGGCCACGGCGATCTCACCGAGGCCCGCGGCTTCGTCCTCCGCCGCGCGCGGCTCGGGCTCGACGCGACCGTCATCGAGCAGATCTCGGCCCACGTCAGCGCCGACCTCTGGGACGGGCTCATGCCCGCGGCGAACAAGACCCCCATCTTCCTCGCCTGGGCGAACGTCGACTTGCGCCTATTTCAGATCCGCGCGGGGTTCATGCGCGTCCCATTCACACGGCACACGATGGTGGACGAGACGCGCCAAGTCTTCCTCGAGGCACCGACCGCGTGGCGGGCGGACCGCTACGGGTTCGCGCCGACCGGAACGACGTCCATCCTCCCCGATCGCCGCGTCGGGCTCGAGATGCACGAGGACTACGGCCTCCTGAGCTTCTCCGCCGGCGCATGGTCGGGCGGGTTGCTCGCGCCCGAGTCGACCGAGAGCTTCCTCTTCGGCGGCCGCGTCGAGGTCACGCCGTGGGGCGCGCCTCCGGCCGAGGGCGCCTTCTTCGCGGGGGACTTCGAGCAGCGCGATCCGCGCCTCGCGTTCTCGCTCGGTGGGCTCGGGCGCGTCGGGCCCGACGGCTCGTCGCAGGCAGGGAGCCTCGGCGTCGCGTTCAGCTGGCGCGGCTTGTACGCCGCGGTCGAGGGCGTCCTCGGACGATCCCAGAACGACGCCGGCACGGTCAGCGCCCCGCAGCGCGCGCTCGTCGCCGACCTCGCGTATCGCTTCCCGCACCCGTTCCAGGGCTTCGAGCTGGGGCTGCGCGGTGATCTCTGGTCGACCGGCGCGGGCACGGCGACGAGCGAGCTCCGCGGTCTCTGGGCGGTGGCCAACCTCTACGTGTGGAGACACCGCGTCAAAGCGAGTACGCTCTTCCACGCGACCGGTGCCCTCGCCGCCACGGGGACCGATCGCGCGAGGCAAGAAGCGATCGTGGAGCTGACCGTCGGATTCTGATGACGACCGATTCCCCGCCGGACTCCCGGTCGCCGGATTCCTACGCCCGCATGGCGACGCCCGTGTTGCGTAGCGCCTGGCTGCTCCGCGCGTGCACGGTCGTGTCGTCGCTCGCGGTCGTGCTCGGGGCGATCATCGCCCCGGGCGTGCGCGGCGTCGCGTCGGACAAGGTCGTCTCGTTCTGGCAGACGTTCGCCGCCACGTTCTCGAACGCCGCCGCGCTTCTTCTGATCGGGCTCATGGTGCTCGGTGTGTACGAGCTCCTCGTCGACACCAAGATCGCGTACCCGGCCAAGGCGGCAGTCATGTTCGGGAGCGCCGCTGCGGTCGTCGTCGCCGCGCTCGCGTTCTTCTTCCAGATGGCGAACCTGGTGTCCGTGCTCTTGGCCCTCGCGGTCGGGCTCGTCGGCGCCGTCGCAGGGGCGATGGCGCTCCGCGCGAGCCACACGCGCGCCGGCGGCATGGTGTTGCTCCTGCTCGTCGTGTCCGCCGTGCTGCGCCTGATCGCGTGGCGCGTCGCCGTCGCCGGCGCCACGGAGCCGTCGACCTACTCGGTCGCGCGCGGCTTCGCGACCGCGTCGGTCGTGTTCGAAGGCTTCGCGCAGGCGGCCACGGTGGTCTGGGTCGGCATGCGTGGGCGTTGGGTCGGTCAGATCGCGACGCCCGCCGCGCTCGCGATCGCGTTCTTCCTCGTCTGGAGCGCCGGGCAGGGCCGCTCCGAGGATGCGCCGCAGTGGAAGATGGCGCTTTGGGGCTCGCTCGGTTGGCTGCCGCCGCCCGAGCCGTTCGGGCTCTCCACCTTGAGCGTCTACTTCGGCGTCAGCGCTCCGCTGCTCGCGCTCGCCGCCGTCATCGCGGTCTGGCAGAGCGCATCGATGTCCGCGGCGATCGCGCTCGCGATCCTCGCGCGCGGGATGGTGGACGTGCCGCTCCGTGGCCTGTTCCTGGCCACGGCGGCGATCTGGATGCTCTTGGCGATGGCCGACGATCGCTCGATGTGGCGCGCGCTCGTCGATCAGAAGCGAAGCTGAGCCGCAGCGCGGCTCGCGCTCACTTCTGGCTGCTCCAGCAACCGACGACGTTCGAGCCGCCGAACGACCAGAGCCCGACGCACTGGTCGCCGAGCTGCCCGTTCGCCGGCTTGCTGCCGACCTGGCTCGCGATGCAACCGGCGGTGCCGGCCGGGGCGGACGGGCAACCCGTGCCCTGGATCAGGATGCCGCTCGTGGCGGTGCACGCCGACGACGACTTCGACGTGCAGAAGCGCTCCGTCGAGTAGGACGTCGCGATGGGATCGCCGTCGGCGGGGCCCATGCAGAAGCCGTCCTTGCAGTCCTTGTCCGAGTGGCACGGCGAGCAGAAGTCCTTCGTGCCCTTGCACGTGCCCGCGCGCGGGATGCAGACGTTGTAGCCGGCGCCCGAGTCGGCGCAGGTCGCGTCGCGGTTGCAGTTGCTCTTCGAGCCGCACTCGGCCGCGCAGACCGACTCGCTGCCGTCGCCGATGGCGACGCAGTGCTGCTTCACGCCGTTGTTGACGGGACAATCGACGTCCGCCTTGCACGGCGCGCAGTAGGTGTTCGGGTTGCCGTTCCACGTGCGCGGGAGACACACGCTGGTGGTCTCACCGAAGCTGCGCGCTGCGGTCGTGGCGTTCGGTGACTTGTTGATCGTCGCGCACCACCAACCGCCCTTGCAGTCGCCGTCGTCCGCGCACTGGTACTGCGTGCAGAACGCCGCGCCGTCGGTCGGCGATGCCGCGTAGCACCAGAAGTTCTGCGCGCTGTCGCACGCCGGGTTCGCTTCGATGCCCTTCGTCGGATCGCACGACGTGCCCCACTGCCCCGTCGACTTCTGCGCGTACGCCTTGCCGCCCGGCGGGCGATCCGCGACGCAGTACGACTCGGTCCCGCCGACGGCGGTGCAGTGGTAGTTGAACGGACAGTCCTCCTGCTTCCCGCAGGGGAGCTTGCAGCTCACCGTCGCGCCGGTGCCCTTCTGCTCGCCGTCCGCAGAGGTGAACCCCTGGAGGCACTTGTTGCCTGCAGCGCACTTCGCCGGATCGCATTCGGTGCTCGACGAGCACGCGACGCTGGCGAGGGCGGAGACCAGGCCGATGGCGGCCAAGGTGGAAGCAACGTGAGCTAGGCGAAGGAACCCGGTGCGAGCCATGCGGAATTTCTAGCCCAAGCGGTTTTCGGGTGCCGGACTTTCTTTCCACTCCGTACGCCGTTCCACCCCGGACGCCCGATTCCACCGGCGGAGGAATGAGGACCGAGCGCATGAACGCCGCGCCGCGTCGAAGCGCAAATCCCGCGTGCTGACGCTTGACGGGGGCTGGGTGGGAGGTAGCCTTAGGGACCTAAGACGTTCCGGAGGCGCAAGGTTCCCATGAAGAAGATTCTCTTCGCTGGTGCGGTGTTGGCTCTGACGGCGGCGGCTGCGGGTTGCTCCTCGAGCACGCAGGATCCCGGCGTCGTGAACAACAACAACAACAACAACAACGTCTGCGATGCGAAGTCGGGGGTCGACAAGACGACCTGCTACCCGACGGCGGACCAGGGCTACACGGCGCGCAAGGGCAGCGTCGCGGGCAATCGCATCCAGAACTACAAGTTCATCGGCTACGGCACGGATGCATCCGCGGCCAAGGTCGACACCGGCAAGGGCACGGGCACCGTGCAGCTCGCCGACTACTTCGATCCGAAGTCGGAGAAGTACTCGATCATCATCCTGAACGTCGCAGCCCGCTGGTGCGGCCCCTGCAACCAGGAGACGGACGAGATCGCCGGCGGCATCGCGGCGCAGTACGGCCCGCAGAAGGTCGTCTTCGTCCAGGCGATCACCGAGGGTCTCAACTACGAGCCGGCGACGCTCAACGACCTCAACGCGTGGATCGGCGACCACACGAACAACTTCACGACGATGCTGGATCCGAACCAGACGAACCTCGGCGCGTTCTTCGACCGCGCGGCGATCCCGTTCAACGCCGTCATCGACGCGCGTTCGATGGAGATCCTCTACGCCGGCACCGGCGCCCCGACGGACTTCGGCGGGTTCCTCGACAAGTACCTGAACCTCGTGAAGACGATTCAGCCGAAGCCCTGAGCTGACTCGAGCTTCCGGAGAAAAAAGCGAGCGCGCCCGACATTGGGGCGCGCTCGCTGCGTTTTGTCGCTCTTTTTCGTGCCCGTGCCCGTGCCCGTGCCCGTGCCCGAACGACGCCGCTGGCAGCTCGGCTCTGCACTCATGGAATCCGCTCGAGCAGGCTCGGTCGCTTCGCGACGCGCTACGAGAAGACGCTTCGAGACTACGCGGCGGTCGTGGCGATCCAGCGCGCCCGCCATCGCTACGAATCTGAGCCGCTCTCTTCAAAGGCCCGAGCCAGCTTGATGAGCATGGACACGATGCGTACGAGCATGGCCTTGCCCTCCTCGTGCTTGGCGTCGTCGAGGAGCGCGAGCCGTGAGCAGACGTCGAGCAGAGCTGCCGATTCCGTCGCCGATCCGCGAGCCGTCAGGTAGTAGCGACGCTTGTCGCCCTTCGAGAACTTGCCAGCGCCTTCGGCCAGGTTGAGTACGATCGATGTCGACGCGCGCGTGAACTGGTCGGATAGGTGGCTCCGTCCACGGGGCAACGCCTCGATGATTCCGTTCGCGAAGACCAGGAAATCCAGCGCCAGGTGATAGACATCGAGCCGTTCGTGATCGAGTTGCATCACGTCCTATCGGCCAGCCGCACCGAAAGTTTCGTCCTCTCTCTCCCGCGCTCGGGCACGGGCACGGGCACGTGAAGAGGGACGCGCCCCAGAACTTCCGGCGCGGCGCGCGTTTCGAGGGTAGGCTTCGTCGTCATCATGCGAACCCCCTCGTCGCTCGCCGCCGTCCTCGTGCTCTCCGCTCTCACCGCAACCCTCGGCTGCGAGGACGCGAAGAACGGCGGAGACGTCGGTGACTCCAAGGCCGGCGCTGCCGCGTCCGACTTCACCACGCGCGATGCGAACGGGAACACGTTCCGCCTCTCCGACCACCTCGGCAAGGAGGCGATCCTCATCGACTTCTGGGCCACCTGGTGCCAGCCGTGCGTCGCGGAGATGCCGCACCTCCAGCGCATGTATGATGCAAAGAAGTCGCAGGGCTTCTTGGTCGTCGCGGTCTCGATGGACGGGCCGGAGTCGCTTCCGGACGTGAAGAGCTTCGGCTCCCGCAACAACCTGACGTTCCCGATCCTCCTGGACGAGGACTCCCGGATCGCGGCCACCTACAACCCGCGCAAGAGTGCGCCCCTCTCCGTCCTGATCGACAAGTCGGGCCACATCGCCGCCGTGCGCGAGGGCTACAACCCCGGCGACGAGGCCTACGTCGAGAAGGACGTGGACAAGGTGCTCGCGGCTCCGGCGACGCCGGCGGCCACGGCCACGGCGACCACCCCGGCAACGACCCCCGCCGCGAGCGGCTCGGCAGCGCCTCCGCCGGCGTCGACGGCACCCATCGCGAAGTAGTACAAGGGAGCCGTGCTTCGGCGGCTCCTGCGACCCATCTCGTTGGCGTCCATGCTTGCGGTGCTCGCGACCGCATCGAACGCGCACGCGCTGGATCTGCCCAAGCTCTTCAAGAAGCCGCTCCGGCTCGACGTGACCGAGGTCACGATCATCTCGCAGCGCTTCCTCGCGCGCGAGGAGAGCAAGCCGCAGGACTTCGGTTGGGGGCAGTGGATCAACCGCCTCAACGCGTCGCTGATCTGGGATCGCATCACGGTCGGCATGCGCCTCGACTCGGCGCTCTACTGGAACCGGCCGATCGACCAGCCCGACTCGGAGGTGCCCAAGTCGCCCGGCCTCACGCGCGACGACTCGGCGCGCTACCGCGACTCCATCTACCCCGCCAAGCTCTTCGTCACCTACAACGCGCCCGGCGTCGAGATCACCCTGGGCGACGCTTACGTGCAGTTTACACGCGGGCTCGTGCTCTCGATGCGCAAGCTCGACGACCTCGGCATCGACAACACGATCCGCGGCGCGAAGATCGCGATCACGAAGGGGCCGTTCGCGTTCACCGTCGTCGGCGGCATCGCGAACCCGTCGCGCGTCGACGAAGCGACCGGCTACGCGCTCTTCCTTCCCCGTCAGATCGGGATCGACTCGCGCTCTCCCCAGCCCGTGCTCGGGTCCGATCACGTCCTCGGCGCCGAGATTCAGGGCGGCCGTGGGACGCCCGTCGTGCTCACGACGGCGATCGCCAACTTCACGCGTTGCGCCCCGTACGCCTACAACACGTCCAACGGCACGGTCCAATCGGACGCGCTGTCGTTCTTCGACATCGGCCACTGCAACGACGAAGACACGACGAGCTGGCTCGACGGGCGCAACGGCTTCAACCGCGCCGCGCGCTACGTGACGAACCTCTCGCAGTCGATCGAGTTTCCCAAGATGGGAAAGTTCGGCTCGCTCTACATCGCGGGCGTGATTCAGCAGCGCTCCTACCCCGACGCTTCGCAGAACGACACGGGCAGCGCGTTCTACGCGAGCTACTCGGGCAACTACGGCCCGGTCACGAACACGCTCGAGGTCCGCAGCTACCGCAACTTCTACCCGGTCCAAGCGGCGATCGACACGACGCGCGTCTCGGCGTTCGAGCCGATCGCGTACTCGCAGCCGCCGACGACCGAGGTCATCACGCAGGACAGCCAGTTCGGCAACTTCAACGCGTGCGTGGACGGCGGGCGCTTGCGCACCGACATCCGCATGTCGAAGCGTTTGCTCACGTACTTCCAGGGGATCTACTCGCACACGAAGACGGAGCTCATCGCCGGCCAGTGCAACACGGCGGGGAGCCAGATCGGCGGGAACGGGAAGACGAACCCCGACGAGATCTCCAACGACGTGTGGGACGGGCTCGGCGGCATCCAGTACGAGTTCGATGGCGCGAAGAGCTACCTCTACTCGACGATCGGCGTGCGCTCGGACACGAAGGGCACCGGCGAGCCCTACTACCATCAGGGCGAGTTCACCTACACGTTCTCGAAGTACCTCGGGAAGCAGGTGTCCTTCGAGCTGATCGGGCGCCACCGCGTGCGCTACTACGAGACCGACAACATCCGCGATCCGGACGGGAGCGGTCCGCTCGCGGAGCGGCCGGTCCCGTGGGCCGAGGGCGAGAACTACACCGCGATCAAGATCGCGCCGAAGTGGGTGTTCAGCCAGGGCATCGAGTACACGTCGCGCCTCGGCTACTCGTCGCTCTACATCAACGGCGGGATTCTCTATCGCTTCACGAAGGACTCGAACATCCGCGTGTTCGCGGGGCAGCAGCGCGGCGGCCTGCGTTGCGTGAGCGGCGTGTGCCGCGTCTTCCCGGCGTTCGAAGGCGCGCGGCTCGAGCTCACCGTTCGCTTCTGACGGCTCCGCCCGCGCGGGCGTGAATAAGCCCGGCGCACCCATCGTCTCTTGTCCCATGTTTCGAAGGGGACGCTCGAACGTGGGCTTCGTGGGGTTGGTGGCGCTCGCGGTGGCGGCGCTCGCGGGCTGTTCGGTGGACGCGGGGAGCGCGCCGCCTCCGCCGGCGTGCGGTGGAGCCGATCTCGCGTCCGACGGCGAAAACTGCGGCGTCTGCGGCCGTTCGTGCGGCGGCGGCGCCTGCAACGCAGGCGTCTGCGGCGAGGCCGTCGTCGCCTCGGGCCAGGCGGGCCTGACCGGCGTGACGGTGACGGACGATACGCTGTACATCACGGTCGAAGGGCCGCTCGATCCGAAGACGGGGAACCACGATGGTCGGATCGCGAAGTGCCCGATCGACGGATGCGGCGAAGGCGGTCCGCAGGTGCTCGCGAGCGGGCTCTTGCAGCCGCGCTTTCCGACGGTGACGACCGACGCGATCTACGTCGTGAGCGCGGGCACCGTGTACACGAATGGGACCGCCGCGAACTACGTGCCCTTCCGCATCAGCTTGGACGGTACGGAGAAGAAGCCGATGGTCTGGCCGACGATGGTGTCGTCCGTGACGGCGATCGCGACCGATGGCGCGCGCTTCTTCGCGACGACGGCGGAGAGCTCGAAGGGGAAGGGCGACGCGGATCTGCTCGAGTGCCCGGCCGAGGGTTGTCCCGACTACGGGCAGCAGATCACGTGGCACGTGACGAACCTCGCCGGGACGAGCGCGCTCGCGCTCGACGGGAGCTACGCGTACTTCACCGAGGTCGGAACCGGGACCATCGCGCGCGTGAAGCGGACCGGGGTGAACGTGCAGAAGCTCTTTCTGACCGAGCTCGCGGTGCAGACGCTCGCCGTGGACGATGCGAGCCTCTATTGGGGGACCGCACTTCCTGCGTCGGGCTCGGCGAACGTGAAGGTGCAGAACTACGTGGCGCGCGGGCCGAAGGAGGGTGGCGTGCGCGAGAAGCTGGCTGCGACCGACGAGGTCGTCGCGCTCGCGATCGACGAGACCAACGTGTACTTCGCCGAGGCGACGGGGCGGATCGCCCGCGTTCCCAAGGCCGGTGGCGACGTGGTGACCCTGGCGACGGCGCAGCTCGAGCCGGGCAGCCTCGTCGTGCGGAGCGAGTGGATCTACTGGGTCACCCGGACCGATGGGGCGGTCCACCGGCTGCGAAAGTGATGCGCTTGTCGTCGCTCGGGGAGTCCACTACCTTCGCCGCGTGGCTCTGGAACCGACCGAAAAGATCATCCGCGCGTTGTCGCGAAAGGCGCTGACGCGGGACACGCTGACGGCGCGTCGGGTTGCGGAGCTCCTCGGCCAGACGACGGGGTACATCTACCACCACTGGGGATCGTTCGACGGGTTCCTCCTCGCGGCCTCTTCGAAGGGCTGGGAGCGGCTCGTGGTGGCGATCACGAAGGCGTACGACGATTCGTCGGATCCGTTCGAGATCCCGGTCGGGTTCATGCGGTTCGCGATCGAGTACCCCGAGGTGTATTGGCTCCTCGCCGAGCGACCGCTCAACAAGGACTCGGTGAAGGCGCACCTGAAGGAGAAGGGGCACCTGCCGGCGTACACGGCGTGGAAGGCGTACATGGCGCTCCTCACCCGCGCGGCGCCGCACGTGAGTCGCACGGATGCGCGGCTCCTCCACGCGACGGTGCACGGGCTCGCGTCGCAGCTGCAGCTCGGTCAGATCGCGCCGGCCTCGCCGAACCGCGCGAGCGAAGTCGAGAGCGCGTTGGCGCTCGCTCGCGAAATCGGGAAGCGTCTCCTCTCGAAGCGCTGAGCTTCACTCGACCACGAGGTGGCCGTCGGTCCACTTCGTCTGACCTGCCGCCATGAGGCCGAAGACGTAGGAGCCCGGTGCCGAGGGCACCTTCACGTCGCAGCGGATGGTTCCCTTGACGTCGGCGAGCACGGTTCCCCCGACGCACGCGACGGGTGACGACGCGAGCGGGTCGTTCGCGTCGGTGAGGCGAAAGCCCCAACCGGGGAGCGCCTGACCCTGGGACGGTCCCTGTTGCAGCACGCCGAGCGCCACGATCGCGCCGGGGAGGATCGCGCCGGCTTTGGCGGTCCCCAGATCGTGGGTGCCCTGCGGCGTCGTGTACTGCACGAGGGGCGGCAGCGGTGCCGACGACTGAGGCACCGCCGTCACGATCACCGCGAAGTCGACCTTCCTTCCGTTCCACGACGCGGTCACGACGTTCGCGTCCCAGCCGAGCCACGGTTGGATGCCGAACGCGTTGAGCGTGACCGCGGCGATTCCGTCGCCGTCCGTCGTGACGACGCCGTTCGGTGCCTGCACGTGGACGGAGGTCCCTTGGGTGAGCGTGAACGTCACCGCCGCAGAGGCGACGGGGCTCGCGCCGCTGAGCGCTCGCACGCGGAGCGGATCGCCGCCTTGCCATTGCGCCGGGATCGTCGCGCCGTTGCCGGAGACCATGACGAGCGACGGTGTTCCCGAAGGCGGTGCCGCATCGCTGCCGGGCGGCGGCGGGACCTGTCCGTCCGAGCTGGGGGGCGGGCTTGCGTCGCGCGTCGTTCCGGCGTCGAGGGTCGGCGTGGAGCCGCCATCGTTCGCCGTTCCGTCGTCGACGGGACCGGTCTCGGTGCTCGCCGCGCACGCCGCGGTCGCCGTGAGGAGCGCGAAGAAGAAGAGCGTTCGCTGGGTCTGCATGAAGGCGCTCCTCAGTTCGGCCCGGCCGGGACGACGACGGCGTTGATCGGCTTCACCGACATCCCCGCCGGGTACGCGTAGCTCACCGCTTGCGTGTAGAAGCCCGGCGCTTGAGGGATGCGGAATACACCTTTCGTCTCGGCGCTGCCCCAACCCCAGACCGTGACGCCGAACGGCGTCTTCGAGCTCATCTCGTGGCGACCGTTGTCGCACTTCCCTTGCGGTGCGAAGTCGTGGCGCACGAGATCGACGCGCGTGTACTCCCAGCTCGCGCCCGCCGGCTGCCAGCCTTCGAGGACGCCGACGCAATCGAGCGTGACGTCGCCATCTCCCTTCTTGCGCACGACCACGAGGTTCGTCTCCGGGTACGTCGGATCGGTGAAGAACACGTACGACCGCATGAACTGCTTCGCGGGGACCACGTTGACGAACTCCGCGTCGCCGCGGCAGTCGGTGACCGATCCATAGGTCATGCACCCGGTCATGTACGACGCGAGGTAGAACGGGTGCGCGTCGTCCTGGGACGCGACCGTGAACGCGCTCTCCGAGGCGAGCTCGACGACTTGCCCGCTCGCGAGCGTCGTCGGCGCGTTGGGCGGCGGGGCCGGAGACCACGTGAGCTTGGTGCCGTCGACGAGGCCCATGATCCGGTAGGGGACCGTCTCGGGGACGCCTTCGTTGCGATCTCGGTAGCGCGCCCCGACGTATTCGCTTCCGAGCGCGGAGACGGGCGGCACTTGCTGGTGGGCGGAGTCGGCGCAGCACGTCGCGCTCTCCACGTTGAGCGCGGACGAGCCCGCGAAGAGCGCCACGGGCTTGTTCGCCTGAATGGGGCTCCCACTGAGCTCCGCGCCCTGCGTGATCTGCAGCACCTGTCCGCGCTCGAGCGCGTACTTCACCGGGACGCCGGCGCTCGCCGCGCTCACGCCGGTCCCCGCGCCGATCGCCGCGTTCGGCTTGATCGTCACGACGGTGCCGTTCTCCTGCGCGACGATGCCGAGCGAAGGGAGCGCGCCCGTCTGTTGGCCCTGCGTCGTCGTCGGGTACGCGTTCATCGCGAGGTAGTTCACGTCCCACGCGCTGACGGGGAGGAGGAGCGTGGCGCTGGTGGCGGCGGCGTTGCCTCCGCCGTAGGGGAAGACGTCGTACGCGACGGCGGGGGCGCTCGTCGTGAGGTGGAACGCCTTGCCGATGCCGGTGCCGTGGATGGCGGCGTCCTTTCCTTCGACGGCGGCGGTGACGGGGCAGGGGACGTCGGCCATGACGTTGCCGGGATCCTGCCAGTGCGCGAGAAACAGGATCGCGACCTGTCCCGGTGCGAGCTCGCCGTTGGGGAGCGGCGCGTAGGTGAGCTTCTGCCCGCTCCCCGACGGGATGCGCGCGAACGCGGTGGGATCGAGCTTCTGCCCGGCGTACTCCACGCCGAGCGTGATCGGCGCGGACCACGTGTTCGCGACGACGGCGGCGAAGCAGGCACCGCGCGCCTCCTTGATGATGTCGGGGCTGTAGTTCCAGTAGTCGCAGCCGAGCGTGCTCTTGTTCGCGCTCGCGGAGTCGCAGGCGGCGACGCAGGTGCCGTCGGGTTTGCATCCCTCGTTCGGACCGCACGTCTTCACCACGACGCCGTTGGCGTCGAGGACCTGGTGCAGATCGTCCGAGCACGCGTACTTCGCGCCGGGCGGGCCGGCGTCGGGGAAGACGACACTGGCGTCGTCGTCGGACGGGGTCGGCCCGGCGTCCGTGCCAGTCGAGAACTTCGACGGAGCGGCCGAGCACGCGGTGAGGGCAAACGCGACGGTGACGGTGAGCGAAGCGAGCGAAGCGGCGATCGTGCGAACCATCCTGGCCTCCGCGGAGAACGGTGACGCAGGACCAGCGGGGACTCACCTGAAACGGTCTAAAACGGACGAGCGGTCAGGGCTGGACCCAGTCGAAGTCCACCGTCACCGGCTCGTGATCGCTGAGTTGCTTGCCGTTCGAGTCGACGAAGGTCATGTCGACCTTCCACTGCGTCGGCGTGAAGACGATCCCGCTCCCGTCGCGGTAGAGGATGCGGTCGTAGCGGTAGGGATCCGGGCACTTCAGCTTCCGACAGGCGTCGGTGAGGTTCGCTCCGGTCATGAGCGTGGTGAGCTGCGTCTCGTCGGTGTCCTTCATGTTCGTGTCGCCCGCGACGAGCAGCGCCTTCCCGGCCGAGTGCTGGGTGATGTACTGGACGAGCTGGTCCATCTGCTTCTGGCGCGCCTTCGCGTCGCCGCTGTCGCGGCCGGCGTCGGCGTGCAGGTCGTAGACGTCGACCTGGACGCCCGTCGTCAGCGTCATCGTCGCGACGACCCAGCCCTTCGGCGTGAGGCAGTCGTTCTTCGCGTCGATGTAGCCGTTGCAGTCCTTCCACGCGACGTGGGTGTCGGGGCCGAACGCGAAGCGACTCATCATCGTGACGCCGTCGCCGAGGTTCAGGCTCGCCGACTTGTGCGTTGTCTTCGAGGCGTGCGTGGCCTGACCCACGAGGTCGCCGTGGTAAGCGAAGTCCTCCTGGGTGAAGACGAGCTCGAACGGGTTCAGCTTCGGGCTGATCAGCGGCATGTTCGTCGCCGGGTGCGACGCGGAGAGCCCTTCCGGCAAGCCCGCGACGTTGTAGGTGATCGCGTGGAAGGAGCCGGAGGCCTTCGGCGTTGGTGGGCCGGCGTCGACGACGACGGGCGCGGAGGCGTCGGTCTTCGGAGGCGGTGCGGCGTCGCGAGTCGTGGTCGCGGCGGCGTCCGGGAGTGGGTCTTCGTCGAACGGCTGCCCGGTGGAGGCCGCGCTGCCGCAACCGACGACGGTGAAGGCGAGGAGGAGGAGGGAGCTTTGTCGTAACATCGTTACGGCGCTCCCTGAGCAACCGTCGTGCCACGAGGCGAGCGGCCGTAACACTGGAAAATTTCAGCGTCACGGCCCGGCGCCGACCGAGCTCGGCTGGGGTCCCGATGGACCGGGCGATCCAGGCTTCGCCACCCGGGCTCGCGAACGCTCGCGAGACGAGGGCGTTTTCCGGGGCCTCAGCGCGGGAACGCCGCCGCGTTGCCGCCGTCCACCGTGACCACGCAGCCCGTGGTCGCGGGCGCCGTCGCCAGGTAGGCGAACGCGCTGGCGACGTCGAGCGCGGTCACCTCGCGCGAGAGGAGGTTGTCCTTGAAGTAGTCGTCGACCGTGACGCCGCGCGCCTTGGCGCGTTGCTCGGCCACGCCGTCGCCGAACAGCCGCGTGCGGATGCGATCGGCGTTCACCGCGTTCGACCGCACCGCGCTCGGTCCGAGATCGACCGCGTACTGGCGCATGAGCGACAGGAGCCCCGTCTTCGCGACCGCGTACGGACCGAAGCCTTTGCCTTGGTTGAACGAGCTCTTGCTCACGTTGAAGAGCAGCGACCCACCGCGCCCTTGCGCGAGCATGACGTCGGTCGCGGCGCGCGCGGCGTGGTTGTGCGAGAGCAGGTTGACCTCGATCGACGTGCGCAGCGCCTCGGCCCCGGCGTCCGTGTCGAGCCGGCCCTGCGGCGCGGTCCCGGCGTTGGACACGAGGATGTCGACGCCGCCGAACGTGCGACACGCCTGGGCGACCGCGAGGCGGAGCTCGCCCTCGAGCGTCACGTCGGCGCGGGCCGTGGTGACCTGCGAGGGCTTCCCGATCGAAGCGGCGGCCTCCGCGAGGCCCTTCTCGTCGCGATCGGCGAGGCACACGTGGGCGCCGAGCTCGACGAAGCGCTTTGCGACGGCGAAGCCGATCCCGCTCGCCGCGCCGGTGACGAGCGCGATCGCGCCCGAGAGCGGCGCTTTCACCTGCGGCTTGATCTTGGCCTGCTCGAGGCTCCAGTACTCGACGTCGAAGAGATCGCTCATCGACACCGGCGCGTAGCGGCCGATGTCGGCCGCGTCGCACATGACGTTCATCGTGTGCTCGAAGACGTCGCCCGCGACGTTGGCGACCTCGAGCGAGCTCCCGACGAACACGGCGCCGAAGCCGGGGAGAAGAATGACGCGCGGCCAAGGATCGAGCTTCTTCTTCTGCACGTTCTTCTGCGCGCACATGTCGGCGAAGTAGGCGTCGTAGCGCTCGGCGTAGGCGCGGACCTCGGCGTCGAAGCGCTTGGTGAGCGCGTCGAGATCCTGGAAGTCGGGATCGCGCACGAACAGCGACGTGGGCTTGATCCGGATGACGTGATCGGGCGTGGCGCAGCCGATCTGCGAGAGCTCCTCGGCATCGCGACGGGCGAGGAACGATTGGATCGCGTCGTGCGAGCGCGCGGCGAGGATGGGGCCACGCTCCAGGTCGTGCCCGGCCAGGCGCGCGAGGACCCCGCGCAAGCGCGGCAGGATGCGCGACTCCATCCCTTGGACTTGGACGACGTTCTTGAGGGCGACGGTGTGGCGGCGGTCGGCGATGGTGCGCTCGGCGCGGGTCACTGCGTCGACCATGCGCGTGTACGACTCTTTGGCGGTCTCGCCGATCGTGAAGATGCCGTGGCGCTCGAGGACGAGGACGGTGGGCGTCTTGCCTTCGCGCACGGCCGCGTCGAACGCGTCGGCGGTGCGCTTGGCGAGCTCGAAGCCCGGCATGACGTACGGGACCCACACGAGCGTGTCGCCGTAGAGCTTGCGGCAGATCTTCTCGCCGTCGGGTTGGTCGGCGAGCGCGAGGATCGCGTCGGCGTGGGTGTGATCGATGAAGCGGGCGGGGAGGTACGCGTGGAGCAGCGTCTCGACGCTCGGCGTGGGGGCGCCGGGGTCGAGGAGCTGGGAGCGGAGCTCGGCGACCATGTCCTCGTCGGCGAGCGCGGAGAGCTTGCGGAGCTCGAGGAGCGGCGCGAGGCGAACGGCGGGGTGGCCGGGCGGCTCGATCGTGGCGAGGTCCCAACCGGAGCCTTTGACCCACAGCACGTCGACCGAGCGACCGAAGCGGTCGCTGAGGGTGCCCTTGGCGGACGTGTTGCCGCCGCCGTGGACGACGAGGTTCGGGTCCGCGCCCAACAAACGCGCCGTGTACGTGCGCAAGGCGAGCGTTTCGCCTGCGCTCCGGTAGCTGTCGACGGCGGCCGAGGCGGCTTGGTCCCGGTATCGATTGTCCATGGGGCAGGTAGGAGTAACCCAGCTCCGTCCGGCGGGGGAGAGGAAGCGCGTCGGTGGGTGCTTGACAGAAGGGGCGGAGCTTTGTAGCTCTACGCCCTCGTTTCACCCCTGGGTTCGCCCGGGGGATGCACTAGACCCAGGCGCGTAGCTCAGTGGTAGAGCACTACCTTGACACGGTAGGGGTCGTTGGTTCAATCCCAATCGCGCCTACGAATTCTCGGACAAAAGTGGGGGCGGGGGGCCGTGAACGTCGAGGAGAGCCTGCGACGATTCGGCCTCGTTCCCGCTGACGACGCGCTCCCGGCGATTCGTGAGTTGCTCGCGCGGGAAGCAGCCGCGGAGCGTGCGGGAAACGCGCGGGAAGAGGATCTCGCCCTTCTCTGCTGCGTGCAGCTCTTCAGTCGCGGGCTGCTCGAGGACGTGCTCCCGATTTGGGACGCCAAGTCCGCGGGATTCGATCTCGGGAGCTATCTCGGCATCCAGCTGCTCTGCGGCGCCGGTCTCGAGGAGACGAAGCGGTTCTTGCGAGCGACCTCGACTCCGGTCGCGAGGGACGCGTTCGCGCGGATCCAGGCGTGCGAGAAGGCGGGGGACTTCGAAGGCTTCTCTCCCGCCGCACACCTCGCGGAGTGGCGCGACTACTTTGGTGCGCGATGAGCGTCGAGGGGGAGCTCGAGCCTAGTTGGCGCCTCCGCGACCCTCAGAAGCTCGCCGCGTGGTTGTCCGCGCGAGGTTGGTCGTGAGCCGGCGCGTGCCCCGCGTGTTCGGGACGACCGAGCCGTGCATTGCGCGAGCCGAGGCTGCCTTGGGCCGCGCGTTTTCGGCGTCGTACCGCGCGTGGCTCTTGGACCACAACCACGGGCGAATCGATGGCGGCATCAACGTCTTCTGCGTCGCAGACGATCGCGACCCGTCCACCGTGCAGGCGTCGATCGATTACGAGTACGCCACGTGGCGCAGTTGCCTCGAGCTCTTCGAGGCCAAGGGCGGCACTTCGAGCACCTCCTCCCGTTCGCCGACTTCGGAACCGGTGACTACTACTGCTTCGACTACGAGGGGGTTCCATCCGACCAGGAGCCGCCCGTCGTCCACTGGTCGCACGAGACGGGCGAGACCGAGCCTCGCGCGACGAGCTTCCGCGACTTCGTTGTGAAGGCGACTGCGGGAGCGTTCGAGATGGATTGATGCGATGGAGGGAGCCTCCTGACTAAATAGGACAGCTTGAAGTACTGTTCAGGCGCGCTAATATAGTCAGGTGGTTCACGAGCGCCAATTCGTCGAGGAGGCCCGCCGACTGCTCGGCTCGTGGCTCGGTGGCGTCCGTTTCCGATCTGCTCGCGCGGCGAAGGAAGGTCCAGACCTCGAGGCTGATCTTGGCAAGACCCGCTTGCTGGTCGAGTTCAAAGCGCTCTCGAATGCCGCGAGTGTCGGCAGGGCAGTCCAGCAGGTGAAGGCGTACGCAGCAGCAGGGCGGCATGCTGTTCCGGTGGTTGCCACGACGTTCATGGGCGAAGCGGGCATGCGTCTCTGCGCCGAAGCTGGTGTGTCTTGGTTCGACCTCTCCGGAAACGCTCACATCGTGGCACCAGGCGTCCGGATCATCATCGAGGGCAAGCCGAACAAGTTCGTGAGGCGCGGTCGTCCCTCGTCAGCCTTCGCCCCCAAGAGCGCGCGGATCGCGCGGCATTTGCTGATCGAGTCTCGCCGCTGGTTTCGGCAGCACGAACTCTCGCGTGAGGTCGGGCTCGACGACGGCTTCACGAGCAAGATCGTGCGCCGACTCGAACAGGACGCGCTGGTCGAACGCGACGGGGTCGGCGCCATCCGCGTCCGCAACCCCGAGTTGATGCTCGACGCTTGGGCCGAGGCGTACTCCTTCGAGAAGCACTCGATCCTCCGCGGTCATGTGACCGCACGTAGCAGTGACGAGCTGCTGGGGCGATTGGCGACGGTTCTACAGAGGCGGAAGCTCCAGCACGCGGCGACCGGCCTGGCCGCTGCATGGCTCCAGACCGAGTTTGCCGGCTTCCGTCTCGTGACCGTCTTCCTGGCCTCCGAGCCCGATGCTTCCATCCTCAAAGAGGCTGCGTTTCGAGAGGAACCGCAGGGAGCGAACGTCTGGCTCGTGGTTCCTGACGACGACGGCGTGTTCGATGGGGCGACCGAGGTGCGGGGCATAGCGTGCGTGCATCCGGTACAGACCTACGTCGATCTTCTCGGTCACCCGGAGCGAGCGCGCGAAGCTGCTGCCGAGCTTCGGGCTCGCCTCCTGAAGTGGAGAGCGTGATGCCGAAGCCGAGAACAGCTGCCGGCTATGCCGGTGATCAAGCAGCGAACGTGCGTGCGGCGTGTCTATACCTCGCAACGAAGGTGGGCGATCTCCTCGATGAGCTGGTGATCGTGGGCGGGCTGGTGCCGTCGCTGCTCATCGACCAGGGGCAAGCGGGCGTCGAGAAGCACGTAGGGACGCTCGACCTCGACGTTGGAATGCAGGTCGCGATCCTGGACAACAAGCGATACGCAGATCTCACCGAGCGACTTCGAGCGGCGGGGTTCGGGCCGGACACGAACGAGAAGGGCAACCTCACCCGTCAGCGCTGGAGGATTGACGGCCCACCGAAGGTCACGCTCGACTTCCTGATCCCGCCGAGCAAGGACACCGACCGGGGAGGTCAATTACGCGACATCGAAGACGACTTCGCAGCGATCATCGCGCCGGGACTGCGGTTGGCGTTCCTCGACCAAGTGAAGGTCACGTTGATCGGTCCCACAATCCGAAAGGAACGGGCTCGTCGCGAGGTGCGCGTGTGCGGGGCAGGGGCCTTTGTAGTGATGAAGGCACTCGCCTTCCACATCCGGGGAGAGAACAAAGACGCCTACGACCTCGTCTATGTCCTACGCAACTTTGGGGTTGGCCCGGGCGCGGTAGCGGCCCGGCTGGCTCCACTCGCAGGGGAACCCGAATCGCTCGAGGCCAAGCGCCACCTCGCGGAGGATTTCGAGTCCGTTCGGCACATCGGTCCACTTCGAGCCGCCGAGTTCCTCCATGGTGAGCCGAACGACGCCGCGCAGGCGGACGCCTGGGGTGCTGTCCGAGAGTTGCTCGAGGGCCTTCCTGCTTAAAATGGTCGACCTGACGAGATGATCAGGCGCTCTATTTTAGGCAGGTTCTGTCGTCCGGCACAGAAGCCCGCAACGAATGGTGGTGCTGCGCCGCCTCATCCCGCTAGCTGCCCGTCGCCAGGACCTTCACCAGCTGCGCTCGCGTGCTCGCTCCCGTCTTGGCCAGCAGCGCCCTCACGTGATCCTTCGCGGTGTGGAGCGTCACCCCGAGCTCCTTCGAGAGCTGGGCGTTCGTCAGCCCCTCGCCGACGAGCCGCGCGACCTGACGCTCGCGCGTGGTGAGACCGAAACCGAGCATCATCGTTCGCCGGACTTCCTCTTCCGTCGCTCGGTCCAGGAGCACGAGCGTGCGCGCGCCGACCTCGAAGCGCCGAAACGCGATCCACTCTCCGGTCGGCGTGCGCAGCGCGCCCGCGCGCTCCGGCGCGTTCGCGGCGATCACGCCGTGCGGGATCGGCTGGTGACCATCCAGATCGATCGCAGCGAGGACCGCTCGCACCGCCGGCGCGCCCCGCACCGTCCCGCGCGCGTCGAGCTCGACCAGCTCGGGCAGGCGGAGCGTTCGGCGCGCCCGCGCCGGCGCGATCGTGGCGCGCGCGAGCCCGAGCGCCAGGAGCGGCGCCACCGCGTCGATGCGCTCCGCGTCCGCCGCGCTGAACGTGCCCTTCCGGAACAGGTGGAGGTAGCCCCAGACCCGATCGCCCCAGACGAGCGCCGCGCGGAGCTCGTCGGTGAGGCCCTTCGGGAGGAAGATCGTCCGCATGCGCGTGCTCTCGTGGGGCGCCCCCCGCGTCGTCGCGCTCATGCGGACCACGCGCGGCAGGCGCACCGCCAGCTCGGCCAAGAGGTTCAGGTCGCTGCCCCGCCGCTCGAGCGCGAACAGGCGGCGCGCCTCGGCTGGGAGGAGCCCGTCGCCGACCGAGCTCGTGATCGCGCGCGTGACGGGGTCCGTCGTGTTGATGCAGTAGGCATCGAAGGCCACGAACGCACGGAGCGCCGGCCGCACGGCGATCCGGAACGCACGCGAGTCCATGCCCTTCAGCGGGAGCTCGCGCAGCTTCGCGGGGATCCCTCGTTCGAGGGATGGCTTCGGGCGGCGCACGCGTCGAGCATACGAGAACGAGGTGCACGATGGATCGAGACGACGTGGTCGGAGTGATTGAAGCATGGGCGCGCGCGGTCTCATCGGGCGACGAGGCTGCGTTGGGGCGACTCGTCGCGCCCGAGCTCGGCGCGCCGGTGATCGCGCGGACGCGCGCGATTCATGCGGCGTTCCGCGACATCACGGTGGAGCCGCACTCCATCGTCGTGGAAGGAACGACCGCGGCCTGGAGGTTTCGGCTCCGCGGCGTGCACGTGGGCGCGATCGCGGGGATCGAGCCCTCCGGCGGCGAACGCACGATCGAAGGGGTCAACTTCCAGCGCCTGCACGCGGGTGTCGTCGTCGAGCACTGGACGACGGTCGAGCTCGCGTCACTCGCGCGGCGCTGACCCCGTCGGAGCGGAGCCGGTCGCCAGCGCGACGAGCGCGTTCGCGGCGCGCAACGCGCCGTCGTCGTCGAGCTCCCGAACGAGCTCGCGCGCGCGAACGGCGACGCGAGCGTCGAGCGCCTGCTCGAGCGAACTCGCGAGCTCGTGGACGGACGGCGACCCTTCGAGCGCGGCGCCGATGCCCAGCGCGCGCACCCGACTCGCCCAGTAGAACTGATCGCCGAACATCGGCGCGATCACCTGCGGCACGCCCGCGCGCGCCGCCGCCGCCGTCGTCCCCGCGCCGCCGTGATGGAGGACGGCGCACGTGCGGGGGAAGAGCGCCGGATGCTCCACGTCGTCGACGACGAGGACGTCCGGTCCAGGCGCCACGGTCAATCCCGCCCAACCGCGCGCCACGATCGCGCGGCGACCGAGCGCACGAATCGCCGCGAGGACGTCGTCGCCGGCGCTCGGCTTCGCGGGCATGCTCCCGAAGCCGGCATAGATGGGCGCCGGGCCCCGTGCGAGGAACGCCTCCACCTCGGGCGGGAGCTCGCTCGTCGTGGGGAGCACCCACGCGCCGGTCTGCATCACGGCGCGCCCTCCGGGTGGCCGGCCCAACGCCGCATCCGTCGCGAGCCAGGGCGCGTCCCCGATGTTGTGGCGCAAGACGTCGTCGATCGGAGCGAGCCCCAACGCAGCCCGCTGGGCGTTCACGCGCTCGAGCGCCCGCGCATTCCACGCGCGCGCGTTCTCGGCCCAGAGCCGCTCGTGCTCCGCCGCGTTCGTGAGCTCCCATCGCGCGCCCGGCTGCGGTGGGGGCGGCAGCTCCGACGACGGAATCGCGACCGGTGCATAGAGCGCGACCGCGTAAGGCAACCCGAGCTTCTCGGCGATCGAGCGCGCGGCGTACTGGTGCGCGTTCGCGCCGAGGATCACGTCGCAGCCCTCGGCCGCGGCACCCACTTTCGCGAACTGGTCGGCGACCAGATCCGGCATCGTCGCGGCGAGGCGGCGCAGCTCTTCGGCGGTCGGCGGCGGCGTGTTCGGCTTCGGCGCGCGCATCTCGACGCCGACGGGGAACGCCTCGAACGAGGGAGCTCCGGGGGCGCCCGCGCCGATGAAGCTCTCCGCCCACGCGACGAAGTTGGGCGGCGTGCAGACGCGCACCTCGTGCCCGAGCGCACGGAGCCGAAGCGCGACGGCGAAGATGGGTTGCACGTCCCCCCGCGTACCGACCGAGCTGAGGAGAGCGCGCATGATCAGGCCAGGAGCGCCGCGATCGTGTGGGCGACCTCGCAGCGTGCCATCTCGCCCGCTTCGTCGACCGCGAGCTCGCGTCCGTCCTTCGCCGCGGAGCCGGTGAGCGTGCCTTGATCGAGCGTGACCATCGCGTACGTGCCGTCGGCGAGCACGGTGACGTAGCAGCGCCCATCGTGGCGCAGGCCCAGCCGGCGAACGCGCTCCTGGAGCTCGTCGTACGGCAGCCGCTCGGTGCGGGTCGCGCGGAAGACGTGACCGAGCGGAGGGACCTCGCGGGAGAGCTGATCGAAGGGCTGGACCAACTCGTAGTCCGCAAAGACCTCTCGCCAGCGGTCGCGTTCGGCGGCGGGCATGCGCCCGACGTGCGCGACGCCGATCGCGACGGCTCCCTTCGGGAGCGCGAACGCCTCGTCGTTGGCGCCGGCGAAGGACCGATCCTCGGCGACGCGGAAGCGCCCGAGGCTCGAGCCGTCCTCGCCGCGCGCGTCCCAGAGGACCGCCGTGGCGAGGTGGAGCATGAGCGGATTGTCGGTCCAGAGCGCGGCGAACTCGTCGGGCGCCCAGGCGCGGCCATCGCACATCGCGCGCTCGAGCGACCGAACGCGCAGCGCTCCGATCGCAGCGACGTCTTCGTCCAGCTCCGTGAGGAGCGTGGTCGCTGCGGCGAGCTTCGTCGCGTCGACGCCGGTGCGCGGGAGCGACTTCAGCGGCTCGCCGGACTCGTCCAAGAGCACGCGCTCGAGGCGATGATTGAAGGTCACGCGTACCTTTTTGGTACCGAGATCGACGTCCACCCCGCCGCGCTCGTCGACGGCGACGGTCGGGACGAAGCGATCGACCAGCGCGTCCTCGTCGATGCCGCGCCGCGCAGCGATGAGGGCGATCGCGGCTTCGGTACCCATCGCGTACTTGGGCCGCACGCCGGCCTTCTGGATCCGCATCAGGATGGTCACGAGCTCCATCAGCGCCGCATCCGTCCCGATCACCCCCAGCATCGCCGCGATCCCCGCGCCCTTGAGCGCGGGCGTCAGGCGGCGCACGACCTCGTCGTCACCGAGGTGAGCGACCGCGTGCAGCATCCAGAACTGGCTCTCCTTGGCCCCGTCGACGTCCCACGCCTTGGCGAGGTCCCAGGCGTGCTCCGCGAGGCTCCGTGGGTCGCACGCGGCACGCACCTCCGCGAGACCCTCGAACGGTCCGTGGAGATCGCTCGCGCGCAGGAGCAGGCCGAGCGTCTCCACCGCCTCGCGCGGGAGCACCTTGCCGTTCTTCAGGCGGATCGGGCGCAGCTCCGCTGGGCGATAGCTCGGGGTCATCTTCGGCAGCTTCGTGATCGTCGGCTCGTGCCACGCGAGGAGCTCGTCGACGGCGGCGCGAACCTCCGGCCCATGGGAGTCCGCGGTCGCGAGGACCAGGTCGCGATGTCCGAGCTCGACCAGGTAGTGCAGTCCGACCTCCGCGCCGGGCCGCCCGGGGTCCTCGCCGACGGCGATCGGCACGAAGCCCTTCGCCGCGGCGACGGGGAATCGCTCCGTCCAGTAGAGCGCGGGAGCGGCGTAGCTCGTGCGCTCGCGCAGCAGCCGCGAGCGCGCCAAGCTCACGGCCACGAACGGCGACTCGAGGTCGAGGAGCACCGGGGTCGGACAGTCCACCCTTCCGGCGAGGAATCGCTCGGCGACGACGCGCAGCGCACGCTCGCCGTGGAGCGCCAGCACGTCGATCGGGGTCTCGTTCCACACGTGGATGTTCGCGGGCGTGTGCTCGAGGAGCGGGAGGACGATCTCGGCGGGGAGGTTCCCGCGGAGATACTCCTTGGCGTTCGTCGCGACCGCGCGCTGGAGCTTCTCGATCTCTTCGGCGCTCTGCAGGATGCCGCGTTTGCGGAGGTTGTCGGCGACGTGCATGCGCCGCGCGCGGGCGCTCCAATGGAGCCGCAGCGGCTCGACGGGCACGGTCACGCCGGCGACGACGCGAGGAGAACGCTTCTTCTTCGACGCCGGGCGCGCCCACGGCGGCTCGCGGAGGATCGCAGGGAGCTCGGCGGCGCTCGCGAGCTCTCCCACATCGGCGGTGGCCGCGGGCGCCGTGCTGCGCTCGACGCGCTCCAGGATCTCCTTCGCGACGCCGCCCACCTGCGTCTTCTTCGCCGCGAGCTCGCCCAGCGCCTCGGGGGCGAGCGCCGGCCAGCGCGCGAAGAACTCGGTCGCGAACGGGCGGACGTTCTTGCGGCGGAGGTTCTTCGCGAAGACGCCCGCCGACTCCGGCGTGCCGACGCACGCGAGCGCGCGCGCGACGGCCTTCTCCTCGTTCGGGTAGCGCGCGAAGTCGAGGAGCTCGTCCAACATGCCGACCGAGCGCTCGCGGTGGGTGGCGACGACGTTGACGATCGTCCCGTCGGGACCGGCCTTCTTCGCGTACGCGACGATGAGCGCGGGATCCTCGAGGCGCGCGAAGAGGACCTCCCGGAAGTCTCCGCGGACCGTGCCTGCGATCGCCGCGTTGGCGAGCTCGGTCGCCCAATCCGGGCGTGCGAAGCACTCGAGCAGGATGCGCTTCGTCCCGTCGGTCGCGGTCTTCCATGCGGTCTCGGCGATGGCTTCGCAGCGCTTCTGCACGTCGACCGGCTCGAGCGCCAGCAGCGGGCCGAGCTCGGGGAACGCGATGCTCGGATCGGTGATCACGGTTTGCATCACTTTTTCGAAGCCACCGCGCTCCTTCACGTCGGCGAGGGTCTTGGTGCGGCGCTTCTGCTCGGCGCCGTTGGGGGAGGGTTTGGTGATTAGCCAGCGGTAGGATTCGTCGGAGAAGTGGATGGCGTCGTTTTGGGGGGGAGGAGGAGAAGGAGCGGGAGGGGGAGGGGGAGCGGGAGAGAGAGAAGGAGAGGGAGGAGGAGCGGGAGGGGGAGGAGGAGAGGGAGAGGGAGCCGATCCCAGTGCCGTGCGCAGGAGCGATTCGTCCGCTGCCGAGAGTTGGCGGGGCGTTTGGAGCGACATTCCGAGCGCTCCCTTTTTGTCGGTGATCCCGCTTCCGTTCGAGAATTGGATCTTCGCGCGGAGCGCTGAGACGTCGGCGATGGGCGTGGCGTTCTTCGCGGCCCAACCCTCGTCGGTTCGCTTCGGTTTCTCGAGCACCGCCACGATCCAGAGCGCTTCGTCGGGTGGGCGGACCGTTGCGAGGAAGAGGGTGCCTCCGTCCTTCAGCGGATCGAGCGCCTTGTGCGTGCTCGCGTAGACCGACGTCGCGTAGAGCGCTCCGGGTTTCGCGCTCGGGCACTCCTTCTCGAAGACCTTCTTGCTGACGATCGCGAGGATGCTGGCCATGGGCCCGCCAGAATACACGGCGCGCGCGTCATTTCCGGAGCTCTGCGAGCGTAGGTATCCTCGGACCATGAGGCCGAGAGAGCTCGTCGCAGCCTGGGTGGAAGCCTTCAACGCCGGTGACAGCGATCGGCTCGCAGCGTTCTACGCGCCGAACGCGACGAACCACCAGGTCGCAGAGTCACCGGTCGTCGGACGCGACGCGATCCGGAAGATGTTCGCCGACGGCTTCGCTTCCGCCGAGATGGTCTGCATCGTCGAGAACGTCTTCGAGGACGGCGAGTGGGCCATCCTCGAGTGGCGCGATCCGAAGGGCCTCCGCGGTTGCGGGTTCTTCCACGTCCAGAACGGCGCGATCGTTTTTCAACGGGGCTACTGGGACAAGCTCTCGTTCCTTCGTCAGCAGGGATTGCCGCTGCCGACGAGCTGACGCGTCACGCCGCCCGCGTGTGGCCGACCCGCGCGAGTGATTCGACCAAGGCCCGGGTGGGATCGTCGGGCGCGCTCTCCGCGCGCCACGCGACGATCCCGTCGGGTCGCACGAGGGATGCGCCACCTTCGGCGATGCCGAAGGTCCGCGCGAGCTCGCCGCCGAGGTCGACCACCTCGATCGCGAGCCCGAGGCGCGTTGCGACGGCGGCTGCGGCCTCGCTCCACGACGCCCGCGCAGACGCGTCCACGACGAGCACCCACCCCCGACCGAACAGGTCGACGGTCGAGAGCCGTTTGCCCTCGCGTTCGAGCCACGCATGCGGTGGGCGCGTCCCGGGCTGTCCGCTCCACTCGGCCGGTCGCTTTGCCGGGGGCAGGTCGTCGCCGGCACCCAAGATCGCCGCCGAGCGATGCAGCTCACCGAGCTCCATCGCGAGCTCTTCGCGGATCGGCGTGCCATCGGCGATGCCGTTCGCCTCGCGGGCGTAGTCCGGACGAGCGAACGTCTGCCGGAGCCGCTCCCACGCGATGGGGCGGCGCTCCACGTCGTACGTGGCCAGGAGCTCCGGTCGCGACACTCCGGCGAGCACCGCCTGGAGCTTCCACGAGAGCTCCCACACGTCGTGGATGCCGGTGTTCGCGCCGTATCCGCCGCGCGTCGGTGGGAGCGTGTGCGCTGCGTCGCCAGCGAGGAAGACGCGTCCCTCCTGGAACCGATCGGCGATGAGCGCGGTGAGCTCCCAGCGTCCACTCGTCACGATCTTCACGGGCACGTCGGTGCGTCCGATCGCGCGGAGGATGGCGGCGCGGAGCTCGTCCTCGCTGCGCTCCTCGTCGTCGCCGAACATGAGGACCCAGCGCCCGTCGCCGTAGGTGGTGAGAAACGCTTGAAACCCAGGCTGCGCGATGGCGAACTGCGAGACCCCGCGCTCGAGGTACGCGTCGAGCGGCGCTTCGAAGAGCACGCTTCGCATCGTGCGCATGTGGCCGCGTCCGCTGCGACCGATGCCGAGCGCCGTTCGCACGCCGCTAGTGCTCCCGTCCGCCGCGAGCATGTAGTCTGCACGAATCTCGATGGCTTCGCCCTGCGCCGTTCGGCAGGTGGCGGTCACGCCGTGCTCGTCTTGGACGAAGCCCGTGAGCTCGGTGCCGAGCCGCAGATCGGCGCCCAACGTGCGCGCGTGCTGGCGCAGGATGGGCTCGAGCCGGTCTTGTGCGATTGCCGCCCCCGTGCACGGCGACTCCTCGACCGCCGCCGCGGCCTTGGCTCCCGGCGTCCAATCCGAGGCATCGTGCCAAGCGCCGGCGAGGCTCTCGACGCGCGCCCGCTTGAGCCGGAAGTCGGCGGGAGCCTGCGGGATCGCGTCTCCCAGTCCCACCGTGCGGAAGAGCTCCATCGTGCGCGCGGTGTAGCCGACGGCACGGGGATGAGGATGGCTGCCCAAGTGCGGTTCGACGAGCACCGTGGGGACCCCGCGCCAGGCGAGGAAGACCGCGGCCGACAAGCCCACCAGGCTTCCACCGACGATCAGGACCGAGGTTTGGATCTGCTTCATGGCGAACACTGTACGTCACGAACACTGTTCGTCAAGAGGGCGCCCCGCCCGTCCTTGACGAAGGGCATTCGTGACCCGTACAGACCGAGCGTGGCCGAGGCGAAGAACCCGTTCGATGCGCGTGAGGTTCGGAGTCGCCGCGGCGGTGCGAAGAAGGAGCCGCTGAGCCGCGAGCGCATCGTGGACGAGGCGCTGCGCCTCCTCGCCGAGGACGGCCCGGAGGGGATGAGCCTCCGGAAGGTCGCGGGCGCGCTCGATACCGGGGCCGCTTCGCTCTACGCCTACGTCGACGATCTCCCGGCGCTGAAGGCGCTCATGCTCGATCGCGCGCTCGGCGACGTGGACGTTCGCGCTGCGCGGCGCGCGGGCTGGCGCGACCGCACGAAGGCGGTGCTCCAGTCGTACCTTCGGGTCTTGCTCGAGCACCGTGGGCTGGCGCAGCTCGCGCTCGGGACGATCGCGTTCGGACCGAACGCGATGCGGATCCTGGATGCGCTCCTCGGCTTCCTCGCCGAGGGCGGGATGGAGCGCGCCACCGCCGCGTGGGCGGTCGATCTCTTGGTGCTCTACGTCACCGGCATCGCCGCCGAGCAGAGCTCCGGGCTCGACCCTGGGCGGAAGGACGGTCCGCTCGCGCGGGCGCTCGGGGCGGCGAACGCCGAAGAGCATCCCCACCTCAGCGCGGCCGCGAGCGAGCTCCTGGCAGGGAACGGTCAGGAGCGCTTCCACTGGGCGGTGGACGTGATGCTCGACGGCATGCTGCAGCGCACGCGGGCGCAGCGCGGCCGGCGTCGGCGTTGACTCCACGAACTCGGAGCCACGCGGATGGGTTTCGGGTATCGTGCGAAGATGCGCTTCTTCTCCGTGCTCCTCGGTACTGCGGCGGTCTTCTCTCTGGTCGCGTGCGTGGGTGATTCGCCGGTGAACCCGCCCGGGCCCGATGCGGGTGACTCCGGGACCCCCAGCGATGGCGGCGGCGGTGGAGACGGTGAAGCCGGTCCGCCCGCGAAGCCCGAGTGGAGCCTCGCGCTGACGGGGCGCACCACGATCACGTCGGTCGCGGTGGAGCTCGCCACCGGCGACGTGTTCATCGGCGGGTCGGCGAAGGGCGCGGTGCCCGAGCTCGGGATCTCGAGCACCAACAACGACAGCGAGGATTGGCTCGTCGCTCGCATCGAGGGCGCGACCGGCAAGGTCCTCTGGGCCAAGACGTTCGGGGGACCGGCCGACGACCGCGTCACGAGCATCGGCCTCAACGCGGGAGCGCTCTACGCGTTGGGCATCACCTACGGAACGCAGCTGACGTTCACCGGTGCATCGACCGGTGCCACGATCAACCTCCCGAGCACGACCGCGGCGCCGGCGCAGCTGGCCACCATGTCGGCGCTCGCTCGCATCGACGCCAACGGCGGCACGCCGTCGTGGGCCGTCAGCCCGGATGCGGCGGAGACGGCGGGAACCGCGCACCGCTCGCTCTGCCTCAAGCTCGCGTGGGGGCAGCAGCTCCACGTGCTGTGCCAGTACCAAGGCTCCAAGTTCGGCGTGGGGAACCAATTCGCGCCCGCTCAGAGCGGCGCGCCGCTCGGCCAGCCCGTCGTGCTCCAGTTCCAGTCGCTCGGCGCGATGCTCCGCGTCGATCGCGCCTTCGAAGGCACGAGCGCGATCGGGACGGCGCTCGCCGTCGACAACGCGGGGAACGTCTACGTCGGTGGGACGGCCGGGCCCGTGCTCTACGAGCGGCCCGGGAGCAACGCCGTCTACAACAACGGGCTCACGCTGAACGGCTTCCTGTTGCGCTTCCAAGAGTCGACCACGAGCGGCATGAACGGCGTCTACGTGACGTCCCAACCGGGAATGCCGGGCAACGCCGCCTTCACCGACGTCCTGCTGGATACCGCCGGCGTCACGGCCACGGGCCAGTTCGGCGGCAACATCGCCTTCGGCGGCGGTGGCGGCACGCTCACGTCGTCGGGCACCAAGGACACGTTCGTGATGAGGCTGCCGCCGGATCTCTCGGCTCCCACGTACGTGAAGCGCTTCGGGGGCTCGAACGAAGACCGCGGCTACTCCGTGACGCGCACGACGACGGGCTCGGCAGCGCTCTGGGTCGCCGGCGACTACCTGTCCAACGACTTCATCTTCGGGAGCACGACGTTCCCCATCCCCGCGACCAACACCCATCAGGCGTTCCTCACGAAGTCCACGGACGTCGGACAGCCGATCTCCGGGAGCGCGTTCGTGTCGCTCGCGGGCAACGCCATGCTCTCCGCCGTCGCCGGCGACGACGCGCATGGCTTCCTGTTCGCGGCCGGAACCTACGACGGCGGGATCACGCTCGACGACGGCACCAAGGCGACGTCGAAGTCGGACTCGGCTGGCTTCATCGTGCGCCGCAAGCTCTGAGGGTCACGGCGCCTCGACCAGGCACACCCGCGGGCTGCGTCGGATCGGGCCCGCCGAGGCGGACACGAAGTCGGGCGTGGTCCGCTGGGCGACGGTAGCGACGTGGGCGAAGCCCAGCTTCCGGGCGATCGAGAGCTCCTCGGACACGTCCACGCCGGGAGCGGCGGCGACGGCGATGATGGGCTCCTGCGCGTGGAGCGAGCGCGCGATCATTCGCTTCGCGCTCAGATCGCTGGCGAGCGACACGGTCGGTCGACCGTCGACGAAGACGCGATCCCCCACCGTCACCGTCACGTAGCTCGGTGGGCTCGTGCAATCGGCAGGAGCGGGGGGAAGGGTGGCCGGCATCACGATCGAGTCGAGAGGCTCTTCGTCCCAGAAAGGTACGGGACGTTCGGCGTCCTCTCCGAGCGGATGAGCGGCGATCAGCGCTAGGGTGCCCGCGGCCAGCCACGCGGCGCCCCCGAGGATCCGGCGCGTGGACGCGATGGCGTGGCGCCTTCGTGCCGCGGCCCCGAGCGCGAGGGCGAGCCCCACGACGAGGACGAGCGCACGCACGCCGTCCGCGCGCGGGCAGTCGTCGACGACGGCGGCGTAGCGCGCCGCCGGGGATACCCACTCCGACGACACGTTCTCGAGGACGCGATGGGCGTCGAGGAACGCGAACCCGGCGACCAGCACACCGAGCGCCCCAGCCGCGATCCAGCGAAACCGCGTCTCGCGCTTCGGGAGCGCGTGAGCGGCCGCGACGAGCGGGGCCGCCACGACGACCGAGAGCGCGGCCACTTGCGCGGCGAAGAGCGCCGTCTCGACCCGAACGAGGAGCTCCATCGACCAGGGCGGTGACTCGGAGAGGAGATCGCGTCGCGTGGCCGCGTAGAGCGCGACGATGGACGCGATTCCCCCCGCCATCGCGAACGCGGCGATGCCCGAGCAGAGATCGCGCGCGACCCGATGCCGCCGAGCGAGGAGCGCCACCAGCGCGAGCAGGACGGCGAAGCCCGCGCAACCGACGACCACGGCGCCGATCGGTCCTTCGTCGAGCAGCCGACGGATCACCCGCACCATGTCAGCGGAAAAAGAGAGAGCGAACGAACCGCGCGTGGGCGACGACGTCGAGCGCGGCGAGGGCGAGGAGCACGAGTCCGACTACGGCGGAAAATTCGGTCAATGCGGCGGTGAATCGCGGGCGAGTCATGGGCCTCGGACCACCGAGCGGCGCGAGCCTTGGGCCGCTCGCAGGAGCTCTCATCCGTAGCCGCGCGAGAGGAGATACTTCGCGCCCGCCGTCATTGCCGCGGGGGTCGCCAGATCGAACCCGAACGCATCGGCCAGGCGAGCGGTCACCGAGAACGCGAAGTGGACGGCGAAGGCGTCCTGGAGCTGCTCGCGCGTGGCTCCCGCAGCCAGGGCTCGCCTCACGTCGGATGCGGTGAGCGCGTGCTCGCGCGAGAGCTTCCAGAGCAACGAGAGTGTTGCCCGCAGGGGAGGATCGACCGGGGCGCGCTCGAGGTCTTCGAGCACGGCATCCACCTTGGCGCGATCGTCGAACGCCATGCCCGCGACGGCGGCGTGGGCGCGCGTGCAGAACTCGCACGCGTTGGCCTTGGCGACGACGGCTGCCATCAGCTCGCGATCACCGACCGACCAGGGCGAGTCTCCTCGCATCGCGAGCTGGGTGACGCGCCCCATGGGGTTGCCGTGGAACTCGGGTCGATACCTGACGAGCTTCACGACGTCGAGCACCGGCTGCCTGGAGAACAGCCGAATCACGCCGAACAGGAGCTTGGTGCTCCAGCCGTGGCCGTGATCAAGGATCGAGAGCCGCATCGGGACCTCCGTCCAGCGCTTCAGCCAGGGCGGCGGTCGCGGCGTCGTGTTCGCGGGCAGCCTGTCCGACGGCCGCGCAGACGACGAGCTCGAACAGCTCGTCTTCGGAGTGTTCACCGCGAACGGCGGCATAGTCCGCGTCTTCGATCCGGTGCGCGTGGAGCGCGACCTTGCCGATCAGCGCGGACAGCGGCGTCGCGCCGTCGGCGTTCGCGAACGCAGAGCGACGAGCGTCCTTCGGCGCACGTCCATCGCCATCGAGCAGCCGCGCCACGAGCGCACGCTTCGCTTCTTGGATGTCGGCCATGTCACACCTCCGCCACGCGCGCGAAGCCCTCGAGGAGACGGCCCCAGTCTCCTTCGCTGTCGAAGATGCGGCGCATCTGCTCGCGCTTCTCGCCGTAGCGATCGAGGTGGCGATGCTCGAGCTCGACTCGCGTCGTCGTCGGCGACTCGGCAATGAAGCGGACCTCGAGCTCCGTGCCGAGGTTGGGGTCGAACTGCCAGTTCGCGTCGATGTCCCAGGTGAGGACGAGGCGCGCAGGCGGCTCCCACGTCAGGACGCGGCCCCAATCGCAGGTGGAACCATCGTCGCCGCGTTCGTACCAGCGCCCGCCGACGCGGGGCTCGAGCACCGCATCGACCGCCTTCGCCTTTCCGATTTTGTAGTGAGCGAGCGGCCACCAGGTACCGAGCTTCTCGGTGAAGACGCGCCATGCGGTCGCTTGGGGGGCCTTGACCACGAGCCGCTTCCGAACGCAGTTCGGGTCGTCGTTCTCGAATCCTCGATCGTTCATCCCAGGTTCCTCTCTCTCCGAGCTTCGAGCTCGGCGGCGCGTCGAAATGAGGCGAGGGCGTCGTCCCAGAACCCGTCGAGCCAATCGCGGAGCTGACTCACGCCGCGCTCGTCGATCACGTACATCCGCCGGGTTCCCTCGGCGCGATCACGGACGAGTCGCGCGGACTTCAGCACCTTGAGGTGCTGCGATACGGCCGGGCGCGACACGGTCATCCCCGCAGCCAGCTCGCCGACCGAGCGTGGTCCGAGGCGGAGCCGCTCGAAGATCCTGCGCCGCGTCGGGTCACCGAGCGCATCCATCACTCGCTCTGTGTAAGCATTCACTAACCGTAAGTTACAACTTACGGTCTGTCCGTCAAGGGCTCACGGCGCGGTGACGTAGTATCCGGGCGGCAGAGCCACTGCGCGCGCAGCCGTCATCAAGGCTTCCCGGCGCACGTTCGGCTGCGCGTCGACGTCGATCCGGATCCCGCGCTGGAGATCGATCCGCAGAACCGCGCGCGGCTCCGACTGACTCTTCATCGTCGCGATCTCGACGAGAGGGATGGCGCCGTGCTCGGTCTGGAGGACGAGCGCGCGGGTCTCCGCCACCTCGAGCCGCTCGCCGAGGACCACGCGGGTGGGGACGCCGCCCACGCTGCCCACGGAGAGCCCCGCCGTCGCGAGCCGGATGAGCGACGCCGCCCGCGCCGGATCGATCGACAGCCGCGCGGCTGCGGCGCGGTCGACGTCGAACGCGATCGCGGGGGCCTCGCTGCGGCCGATCTGCAACGCACCCCGCACGCCGCTCGTCCCGCGGATGGCTTTCGCCACGTCGTCGGAGAGCGTCTCCAGTCGTCCCAAATCGGGACCGATGACCCAGAGCGCCGGCGGCGGGTCCGTATCGGCGGTGACGACGAGCGTGCCGGGCATCGACGCGAGCGTGCGCGCGAGCGCTTCCCGTCCGGAGGCTTTGTTCACGCCCGGCTTCAGCGCGACGCGGAGGACGAGATCGACGTCGAGCCCTTGCGCGTCCTGCACGATCGCGACGTCCGCGACCTCGGTCGACGCGCCGACGAGCTTCGCGAGGAGGAGCGCGGTGGCTTGGAGCTCCTCGGGTTTGGTGTCGCCGGTCGCGACCTCCGCGAAGATGGTCGTCGTGCCGGGCGGGTCGAGTGCATCGACGCTCGTCTTCGGCGGAAGCGCGAGCTTCGCGATCGCGGCGTCGAGCGCGGTGGTCGCCGCTTCGTCGTCGAGATCGACGGTGAGGAGCGAAAGCTCGCCGGCGGGACCGAACGCGCGGCAGGCGAGCGGCGCCTCCGTGCTGGCGACGACGGCGACGTCTTCGACGTGGAGCGTGGAGGCGGCGTTCCCGACGCGGAGCTTGCCGAGATCGGCCGCGGAAGCAGGAGAAGGGGAGGCGCTCTCGATGGCGTCGGCGACGGCGACGGCGTCCACGCCGAGGGCGGTGAGCCGGGCGGGATCGAGGGTGACGCGGACCTCGGGCTCGCGCACGTCGCAGGTCTCTACCTCGCGCACGCCCGGCACGGCGAGGAGAGCTGGACGGATCGTGCGGGCGACCAGCTCGTCCTGGCGCTTGTCGCTGCGGACGAACAGGTGCACGGCATGGGTGCCCGTCGGGTGCACCTGCGGCGACGAGGCGGAGGGCGGGAGCTCCGCGCCCGCGCCGACGAGCGCCGCGCTCCACGCGAGACCGACCGCGGTGGGGTCGGCGGACGGCGCGAGCGTGAGGGTGAGGGTCACCCGGCTCGTGGTGGAGCGGCTCTCGACGTGATCGACGCCGGCGAGACCGGTCGATGCGCGCTCGGCGACGACCGCCACCGAGCGCTCCGCCTCGAGCGGGGAGCCGGGCCCGACGTCGATCGTGGCGACGAGCCGGCGCGGAGGGGGAGCCTTGCGCCCGCGGACGAGGAGCCAACCGACGACGACCACGACGAGCGCGAGTGCGGTGCCGCCGAGAAGGATCGAACGGGTGCGCGGAGACATGTCCATCTCAGTGGGGGATCAGCCGGCCGGGACGGAGCGTCCGCGCTCTTTGCCACGCCTCGATGACGGTGCTGATCTCGAACGCGGTCGTCGTCTGCCCGATCAGGCCGAGGTACCCGACGCGCTCGGCGACGGCCCCCAGCTCGAAGGCGAAGTACAGCCCCATCAACGGATTGAGGAAGAGCTCGCTCCCTCGGGTGCGCTCGGTGAAGTGGACGTCTCCGAAGGCGCCTTCGACCGCGGCCACGATCGAGCCGTTGACGATGCTCGGGTGCTCCCTCATTCGCGCGTGCGTGAACTCCAAGGCATCGCGATAGAGCTCGAACTCCGGCATCTCGCGGAGGAGCGAGAATGCGCCGAGGTAGCCGCCCGCGCGCACGAGCGCGGCGATGCCTTCGAGGACCTGCGCATGCGAGACGCCGTGGAAGGAGTCGATGCCGAAGCCCACGCTCACGAGGAGCTTCTCCGCCACCGCGAGCCCGTTCACCGCTGCGATGCTGGCCATGTCTTCGACGGGGGTACCCAACCCTGCCTCGTCGCCGCAGAGGAGACTGTCCGTCCCGCCGTCGACGAGCACGACGGCGTCGACGGCGAGCTCCGCGACGAGCGCCTCGTAGGCTGCCCGAAGCGGTGCGACGCCCGTCTTGTGGAACGCGAAGACGCGCGCCGGCTCCGCGCCGCGCTCGTGGAGGAACTGCGCCAGGTGCTTCTCGGGGAAGTACCCGCGCGTGGACTCGGTGGCGGGGGTGATCTCCACGACGGTCGGCGATGGTCGCCGGCCCGGGCAATCGTCGAGGTGGGTGAACGAGAGGTTGGCGAGGTGGACGCGCCTTCCGGCGACGGGCTCTGCGCGCAGCGCTGCGTAGAGCGGGAGCGCGGCGTGGACGTCGAAGCCGCCGCCGGCGCCCGCGAGCAGGATCGAGCGCCGGCCTGCGAGCCGCTCGAACAGCGGGAGTCGCGCGAGGTTCACTCTTCCCTTGCCGCCGGCGCCTTCGGCGTCACCCGCACCGTCTTCCACTTCGAGAGCTGCACGAGCCCCGCTGGCGCCCCGCGCGGCTTGCTCACGTTCGCGGTCGGGCAATAGTCGACCTGCACGCTCTTCGCGGCGCGCGACTTCGAGTACCAGGCCGCCGCCGCTGCGGCTTGCTCGATGACCTCGCGCGGGAGCTCCACCTTGTCCGGGTTCCGGATCACGACGTGGCTGCCCGGCGTGCCGCCCCCGACGTGCATCCACGTGTCGTGCGGCTCCGCGACGTGGAACGTGAGGTCGTCGTTCTCCTCGCTCCCCTTGCCGATGAGGACCTCGAAGCCCCCGATCTTCACCGTTCGATACGGTCGCCCTTTGCTCCCCATCAGGGTTTCCCTACGACGCGTTCGACCAAGAGCGCAAGCCGTTCGTCCAGCTCCGCGCCCGTCGTGGCGCGGTTCATCAAGCCGTAGGCGGCGTGATCGAGCAACGTCGCGATGGCGAGTGCCTTGCTCCGTCCCACGTGGGGACAACGCGCGGCGCGCTTCGCGAGTGCGCCGATGTACGCCTCGTGCGCTTGGTCCGTTTCGCCGCCGCTCACGCTCGTGAACGCGTCCGTGAGCTCGGTCGCGTGGCGGGAGCTGCGGAGGAGGCGAAACATCTCGCCTTGCTTCGACCGAAGGGAGGCGAGCACCGCACCCTCGGGCGTCTTGGCCTGTTCCGCCGCTTCCTCGGCGCGGCGGATCATCTCGCTCGAGACCCACTCGACCACCGCGCGGAAGACCTCTTCCTTGTTCGAGAAGTGGGCGTAGGCGGTGGTCTTGGCGACCTTGGCCTCGGCGGCGATCGCCTCCATCGACGTGTGGCGGAATCCGTACCCGGCGAAGAGCCGTGCGCCCGCCTCGACGAGGGCGCGGCGTGACCGATCCTGGCGGGATTCCTTCGGCATTTCCCGCCTCATTGGGCCATCTTTGCCGGTCTCACGCAACGACTTGAACGAATTGTGCGCATATCGTACAGTTCGTTCACCATGACGATGCAGGTTGCTCCGCGTACCCCGTCCAAGGTCGTCCTCATCACGGGCTGCTCCTCCGGTCTCGGAAGGGCCACCGCCATCCACCTCGCGCAGAAGGGGTGGACCGTCTACGCCACGGCCCGGAAGGTGGCGGACCTGGCGGACGTGGAGCGCGCCGGTTGTCGAACGCTCGCGCTCGACGTGAACGACGAGGCTTCGATGGAGGCCGCCGTCGCCGCGATCGAGGCCGAGCACGGCGCGATTGGCGTCCTCGTGAACAACGCGGGCTACTCGCAGTCGGGCGCCGTCGAGGCAGTCCCGCTCGCGCGCGTCCGCGCGCAGTTCGAGACGAACGTCTTCGGGCTCGTGCGCCTCACGCAGCTCGTCCTCCCGAAGATGCGGGCGCAGCGGTGGGGGCGCATCGTCAACGTGAGCTCGATGGGCGGCAAGCTCGTCTTCCCCGGCGGCGGCTTCTATCACGCGACGAAGTACGCGGTGGAGGCGCTCAGCGACGCGCTCCGCTTCGAGGTGCGCGGCTTCGGGATCGACGTCGTCGTCATCGAGCCGGGCCTGATCAAGAGCGGCTTCGCCGAGGCTGCCGTCTCGCAGATGAAGCTCGACGGTGACCTGGCAGGTGCCTACGACGCCTTCCACGTCGCGGTCGCCAAGGGCACGAAGGAGGTCTACGAGAAGGGCCCGTTCGCGAAGCTCGCAGGCGTCCCGGACGACGTCGCCCGGACGATCGCGCGGGCGATCACCGTGAAGCGCCCGAAGACGCGCTACACGGTGTCGGCCTCGGCGAAGCTCTTCCTCGCGCAGCGGGCGATGCTGTCCGACCGCGCGTGGGACTGGATGATGAGCTTCAACATGCCGTCCCCGGGGAGCAACGTCCCCGGAGGCTGATTCAGTCCGCCTCTGCGCTCGCCGCGAGGTGCGCGCGGACCTCTTCGTCGAGCATGTCGTCGCCGACGACGGCAGCCGCGAACCGAACGCGGTCGACGTAAGCGGCGTCGGCTTCCTCGACCTGATCGAGGGAGGCGAGCTCGGCCACCTTCTCCATCTCGCCGTGGAGCCAGTCGTCGACGTTCTTCGCCGTTCGACGCACCTCCCATCCTTCGTCGTGGACGAGGAAGCGAACCGCTCCGCTCTTCGCGTTCCAGACGTGGATGTCGCCCGCGCCGTTGCGCGCGAGCACGACGTCGTCCGCGGTCACGACCTCTTGGCTCGTGTTCCACGGCTCCTGTTTCTTCCCGCGCACGAACATCTCCGGGTAGGCCTCGAGATCGAACACGCAGAAGCTCGTGTGACGATCCACGAGGAGCTCGATGAGGCTCGCGACGCGCGGGTCGTGGTTCGCCGCGAGGGCTCGGACCGTGGCCAGCGCCGGCTCCGTGCGCGCCATCTTCTTCGCCACCGGCATGTTCGGAGCCGACGCGATGAACGCAATCCACCGATCGAACGGTCCGGCCTTCGCGGGAGCCTTCTTCTTCGCGGGAGCCTTCTTCTTCGCGGGAGCCTTCTTCTTCGCGGGAGTCTTCTTCGTCTTCTTTGCGGCCATGCGGCCGAGCTTATCGCGTCGCGCCGGGCTAGGTTAGACGGATGGACCACGGCCTCGACCTGATCACGACGCTGGCCGGTGGCCTCGTGGCCGCGCTCGTCTTCGGGTTCGCGGCGCAGAAGGTTCGGTTGTCGCCGATCGTGGGGTACCTCGTGGCCGGCATCGTCGTCGGGCCCTTCACCCCCGGGTTCGTCGCCCACTCCGGCATCGCCAGCGAGCTCGCGGAGCTCGGGGTGGTCCTCCTCATGTTCGGCGTCGGCTTGAACCTGCACCTCAAGGAGCTGCTCGCCGTCCGCAAGATCGCGCTGCCCGGGGCGCTGCTCGCGATGGCCGCCGCGGTTGGCGCGGGGTACGGAGCAGCGCGCCTCTTCGGGTGGAGCGCCACGGCGGGGGTGCTCTTCGGGCTGGCGCTCGCGGCGACGAGCACGGTGGTCCTCCTGCGCGTCTTCGCCGACCGCGATCTGCTCCAGACCGCTGCCGGGCACATCGCGATCGGGTGGCTTCTCGTCGAGGACGTGGCGGTCGTCCTCGCCGTGGTGCTCGTACCCCTGTTGACGACGCAGTCTCAGGGGGGCGCTGCATTGGCCGCTTCGATCGGCATCGCGCTCGCCAAGGTCGCGGGGCTCGTGCTCTTCACCGTCGTCGTCGGCCGGCGCGTGATCCCGCGTCTGCTCGCCTACGTGGCTGCCACACGCTCGCGCGAGCTCTTCACGCTCGCGGTCCTCTCGATCGCGCTCGGCGTCGCTCTGCTCGCGGCGAAGCTCTTCGGTGCATCGATGGCGCTCGGCGCCTTCTTGGCCGGGCTGGTGGTCGGCCAGTCCGACTTCGGCGCGCGTGCCGGCTCGGAGGCGCTCCCGATGCGTGATGCGTTCGCCGTTCTCTTCTTCGTCTCGACCGGGATGCTGCTCGATCCGACGGCGCTGGTCCCGAACCTGCGGCTCGTCGCCATCACGCTCGCCGTCGTCTTCGTGGCCAAGCCGCTCGTGACCTTCGCGTTCGTGCGCCTCCTCGGGCACCCGCCGAAGACGGCCCTCTCGCTCGCGTTCGGCCTGATGCAGATCGGGGAGTTCTCCTTCATGATCGCCGCGCTCGGCACGAAGCTCGGCGTCCTGCCCGGGACCGCGACGCAAGTCCTCGTCGCCGTCGCGATGGTGACGATCACGGCGAACTCGTTCGTCGTGCGGATGGCGGCGCCCCTCGCCGCGCGCCTCGGTGGCGCGCGCTCCGGCGCGGAGTCCACGCCGGAGCCCGAGGTCGAGTCGTCTCTCCGCGCCATCGTCGTCGGCTACGGGCCGATCGGGCGGAGCCTCGCGCGCATCCTCGAGGAGAGCGGCGTCGAGGCGACCGTGATCGATCTCAACCACGAGACGGTCGCCGAGCTCGGGCGCACCGGCAAACGTGCCATCTACGGGGATGCCTCGCAGCGCGAGATCCTGGAGCGCGCCGGGATCGCGCGGGCGGGGAGCCTCCTCCACACCGCATCGGGGCCGTCCGCGGCGGTGATCCAACTCGCGAAGGAGATGAACCCCGCCCTGCGCGTGCTCACGCGCGCGGGCTACCAACGCGACGTGGCCGCGCTCGCGAAGCTCGGCGCGGACGACGTCGTCTCGGCCGAGGCCGAGGTCGCGCTCGCGATGGCCGAGCGGCTCCTCGCGCAGCTCGGTGCGTCCGCCGAGCAGCTCGATCGCGCGCGGGATCGCGTGCGCAAGGAAGTCGACGGGGGTAGAGTCTCCGCATGACCGTCATCTTCGGCCCGAGCGCTCGCGCAGCGTTGGTCCGGCTCGTCTGTCCGAGCTGCGGCGAAGTCCAAGCGCGCGCGCGGGAGAAGAAGGGGACGACGTACCTGTGTCGCAAGTGCGGGAAGCCGATCGATCCGGACGCATCGACCCGCGACGCGAAGCGAGATCACCGCGGCGGAGCGAAGCGCTGAGCTCGCTCCGGATCGTCACGGCGTCGCGCTACGTGGTTCCGTTCCGTGAGGGCGGCTCGGTCCCGGCGCTCTTCGAGGGCGACGACCTCGGCCTCTGGGTCGTGAAGCTCCGCGGCGCGGCGCAAGGCGTGAAGCCCCTCGTCGCCGAGCTCGTCTGCGGCGAGCTCGCGCGCGCGCTCGGCCTCGCGGTGCCGGAGCTCGCGCTCGTCGACGTGGATCGCGCGTTCGGCGCCGCCGAGCGAGACCCCGAGATCTCCGAGCCGCTGGAGCGGAGCGCCGGGCGGAACCTCGGGCTCGACTACCTCCCCGGCAGCGTCACGTACGATCCGGTGGCGCGCCCGCCGATCGACGGCGCCGAGGCCGCACGCATCGTCCTCTTCGATGCGTTCGTCGCGAACGTCGACCGCACCGCCAAGAACCCGAACCTCCTGCGCTGGCACGACCGCGTCTGGCTGATCGATCACGGCGCCGCGCTCTGGTTCCACCACGGGTGGAGCGCGAGCGACCCGCTCCTCGGTGCGAGCGATCCCTTCACCGAGGTTCGGTCGCACGTGCTCCTCGCGCGCGCGACGGACTTCGATTCGGCGGCGCGCGGGCTCGAAGACGTGCTCGCGCGCGGCGTGATGGCGCCGATCCTCGAGCTCGTCCCGGACGAGTGGCTCGGCGCGTCGTTCGGGACTCCCGCGTCCGAGCGCGCCGCCTATCGCGCATGGTTCGAAGCGCGCGCGAAGACGATTCCAGCACTCGTCGAGGAGGCCCGTCGTGCGCAGCGCGTTTGAGTACGCGATCGTGCGGGTGGTCCCTCGCGTCGAGCGCGAGGAGTTCGTCAACGTCGGCGTCGTGTTGTTCTGCGAGCGCGCTGGGCGCCTGCTCGCGCGGGTCGAGCTCGACGAAGCGCGGCTCTCGGCGCTCTCGCCGGGCGTCGATCTCGAGCTCGTGCGCGCTCACCTCGACGCGCTCGTCGCGATCGCCGCGGGCACGCACGGCGCGGGCCCGATCGGCGAGCTCCCCCCGCGCGAGCGCTTCTCGTGGCTGGTCTCGCCGCGGAGCACGATCGTGCAGACGTCGGCGCCGCACTCGGGCGTCGCGGAGGATCTCGAGCGCGCGCTCGAGGGAATCCTCGCGTCGACCGTGCGGACTCCCGCACGCTAGTTGCGCACCTTCAGTGCTCGCGCAGCACTTCACCCAGCATGGCGAGGCCGCGCTCGAGCTTCCGCAGGAACGATGCGTCGTGCGGGACCAAGTGGAACTGCGGGTGCCGCTCCCAGACCGAGCGAAGCGCGCGATCGAGCTCCACGGCCTCGGTCCGGCTCTCGGTCCGAATCGGGTTCGGACCCTCGACGAAGAGGTCGCCGGCGGCGGCCGTCTCGAAGAAGATCACCGCGTCGTAGCGGGCGAGCTCCGCTGCCTCGTTCGTTCCGAGCTCGCGGTGGAAGCCGTCCTTGCCATCGGGCCAGTAGACGAAGCCGTCGAGCGTGCCGCGATCGCAGAGCAAGGCGCGGCCCGGGTACAGCGCCGCTTGCGCTTCTTCGAGGTTCCTCTGCACGTGGAAGATCGCGCGCTGCGCTGCGCGCCGAGCCGCGGGATCGTCGGAGCGCGGGAACCCACCCGAGAACAAGAGGGTCGCCGCTTCGGGGACGACCACCACGGCGTCGCCGATCTCGCGCCGGAAGAGGTCCACGGCCGTCGTCTTTCCGCCACCGGGACCGCCGGTGACGACGATGCGCTTCGTCATTTCGTGTACGGGGCTCCCGCCAGGATGGCCTTCGCGATGTCCGCGAGGACGCGGTCCGAGCGGAGCGCTTCGAGCGCGGCCCGCTCTTTGAGCAACAGTGCCAGGTGCTGGTCCCAGAGGCCCTCGCCACCCTCGGGCATCGCGGCCGTCGCGATCGCGCGCACCAGCTCCAAGAGCTCGGCGCGCTCCGGCACCGGCTCCATCCGCGCGAGCCGCACCAAGTACGCGACCGCGTGCGCCGCGGCGGGGTGAGCGGCCCCGCCCTTGAGGAGGTTCGAGCGCAACTTCTTCCGCGCGTCGCTCCGCTTCTCTGCGTCGCGCGAGGCGGCGAGCCAGAGCTCGTGCGGGACGTCGTCCGCGGCGCCGTAGCCGTGGCGCCAGCGGCCCCACGGCTCGTCGAAGAGGCCGACGAAGGTCTCTTCCCCGACGAGGATCGGCTCGAGCACCGCGCGCAGCGTGAGCGACGGCGAGACGTGCACCATCCGCGCGTACACGCCCGGGATCGTCGCCGTGACCGAGCGCGCCTTGCCCGTGACGCTCGGGGTGGGACCGACCGGCTCGGTCGTGATCCGGAGCGTGGCGAGGTCCAGGAGCTCGAAGCGCGCCGCGCCGCCCGGCGCGAAGGCTTCGGTCATCGCGGCGCGCCAGGCGTCGAGGACTTTGGCCACCGTCTCGCGAGGCAGGCCGGTCTTCTCGGTCAGGAGCTCGATCGTGGGGTCGACCATCGCCTGCGATGGTAGCGCAAGCGGCTCAGGCCGGCGCGCTCTCGCCGCCGAGGCGCGCGACGAAGTCCGCGAGCGGCATCGCGCCCAGCTCGCCGGCGTCGCGGGAGCGGACGCCCACCGCGCCCGTCTCGGCCTCTTTCAGGCCGACGACGAGCATGTACGGGTAGCGCGCGAGCCGCGCGTTGCGGATCTTCGCGCCGAGCTTGTCGGACGAGACGTCCAGATCGACGCGGAAGCCCTTGCCGACGAGCTCGGCGTGGACCTTCTTCGCGTAGTCGTCGGCCTTGTCGCTGACGGTGAGCACGATCGCCTGCTTCGGCGCGATCCAGGTCGGGAAGTTGCCGCCGCAGTGCTCGAGGTAGACCGCGAAGAAGCGCTCGAGCGAGCCGAGGATCGCGCGGTGGAGCATGATCGGCCGGTGGTCCTTGCCGTCCTCGCCGACGTAGGCGAGGTCGAAGCGCTGCGGCAGGTTCGGGTCGAACTGGATCGTGCCGAGCTGCCACGAGCGCTTGAGTGCATCATGCACATGAAACTCGACCTTGGGGCCGTAGAACGCGCCTTCGCCGGGCGTGATCTCGAACGGGAGCCCGGCCGCCTTCAGCCCGGTGTCGAGCGCGCCCTCGGCGCGATCCCACTCCTCGTCGGTGCCGATGCGCTTCTCGGGCCGCGTCGCGAGCTTGATGTCGATCTTCTCGAACTTGAACGTCTGGTAGACGCCGTAGAGGAACTTGATGAACTTCTCGATCTCGGCGGCGACCTGCTTCTCCTCGCAGAAGATGTGCGCGTCGTCCTGGGCGAACGAGCGCACGCGCGCGAGACCGTGCACCACGCCGCCACGCTCGTAGCGGTGCAGGCGCGCGAAGTCCGCCACGCGCCACGGGAGCTCGCGGTAGCTGCGCTTCTTCGCCCCGAAGATCACGCAGTGGCTCGGGCAGTTCATCGGCTTGAGCGCGAAGTCGTCCTTCTCGAAGAGCGCGTGCACCTTCTTGGCGTCGGCGTTCTTCAGGTCGTCGTTCATCGCGGCGATCGAGTCGTCCGTCCAGAGCCGGTACATGTTCTCCGCGTAGTTCGGCAGGTGGCCGCTCGTGCGGAAGAGCCCGGGCGAATAGGCGAGGGGCGTGATCACCTCTTCGTAGCCCTCGCGCGCGTACAGGTTGCGCATGTGATCGACGAGCCGGTTGTAGACGAACGCGCCCTTCGGCAAGAAGAACGGCATCGCCGGAGCGACCTCGTCGAACATGAAGAGCTCGAGCTCCTTGCCGAGCTTGCGGTGGTCGCGCGCCTTCGCCTCTTCGAGGAGCTTGAGGTGCTCGGCGAGCGCTTCCTTCGACGGAAACGCCGTGCCGTAGATGCGCTGGAGCATCGGGTTGCGCTCGTCGCCGCGCCAGTACGCTCCAGCCACGCTCATGAGCTTCACGGCCTTGAGCCAGCCGGTGGAAGGAACGTGCGGGCCTTCGCACACGTCGACCCACTCCTTGCCGGGCTCGCCGTGCTTGTAGAGGCTGATCTCCTCGTCCTCGGGGATGGACTTGATGATCTCGACCTTGAAGCTCTCGCCCATGCCCTCGAACATCTTCAGCGCGTCGTTGCGGCTGACGACCTCGCGCCGGAACGGCGAGTCCTTCTTCACGACCTCGCCCATCGCCTGCTCGATCTTGGCGAGGTCCTCGTCGCTGAAGGTGCCGTCGGGCTTCTGGAAGTCGTAGTAGAAGCCGTCGTCGATCGCGGGGCCGATCGTCACCTTCGTGCCGGGGAACAGCCGCTGCACGGCGTCCGCCATGACGTGCGCGCTCGAGTGGCGGATGACCTGGATGCCGGCCGGGTCGGTCGCCTTGATCGGCGTGACGGCGCTTCCCTCCGGGATGGGCGTGTGGAGATCGACGGTCCGTTCGCCGAGCTTCACGGCGACGACGTCCTTCTCGAGCTTGCCTTGGGCCTTGAGGATTTCGCGGGCGGTGACGCTCATGATGGGGTGCGGTCTGTTTAGCAGATCGGTTATCCTGCGGTGCAATGATCGGAGTGATCCGTTGAAGCGAGAGCCGGGCGAGTACGTCGCGCCGAAGGTCCGCTTGGTGCGGAAGCTCGCTGCGGGCGGGATGGGCGAGATCTGGGTCGCCGAGCACGAAGGCATCGGCACCGAGGTCGCGGTCAAGTTCCTCCTCGGCGAGGCGAGCGACGACCCGAACCTCCGCGGCCGCTTCGCGCAAGAGGCCGCCGCTTCGTCGCGCGTGAAGAGCGCCCACGTCGTGAAGGTCTACGACTACGGCGTCACCGACACGAACGTCCCGTTCATCGTCATGGAGCTGCTCGACGGCACCGACCTCGGCGCGCGCATCGCCGCCGAGGGCAAGCTCGCGCCGGCGCAGCTCCTGCCGATCGTGAAGCAGCTCTGCAACGCGCTCGAACGTGCGCACGCGCAGGGCGTCGTTCACCGCGACATCAAGCCCGAGAACGTCTTCCTCTCCCAAGAGGGCGGGGACGTCTTCGTGAAGCTCCTCGACTTCGGGATCGCGAAGACGGTCTCGGGAGAGCTCTCGAGCTCGAAGGCACGGCGCTCCACCGTCGCGGGCGAGACGTTGGGCACGCCCTTCTACATGAGCCCCGAGCAGTTCCGTTCGTCGAAGAACATCGACGCGCGGAGCGATCTGTGGAGCGTCGGGGTGCTCGTCTACGAAGCACTGACGGGCCAGCTCCCGTACACCGCCGACACGGTGGCGGCGCTCGCGATCGTCGTGAGCGAAGGGCTCGCGCATCCGCCGACGGAGCTCGAGCCCACGTTGCCGCCGACGATCGACCCGTGGTTCGCGAAGGCCTGCGCGCGCGCGCCCGCCGATCGTTTCGGCTCCGCCCGCGAGCTCTGGGAGGCACTCGCCGCCGCGCTCGGCGATCCCGTGGTCACTTCGGGTCCCATCGCTCCGGTGTCGGCCTCGCAGGCGCGCGTCGTCGTCGGGGCTCGGAGCGAGGGCAGCATCACGGCGCCGGAGCTGACCACGAGCGTGGAGGAGCTCGGGCTACGCCAGACGGTCCTCGGAGAGTCCGCCGCGTCACCGCCGCCGCGTTCGAAGCGGATGTTGCTGGTCGCGGCCGTGTTGGGGGTGCTCGTGCTCGGAGGCGTCGTCGTCGCGCTCCAAGCGAAGAGCGGCGGCTCCACGCCGGTCACTGCGACTCCCTCGACCAGCGCGAGCGCGACGGCCTCGGCACCGCTCGGGACCGCGGTGGCGTCGATCGCGGCGCCACCCGCGTCGGTGGGGGTCGTGGCGTCCGTCGCGGCGGTGACGTCCGCGTCCACCGGAGATCGGCGCCCCGAGCACCTGACTCCGATGAACGCGAATTCCCAGAGAACTGCGCCGCGCCCGAGCGGTGCATCAGCCACGGGGGCAACGAGTGCGCGCGACATTTGGTGAACGGCTGGCGTTCCGCGGAGCCATCCTCTTGCTCGCGGGGCTCCTCGCGGCGCCCGCGTCGGCGGCCGCACCGACTCCGGAGAACGTCGCGACCGCGCGCGAGCTCTACAAGCAGGGCGTCGATGCGCTGGACGGGCACGATCCGAAGACGGCGGTCGACAAGCTGACGGCCGCATGGTCCCTCGTGCAGACGCCGGTCATCGGGTACGACCTCGCGCGCGCACACCTCGCGCTCGGGCACCTCGTGGCGGCACGTGAAGCGGCGTTGGCCGTCGCGCGCACGAACGTCGCGCCGGACGAGACGGACCGCTCGACGCGCGCGCGCGGCGAAGCAGCGAAGCTCGCGGAGCAGGTCGCGCCGCGCATCCCTCACGTGACGCCCGTCGTGCGCAATGCACCGACGGACCGCGTGGTGACGGTGAAGTTCGACGGCGTTCCGATCCCGACCGCAGCGCTCGGCATCGCGCGCCAGACCGACCCGGGGACGCACGCGATCGTCGTCGACGTGGACGACGGGCGTCACGTCGAAGCGACGGTCACCGTCGCGGAGCGCGAGACGAAGGAGGTCGCGCTCGACGTGCCGGCGGCGAAGCCGTCCGACGCGCCACCGCCGCCCCACCCGGCGGACGGTACGACGCCGCCCACGGGCCCGGTAGTGCCACCGCCCGGGGGCGATTCGGGCTCCGGTGGCGCGCATCCCCTCGTCTGGATTGGCGTGGCGACCGGCGCAGCCGGCTTCGTCGCGGGCGCGATCTTCGGCGGTCTGGCGCTGTCGTCGGCGCAGACCGTCCGCGACAACTGCACCATCGTCATCGGGGCCGACAAGGTGTGTCCGCCGGCGTACTCGGGCGATCTCGCGGATGCGCGCACCTTCGGCGTCGTCTCCACCATCGGCTTCGTGGTCGCGGGCGTCGGCGTCGCGATGTTCGTCACCGGCCTCGTGCTCGGGGGAACCAAGCACGCGAAGGCGGCGGTCGTTCAACCCTTCATCGGCCCGATGAGCGGGTTCCGCGCGACGTTTTGATCAACGCCACCGCACTTCGGTCGGGGTGCTCACCTCCGGCGCGACGCTCCCGACGCCCGTGAGCCACGCGTCTTCGTTCTGACCCCAGCACAGCACGCGGCCCTTGCTGGTGAGCGCGCAGGCGAGCTTCCGGTGCGGCGCGACGTCCACGATCGTCTCGCTGGGATCGCCGGCGAACGTCACTTGGGTGGACTTCACGACCGCTCCCCCGGGGTCGTTCGCGCTCACGACGTGGTAGTCGTTCGAGCCCCAGCAGTAGAGCTTGCCCTTCGCGAGCGCGCAGGCGTGGCGCCACCCGAGGAACACGTCGTCGAGGACGCCGACGCCGAGGTTCAGCACGGTCGGGTTCACGGCACCCGAGCACCCGCTCCCCCCCGTGGGCGCGCATCCCGTGTTGGTACCGTCCCCCCAGCAACGGAACGCGCCGTTGGAGTCCTTCGCGCACGCGTAGAAGTCGCTCGCCTTCACCGCGCTCACGGCGATCTGGAAGTCCAGATTGGAGTGGCCGCAGCACGTGTCGGTGGGGGCGCTCGCGACGCCGTCGCCGAGGTTGCCGCGGAACGGGTTTCCGAAGCACTCGAGCTTGTTCGCGGTGTCGACCATGCACGTCTGGTACAGGCCCACCGCGAAGGCCTTCGGAGTGCCGATGCTCTTCGGCGCGAGCGTGACCGGGCTCAGGATCGTGGCGGGCGTTCGGCCGGCGTCGGCGCAGGCCCCCGACGGCCCCGTGCACCCGATCTCGCCGTAGTCGTCCTGGCCCCAGCACGAGAGCGTCCCGTTCGCGAGCTGCGCGCATGCGCTCACCGAGCCGATCGACATCGAGAGGACGTTGTCGGCGACGTTGAGCTTCGTCGGGCTCGCGCTTCCGCCGCCGACCTGACTGTCCCCCCAGCAGAGAACGTCGTGCCGGGTGCCGTCCTCGGCGAGCACGCACGTCTGGTTCACCTCGACGGCGATGTCGAGCACCCGCCCGTACGCCTTGGGGAGATTGACGAGCGTGGGCACCTTCACGAACGTGCCGGTCGGTCCCGCCTGGTGCGCGTTGTTCATGCCCCAGCAGTAGATGGAGTCGTCGGTCATCAACGCGCAGACGTGGTTGCTCGCGCCCTGCGCGAGCTTGCGCACGCCGACGCATTTCCCGGCGTGGCAAGCGGGCGTCGCCGAAGGGCACGCGCCGGCGTCCGGCTCCCCCTCGACGCAGGGCGGGCCCGGAGGCACGTCGGCCGCGACGTCGGTCGTCGCGTCGAGGGTGCTCCCCGTGCACTCCCCGCCATCGCAGTCGCGGTAACCGTCGACCCCCAACACCAAGCTGCACCCCACCACGCCCGCGACGAGCGCGAGCAAGAAGACGCGACGAAGCATTCACGCCGAGCGTATCACGTAGCGCTCAGCGCAAGCCGGATGCCGTGATGTTGCGCGCGCGGCGCACGGCGCCGAGGAACGGGATCTCCTCCGTGTAGCACTCGACGCGGACCGACGTGGAGAGCCGCAGCGCGGTCAGACCCATCGAGACGATCGGCGCGGTCGAAAGCACGTGGATCCCCGTCACGATCGGCCGGTCGCGGAGGAAGTCGGCGACGTCGGCGCGCACCTTGGGCGCGTAGCCGGTCACGTCGGCCCACGAGAGGAACACGTCGAACGCCTTCCACTGCGCGGCCGCAGCGATCATCTCGGCGACGAGCGCATCACCCATCGCGATCGTGAGCTGCCCCGACGCGGAGGACACGACGAGCGATGGACTCAGCCTCCAGGTGGCGAGGAACGCGTCGCCGTTGCGGGTCACGGGAACGTCGTTCGGGATCCTGATCATCGCCGGCAATTACAATGTACGCGGCGCTATGCCACACGCGCCAGCCGTTTCGTAACGATGTTCCGGCCAGCTCTGCCGTGCGCGGTCAGACGCCCAGCGCAGCCGTGATCTTCTTCACCATCATCGACTCGAGCGGAGAGAGTCGACCATCGCTCGAGGCAGCGTCCACCAGGCCCGAGACGATCTCGGCCTTCTCGTCCTTGGAGAGACCGGTGAGCGCGGCCTCGGCCTGGTCCCACCCCTCGAGGTCGAGCACGCTCCGGCGCTCGGCGTCGTTCAGGCCCATCCGTTTCATCGCCCCCTCGAGGAACGCTCGCTCGTTCTCGGTCATGATGCCGTCGGCGGCGAGGACCTTGCTGATCAAGAGGCACTTGGCGATGCGCGCGTCCATCCCCCCAGCCTACGGCAACGCCAGGTTGGGCTTCAACCCGTGTCTCAGGCTGCGGTCGCCTTCGCCGTCGCTTCGCGGAGGAGCGGTCGCAGCCCAGGTACCGGGTGGCCCATGTTCTCTTCGATGAACGCCACCGCACCCTCGACGTCCGAGTGCCACTTCGACGCGTAGTGCGGCTTCCGGATCCAATCGAGCGCCGTCGCCATCAAGCGCAGCGCCGTCGACGCGGACACGACCGCGTTCACGGCGTTCCGCGGGATCTCCGCGCGGAGCTCCGCCATCAACTTCCGCTCGCGCGGCGTCGGCATCGAGACGCCTTCGTGCATGACCTGCAACACCACCGGCCGGACCGTCTTCGGCATCTTCTTCGCGCGCTGCGCGAGCGCACGGATCGCCTCGACGTAGGCGACCCATTCGTCGGCGGCGGACGGCGGCGCGACGACGAGCACGGCGACGAGCGCCTCTTCGTCGAGCGCGATGCCGAGCACCCTCAGGTCCCCTGCGCCGGAGGCTCCGCCTGCCCGAGCGGGAACATGCCCAGGCCCTCGAGCTTGAGCTCGATCGGCTTCTCCTCCAGCGCGCGCTCGACCGCCTCGGCCATGACCGGCTCCCACGGCTTCGCCTCGAGGAGCGACGTCTCGAGCGGGATGAACGCCGCCGCATCGACCGCGAACGCCTTCGCGTCCGGCGTGACGAAGAGCACCTTCTCGCTCGGCGAGCCGAGCGCACGGAACAGCACCTCGGGCGAGACCGCCGGCGTCACGTCGTACCCCGCGGGGACGTAGAGGCCGGGGTGGACCTCGACGAAGAACGTGCCGATCGGGATCGCCTCGATGCCGGACGCACAGCGCACGACCGCGCCGCGATCGGTGATTGCGACCTCGGTCCGGGCGATCGTCTGGCGCGGCAGCGCATAGGCGATCCGGCGCAGGAGCGAGAGCTCTTCCTTCGCGATCCAGGTCGCGGTCACGTTGCGCCACGGCGCAGCCGAAGGCGTCACGCGGAGCGGCACGCGCACCGGCTCGGGGGCGCCGGTGGACTGGGCCTTCGCCTCGGAGCTCGCGCTGCGGAGCTCCACCCGCGCGAACGCGCGGAGGTCGCCGAGCTGCGGCATGCGATCGAGCGTCCACGGTTCGTCGCCGCGGCCACGCACGAGCACCATCCCGTTCGGATCGAAGACGGGGCACGCGCGGAGCTGCACCGGATGGCGATAGCCGATCTCGACGCCGACGCCGGGCGAGACCGGGAGGAAGGTCGTGATTCCCGGCGTGCCGCGCATGAGCGGCCGCATGCGCGCGGGGAGCTCGGGGATGCGCATCACGTAGCGGCGCACCGGCCCTTCGTCGAAGCTGGAGGCCGGGGGCCACTCGCCGACGGCGACCTCGCCATCGACGCGCGACCGCACGAGGTAGTGGATCAGCGCCGGGCCGAGCCCTTGCTCGGCGACGAGGATGCGCGGACCCGGCTCGTCCTCGGTCGAGGGATCGACGTGCGGCATGAGGCGCAAGAGGAGCGCGCGCAGATCGATCTTCCGCTCGGCGTCGTAACCCTGCGTGAACTTGTCGTGGTAGAGGACGAGCGCGTTCTCGGAGCCGAGGAGCTGCGACGCGTCGTACCCGAACGGAGCCCCAGCGTCCCGGTACTGCACGAAGTGGCGGCTCGTGCCCGTGAAGGTGAACCCACCCACGAGGCGCGCGGTCTCCGCCATGCGATCCATGCGATCGCTCGACTCGGCCGCGAAGGAGAGCGTGATCTCGCGCGTGCCGAGCTTGGAGCGGACGACCTCGATCTCGAGGCTCGGCATCAGATCCTCGAGCGAGTGCTCCCGCGTGTAGACCGAGAGCAGCGCGACCAGCCGATCGATCGACGGCACGAGCACGAGGCCCTTCGCGCCGAGCGCGACGCCCTTGGCGTCGAGCCCGAGGCCCGGCGTGCGCAGGCGCGTCTGGTGGAGGGCAATCCGATCGAGCATCGCGGCGAGCTTAGCAGAAGGTCAGCTCGCCCACGCCAGGACCGCGACGAGCACCCATAGGACGAGCGCGATCACGGCGAAGATGCGCGCGAGCCGGGCGTTCTCGGCGGCGTCGGCCTCGAGCGCCCGCGCGCGTGTGACCGCGTCTCCGGCGACGACGAGCACGTCGCGGGAAATGGTGAACGCGCGCGTGCCGCGGAACGCGCCGCCGCGCTCGTCGCCGCCGCGCGAGTGGGCCACCTGACCCGTGACGAGCACCTCCGCGCCGTCTTCGATCCGCTCCTCGCTCCAGAGCAGGCGCTCGCGCTCGAACGACGTGCCCTTCGTCTCGAGGAGCGCGGTGACGGCCGCTCCGTGGTCGGGGTTGCGCTCCACGCCCGCGTACTCGAAGCGTGGCTCGCCGCCGATGGTCGCGTGACCATGCGCTCCCTCGACGACGAAGGGAACACTGTCGCGGAGCTCGAGGAGGAGATGCGCGGCCGAGCTCGTCTGCTCGTGGATCGCGACGCGGAACGCGACGGTCCGCGCGGCACCGAGCGGCGACGTGAGCACGCGGTCCGGGTCGACGCGGACCGTCCCGAAGACCGTCGCCGTGGTGCCGGGCGTGATCGAGCCTGGTGCCGTGATGGGAGCAGCCGCGCGCGCCGCCGCCCGCTTCGCCGCCCGCCCGCTCTGCGCGATTCGGAGCGCGGCGGCCGTCACGACCAGCGCGACGAGCGCGACCGCGATGACGGCGATCACGCGTTCCCCCGCGCCTCGCTCATGGCCCGCCCGAGAGCGCCGTGAACGCGCCGAGCACGGCCGCCGGGGCCGTCTCGGTTCGGAGCACGAATCGCCCGAGGACCGCGCGGACGAAACCGCTCCCCTCCAGCGCGGCGAGCTCGGCATCGGTCAATCCACCCTCGGGGCCGGCGAAGAACGCCGTCGACACGCCGGGGACGAGCACGCCCGCGAGCGAGCGTGCTCCGCGCGGATCGAGCGCGACCTTGAGCGCATCCTCGGGCACGGTCGCGAGAGCGGCCTCGAGGTCGGCGACGAGCACGACCTCCGGAACGTCCGCGCGGCCGCACTGGCGCGCGGCCTCCTCCGCGATCTTGCGGAGACGCGCCTCGCGCTCGGCGCGCTTCTCTTCCGGGATGCGGACGACGCTGCGATCGGTCGGAGCGAAGACGATCGCGGTCGCGCCGAGCTCGGTGGCGTCCTGCACGATCGTGCCGGGCTTGTCGCCCTTCGGGAGCGCGTGGATCCAGACGAGGGCCGTCGCGCAGGCGGCGCGGTCTTCGGGCGCTTCGACGATGGCTTCGACGTGCTCGCCGGAAACGGACGTGATCTCGACGAGAGCGACCTTGCCGTCGCCGAAGGCCTCGAAGCGGTCCCCGCGGGCGAGGCGCAGCACGCGCGTGAGGTAGTGACCGGTGGCGCCGTCGATCGTCCGCGTGCCGGCGCGGAGGTCGGCGAGGGGGACGCGCCTCAACCGCGATACGCGAGCGCGATCCACTCGCCCTTCGAGGGGGACTCGAGCAGCGTGAGGCGCGAGGCGCCGGCGAACGCCGCGCGCACGTCGTCCTTCCGCGAAGCGAGGATGCCGGAGAGGACGAGGAGCCCTCCCGGAGCGACGCGCGCGGCGAGCGCGGGTGCCATGTCGATGAGGACGTCCGCCTCGATGTTGGCGAGGACCACGGGGTGGCTCCCCGCGACGTCGTCGAGAGGCGTGGTCGCGAAGCGCACGCGCTTCGCGAGCGCGTTGCGAGACGCGTTCTCGCGGGCGACGGGGAGCACGTCCGCGTCGACGTCGGTGCCGAGCGCCTGCTTCGCGCCGAGCGCGAGGGCGACGAGCGCGAGGATGCCGCTGCCGGTGCCGACGTCGAGCACGTCGCGTCCTTCGACGTCCTTCTTGCGCGACGCGAGCACGCGCGCGACCAGCGACGTGGTCTCGTGCAAGCCGGTGCCGAAGGCGCGCCCGGGCTCGAGCACGAGCACTTTGGCGCCGGCGGAATCGCGCGCGGGCACCTTCTCCCAGGGCGGCGTGATCCAGACGCCGGCGCAGAGCTCGAAGGGCTTGAAGTGCTTCTTCCACTCGTCGCGCCACCCGTCGCCGACGAGCACCTCGACCTTGGGCGAGAACAAGGCGGAGAGGTTCTTCTTGGCGGCGCGGGCCTCGCTCTCGCCGGGGAAGCTCGCGACGACGGTGACCTTGTCGGCGATGCCCTTGGAGAGGGTGGTGTCGTCGCGCTCCTCGAGCCCGGTGGCGCCCAGCGCGAACATCTGATCGGAGAGCGTCCCGACGTGCTCCGGCCGCGCGTTCGCGCGCACGAACCAGAAGCGGGGCTCCGCCTTCTTCTTGGCGACCGCCTTCTTCTTGGCGACCGGGGCCTTCTTCTTGGCGACGGGCGTCTTCTTCTTGGCGACGGGCGTCTTCTTCTTGGCGACCGTCTTCTTCTTGGCGACCGCCTTCTTCTTCGCGCGCCGAACCGTCATTCGTTGACGCTGACGCTCACGGTGCTCGCGCCACCGCCGCCGCCGCTGAAGACGCCAGCGACCGCGAGGATGATGATCGTGGCGCCGATCGCCACGACACCGGCGCCGACGGCGACCGGGATGATCCAGAGCTTGCTCGGCTCGGGCACCGCGACGCGGAGCGGAGCGGCGGCGTCGCCGCGAGACACGATCGGGAGGTTACCCTTGTCGTACCCCTCGAAGTAGTACTCGACGAGCGGCGGCTGAACGACGGTCTTGGGGATCGTCGCCTTGGCGATGCCGCCGCCGAGGACCGTGTCGATCGAGAGGAACTTGCCCTTGGAGCCACCGCGGTAGAAGAGCTTCACCGCGTAGACGCGCCCCTGCGGGTCGTCGAGCTTGACCGAGAGCGGGATGTCCGTGTTGCGATCGACCTGCGGCGGCGAGTTGTGCGCCATCGCGACCGGTTGCGGCGGGGGCTCGGTCGGCTTGACGACGCCCGGGCGACCTTCGTCCTCCCACTTCTTCTGCGCGGAGGAGAAGAAGTCACGGAAGCGCGGCGACTCGCTGGAGGGGAGCTTGTACTCGGGGTTCAGCGCGAGGAGCCCGCGGACGGCGCTCTCGGCCTCGTCCTTGCGGTTCAGCGTGATGTAGTTGAGGGCGAGGAGGCGATAGATCTCGACCTTCTGATCGACCGTGTTGTTCGGGCGAAGGAGCGCGGCGGAGAGCGTCTGGATCGACTCCTCGTACTGCTGGTCGTCGAAGAGGTTGCGGCCCCGCGTCACGAGGTCCTGCGCCGGACGGTTCTGCGCCCAGACCGTGACGGGCGCGAGGACGATCGAGTGAACCGCAGCCACCAGGCAAAGGAAGGCTGCGATACGACGGAAGGAGAGGGCCGACATCACCCGGGAGCGTACCGCGTTATTTCAACTCACGGAAGCGCAGCGGCTGGGCCACGTTCTTGACCTGCGCCGTCTCGATTTCCCCGAACGAAAAGCGCTTTGCCGCCGCGGCCTCGAGCTTGGCGATGCCGTCGTCCATGACGAGGATGCGACCGCGGGTCGCGCAACCCTGGAGGCGCGCGGTGTTGTTCATGCCGGCCGAGAACCCGGTGAAGTTCGAGTTCGGTCCGAACGTGCCGACGAAGAGCGGGGCCAGGTTGACGCCGGTGGAGACGTTCAGCCCGCTCACGCGGAGGGCCTCGAAGCCGGGCCGCTGGGGGAACGCCTCGGTCATGGCGCGGATCTCCTTCGCGCACTCCATCGCGCGGGCGAGCCGGTCGCCGAGCCCGTCCTCGTAGAAGGGCGGGCCGAAGAGCGCGATCACGCAGTCGCCGACCATCTTGTCGAAGACGCCGCCGTGCTTCCAGACGAGGTTGACGGCCTCGGCGCCCCACTCCTCGACGAGCTTGGCGACGCCGCTCGGCGTCTTGAGCACCTGCTCCGAGAGGTGCGTGAAGCCGGCGATGTCGACGTAGAGGATGCCCACCGTCTCCTCGCGCGGGAGGAGGAAGCGGCGCTCGTAGTCCTCGCTGCCGACGAGCCGCGCGACGTCTTCCGGGCGGAAGCTCGCCGCGAGGCGGCGCCACTCCTTGTTGAAGTCGACGATGCGCTGGCGCACGTAGCCGGCGAAGCCGGCGAGGATCTCGCGGTCGAAGGTGTTGAAGTGACCGGTGCTCGACGCGGCGAGGACCTTGCCGACGAGCGCGCCGTTCGTGACGCCGTCGATGAGGACCTCTTCCTGCGCGTTCTCGAACTTGAGCCGCTTCAAGAGGCCTTCGTCGTTCTTGAAGAGGTACGACCGACCGAGCGCGACGAGCTCGGCGTCGCCTTGCCCGCCGAGCGTGTCGAAGGTGACCTTCCCCCGCTCGTAGAGGCGAACGTGAAGGGTGGCGCCGGCGCCGGAGTTCGCATCCTCGGCGACGAACACCATGAGCATGCGCTCGAGCGGGAGCGCGCGGGCGAGGGCGACCTCGGCCAGACTCAAGCCCTCGCCCAGCACGCGATGGCGGAGCGCGGCGCCGAGCTCCATCATCACGGCGTGCTTCTCGCGCGCGGCGCGGAGGGCGAAGAGATAGTTGTCGAGGACCTCGCAGACGTTGTCGAGCTTCTCGGCGGCTTGCGCGTCGGTCACGGTCGCGTTCGACGCGAACACGAAGCCGGCGCGCCCGAACCAGGTGCCGGCGACGTCGATCCGCTGGGCGATCACGCGCGCGCCGCCGGTCGCTGCGGCGTAGGGCTCGCGGCGCTCTTCGCTCGTCGACGAGTGCATCGCATCCCAATTTGGGACGACGAGATCCTTGGGGTGCCGGAAGACTTGGAGCTCGAGGTCTTCGTCGTAGCTCTCGAGGAACATGCCGGTGGCGCCGACGGCGGAGGCGACGGTGGGGAGGAGCTCGGCGAGGACGTCCGCGAGCGAGGCGTGGCCGCTCTGCGCCCGCTCCACGATTTCATCGACGGATGCGCGGAGGTTCAAGAGTTCGCGGAGCTCCTCTTCGGCGGACATGGGGACGCCCATCATACGCCAGGATTTTTGCCGCGATCAGGCGACGTTCTTGCGCCGCGGATCGAAGTGGACGCGCTCGGCCGGCTGCGAAACCAGGTAGCTCTGACGGGCGGCGCGCGAGCGCGGGATCTTCACGCCCGCAGGCAGCACGAACGCGGTGAGGCGGCCGCCGTAGACGCAGCCCGTGTCGAGACCGGTCGCGTGCGGGTGGAGCTGCAGGCCGGGGAGGGCGTTGTGCCCGAACACGACGTGGACGGGACCGCCGTAGAGCTCGCCCCAGAGGACGGTGCCGGGCTCGCCGCGATGCGCGTGCGCGAGGACGTTGCTGCGACCGACTGCCCCGACGCGGAGCGTGCGGAGATGCAGGAGGTCGAGCGGATCCTGCTCTTCGATTGGGGTGCCGGGCATGATGCCGGCGTGCACGACGCGCGCGCCGTGCTCCGGCAATTCGAACCAGAGCGGGGAGGTCTCGAGGAGCGTCCAGTCGACGGGGCGCAAGCTCTGCGCGACGTCGAGGTGGAGCTTGCTGAGCGCCGTCTTCTTGTTGCGGCGCCAGTCGAGGAGCTTCTGCTCGTGGTTGCCGCGCACGATGATGGCGCCGGTGCGGCGCGCGACGTCCATGACGCCGAGGGAGTCGGGACCGCGCGCGACGAGATCGCCGACGAAGATCAGTTTGTCGCCGACGCCGAACCGGTTCGCGTCGAGGAGAGCTTCGAGCTCGCCCGCGCAGCCGTGAACGTCACCAACGATAAACGTCCGACCCACCCCTGGAGAATGCAACGTTACGGGGCGGGTGCCAACCATCGATTACGGTACGAACGTGCAGGGCTGGACGCCCGCGAGCCAAGTGCTCGGAATGACGTCAAAAGCGACCTGAACGTTAGGGCGATCACCATCCCGGCTGGGCTGGCACGGATGGTGGATTACGTGAGGCCGACCCGCTGCGATGGCAGGCAACTCCCGGCCGTCCTGTCATCGCAGCGGGGCAATCGTTTGACCGTGACCGTGACCGCGTCCGTGTTCGTGACCGCGTCCGTGTCCGTGTCCGTGTCCGATGCCGCAGCGCGCTGCTACCCTTTTGGGGAGACGTGCCATGAGTGGCGATCCCGCACGACGACGCGCTACGTACGAAGACCTGCGCGCGTTGCCTCCCAACACCGTCGGGCAGATCCTCTTCGGTGTTCTTCACGCTCATCCTCGTCCCGCGTCTCGCCATGCAGCTGCGTCCTCGGCACTCGGTGAGGAGCTCGGGCCGCCATTCAAGCGCGGCCGGGGTGGCCCGGGTGGCTGGTGGATCCTCGACGAGCCCGAGCTTCACCTCGGTGACGACGTCCTCGTCCCGGATCTCGCAGGGTGGCGGCGTGCGCGAATGCCGGAGATGCCCGACACGCCGGCGTTCACGCTCGCGCCCGATTGGGTCTGTGAAGTTCTCTCCCCGTCGACGGCCGGAACGGACCGCGTGGAGAAGATGACGATCTACGCACGCGAGGGGGTCACCCACGCGTGGATGGTGGATCCCATCGCCACGACGCTCGAGGTGTACGAGCTTGCTTCCGGGACGTGGAAGCGCGTCGACGCCTTCCGCGGCGACAGCCGAGTGCGAGCGGCGCCGTTCGATGCGATCGAGCTGGATCTGGCGGTGCTCTGGGCGCGCTGAGTCAGTGGAACTCCTCCACGAGCTCGATGCGACCCACGATGTGGCGGTTGAGCTCGTCGAGGCGCTCGGACGGGATCCAGTATTCGGTGTGGTCGCGCCCTCCAGCTTCCTGAACGGGGAACTGGCGTAGGAACTCGGCGTCGACGTCGAACCTGAGGACGTAGCCTGCGCCGCTCTCCTTCACGTTCCAGTCGCGGGCGATGCGGATCGCGTACTCCTTCTGGACGACGGGATAGAAGATCGGTTGTTCGGGCAGACGCGGCGGAAACGCCTTCCACCCGGCTTGCTCGATGAGCGCGAGCTCCGCAGGGCCGACGGGGCGGTAGAGGGTCACGACGGCAGTGCGGAGGCGCATTCCACACGCGTGCAGCGCTTTTCGGTAGGCGAACGAACCCATCGCGGGACACGCCAGCACGGCCGACTGAAACTCGTCCGGCGGCGCGTAGCCGTGGGCATCGATGTAGTGCGCGACGAGGCTCGGCGCGACATAGACCTTCGGTGCAGCTGCCGGCACGAAGAGGTTGTTCGACCCGAGGATGACGCTCGTGCCGCCGTAACCAAGAGAACCTGGCCCACCAGAGAATCGACACATCGGGCACGAGCTCCGGCCCGCGAACGCGCCGGGTTGCCACGGTTCGACGAGAAGCTTCACCAGCGCACCGAAGAAGTCCGCCGATACCGGTCCCTGTCGATACGGCCGTTCTCCGTCCAACCAGCCGACGGATACCAAGACGTCGGCCCAAGAGCCGAAGTAGTCGTTGGGCGCGAGTTCCTCGTAGTGGGTCATGAGCGTCGAGACACGGACGACGCGAGATGGCGCGTCGGACAGGGAGTCACGTCCCCGATGAAGCGCTACTTCCCGAGCGGACACGGACGCGGACACGGACACGGACACGGACGCGGCCGCGGCTTCTAGATCAGCTTCCTCGACGGCGGCGCTGGCGGTGCCTCGAGCTTCGCCCGCTTCGGAATGACGACGAACCCGTTGTCGGTCACGAAGAACCTCCGCCGGTCCGCCTCGCGGTCGTACCCGATCTCCATGTGCGGCGGGATCTCGACGTCCTTGTCGATGATGGCGCGCCGAATCTTCGCGTAGCGCCCGATCCTCACGCGCTCGAAGAGCACGCTCTCTTCCACTTCACTGAAGCTGTTGATGCGGCACCCGACCGACAGCACGCTCCGGTGGATCCGACCGCCGGAGATGATGCAGCCGTGCGACACGAGCGAGTCCGTCGCGCTACCGACGCGGGCCTGCGCTTCGTCGCGGAAGACGAACTTCGCCGGCGGGTCGTGCGTCACGCCGGTGCGGATCGGCCAACGTGTATTGTACAAGTTGAAGAGCGGCTGGATCGCGATGAGATCCATCTGCGCTTCCCAGTACGCCTCGAGCGTCCCGATGTCCCGCCAGTAGCCGCGGCCCACGCCCTCTTCGCCGGGCACGATGTTCGTCGCGAAGTCGTAGGCGTAGACGGCGCGCCCCTGCTTCACGAGCCCCGGCAGGATGTCGTGCCCGAAGTCGTGCTTCGAGTCTTCCTTCTGCGCGTCGAGCTCGAGCGAGTCGAGCAGCACGTTCGACCGGAACACGTAGTTCCCCATCGACGCGAGGCACATGTTCGGGTTGCCCGGCATGCTCGGCGGGTTCGCCACCTTCTCGTGGAAGCCGACGATGCGCCCGTCGGCCGAGGTCTCGATGACCCCGAACTCGCGCGCTTCGGCCTTGGGCACCGGGATGACGGCGACCGTCGCCTCCGCGTTCTTCTCGACGTGGAAGTTCAGCATCTGCCGCACGTCCATCTTGTAGACGTGGTCGCCGCCGAAGATGGCGACGAGGTCCGGCTTCTCGTCCGTGATGACGTGCTGGCACTGGTACACGGCGTCGGCCGAGCCTTTGAACCAGCTCTTGCCCGTGCGCTGCTGCGCCGGGATCGCCTCGATGAACTGATCGAGGATGGGGCTCAGTCGCCACACGCGCGCGATGTGCTCCTCGAGCGACGCGCTCTTGTACTGCGTGAGGATCTTGATCCGAGCGAGGCCCGAGTTGACGAAGTTCGACAGGACGATGTCGATGATGCGGTAGCGCCCGCCGAACGGGACCGCGGGTTTCGCGCGGTCGAGCGTGAGCGGGTACAGCCGCTTGCCCTCGCCACCCGCGAGGACCATGACGAGCACTTGGCTCGGCTCGAAGAGCACGTTCGGCATCCGATCGTGATGGTAGCGGAGCCGTGCGGCGCTTGTCTCGAAAGTGGGCGCGAAAGTCGCGCGCTCGTCACATGGGAGGCACCCCGCACCGGCGCCGGACCTCGGCGAGGGGCAGGGGGGCCCAGTCCCAGAAGGCGAAGTGGTCGCTCAGATCGACGGTGCAGGCCGCACCCCGCGCCGCGGCGCGGAGGACGGCGTCCGGGTCGAAGTACCCGACCTCGGGCTTGGCGGCCGGGGTCAGACGCAGCCCAAGGTGGAACTGGAGGATGCCGAAGAGGAGGAAGAGGAAGCCGTCCTTCCGGGTGAAACCCGCCTGGAAGGCCGCCTGCTGGATCTCGCCCTCCGGATCCGTCCCGTAGCCGGCCAAGAGGTGGCCGACGTCGTGGAACAGGAAGTCTTCGTTGATCGAGCCCTGCTCGCCGGGGAAGCCGAAGCCGTTGGTCACGTACTGGTCGTAGAACGCGCGCCCGAGCGACCCCTCGGGGAACTCGGCGAGCGCCCGGTAGCGCGCGGCCAGCTCGCGATCCTCGGTCAGCCCGAAGAAGCGCGCGAACGTCGTCACGTCCACCGTCTTGTCGTGATCGGCGAGGAAGCGGCGCATGCGGCGCGCGACGTCGAACCGGGCGAAGAGCGCGTGCCCATGCGCAAGGTCGTGGAGGACCTCGAGCCCACCTTCGGGGATGGCGAGCGCCCGCGCCAAGTCGGCGACCGCGCGTTCTCGCGCCTCGCTCGGCCGACCGCTCGCGAGCGCCGCCACGATCGCGAGCTGCACCGCGCGCTTGCGCCGATGCGGATCGAGGATGACGCCGGCGACTTCGCTGGGGAGGCTCGGTGCCACCTCGGCCCAAGCGATCTCGCGCCGGTGGAGGCGCGCGACCGCGAGCACGAGCGCGCGCTCGGGCTCGGTGACGGCGCCGTCGGCTTCGACGACGGTGCGCAGCGCCCCGAGGACGCTCCGGAGCTCGGACGGGGAGAAAACGACGAGATCCATGATTGCCTACCTTTCCGGTTTCTTTCCGACCGCGGCGAGGAAGAGCGCGCTCGCGCTCTCGGGGAGCTCGCGCGCCGCATCGAGGATGGTCTTCACCCGCGCCTCGCCCGCGCGCGCGATGAACCGCTGGCCCTTGGCAGTCAGCGAGAGGACGCGGGCGCGCCGGTCCGCCGGGTCCTCGCGCCGCTCGACGAAGCCGCGCTCCACCAGGTCGTCGACGAGACGGCTGGTCGAGGGGGCCGGGCGATCGAGCACGGCTCCGACCTCGTTCACGCGGAGCGTGCCGCGCTCGTCCAGGACGTAGAGCGTCGCGACCTGGGCGACGCTCAGCTCCTCTTCGCGCAGGTTGCGTGCGAGCGAGGTGATGATGCGGGTGAACATGCGGCGGGTGAAGTGCTCCACCGTCGCGGTGCGCGAGCTCATATCCTTGCTATGGGGCAATAGTTGCGCTTTGGCAACCATTGCGGCGAAGAAAGTTTTCGGCCGAGCGGTCGGCTTCGGTCAGGCCACCGGCGGCGGCCGCATCGTGACGCCCGGGACCCAGCTATCGAGCCCGAGCGGAGCGAACACCGCCCGGCCGGCCGCGGACAACGGCTGGAGCTTCTTGATGAGCTCCTCCTTCCGCAGGTAGACCTCTTCGCGGCGACCGTCGTCCCCCTCGAGCTTGAGCGAGAGCTCCTGCGGGCTCGGGGAACGCCGCGCGATCTCCACCACCGTCGGCGCGAAGTACTCGACGAGCCGCGTGACGAGGTCCAGCGACTTGTCGCCCGAGACGACGTCGATCCCGTCGAGCCGAGCGAACCGAAGCTCTTCTTTGTGGCCGTAGAGATCCTTCACGTCGACCTGGAGCGCGAGGAGGAGCTTCTCGACCACCCCCACGTCCTCCGGCTCGAGCTCCGGCGCGATCTGGGTCGCGTTCGCGTCGCCGGGGTGCTCGGCCTCCACGAAGACGCGCCCGTCGCGCTCGCTCTTCCGCAGGATCAGGTGGACGCGCTCGGTCGGCTTGCGCTTCAGGTGAATCTCGGCGCGGTCGTCGCCGAGGACGAGCTCGTGGAAGACGAGGTCGTCGATCTTCAGCTTCTCGGCCTTCACCGTGCCGCCGAAGAAGCTCTTCTTCACCGCGACGTGGAGCTCCGTCCCGGACTGCACGTCGCCGACGCGGCGGGCCTTCTGCCAGGGCGACCCCGCCGGGATCCCGAGCCGGAACCGCGCCGTGATGCCGCGCGCGTTCTCGAAGGTCGCGACGGGCTCGTAGCTCGCGTCCTTGCCGTCGCCGAGCACGAGCTGCACCTCCTGCCCTTGGACGGGCAGGCGCGCGACCTTGAGGAGCGTGTCGACCTTGGTCTGCACCTCGCGCCGCCACGCTTCGATCTGCGCGCGGCCGCCGGCGGCGTCCGTCTCGTTCTGGGCGAGCGCGTTGCGCTTCGTCTCCTCCATCAGGCGCGCCGCGAAGTCGTTGATCTGGCGGGCGTAGCCGAGCGTCATCGCGTGCTGCGTGTCGGCCGAGGCTTCCCCCAGCGCGCGCATCAGCTCGTTGTGGAAGATCTCGAGGCTCTCGATCCCGTGCTGGCGCACGCGGGCGCCTTCGTCGGCTTCCCCCACCGCGCGTTTGATCGCGCCGTCGAGCTCGACGATCCGCGTGGCGGCCGTCATGAACGACTCGAGGAACCCGAGAAAGTTGTACCCGAGCGGGAATGGCTGGGAATCGCCGTAGAGGAACCGCATCGCCGACGAGAGCGTAACAGGGTTCCGGGGGATGACCCAACTCGTGAACGGCTCGTCACAGTCGCGTGCCCAGCTGCGGTCTCCATCGAGTGATCCGCCTGGCACGACGTTCGCACGGGCGCGCGTCGTGCGCGCCCTCGTCCTCGTCCCCGTTTCGTTCGCCGCCTTCGCGCTCGCGGCGTGCGCGGCTTCGACGCCCCGCCCCACCACCGCGCTGACCCTCGCGCCGCCCGTTCCCTTCCACTCCACGGCCGACGATGGCACCGAGCGCGGCAAGCTGCAGGCGCGGTGGGAAGAAGCGCTGCATCGCGAGATGGCCGGATTCGACGACGTGACGACCGGACGGTTGCCCGCCTACGAAGGCTGGGCGTCGATCGCGGGCAAGCGGCATGGCCCGATGTACGGCGTCGTTCGCGAAGATGCAGTCGACGGCCAGCCCTACGCGCGGCTTCGCCTGGAGGGGGATTCGCTCTCGCTCGAGATGGTCCCGGCGACGACGCGTCAGCCGGGGTGGTTCATCCTCGGCGAGGGCAGCCGCACGATGGAGTGCGTCGACTGCTTCGACCGCGGCGTGCGCGAGCTCGCGTTGGCCCCCGAGCTGTCCTATCCGCCGCGCAAGATGGAGCTGACGATGGCGATGCCCCACGGCGACGTGGTCCGCGGCCACATCGTCGCCGGCGTGGAGCTCCACACGCTCGCTCCGGCGACGCTCGACCTCGCGCGGTTGAAGGTGCTCTGGCCGCTGCTCGCGAACGCGACCGCGAGCGGCGACGAGCTCACGCTCACGTCGACCGCCGAGGTCTGGGTGCCGTCCAGCGCGCCGCCGCCGGATGGCGTGCACACGAGCTGCGAGCTCGAGCCGGCGAGCCCGGCGACGATCGTGATCGACCCGAAGGCGCCGCGAACGTGGACCGCGCGCTATGCGGGGGCGCGGCGCGTCTGCTGCGACATGGCGCGCCGCCATGGGCCGCCGGGGTGCGGGGGCGAGCGGATGGACTGCGTCACGTCCGACCTCTGACCCGGTATACTGGAGGCGAGATGGCTCGCGTTCGTCCGCTCCACGTCGTCGATTCGCCTGCACCGCGGTTCGTCCCGCGCCCCGCAGAGGCGCACGACGTGCTGGCGGTCGCGGGCGACAAGGCGCGCGCCGGCATCCGCGGCGCGATGGCGACCGTCCTCGCGCGTCACGGCTCCGCACCGGCGACGCCGGGTCAAAAGTTGTATATTGCAAGCGATGGGGCGGCCGTCGGCACGGTCGGGGGTGGTGCGGTCGAGCGGGAGGTCCTCGCGGCGCTCGAAGCGCTGCTCGAAGGCGACGCGAAGCACGCAGTGCGCTCGTTCAAGCTCGGCGCGGAGCTCGGGATGTGCTGCGGGGGCTCGGTCGACGTGGTGCTCGAGCCGCTGATCGCGTTGGTCCCGTGCCTCATCGTCGGCGGCGGTCACGTCGCGACGGCGGTGGCGCCGCTCCTCGCCCGCGTGGGCTTCGCGGTCACGGTGGTGGACGCGCGCGATGCGTGGGGCGAGGAAGGTCGCATCCCGGGCGTGCGCACGGTGGTCGGCGATTGGGACGACGAAGGACGAGAGCTCCCGAAGAGCGCCGCGGTGCTCGTGATGACGCACGACCACGCGCTCGATCAGCAAGCGATCGAGTGGGCTCTGAAGCGTGGGTTCGCGTACGTCGGGGGCGTGGGGAGCCGCGCGAAGGCGAAGCGCACGCGCGATCGGTTGGAGGCGAAGGGCTTCGCCGCGGCCGACGTGGAGCGGATCCGGATGCCGATCGGGTTGGGCGTGGGAGCCAGACTGCCCGACGAGATTGCGGTCGCAATCGCGGCGGAGATGGTGGCGTGGCGGAGAAACGCGCGCGGGGCGTGAGGACTACTTCGCGCAGCGGAACCCGACGTTGTTCAACGCCGTCGTCCGATCGAGCGGGATCCTCGCCGAAGCCTTCGACCCCAACCCCGAGTAGTCCCACGAGCCGCCGCGTACGATGCCCTTTCCGCTCCGCGGCGGCAGGAACGGATCGACCACGCGCTCCTTCGGGTAACTCTCGAAATCGTCGGCCACCCACTCCCAGACGTTGCCGACCATGTCGTACGCCCCCGACGGGCTCGTCCCGTCGACCGTGGTGGCGACCTCGTACGTTCCCTTGCGCGAGCCGCACGGTCCGTCGAGCCCGCCGACGATCGCCTGCCGACACGAGGTGGGGATCGTGTTGCCCCACGGGTAGATCCGCGCATCGGTCCCACGCGCCGCGAGCTCCCACTCCGCCTCGGTCGGGAGCCGCTTCTGCACGTAGCGGCAGTACGACGCCGCTTGCTCGTAGCTCACGCAGTTCGCCGGCTGGCGCGCGAAGTTGGCGTCGGTGGTCGAGTTGCACGTCGTGCTCGTCGCCGTGAACGACTTGCCGCCCGCGTGGAGCCCCGGCGGCGCGCACGCCCCGGCGGCGACGCAGAGCCCGTACGCCTCGGCCGTGACCTCGGTGCGGTCGATGTAGAATGCACGCGTAATCTGGACCGGGTGCGCCGGCTTCTCGGACTTCGCGTCGCGGTCGCTCCCCATCGTGAACGTGCCGGGGGCGACCAAGACCATGTTGGCCGGCGGTCCGTCCGGCACCTTCGGCGCGACCGAGGCGGTGCCGCTCGGCGGCGCGGTGGCCGACGTGGGCGGCGGTGCGTTCGCCGACGCCGTCGCGGATGGCGTCCCGTTCGTCTGCTTGTCCGCATCGCGCATGCCGAGGAACGCGAAGACGACGAGGATCGCGGTGGCGGCGACCGCACCGATCCACACCGCCTGCCGCTTCTTCTGCTCGCGCAGCATCACGGTGATCGTCCCGGTGCCTTGCGTCTGCGTCTCGGCGTTGCGATCGAACGAAGGCGAACGCTCCGGCATCGGCGTGCGGATCGACGAAGGGCGGATGCTCTTGCTTCGCGGTCGGTCGGCGATCGCTGCCCCGAGCTCGTCCCAGAACTCGCCGCACGACTTGTAGCGGGCGCGCGGATCGACCGCGAGCGCACGCAGGAGGACCGCGTCCACCGCGTCGGTCGTGTCCACGCCGCGGTTGCGGAGCGTGGGCCGATGCGCGACGTCGCTCGACTCGACGTAGATCTGCACCGGGTCGTCGCCGTCGAGCGCGGGGCGACCGGTGACGACCTCGACGAAGATGAGCGCGAGCGCGTAGACGTCGGTCCACGGGCCCGTCGGGCCGTATTTTCGGCTGAACTGCTCGGGGGCACCGTAGCGCGGCGTGAACGCGGCCATCCCGATCGAGTTGTCGTCGAACGGACCGTGGTTCGTGGTGTCGTCGTCGGGCGCCTTCGCGATGCCGAAGTCGACGACCTTGAGCGTGGTGCGCCCGCCGAGCTCGGTGAGCATCAGGTTCGCCGGCTTGATGTCGCGGTGCGAGACGTTCTGCTCGTGCGCGACGGCGAGCCCGCGCGCGGCAGGCTCGAGGAGCTCGAGCGCTTCGTCGGCCGTGTACGTGCGGCGCTGGCGAAGCGCGCGATCGAGCGTGACGCCGTCGAGCCACTCGAGCACGAGGTACGGCGTCTCGTTCCCGTTCGGCGAGACCGCGACGCCGACGTCGAGACACTGCACGACGTCGGCCGTGGCGCGCGAGAGCTTGTGCAGGAGGCGCCCTTCGGCGACGAAGCGCCCGAGGAACGCGTCGTGCGCTTCGCCCTCGAGGTGCTTCTTCAGCTTCAAGCACTTGATCGCGACGGCTTGCTCGAACCCCATGTGATGGGCGCGATAGACGACGCCGAAGCCACCTTCACCGACGACCGACTCGATCCGGTACTTCCCATCGAGCACGTGGTCGACCCACCCGAAGGGGTCGTCGCGCAGCGCTTGGGGCGGTGGTCTCTGAGGGGGGCGGCTCGACACGGTTCCGGGCTCGAAAAATCGGCTAACTAGTAGCACACCACCCCCCCAGAAAGCTGGCGGGCTTGTTGAAATTGATTATCATCATCTCGTCGCGTTCTCGTCTTGCCCCGAACCCACCGTGAACCTCGCTGACCTCCAGATTGGTGCGACCACGAAGGTCCTGAAGATCCGTCTCGAAAAGGAAGAGGCGGCCTGGGTGCGCGCGGTCGGCATCTTCGAAGGCGAGACGGTGCGCGTGCTCCGGCGGGCGCTCTTCGGCGGGCCGCTCCACGTTCGGACGGGGTGCGGGGGCGAGTTCGCGCTCGACCGAACGCTCGCGGCCGCGATCGACGTCGGCGACGGCGGGGCGGAGCCGTGAGCAACTGCCACACCGAGCCGGCGGCGGTCTCGCCCGAGGCGCGCGCGCCGACGGCGATCGAGATCGCGCTCGTCGGTCGTCCCAACTCGGGAAAGTCTTCGCTCTACAACGCGCTGACGAACGGCCGCGCCAAGGTCGGGAACTTCCCCGGCATCACCGTCGATCTGCTCGAGGGCGAGGCCAAGCTCCCGCGCGGCGGCACGGCCCTCGTCGTCGACGTGCCCGGCATGTATTCGATCGCGGCGTCCGTCGATCCCGCGTCCGACGAAGGTCAGGCCCGCGCCTACCTCGATCGGCTCGACGAGAGCGGAGAGCCGATCGTCGTCACGCAGGTCATCGACGCGACCCAGCTCGCGCTCGGGTTGCGGCTCACCGCCGAGCTCCGCGAGCGGAAGAAGCCCTTGCTCGTGGTGCTCTCGCAGCGCGACGTCCTCGACGATCAAGGGCGAATGGTCGACGGCGAAGCCCTCGCGCGCGCGCTCGACGTCCCCGTCGTCGTCGTCAGCGCACACGAGCGGGCGACGGCGGCGGTGGTGCTCGGCGCAGCCGAGGAGCTGGCGCGCAAGGCTGCGACCGGTGACGCCCCGTACCGCTCGCCCGGCGAGCGGCCCCCGTTCGATCCGGAGCGCGTGGCGCGCTCCGTCACGCGCGATCACCCGGCGGCGGCGGAGCGCGAGCGGCGGCGGCGCGAGCTCACCGCCCGCGCGGACCGGTTTCTCCTCCACCCCGTGCTCGGGCCGATCGCGTTCCTCGGGTTGATGGCGATGCTCTTCGCCGCCGTCTTCCTCGTCGCCGATCCGGTCTCCTCCGTTCTGGATCTGGGGCGCGCGTGGCTCGCGACGAAGCTCGATCATCTGCTCGGCGGCGGGCTCATCGCTTCGCTCGTCGGGGACGGGATCCTCGGCGGCGCCGGGACGGTGCTCGCGTTCCTCCCCCAGATCGTCATCCTGACGGTCGCGCTCGAGGTCATCGACGCCTCGGGGTACCTCGCGCGGGGCGCCTTTCTCGTCGACCGCGCGCTGCGCGTCGTCGGGCTCGGTGGGCGTTCGTTCGTGCCGCTCCTGACGGCGCACGCTTGTGCGGTGCCCGCGATCGCCGCGACGCGCGTGGTTCGCGATCCGAAGGAGCGCCTTCGTACCATTTTGGTACTTCCGCTCATGACCTGCTCGGCGCGGCTGCCGACCTACGCGCTCTTCATCACGACCTTCTTCCCCCACTGGAGCTCGCTCTCGCGGGCGCTCCTCTTCGTGGCGCTCTACGTCAGCGGCATCGGCTTCGGGTTCGCCGCGGCGTCCGTGATCGGCAAGACCGTGCAACGGGGGCGCCACGCCCTCCCGCTCGTCCTCGAGATGCCGGCCTACCGCGTCCCGCAGCCGCGCGCGATGGGCATCGTGGCGTGGCGCGCGGCGAAGCGCTTCGTTCGCGACGTCGGGACGGTCATCGTCGCGGCCTCCGTCGTGCTCTGGCTCCTCCTCAAGATCCCAGTGCCGGAATCCTGGCGCGCTCCCGCACCCGAGGGCGAGACCGCCGCGGCCACGATGGAGCTCGACCGCAGCGTCGCCGCGACGATCGGGCACCGGCTCGAGCCGATCACCAGGCCGCTCGGCTTCGACTGGCGGATCGACGTCGGTCTCATCGCGTCGTTCGGCGCGCGCGAGCTGATGGTGAGCACGATGGGCGTCATCTTCGGCGTGGAGGACGCCGACTCCGGCGACGAAGGCGAGCGGTCGCTCGCGGACCAGCTGCGCTCCGCCAAGAACGAGAAAGGCGAGCCCGCGTACTCCGTCGCCACCGCGGCCTCGCTCCTCGTCTTCTTCATGCTCGCGTGCCAATGCATGAGCACGGTCGCCGCGATTCGGCGCGAGACGAAGAGCCTCCGCTGGCCGGCGTTCGTGCTCGGGTACACCTACGCGCTCGCGTACGCGGTCTCCTTCGTCGTGTTCCAGGTCGTGCACGCCCTCACGGGCTGATTGGGCTACGCTCCTCGCCCATGCGCGCCGGCCGAGCCAGCTTCACCGCCTCCTTCGTCGCGACGATGCGCAGCCTCGCGGGTTACGAGCGTACGCCCCTCGTCGAAGACGCCTGGGCACGGTCGCTCGTCGATGGTCCGTTCCGCGTGGGCCTCTCGGTCGCCGAGCGCTTGCCGCGCACGACGTCGCTGGCGATGCGCGCGGCCTCGGTCGTGAGCCGCGGGAAGATCCGGCACCTCGAGCTCCGCACCCGCGCCATCGACGACGTCGTCTCCGCGGAAGCGGCTGCCGGCGCGAAGCAGCTCGTGATCCTCGGCGCCGGGCTGGACGTGCGCGCGCATCGGCTCCCGGCGCTCGCGGGCGTGACGGTCTTCGAGGTCGATCACCCGGACACGCAGCGCGCGAAGCGCGAGCGCCTCGCCGCGCTCGATCCGCCGAGCGTCGAGCGCGTGCGCTGGGTCGCGGTGGACTTCGAGCGCGACCGCTTGGGCGACGAGCTCGACCGTGCGGGCTTCGACCGCACGGCACGGACGACGTTCCTCTGGGAGGGCGTCACGATGTACCTCACCGAGCCGGCGGTGATGGCGACGATCGAAGCGGTCGCCGCGCTCGCCGCCCCGGGCTCCGCGCTCGCGCTCACCTACCGAGCGCCCGGGCTGCGTTGGGAGGGCGTCTTGGCCGACGTCGCCGTCCGCGTCGTCGGCGAGCCCTTTCGCCTGGTTTTCGAGCCGAGCGAGCTCGCCCAGCGCCTCGGGGGTGCCGGATTCGAAGTCACCTCGGACGAGAGCAGCGTCGAGTGGGGCAAGCGGTACCTCGGCGGGGCAGTTCCGTCGGTGGGCGAGAGGCTCGCCGTCGCCCACCGCGCTTTACCTCGTTAGCCGTAAGTGGCAAAAGGTAGGTGTGGCACCCAAGACCCGTCCAACCACCCGCATCCTCGTCGTCGACGATGACGATGCGGCGCGGTCGGCGCTCGGCGCGCTCCTCGGGTCGGCGGGGTACTTGGTGGAGGACGCGGCCGACGGCGAAGCCGCGCTCGAGCGAGCCGCGGCGCTCCCGCCCGACGTCGTGGTGACCGACCTCCACATGCCCAAGATCGACGGGATGGAGCTCCTCCGGCGCCTGCGCGCGCAGGACTCCGACGTCCCGGTCATCATGCTCACGTCGAGCGACCGCGTGAGCGACGCCGTCGCGGCGATGCGCGCGGGCGCAGCCGACTTCCTCGCGAAGCCCGTCGACTTCGACGCGCTGGACGTCGTCATCGAGCGCGCGCTCCAGCGGCGCGAGCTCCGCATGGAAGCGGAGAACCTTCGCCGTCACGTCCGCGAGCGCGAAGGTTCCGGACTGCAAGGGCTGACCGGCGCGAGCCCCGCGATGCAGCGGGTGTATCGGGTCGCGAAGCAGGTGGCTGGCTCGCGCGCGACGGTGCTCATCACCGGCGAGAGTGGGACCGGCAAGGGCGAGCTCGCTCGTGCGATCCACGCGCTGAGCCCGCGGGCGAACAAGCCGTTCGTCGCGCTCCACTGCGCGGCGCTCGCGGAGACGCTCCTCGAGAGCGAGCTGTTCGGGCACGAGAAGGGCTCGTTCACCGGCGCGGACCGGCGGCGCGTGGGCCGCTTCGAGCAGGCCGACGGGGGAACGCTGTTCCTCGACGAGATCGGCGAGATCCCGGCGATGACGCAGGTGAAGCTCCTCCAGGTGCTCCAGGAGCGGGCCTTCCAACGCGTCGGCGGGAGCGAGCTGGTCAAGGTCGACGTACGGGTCGTCGCGGCGACGAACCGTGATCTGGCGGCGGCGGTGAAGGAAGGGCGCTTCCGCGAGGACCTGTTCTTCCGCCTCAACGTCGTCCAGATCGAGATGCCGCCGCTCCGCGCGCGCGGCACCGACGTGCTCGTCCTCGCGAACGAGTTCCTCGATCGCTTCGCGCGCGACAACCACCGGCGCTTCGACGGCTTCACCGAAGCGGCGCGCGCGAAGCTGACGAGCCATCGCTGGCCGGGCAACGTGCGTGCGCTCGAGAACGCGATCGAACGAGCTGTCGTGCTCGCCGAGGGTCCTCGGATCGACGCCGAAGATCTCCCCTTCGATGCGGCGAGCGCAGGGCTCGGCGCGCTCCAGATCCCCGGCGCGACGATGGCGGACATCGAGCGCTACGCCATCCTCACGACGCTCGCCGCGGTCGACGGTTCCACCGCCCGCGCGGCGGAGATCCTCGACATCAGCGTGCGCACGATCCAGTACCGCCTGCACGAGTACGGCGTCGTGCCGGTGCCGCCGAAGAAGTAGTCAGTCCCCGCCGAGAAGCTCGTCGAGCGCGGCGTCGAGCTCCTCGAGCTTGACCGGCTTGGTCAGGTAGCGGTGGAATCCCGCCTGCTCGCCGCGCTGCTTGTCGCGCTCCGAGGCCGCAGCGGTGAGCGCGATGACGGGGATGTCCTTCGTCTCGGGTTGGCGGCGGAGTGCCGCCAGCGCATCGATGCCGCTCATCCCGGGGAGGTTGATGTCCATGATGACGAGGGACGGCTTCACGTCGCGCGCGAGCTCGACGCCGATCTCGGCGGTCGGCGCGGTGTAGAGCGCGATCCCCTCGAAGCGCTCGAGCACGTCCTTCAGGAAGCGCACGTTGGCGGGGTTGTCCTCGACGTAGAGCACGCGCCCGCGCGGCTCGTGGCCGGAGGGGTGGGTGCTCGCGACCTGCGGCGCGACGGGCTTCGTGCTCGGATCGGCGACCGGGAGCTCGACCCAGAAGGTGGAGCCCACGCCGGGGTCGCTCGTGAACCCGACGCGCCCGCGCATGAGCTCCGCGAGCCGGCGCGTGATCGCGAGCCCGATCCCGGTGCCTTCGATGGGGCCCGTCTCCTGCCCGGCGCGCTGGAAGGGTTGAAAGAGCTTCGACTGCTTGTCGACGGGGATGCCGATGCCGGTGTCGCTCACGCTCGCGCGGACGTAGCCGCCGGGACCGGGCTCGAGCGCGAACGTCACCTTCCCACTCGGGCGGTTGTACTTGATCGCGTTGGAGCCGAGGTTCATCAGGATCTGCGTGAAGCGCGTGCGGTCGGCGATCACCGGGGGGAGGTCGCCGGCGCGCTCCAGGAGCAGCGCGAGCTGGATGCCGTTGCGCGTCGCCGAGGGTTCGAGCGTGCGGAGGACCTCGCGCGTGACCTCGAGCGCATCGACGCGCTCGGCGGAGATGGAGGTGCCCCCGGCTTCGATCCGGGAGAGATCGAGGATCTCGTCGATCAGCCGGAGCAGGTGCTCGCCACCCTTCAGGATCTGATCCACGCGGCCGCGGTGACGCTCCGAGAGAGGTTCCTTCCGATCACGCTGGAGCAGCTGCGCGAACCCGAGGATCGCGTTGAGCGGGGTGCGGAGCTCGTGGCTCATCGAGGAGAGGAACTCCGTCTTCGCTGCGCTGCCCGCCTCGGCCAGGACGCGCGCGTCCCGGAGCTCGGTGGCGTGGCGCATGTCGTCGGTGACGTCCCAGATCGTGGTGACGACGCCGCCCTCGGGCGTGCGCCGGTTCGAGACACGGAGCGAGCGGCCGTCGCGGGTGCGGACCTCGAAGACGGAGCTCTCGTCCGCCCATGTCCGCTTGCGCTCCTCGACGAACGCCTCGCGCGTCACGCCCTCGCCGAGCTCGAGCTCGCTCGCCCAGCGCTCGAGCACGTCGGCATAGGGGCGGCCTACGAGCGTGCCTTGCACCGCTTCGCCGACCAGCGCCCGGTACGCGCTGTTGCAGAGGATGACGAGACCGTTGGCGTCGAAGAGGGCGAAGGCGTCCTGGATGCTGTCGACGGCGCTCGCGAGCCGATCGGCGGTGAGCTTCGAGAGGCCCTCGAGCCGCTTGCGCTCGGTGATGTCGCGGATCGCGGCAGAAACGAAGAGCGCACCGTCGATCTGGGTCGGGCTGAGGCTGACCTCGATCGGGATGTCGCGCCCGTCCGCGTGGCGACCGAAGAGCTCGAGGCCCGAGCCCATCGTGCGGACGGTGGGGCTCTTGAAGTAGCGCGTCACGCGCTGCCCGTGGACCCCGCGGTAGCGGTCCGGTAGCAGGACGTCGAGCGGTTGGCCGAGGAGCGTCGCGCGCGGGTGCCCGAAGATCGTCTCCGTCTGCACGTTGACGAACACGATCTTCCCGTCCGAGCCGACGACCACCATCGCGTCGGGCGCGGTGTCGAGGATGCGGAGGTAGCGGTCTTCCGTCGCGGCGTCACTCATCGGGGATGCTCAGGACGAAGGTAGCGCCCGGCGCGGCATCTTCGATCCAGATCTTCCCGCCGTGTGCCGTCGCCACCAGGCTGCAGAAGGCGAGGCCCAGCCCGCGCCCCGATCGGGAGCTCGGGCCATTCTCTCCGCCGAGCTGCAGAAACGGATCGAAGACGCGCTCCCGCATCTCGGCCGGGATGCCGGTGCCGCGGTCGGTGACGCGGAGCTCGACGGCGTTGCCCGCACGGACCGTGCTCACCGTGACGACGGTCTTCTGCGGGGCGTGGCGGATCGCGTTCTCCACGAGGTTCGCGAGCGTCCGGCGCAGGAGGTCCGCGTCGGCCGAGAGCGTGGTTTCCTCGAGCGCGGCGACGAGCTTCACCTCGCGCGCCTGCGCGGCGACCTCGAGCTCGGCGAGGGTCTCGGCGACGAGCGTGGCCGCGTCGACGGTCGTTCGGTTCGGCGTGAGCTTGCCCTCGTCGCCCTTCGCCAGGTCGAGGAGGTTCACGATCATGCGCGTCAGCGTGCGCGCCTCGCTCCGGATCTGCGTCGCCGACGAATGGGCGCGCTCGGAGAGCGTGCGGTCGCGGAGCAAGAGCTGGGCGTGGAGGTCCATCGCGTTGACCGGGTTCTTCAGGTCGTGCACCACGAACGCCATGAGGCGCTCCTTCTGGAGCGACAGGCGCAAGAGGTCGTCCCGCTGTTGCTTGAGCGCCGCGTAGTGCTCGCGGAGCTCGGCCCGCATCCGCCGCACCTTGAGCGCCGCCTCGACGCGGGCGAGGAGCTCGTTCGGGCGCACGGGCTTCGTGAGGAAATCGTCGCCGCCGGCGCGGAGCGCGCTGTCGAAGGTGTCGACGTCGCGCAGGGCGGTCAAGAACAGGATCGGGACCTCGGCGCCGCCCGGGAGCTCGCGGATGCGCGTACAGGCCGTGAGGCCGTCCATGCCGGGCATGCGCACGTCGAGGAGGATGCAATCCGGGGAGCTGCGCTCGAACGCAGAGATCCCCTCCTCACCGTTGGTCGCGAGGAGGACGCGGTAGCCCTCGTCCTCGAGCGTGGCCTGGGCGAGCGCGCGGTTCGCCTCGTTGTCGTCGACGACGAGGACGGACGCGCTCGACTTCGGCTCGCCCTTCGAACTCATGGGGGTCCCCTCTTCTACTACTCGCGCGTCGCGCCTACTTGTTTTTCGTGAACTCCTCGATCGCCTCGATGAACTCCTCGTCGACGGCCTCCGCCGGCACGGCCGCGAAGCCCTGGCCGCCGTCCTCTCCCTCGCCCTCGACGGAGAGGATCACGATCTCCGGATCCTCCGAGTGGTGGGCCGGCGGGCGGCGCGACGGCGTCCGGGCCACGCGCGGGACCGACGACGCGTTCGGCGCCAGACTGCAGACCACGACGACCGCACCGAGGTTGTCCTGGGCGTCGAGGGCGTTCGCCTTCGCGATGAGCGCACGCGCCAGCTCGTCCGGCGCGCGGTCGATCGCGAGCGTGTCGGCCATCATGTCCTCGTCGAGCGTGTCGGAGATCCCGTCGCTGCAGAGCAGGTACTTGTCGCCCGCGAGCATGCGGTGCATCCGCGTCGAGACGCGAACCTGCGGCTCCATGCCGAGCGCGCGCGTCACGACGTTGGCAGGCAGGCGCGCGAGCGCGGCGTCGTCGATGTTCGGCTTGATCTCGAGCGCGTCGTTCAAAAGCGAGTGATCGTGGGTCAAGAGCTCCAGGATTCCGTCGCGCCAGCGGTAGAGGCGGCTGTCCCCGACGTGGGCGACGTGGAGCTGACCGGTCGAGCGGAGCGCCGCCACCGCCACGGCGGTGGTGCCCATCCCGCGGAGCTTGTTGGACGACTTGGCGATCTCGAGGATGTCGTCGTTGGCGCGCTGGAGCGCGGCGGCCAGGCGGCGACCCACGATCGGCATGCCGTAGGCATCCGTGTCGGGCTCCTCACCGCGGCCGTGGCCGGTCCCCTCGAAGAAGTTCGCGATCGCGGTCGTGGCCAGTGCGCTCGCGACGTTGCCGGCGTTGTGACCGCCGGCGCCGTCGGCCAGGATGTAGAGGTCCAGATCGGGGCGGAGGAGAACCGCGTCCTCGTTGTGGACGCGGACCTTGCCGATGTCCGTGGCTCCAGCTGCGACGATGTGGAGCGGGAGAAAGAGTCGGGTCGGGTCCGCCATGATCAGGCGGCAGCATACAGGTCAGCGGGTAGTCACGAAAAGCTCCACGATCGAGCCATCATCGCGCTCGATCCGCTCAGTGGGGAGCGGTGCCCCGCGCTCCAGGGCAGCGCCGTCGCCACGTCGACGTCGCCATCGGTGCGGTTCGTGCGATGGAGATCGACCTCGACGAGGACCGCCCCGCGGGGATCGACGCTCGATCGGGCGCGGAGCGAGAGCTCGGTGGGACCATGGCTCTGGACGCTCGCCCAACCCGTGTCGTCCGTCACTGCGAGGAGCTCGTGGTGGGTTCGTGGAGCCGCTCCGCGAGGCGTCTCGACGACCTCGACGTCGAGCGTGCGGGCGACGCGCGGCGGCGCGGCGCCGAACGCCTTCGCTTGCCGTTCTGGCAACCGTGCGCGCTCGTCTATGATGGCGCCCCATGGGAGACGCATCGGACGCAATCACGGACGCAGTGGACAAGGCCGGCGAAGAGGGCTCGAAGCTCTCGACGGCCGTCGCGGTGGCGGTCGCGATCCTCGCGACGTTCCTCGCCGTGTGCAACGTGAAGGACGGCAACGTGGCGCAGGCGATGGCGAAGGTCCAAGCCGAGGCCGTCGACCAGTGGAGCTACTACCAAGCGAAGGGGACGAAGCAGAACCTCGCGGAGGTGGCCGCCACCGAGCTCGAGGTCTCGCGCGATACCCAGCCCTCGCTCACCCCCGAGCAGCGTAAGGTCTACGACGACAAGATCGCCTTCTTCCACGGCGAAGCGAGCCGCTACGACAAGGAGAAGAAGGACATCAAGACCAAGGCCGAAGGGCTCGAGGAAGAGTACGAGAAGCTCAACAACAAGGACGACCAGTTCGACATGTCGGAGGCGCTCATCAGCGTCGCGATCGCCCTCTACGGCATCACCGCCCTGACGAAGAAGAAGTCGCTCTACGTCGTCGCCTGCGTCTTCGGCGGCCTGGGCCTGGTGCTCGGCATCGCCGGGTTCGTCGGGCTGTCGTTCCACCCGGACTGGTTGGCGCGCGCGCTCGGGTGACGTCGTCAGGGGGAGCGGCTCCGGCCCGTCGCTCCTCCCGACATGCAATCCTTCTTTCACGAGATCTACGCCTTGCCGCCCGCGCTGGTCGCGTACGCGGCGAGCGAGAAGCTACGGGCGCGCGCTCCGTACGTCCTCGAGACGGAGGACGGCAGCTTCGACGTCGAGGCCTACGCGCGGGCCGGTCACGCCAAGGTGACGATCACCCCGGTCGCCCATCCGATGTTCCGCTCCCAGTTCCGTGGGCAGCGGCGGAAGGTCCGCGACACGCTCGAGAACGGCTTCTACGAGATCGCGTGGCGCGAGCACGTGCTCGAGGTCGTCGTCATGATCTGGATGAGCGACGGGTGTGCGACGAATCGCACCTTCGTCCTCGGTCCGAACGAGGCGGTGGTGCGGGAGTTCTTCCACGCCGTCTGCACCTTCTCGACCGCCCACGTCGGGCGCGAGATCCTCGTCTTCGAGGAGGGGAACTTCGTCAAGAACCGCGAGCTGTTCGACGCGATCCGCATCGCCAACTTCGACAACCTCGTCCTCCCCGACGACGCCATCGCCGCGCTCCGGCGCGACTTCCTCGGGTTCTTCGAAGCGCGAGCCGCCTTCGCGAAGTACGGCGTCCCGTGGCGCCGCGGTGCCCTCTTCGTCGGCCCCCCGGGCAACGGCAAGACCCACTCGATCAAGGCGATCCTCGGCGAGAGCGACAAACCCGTCCTCTACGTGAAGAGCCTGGTCTCGCGTCACGCGACCGACCACGCGAGCATCTACCGGATCTTCGAGCGCGCGCGGGAGACGGCGCCGTGCTTCCTGGTCCTCGAGGATCTCGACGCGATCGTCGACGACGGCAACCGGTCCGTCTTCTTGAACGAGCTCGACGGCTTCGCGAAGAACGACGGCATCTTCACGATCGCCACGACGAACCACCCCGAGAGCCTCGATCCCGCGCTCGTCGAGCGCCCGAGCCGCTTCGACCGCACCTATCTCTTCCCACTCCCCGATCTCGCGCGGCGGAGGCTCTTCCTCGAGCGTTGGGCGCGCGCCCTCGATTCGGAGGTGCGTCCGAGCGATGCCTCGCTCTCGCGCGCGGCCGAGGCGACCTCCGGCTTCTCCTTCGCGTACCTGAAGGAGGTCGGGACCGCGACGCTCCTCGCGTGGATCCACGACGGCGGTCCCGTCGATCCGATCTTCGAGGCGCAGGTGAAGAAGCTCTCGTCCCACGTGCGCCGCGGTGACGTCTCGCGCGTGCTCGGAGCGATCAACGGCGTGACGCGGTGACTCGTGCGACACTCGGCCATGGCCGACGCGTCCCCCCGCCACCTCCGCGCTCTGTCGTACCGATTTCCGACGATCGAGGCCGCGCTCGGGGAGATCGCCCACCTTCGGGCCGTGTTGAGCCTTCCGCGCGGGACGGTGCACGTCGTGAGCGACGTGCACGGCGAGTATCGCAAGCTCGATCACATCCTGCGCAACGGCTCGGGCACGCTGCGCCCGCTCGTCGAGCGCCTCTTCGCGACCGAGCTGGACGACGCGGGGAGAACGACGCTCCTCAACTTCGTCTACTACCCGCGCGAGACCTTCCGGCGCGTGATGACCGGGCTCCTCCTGCGCGATGCGCGCGACGGGTTCGTGCGCGACACGCTCCGGCGGGAGCTCGCCATGCTGCGCGAGCTCGCCTCGCGCTTCAGCTTGCGCCACGCGGAGCGGGTCTTCCCCGCGGACTACGCCGAGCTCTTCTCCGAGATGCTCAGCGCGCCCGTGCTCGCGCGAGATGGTGAGTACCTCGCGGCGCTCGTCTCGCCGTTCCTCGACGAAGACGGTGGACTGGAGCTCCTCCGCGCGACCGCCCACGCGCTGCGGACGCTCTCCATCTACGAGCTCATCCTCGGCGGCGATCTGGCCGACCGTGGTCCCCGCGTCGATCGCGTGATCGACACGCTCCGGCATCAGCAGAACCTCACCATCACGTGGGGGAATCACGACGCGGAGTGGATGGGCGCGTGTTTGGGACAGGAGGCGCTCATCGCGACGGTCCTCCGCGTCTCGCTGCGCTACGGGCGCATCGCCCAGCTCGAGGAGGGGTACGGCATCCCCGTCGAGCCGCTCGAGCAGCTGGCGCGGAGCGCCTACGGCGACGATCCCGCGGAGCGCTTCCACGCGAAGGGTCAGGACCAACGCGAGCCCCTCTTGCTCGCGCGCATGCAGAAGGCCGCAGCGATCCTGCAGTTCAAGCTCGAGGGGCAAACCACGCGCCGCAACCCGGAGTTCGAGCTCGAGCACCGCAACCTGCTCCATCGGATCGATCCCGCGGCGGGCACGGTCACGATCGACGGGAAGACCCACCCGCTGCTCGACCGCTCGTTCCCGACGATCGACTGGAGCGACCCGTACCGACTCTCGGAGGCCGAGGCCCAGTGCCTCGCGCGGTTGAAGCAGTCGTTCGTGGACAGCCCCAGCCTCTGGCGCGACATGCAGTTCGTCGAGGGGCGGGGCTCGATGTTCGCCGTGCGCGACGAGATGGTCGTCTTCCACGGATGCGTCCCGACGGATCCGTCCGGGAGCTTCACGAGTCACTCCGTCGATGGCGTACCGCGCGCGGGCAAGGATCTCTTCCGCGCGTTCGACGCCGCCGTGCGGCGTGCCTTCCGCGATCGCGATCCGAAGGACGTCGACGTCCTCTACTACCTGTGGGCTGGTCCCCGGAGCCCGCTCTTCGGCAAGGACCGGATGGCGACGTTCGAGACCTACTTCGTCGCCGACAAAGCGACCCACAAGGAGACGAAGGATCCGTACTTCGCGCTCATCCACGAGGTGTCCTACTGCCAGAAGCTCGCGCGCGAGTTCGGCGTCGACCCCGAGCGGGTGCTCGTGGTGAACGGTCACGTGCCGGTGAAGCTGGAGCAGGGCGAGTCGCCGCTGAAGAAGAGCAAGCTCGCCGTCACGATCGACGGCGCCTTCTCCGAGGCGTACGGCGATCATGGATTCACGCTCGTCTGGGGAGCCGAGGGGACGTACCTGGCGAAGCACCATCACTTCGAGTCGGTCGAGAGCGCGATCGAGCGTGGCGCGGACATCGTGCCCGAGGTGGAGACGCTGCGCGAAAACGCCTCTCCACGACGCGTCGGCGACACGCCGCGGGGCGCGGAGCTGCGGGAGGAGATCGCGGGGCTCGAGGCGCTCGTCCAGGCCTACCGCCGGCGCGACGTCGAGCCGCCGCGGCGCTGACGTTCAGTCGACCTGGTACTCCTGCGGCGCGGGGAGCTGGTCGACGTGGACGAGGATGAACCGCTTCGTCGGCCCTTGCGGCGTCGCCGTCCCGGGCTTCGTGTAGTGACCGACCTCGAGCGCGCGGAGCGCGCACGTCGACACGCTCGCGGTGAGGGGACCCCCCTCGACCCGAACGAGCTCCGCGTGGGGCGTTCCGTCGTCGGCGAGCGTGATCCGGAAGAGCAGCCGCACGACGAGCTTCGCGCTCGCGACGCACGCGTGCGCGCGTTGGGTCGCGGTCTCGAGGAGGGAGCGGTCGCTCGTGGCGACGACGCCGGGATCGACCGGCTCGACGTCGCGCGCGCCGCTCGCGGCGAAGTCCCGCACGCCCGTGTCGACCGCGCCCGCATCGGGAGCGGGCGCTTCGTGCTCGGCCGGCGTGCTCGCGCCGGCGTCGGATGCGCTCGTGGGGGAGGCGAGCACCACGGCGCGCGGCTCGGTCGCGTTCGCGCCGCACGCGCCGAGCGCGGCGAGGAAGCCCGCCCCGAGGAGGGCCGTCGCAACGGGCGCTCGCATGCTCCGACGATAGCGCATCACTCCGCGAACACCTGCTTGAACGTCCGCGCGGCGTCGCGGGAGACATAGAGACGACTCCCGCCGTTCCCTCGCACGGCGGCGAAGACGACCTGCGGCGTCGGCGCCGAGAGCATGAGTTTCTCGCCGACGATGGTCACGATCGAGCTCGCCGTGAAGGCGCCATCGCGCGCGACCCAGCCGCGGTCGAACGTGCCGTCCTCGGCGTCGCCGCTCCGCGCGACGATCAGCGCGGTCGTCGAATCGAGGAGGAGCGTGTCGATCGGATCGGAGGGTGCGCCGGGGACTTGCGTCCACGACCGCGCGCCGTCGCTCGTGAGCTCGAAGACGTTGCGTTGGGTCCCGCGCTCGCTGCGCCAGCGGTACCCGTGGCGCGGGTCGAGGAAGCCCCAGCTCGTGGAGGCTTCGTCGGCTCCGAGCTCGCTCCACGAGTCCCCGCGCCGCGCGAACCAGCGGCTGCCGGTGTCGCATGTGGCGCGGATCATCGCGTTCGACGCGCGGGGACCCAGCTCTGCCAGCTCGACCTCGCACCCGTCCAGGCCGCGCGGCGGCGCGACGGACGCCCCGCCGCTCCACGCCACGACGCTCGCGTCGTCGAGGCCGATCCACACCTCGCCCCCGACGGCGACCGCATGCCAGGTCGGGTCGCTCACGATCCGAGCGAAGGTCCTTCCGCCGTCGGTCGTCGCCCACGCCCCGCAGCACGCGCTCGATTCTTCGTGCACCACGACGACCCCGCGCTCGGGGCCGAGGAACGCGAGGCCCTCGCTCCGAATCGGGCCCACCCCGGCGTCGATCTGGGACGAGGTGAAGGTCTGCCCACCATCGAGCGTGCGGTACACGCCGAGCGAGCCACCGCGCGGGCCCGTCGTCGTCACGACCGCGCCTGCGCCTCCTGCCCCGGCGCCGAAGAACGTGGACTCCACGACGTTGGCGGGGCCCACGACGCGGAGCTTTCGTCCCCCTTCGGTCACGCGGACGAGATCGCGATCGATGGTCAGCGCCCAGCCCTCGGTCGCGGAGAGCATGTGGAGCTCCTCGAGCTGGAGGAGCGTCGACGGGACCAGCACCCACGGCGGCGTCGGCGGCACGGGGGCGAACGCGGGGGGCGGTGCCTGCGAGCTCGCCGCGGGCGGGGGCCGCCGCGGGAAGAGGGCGCGCGCAGGCCCCGGTACGAGCACGCCGGCCAGCGCACCGGTGAGGGTGACGCTGGTCCCGAGGAGCACGGCGACGGAACGACGCGGGAGGCGCAAGGCGGTGCCGTACGCTCGGGCGGACGAGTGCATTCCGCGAAAGTCAGCGAAACGGATCGCGAACTGCGCCGCCGACGTCGAGGTCGCGGGTGATGGCATCGAGCTCGCGCACCAGAAATCGGTCGGCGAGCCGCCCGCGCATCCCTGCGAGTCGGTCGGCGTCGACGATGAAGCTGAAACGAGGCTCGATGTGGGGCCAGAGCGCGCTCGCCGCCCGATAGAACCGGTTCAGGCTGGGCTCGGTGGTGGTGGACGCGTCCTCGGACGGCGCGCGGTCCACGACCAGGATGCGGTCGAAGTGCTGGAACTCGAGCCGCTCGAGCGCCTCCCAGCGCGAACGCACGTGCGTGAAGCGCGTGCGGAATCGCAAGCGATGGCGGAGCGGCACGACGAGGGTGGCTTCGGTGTCGACGAAGAGGACGCGTTGGATGGGGCGGACGAGCGTCGCCGTGCTCCGCGTGCGGATCACGACGCTGCAGCGCCGGTTCGAAGCGGCGCACGGGCTTCGCTCGGCGTGGATCGAGGCTACGGGCGGCGCTGACGGTTGCGGCTCCGAGCTCGGGAAGGGGTCCGGTCGCGGAGCCCAGCGGCCCGCGAGGATGCGTTGCTCTTCGAGCGCGCGCGCTTCGCGCCGCGCGACGCCGCGGGCGCGGTCGAACGGCGACAAAGCGATCGGGAGCGCGCGCCGGAGCGGAGTCGGTGCGCCGCTCGCGGGATCGAACACGAGCACGGGCGCTGCGTTGGGCAGCGTCGCGAGCGCGCCGAGCGTTCGCGGGCCGCTCCCGCCGTCGCCGAGCCGGACGGCGACGACGATCCGATAGGCGACCTCGCCGTGCGCGAGGGGGAAGGGCGGCGGCGGCAAGCGCCACGCGCCATCGAAGCCGGGGAGTGTCTCCGCGACGACGAGGACGTCGACCTCGTCGTCGGTGAGGCTCAATCCCGGCCGGCGTCCGGAGCGGGCGCCGTCGGCGTTGCGTCGGCTGCGACGCCCGCGTCGTCCGCGGCAGGCACCGGCTCGCGCGCGGGAGGCACCATCGGATCGCACGCGAGGAGCTGGCTCGAGAGCGCGGCCGTGGCGGCCGTGGCCGCGAGGAGGGCTTCTTTGCGGGTGAGGATGCGGCGTCGAGTCGCGGTCATTTGGTGAGGGTATCGGAGCGGGTCCAAAATGGGGGCTCGTCGCGCATGACCCGCTCGAACTCGAGCTGCAGGCCGCAGAGGAAGCGATGGTTCAAGTGCCAGTTGCGCATCTCCATCCGTCGAAAGCGGAGCGGGCCGACGACGAAGAAGAGCGCGCGGGCCACCTTCGGTCGCTCGCGCCCGAGGAGCCGGACGAGCTTTGCCTCCTGCGGGTCCGTCTCGTCGGACTCCCAGAAGATGCGATCGTAGCCGTCACTCTCGGGATCGAGGAGCTCCCACCCGCTCTCGAGTCGGACGACGCGCGTCCCCGTCGTCGCCGCGCGTTGGATCCGCGCGAACAACTCGGGATCGCGCGTCACCACCGCGACTCGCATCGGGCGGGTGTCGGCCAAGTCGCGGCCGTCGTCGTGTGGAAGCGGAGCCGGCGACGGCGGTGCCGTCTTCCGCGCCAACCGGAGCGCTGCGCGCGCCAGAGGGGATTCCCGCACGCCGAGCGGTCGGATGCGTAATGAAGGAAGGCGCGGAGGCGGTTCCGGCGGGTAAGGCGGCAGCGGGACCGGCGCCCAACGCTCGCTCGCCCGGTACCGGGCTCGGCGAGCCTCCGCAGTTGCGCGGCTCGCCGGGTCCAGCGTGATGAGCTCCGCGTTCGGAGGAATGCTCACGACGGGGCGCCGCAGCCAGTCGACGCGATGGGCGTTCGGGAGGTCGAGCACATGGACCGCAGCCTGCAGCGAATCGACGACGACGATGACGAGCGGTCGCTGGTCGGCGTCGCTGGAGTCCGAACGCGCAGCAGGTATGCGCCAAACGCCCTCGACGTGCGGGTGTCCCTCCACCGCGAGCAGGACGTCGGCTTCGAGCTCGGACAGCACGTCCCAAGTGTAGCGCAGCGCATCGGGGGCGCCGGGCCTGCTACGCACGATGCGCGGAGAAGCGGCGCTCGATCATCTCCGCGGCCCGCGCCGGACCGTCCTCGAGCCGAAGCGCGTCGCCGATCCCCTTCGCGCGCTCCGTCATCTCCGGCGCGGCGAGCACTTGCCGGATCCGCTCCGCGAGCGGCTTCGCCGCGAGCGACTTCGCGCCGAGCGACTTCGTCGCCACGCCCCGCGAACGCAACACGTCACCCCAGTAGAACTGATCCGCGGCGTGGGGAACGACGATGGATGGCCTCCCCGCGAGCAGCGCCGACTGCGTCGTCCCCGCGCCGCCGTGGTGCACGATCATCGAGCAACGCGGGAACAGTTGCGCGTGCGGAGCGCGTGCGATGTACGCGATCGCCTCGTGCCGCGGCGCCCGCGCGATCACCGCCTCGGGGGCTTGAATCACGCCGCGCGTACCGGCGAGCTTCACGGCCTCGGCCAACGTCGTCACGACGCCGAGCGTGCGGTCGCCGTCCAGATTGAACATGCTCCCGAACGACAGGAACGCGGGCGGTGCCCCCGCGTCCAGGAACGTGCGCAGCTCGGGCTCCGGCTCCCAGGGCTCCGCCGTCTCCGGCAGCCCGAGGAAGCCCGTCACGTCGATCCGCTCCTCCCAGTCCGGCGGGCGAGGGAAGAGCGCCGGCGACACGGCGACCAGCGCCGCGACCGAGCGATCGAGCGCCGCGCGATGAATCCCCCGGATCGCGGCGAGCCCCACCCGCGTGCGCAGCGCGTTCACGCGATCACGGAACGTCCGCTCCAACACCCAGGCCGCGATCTTCCAGCCGAGCCCGTTGAGTGGTCCCAAATTGGGCAAACCCACCGGGGGATAGTGGCGCGACGCGAAGATGGGCTGGAGCGAGACGATCCCGTACGGGACGCCGCTCACCTCCGCCGCCGTCCCCGAAGGGTACGCGAGGAAGTGCCCCACCATGACGTCGCTCCGGGCGGCGAGCGCGCGCCCCGCCTCGTACATCTCGTCCACCACCGGATCGAGCAGGTCCTCGACGATGAGCTCCACCTGGCGGAGCGGGTTCCCGGTGTCGAAGCTCTCCTGCGCGCGCTTCGCGTTCCGCGCCGCGTTTCTGCGGAAGTAGTCCGCGCCCACGCTCGTCGCCGTCACCCCGACGCGAGCCGCGAGCGGCCCGAAGTCGCGCGCCTCGACGTTGGTGTAGACGAGCTCGACCTCGTGCCCACGCGTACGAAGCGCCCCCGCCAGCGCGAAGAACGGCCGGACGTCCCCCTCGGTCCCCCACGTCTGCAGCCCGATCCGCACCATCGCAGGATCGACGGAAGCGCGCTCGGATACAATCGCCCCGTGTCGCGGTCCGTCGTGCTCGTTGCGCTCTCGTTCCTCCCGCTCGCCGCTCCCTTCGCGTGCGCGGGTGGCATCGCGGAGAGACCCACGTCGGCAGCGGCGCTCACGTCGGCGGCCGTCTCGGCGAGCGCGGTGCCGCTCGGCCCGATCGACGGCGGGGCGGACGCCGCCCCGAACGAGCCGCCGCGCCGCCCGGACTGGGTCGGCGTGATCGGGACGGGGCAGAGCCTCGCGGTCGGCTCGGGCGGGCGTCCGGTCCTGTCGAGCACGCAGCCGTACCACAACCTCAAGCTCACCCCGGCGGGGCCGATGCCCGCGCACCCGCTCGACGAAGGGCTGATCCCGGGGCTCGTCCCACTCACCGAGCCCATTCGTCCCTTCGGGAACATCCACACGAGCTTCCAGTACCCGAACAACATCTTCGGCGAGACGCCGCACACGGCGATGGCGAACCAGCTCTCCGCGCTCGCACTGGCGCGCGACAAGCTCGACTACGTGACGGTCCACACGGCAGTCGGCTGGGGCGGCCGGTGCATGCACGACATCGACAAGCACGGCCGCGGCTACGCGTACCCCTCGAGCTTGTGGGAAGCGCGCACGATCCGCGATCTCGCGCAGGCGCAGGGCAAGACCTTCGCCTACGGCGCCGTCGTCCTCACGCACGGCGAGTGCGATGCCACGAACGATCACTACGAGGACGAGCTCCGCCGCCTCTTCGTCGACTACGACGCCGATCTCAAGGCCATCACCGGCCAGACCGAGACCATCCCGCTCCTCGTGTCGCAGCAGTGCACGTTTCCCGCCGAGGGTGGGCCTTCGCCGTCGACGCTCGCCGTCTGGTCCGCCGGCGTGCGCTGGCCGAACGAGATCATCGACGTCGGTCCGAAGTACCAATACGCGTACCTGCGCGACAAGGTTCACCTCGACGCCGCGGGGTACCGGCGGCTCGGCGAAAAGTACGCCGAGGTCTACGACGTCGTCGTGCGCCAGCGGAAGCCGTGGGCGCCGCTCCAACCCGTCGCGGTGAAGCGGAGCGGGAACACGATCACGGTCGACTTCCACGTGCCGAACCCGCCGCTCGCCTGGGACGAGTCGCTCGCGCCACCCCACCAGGGCACGTTCACGGAGTGGGCGCGCGGGCGCGGCTTCGAGGTCCTGGCCGATCAGCGGCCGCTCGTGATCACGGGCGTCCAGCTCCGCGGCACGTCGGTCGTGATCGTGCTCCGCGATCCGCTCCCCCCGAGCATGGCGGTCACGGTCGGGTACGCCGTCCAGCAAGACGCCAAGGTCGCCTCCGGCGGTGACGTGCACGGGCGCCGTGGGCAGCTCCGCGACTCGGATCCGTTCGTGGGCCTCGACCTCGAGACGATCTCGTGCGCGGTCGAGCACGGCTCCAACGTCGTCACGATGCTCCACGGTGGGACGAGCTTCGCGCGCCGCGCCGGGCGTGATCTGGTGCGCGGCGGAACGCTCCCGCCCGAGACGCTCGTGCGCGAGAAGCTCAGCGACGGCTCGCTCGCCCTGACGGCCCCGTGGGAGGGCGCGACTGGGATCGCCTCCCTCACGTTCCAGCACGACCACCGGAACTACGCCGTCGCGTTCCGCATGCCCGTGCCGTGACGCCCGAGGTAGAGTAGGCGCCGATGCGCGCTCCGCTCTTCCTGTTCGCTGCTCTCCCGTTCTTCTTCGCGTGCGGCAACGCCACGCCCGAGGCCCAACCGCCCGTTCCTTCGGCGACCGCCAGCGCGGGTCCGTCGGCGAGCGCACCCGCGACGGCGAGCGCGCCGCCGAGCGCGTCGAGCGCGCCGGTGGTGGTCGCCCCGCCTCCGGCGGCGCCGATGAACGTCCTCCAGACGAACGCGCTCAAAGCTGCCGCCGACGCGCTCACCCAGCACGACGCGAAGGCGTACGTCGCGCTCTTCACGCGCACGGCGATCCACAAGGAAGCCGCCACGCGCGACCTGGTCGGGCGCGACGAGATCGGGCGCCGCATGCAGCTCCTCTTCGATGCGTTCCCCGACTTCAAGTTCGGCTTCGACCGCGTCTGGCAGAAGGGCGATCTCGTGGTGGCCACGTGGCACTGGACCGGCACCGACAACGGGCGCGGCTTCATGGGCAAGCGGCCGACCGGGAAGCGCGCCGGCCTCCAGGGCGTCACGGTCGGGTTCTTCAACGTCGACGGCTTGCTCCGCGAGGTCCACGTCTACGAGGACGGTCAGAACGTGCTCGCGCAGCTCGATCCGGCGGCGAAGGCCGGCAGCTTCCGGCCCGCTCCTGCGGATGCGCCGGGCGCGATGACGGTCACGCCCGCCGCGGCCGCCGACGAGGACAAGAACACCCAGGTGGTCCGCGCGTTCTACGACGCGCTCGAAGCGAAGAAGGAAGCCGAGACCTCCGCGCTCTTCGCGGACGACGCCACCGCCGACGATTGGGCGCTCCCGCCTCGCACCGGCAAGGGCCCCGCGGCGTGGAAGTCGCTGATGAAGTCGTGGACCGGCAACTTCGGCGCGTTCACGGAGCTGCCGCTCTACAACCTGATGGCCGTCGGCGACACGGTCGTCGTCGAACGCGTGCTGCGCGGCAGCGTCGCGCCGAGCGCGGCCGTCACACTGCATGCGCTCGATCTCGTCCGGCTCGAAGGTGGCAAGATCAAGGCGCTCGCCTCGTTCTCGAACACGCTGGAGCTGGTGTCCCAAGTTGGGACTAAGGGCCTCCGCCGGCCCTGACCGGTCCTTATTTCCCGTACGTGAGCTCGAGATACCGGTTCAGGCCGAACGCACCCGCCGCCAGCTTCTTGGTCTCGCCGTTGGGCCACCGCACGGTGAGGGTGACGGTGGGCGTGCCCGCGTCGCAGCCGGCGTCGCCGAGCCCGAAGAGCAGCGCACGCCCGTCGGCCGAGCTGTAGGTCCCGCGGCTCGACTTCACCTCGCGCACGAGCTTCTTCCCGCCGACCTCGAGGGTGACGCGCGCGCCGATCGCATCGCGGTTGATCGTGACCCCGTCGCCGTGGAGCCGCACGCCGAGCCAGCCGTTCTTCTGCCCGATCAGGTTCTCGAAGAGGAAGTTCGCGCGCCCACCGCCGCCGTTGTCGCGGCCGCCGACGAGCAAGTCCAAGTCGCCGTCGTGATCGATGTCGGCCCAGCCCAGGTTCTGGCCTGCCTTCACGTGGTCGGTGGCGCCGCTGGCGTCGTTGATGCCGCTCGCCTTGCCGACGCTGGTGAAGGTGCCGTCCGCGTTCTGGTGCATCAGCCCGAACCACGAGAGCTGGTCCCAGTCCGTGTAGTTCGGCTCGTACTTCTTGTCGCGCGTGACCGAGAGATCGATGCGCCCGTCGTTGTCGAAGTCGACCGCCGCCGCGTCGATGTCCCCTTCGTTGAAGGGCAGCTTGCGATCGAGGAAGACGTTGGTGAACCCGCCGGTCCCGCCCTTGTTGAGGAGGACCTGCGAGGGATCGCTCCACTTGCGTGATTCGTCCGCCTCGTCCGGGTGCGAGATGGTGGCGAGCCAGACGTCGAGCGTGCCGTCGCCGTCGATGTCCTGGCAGTCGATCCCGAAGCCGTTGGAGCCCACGATCGCGGTCGCGTCGACCGGCTGCGCATCCCGCCCGAAGCCGGTGGTGGCCTGCCAGTAGTTGCCGGTCGCGAGCGCGTGGAAGCCGCGCGCTTGGGCGACGTTGGTGAACTTGCCGGTGCCGTCGTTCTCCCAGAGCGCCTTCCACCCGAGCTTCGTGCTCACGCCGTAGTGGGCGACGAGCACGTCGAGATCGCCGTCGTCGTCGTAGTCGCACGCGACCACGCCGTTGGTGGGCTGCGCGGGGCGTGCGACGAGGTTCGGCGTCCCGTCGCGGAACGTTCCGTCGCCGTTGCCGAAGAACAGCTGATCGGCGACGGCGGCCGTGGTCCCGCCGTTCCCCGAGTAGAGATCGAGGATGCCGTCGCCGTCGAAGTCCGCGAATACGCCGTTGGCCGAGTACGCGGCCTTCTCGAGGCCCGAGCCATCCTTCTTCGTGAAGTGCCCTTTGCCGTCGTTGAGCCAGAGCGACGACGTCTCGCCGGTGAGCGTGATGTCGAGCCCGGCGAAGCAGTCTTCGTCGCCGTCGTTGTCGACGTCACCGAAGACGAAGAACGCCGCCTGCACGTTGCGCAGACCCGACTCGTCGGAGACGTCCTTGAAGGTCTTGTCGCCCTGGTTGCGGAAGACGAGGTGCTCGAACGGGATCCCCTTCTGCGGGTTCGGAAACAGGCTGTGCATGACGACGTCGTCGAAGCCGTCGCCGTCGATGTCGGCGAACGCGAGCCGGCTGTGGTCGTTGATCGGGATGGGCGTCGCCGGGTTCGGAACGAAGTTGCCCTTCTGGATCCCACTCGCCGCCGAGATGTCGGCGAAGAAGTCTTGCTCCGGCGCGGTGAGCGTCGGCTTCTGGCACGTGATCGGCGCGGGCCCGTCGCCCGGTCCGTTGGACGAGCACGCGAAGGCGAAGGCGAGGACGAGGAGCGTGCCGGAGCGGCGGAGCGGCGAGTGAAGCATGCCTGGTGACATCACCTTACACTGTATACCTCGCCCGCTCAAGCCCCTCCGTGCACGTGGGCGTGCTGGACGAGCGCGCCCGCCGTCACCTCGAGCTCGAGATCGAGGACGCCGGGGACCACCTTGCCGGAGAGCAGACGAATCGTGACCTCGGGCGCGCGGGCCGCGGCCATCGCAGCGTCGAAGTCCTGGAGGAGCGCCAGCGGCGACGACTGCGGTGCGATCCGGCACGGCTCGCCCGTCGGCGCGAGGATCCCGCTCGCGTCGCGCGAAGCCTCGAGCAGGCAGGTCTTCGACCACGTCTCGAACGAGATCTCGGCGATGTCTGCGGCGTCGACGCGCACGGTGAGGTCCTGGTCCGGCACGATCGCGGCCGCCGCGTCGTCGCGGTTGGCGAGCGACGCTTGGAAGGTGGTCTGGAACGCTGCGTTCGACCCGCAGCGATTCGCGCACGCTCCGAGCGCGAGCGCGGCGAGCGCGCCGCAAGTCGTCCGCTTCACGGGCGCGGGACTCGCGCGAGGAGCGCCTGCTTCGCCGGTTCGTCCAGGAACGATGCGTGGATGGCGTTCTCCGCCAGCGTCACGAGCTCCGCGTTCGAGAGCCCCAGCGCGCGCGCGGTCTGGAGGTAGTTCTCGCCGATGTAGCCGCCGAAGTACGCCGGGTCGTCGCTGTGGATCGTGACGCGAACGCCGCGGGCGAGGAGTCGCTTGAGGTTGTGCTCCGCGAGGTCCTTCACGACGCAGAGCTTGAGGTTCGAGAGCGGGCAGACCGTGAGCGGGATCGCCTCGCGGGCGAGGCGCTCGACGAGAGCGGGGTCCTCCTCGGAGCGGACGCCGTGGTCGATGCGCTCCACGTGCAGGACGTCGAGCGCGTCCCGGACGTAGGCGGCGGGCCCTTCTTCGCCGGCGTGCGCGACGAGCCGGAACCCGCGCCGCTTCGCCTCGGCAAAGACGCGCGCGAACTTCTCGGGCGGGTTCCCCCGCTCCCCCGAGTCGAGCCCGACCGCCACGATCCGATCGCGGAACGGCATCGACGCCTCGAGCGTCGCGAACGCGTCCTCCTCGCTCAGGTGACGGAGGAAGCACATGATCAGCATCGACGTGATGCCGTGTCGAGCCTTCGCGTCGGTCTGCGCGCGCGCGAGCCCGTCGATGACGACGCCGAAGGGGACGCCGCGCGAGGTGTGCGACTGCGGATCGAAGAAGAGCTCGGCGTGGACCAGACCGTCCGCGGCGGCGCGGTCGAAGTAGGCGCGGGCCAGCGTGAAGAAGTCATCGGCGTTGCGGAGGACGTCGCACCCCGCGTAGTAGAGATCCAGGAACGACTGCAGGTCGTGGAACGCGTAGGCAGCCCGGAGCGCCTCGACGGACGAGTGTGGCAGGGTGACACGGTGCTTCTTCGCGAGCGCGAACGCCATCTCGGGTTCCAGCGTGCCCTCGATGTGGAGGTGGAGCTCGACCTTGGGGAGGACGCGGATCAGCTCTTCCGGAGTCATCGTCCAGGAATACGAGGGCTCGCGCTGCGGCTCAAGCGCACCGGGTGCGGCTCGCTCCGCACGCCGTGCACGTAGGTGGGGCACGACGCCGTGGCGGATTGGGTTTTTCGCTATGGTCCGGACCTTGCCAAGGGATACTGTAGTTGTCGATTAGGGGAGATTCCCATCATGGGAATGCATAATGAGGTCATCCGAGCGGTGAGGCGGGTCGTCGGGAGTGCGACGGAGCCCCACCACCTGTTGCGGCACGCAGCGGACACTCTGGCGCGGAGCGCCGGGATGCCGCTCGTCTGCTTGATCCAGTGCGAAGGCCGCCGCGCCCTCCAGACGGCGACGGCCGGGGATCGGCGGCGCGCGCAGGAGGCCCGCCTCGTGCTCGAGACGGGAGTGCTCCCGAGCTGCATCGAGTGGGTAACCGCGGGCGCAGCCCAGATTGTCCACTACCCGGACGACACCCGGTGCAGGGGCTGCTTGAAGCACGGCCTGGACGAGTGGCCCGTCACGCTCCCCCTCGCGTTCGGCGGCGCGCGGCGCGGCGCGATGCTCGCGATGCTGCCTCCAGCGAGCGCCTCGGACGAAGAAGAGATGGCGCTCCTGCGCGACGTGGCCGAAGAGATCACGCGCGGGCTGATCGAGCTCGAGCGCGTGGCTGCGCTCGACGACGCGCAGAGTCGCCTCCGCGCCATGGCCGAGCGCGGTGCGGTCCAAGCGCTGCGCGCGCGCGCGCTCGACGCCGCTCCGGTGGGGATCGTGATCACCGATCGCGATGGGCGCGTCGTGCACGCGAACACCGAGGCTCTCGCCATGTCGGGTTGGGAGCGCGGAGACGCGATGGGGCGCTCGTTGAGCACGCTCACCAGCCCCGCCACGCCGAACGCGCTCGACGGCGCACTCCGGCCCGAAGGGTGGCGCGGGGAGCTCGACGTGCGTACCCGCGAGGGGCTCGTCCGGCGCGAAGAGCTCAGCATCACGCCGATGTACGACGACGGCGTCATCACGAACTATCTCGCCGTGAAGCGGCTCGCGCACGGCACGTCGCTCGGAGCGGCGCAGGCCGAGGATTTGACGGAGCTGCTCGCGTGGCTCCCGATCCCGGTCACGGTGGCCCAACGCGATGGCGTGCTCCGCTCGTTCAACCGCGCGTTCGTCAGGACCTACGGGTACACCGTCGCGGATACGCCGACGGTGGACGCACTCGTCGCGGCGATGTTCACCGACCCGACCATCCGCCCCAAGCTGGATGCCAACCTCGCGCGGCGTCTCGCGACGAAGGACCCGATGCCGCCGTCGCGGTTTCCGGTCCGGTGCAAGGACGGCTCCACGCGCATGGTCGAGATGGTCGGCCACCGCGTGGGCGAGTTCATGCTCGGCACGTTCACGGACGTCACGGCCCAGACGACCGCGGTCGAAGACCTGCGCGTGAGCGAAGATCGATACCGATCGCTCGTCGACGGACTCTCCGCCCTCGTCCTCACGACGACGGCGGACGGCGTAGTGACGTTCGTCAGCGCGGCGGTCGCGAACTTCGGCGCGACGGTGCATCAGGTCCAAGGCCGTCACGTGGCGGAGCTCTTCCATCCGAGCGACCGAGCGACGGTGCATCGGATGCTCGAGCAGCCCGCCGCCGGCGCCGGTGCGGTGGAGCTCCGCTTCGACGTCGGCTCGCAGCCTCGGATCGTACGCACGACGGCGCGTGCCATCCCTGGGGATCGCGCGGGTGGCATCGGCTTCATCCTCGACGACGTCACGGCCGAGCGGAACGTCGAGCGGCAGCTCGTCGTTGCCCAGCGCATGGAGGCGATCGGTCGCTTGGCGGGTGGGATCGCGCACGACTTCAACAACGTGCTCAGCGTGATCCTCTCCTACACCGAGCTCGTCGCCGACGCGTTGCCCGAGGGGAGCCCGCAGCGCGCGGATCTCGACGAGGTCCTCATCGCCAGCCACCGCGCCGAGGCCCTGACCCGCCAGCTCCTCGCGTTCGGGCGGAAGCAGATGCTCGTCACCGAGCCCGTCGATCTCCACCGCCTCACGGCTTCGCTCTCGAGGCTGCTCGAGCGCGTCGTCGGCGACGACGTGCGCCTCACGGTCGATCTCGGGGCCCGGACCGCGATCACCCTGGCCGATCGCAGTCAGCTCGAGCAAGTGCTCATGAACCTCGTCGTCAACGCGCGCGACGCGCTCCCCGACGGTGGAGCGATCGAGATCACGTCGCGTGACGCCCGCTTGGACGCGGCTCACGCCGCCACGCTCGAGGTCGAGCCGGGCGACTTCATCGAGCTCGCCGTTCGCGACGACGGCACCGGCATCTCACCCGAGAACCTCCCGCGCATCTTCGAGCCGTTCTTCACCACGAAGGAAGCCGGCCAGGGGACCGGCCTCGGTCTCGCGACCGTCTACGGCATCGTTCGCCAGAGCGGCGGCGCGGTCCAAGTCGAGAGCAAGCCGGGCGCCGGCACCACGATGCGGCTGTACTTCCGCGTGCATCGCGGAGCCGAGGCGCAGCCCACCCCGCCGATGCCGAAGCGGGCGGCGAAGAAGAGCGCGTGCGTCCTCGTCGTCGAGGACGAGCCCGCGCTGCGCGCCGTGGTCCGGCGCGTGCTCGTCCAGGCCGGCTACTCGGTGCTCGAAGCCGGGAGCGGGATCGACGCGTTGGGCATCTTCACCACCGAGCAGGCCAAGATCGGGCTGGTCCTGACCGACGTGGTGATGCCCGGGATGACCGGGCGCGAGCTCGCCGACCGGATCCACAAGCTGTCGCCGACCCTGCCCATCGTCTTCATGTCGGGCTACGCCGACGAGACGATCGCTCGGCACGGCGTGTTGGGAGCGGGGTTCCTCCGCAAGCCCTTCGATCACGAGACGCTGACGCGCCACGTTCGCCTCGCGCTCGACGGCGCGCCGGCGGAGACGTGACGCGCGCCGGTCACTTGCAGACGGGCGTCTTCCCCGCGCGGAGCGCGCCGAGGTAGCACTCCTTCTTCGCGCAGAAGTCCGCTGGCACCGCGCCGATCTTCGTGACCCAGGTCCGCATGCGCTCGAGGTCGGCCTTCGGCGCCGAGCACACCGCGTTCGGCAGCACGTGCTCCGAGAAGACGTAGTAGTCGCCGTTCACGCCGCCTTCCCACTTCATGCTCGGGGGGAGGTCCTTGCCGTTCGGCATCTCGGACGCGACCCACGAACCGAACATCACGACCTTGTCGTTGCCGTAGACCTTGCCGGGGCGGACGACGCCCACGTCGGTCGGGTAGTCGACATCGATGTACTTGCCGTCGAGCATGTCGTAGTCGGAGGTGACCGTCACCGTTGCCGGCGTCTTGGGGACGAACGCTTCGTTGGCGCGGTAGACCTTGCGCATGCTGATCCCGATCGCGTGCGTGAGCTCCACGACGTGCTCGCCGAGCATGCGGTTGCAGCCGCCGGACACGGCGCCGCGCTTCAGGATCCAGACGTTCGCGTCGTCCGCCGAGGCGTTGTCGCCGAAGGTGATCGGACCGTGGAACGCGATCCCGTTGTTGTAAGCGATGAACGGGAAGCCGCCCCACGGGACGTAGTGCTCGCCCTCTTGCGGGGTGTACGCCGCGCCGTCGGGGCGGTAGGGCTTCGCGAGCTGGAAGCGGTAGGTGCCGGGCTTCGAGTTCGACTTGCCGGGGCGCGCCGTCGCGATCGGGTAGACCGCGTTGATGCGCGTGCGACCGTTCTCGAGCTTGGTGACGACGTGGGGAAGCTCCGGGATGGTCGCGCCCTGCGGGAGCAAGCCGGTGAGGCGCGCGGTGTTGCCCTTCAGCGAGACCGTGATCGCCGGTTGCTCGAGCTGGGGAAGCGCCCCGTTGTAGAACCAGTGCGCGTCCGCGCGGGTGAGGAGCTCGTCCTCGCTCGTGGGGACGGCTTCGTCACCCGTCTCCGCCACGCACCCGGTCCCGCCGACGAGGGCGAGGGGGGCGGCGAGCGCTGCGACCAGGGCGAGAAGGAGGGGGCTCTTCATGATGGTGGGGCTCCTATGCAGGGGGTGTGCCTGCGACCTTGTGCGCCCATGTAGTACAACCACCGCCGAAATCTAGGGGAAATGCGCGGAACCACTGGATCGCGCGCTGTCCATCCCTGGGGTACCAGTTACCTACATTGTAGGCGGCAAGGCGGCTCGGAGGGCGTCCGCGCTCAAGCGGGGGGAGCCCTCGCTTCGCCCCTCGGCCGCGTGCACGAGCTCGACGAGCTTGGCGTTCAACGGAGCCCGGGTCCCGTGCGCCTCGGCGAGCCGGACGATCTCGCCGTTGAGGAAGTCGACCTCGGTCGGTCGACGCTTCTCGAGGTCCTCCCACATCGACGAGCGCGCCTCGGGATCGATCGCGAGCTGAGCGCGCGCCACGACGCGCACCAGCCCGGTCGGCAGGCGCAGCGCCCAGGGGAAGACGTGGACCGGAAGCGCACCGAGCCGCGCCGGGCGGATCTTCGCGACGCGCAGCACCGCGAGCGCCTCGGCGATCACGGCCGCCACGATCCGCCGATAGCCCGCGTCCAGCACGAGCTCGCGCGTCGGTGCACCCGAGAGCGCGCTGACCGAGTTCGCGAGGTTCATCATCAGCTTCGACCACTGCTTCGCCGCGATCGCGCGCGGGCGCTCGACGTCGATGCCGGCGCGCACGAGGTCGGCTTCGAGGTTTCGCGCTCGCCGATCGTCGCTCGCTTCGATCGCGAGCGGTCCGCTCGTGGTGCGCTGGAACGTCGCCTGCGGGCGCGAGATCACGTTGAACCCGACGATCCCGCCGAGCACGATGCGGTCACCGAGTCCGGCGCGAAGGAGCTCGGGGTTCCGCACGCCGTTCTGCATGCTCACGACGAGCGCGTCGGCCCGGAGAACGCTCGCCATCTCGACCGCCACCGCTGCGGTCTGTCCGCTCTTCACCGCGCAGAGCACGACGTCGCACGGCGCGAGCGCGCCGACGTCGGACGCGAACGCGAGGTGCTCCGAGCCGCGCAGCGTGACTCGCGCGCCGCCGCGATCGACGACGTTGAGCCCGTGCTCCGCGATCTCGCGCCCGAGCCGCTCGCGCCCGACGAGCACGACGCGCACGCCCTCTGCGGCGAGCTTGCCGCCGAGCCAGCACCCGATCGCTCCGGCGCCCATCACGCCCACCACGACGCTCATCCGCGGCGAGTGTACCGCCAAACGAAGCGTGCCTCGTGTGGTAGCGTCGCGCCGTGACGGAGTCGTCTCGAGGCGCGGAGGAGCGGACGAGCCTCGCCGAGCTCGCCCTTCTGTTCTTCCGCCTCGGCGCGACGGCGTTCGGCGGACCGGCGGCGCACGTCGCGATGATGCACGACGAGGTGGTTCGCCGGCGCGGTTGGCTCGACGAAGGTCGCTTCCTCGATCTCGTCGGCGCGACGAACCTGATCCCCGGCCCCAACTCCACCGAGCTCGCGATCCACATCGGGTGGGAGCGGCGCGGCTTCGTCGGGCTCGTCGTCGCCGGGGTCGCGTTCATCGTGCCCGCGATGGTCATCACGGCGGCGCTCGGTTGGGTGTACGTCACGTGGGGCGCGGTGCCGTCGGCGCAGGCGCTGCTCCACGGGATCAAGCCCGTGATCCTCGCCGTCGTGCTCCAAGCCATCCTGGGCCTCGCGCCGAAGGCCGCCCGGACGACGTGGCTCCGCGTGCTCGGAGTCGGTGCCGCGGTCGCGCTCGTGGCGGGCGCGGGCGAGCTCCCGGTGCTGTTCGGCGCCGGTGCCGCCGCGGCGTTGGTCGCCGTGGTGCGCGCGCGCCGGAGCGGTGCGGGGCTCGCGCCGATCGCAGTGGCGACGGCGCGGGCGTCCCTCGCGGGGGCAGCCACCGCGGTCACCTTGCCGAGCCTCTTCCTCGTCTTCCTCAAGATCGGCTCGGTGCTGTTCGGCAGCGGCTACGTGCTCGTCGCGTTCCTTCGGAGCGAGCTCGTCGAGCGGTTGGGCTGGCTCACCGAAGCTCAGCTGCTCGATGCGGTCGCGGTGGGGCAGGTGACGCCGGGACCCGTCTTCACGACCGCGACCTTCATCGGGTTCGTCCTCGCCGGCCCGAAGGGCGCGCTCGTCGCGACGGTCGGCATCTTCCTCCCCGCGTTCTTCTTCGTGGCGATCAGCGGACCGCTCGTCCCACGGCTGCGCCGCTCGCCGGTGGCGGGAGCGTTCCTCGACGGTGTGAACGTCGCCTCCCTGGTGCTCATGGCCGTCGTCACGATTGGTCTCGCGCGCGCGACGCTCGTGGACGTCGAGACGAGCGCGCTCGGCATCGTCGCGGCGATCGCGCTCGTGCGCTTCCGGATCAATCCGACCTGGCTCGTCCTCGCGGGCGGCATCGTCGGCCTGTTGGGACGGTCCGGCTGAGGCTCCGCGCGATCGAGCTCTCGACCGCGGCCGCGTGAGCCTCACCGCTTCGAGCGCGGGCGCCGGCGCCGCTTCGTGGCCTCTTCGTAGGCGTGGAGGACGCGCTGGAACGCCGCCGTGTCGCCGCCATGATCGGGGTGCGTCTCCCGAGCGCGCGTTCGGTAGGCGGCCTTGATCTCGGTGAGGGTCGCCGTTTGCGGGACGCCGAGGATCGTCCAAATCGACGTCGCCTCGTCGCTCGCGCGCGCGCGGGGCGGACGCGTGGACGTGCTCGCGGCCGACGGCCAGGGGTGATTGCCGCGGAGGATTCGCATCCACGCCCGTGCCCAGAGCGGGTCGATCGCGACGAGCTTGGTCCCCGCCCGCCGCTCGGCGTCGGCGAGCGCGGCGTCCCACGTGGCGGCGCCGCCGTCCGAGGCGTCGGGCTTGCGGAACGGCGTGCGCTCGGGGGGCGCCGACCACCACGCGGCCCAGAAGAAGCGGCGGCGCTGGGTGGACGTGATCGAGCAGACGGGGGCGAAGAGCTCGGCCATCGTTCTCCCCCATGCTAACCTGCCGCCCGTGGCGACGTGGGGGTTCGGGGTGGCGAAGGCGGCGGGCGTGACGACGCCGGACGCGATCGTGGCGGAGCTGTGCGCCTTCGCCTCGAAGGCGGCGGGGGAGAAGTTCGTCCCGCACGTCGCGGGGAGCTACCGCGAGCTCGCCGATGGCCTGGTGACCGGCGCGATCGGGATCGCGTGGCTCCCGCCGATCGTCACGGTCGAGGCGATGGAGCGCGGCGCCGCTGCGGTCCTCGCCCTCCCGGCGCGGAAGGGGCTCGCGAGCTACCACACCGCGTTCATCACGCGGCGCGGGGGTCCGCGCACGCTCGCGGAGTGCTCGGGGCGCTCGGTGGCGTGGGTCGATCGCGAGAGCGCGTCGGGGTACGTCATCCCGCGGCTGCACCTCGCGTCGCTCGGGCTCGAGCCCACCAAGCTGTTCGCGCGCGAGACGTTCGTCGGGACGCACCCGGCCGTGGTGGACGCGGTCCTCGCGAGTCGCGTGGACGTCGGCGTGACGTTCGTGAACTTCGAGCCCGGCGGCAAGGGCATCCAGAATGCGGGGTGGACCGACGCCGACGGCAAGATCGAGCGACCGGTGCAGCTGATCGAGACCGCGGGCCCGATCCCGAACGACGCGATCGTCGCGACGACGAAGCTGCCGGTGACGGTGCGCTCCACGCTGACGCGGTGGTTGCTCCAGATCGAGCCGACGGAGCGGGACCTCTTTCACCGGCTCGTCCGCGCGACCGAGTTCCGCGTCATCCCAGACGCGCACTTCGATCCGCTGCGCCACATGATCCGCACCGCGCGCGTGCGCGGGTACTCGATGCCGCCGCCCGCCTGAGCGGTCAATACGGAGAGTTGTCGTCCTCGGTCGACGTCGCGGTGGGCGTCGGCGTGGTCGTCGCGGGGGGAGGAGGAGGAGGAGCCGTGTTCGTCGGCGTGGCGTTCGTCGAGGGCAGGCGCACGGTGGGCGGCGGCCCCGGGGGCACGACCGTCGCGCTCGCGCCGACCGGCGCGCCCGCCTCCGCCGTGAGCGACGCCGATGCGGCGGCCGACGCGCTCGCCGACACCGCGGGCGGCGCGCTCTCGGAGCTGCTCGGCACCGGCGGTGCCGACGCCGACGTGGTCGGTGACGGCTCGGGCGCCGCGGCGTAGCCGGGCATCATCTCGCGGAGCTTGGCCTTCCCCGGCCAGACGAACCACGCGACCCCGGCGAGCGCGAGGAGCAGGCCCAAGAGGTAGAAGCCGCGGTTCTTGGGGAGCCCCGCGACTTCGTCGTCGTCGACGAACGACGTGCGGGTCGCGCCCGACTCTTCCCGCCCCTCGAGCACGGCGCGCGCGCTCCCGATCTGGCCCGGCTTCTTCGTCGGGCGGTCGTCCTCGTCCGCCGCGCTGCGCTTCGGCTTCTGCGCGCGTGTCTGCGCCTTGCTCGCGTCGCGCGAGGCGGGACCGACGACGGTCGGAGCGAACGCGACCTCTTCGGCGTCGGTGATGCTCGCCATCGACGCGCGCGCGTTGACCTCGTTGATCGCCTTCTTCACGACCTCGCGCCGCTTGGCCTCGAGCTCGGGCATCTCGGCCTTGAGGAACTCGGCGACGTCGTCGGTGTGCGCTTCCACGCCGAGCTTCACGATCGCGTTCTCGATCGCGCGGCGCATCGCAGCGGCGGTCTGGAAGCGCTCGGCAGGATCGCGGACGACGGAGTGCTCGAGGAGCTCTTGCACCTCGTCCGGGACGTCGGCCACGAGCTTCGGAGTCGACTTCTCGTCGATGAGCTTGCGCACGACGTCGATGTCGCTGCCGTCGTCGAACGGGAGAACGCCCGTGATGAGCTCGTGGAGGCAGACGCCGATCGCCCACACGTCCGAGCGGCGGTCGACGTTCTCGTTCCGGACCTGCTCCGGCGCCATGTAGCGGATCTTGCCTTTGACGACGCCCTCGGCCGTCTGTCCGGCGCGCCGGTTTCGCGCCTTGGCGACGCCGAAGTCGATGACCTTCACCGAGCCGGCGCTTGTCACGAGGATGTTGTGCGGCGACACGTCGCGGTGGACGACGCCGAGGTTCTCGCCCTTGTCGTCGGCGAGCTCGTGGGCGGCGTGGAGCCCGGCGCACGCGTCGGCCATCAAGCGGAGCACCACGCCGAGCGGCAGCGGCTTGCCCTTCTTGCGCGCGAGCTTGGCGATCTTGGCGAGGGACTCGCCGTCGACCCACTCCATCACGATGTAGAGGATGTCGTCCTGCTCGCCGAGGTCGACGATGTGGGCGACGTTGGGGTGCTCGATGCCCGAGGCGATCCGAGCCTCGTCGAGGAACATCTCCTGGAAGCGCGTGTCCTCGACGAGCTCGCCCTTGATCGTCTTGATCCCGAACAGCTTCTCGAAGCCACGCTTCCCGCGGAGCTGAGCGAGCCACACCGAGGCCATGCCGCCCGAGGCAATCGGGCACAGGAGCTCGTACCGGTCGAGCCGGTAGCCGGGCCGCAGCGTGGTCTCTTCCTCCATCGTCGCCCGCCATCATCGCGCCGAATGCGCGATTCGTCGATGGAGGGTGGAGGTGGGACCTATCCCACGGGGTGTGACTCGTTCAGGCGGGGCTGGCAGGCGCGGGCGGCGACCCACTCCCGGAAGGGGGCGCCAGCGGGGAGATCCTCGTGGACCACGAGCTGGCGGCGAAGCGCGACGACGCGCTCCCCCGTCTTCGGGTTCACCGCTTCTTTGGCCCGCGCCTCCCAGACGAGCGCGCTCCCGCGGCGCTGCCACGGGGGCGCTTCGTCCCACGCGAAGCTCACGCGATCGAGGAGCACCGCCCGGCGCTCTTCGGCGCTCGCGCCTTCCAAGGCGGCGGTCGCTTGGGGGGCGGTGGCGCCGTCGCTCCGGAGCGCCCAGTACGCGTGCGCACCGAGCGCGCAGCGCGCGGCGTCCGCCTGGCGCCAGGCGAAGTAGTCCACCACGTCTTCGAGCGAGTCGCCGATCCAGACGCGTGCGTCGAACTCGACGGCCTCGCCCGCCGCCAAGGTGAAGGTCGCGCTGGTGCGTGCGGCCGCGATCGAGACGAGCTTCTCGATCGTCCGATCGAAGAGCGTGCTGGCCTTGGGCAGGAGCACCGAGATCTCGTCGCTCGCGGTCCACGCGAGGACTCCATCCAACGTGCGCAGGAGCGCATCGGCGGCGGAGAGCATCCACGCGTGGAAGCGCGGATCGAAGGGCTTCTGGGTGATCCGCTCCGTCAGGCGCGCGAACGAGCGACCGTCGACGCGCACGACGAGTGGGACGCCGGGCGGCGCGCGCAAGTCACGGAAACGCTCGCGCGCGCGCATCGCGCCCGCGAGCTCATCGAGCTTCATGGGTGAGCTCCATCCAGGGAGATACGGCGAACGTGCCGTCGCGGAGCGCGACGTGGAAGAGGCGGGTGAATCCCTCGGCCAGCGTCGGCCGCTCGAGGCGGGACGCGGTCGCGCGGAGGGCGACTTCGGGCACGGTCCCTCCGCGCGCGGCGTTGCGCGCGAGGGCCGGTCCGAGACGCGAGTCGAAGTAATAGCCAACGACTTGGCACCCGAGCGCCTGCGCGATCGCGATCGCCATGCGGCGCGAAGCGCGGGTCGGGTTCGTGTTGTCGAGGACCGCGTCGCGCCCGACGCCGAGCGCCGCGCCGAGGAGGCGGTTCTGACGCGCCTCGCGATCGCACGAGCGCGGCATCCGGTCCTTGCTGACGTGGAAGTGGGTCGCGGCGAAGCGGGCGCGATGGAACGACGTCTTTCCGGTCGCCTGGAGTCCGATGAAGATGACGAGCTCCGCCATGCCGCGATCGACGGCTGGGGGAGGGCGGACTGACGGGGCCCCTCATCGCACGGCTCCGTTCTCCAACTGGAGCGACCGCGCCGTCGTCGCCGCGGCGAAGCGCTCGTCGTGCGAGGCGATGACCAGCGCGCCCGGGTAGTCGGCGAGGAGCGCCTCCAAGCGCTCCACCGTGGTCAGATCGAGGTGGTTGGTCGGCTCGTCGAGGACGAGCACGTGGGCTCCGCGTCCGAGCCCCAGCGCGAGCGCGAGCTTGCGGGCTTCTCCCGGCGAGATCGGGCCCTCGGGATCGAGGAGCCGCTTCGGATCGCTGCCGAGGGCGGAGAAGATGGCGAGCACGCGCCCGCGCGCGGCCGGATCGAGCGCCGCGACGAACGCGCGCCCTCGGTCCACCGCCGCGGGCGAGAGCTCCTGCGGCAACCAGAGCACGCCGCGCCCGGGGTCGTTCGGGCCGACGAGCGCCGCCAGGAGCGTCGTCTTTCCCGAGCCGTTGGGGCCCGCGACGCGAACGCGGTCGTCGCGCGCGATCGCGAGGCGCACGTCGCGGAGGACGACGCGAGGGCCCGCGCGCAGCTCGTCGGCGTCCACGCGGAGCACGATCGGAGACGGCGCCGGGACGAACGCCGCTCGGACGACGCCACCGGCGGTCGGGTCGCGAGCGATCGGCGGGATCTCGCGCTCGGCCCGCGAGAGCTCCGCACGGAGCACGCCCACCGTCCGCCCGGCGCGGGCTGCCGCTGCGTCGGCCATGCCCTTGCGGAGCGACCCGCGCCCGTCGTGATCGCGCGGCCCCTTCATGCGGTGGCGACTGCTCCGCGAACGCTCTGCCGCCGCGTGCTCGGAGCGAGCGGCGCCGAGCCGGGCGGAGAGCGCATGCGCCTGCTCGCGCGCGGTGGCGTGACGCTCCTCCGCCGCTCGGCGTTCGCGGGCCCACCCGGCCTGCGCGACGGCGTAGGGACCGGACCACGTCGTGACCGTCCGATCGGCGACGCGCACGATCCGATGGGCGAGCGCATCGAGCAGCTCCCGATCGTGCGATACGACGATCCCGGCGCCGCGGTGCTCGCGGAGCGCGCCCAACAGGAGCGCGCGCGCGCGTCCGTCGAGGTGGTTCGTCGGCTCGTCGAGGAGGAGCACGTCCGGTTCGCGCGAGAGCGCCGCCCCGATCTGCCAGCGCTTGCGTTCTCCCGGTGATGCGGTGGGCCAGCGATCGAGGGTGCGCGGGTCGAGCTGGAGCAGCGAAGACCAACGGCTCGGGGAGTCGGCGAGCGCGAGCACGTCGGGCCCGGGCTCGCCCACGGATTGGGGACAATGGACGAACGTGGCGTCGGGCCGCCGCAGGAGCACGCCCTCCGTCGGGGCGAGCTCGCCGGCGAGCACGCGGAGGAGCGTGGTCTTGCCGGAGCCGTTCGCCCCGACGAGCCCGACCCACTCCTGGTCGGCGAGCGTCAGGTGGACGGACGAGAACAAGGGATCGTGGGCGAACGACACGGCGATGCCGCGCGCCGAGAGCACGGGACGATGCATGCAGAACCTCCTTCGAACGAACCGAGAGGGCGCACGCTCGCTCGCGAGGAGCGGCGGCGCGGGCGGTCAACGAGAGGAGGGAGAGGTCATCGTCGCGCCGGAGGACCGGAGCACGCAGAACATAGCGCGGAATTCGGACGCGTCACGTGGTCCAGACCTCGGTCCCGATCGGGATCGACTCCGGCGCCGTGTTCGGGAAGCGCAACATCGCGAAAGGTGGGCGATCTCCGCGGACGTGGGCCACGTCGACCGTCGCTTGCACCTCGCGCTCGTCGCCCCCGGGCAGCCGCAGCCGGAGCGCGAGCGCGGTCGGCGTGCCGGGAGCGAGCTCGAAGCGAGGAAGGACGAGGGTGTCCTTTCGCGAAGCGAAGGCGTCTTCGACGACGAGCAGGCGCGCAGGCATCGGGGCGAGGATACCATCGCCCGATGATTCGTCGCGTCGGGGCCTTCGGGTGGGCGTTCGTGGTCGCGTGTGGTGGTGCTGCATCGTCCCAAACTGGTACGACCGTGCCGCCGCCGGCTTCGGGCTCGGCGCTGGCCCCCGCGTCGGCCGCGGCAGCTCCTCCTGCGCCGGCGAGCGCCCTCGCGCCGGGCCCCTCGGCCAGCGCGGTCGCTCCGCCGCCGCGCGCGCCGGTGGCGCAGCTCGCGGCGCGGGGCGACGTGACGTGCGCGCTCCTCGCCGACGGCTCGGTGCGCTGCTGGGGGAACAACTACTTCAACGTGATCTCCAACCAGCACGCGGCGCTCGGGCGTTCGGCGATCCTGAAGCCCCACCCGATCGCGGAGCTGCCGCCTGCCGCCGAGCTCGTGCTCGGCGAGGCGTGGGGATGCGCTCGCTTGCGCGACGGAACGGTGCGCTGCTGGGGAACGGACGACGGCGATCTCGGTCTCGGTACGCCGCTGCCACCGGGCCCGCCGCCGCACACCGAGCGTCCGATGCCGGTCGTGGGTCTCGCGGGCGTGACCGCGTTGAGCGGCCATGGGCACCTCTGCGCGCGCGTGACCGACGGCACCGTCTCGTGTTGGGCCGACTACGATCGCGGCAACGGCGATCCGCGCGACGCGGGCAGCCGCGCGCCCGTCGTGGTGCCCGGGTTCGCGGGGGCGCTCGAGCTCGCGGATGGCGGGAACCTCTCGTGCGCGCGCCTCGCGACGCAGGTGAAGTGTTGGAGCGACGTTTCGCCCGGCCTCATCCCGAAGGGCAAGGTGCGACCCGATCCGTGGGCCGTCGGCGTCGCGGGCGCCGTGCACGTGTTCGGCGGCGACTCGGGCGCGTGCGCCGTCACCGCGAGCGGCGCGGTCAGCTGCTGGGGGACCGTCCCGTTCGGCGGCGGCAGCAGCGGTGCGCTCGGCGTCGCGCGCCCGATCGCGGGGCTGAAGGACGTCGTCGCGCTCGCGCTCTCCGGCGACATCGGCTGCGCGGTCACGAAGACGGGCGACGTGCTGTGCGAACAGTCGGGCCAGAAGACGCCGGGCGTGGTGAAGGTCCCCGGCATCGCCAACGCGGTCGAGGTCGTCGTCGGCGCGAGCCACGCCTGCGCCCGCACCGCCGATGCGAGCGTCTCGTGCTGGGGGAGGAACGACCAAGGCCAGCTCGGCGACGGGAGCACGATGGATCGCACGGCCGCCACCCCCGTCGCGTGGTGATGGTGTAGGGTGGGGTCATGCGCGTCCCCGCTCTCCTCGTGCTCCTCGTCGCAACGAGCTCCGTCGCCGCCTGCGGAGGCGGCGCTCCGCCGCCGCCCGACAAAGTCGAGACGACGAAGTCCAAGGACCCGTGGGCCGACTCGTGGCTCCCGCTCTACGCGGGCTCCGACTACGCGTACGACACCACCTTCAACGGGCGTCAGTCGACGACGAGCATCGTCGCCAAGGCCGGCGGTGGAAAGACGGTCTACTTCTCGGAGGGCGAGGGCCAAGCTCTGATCGGCTCGAGCTTCTTCCGCGGTGTCGCGGAGGAGCGCGCCGACGGCATCTACGCCGCCGCGATCGACAACGACGCGCAGATCGCGAACCCGCCGCCGCTCACGAAGATCGTCTCGCTGCCGCCGAAGCCGGGCGAGGTCCTGCCGCTCCAGTCACCCGAGCTGGACGCGCGCGCGGCCGCATACGCGCACACGAAGCGCACGGTGGACGACACGATCACGGTGGTGGGGCCCGACAAGGTCACGGTCGCGGCGGGCACGTTCGACGCGCTGCTGATCCAGACGAAGAATCACGACGGCGAGATCGGCAAGGTCTGGCTCGCGAAGGGCGTCGGCGTCGTGAAGTGGCAACGCGCGAGTGGCCGGGTGGACGAGCTCGCGCGCTTCAAGATCGGAAAGTGATGACGGCGACGTTCGGCGCGTTTCTCTCGGCGAAACATCCAACCATCCCTCTCGTCTCGGCGCAGGCGGTCGTCGCCCTCGCCGAGGGCGGCGCGACGCTTCCGTTCATCGCGCGCTACCGCAAAGAGGCGACCGGTAACTTGGACGAGGTCGCCATCCAGGCGGTGCTCGATGCCAAAGAGGCCTTCGATGCTCTCGAGAAGCGGAAGAAGTCCGTCCTCGAGGAGATCGAGAAGCAGGGCAAGCTCACGCCCGAGCTCGCGGAGAAGATCCGCACGACGCTCGAGATCGACCGGGTCGAGGAGCTCTATCTCCCGTTCAAGCAGAAGCGGAAGACGAAGGCGACGATCGCGCGGGAGGCCGGTCTCGAGCCGCTCGCCGAGTGGCTCTGGGCGCTCGCGCACGACGCCGGGGCGGCGCGCGGAGCGGCGTCGGTCGAAGAGCAGGCGAAGAAGTTCCTCGTCGCCGACGGTGCGGTGCAGACGGTCGAGCAAGCGCTCGAGGGTGCGCGTGACATCGTCACCGAGCGCCTGGCGGAGGACAGCGGGCTGCGCGAGCACGTCCGCAAGGTGACCTTCGAGGAGGGCTTCGCGTCGTCCAAGAAGACCGACAAGGCGAAGCCGAGCTCGAAGTTCGAGCGCTACTTCGACTACGCCGAGAAGGTGAGCTCGCTCCTGAAGCCCGAGAGCTCGCATCGCTACCTCGCGTTGCGCCGCGGCTGCGCGGAGGAGGAGCTCACGATGGGGATCGGCGGCGCCCCTGGCGATGCCGACTTCGACGCCAACCTCCTCGCGCGCTTCGAGCGCGCGGCGTGCCCGGTCGAGGGCTCGCCGGCGGCGCCGATCATGAAGAAGGCGGCGCGCTTCGCGCTGCGCGTCTACGTGCAGCCGTCGATCGAGAACGAGGTCAACAAGGCCCTCCGGGACGTGGCCGAAGGCGCGGCGATCGCCGTCTTCGCGGCGAACCTGAAGAAGCTGCTGCTCGCCTCGCCCTACGGCGCGAAGAGCGTCATGGGCGTGGACCCCGGGATCCGCACCGGCTGCAAGGTGGCCGTCGTCAGCGACGCGGGCACCTACCTCGGCAGCCACGTGATCCACCTCCAGACCGAGCGCGAGCGGGAGCACGCGAAGGAGCTCCTGCGCGCCGCAGTCACCGCCGCGAACGTGACCGCGATCGCGGTCGGCAACGGCACGGCGGGGCGCGAGACGGAGACGTTCCTGCGGAGCGCGCTCGCCGAGCTGAAGCTCGACCGCGTCCCCGTCGTCATGGTCAGCGAGGCCGGCGCAAGCGTGTACTCTGCAAGCGACGTCGCGCGCGAGGAGTTCCCGGACCTCGACCTCACGGTGCGCGGCGCGATCTCGATCGCGCGGCGGCTCCAGGACCCGCTCGCCGAGCTCGTGAAGGTCGATCCGAAGAGCATCGGCGTCGGTCAGTACCAGCACGACATCTCGCCGATGCGCTTGAAGAAGAGCCTCGAAGGCGTGGTGCAGAGCTGCGTCAACTCGGTCGGGGTGAACGTGAACACGGCCTCCGTGTACCTCCTGCGCGAGGTCGCCGGCTTCACGCCGTCGCTCGCGCAGAACGTCGTCGCGCACCGGCAGAAGCACGGCGTCTTCAAGACGAAGAAGGATCTGCTCGCCGTCTCGCGCCTGAGCGAGAAGGTGTTCGAGCAGGCGGCGGGGTTCTTGCGGATCCAAGGCGCCGAGCACCCGCTCGACGACACCGGCATCCACCCGGAGCGCTACGGGGTGCTCGAGAGCCTCGCGAAGCGGCTCGGCAAGAGCGTGCGCGAGCTCGTCGGCGCGGGTGCTGCGCTCGTGAAGAAGGACGCGGCGTTCCGGGCCGAGGTCGGCCCCTTCACCGCCGACGACATCGTCACCGAGCTCGAGCGCCCGGGGCGCGATCCGCGCGACGCGTTCGTGGCGTTCCGCTTCCGCGACGACATCCACGAGCTGAAGGATCTCGAGCCCGGGATGGCCTGCCCGGGGATCGTGACCAACGTCACGAACTTCGGGGCGTTCGTCGACATCGGCGTGCATCAAGACGGCCTGGTCCACGTGTCGCAGCTCGCCGATCGCTTCGTGAAGGACCCGCGCGAGGTGGTGAACCCGGGCGATCAGGTGACGGTGCGCGTGCTCGAGGTGAACCTCGCGAAGAACCAGATCGCGCTCACGATGCGGTCGGGTGCAAAGCCAGAGCGCGCGCCGAACGCGCGGGGGAACGAGGCGCCGAGGAACGAGCCGCGCCGCCACCCGCCGGCGCGCGGGGCGCAGCCGCAGGGCAAGGCTTTCACGAACGATGCGATGAAGGGGCTCGAGGCGTTCCGGAAGACGGTGAAGTAGCGAGCCTGCGCGCGCGGAGCTCGACCAACCACCGCTCGAGCTCGGCGGCGACCGCCGGCTCCTCGGGGAGCGAGCTCGCTTCACGGGCCGCGTCGAGGCGAGCGAAGAGCGCGTCGAGGCGCGGGCTCCACTGCGCGACGGTCGCCGGCTCGAGCGCGGTTCGCTCGCCGGCGCGCTTCTTCGCGATGAGCTCCGCCGTCTCGCTCGCGAGCGCGGGCTCGTCGGCGACGAGGAGGCGCAGGTCGGTCTCGAGCACGCCCCGCTCGAGCAGACGGATCCCGGTGAGCGCCGTCCGGAGCACGTAGAGCAACGCCTTCGCGGTGGGCGCCTTCTCGAGAGCGCGGCGCTGGTTGGAGGCGAAGCCATGGTAGTGGCGGTGGTAGCGGCGACTGAGCGCGCGGGGCGCGAGCTCGCGCAGCTCCCCGGCGATCGGCGAGGCGTGGAGCACCGTCGCACCGAGGATGCGCTCGAGGAAGTTCCCGTTGCCTTCGAGGATCCCGCGGAGCGCGTGCGCCAGCTCGTTCGACGTGTAGTCGATCTCGATCCCCGCGACGACCTCGGCGCGATCGAACGTCGCGGCCGGCGTGGCGAGCCCGAGGAGGTCCTCCGTCCGCGCGACGTGGATCGCCTTGAGGTCGAGATCGCTGTCGGGCGAGGGGAACCCGTACGCGTGCGCGCCGCTCAGGTAGATCACGACGTGCTCGCGGAGCGCTTCTTCCTCCGCGATCACGCGCTCGGCGACGACGCGCTCGTCCTCGCGCAGCTTCACTCGCTCCACGTGACCTCCGGCGGCGGTGGCGCGTCTCGCCCGAACGGGCCGGCGGCTCCTTCGACGCTCCGCTTCGCGAGCTCGGCGCCGATCCGGCGGAGGAGCGCGTCCGCGCGCGCGACGTCGGGCCGGCGCGGGAGCGGCGACGCATCGCGTGCGCGCTCGAGCTCGGGCGCGAGCGCCTCGGCATCGGCCAGCACGTCGGGCAGAGGGACCTCGCCCGCCTCGATCGCGAGGAGCCGATCGCGGAGCGCCCCCCCGACGGCGAAGACGGGCGTGCCTTCGCGCAGCCACCGCGCACCGGTGGCGAGCAGCCGGACGAGGTTGTAGGCGTTCTTCGGTCGGAGCTCGCGCGGGAGATCGAACTCGTGCGCCGATTCGCGCGCGAAGGTGGCGAGCGCGGCGAACTCGCTCGCCGGGATGAGCCCCTGATCGGCGAGCGAGCGGTAGAGCTGCTTCACGTACTGCTTCGCCTGGTGAACGGCATCGGCGTGCGTCGGGGCCGCGCGCCCGGCGGTGGTGGCCAGCCGCTCGGCGACTTCGTCGAGCGCGAGGCTCGGGTCCGCCCGCAACCACTCGAGCACGACCGCGCGGTGCTCGGCGAGCCGCATGCCTTGCTTCAGGCGCTCGAGCTGACCGAGCGCGTAGCGCCCGAACGTCCCGTAGATCTCCGTCGAGACGAACGCATCGCGCTCGGCGAGGATCCACTCTCCGATCGGGTCGCGCGCCGTCGCCCCCGGCACGAAGAGCATCTCCAGCGTGTTCGGGTCGGCGCGGAGCGCCTGACGGATGGCCTTCCCGCAGGCCCAGTACGTCGCGCTCCCGTCCTCGCTCACGAGATCTTCGGGCGGAGCGACGAGCCCTTGCGTCCACGAGAAGGGCAGCGCGAAGACGCCGCGCCGATCGTGATCCGAGCCTTCGTGCGCGAGCCCCCACGCGCGCGAGCCGACGGTGGTCTCGAGCACCACGCACGGGAGCAACGCGCTCCATGCGTCCGCGCGGCGGGTGGCGAAGCGCGCCTGGCCGACCCGACGTGGCACGAGCTCGTTCCGCGCGTAGCGAAGCACGCCGACGCCGACGATCCCGACGTCGCACTGGTCGCCGTCGATCTTCGTGATCCTGCCGATCGTGCCTTGCGGCACGCGGCGGTCGCCGAGGACCCGATCGATGCACGTGACGACCTCGGTCCCGTGCGGCAGCGGCGCCGCACGCGGGTCGAGCGACTCGAGCTGCTTCAAGCGGAGGTCCATGGCTTCGATGCTACGATCGCACGGGCGTGCAGCACACCGACGTCCTCGCTCCCGCTGCGCCTGACGAACCGGCGGCGAAACGCCGGCGAAGCCGCGTCGGGGAGCTCTTCGCGGTCGGGGCGTTCACGCCGCTCCTCTACCCGCTCTCGTGGCTCCTGCGCCGCTGGCTCGGCTTGGACGACGCGCAGCTCGCAGTCGGCTTCACGTTCTTCTGGGGCGCGTGGCTCATCAACGACCCGCACTTCGCGGTCACCTACCTGCTCTTCTACGAGGACGCGAAGGCGCGTGCGTTCGGCGACGCGTTTCCGACGGGGCTGCGCTGGCGATGGCGCTTCGCAGGCATCGTCGCGCCGCTCGGGCTCTTGGCGTGGGGCTTCGGCGCGGTCGCCCTGCGCTCGCCCCTCGCGCTCGGGCTCCTGATCCAGCTGATGTTCTTCACCGTCGGGTGGCACTACGTGAAGCAAGGCTTCGGCGTCATGACGGTGCTCGCGTCGCGCCGCGGCGTGCGCTTCGCGCCGCTCGAGCGCTGGGCGATCCTCGCGCACTGCTTCGCGGGCTGGGCCTACGCGTGGGCGAGCCCGTACGACCCGGGGCGCGAGGTCGAAGAGAAGGGCGTGATCTACACGACGATTCGGCACCCCCACGGTCTCGAGCGGCTCACGCTCGCGCTCGCGATCGCCACGCTCGCGTTCATGATCGTGGTCCTCGCTCGCAAGTGGGTGCGCGAGCGGGATCGGGGCTTCGGGCTCTCCATGCTGGGGCCGCTCGCGGCGCTCCTCTCCAGCATCTGGCTCTGGTCGGTCTGGTCGAGCGCGGACCCGCTCGTGGTCTATGCGATCCCCGCCCTCCACTCGATCCAGTACCTCTACTTCGTCGGTCTGCTCCGCTGGAATCAGGGGCGCGAGCGCGAAGGCCCGCCGTGGTTCGAGCGGTCGGCGAAGACGCGCCTCGGCATCCTCGCGTTCGGGGCGCTCGGCCTCGGCGTGCTCTTGTTCCACGCCGGCCCCACCGCGCTCGACGACCTCTTCACGCCGAAGAAGTCGGCGTTCACCGACCTCGGGCCCACGCCGTTCTTCGCCGCGCTCTACGCGTTCGTGAACATCCATCACTACCTGATGGACAACGTGATCTGGCGCCGCGAGAACCCCGCGACGCGCTACCTCACGCTCGGCGCCGGTGCAGCACCGCCCGAAGCCCGTCGCGCGGACGCAGGGTGACCGACGGATCCGGGACGATCGGGCGCGACCCGTCCACGTCGACGCGAAACGCGCGGACGATCGTGGCGAGCACCAGCACCGCCTCCATCTGCGCGAACGCTTGCCCGATGCAGAGGCGCGGCCCGCCGCCGAAAGGGAAGTACGCGAAGCGCGGCAGCGTCTTGGCGAGATCGCCGTCCCATCGCTCGGGACGGAACTCGTCGGGCGCGTCGAACCATCGCCGGTCGCGATGGATGGCCCACGGGCAGAACCAGATTTGGTCCCCCGCGCGGACGCGGTAGCCGGCGAGCTCGAGATCTTCGCGCGCCTCGCGCCCCATCGACCACGCGGGCGGGTACAGGCGCATCGACTCCGCGATGACTCGGCTCGCGAGCGGCAGCTGACTCACGTCCGCGGTCGTGGGAGCGCGGTCGCCGACGACGCGATCGACCTCGGCCTCGAGGGCGGCCCTCACGTCGCGGTGACACGACAGCAAGAGAAACGTCCACGACAGGTTGATCGCGGTCGTCTCGTGGCCGGCGAGGAACAGCGTGATGCACTCGTCGCGGAGCTGCTTGTCCGACATGCGCGAGCCGTCCTCGTCGCGCGCGGCCAGGAGCATCGACAAGAGGTCGTCGCCGTCGCCGCCCTTCGCGCGCCCGGCCTCGATCATCCCGTAGATGATCCGATCGAGCGTGGCCACGGCGCGCTCGAAGCGGCGCCGCTTCGGCGTCGGGAGCTGGTTGAGGATCGGGAAGAAGAGCCCGAGCGTGTCCGAGACGACGTCGAGGATGTCCTCGAGTGCCTCCGCCACCTCTCCGGCTTGCCCACCGACGTCGGCGCCGAAGAGCGCCTCGGCCACGATCTCCAGCGTGAGCCGCATCATGTCGGCGTGGACGTCGCGCTCTTCGCCGTCCCGCCAACGCTGGGTCAGGCGCGTGGCGTGGCGCACCATGATGTCGCCGTAGGCTCGGATGCGATCGCGGTGGAACGCGGGCTGCGCGAGGCGGCGCTGCCGCCGCCAGAAGTCGCCCTCGCTCGACAGCAGACCGTCGCCGAGAACGGGGCGGAGCGACGTGCGCAGGAAGCGATCCTTCTGGAAGAGCCGGCTCCTCCCGACGAGGATGTCCTCGACGATGGCGGGATCGCTCACCAGCGTCACCTGCATCGGACCGAGTGCGACGTCGACGACGTCCCCGTAGCGATCCCGGGTCTCGCACAGGAAGCGGAGCGGATCCTTCAGGAACGTGAGGGCGTTTCCGACGAAGGGCAGGCGCGGAGCGACCGGCGGAGCGACGGCTTGGGTCACGTCCGAAGCGTACGCGATGCCGCGCTGGCGCGTGGTGAATCCATGCTCTACCTCCGCGCGCCGCAGCGCCAGGACTGGTTCCTCGATCGGCTCGTGGCGATCGCGGAGAAGGCGAAGGACCCCAAGGCCGCCGCGCCCGTGTGGACCACGATCGCCGAGATGCCGGTGCCCCCGTCGAGCAACAAGCACCACAAGACGTTCGTGGCGCGCGCGATGCCGCGTCTGCGGAGCGCCTCGCCGGTCGTGCGGCCGACTTGGGTCCGAAGCCCAAGGCGGCGAAGGCGCCCGCGCCGAAGAAGGAGCGCTGAGCTACTGCCCCATGCACGACACCGTGTTGCCGCTCGGCGTCGCGGTGCAGCCTGCCGGCGGCGGCTGCGGCGTGCAGCCCGGCGGCGGTGACTCGAGCAGGCACTCGCACGTCTGCTGGCGGGCGCACGCGGTCGGGTAGGGCACGCACGAGTAGCTGACGGAGACGCCGCCGTCGGGGAGCGGAACGCCCCCGTACTGCTTGCGACAGACTTCGTTGCCGAAGCACTGCTTGTCGCCGCACTGGAACGAGATGCATGCGCAGCCCACCGCGAGGATCTCCCACTTCTTCGTCGTCGCGTTGCACCCGTACATCGGCGAGCAACAGCCGATGACCTTGTCGCACGGCACCTGGCCCGGGACGCACGCCGTCCCTTCGACGGGCGCCGGCACGCACCCGCCGCCGTCGCCTCCGTTGGCGTCACCCTTGGCATCGGACGAAGCGTCGCTACCGGCGTCGTCGAGGGAGAGGGTCGTTCCGCCGCAGGCGGCGAGCGCGAGAGAAGCCGAGGCGAGGAGAGGAGCGAGTCGCATGCGCGTGCGCTTAGCGAGACTCGTGCCACGCGCGGATGCGTGAAATCTCCGAGGGATGCGTGTGGAATGCATGTGCCACCCTGTGCCCGGTCCGCGGAGTGACACCCCCGTGATCCGGATGTCGGGGTGAGGCGGTTCGGTCGCACGAGAGATCGCCGGATTGCGACGATTCCCGGGGTTCCGGAGCTTGGCATCGCGGTTGCTATGGAGAGGTTGCGATGCGCAAGCTGCTCCTGGTTCTGGCTTCCCTGCCGCTCGTCCTCGGCGCGTGCGGCTTCTCCACCAAGGGGGACTCCGGCGTTGCACGCTTCCAGTACTCGGCGGACCTCTTCGGCGACGCGGTCGATCAGCCGATCATGGTCGGCGCGGACGAGCCGATGTCGGTGACGACCAGCGACATGAGCGCGCGCGAGGTGGTGACGAGCGATCCCACGGTGCTTCAACTCACGAAGATCGAGCTGAAGTGCGAGCTCGCCGACGGGAGCTACGCTCTCCCGTCGTCCTCGCCTGGCTGTCCGAGCGGGTCGAAGTCGGTCGCGATCACCTTCCACGCGCACGCACTGGGCACGGGCTCTTCGGTCCTGCAGCTCCGCAACGCGAGCGGCGGCGTGATCGACTCGCTCACGGTCAGCGCGGCCGAGGCGCGCGCGGTCTCGTTCAAGGGCTGCGCGGACGGCTCGAAGCCGAACACGTCGTGTGCGCTGGCCTTCGAGGTGCGCGATGCGAGGGGGCGTCAGCTCCAAGCTTCGTCGGGCGTTCACTTCTCGACGGATCGCTTCGACGTCGTCGGCTTTCTTCCCCTCTTCGGCACGGCCGTCCCCGAGATCGACGCGGAGCGAGGGTTCCTTCGCGAGACCAACATGATCACGCGCGGAGCCGGCACGGCGAACGTGACCGCGGTGGCGCCGAGCGGCGCGAAGACGACGAAGGCCGTCCGCGTCGATCCCTGAGCGGGCTCAGAGGTGGCTGAGCAGCGCGGACGCCCAGAAGAGCGCGACCGTCCCGAGCAAGCCGCCGACCACCATGCGCGTGAGCCGCTCCTGGTAGGCGGGGGTGCAGAGCGCGGACGGCGCGATCCCGTCGAGGTCGAAGTCGTCGCGCGCCCAGCGCGGAGCCGACGCCCCGAGATCGAAGTCGACCGCGCTGGCTGTCCAAGGCTCGGCGGTCGGCGGCGTGTTGCGCAGGCGCCGAAAGGGGAGGTCGGCGAGCATGGACTGATAGGCGGCGACGACCTCGCGCAGCCGCGCACCATCGCGCGGGTCGCGCGTGTGGTCGGGGTGGAGCTCCTTCGCCAGTCTGCGGAACGCTCGCTTGATGGTGGGGAGGTCGGCGTCCGCGGCTACCTGGAGGACTTGATGGGGGGCGCGCATCGAGGTTTCGACAAGAAGCTACGTCCGAGGTTCTCGGTTTCAGCCTCTCGACGTCGGATTTTCTGCGGTTCCAACGGAGTCCTACCGTGGGAGCGTACGAAATCGTCACCGGGCTGCTACCGGGGCGTGGCGCTCAGGGCTTGGGGGCGCACTTCCCGGCGATGCACCCGCACTTCGGGAGCGGCGGCGGCTTCTGCGGCGCGGGGCAGCTGACGCAGCAGGCGCAGAGGTCGTGCTGCTTCTTGGCGTTCGCCTTCGTCCCACATTGGGACACGAACATGCAGCAGTCGTAGAACGCGTCGCAGTCGGCGTCCGAAGCGCAGGCGCCGCCGGCGAACGGAGCATCGCCGCTGCCGAGGCCCCCGGCGCTGGGCGAAGCGCTGGCGGTCGGAGCGGCGCTGGCGGTCGGAGCGGCGCTCGCGGTCGGAGCGGCGCTCGGGGTTGGCGCGGCGCTCGTCGTCGCGACGCCGTCGCTCGGATGAGCGATGCCGGCGGGCTCCCTCGAGCACGCCGCGGCGAAGAGGGCGAGGAGCAGAGCCCGCCTCAAAGGAAGCCCTGCTCGACGGCGCGCATCTCGAACTCGTCACGGGGCCAAACGCGCGCGAGGAGGGCTGCGACTTCGGGGTCGGACGATGCGTGGACGTAGGGCTTCACGTCGGCGGTCTTCACGGCGACCTCCACCGGTGCCCCGAGGACGGCGCCGGGCTGGTGCTCGGCGGTCAGGTCGTTGGCCAGCCGGCCGGTGAAGCGCAGCGCGAGGTAGGCCGTCGGATCGTCCCACGCACGCGAGATCCGCTCCAAGTCGTCCTTCGCGACCTCGATCCAGAGCCCGAAGCTCCAGACCCCGTGCCCTTCGACCGACCGCGGAAAGAGCGAGCGCACGAAGAACCGACCATCCAACCGCGCGATGCTCTCCCCGATCTTCGCCCGCGCCGCGCGCTCTTCGAGCGAGAGCCGAAAGATGTCGTCGGGCAGGCCGAACGTCCGCTCGAGGGGCCGGTTACCCTTGGACGCGACGCGGACGTGCCAGCCGGCGAGCGTGCGGTCGTTCACGAAGGCGTCGTCGAGGAGCTCGAAGATGGTCGCCTTCATGGGGTGCTGAAGGGCCTCGGCGCGGGAGAGCGGCTTTCCGAGGAGCTCCACGTCCGCCCAGGGCGACTCGTTGCCGTTCGCGAGCATCACCGTGTACGCGGCGTCTTCCGTCGGGCGCACCTTGCAGAAGAAGGCGCTGCGCTCCTCGGGAGCCGAGCCTTCGCCCCACGGTCCGACGGAGATCAGCATGAAGAGCTCGTTCTCCGGGTGGTTGTTCGAGTAGCGGACGTAGTAGACCGCGAACGCCGCGTCGTCGCGATTCACGAAGCGCGTGAGTCGGACCGTCAGCCCTCCGCAGCAGTCGCACCGAGAGAGCGACGGCGGGTCACGCTCGATGGAGTAGCGCGATGCCATTTCGTTCTCCGGAGCGTAGGCGAAGTCACGCGCGCGGCGCCAGAGCGAGGCCCCCCCCCTTGCGCAACGGTTAGCGAGTGCTAACTATGGTGGGCGATGAGCTTCCTGGCCGAACCCGACGACGCTCCCTCCAAGCGCGAGATCCTCGCTCATGCCCTCCGCCTCTTCGTGCGCGACGGCCTCTGCGAGACGGGGATTCGCGCGATCGGGGACGCGGCGGGGTACACGAACCCCGCGCTCTACAAGTTCTTTCCGTCGAAAGAGGCGCTGGCGCTGCACCTCTTCGAGCGGTGCTACCTCCTCGTCTACGAGCGCGTGGAAGCGGCGCTCGCCGCGCCGGGGTTCGAGGAGCGGCTCGCCGCCCTGGTCGGCGCGTGGGTGGGCTTGATGGACGAGCAGCTGGATGCGGTGCTCTTCATGAACGAGTCGCTCCGCGACTTCTGGCCCAAGGTCCGGCCCGCCGTGCGGAAGAAGTCGCTGCTCCGCGCGCTCGAGGGCTTCGTCGTGGACGGAAAGCGCGAAGGGGCGGTCGCCGCGTCGGTCGATCCGGAGCTCGCCGTCGCGCTCATGGTCGGCACGCTGGGCCAGGTAGCGCGGCAGCGTTTCTTCGGTGGTCTTCGGCGCTCCGATCTTCGGGCGCCCCTGCGCGCGCTCCTCGCGAACGGTGTGGTCGGAGCGGAGGTCGTACGATGAGTCTCCACGAATTGTCCCTGAATGGTACGAAGCAGTGCTTCTTGGTGCGCGGTGCTTCGGAGGCTCCGGTCCTCCTCTTGGTGCAGATGGGGCCGGGCTTCCCGATCATCCACGAGGCGGACGCCCTCGAAGCGCGCCTGCGCCTGGAGCGCTCGTTTCGCGTCGTCTACTGGGACCAGCGCGGGACCGGCATGTCGTTCGATCCGGCGGCCGAGGAGCCGCTCACGGTCGACGTGCTCGTGGGGGACGTCGTCGCGATGGCGCGCGCGCTCTGCGACCGGCTCGGCGTGGCCGCGGTCGACGTGATGGGCTTCTCGCTCGGCGCGAGCCTCGCCGTTCTCGCCGCCGAGCGCGCGCCCGATGCGATTCGGCGCGTCGTCGCGGTCGGTCCGGACGTGGACATGGTGGCCGCCGAGCAATGGGCGTGGCAGTTCGCGCACGACGAAGCGGTCCGGCGCGGCCACGGCCGAGCGCGCGCGGAGCTCGAGCGGATCGGCGTCGGGCCCTACGCCGACGCGGACGCGTTCATGACGCGCGTGAAGTGGGTCACGAACTTCGGCGGCGTGATGACGGGGAAGACGTTCGCCGCGATGCTGCTCGAGACCTTCCTCCGGCTCCTCTTCGCGCCTGCGTACGGCCTTCGTCACGTCGTGAGCGCGCTCCGCGGCATGCGCCGGACGCAAGAGCGCTTGCTCGCCGACCTGGCGCGTCTCTCGCTCCGCGGGGTCAGCCGGCTCGAGGTGCCGCTCACGGTGGTGCTCGGGCGGCTCGACGTCGTAGCGCCCGAGCACCTCACCCGCGCCTGGCTCGACGGGCTCGAGGCGCCGCGCGGAAAGCACGTCGTCTGCCTCGACGAATGCGCGCATCTGCCCCAGTTCGAAGCTCCGGACCGGCTCCGCGCGATCGCGCTCGAGGCCTTCGCGGTCTGAGCGGGGCGCATTTGGGCGCGGGGGTGGAGGCGCGTCTCCGCGAGAGATGCTACGACCGTCGTCCCATGCCGCGTTCTCTCGTCCGGCTCGCTTCCGCTTCGGCACTCCTCCTCGCTTTCGCCCCCGGCTCGATGGGCTGTTCGTCCTCGCCGGCAGCGTCGGCGCCTCCGGTCGACTACCTCATCGTCTCGGCCGACACGTTGTCCGCTTCGGCGGGGCGGTGGCGCGACTATCGGAAGGACGGGCACGTCGTCGAGCTCGCGCTCGTGAGCTCCGCGCTCGGTTCCGCAACGACCCAAGCGGATGCCACCACGGCGCTGCGCGCGTTCATCCAGAAGCGCTGGGCCGCGCGCGATCCGAAGAAGCCCTTCTACGTGCTCTTCGTCGGCGACGCGGACGGCGCGAATCCGAGCACGAGCACCGTCCCGGTCGCCAGCGCCGCGCTCCCCGCCGGTCCCGTCGTCAGCGACAACGTGTTCGCCGACATGAACGACGACGGCATCCCCGATCTCGCGCTCGGCCGCATCCCCGCTCATACCGACGACGAGGTCGATGCAGTTCGCACGAAGACGCAGAAGTACGAATCGACGTACGTCCCCGGTCCGCAAGCGCGGCGCATCAATCTGTTCGCGAGCACGAGCGGCTTCGGCGAGCCGGCGGATACGCTGATCGAGACGCTCGTCTTCAAGGTCGTCGAGGAGATCCCCTACGACTTCGACATCACGATGACGTACGCGAAGCAGGACTCGCCGTACGTGTTCGTCCCCGAGCGCTTCAGCGACAAGGTGTACGAGCGGATCAACGAAGGCTCGCTGATGGTCGCGTACGTGGGGCACGGGTATCAGGACGGCTTCGCGGACCTCCAGTGGAACAAGAAGTCGTTCCCGATCATGGACACGGCGCAGCTCTCGAAGATCACGGACGGACCCAAGGCGCCGATCCTCACGCTCATCGCTTGCGCGACCGGCGCGTTCTCCACCGGCGACAGCGTGAGCGAGAAGATCCTGCGCGGCGCGACCGGTCCGGTGGCGGTCCTTTCGTCGACCGAGAACTCGCACCCGTACCCGAACGCGATCTTCGTGCGCGAGCTCGAGCAGGTGATCGCCGTGCAGCGCGTCGCCACGATCGGCGCGGCGTTCGTCAGCGCCAAGCAGCGCATGATCCAGAACGACGACGCGCTCCGGAAGACGATCGACAACGCCGTCAGCTCGCAGGTCGACTCGACGCAACAGAAGGAGCTGAAGCGGAGTCACCTCGACATGTACACGCTGTTCGGTGACCCCGCGATGCGGATCGCGTACCCGGGCACGAAGGCGACGCTCACGGTGCCCCCGAGCGTGGCGCCCGGCGCTTCGGCGGACGTGACGCTGAAGGCGGACGCGCTCGCGACCGGCAATGTTCGCTTCACGCTCGAGATCTCGCGCAGCGACCTACGCACGCCGCCCGGCGCGGTCCCGGCGGACGGCGATCCGGGGCGCGATGCTGCGATCGAGGCCAACTACACGGCGGCCAACGACAAGGTCGTCGCGACGGCAACGGGGACGCTCGCGGGTGGCTCGGCGAGCGCGAAGCTCGCGGTTCCGGCCGACCTCGCGCCGGGCGACTACCACGTGAAGGTCTACGCGGACGACGGGAAGACGGACGTGGCCGCGTCGGTCGTGCTCCACGTCGCGCCCTGACGAGCCTCTGCGCCGACGCGGGCGGCGCGGCGCTGCGCGGAATCGGTGGGCGCGCTGCGGCGTTCTTCGTGGGTGAAGCGCAGCCTCGGTGTCTCGATCCTGCTCGGCATCGCCGCTTGCTCGGCGCCCGAGGCGGCGCGCGCGCCGCGTGCTCGTCTCGCTCCGGTGGCGTCCGTCGAACGGCGTGACGTGGTCACCGCGCGTGCGCCGCCGCTCGTGGCGAGCGTGTTGCTCCTCCGCCGACTCGCGCACGAGCTCCGTCCGACGGACCCGACCCACGGGCTCGATCTCGTCGACGCGGGCGGCGGTCCCGACGACCGGCCCGACCGGAGCTCGTCGAAGGTCTGCGGGCCGGATGCCGACGACGAGGTCCGTCGCCGCCTCAGCGCGTACCTCGAACAGGCAGCGACCATGGCGTCCGATGGCAACCCGTCCATCATCGAATGCCAGCGGTTGACCTGCACGAAGCAGCCCACGATGGAGTGGGACCCGGCCGTGACGATCGATCGATCGCGATGCGACGGGCCACGTGGTCGTGCGTCAGATCCGATCGGTCGACGTGCTGCTCCGATCGGACGGCGTGGATGCCGACTTCGCGTGGAGCGCCGCCGAGGGGCGCCGCCTCGCCGCGAAGTCGTGCCCGTGAGGGCTCCGCCGCTCGGTCACTGGAAGGTCGTCGCCGTGATCGCGACGCCCGCGTTGCCGGCTTTGTCGCGTGCCTCGACGTAGATGCTCGGGTGGGTGTTCGATTGCACCGACCCCTTGTTGCTGTTCCCGGTGAACGTCGATTGGTCGATCTTGAGATCGCCCTTCAGATCGTTCGCGACGAAGAAGATCGAGCCGGTGCCGAGCTCGGCGGCGGTGTTCTGCTTCACGTCGTCGCCGCAGAGCGCGAGCGTGTAGGAGTTGCCGTCGTTGTAGATGGCTCCGCCGAGGCCGCCGCCCGGCGTGTTCGGCTTGGCGGGGTTCATGCCGTTCCCGAGCGTGACGTTGTTCGAGAAGACGCTGTTGAGGATGACGTAGGACGTGGAGATGCTGCCGAGCGCACCGCCGTTGCTCCCGGAGTTGCCGTCGAACGTGCTCGACACGATGTAGACGGGGGCGGTCGCTTGGTTGAACGTGTAGATGGCGCCGCCGGCGTAGTCCTGTCCCAAATTGGGCTGGGTGTTGTTGGCGAAGCGGACGTTGAAGAACTTGGCCGTGCCGCCGCCGACGAAGACGGCGCCGCCGCCGAGCAGGCCCGAGGTCGCGGTGCCCTTTCCGCCGATGACGCCGATGTTCTGCATCACGAAGTGCGGGGTCGCCTGCTTCTGGCAGGTGGGGGACGTCCAGTGCAGCTGTTGGTCGCAGGTGTTCTGGTAGATGACGCGGTGATCGCCGCTCCCGCTGAGCGTCACTTTGCCGCCGCCGTCGATCGTGACGCTGCCGTCCTTGTTCTTGCCGCCGTCGTTGAAGATTTGGATGGTGGGGACGGCGATCGTGATCGGATCGGGGCCGCAGTCGAACGTCACGACGCCGCCGGCGTGCACGGCGTCGACGACCTTCTGCCCGGTGCAGCTGGCGGGGGTGCCGTCGCCGACGACGGTAGTGGGCTTCGAGACGTCCTCAGCGAGGCCTGCCGCGGGAACGGGGCACTTGCCGTTCGGGTTGCCGTTGGAGGTGGGCGGGATGACGGTGCCTGCATCGAACGGCGGCGGCTGCGTGCCGGAGTCGTTGGGCGGGTTCGTGCCGGAGTCGTTGGGCGGGTTGGTCCCCGAGTCGCTTTGGGGCGTCGTGGTCGACGCGTCGTCACTGCAGGCGGCGAGGAGAGCGAGCGGCAGGGCGAGCCGCGCCGCGAATGGAGCGAAGGAGGCCATGAGCGCCTTGCTACGCAAGGTTCAGACCGCTCGCGAAATTGCCTCGAATCGTGGGAAAGACGGGGCGAGAGCCGCGGGGCGGGGCCCCCGCCGTGGGGGGAAGTGCCCTCAGTCGTCGAGTGGCTCAGGACGAAGGGGAGAGTCGGCGTTAGAGTTCGTCGCCAGGGCGGAGTGAGCGACGTGGACATCAAATACCGAAGGCTCGCTGCGTCGGATTCGATCCCCGAAATCACCGCGCTCCTGCATCGCGCCTACGGGGCGCTCGCGGCGCGAGGAATGAAGTTTCTCGCGAGTCACCAGGGCGACGACATCACGCGCGAGCGTCTCTTCGGTGGCGAGGCGTGGGTGGCCGTCGAAGGCGCGCGCGTGGTCGGAACCGTCACCGTTCGGCGACGGTGCTCGGATCACGCCTGGTACGAACGGCCCGAGGTGGCGAGCATGGAGCAGCTCGCGGTGGAGCCCGAGCTTCAACGCCATGGCGTCGGCGGTCGGCTGATCTCGATCGCGGAGGACGTGGGGCGCGAGTGGGGGCGCACCGAAATGGCGCTCGACACCTCCGAGCGCGCGGAAGATCTGATCGCGCTCTACACGAAGCGCGGGTACCGCGTCGTGGGTGAAGTGAGGCGCTCGATCGTCAACTACGGGAGCGTCGTCCTCAGCAAGGCGCTCTGACCCGCACGCTCTGACCCGCCTCCCCGCAAACCGGCGCGCGCCACCCCTCGCCATGGCGCGCCACCCCACGGAAGAAGGGGGGGCCCGACCCGTGGCCCAAACTTCGGGGTCCGGGCCCCGAAATTTGGCCCCTAGGGGCGCCCCCTGCCGGTTCCAACTTTGCTGGCGCCGTTCTTGCTGAGGCATCGCTTCGTCATGGACTGCGTCCTCTTCAAGATCCGCCGCGCCTCCAACTGCTACGCGACTCGTGCCGCGAACCGGCTTCGTCGCTGGAATTTCACGCATACGCGCGTCGACGTGTTCGTGATTCATGCGCGCGTCCTCGCGCATCATGGCGTCGTCTATCAGTCCGACATTCGCGCTCGTCTCGGCATCAGCCGGCGCGCGACGAGCGCGTCATGATGACCCGCCTCGAGCGTCGCGGTCTGATTGCTCGCCGTCGCTCCGAAGAAGACCGGCGGAAGGTCGTCGTCGCCATCACCGATCTCGGCCGAAGCGCGTTCGGCGAGGTTCGCGCCCTCGTCGGCGAACAGTTCCTCACACCCGACGTCAACGCGAACCTCTTCTTCCACGACTTCAAGACCGCCGTTCCGATCACGCGTTCGCGATTCCTCGGTTACCTCGGCGTCATTCTTCAGCAGTTCGGGGACTGGTCACGCGCACCGTACCCACCGTGACGGCCACGTCTGGCGCTGGAGCGACAGTTCTGGCAGCTTCGCGATCGTCGCGGTCCGACCATGAACCTTCGCGCGCTCTTCCTCCTTCTCGCGGCATCCTCGGTTCCCGTCGCCGCTGCTTGTCACGGAACCTCTTCGGATCCGGCACCCGCGTCCTCGGCGAGCAGCTCGAGCTCGGTGAAGGTCGCGCACGCGCCTCCTGCGCCGCCTCCCGAGTCATCGGCGCCGCTGCCGCCACCGTTCCCCGGCACGCTCACCGTCGAGCTCGTGCAGTCGGCGAAAGGGTCGCTTCCCGCGCCGAAGCCGCTCCGCGAGGCGCTCGGCGACCTCGAGGCCAAGCTGGGTCCTCCGACGCGCACGCGCCAAGGCACGACGACCGGACCGAAGCGCACGTGGTACGACTGGGCCGCCGCGAACGCGACGACGTGCGCGACGTACGGTGCGGTCGAGCAACCCAACCTTCTCCCGGGCCGGCCGAGCAAGCTCGTCGAAGATCACGCGACGTCGATCACGATCCCCGCGCACGTCACCGAAGACCCGCGCGCGAAGGATGGCTCTACCCCCTATGCCGATTGGCGCGAGGTGGCCGAATGTTTCGAGGTGATGGGAAAGAAGATGCCACTTCCGCCCGACGATCCGAAGGGCAAGGGACCCGGCGCCACCAATACGCTCGCGGCGCTGAAGATGGGGCTCTACCTGGCGCCGAGCCGCTGGATCGGCAAGACCGTCACGGTGCGCGGCATGCTGATGGGCGTCCAGTCGGGCAACGTCCTCGAGATCCATGCGACGGGCGAGCCCGACGACGACCGCATCCAGTGCAAGCTGCCCACGGGCGAGACGACGCTCGCGAAGCTGCGCTCGATCGCCGTCGCGGGTGTCGTCGCCGATCCGCGCGACCCGAACGACGGCACGATGACCGAGCTCGTCGACTGCGCGGAGCTCAAGTGACGCTCACTGGCGCAGCACGTTCGCTTGCGCTCTCGTGACGTACTGCCCCCGCGGCCAATGTCGGCACCACGTCGCCTTCACGAGCGGCGCGCCCGTCTCGTCGAACGCGCCGCCCACGTTGCCGACGACGCGCACGAGCGAGCCCGGCCCGACCGCGTGCTCACCGGCGTCGTCGTCGCCGGTGAGCTGCACCACGATGGACGCCTCACCGAAGGACGCGTCGCTCACGGTCACGCGGCACGTGCGCTCCGACTGCGCACTCTCGCAGAGGTTCCGATCCTCGAGGCGACGCAGCGCTACGACGAGCACGGTGCCATCGCTCGGCTTGGATGCGGCGCCCCGCCGTGTCACGACCCCGAAGAGGTCGACGGGCTTGCCGTGCGCGAGCGCGGGCTCACCGAGCATCGCGGGGTCGAGCGGTACCGCGTCGCGCGTGGCAGCCTCTTCACCGTCGATGGGCGCGTACGTACGCGCGTGACCGTACGGACCGGCGCTGGCGCAGGCGGTGAATGCGAGCGCGGCGAGCGCAGCGGCGATGCGCTTCATCGAAACCTCCAGGGGAGCGCGACCGGCGGGATGCGTCCGTCGTTGTGCGGCGATGCTCCGCGCGCGCGCGGGACGAGCGCTGGAGCCGGCGCCGGCGTCGAGAAGGCAGACAGCCGGCCGCTCTCCGTCACCACGACGATCTCGAGCAACCCCTCGGCGTTCACGTCGGACAAGAGCAGCGGCGCCACGATCGGGCCGCTCGCGCGCGCGAGCACGGTGCGGTTGCCGAGCGCGTCGAACGCCACGATCTCGCCGGTCGACGTCCCGACGATCGCCGCCGGGAGCTCCTCGCTCGCGACGCGAGCGACGACGGGCGTCGCGGTGATGGAGCCCTCGTGCGATCGGAACGCGCGGAGCGCCTCGCCCACGAGCACCATGCCGTCGCGCTCGCCGTGCCCGCTCGTGGGGACCGCGAAGACGCCGTTGCGGGGCCCCCCGATCGGGACGGCCGAGCCCGTGACGTCGACGGGGGTGCCGTCGTCGTTCTCGACGCGGGTCGTCCACCTCGTCGTACCGTTGTGGGACAATAGGGCGAGGTTTCCGTGGATCGAGGTCATGGCGATCTCGGACTTCCCGTCTCCGTCCACGTCGACCACGATCGGCGCAGCTGCGATCGGGGTGCCGAGCTTCGCCTCGAAGAGGACCTCGCCATCGCGGCCGCGCAGCGCGAACAGTGAGCCGTGATCGCTCGCGACGAGAACGTCGTCGCGGCCGTCGTCGTCCACGTCGGCCAACGCGGCGCCGGTCGGGGTCCCCCCGAGCGCGCGGACCCAGCTTCGGGCGCCGGAGCGCGCGTCGACGCAGGTGACCTTGCCGTCCGCGGTGCCGACGATCGCGTCGAGTGCACCATCGCCGTTCGCATCGACGAGGGTAGGGGCGGCGGTCGGCTTCGCGCCCAGCGCGAAGCGGAAGCGCGTCGTGCCGTCGGGGAGGACCGCGAGGATCGCGTCGCTCGTCGCCGCGACCAGCTTCGCGCCGTCGTGCGCGATCCCGACGACGGGACCGAGCGCGAGCCGCCGCTGGATCGTGCCCTTCGCGGGATCGACGAACGCGACGCCGCCGGCGGTGCCCACCACGATCGTGTGATCGGCGAAGACCATCGTCGTCTGCGCGGTGGTCGCTCCGACCTCGAGCGAGAAGAGCTCGCGCACGGCGCTCTCGAGCGGGCGCGCCGTCATGGCGGGGGTGAAGGACTGCGGCGCGGCCGTCAGGTGCGCCGGGGTCGACGAGGATGCAGCGGCGGCCGAAGGCGCGGGCGTCGCGACGGCTCGGGCAGAGCCGCCGCAGGCCAAGGTCGAGATGAGGGCGATCGAGAGCACGCGGCGCACGATCGCGGCGATGGAGCAACTCCCGTTCCACGAGGGAAGCGAAGGCAAACGCTCGCCGCGCCGTGCTGCGCGTGCGCGACCTGCGTGGGGGCGTGCAATCCCTGCGCGGTCACTCGCGCAGTCGGATCACGGCGACCTTGGTGCTCGGGTCCACCGGTGACGGCTCGTACCGAACGGGGATGCGCTCGCGCTCGCTGCGGCCGACGGTGTCCCCTTCGGGGATGGCCGTGCCGCGCTCGATGACGTAGCTCGCGAGATCGAAGAGGTACGCGAGCGCGGCGTTCCCGCCGGTCGGAGGAGCGTTCATCATCATCTCGGGGAGACCGAACTGGCGCATCCCGGTCGTGAGCAGGCTCACCTCGGTCGGCGTCCGCGCGAGGCTCACCCCGGTCCAGAGCATGAGCGGGTGGTCCGATTCGGCGGCGATCTCGCGGAAGAAGCTCGCCTCGTGCGCCACGCCGCCGTTCCCCCAATAGACGCCGACCGCGCCGGTCGCTTCGGCGACGGCCGCGACGGCTTGCGTGAACGTGGTGAGCGCCTCGAGCGAAGGCTTCTCCTTCGGATCGTTCCCGACGACGCTCACGACGAGGTGCGAGACGTGGGGAGCCCACATCGCGTTGCGGCGGAACACGCCGATGCTGAAGCGCGCGGCGGAGTCGGCTTCGTCCTTGGGGATGGGCGCCGGCATGTGCGCGACGAAGAGCGTGCCGATCGGGATCGCCGCGGAGATGACGTCCCCTGGCTCGAACGAGCTGACGGGGAGCTTCCACTTCTCGAGCGTCGCCCGGATGCGGGTCGCATCAGGGGCGTCGCGCGAGGGGAGGAGGACGAAGGCGAGGAGCATGGGCGAGAGGATAGTTCACCGCGGGCCAGAGCTCACTTGCGCTGGCGAAGATCCTCGGCGGCTTGCTCGTGGAGCCGGTCGAGCTCGGGGAGCGGCCGCTTGCGAAGACGCTCGGCGGCCATGCGCGCTTCTCGAAACGTCGCGAACGCCACCGAGGTCCCACGGGTCTCGCCGGTGAGCCAGCGGATCGCGGTGAGCACGCCGCGCTGCAACGTCGAGTCGGTGACGAGCGCGAACATGAGCTCGGGACACTTCGAGGACTTCGCCTGATCGGCGTAGCGCTTGCGCCACTCCGCGCTCGGCGCGGGGGTGCCGGGATGAACGACGAGGATGCAGATCGGCGCCAGCGCGGTCCGAGACGCATCCGCGTCGAGCCGCTGCATGTGCTCGAGCATCTCGGCGTACTCGCTCGGGGCGTGGGTGGGGTCGCGCACGGCGACGAGGAGAGCGTTGGTAGGGTCGTAACTGACGCCGACGGCCATTGGGGAGCTCGCCCGAGCGTATCATCGTCTCGGACTTGGTAGTCTTTGCGGAGATGCCGATCGATGACGAAGACGGCGCCGACCGAAGAGGAGTGAGCGTGGACCTCCGGTTTCGCGCGCTCGACACATCGACGATGACGGACGAGCTCGTCGAGGACGTCCTCGCGCTCGACCGCCGCAACATGACGCCGGTGTTCGAGGCCCTCGGGCAACCGTTTCCCGAGGCTCGACGGCGGCGCGGTCTCGCCGAGCCGACGCTCGTCATGATCGCGGCGTTCGAGGGAGAGCAGCTCCGCGGCTACGTCGAGTGGTGTCGAGACTGCGTCAACTGATCCAGACGAGGAGGGATTCGCCGTTCTCGACGGCACCTTCGATGAAGGCCTTCATCTGCTCGAAGTAGTCCATCCAGAACTCGGGCTCGCCCACTACTTCCTTCCAGGCTCCCGAAGGGTAGATGTCGTTCGCTTCGAGGGCCTTGGGGTCGAAGCGCGCGCGGATCGTGGCGGCGTCGATCGGAGCGAGCGCGCGTTGGATGACCTTCACTTCGTCGGGCCGAAAGCCGCGCACGGCACCGTAGCCATTGTCCTCGCCGATCTCCGTACCTCCCGTCAGCAGGAATCCCAATCCGGGAACGGTCTCTTTCGACGCGGAGCCGTTCAAGAGGAAGTGGATGGCGTGCCACGAGCTGTCGATATCGAGATCGGCGAACGGCTCGTTCTCGTCGCCGCCGTCGTCGTTCAGATACTCGAGGATTCCATCGGGCTCCGCCTGCAGGCGAACGAGCCGCGCGTTCGGGAGACGGCGAAGCATGCCAATCATCGACATGGTGCGATGCTAGCGCGTCCCGTCGCAGCAGGCTCCGACGCAGAACCGATAGCAGCACGTCCCCGCTTCGACCTCCGGTCCCGTGATCGCCGCTTGGCAGCAGTCGTCGCGGACCACGTTCGCGGGCAAGCAGCCGTCGGGGTCGAGCGGCGGCGGGCCGGCGTCCTTCGGAGCGCCCTCGGGCGGGTGGTTCCAGAGCTCGATCAGCTCCGCCGTGGTGAGGCAGGCGCGGCGTTGATTATTGCAGACTGCAATGACATCGGGAGGCGCATCCGCCGCCGCCTCGATGGCGGCATCGAGCGGGACCGAGGCGTCTTCCGGGATGCCCGTCGAGATGGGCGTTCGGGCCCCGCAGGCGAGGACGAGGGCGGAAGCGACGGCGAAGAAGGGAGCGGTCGACCAAGGGCGTGCGCGCATGCGTGCGGTCGCCATGCAAGCGTCGGGCCCCCGCGATCCTCCGAGGAATCGGCTCGGTCGGGGCGGGGCGGTGTGCAGGGATGTGCCACCCCGGCGGTGATAGAATCCTACGATGTCGCTCACGGCACTTCTGTTCGTCGCCGCTTCGTCGCCGCAGGCGCAGGCGATCCTGACGACGACCGAAGCGCATTATCGCGGGTTGGCTGCGCTTCGGACGCAGGTGACCATCACGGTCGCTCCGCCGGCGCGTCTCGGTCCGGGCCACCCGACTCCTTACGGCGGGACGCTCGTTCTGCAGAACCCTGGAATGCTTTCGTTCCAGACCGATCCAGGAGCTCCGGACGTGAACGTCGCGATCGATGGACTACGGATTCGCTCCACCACGCGGCCCGCGAATCCCTCCGTGCCGACCTTGGTGCGCGTCTTCGCTCTGACCTCGTCGTCCGCGGAGAGTGATATGTGGACCTGGCTCGCCGCGCTCTTCGTCGGGAAGCGGGCGCTGAGTGAGAAGTGCGACTTCGAGGTGCGCGCCGCGAACAGCCGCTCGACCACCTTGTCCGGCAAACCGCTCGAACCGGGGTGGTGGTCGAGGATCGACGTCGAGGTCGACCCCAACTCGGAGGTTCGCTCGGTGACGTTTCGCGCCGCCACGTCGGGGGTCGAGACTACGGTCGCGTTCGGCCACTTCGCCGTCGTGCTCCCACCCGGTCGGGGCGCGTTCTCGACGAAGGTTCCGGTCGACCCATGAGCGCCCGTCGCCTCGGGTGGGTCGTGCCGCTCCTCGTCGCGTGCACCAAGAGCCAACCTCCTTCCGAGGTGGTCCTTCCGCCCACGCCTTCGGTGACCGCGCCGCCTCCAGCGTCCGCTCCACCGCCGCCGCAGACGTCGCTCGCCAACCCCGAGCTCCGCGTCATCGTTCCGGCCGCCGAGGGGAACAACTTCTACTTCTTCCGCCCCGAGCCCACGTCGTACTTCACCCCGAGCGACGCGGAGGTCGCCGCGTTCGAGGCGAAGCTCGCCGCGTTCCTGCGCGTGAAGGCGAAACCGCGCCGTCCAGGCGAGCCGCAGCTCGCGGAGCGCATGCCGAAGTACATGCGGCAGTACGTCGGGATCGTCGAAGCCGACGGCAAGCGGCGCGTCTGGGGGAACTTCTTCTGCGAGTACTTCGGCCACGGGGACGATGGGTGGCGCAAAGAGGGATTCGTCGTGAAGGACGGCGGCGATTGCTACTTCAACGTGAAGTACGAGCCGGCGACGGAGACCTTCTCGGCGTTGATGATCAACGGCGACGCGTGATGCTCGAGCGCCTCACGGCTCGGGCGTCGGCTCCATGGCATCGTCGTCCGAGACGGTCGCCTCGACGGGCTCGCGTCGCTTCTTCTTTTTCTTTCGCTTCCGCCGCTCCTCGGTCGCGTCCATATGTGCCTCGATCTCCGCGGCGCGATTGAAGACGTACTGAACGTAGAGCGTCGTGAAGAAGAACGCCGCGACCCCGGAGATCTCGCGCCGGATTCCGTTGCGCGCGAAGTGCGTCCGGAGGATTGCGACGATTCGGAAGACCACGACGTACCAGAGCACGGTGCTCCCGATCGCGAGCACGGCGAAGAGCGGCGCGAAGTCCTTCGACGCGAAATTGAGCCCCGACGAGACGAGGTTCGTCGCGAGCGCCGCGAGCACCAATCCACTCCCGACCTTCTGCGTCGAGTCCAGCGAGTCGACGAACTTGCGGCGCGTGAGGAGCCAGTACCAAGAGTAGATTCCGCAGGTGAGCGTGGAGAGAGCGACGACGGCAAGCACCGGCATCGCCATCGGTGCGAATCGCGCCTCGCTCCGCGGCGTACCGTCGTCACGTCGCCGCGGTCGGATACGGGCTTTCGGCGCCGCATAGAGATTCTCGCCTTCGTCGCGCTCCGGCTCCATGCGCGCGATTGTCGACGACGACTCCCGCAATCGCAACCCCCGGTGGTACGCTCCCGCGCATGGACGGAGGGCCGCCGCTCGACGCGATCGTCGCGATCGAGACACCCGAGCACGTCGTCTTCCGGCATCCCGTCGCCGGTCCGCTGCGTCGTGCGCTCGCGCATCTCATCGATCTGATCGGGTGTTACGGCGTGGTGCTCGTCATCGCGGTCTTCGCCATCGGCGCCGACCGATTCTCGGGTTCGAACGGGGGATTCGGCACGGGATTCCTGCTCCTCGTCCTCTTCCTCGCGCAGTGGGTCTATTTCGCCGCATGGGAAGCGTGGCGGGGTGCCACACCCGGGAAGATGGCCATCGGGCTTCGAGTGGTGACGACGAGCGGTCGGCCCATCACCGCGTGGGCGGCCATCCTCCGCAACTTGCTTCGCGCGGCCGACGTGCTCCCGATCGGCTACGTCGTGGGTGTCGTCACCATGAGCGCCACCGAACGGTTCCAGCGCCTCGGCGACCTCGTCGCCGGGACGATGGTCGTGTCGAACGCCAACGTCAGCTTGGGCGACGTTCCGCGGATCCTGCCGGAGCCGTCGGCCCGCGAGCGTGACGTCCTCGACGGAGCGGCGGAGCTGTCGCTCGACGCCGAAGAACAGGCTGCAATCGAGCTCTTCCTCGTTCGGCGCCGAACGCTCTCCCCCGAGCGCGAAGACGAGCTCGCTCGCATGATCGCGAAGCCGCTCCAGCGCCGACTCGGCATCCGAATCAAGGAGCCCGCGCGAATGCTCGCGCTCGTCCACGCGCGCGCGACCGGTCGCGACGAAAGGACGACGCGGCGGCGATGAAGCGGCGTGAGACCGAGGTCGCGTTCGTTTCCCGTCGCCGCTCCGCCTGGGCGGAGCTCGACGAGCTCGCTCGTACGGTGGCGCGCGGCAAGCTCGGTGATCTTCCCGCTGCGGAGGTCGCGAAGCTCTCTCCGCACTATCGGGAGACTTGCGCCGATCTCGCGTACGCGCGTGCCGCGCACTTCTCCGCCGCCGTCGTCGACGAGCTGGAGGAGCGCGTTCGGAGCGCTCACGATGCCCTCTACGCGGTGCCCCTCGGAGCACGTGCGCGCATCGGCGACGCGCTGGTGGCGTTCCCGCGGGCCGTGCGTCGCCGGTGGCGCGCGGTGCTCATCGCGGCGGTCCTCTTCTTCGTCCCGTTGGCGTTCGGCCTCGCCATGACGCTCCATGACCCGTCGTTCGCGTACACGGTCGCTCCCGAGTCGATGCTTCGTCCGCTCGCGCAGGCGTACCGCCAGGGCTTTGCCGAGGGGCGGAGCCTCGACCAGGACTCGCTCATGGCGGGCTTCTACGTGAACAACAACGTCGGGATCGCTCTCCGCTGCTTCGCGCTCGGCATCTTCGGGGGCCTCGGGTCGGCGTTCTATCTCGTCCAGAACGGCCTCTCGATCGGTGCGATCCTGGGATACGTCGCGAGCGAAGGCGCGGGGGCGAACATCGTGACCTTCATCGTCGGTCACGGAGCCTTCGAGCTCGGTGCAATCGTCCTCGCGGGAGCCGCCGGGCTGAGCATGGGATGGTCCGTCATCGCCCCGGGAGAGAAGACGCGCCTCCAGTCATTGCAGAGTACATCCTTCGACGTCCTGACGATCGTCCTCGGCGCCGCCGCCATGCTGCTCGTCGCGGCGGGGCTCGAGGCGTTCTGGTCGTCGTCGTCTCTCTCCGACGTCGTGAAGCGCAGCTTCGGCGCGGTCGCGTTCCTCGCCGTCATAGGGTACCTCGCCCTCGCGGGAAGGCGGGCACGGGCATGAGCGTGCCTGCGTCGAGGCTCGTCCTGCGTGATCGCACCGTCGTCGAGGTGCTCGACCTCGCGGTCCGCTTCGTCTCCGCCCACGCCCGGCACTACGCCGTCGTCTCGGCGATCGTGCTCCTCCCGCTCCTCGCGGTGACGGAGCTCGCATCGGCGTTCGTCGGCGAAGCGGCCGCGTGGTTCACCGCGCTCGGGCTCGGGCTCCTCGCGCAAGTACCGTTCACCCTCCTCGCGTCGCGACTGGTGTTCGAGCGCGACGTCTCCGCGAAGCGCGTCCTGCGTGACGCTTTCGGGGCGAGCGGGCGCATTCTCGGCGCGCGGATCATTCAATCCGTGCTCGTCGTCTTGGCAGGGTTCGTCGGCGTCCTTCCGGCGCTCTGGCCGATGTCGGCGCTCTTCTTCGTCCCCGAGGTCGTCGTGCTCGAGCGAAGCGGCCCGGTCGCAGCTTCCTCGCGTGCCAACGAGATCGGCTCTCATCAACGCGGCGAGCTGATCCTCGCCGTCGTGTTGGTGACGGTGCTCGAGGTGGTCGTCATCGCGCTGGCGGAGCTCACGGGGCGCCTCGTTCTCGTCGACCTTCTGCAGATCCCGAGGGCGATCGAGTGGGCCGGTCACCCCTTCGCGCTGATCGGGTTCTGGCTCTTCGTTCCGTACCTGGCGTCGGCACGGTTTCTCCTCTACCTCAACGCGCGGACGCGCGAAGAGGGGTGGGACGTCCAAACCCGCTTCACGGCGCTGGCCGCGCGATGGAAGATCGAGCGCGGTGACACCGCGGAGGGTGAGGCGTGAAGCGCAGCGCCACGCTCGTCGTGCTCGCTCTGGCGACGCTCGGGGCGAACGCCCACGCGGCGCTGGATCCCGAGAAGGGGGGGCCGGCGTTGCGTGCGGAGGCCCACGAGCACCCACCCGCCTTCTGCGCGAAGGGCGCTCAGCTCGGACCCGACGCCCAGCGATTCTGCCCGCTCGTCGAGGATGGGCTCGAGTGTCCCGCCCTCGCCGACGTCTGTCACACGGCGAAGGCGCCCGCTCCACCGGTGGAAGCCGAGCCACCGAGCGACGCGCGCTCGTCGTTCGATGCGATCGGCTACATCGTGTTCTGGCTGCTCGTCGCCGTACTCGCGCTCGCGCTCGGGAGCTCGGCTGCGCTCGCGATCGTTCGGGCACGGCGGGAGCGCGCTGCGCTCGGCCCTGCGGAGCGCGGCAAGGAGCAGACGCCGGCGCGGCGGGAAGCGACGGGCCCGCGCGCGCCCCGCGATCTGCTCGGAGAAGCTCGGGCCCACGAGGACTCGGGCGATCACGAAGCTGCGCTCTACATGTATCTCGACGCCGCGCTCCGCGCGCTGGACGAACGCGGCGCGATCCGGATCGCCTCCGACCGTACGAACGGCGAGTACGTGCGCACGTGCCGCGAACGCGACGCGCGGGATGCGCTTCGCGCGCTCGTCACCGCCGTGGAGTCCGTGAAGTTCGGGGGCATCGCCGCGACCTCCGCCCACACCGAGAGCGCGCGCAAGCGGGCGACGAAGCTCGTGCGGGGCGCGGCCGTCGCGCTCGCAATCGCACTCGCTGCGTTCTCGCGTGACGGCTCGGCGGCGGGGACGCGTGCCGCCGACCCGCTCGCGACCTCGCTCCTCGCGAGCGCGCTCCGCGCGCAGGGCATCGGCGTGAAGGCGTCACCCACCGCGCTCGTCCGACTTCCGATTCCGGCAGCATCCGAAACCGAGCTCCCCGCGCTCCTGATCGATCTCGAGACCGTTCACCCCGACGAGCGAGCGCGCGAGCACCTCGTCGCGTGGGTTCGCGCCGGCGGAACCTTGATCCTCTTGGGACATCCGGAGCAGTGGCCCTCCGAGCTCGGTGCCGTTCCCGCCGTGGCGACGTCCCGGGTCGTGACGGCGCGCAAGGGCGGGGGACCCGTCGATGACGAGGACGACGAGGAAGAGCCGCGCGCGGCAGAGCTCTACTTGGGTGCCATCGCCACCCCGGCCGCCCTGGCCCGCAAGACGGAGGGCATCGCCGCGCCGCTCGCGTCGACCGGTGAAGGCTTCACGTACGCGACGTGGTGGCAGTGGGACCGCGGGGCGATCATCGGCGTCGCGAGTGACGAGCTCTTCGTCGATGGGGGCATCGCACATCGGCAGAACGCCGAGATCGCGCTCAGCATCTTGGCGCCGATGAAGGCACGCACGCTGTGGATCGCCACCGAGGTCGACGGCGTGGATGGCCCGGAGTCGCCGCTCGACAGCCTTACGCGCGCCGGGTTCGGACTCGGCCTCGCGCACGCGCTCGTGGCGGTGCTCCTCCTCTTCGCCGCCTTCGGCGTGCGGCTCGCGCGCGCGAAACCAGCACCGCCCGCCGCTCGCCGCGCGTTTGCGGAGCACGTCGAAGCCACGGGGCGCCTCTACGCCCGCGCACGCATCGCCAACCACGCGCTCGCAGCATACGGTCGGCTGTTCGACGAGCGGCTCCGTGAGTCCGTGCCACGCGGCGCGGATCCCGCGCAGTACCTCGCTCACCGCACGGGCCGCCCGGCGGAGGAGTGCGCGAAGCTCGTCGATCGAACACGCGACGAACATCTGACCCCTCTCGACGCGCTCACGCTCCTCGCCAAGCTCGTCGAGCTCCACGAAACCCTCTTCCCGAGACCCCGAAGGCAACCGTGACCCCCGAAGACTTCGCCACGCTCTACTCGAAGCTCAAGACCGAGATCGCTCGCGCCGTCGTCGGGCAGGACGAGCTCGTCGACGGAATCATCGTCGCGACGCTGGCCCGTGGCCACGCCCTGATCGAAGGCGCTCCCGGTCTCGGCAAGACACTCGCCGTCCGCGCCTTCGCGGCCGCGAGCGGGTGTGCGTTCAAGCGGCTCCAGTTCACTCCGGACCTCATGCCGAGCGACATCACCGGCTCGTCGATCTTCGACCGGCAGACCAGCGAGCTCAGGTTCGTCCCAGGACCGATCTTCGCCGAGCTGATTCTGGCGGACGAAATCAACCGAGCGCCCGCCAAGACCCAGAGCGCACTGCTCGAAGCGATGCAGGATCACACGGTGACGGAGGGCGGGACCACGCGTGCGCTGCCTTCACCGTTCACGGTCGTCGCGACGCAGAACCCGATCGAATCGCAAGGCACGTACCCGCTCCCCGAGGCCCAGCTCGATCGCTTCTTGCTCAAGCTCTCGGTCGAGGACCCTCCCCGCGAGACCGAAGAGGCGATCGTGAAGCGACAGGTCGAGGGCTTCGATCCCGACAAGCTCGAGCTGTCGACCGTGTCCTCGCCTGCGGAGATCGTCGCGATGCAGGCGTATGCGCAGCGCGTCCGCGTCGACGACGCGATCGTGAGCTACATCGTCGATCTGGTGCGGCGCACGCGCGAGGATCGGTCGATCGACGTCGGCGCCTCGCCGCGGGCGTCTCTCGCGCTGATGCGCGTCGCGCAAGTGCGCGCGGCGAGCGAGGAGCGCGACTTCGTCGTGCCCGACGACGTGAAGCCGATGGCTCTCCCGGTGTTGCGGCACCGCGTGCTCCTCCACCCCGACGCCCAGCTCCAGGACATCTCGGCCGACGAGCGAGTCACCGCGATCGTGAAGGCGACTCCCGTGCCGCGCGCAAAGGCATGATCGTCCCGGAGCGACGCCTGGCATGGCTCGCGCTCGCGATCACGGGCGCGGCGTTGCTCGCTGGGCTCCTGCCCCGGCTGGCGACGGTGCTCTACGTGCTCGACGCCATCCTCGTCCTGCTCGTCGTCGTCGATGCGCTGTTCGTTCGCCGCTGCGTCGTCGAGGTCGAGCGGGTCGCCCCCGACATCCTGTCGATCGGTCGCAAGAACCCGATCGTGCTCCGACTGCGGAACTCCGGTCGGCGAGAGCTGCGCGGCGTCGTGGCGGACGATCCGATCGAGGCGGCGGAGGGCGGCGGCGCCCCGCTCGCGTTCGACGTGCGACCGGGTGACACGGTGGAGCTCACCTACGAGATCGTTCCGACGCGCCGCGGGCCTCGTGAGTTCGGCGCCGTCAGTGTCCGGCAGCCGTCCGTGCTCGGGCTCGTCGCGCGCGTCGATCGGGTCAGCTTGCCGGCGTCGGCGGCGGTCTACCCCGACGTCCACGCTGCGCGAGCGCTCGAGCTGCTGCGCCGCCAGGGTCGGCAAGACGCGCGGCTCGGTTCTCTCCGCGTGAGCGGCGGGGACACCGAGTTCGAGCGCCTCCGTCCCTATCAGGTCGGCGACGACATTCGGCACATCGATTGGCGCGCATCGGCCCGCCGCGACGACCCGACCGTGCGCCAGTACCAGGCCGAGAGCAACCAGAACGTCGTCTTCGCGATCGACGTCGGGCGAGGGATGCGCGGCGAGAGCGAGGGGACGACGCACGTGGACCTCGCGTTGAATGCGGCGCTGCTCGCCGCAGACGTGGCGATCCGCGGCGGCGACAAGGCGGGGCTGCTCGTCTTCTCCGACCGCCCCACCAAGTTCCTGGCGCCGAGCGCCGGCCGCCGCGGTGCGCAGAAGCTGAGTCGCGCGGCCTACGACGTGGAGGCGACGGTCACGGCGACGAACTACCGCGCCGCGATGACCTTTCTCGCGTCGCAGGTGCGCTCGCGTTCGCTCTTCGTCGTCTTCACCCACTTGCTGGATCCCAAGTCGGCTGCCGAGCTCGCGGAGTCGTTTCGCGGGTTGATGCCGCGCCATCTGCCGTGCTGCGTCCTGCTGCGCGACACCCAGGTCGAAGCGCTCGCGGTCGAGCACCCGCAGTACACGTCCGACCTCTACGTTCGGGGCGCCGCGGCGGAGGTGTTGGCCCAGCGCGAGTCCGTCGTTCGCACTCTTCGTCGAAGCGGCGTGCTCGTCGTGGACGCGCACCCGAGCGATCTCACGCCCGAGCTCGTCAAAAGGTACTTGGAAGTGAAGGCTCGTCGGCTGCTCTAGGGAGCTTCGCGAGCGCGCGCTGGCCCGACTCGATCCGGCGAATGATGGTGCCCAACAGGACGAGCGCGATCGAGAGGCCTGCCGTCGTGAGCGCCGCGAGCCCGATTCGAGCACCCACGTCCTGGGAGAGTGAGTGAAGGTTCCGCGAGAGGTTGGAGCCGATGAACGTGAGCCACCAGGCAATTACGACAGGCGGGGTGATTCCGTTCGAGCTCGGATCGGAGTTGCGAACGATGTCGGCCATCGACCGATAGGGCAACCAGAGCATCCCCACGGGAATGAAGAAGGAGCCGACGGCCCACCCGGGGGTGGTGGTCATTTGGCTGCCGCGGAGAGCCCGCGCATTCGCCGCGGCACGATGAATCCAAACGAGGAAGACGACGATCCCGCCGATCCGCGCCGCGGAGCCTGCATACAAGAGGAGCTGCTCCACCTGCACGACCGTCGGCGAGACGGTGTGCGCCTCGATGTCGGACAGCACCGCGAGATCGAGGCCATGGACGATCCATTGGAGCCCGAGCTGCGCTCCGAGCAGCACGAGCGTCACGAGCCCGAGCGTTCCCGTCGCGCGAAGGGCGAGGCCGGGCTCCTCGACTCGCTTGCGCCGCTTTCGGGCCTTTGGAGGAGCGTAGAGGTTCTCGTCCATCCCGTAGGGACGAGACTAGGGAATCCGACTTTCTTTGCAAGCCGGGGAGATCGTGGCGTAAGCGCTCGGCGTCGTTCCGAACCTCGCTCGGAACGTCTGCGCAAACCTCCCCAGGTCGCGAAAGCCGCTCTCGAATGCCGCTTCCGTCACCGTCTTTCCCCTTCGCAGCAAGTGCGCCGCCCGCTCTACCCGGTAACGCAGCAAGAAGGCGTACGGCGACATCGACGTGTGTGCTCGGAACGCCCGGCTGAAATGGAATCGGCTCATCGCCGCCGCCGCCGCCAGATCGTCGATCGACAGCTCGTCGGCGTACGACTGATGAACCAGCTCGATCGCGCGCGCGATGCGCGGATCACGCGCCGCGCTCGCCGGCGCATGGCGGAGGAGCCGCAGGGTCAGCACCTCGACCAGCGCCTCGATCGCGGCGGCTTGGCCGCAGCCGGTGGTGGTCACCTCTTCCTCGAGCGCGCGCACGATCGTGCCGCACGACTCGAGCCGCAGCCGCGCGAACGCACCGTCGATCGGGCGTGTCGCGTGGAGCTCGGCGAAGTGCGAGAGGAACTCGGGCGCCACCTCGATCGCGCCGCACCGCGTGCCCGCGGCGAACGTGGAGCCGTGCTCGACCGCTGCCGGCACGACGACGAGCTCGCCGGCCTTCACCGCGTGCGCCTTCGTCCCAATGTGGTACGTGCCTTCGCCCTCGTGCAGCCACGCGATCTCGACGCCGCGGTGGGCGTTGGCGCCACCGTGCACGTCGTCGCGGAAGGCCCAGAGCCGCACCGCGGCCTTGCCGAACAACCGATGCTCGCGGAGGTGGGGTGCCCAACGACCCATGCGAGGAGCCGAAGCAAGCCACGTGCCGCCATGGAAACCATGGGAACGCCGCGGATCCGGGCGGACCGTCGGAAAGCTCACGGGCCTCGCGAGGCGCCGGCGGCACGATTCGCACGGTGCTCGGCACGAATCGCGGAGCGGGCTCGGCGCCGCCGGCCTACCTCGATGGACATGAAAACGCTCTTCTCCCTCGGGTTCCTTTCGTTCGTCGTGGCATGCGGAGGCTCGGTCGGTGCGCCGGCCACGACCGACGACGGAGGCCCGGCCGACGCCGCGGTGGCCGACGCCGCGCCGGACGCGCCCGCGCCGAACGACGCAGCGACCGCCATCGCCCCGATCGCGCCGATGAATCGCGCGCGTGCGCTCTTCGGCGCCGTCACCGGCAAGGATCAGAAGGTGCGAGTCGTCGGCGGATTGACCAGCTTGGGATTGTCGGCGTCGGTCGAGACGTGGGATCCCAAGGCCGACGCGTGGACCGTCGGCCCGAACGCCAAGGTCGGTCGCTACGCGCATGCGATCGCCGAGGGCACCGATGATCGCGTCTACGTGATCGGCGGCACCAAGGACGGCTCCACCGCGCTCGGCGCGATCGACGTGTTCGATCCGAAGACGGAGCAGTGGTCGACGACGCCGGACCTCCCGACGCCGCGCCTCGGGTCGGGCGCCGCCGCATCGGCCGATGGTCGGATCTGGGTGATCGGCGGCGGCGTGCCCGGAAAGCCGGAGAGCACGGTCGAGGTGTTCGATCCGGTGAAGCAGACGTGGAGCAAGGGGCCGGACATGCCGACGCCGCGCCTCTCCCTCCAGGCCGTACGCGCGAGCGACGGTCGGATCGTGGCGATCGGTGGGCGCGATGCGAGCGCGACGCCACTCGACGTCGTGGAGATCCTCGACCCGACGACGGGCACCTGGAGCAAGGGGCCATCGCTCGCGGTTCCGCGGTACTGGTTCGCAGCGACGGCGCTGGCGGACGGACGCATCGTCGCGCTCGGAGGGATCGGGCCGTCGGGATTCGTCGCCGATGTCGAGGTGCTCGGCGCGACGGGGTGGAGCGCGCTTCCCTCGATGCCGCAGCGCCGCGCCTGGCTCGCGGCGGCGGGCACGAGTGACGGGAGGTTGCTCGCGATCGGGGGATCGATCGCGTCGATCGAGCCGCAGCCGCCGCCGGAGGCTTCGGTGCTGGTCTTCGACGTGGCGAAGAACGGGTGGTCGGTCGGAGAATGACCGCATAAGCTCCAGGCGTGACCTCCGAATGGCAGCCCGCGCGACCGCGCGTCCACTCGCTCGCCATCGAGCTCACGGCGTTCTGCAACCAACACTGCGACTACTGCTACAACGCGTGGCGCCACGATGGCGGGGCTGCGATCGGCACGCCGGAGCTCGCGACGCTCCTCGCGCGGATCGATCGCATCCTCGCGTCCGTCTCGCTCGAGCACGTGACGGTCACCGGCGGCGAGCCGCTCGCCAGCCGCGATCTGTTCCCCGTCCTCGATCACCTCCGGAAGAAGCACGTCCGCGCGCAGATGATCTCGAACGCCGCGCTCGTCACGAAGGAGCTCGCGACGAAGCTGGCGCGCTACCGCCTGATGTCGGTGCTCGTCACGCTCAATGGCCCCGACGCCGCCCTCCACGATGCGCAAGTCGGCGGGAGCCACTTCGATGCGACCGTCCGCGGGATCGGACTCTTGCGCGCGGCGCGCGTCCCGGTCGAGGGCTCGATCGTCCTCACGCGGCGCAACGTCGATCGCGTGACGGACACGCTGCGTCTGTTTCTCTCGCTCGGCGTGAAGAAGGTCGCGCTGAGCCGCTTCAGCCCGGCCGGCTACGCCGTGGACCGCGCGCGCGAGCTGCTCCCGTCGCGCGAGGAGATCACGCGCGCGCTCGAGGCTGCCGCCGCGATCGCGCGCGAAGATCCGAAGGTGCTCCTGTTCTCGACGATGCCCATCCCACCGTGCGCGGTGGAGCTCACGCGCTTCCCCGAGATCGATTTTCACGATTGTCCGATCGGGACGGCGCGCCAGGAGTTCGCGCTCGGTCCGCGCGGCGAGCTCCGTCACTGCGCGCTCCACCGCGATTCGATCGCCGGCGCCCAGGACGTGCTGGACCCTGCCGTGGACGTGGGGGCGCTCTTCGCACCCGGCGACCCGCATCGGTACAAGGCCGTGCTCCCTGCGTACTGCAAGGGCTGCGCACATGCGCCGACATGCGCGGGAGGTTGCGGCGCGGCGGCGGCGTGGGTGAAGGGCGACCACGAGGTCGATCCGTTCGTCGCGTGGGAAGCGCGAGAGGCGGAAGAACCCGGGAAAAGACGCCTGCCGATCGTGGCTGAAAGATCCTAGGCGGGTCGCGCGTTCCCTCGGTACACTCGAACCATGTCGTACCAAGGCCGTTCGCCGATCAACGATGTCGTCCGTTCCGTGATGAGCGCTGCGATGCTCACGCCGGCTGCGATTGCCGCGTGCACGCCGCAGAACACGCCTCCTCCGACGGACGCGCAGCCGCTCCCGACGAACACGACGGCCAACACGGCGCCGACGACCACCGCGACGGCGACGGCGACGGCGACCGCGACCGCCTCGGCGACGGCGAGCGCCACCGCGAGCGTCACGGCCGAGCCGACGGCGACGGCCTCCGCACCGCCCACCGCGACGGTGCGCCCGCGCCCGCCGCCGACGATCGGAACGGGCCGCAACATGCCGACGCGCGGCTTCGCCGGAGCAGTTCGTGCTCGACGCTGAGCCGATCGAGCTGTTCCCGCCGGATGCGGCGGCGTGGATCTCCGACACTCCGATGCGCAGCGAGTACGCGCGGCTCATGCGCGGCTTCCACCGGCCCATCCCGTGGGAGAAGACGCACGCGCCGAAGCTCGCGCCCGAGGTGCGAGCCGAGCTCGCGCGCATCTGGGGCGAGCGGATCCCGACCGAGTACCGGTCGATCACGGGGTTCTCGACGCTGAGCTTCGATCTGATCGCAGCGGGTGCGCCCGTGGATCTCGTGGCGGTGTGTCACCGCGTCGCGATCGACGAGCTGCGGCACACCGAGCTCGCGGTGAAGATGGTCGAGATCTACGGCGGCGAGAAGCCGGAGCTCCCGCGCGAGCTGTCGTCGCTCCCCGCGGACGAGTCGCTCACGGTCGTGGCGCAGGCGTGCCGCTCGGCGATCCTCATCTCGTGCCTGGGCGAGACGTTCGCATGTACCGAGCTCGCCATGCTGCGCGAGCGCGCGGTGGATCCGGTGGTCGAGGGCGTTCTGCGGGTGTTCCTCTCCGACGAGATCGTTCACGCGCGGATCGGCTGGGCGTACCTGGCGCACGCGTTCAAGACGGCGGACGCGGTCACGAAGAAGCAGGTCGCCGAGGCGATCCCCTCGTACGTCGCCGGCATCGGCGAGAACCTCTTCGGGACGGACGAAGCGCCGGCCGCAGTCGACGTGACGAACGACGACGAGCGCCTGTTCGCACACGGCGTGTGCTCGATGCGCGAGGAGCAGGAGCTCTACCGGAAGTTCGTGCCCGAGGTCTTCATCCCGGGGCTGCGAGCGGTCGGGGTCCCGATCGACGAAGCGGCAGTGATGGCGGCGATCCCCGCGGCGCGTTGATCTAGGTGATGAGCAGCACCGACGCGGTGGGCATCGCCATCGGGCGGTGACCCACTCCAGCGCGCACGACGTAGGCGTCGCCGCGCTTCAGGTGAATCGTGGCTTCCCCTGCGAGCTCGAGCACCAGCTCGCCGTCGAGCACGACGTAGCACTCGTCGATGTCGTGATGATGGAGCGGCGGGCCGTGCGCGTCGTACTTCACCACGCGCAGCGTGGCCTGGTTCGCGGTGAGCGCGGGGTGGGGGACCCAGGGAGCGATCGAGCGGGCGATGGCGTCCAAGTTGACGAGGCTTTCATCGGCCATGTTCGAGGACTACCAGATCGGACGTGAAGCACATCACTTCGACATCAGGAACGCACGGACGGCGTCCTTCGCAGCGATGATCAAGCGCTGCGACGCAATGGACAGCGTGCCGCCCAGCGGAACGGTCCAGACCTGGCTCTGCGTCGCGATGTCGAGCGCGTAGGTGTTGTCGTCGCTCGAAACGTAGACATGGCCGTTGGCGATCACGGGAGCCCCGCGCAGTTTGCCATCCCCGACGAAGTTCCAGAGAAGTTGACCGTTTGCGGCATCCCGCACGATCAGCGTCCCACCGCCGACGGCGAATACTGCGCCGCCGTAGACCGCTGGCGCTCCCGTGTAGGTCGTCGGGGCGCTCCAGACGATCGCGTGGGTCGTCAGACTGATGGCGTACAGTGTGGGTCGAGCGACCACGAACGCCATCCCGTTCGCGACGGCGGGGTAGCCCAGCATGGAGTACCCAATGACCGTCGTCGGCACCGTCGTGGACCACGTAGTGACGCCCGACACGGGGTCGTGAGCGCGGAGCTGGCTGCCCACGAACGTGAGCACCTCACTCCCCGACCAGGTGCAGGACCAGTCTTCGTGCTGGTCCAAGAGGTTCTCCGAGAAAAGAAAAGTCCCTGCAGAGGCGTCGAAGCCGGCGAACTGTCCGACCGCCGAGCTCGTGTACATCTTGCCGCCGACCAGGAGTGGGGACCAGTACTGGGTCATGCTGTAGCCCACGGGGGTCGACCACACGAGGCTTCCGGTGGCAGCGTCGACCGCCATCGCACGCGGACCGACGCTATTTCCGGATGGGTTGACCAGGTAGACGCGGCCCCCATCGACCGACGGATAGCCGGTGCGAGCCGCATCCCCGATCAGATAGCTCCACTGTACGGATCCGTCGGCGAGATCCAGCGAGTACATCGTGTTCTTGGGAAAGTAAGAGTTGGGGAAGGTCACGATGACGTGATTCTTCGCGACCACGATCGGTTGGGCGCCGCCCGAACCGACGAGCTTGGACGTCCATGCCGGGCGGAGCGGAGGTTTGCCGATCTCGCCGACGAGCACGCCGTCGCGGGCAGCGTCGGCTCCCTGGGTGGGCCAGTCCGTGGTCGGGGCGCCGCACGTGCCGTCCGTACAAAGCTCCCCACTCGCACACGTCTTGCCGCACGTGCCGCAGTTGTTCGACGACGAAGCCAAGTCGACGCAGTTCCCCCCGCACGACGTGAGACCACTCGCGCAAACGCACTTCCCGGCGACGCATGCCTCCACTTCGGGGATGCAACCGACGCCGCATGCTCCGCAGTGGCGCGAGTCGGTTTGGAGGTCCGTGCAGGCCGAATCGCAGATCTCGCCGGCGCAGACACACTTCCCCCCGGAGCACTTCTGCTTGCTCTGGCAGACGCCGTCACAGGCACCGCAGTTGAGCGGGTCGGTCTCCGTGTCGACGCAGAACCCTTTGCAGACGGTTTGCGCGGATGGACAGGCATCGACACAACCACCGTTCCAACAGGCAAGGCCGGCGGAGCACGCATTCCCACAAGCACCGCAGTTCGAGGGGTTGGTGTGAACGTCGACACAAGCATCGCCGCAGCGAGTCGTGCCCCCAAAGCATGCGACCGAGCACCGCCCGTTCGCGCACAGCTCGCCCGACTTGCAGGTGGCGCCGCATGCGCCGCAGTTCGACGGATCGACGAGCGCGTCGACGCAGTGCCCACCGCAGACGATCGCCGTCGGGCCACAGTCGGACGGAGGCGGCTCGCTCCCCGCGACGGCACCGCAAGCGACGCCGACGCCGAGCAACATCGCGAGACCGATTCTGTGGGCGGGAGTGATCATCCGTGCTCAGTTCGACATTCGATACGCGTGGAGCGTGCCCTTCGAGGCGATCAGAAGGCGCCTCGATGCGATCACGAGGTCGCCACCGACGGGGGCGCTCCACACCTGTTGATGAGTGCTCAGATCGACCGCGTAGACGTTGGAGTCGCTCGCGACGTAGATGAATCCGTTGGCGATTGCAGGGGTTCTGTTCAGTTTGCCGTCCCCGGTGAAGAACCACTGGAGTGCTCCGGTCGCTGCGTCTCGAGCGACGAGAGTTCCACTGCTCAACGCGCAGACGGTGCCACCGCTCACGACGGGGACGCCGACGTACGCGCCATAGCCCGTCCAGTCCACGACGTGGGTCGCGAGGTTGATGGCGTAGAGATTGTAGTTGTCGATCACGAAGGCGCGCCCGGCGCCCACCACCGGGTACGCCACCCAATGGAATTGAGCGCTGTCGACGTAGATCGACCAGCTCAGCGCGCCGCTCGCCGGAACATGCGCCCTCAGCGTACCGCTCAGGAAGGTGAGCACCTCGCTCCCCGACCATGTCGGGGCCCAACGGTCGAACTGGTCGAGGCCGCCTACCCAGTACTTCGAAGTCCCCTGGGCGATGTCGAACGCTTGGAGGCCGCCGTAGTAGCCCGCGTCCGTATAGAGCGAGTCCCCCACGACGAGGGGTGACCAATAGTTGTCATACTGGGAAGCGAGCGCTGCGCTCCACGCGAGGACGCCGGAGCCGGCCTCGAGCGCCACGACGGATGCGGGCGTGTTGTCGTAGCCCTTGCCATTCACGATGTACACGCGACCCGCGGCATACGTGGGGAAGCCGGTGCTCGAGATCGGGCCGAGCGGACGGGACCAGACGAGCGATCCGTCCGACAGATCGAGCGCGCGCATCGTGCTCGTCGGATAGACGTAGGTGACCGTCACGAAGATGCGGTTCTTGCCCACGGCGACGGGTTGGATGTCCGCGCTGCTGTTGGGCGTCACGGACCAGATGTGCTGGAGCGGAGGACGGCCGACCTCGCCGGCGACGACGCCATTGCGCGATTCGTTCGCACCTTGCGTCGGCCAATCCGTCGTCGGGTTCGTGCAGGTCCCTGCGTCGCAAATCTCCGTCGCGGCGCAAGTCTTGCCGCAGGCGCCGCAGTTCCTGGGAGAGGTTGCCGTGTCGATGCACGTCCCGCTGCATGCGGTGAGGCCAATCGCGCAACCGCACTTCCCCGCGACACAGGCCTCGAAGCTCGCGTTGCACGCCGTCCCACATGCGCCGCAGTGATTCACGTCGGTCTGCAGGTCCGTGCAGGTCCCGTCGCAGAGCGTGCCCGTGCACTTGCAGACGCCATTCGTGCAGGTTGTTCCGGGCCCGCAAACCGTGCCACATGCACCGCAGTTGTCGTTGTCGTTCGAGGTGTTCTTGCAGCCGGTGCTGCAGGTGGCCTGCTTGCTTCCGCAACCCTTCGCACACGCCCCGGCAAGGCACGCGACCGCGTAGTTGCATGCGTTGTCGCAGAATCCGCAGTTCGCTGGATCGTAGCGAGTGTCGACGCAGGACTTCCCGCACGCCGTCGTCCCCCCGAGGCAGATCAAGCCGCACACACCGTTCGAGCACGCCGTGTCCAAACCACACGAGACGCCGCAATCTCCGCAGTTCGCTGGATCGAACCGAGTGTCGACGCAGCGGACTCCGCAGAGCTTCAACGTCGTGCCGCAATCGGTGACGGGTGCTGGCGGATCGCCGGGGATGGACGTCGAGCCGCACGCGAGGGTCATCGCCATCGCGAGCACCAGCGAGACGCATCCTTTCGTCGATAGCCTTCTCATTGCGTTGCCTCGAGGCCCCATTTCACTTGCTACTTCGACATCACGTACGCATGGACTGCATCCGTCGTTGCGATGAGTAGTCGCCTCGATGCGATCGAGAGCGGGCCGCCGACGGCCGCCGTCCACACCTGGGTCTGCGTCGCGATCTCGACGGCGTAGGCGTTCTGTCGGCTCGCGACGTAGACGTGACCATTCGCGACGATGGGCGCGAACTCGAGCTTGCCGTCGCCAATGAACGTCCATTGGAACTGCCCCGTCGCTGCGTCGAGTGCGGTCAGGGTCCCGCTGTCGATGGCAAACAAGATTCCACCCGCCACGGCGGGCGCAGCCGTGTAGGAGTTGCTCGCCGACCAGACGATCGTATGGGTGGCCAGGTCGATCGCATGCAGCTTCGGCGGAGCAACGACGAAGACCTTTCCGTTCGCGACCACGGGAAACGACCGCATGGAATAGCCGCTGAACTGCCACGGCACTGGGGTGGTCCAGAGGATGCTGCCGGACGAGGGGTCGTGTGCTCTCAGGTTGCCGGCCAAGAAGGTCAGCACGCTGCTCCCCGACCACGTCGCGCTCCACTGGTCGTATTGCTCGAGGGCGTTGTTGAAGAAGAGCTGCGAGCCCGTGGCCTCGTCGAACGCGTAGAGGCCGCCAAAGGTGCCGCCGTCGGTGTACACCTTCCCCCCGACGACTAGGGGCGACCAATATTGCTCGAACTGGGCGGTGATGTTCGACGTCCACACCGCGTTCCCGGTCGCGCCGTCGAGAGCGGTCGTGCGTGGGGGATTCCCGCCGCCCGAGCCGTTGACGAGGAGGACACGGCCGTTGGCGTAGGTCGGGTAGCCGGTGCGGGCGAGGGTCCCGGCCGGGCGAGTCCATTGGACGGAGCCGTCCGCCAAGTCGAGTGAGTAGATTGCGTTCGCCGGGTTGTTGTAGTTCTCGAACGTCACGAAGACGTGGTTGGCTCCGACGGCGACGGGCTGGGCCGTCCCGGCGCTGAGCAGCTTCGCCGACCATGCGCGCGTCAGCGGTGGTCTCCCGATCTCGCCGACGAGCTCGCCCGTGCGGAAGACGTTCGCGCCTTGGGTGGGCCAGTTCGTCGTCGGCGAGCCGCACTGGCCATCGGTGCACAGTTGTCCCGGCGCACAGGTCGTTCCGCACCCGCCGCAGTTCTTCGGTGAGGAACCGATGTCGACGCAGTCCCCACCGCAGGAGGTCAGTCCCTTCGCGCAAACGCACTTCCCGGCCGAGCACGACTCGACGACGGGTATGCACCCGATGCCGCAGCCCCCGCAATGGAGCGGGTTCGTCTGGGTGTCGGTGCAGGCCCCGTCGCAGAGGGCGCCTGGGCACGAGCAGGTTCCTGCGTTGCACTTCTTACCGGTGCCACACTTCACTCCGCAGGTGCCGCAGTTGCCGTCGTCGGAAATCACGTCGATGCACGTGTGACCACAGAGGACGCGCGGGGCTGGGCACCGGTCGACGCAGGCGCCGCCGAGACACGGGGACCCGGCGCCGCATGCCTTCCCGCAGGACCCGCAGTTGGCAGGATCGTAGCGGACGTCCACGCACGAGTCGCCGCAGCGGGTGGTACCGCCGAAGCAGCCGACCCCACAATGCCCACGAGAACAGAGCTCGGTGCTCTTGCAGGCCACGCCGCAGGCGCCGCAGTTCGCTGGATCGACGGAGAGGTCGACGCATCGATCTCCACACGCAGTGCCCGTGGTTCCACAGTCGATGGCGGGCCCATCTGGGAGCGAGCTCGCACCGCACGCCACGGTCACTGCGAAGAGCGCCACGGCGAGGCCGGAAACTCGAATCGGAGAGGTCATCATTCCGCTCAATTCGACATCCGATAGGCGTGAATGGCCGTCGGCGACACGACGAGGAGGCGCCGCGAAGCGACCGCCAGAGACCCGCCGTCGGCTACCGTCCACACCTGTTGGTGGGTGGTCAGGTCCACCGCGTAGGTGTTCTTCGCGCTCGAGACGTACACGAATCCGTTGGCGATGACGGGGGTGTTCTCCAGGGCACCGTCGCCGGCGAACGACCACTGGAGTGCGCCGGACGACGCGCTCCTCACGACCAGGCTCCCGCTGCTGACGCCGAAGACCGAGTCACCGAGCGCGGCGACCATGCCCTTGTAGGAGCCGTACCCGACCCACGCGACCACATGGGTGGCGAGGTCGACGGCGTAGAGGTTCGGGGAAGCGATGACGAACGCGCGACCATTGGAGACGGTCGGGAACGTGCCGGTACCGTTGGACCAGGACGTGCTGACGAGGTCGTTCCAGTTGATGGAGCCCGTCGTCGGATCGTGACCACGGAGTCGCCCGCCGACGAAGGTGATGATTTCGCTGCCGGACCAAGCCGCGCACCAATGGTCGGTCTGCTCGAGACTGATCGAGAAGAGCTCCGATCCCTGCGCGGCGTCGAACGCGGCGAGCCCGCCATACGTGCCGGCATTCGAATAGACGGTCGCACCGACGACGAGCGGCGACCAGTACTGTTCGAACTGGGCAGAGATGTCCGTGATCCAGACGAGAGCTCCCGTACTCGCGTCGAATGCAAGCACTCTCGGAGGCGGCCCAGATGTGCCTCTCGAGTTCGCGATGTAGACGCGATCGTTGGCGTACGTCAGAAACCCCACGAGACCGACTGGGCCGAGCGCGGCCGTCCACCGCGTGGTGCCGTCGGAGAGGTCGATCGCACGGAGCTCGTCCGAGGGCGCAAACATGTCGGCGAAGGTGGCGAAGGCGTAGCTCCGTCCAATGGCGACGGGCTGCAACTTCAGGCCGGTCGAGGCTGCCACCGACCACAAAGGCGTGAGCGGTGGACGCCCCGACTCGCCGGCAACGACTCCGTCACGCGCCACGTCCGCGCCCTGCGTCGGGAACTCCGAGGTAGGGTCGATGCAGGAGCCGAGATCGCAGAGCCGACCCGGAGCGCACGCTTTCCCACAGCCTCCGCAGTTCTTGGCCGACGCGTTGAGGTCCACGCAGACTCCGGCGCAGAGCGTCCGACCCTTCGCGCACGCACACTTGCCAGCGCTGCAGACCTCGGACGTGGCGTCGCAGGCGCTCGCACATGAACCGCAGTGCAACGGGTCGATCTGGAGATCGGTGCACTTGCCGCCGCAGAAGGACCCCTTGCACTCGCAGATACCGTTCGTGCAGACGGCACCGAGGCCGCAGGAGGTGCCGCACGTGCCGCAGTTCGCGGCGTCCGTCGAAGTGTTCGTGCACGTGGACCCACAAGCGGTCTGCTTGCTGCCACAACCGTTCACGCAGGCCCCATTCAGACAAGCGACTCCGGTCTTGCAGGCGTTCCCGCACGCTCCACAGTTCGCGGGGTCGTAGTCCAGGTGGACGCACGAAGTCCCACATGACGTCGTCCCGCCGTAGCAACCGACGCCGCACTTCCCCCCGACACACGTCTCGTCGGCCGCACATCGGGTGCCGCAGCTGCCGCAGTTGGCTGGGTCGAACCGAGTGTCGACGCAGAGCGACCCGCACTGGGTCATCGTCTTGCCGCAGGGCGCTAGCGGTCCGACGGGGTCGAGTGGGAGTTCGGTGGTTCCACACGCGACGCAGATCGCGGCGGCCAGCGCCACGTGGAGCGACCTGCGAAAGAGCATTGGCTGGAGGCTAGCACGTGACTCCCGTGCATCATCCGAATTGGAGTCAGCGATTGGCGCGCTCGATCGCGTTCCAACACTCCACCGCGCGTTCGGGATCGATGTCGGCGTATCCGCGAGCGCGCTCGACCTCTCGCGCGTGCACCCACTTGGCCGCCACGCACGACCCGGTGTCGCGGATTGCCACGATCTCTTCGTCGGTCAGCGGCGCGCCCTTCTTCTTGCGCGCGGCGGTGAGCAGCGCGACCAGCGCTGGCATGAACGTCAGGCGCAGCTCGTCCTGCGGGCGCCCGCGCTCGACCGGTGGCCCGAGACGCAGGACGCCGAACGGGTTGTTGCACGGGTGACCTTGGGGGTAGTCCGTGTCCGGCCAGTGCTCCATCATGCGGCGCGGAGTCTCGGCGTCGGGCGCGAACGTGTTGCCCGAGACGAAGACCGGGTCCTCTGCGATCGCGTAGGCGGCCATCTCGTCGAGCCATCGCCCGGCCTCGCGGCCGGTCGCCTCGATCTCGACGTCGGGGAGCGAGAAGACGTGGAGGCCCAGCATCCGCGTCGACGTCTTCGACCCGAGCACCACGGTCGCGAGCCGGAGGAGAGACCATTGGTGGCCCTCGCTCACCCGCTCGATCCACGCGTCGGCCATGAAGCCGAGCTTGGACTGCTCGATCCGAAAGGCGAGCGCGCCCGCGTCGCGGAGAGCCTGCGCGAGCTTCTCGATGCTTGCACGATGCACGTGGAGCTCGACCGGGAGCTGCAGCACGACGGCGCCCCCCGCCGCATCGACGGCGCGCATCTCGTCGGCGGTGCAGGTGCCGAACGAGAACGCTTGGCCGAAGGCGCCGTCGTTGGGGACCCACTCGATCTCGATCGGAAACGGAGCGGCGCGGACGATGGGCTCGACCGCGGCGAGCGAGGTCCAACGACCCGGCACGAAGAGGGTGATGCAGGTGTGGGAGCGGTGAGCGCGCGCCTCGGTCATGATTCGCTCGGCAGCGTCAGATCGTAGCACCGCCCGGTGACTCCGCGGCGTTGACCCACGTGCCTGCCGGCGATCGCTGGAGCACGTAGTCGTCCCACGAGGCGTCTTCGTTCTCGCGCATCACGATCTCGGGCACACCATCCCCGTTCATGTCGAACACGGCGACCGGCTTCTCGCAGTTTCCCGGGTCCGAGGTCTTCACCGTCGCCAACACCCAACCCCCGGGATCCCGGCGCGCGATCACGACGACCCCGAGGCCGCCATAGACGGCGTGATGCGACGTGCCTACGTCGAAGAACATCGCGTCGGGTAACCCTTTGGGGCAGTACACTCCCGGTCGGGGCGCTGCTGCCTTCGCGATCGCGAGCGTGACGAACGACGAACGGTCTGCCGGCGGCGCGGTCCACTCGCGCGACGGCGAGGGCGCCCAGGGCGACGCCGTCGAGACGTAGAGCGCGCGATCGTTGGCGGGCGCGCCGCGGAAGGAGAGCTCGTTGCAACCGGTGACGTCGTAAGGGTCCGCCTTGTCGACCGTCCGCGTCGCGACCACCTGTCCCCACGCATCGAGCGCGCGCCACGAGGAGCCCGGCGGTCCCCACAGCGTGCTCGGCGTGCAGTGCGTGCCGATTCCCGAGATGGTTGCGCCCTGCACGTACGCGAGCGGCACGTGCGGGTCGCCGGCGAGGAAATACGACTTCGGCGCGGGCGGTCCCGCGGATGCCACGCCCGAGAACCCGAGCGCGACCACGATCATGGCAATGGAGCTTCGCACGAGTGCCTCATGCGTTCGATTGACGCAAATGCTTCCCTGGCAAATGCACGAAGCCCGGTCTCCACATGGGAGACCGGGCTTCGCTCACGCTTCGTTCACGGCGTCAGTTCGACGGCCAGCACATCGGGCCCACGCCGTCGTAGCCGGCGCGGCACTTGGGGTAGCAGAGGAGTCCGTCCTTCTCGTCACCCGGGTTGCACGAGCTCGGGATCGTGCCGACGCCGCGGCCGTACGTCGACTTCGTGATCGTGTCGGGATCGATCCGGCACGTGCACCCGTCGTTGTGGTAGCCCGAGGGGCACTTGGTGCAGCCCTTGTCGACGGTGAGCCCGCAGAGGTCCCACTTCGAGCACTTCGAGTTGTCGGCCGAGATGATGCTGCCGGCGCGCGAGCAGAGGAGCCCCGTGTCGGTGTAGCCGCTCGGGCAGATGCTGCCGCAGACGTTCGGCATGCCCTTCACCATCGCGTAGCCGCTCTGGCACGGCGTGTAGCAGAGGCCCGCGATCGTCTCCTTGCCCGCACCACACACCATCGGCGTGCCCGCGCCGCGACCGTACGGGGTGAGGTGCCAATCACCCCACGTCGTGGTCTTGCCGATGTTGCAGCCCGCGAACGACACGTTCTTCACGCCGTTCAGGCTCAGCGCGAGCGGGTACAGACACGTGCGGTTCTCGAAGTCGACCGCCATCAGGTTCAGGCGCTTGGTCGACCACTCGTTCTGGATCCAACCGAGGACCACCGGGTTGGTCTCGTCGGCGAGCGCGCGGAGCGACGTGGGGTAGTTGCCGATCGGATCCAGGCTGCGCTCGATGAGCGTGCCATTGGAGTCCGGCGTGGCCTGGCCCGAGAGCTCGAAGAAGGTGTCGTTCGGCATGCCGGTGATCGCGTTCGCGAGCGAGTCGTGCTTCTTCTGCTTGTCCCAGGTCTCGATCCACGACGTGGTGGTCTTGCTCTCGGGCACCGCGAACGAGGGCGGGCTCGAGCCGTCGTAGATGACGAGGACGGACTTGCCCGGTTGCGTGCTCCACACGTCGCCGAGCTTGGTGGTGGGGCCCACGCCCTTGGAGGCGTCGATCAGGTTCGCGCCGATGCGCTGCTGAATCAGGCTCTGCAGGTTGGTGTGGTCCGGCGTCGTCATGCCCGCGAAGTGGCTCATCTCGACGATGACGACCTCCTTCGGGTGAGCGTTCGCGAAGGTCGCGATCTGGCCGAGGATGTCGTCCATCTTCGGGCCGTAGAGCGAGTGGCAGACTCGAAGGGTGCCGCTCTTCTCGCGACAGGGGCGAAGGTCGAGGTAGCGCATGCCGTCCTCGAGCTGCTCCTGGATCGTGCGCTCCTGGGCCTTGGCCCACTTGTCGGAGATGCCGACGAACTGGCCGGCGCGGACGATCGCGTTCTCGCCGTCGGGGGCCCACGGGTCGTCCACGGGGCGGTTGTAGACGGAGACGATGCCGTAGGTGCCCGAGTCGTGCGTGCCGGGGATGTAGATCTCGTTGAGCGCCTTGGCCGAGAGGCCGGTCGTGGTCTCCATCCAGTTGGTGGCGTTGGTCACGTAGACGGGAGCGCTGACCTTGGAGTCGTTGCCGATGGCGACGGGCGCGTTGCCGCCGTCGGGCGAGGCGCTCGCGCCGTCGGGGGACGCCGCGCCGCCGTCGGCGTCGTTGGCGACCTGTCCCAAGTTGGGATCGCCGGTGCCGGGGTCGGAGCCGTTGGAGCCAGCGGTGCCGGTGGAGTCGGCGGTGCTGGCGGCGCAACCACCGAGGAGGGCGACGAGGAGCGAGGCAACGAACGTGGGCTTGATCATGCCGGGAGGTAGAGCAAGCGCGGTGCCACGTGCGGGATGGCGAAATTCCCGAGATTTCCAAGGGTTTCGGAGGCGCCGTATCGGATACACCCCTGATACACCCGGTGGTACGGCTCCTGATATTTACGGAGTAAACCCTTTCGCCGCGACGCACGTACGAAGGAACATGAGCCCCAAGCGCCTGGTCCTTTCGTCGGCGGTACTTCTTCTGGTCGTGGGTTGCGGTGGAGGAGCGCAGCCGCCGGCGCAAAGCGCGGTGGACGCGAAACCGGCGCCCAGCTCGTCGGCGTCGGCGTCGGCGTCGTCGTCGCCGTCACCCGCGGCTGCCCCGACGATCGAGCACTGGGCGTTCACGGAGTACCAGGACTTCTCCGGTCACGGCTTCAAGGGGAAGGGCCGTGCGTTCCGGCACGAAGGCGCGAAGTGGGTGTGGGCGGAGTGCTCGACCTCGCACGTCGCCGATCCGCAAGCGGGAGCGAGCGCGCCGCCGACGTGCGGCGCGTGGACCGAGGTGCCAGTGGGAGCGGTGCCGGCGTTGGAGCGGCTGAACGGGAGGTCGACGGACGTGATGTGTGCCCAAGAGGATGCACTGTGCAAGGAGTTGGGAGTGACGCCGTGAGCGCGGGCGTCGTCGTTACGGGCAACGCTCCTCCATCCCGTCGAAGCAGCGCGGCAGCCGATCGAGCCCGAAGCAATCATCGTCCTTGGAGCATGTGCGCATCCGGTTGTCGAAGTCGGCGACGATCGCGGCGATGAGCCGCTCCCGTTCGGCGTGGAGGCGCACGGCGAGGACCAGCATCGACGCGCTCCACGGGTTCCGTCCTTGCCAATCCACCATCGAGCCGTGAACCGGGTCGTCGTTGGGGGTAACCCAAGCACCCTCTTCAGCAATACCCGAGACTCTCGGCGGGTCCACGTAACTCGCGAATTGATCTTCGACGTGCACGACCTCGCCCGAGTAGGGATCGGTCGTGAAGCCGTCGAGCGGCGCCAAGCCGGGGTACATTGCATAGACGTCCCGAGCGCGGCCACGAAGGGTTGGGAAGACTCGAGCGGCGAGGCGGGCACACCGCGTCCGCCCGCTCGTCGACCAGTACGATTCGTTGACGACGATGAGCTCGCCCTCGTGGGGGACCAACCACGGAAGGTCAGCGCCGTCGCGTGGGCTGAGTTGGAGCCACTGTCCGGAGGATCCGTACCAACCGTGACACTCGAAGCCCGGCGGGCCGAGCACGGTGGAGTATGGACCGACATACACGCGAAGCTGCGACGGCGGATCGTCGAGCGCGAGCAGCTCCTTCGTGACTTTCGCTTTCCATCTCGAAGGCGGGAACACCTTCGACCACCCGACTTGCCCCAGGTCGTCGCATCGCACGGTCGGGATCTCGATCTCGGCGCGCGAACCCGCGTCGAAGCCGGGGTAGACGATCGGCGGCTCGACCGCCTCAGCGTCGATGGGAACAGAAACGGCCTCGGCCGCGGCGTCGTGCGTGTTCACGGAGGCTGGCGCATCGCAACCGACGATGAGCGCGACCATCGTGAGGGACAGCGCATCACGGGTCATGGCCGTAGACCTTCGCGGCACGGCACGACTCGGTGATCCGGCGTTGGACTTCCGCGGCCATCGTGAGGTCCCCCTCGCTGGAAGCCCAAGCGTCCCTCTCACGCAGCGCGCCCGTCGCGAGGTCGACGTCGAGGACGATCATGGGCACGGGCTTGCCCCACCGTTCGCGCGATGGAGGAACCCAATGGCGACCGACACACTGGTGACCCTTCGTCGGGCACTCGTACCAACCGTCGCTCTGAAGAGCGGATGGGCCCACGCGGGTGGCCCAGAGCTCGTCGAGCGCGGCGCCGATCGCGCGGCGGCACTCGTCCGGATAGCGCTTCTCGGTCCGGCTTGTCATCGCGGCGTCAGTCGTGGTGTCGCTCTCCTCGACGATGCGGTAGCCACCGCCCGTACGGCGGAGCACCAGATACGCCGAGACGGTCGATGTCTTGCCCTGCGCCGTCGCGTTCTTGGTGAATGTGATTCGGATCACGTCGCCTCCGTCGGCTTCCTCGACCGTCGCGTGGGCGATGGTCTGGGTGTAGTCGGCGGTCGTCCGAAGAACGTGGTCGAGCCGGCTCATCGCCGCGACTCGGCTCATCGGCAGTCCATAGAGGAACACCCGATCGTCGTAGAGCGCGCTCAGCGCCGCGAGGTCGTGGGCGCGCATCGCATCGTTCCACCGGTCCAACGTGGCGAGCCGCTCGTCGGGAGGCGCACTCGCATCCGCCGGCGGAGCGAGCCACGCGCTCGGCGCCGGAGCTGCCGCATCGGCGCCGTCACCGGCCGAGCCTCGGCACGCGCAAATCAGGAGAAGCAGGGCTGCCCGGCGCATGGACGCCGAAAACGCCCCTCCGTGGCGGTCGATTCCGGCCCAGCGCTGATTTAGTGTTGAGGAATGCGAGCGGCGGTCCCCGTCGTCGGACTCTTGGTCTTCGCTGCCGCGTGCGGGAGCCGGCCGGTGGCGAGCCCGAGCGTCGACTACGACACCGAGTCCGGAGGCTCCCTGTTTCCGAACGACGCCACCGCGGTCGACACCAGGCCGCTCCCGGACGCGTGCGGAGGAGGAGCATTCTTGCTTCCGTGGCTGCGACGGTCCGAGACGCCCAACGACGCGCGGTGGGCCGTGAGCCACCTCGCCGACGACAGCGAGTCTGCTCTCGCGATCGTTGCAGACACACGCGACCGCGACGCAATCGCTGCGACCCGTGCATTCGCCGCGAAGCCCTCCGCGGCGCGGGAGCAGGCGGTCTTCGTGTTGGGGGCGGTAAAGGACCCCGGCGCCATCCCGGTGCTGGTCGACGCGCTCGAAGCCGACGATCCGCGCGTGCGGAGCGCGGCGGCCTGGTCGCTCGGGCGGATCGGTCAGGTCGCGGCGACCGCAGACACGCCGCTGTGGAACCACGCGGTGGGGGATCCGTCGTTCGGTGTCCGCTGCGCCGCAGCCAATACCCTCACGATCATTCGCGGTACCCGGGTGGACCCCGTCTGGCGCCGCTCCTCCGGCGAGCTCTTCGCGATCGGAACGCCTCTCCCGGAAGGCCTCGCAGCGGAGGTCAGCCGGCGGTTCCGCACGAGCATCGTCCTCGAAGATGGCGACGACGTGCTGCTCGGGATCAACGACGGCGAATTCGGTGGCGCCGTAGGGTACCTCCCGCGCGCACACACGGACGAGGTCCCAACCGCGATCGACGGGGCACCCGGAGACCCGATCCAGTTCGTTCGCGTTGCGGGGGAGCCTTGGCTCGTCAGCGGGCTAGCCCATCTCAGCTTGGAAAGAGCTGCCGTCCATCGCATCCGACGCGAGGCCTCGGGGCATCTGGTCGCGGAGAGGATTGTGTCTCTACATCATGTCCCAGTTTGGTACGCGGTGGACGATACGACCCTGATCCTGAAGACCGGCGACGGTCGGATCCATCGAATCCAGGCCGCCTACTGAGCCGACGCAGCGGTCAGTTCGTTCGACTCAGTCGGGCTTCACGCGCCACGGCGGGTTCAATCGATTCTCGCCCGCGTGATAGAGGCAAATTTCGTTGCCGTCGGGGTCCCGCAGCCGCGCCTCGCGCCAGAGCCACGACTCGTCGCGCGGCTCCTGGCGAAAGACGAAACCAGCCGCTTTCAAGCGCGCGACGTCCGCATCGAGCGTGTCCGACTCCAGGTAGATCACCGCCGTCTCGCCGGTCGGCATCGCCGGCACGACGTGGAGCGAGAGCGTCGTCCCGCCCGCGGGCGCCTCGAGTCGGACGTACTTCGGCGGGTCGTCGACCAAGAGCGTGAAGCCGAGGCGAACGTAGAAGTCGCGCCCGCGCGCGACGTCGAGCGAGGGGAGGGTGACTTGATTCAGGCGCACGTTTCAGACCTCCGATCGCTTCAACCGCGGCTTCGCCAACTCTGCCAACGTCGCGTGCTCGCGCATCGCCAGGAAGCGCGCGCGCGCCGGTTCGTCCGTGATCTTCGCGGCTTCGCTCACGACGATCGCGTACGCCTCGCTCGCGCGCGTACGGGCACGCGTGGCGTCGCCCTTCGCGAGCAGCGCCCGCGCGTGCACGGCACCGACGAGCGCCTGACCCTCTTCGAGCGCGCCGATCTCCTTCTGGATCGCCGTCGCCGCTTCGGCCGCTGCGAGCGCCTCTGCGTTCTTCGCCAGTGCGAGCTGGGCCTCGGCCAGCGCCGCCAGCGCATACGCGCGCGTCGGAGCGGCGTGTCGCGCGAGCTCGACTGCCGCCGCGGCCTCGGCCTCTGCGAGGGCATGGTTGCCGGCCGCCGACTCGATCCGCGCGAGGTAGGCACGCGCCGCCGCTTCGAACGCCTCGTCGCCCTGCGCGTGTGCTGCGTCCACGGCCGCCGTCTCGACCTGGCGTGCGAGATCGATCCGGCCGCGCGCGGCGTGGACCGGTCCCAGGTTGTGCTTCGACGCGAGCGCCTGCGCGTGGAGCTCGAGCCGCTCGCTCGTCGCCACGGCCTCGACGAGCAGGGGCTCCGCCCGCTCGTAGTCGCCGAGCTGCGTGAGCGCGAACCCGATGTTGATCCGGGTTCCGTTCATCGCGCGTTGATCGCCAGCCTCGGCGAAGGCGTTCATGGCTTGGGCGGCGATGTCGAGGAAGCGAACCACCGCGCCGCGGTGGAGCGCACTGGAGGCCTGCGCCTGAAAATACACCCCGCGCGCGCGGGGATGATCCTCGAACGCGGAGAACGACGGCGCCAAGTGCGCGAGCAACTCCTCGGCCGCTCGCGCGTTGCCGGCGATGAGCTGTTGCTGCGCGCTCCGCGCCGCGGCGATCACGGCCGGCGCCGTCACGCCCGCGTCGAGATCCTCGAGGAGCGCCTTCCGCAGCCGCTCCATCGCCGCGGGCTCCAAGACGCGCGATCCGGAGATGGCGAGCTCCTCCGCCGCGCGGAAGTACGCGGGGCTCCGCCGCGGCGCCGTCGTGAGAGCGCGCTCGGCGAGCGCGGAGGCGAGCGGCCACTCGGCGCGGAATCGACGTGCCTCGGCCTCGATCAGCCAGAGCTCGACCAAGCTCTCGGGATCGCGCGTGAGCTCCGCGGCCTTCGTCGCATGGAGGATCGCGCGCGCGAGATCGTTTCCGTAGAGCGCTTCGACGGCGGCTCGGCGGTGGTGCACTTGCGCGCCGGCGGGGCGAAGGCCGCGCTCGTAGTGCTCGGCGAGGACGCGCGCCGAGGTCTCGCCCGCCGCCTCGAGCCACTCGGCGGCCAAGGTGTGCCCGAGCTTGCGATCGTCCTCCGTGAGCATCGCGTTCGCGGTCTCGCACACGAGCGCGTGGCGGAAGACGTACTCGGTCTGATCCGGGAGTCGGCTCTTGGGGCGGCGTGCGACGAGCTCGGCTTCGGTGAGCACGTCGAGCGACTCGTCGATCGCGAGCTCGTTGGCGAGGAGCGTCTCGACGCCACCGCGGAAGAAGGCTTCTCCGAAGATGCTCGCGGCGCGCAGGATGCGGCGCTGGAGCGCCGTCAGCGCCTCGAACCGCGCTTCGACCATCGCGACGACCGTCTCCGGGAACGCGTCGCCGCGACCCTCCGCGACGCTGCGGATCAGCTCTTCGAGGTAGAACGGGTTGCCGGCCGACCGCGTCGCGATCTCGGCGACCACGCGCGGCGATGCAGCATCCCCGAGCACGTGCCGCGCCAGCACTTCGCCGTCCGCCTTCGTGATCGGAGGAAGGCGCAGCGCATCGAGGCCCCGCTGATGGAACAGCGTGGGGAACACGTCGGTCACGTCGGGTCGCGCGAGCGCGAGGACGAACAACGGGGCGTCCGCCAGATCACGGAGCGCGGCGTCGACGAAGCGCACGCTCGCTCGATCGCCGTGATGCAGATCCTCGAGCACCAGCACGAGCGGCCGCTCGGCGCAGGTCGCTCCGATGACGTCGATCACGGCCTGCCGCATCTGATCACCGAGCGCGAGCGCGTCGGCTTGCGCGCGCACCGGCCCCGCGGCGCCGAGGGGCGCGACGCCGAGCAGCTCGCCGAGGAGGACGGCATTCCGCGCGCCGCGCTCGGTGGTACCCACCCACTGCTCGAGCTTCTCCATCGCGAGCGCGCTCGGCTCGCCGTCGAGGATCCCGGCCGCGCGCCGCAGCGCACTCGAGAGCATCGCGAGCGGGGCATCGCGAGCGAGCGGGTCGCCGCGGGCGATCCAGACCGCCGTCCCCGGTGGCAGTCCGCGGATCAGCTCGTAGCGAAGCCGGCTCTTTCCACCGCCGGCCGGTGCCGTGACGAGGGCGACGCGCGCGCGCGAGGAGTGGACGACCTCGTCGAAGCGGTCGCGGAGGAACGCGAGCTCACGCTCTCGCCCGACGCACGGGGTGTCCTTTCCCATGAACGTGCGCACCTTCGAGATGACGCGCTCCGCGCCGAGCATGCGCGGCTCACCGGGCGCGACGTCGAACGCGTTCTCCACGAGGCTCGCGGTGACTGCGTCGATCGCGACGCCGGGGCCGGCCTTGGCGAGCAGCTCGGTCGCGCGCTCGATCGCGACGCCGACGGGCGTGTTCCCGACGATCTCGGAGCGCCCCGTCGCGAGCGCGATCGGGAGACCGGGGCGCAGGCGAGCGAGCGCGAGCGCGAAGCGCGCCGCGCGGACGGCTTGATCGGTCGCCGCGCGTTCGTAGGCAATCGTCGCGACCAAGGCGCCGTGGGGCAGGACGACGAGGCTCGCGCCGAAGCGCGCCGCGAGCGCTTCCAGGGTCGGCGCTTCGCTCGAAGGCGTTGCCCGCGTGACGATGGTGAACGACGTGGCGTCGCCTTCGCCGGCGAGATCACCGCCGAGCAGGATCACGGACACGTTGCGCTTCTCGCGCCCCGTGAGCGCTGCGGGGAGCGGTGGCTCGAGCGAGCGGCGTTGGATGCTCGAGAGCGCGGCTGTGATCGCGGCGCCGTCGCTCGGGCGAAGCTCCTTCGCCTTCGCGAGCATGCGGAGGACGAGGTCGTCGAGCCCGCGCGGGAGATCCTCGACGAGCTCGCGGAGCGGCGTCACGTCGTCGAGCAACGAGCGCGCGAGCGCTCCGAGCGCGTGACCCGTCGATGCGAACGGAGCGACACCCCCGATGGCGCGGTAGAGCACGCACCCGAGCGAGAACACGTCTGCCCGCGCGTCGGACTCGTTCAACGCGATCTGCTCGGGCGCCATGTAGCCCGGCGTTCCCACGACCATGCCGGCGCGATCCAGCGCGGACGCGGGCTCGGCGGCGTCGCGCGCGATCCCGAAGTCGAGGAGCTTCGCGCGCGAGAGGTCTCCGTCGACGAAGAAGACGTTGCCCGGCTTCACGTCGCGATGGACGATGCCGCGCGCGTGGGCGTGGCCGAGAGCGCTCGCGATCTGCAGCGCGACGCCGAGGGCCGCATCGGGCGCGAGCGGGCCGCGCCGAAGGAGCGCCGCGAGATCGGTACCTTCGAGCCACTCCATCACGATGTACGAGCGCTCGCCGACGTGGCCATGCGCGACGTAGCGGACGATCGCGGGGTGGTCGAGCTTCGCGAGGATGCGCGCCTCCCGATCGTGCTCGTTCCCCGCGTCCTGGTAGAGCATCTTCACGGCGACCGTGGCGCCGGTTCGCCGATCGCGCGCGCGGTAGACCGTGGCCATGCCGCCGGTGCCTGTCGCCGGACCGAGCTCGAAGCGATCGTCGAGCAGGGTGCCGGGGGTCATCCCCCCATCATCGCCTACCCGGTCCGTCGTTGCACGTCGGCGTTCCGTCAGCTTCGGCGGGAGCGGTTCGTGAGTGGCGGAAGGGTGTGCGCCATGAACCGCTACGAATGGGCTCGCTACAAAGCTCACTACGCTTGCTTCTCGTGTCGGAAGGGCTTCAAGCGCCCGCGGCTCGAAGACGTGGATCCGGGCGGGACGAATCGGCTGGCGCAGTGCCCCGAGTGCGGGCGAGCGATGCCGGACATGGGATATGCGTTTCGCATCCCGCGTCGCGCGGATCGTCGGGGCTGGCGAATCGCGGAGGAGCTTCGCGCGGCGGGAGTCACGTTCGAGAGCTGTGAGGGCCCGAAGCCGACGTGCGCGAGGGAGGTGCGGCCGTTCCTCGTCGAGTGGCGCGCCAAATGGCGTAGCGTGACTGGGTGAAGAACGAGAGACGAGGGTGGCGTCTTGCGCGCTGGGTCGGGTGGGCCCTCGTGGGTGTTGCCGTCGTCGCAGCTCTCGCCACCCTCGTCGCGTGGGCTCGTGCTCCGGAGCCGGCCTCGCGTGCGGACGCCGTCCGACTCCAGGCGGCGGCGATGGCGGAGCTCGCGTGGAATGCGATGTTCGCGGTCCCGGGCATCGCGCTCCTCGTGGTCGCGCGGCTGCGCGGGCGAAGGAGCGAGGCGGACGCGGAGCGCGCAGCGACTCGAACGGGTCGCTAGACTGGGACCATGGTCGTTCGAAAGCTCGCAGTCCCCGCGCTCGTCTTCGTGCTCGCCGCGTGCAAGCGGGCCCCCGAGCTCGCGCCGATGTACTGCGAGGGTGGGGTCGTGAACGGGAGCAGCAACGGCGGTCTCTGTCTCTTCGTCGACACCGAGCACAAGCCGGATGGCGATCCGGCGACCGTCGGAACGTTGAAGTTCGAAGGACGGTCGACGGACACCTTCACGCTCCGGCGCGGCGCCTCGGCAGGGAAGTACGAGCTCCTGCTCGCGGGGGCGGCGGCGGGAAATCTGGAGCGGAGTGGCAATTGGGTGACGCTCACCCTGGGAGGAGACAAGTACTCGCTGCGTTCGGATGCGCCGGGGTTCTTGCAGTAGAGCTCTCCGACGACGCTGGATCCCAAGTTGGTATCCCGCTCGCCTTGCGTGCATGAGGTATGCTTCGGCCATGCGCCATGCACGGCTCGCCATCCTCGCTTGCGCTCTCGTCGCCTTCGCCTGCTCGAGCGAGCCGGGAACGACGCCGCCGCCGACGAACGCGTGCGCGGAGCCCGAAATGGCGACCACGTTCGGCGGCAAGAGCGGGAGCACGGTCCAAGCGCTCTTCGCCGCGCCGGACGGCACGCTCTCCGTCGCCGGTACCTTCGACGATCTGGCGCCATCGACGAGCAACGCCATCGACGACGACGTCGTGTTCCTCCGGCTCGCGGCCGACGGCACCGAGCTGGCACGCAAAACCTACACCTCCGGCCAGCACGATGTCGTGCTCGGCGCCGCCTTCGATTCGAACGGCGCCGTCGGGATCGTCGGGTACTCGAACCTCGCTGCCATCGCCTATGGAACGCAGACCACGAAGGGCGGGTACGCCGTGGCGCTCGATCCCAGCGGCGCGCCCAAGTGGCTTCGGCCCATGACCAACACGGCGCCGTACGGCATCGCGTGGGCGTCCGATGGGTCCGCGTGGGTCGTCGGCTCGACCTCCGACCTGCAGGCACCGGATCTCGGCACCGGACCGCTCCCGAAGCACGGGACGTTCGTCGCGCACCTCGGCGCCGATGGTGCCGTGATCGCGGTTCACGCCTACACCACGTTCACGAGGGACCACCGGATCGCGATCGGTCCCGATGGTGCGGTCTACTTCGGTGGTGGACTGGCTGGCACGCTCGATCTCGACGGCAACGCGGTCACGGCGAAGGCGGGCGCGTTCCTGGCCAAGCTCGTCACCGACAAAGTCGTTTGGGCGACGGGATGGGATACCGGCTTCTCGGGAACGGCGCTGTTGGACCTTGCACCGCACGCCGCCGGCGTTCGCGCGTTGGTTCACTTCGGCAGCAGCTCGGCGGTGATCGGCGGTGTCACGTACACCAGCAGCGCGGCGGACTTCGGCCTGATCGTCTCGCTGGATTCGAACGGTTCCATCGCTTCGGCGACGCAGATGCAGACGAACCTCGGGAGCCTGAGCGCGGGCGGCGCGTTCGACGACGGTGCGACGGTCGTCGGCGGCGCGAGCACCGGAAAGCTGGGCCCTCGGATCGCGACCTACGACCCGACGACCGGGAAGTTCGGTGGGACTTCGCTCGCATGTACGTCGTTCACGGCGCACATCGCCGTGAGCGCGGTCACGAAGGATGCTTCTGGAAATCCGATCGTCGGAGGCACCTACGACGTGCCAGGACCGAAGCTGAGCGGCGGCGCGACGGTCGTCCGTCCGACCGCGTTCGTCGTTCGCATGAAGACGCCGTGACCCGGAGTCGGCTCCGGCGAGCGCTCAGTTGTTGCAGCAGAACGTCACGGGGTTCGTCAGCGCGGCCGCGCCCGTCGGCTTGCCGCCCACCGGCGTGCATGTCGGTTCGTGGTGGTGGTCGTCGTCGTGAACACCTTCGCGCTCGCGCTCGGGACGCAGCTCGATCCGGCGACGTTCGGGTAGCTCGCGACCGATTGGCACTGCAGCGTGTTGCCGACGGCGACCCACGCCATCGTGCACCCCGCCGCGGCCGCCGTTCCCGTGCACGCGCTGCACGCGCGCGTGTCGTCGAGGTTTCGATACGTGACGAAGCGCTTCTGATACTCGGCGACCGCGGGGCACGCGACGTCGCCATCCTGATGGATGCAGACGCGGTTGAACGGCGCCGCCGGCACCGGGGTCGCCGCGCACTTCGCGTTTGCGGGGCACGTGGTCGCGCTGGGGCTCCCGCACGAGACGTTCTCGGCGGTGTAGCTCGGCGCGGGCACGGTCTTCGTCGGGTTCGGGAAGGCGCACGTGCCGGCATCAGCGAGGGTCGGCGTGCCGAACTTCACGTAGCCGTTGGGCGTGGAGCCCGGCGCTTTGCAGTCGCCGTTCGCCCAGGTGCCGAGGTTCAGTTGTGCATTCGTGCACGTGCTGTCGGAGTAGTAGTCGACCGCGACCGCCGTGCAGCTCGCGCCCTGGAAGGTCGGCGCGCCGCAGTTGCAGACTGCAGGATCACTGCTCACGCCTTGAAGGCCATCGAGCTCCTTCTGCGTATAGGTGTCGTTCGGGCAGGCCGTGGGTTTCTTCGCGGTCGGGCCGTCGAACACGGCGCTCGGGCCGATCCAGCCCGCCGGTGCCAGCGGCAGGCACCCCGCCGGACACCCGACCGGAGCAACGTCTGGCGGTCCGGCGTCGGCAGCGGTGCCAGTGTCGTTCGCAGCGGCGTCGTTCGCGGCGGCGTCGTTCGTGGTCGGTGGGGTGGTCGTGGGCGCATCGCCGACGCACGCAACGACGCCGACGAGGGAGCTCACGGCGATCCCGAGCAAGAAAAGGACCCGGTGCTTCATCCAATGAAGCCTAGGCGCGACGCGCAGCTTCGCTCGTGAGCAATTCCACGACAGGCCGCCGTAGCTTCGGGATCAAGGACCGATCGTCACGCTCGCGTTCGCGCGTCCCGTCGCTCCGACGAGCGCCGGCGGTCGAACGCGACGTCAAATCAGGTTCCGCGCGCGAGTCCTAGGCGAGGAGACCGTGTTCCATCATGAACAGGGCCGCCCCGCCGCGGCTCTCGACGCCGAGCTTCGCGTAGGCATTGGCAAGGTGGTTTTGGACGGTCCGCGCGGAAATACCGAGGATCATCCCTGCTTCGGCGTTGGTCTTGCCGCTCGCGGTGGCGCGGAGGACATCGACCTCGCGATCCGTGAGCCCCTTCGGCCAGCGTCCGCTCGAGCGGCGTCCGTCGCGGGGCTTGGCGTCCGCGAGGTCGATGACGGCCTCGACGAGACCGTCATCCAACCCGGCGCACTCCTTGCGGAGGACCCGTGGAAGCTCCTCGCTGCGAAGCGCTCGCCGATGCGGGCGCGGCTCCGAGAGCGCCGTGGCGACGTCGGCGACGGCGAGCGCCCGCATCGAACGCTCGATGGCTCCGGGAGCGAGGCGCCGGTGGTAGCCGCGTCCGTCGATTCGCTCGTGGGCCGCGCCGGCGATCGGTGCGAACCGTTCCAGCGCCGGCGAGCGACGCAGGATGCGCTCCGTCAGCGCGCTGTGGGACTCGGCGCGTTCGCGCTCGAGGCGCGAGAGCGGGCCGGGCTTGTCCCAAATGGAGTTCGGCACGCCCATCCGTCCGAGGTCGTGCATGTGCGCGGCGATCGAGAGAACGCGCGCGTCCGCTTCGGTGCCACCGACGGCGATGAGTAGTGCGCGCGCGAGCGCTGCGACGCGCCCGCTGTGTCCGAGCGTGTAGGTGGACTTCAGATCGACCAAGCGGCCCACCGTTTTGGCGACCTGTTCGAAGCGCGCGTCGTCGACGATGGCCCACGGGCGTGGCTCGGATTCGAGGAACCACTCCCAATCGCGCCCGGCATCGAGCACGCTGCGGAGCTCGTTCGCGTGGCGAATGGCGGCGTCGACGACGGCGGGTGACAGATGGCGATCGCGTCGCCGCCGGAGCTCGTCGAGCGCTGCGTCGAAGTCGCGCCGATGCCAGGTCGTCTCGAGGACGTCGGCCACGTGGAGGAGCCGCACCGGAACGGGGACGGCTTCGCGGCGCAGCTTGCGCGGTGCGCCTTTGCCGTCCCAGCGCTCCATGATCGCAGCGACGCAGGCGAGCGCATCGTCCTCGAGGCCGAACGCACGGGCGACCGCGAGCGTGGTGTCGCACTGGGCGCGCGCGTGATCGAGGATGGCGCTCGGTGTGCCCAACAGGCGTGCGACCGCGCGCGCGCGTGCGCCGAGCGAGGCGCCGCGCCCGATGGATGAAGTCACTGCGGCGACGGTGCGGAGCGGTTGCGCGGCATCGGCCATGGCCATGACGTTGCGGACGGTGACGTCGTCGCCGGCACCGTAGAGGTGGGCTTCCTCGGTGGCGAAGCCGGTGCACCCGAGGAAGCGCGCGAGGGTGGTGAAGTACGCGGAGCGAAGCTCGGCCTCGTTCGCGCCGACGAGCTGGCCCAACGTGACGGCGAGCGCAGCGGTGCGGATCGCCTTTCCTTCGGGGAAGCCGTCGGCGGCGTCGCCGGCGAGCGAGAGGCCGCCGGCGAGCTCCGCGAGTCGGTACCCCGGTTGGGATGGGCTTGCCACGCTTCGAGGATACCTAGGCCGAACCGCTCATTCATCTCGAAGCGTGGGTGCGGCACGTTCGAGGGAAGGAGAGAACATCATGACGACGACCCGCGACAACATCGAGACGGTGAAGGGGATCTACGCAGCGTTCGGCAAGGGTGACGTGCCGGCGATCCTGGTGTGCTTGCGAGAGAACGTGCAGTGGGAGCCGGGCTACGAGAGAAACAGCGACATCCCGTGGCTGGCGAGCGGAAGTGGGCACGCGCACGTGGTCGCGTTCTTCGGAGCGCTGCAGGGGCTGGAGTTCAAGCGCTTCGAGGTGCTGGAGGTCATGGGGAGCGGTCCGTGGGTGGTCGCGTTGACGGCGGTGGAGCTGGTGCACAAGGCGTCGGGTCGCGTGATCGCCGAGGCGTGTGAGCCGCACGTGTGGAGGTTCGACGGCGAAGGGAAGATCGCGAGCATGAGGCACGCGGCGGACACGAGGTTGCACGCGCGGGCGGCGGGGGTGGAGTGAGGTGAGATGGGCGGAGCCTCACGGGGGGCAGTGCGGCTCGCCCATTCCTTCGCCGACGGTGCATCGCGGGATGGCGCGGAACCCAGGGTCTTCGCGATCGCGTCGCACGCGCGCGTCGAAGTCGGCGATGATCGCCGCGGTCAACGGGTCGCGCTCGGCGATGAGACGAACGGCGAGGACCTCCATGGAATCGATGCCGTGAACGGTATCGCCGGTCTCGAATAGCGATCCCACGATCGGATCGCCGTTCGGCTCGATGGCCGTGCCTTCGGAGGCGATGCCGGTGACGCCGGGGGGATCCGTGTAGCTTGCATGAAGACCGTCGAGCGTGACGATCTCGCCGGGGTACGGGCTCGTCGGGAAGTAGCCATTCGGATCGAACCCCGTGTCGACGAAGAACTTCTGGATTCGGCCATGGAGCGCCACTGGGAAGACGCGCGAGGCGAGGTTTCCGGCCGGCCAGTAGCCACTCGTGAACCAGCAGAAGTTCCCCGTCCGAACGAGCTCTCCATCCAGCGATGCATCGTGGGATGGGTCCGCACCGAGCTTGTCGAGTGGGACGACGGAGAGCACGAAACCCGCCGACCCGGCGGTGGTAGCGCGGCAGCCGAAGCCGACGGGCCCGAGAAGGATGCGCGAGGGGCTCATGTACACACGGAGCTGCGACGGCGGGTCGGGAAGCGCGAGAAGCTCGGGGGTGACCTTCACCTTCCAGGTGGGAGGCGGGAAGATCCGCACGGTGCCGATGGCCCAGGTCTCGTCGCAGCGGACGGTGGGGATCGCGATCTCCTTGGAGCCGCCCGCGTCGAAGGTGGGATAGACGACGGGGCCCTCTTCGACGAAGAGAGGCGGAGAGGGCGGAAGCACGACGGTCTCCGCGGTCGAGGGAGCCGCAGACTTGGAGCCGCGACAGGCCAAGGGGAGGGCGAGTGCGAGCCAAAACAGGTGCCGAGAAGCCATCGGCGCGAAACGCTCGAGGAACGGGAGGGATTCCAACGTCAGCCTCGGCACCTTCGGCGCGTGGGTGCTGGAAGGTCTCGAAGAACGCCGAAATCGAACTAGTATCCATCTCGTGCCCTCGCTTTTTCGCGTAGCTGCAGTCGTTCTGATCGTCGCGACCGCCTGCACGTCGAGTGCTCACGACGATTGCGGTGAGGTCTACAATCTGAATGCCGTCGCCAACCCCAAGACCGATCGTGACTGCGAGGTCATGCTCACGAATCGCTCGCAGAGCATGCGGGTCACGATTCCCGCTGCTGCAGCGACGTGCAGCTCGACCATCTGCGACGTTGCGTGCACGAGCCCCGACGTTCCGGTCAGCTTCGCCGCTTGCTACCGCGGTCGGACCGATGGAACGCTCGGGTTCGCACTGTCGCCGGAGTCGAAGGTGAAGGTGCAAGAGTGGCTCGGTGGAAAACCCGGGGACCAAGCGAGCGCAACGATCACCTGCGGAGGCGCCGTCGTTTGGTACGGAACGATGGGCCTGTGCACGATCCCGCTGTAGCTCGAAGGATCAGAGTGGCCGCGGGCGGGAGCGCCGCACTTCCTCCGGCAGGCCCATCCGATTCTTGTCACCGCGACTCTCGAGTCGCCGTTGGCGCATGAGCTCGCCCACTCGCCAGCGGAGGAATCGGTCGGTCGTCGACTGCATCGATAGGACCGTGCCGATCACCCGAATCGAATCGATCCAGTCGTCCGTGCAGGTCTCGAGGATCTCGTCATCATAGATCGTGAGCGGACGAAGAACGAGCTCGTCGCCCTCGAGCGAGCGCACGGTCTCGCCCGCCGATGCGCACAGCTCCTCCCACCGCTTCCCGCGAGCACCTACATCCTCGATCTTGGCGCGAGTCTCCCACGCCGCGACCAAGCGCTCTTGCTTCGTGATTGCGACGGCGTCGTAGAAGTCGGGCCGGTCCGAGCGAAGGCGCTCAGCGCGAAGAACCACTTCGTGGATGCGATTCGGCGTCTCCCGCAGCCGGAAGCACGCGCGAAGGACGAAGAGCCGCTCCGACGGATGCGGTCCGTGCCACACGACGATGTCGCCGTCCCATCCCCGAGCGCGGTCCCAGATCTCCGAATCGAGGATCGAGCGAACCGATTCGTCCGGTAGCGCTTCGCCGTAGAGACGCTCCCACCACGCGATGCGGGCGGCGCCGCCGTGATCGATGTCATGGAGTGGTCCCTCGGCGAGGACATCGCCTTGTCCCAGCGCAGTCTCGTCGCGGCCGAGTGCAGCGAGGGCGTTGTTCACGGCCTTCGCGCCGGAGAGCCCAGCGGCGAGATGAAGGAACGCCACCGAGAGAGTTTACACGGCCCACGGGAGCGGCGCGGCGCTCAAGTGCCACTTACGACGCAGCGCCCTCGTGGCGGATGAGAGCAGTCGCCTCGGTGTCTCGCTTCCGAGCGACCTCGAGGCCATGGTCCGCCGCTTCGATGGCATCGATCTCTGGGGGGAGGACGGCGGACGCGGGTACTCCGGGATTGCGCCGATCACGGAGTGGCAGCGGATTCTCGCAGGCCGTATCGCGATCTCCTACCACGCCAACGGGATGCAAACGGTGGTGCTCGACGCCGAGCGTCGGGTCTACGAAGATATGGGCGTGCACCGAGACTTCTTCCCCATCGGAGCCAACGTCGGTGAGCTGCTCGATTGGCTCTGGAAGAGCGGAGGGCGGCCACCCTCCGCTGGGGGACCTCAATCCTGATGGCACGATCCATCGAGGACGAGGTCCAGGTCCTTCACGAGCTCGCGCTCGACGAACGCATCGAGCTCCTCCGGAAGCTCGTCGAGCACTGGCTCGGTCCGGTTCGAACGGACGCGTCGCGCGCCGAAGCGCCGCACGTTCGAGCGCTTCCACGCGCGCTGCGTTGGTGGTCGTCGGCGGTCTTCGCCGACCGGGTCTTCAGGCAGAACCACCTGCGCCTCGACGCGACTCCGCTCGCCGATGGGCTCTTTCCGTTCCTCTTCGAGAATCAGTACGTCTGGGAGATGGCCTGTCCGCTCGGCGAAGAGGATCCGGAGATCTTGGTGCGTGAGGCATCGAAATGGGAGCCACATCCGTTGCCGGTTTCGGTCGCCTTGCTCTACGCGGTCGCGCAGGAGCTCATGTTGAGTGCTCCTGTCTGTGCGTGGACGGACCGGGTCGACGAGGCTTGGCTCGGGAGCCAACTGGTTCGTGCCAGCGTCGAGGGCCTGCGAATCGGAGCGTTTCCGCACCACCTCTATGTGAAGGGAGACGTGCTCGCGCAGACGATGCCCTTGAACGAAGGATGGGTCGGCGCGAAGCGCGAGGAACAGCTCGAGTTTCTGAAGGGGCGTGACTGGGATCGCGTCGAGCTCTGACGCTGGCGTCAGAGCTTCCACCTCACCGCGGCACGGTCTTGGAACGCAGCGCCATCTCGCTCGTAGAGCTCCATCTTCACCTCATGGGAACTGGCGGTGTCGACGTCGTGCGCACTTCGAATGAGCAGCGTGTAGCCCAGGGTGGCGCGCGCGGAAGAAACGGTTCGCACGACGACGTTGAGGTGATGGGCGCCGGGCGTGACGACGATGTCTCTCGTCGCCACGCCATCGTGCGGCTCCAACTCTTGGTGGTCCGTTCGCATGACGAGGGCATCGTCGATGCAGAGTGCGAGGAACCTGATCTCGGCCGTGTCGAACGCCAAGCCTGGTGACACCGTCGCCGTGGGCGGCTGGTGTCGGCATCCCGCGGTGAGCACGGCCGCGACGAGCGGGACGAAGAAGAGCCGACCTGTCACATCACGAGCGTACCAGAGGGGGCGACGCCCTCGGCGGCCGGCCACTCGGTCGACGGCGAGCGATCGGGAGTCCGCCGATCCGCGAAGCTACTCGCTATACTCCCATCATGTCTCGATCTTGGTCAGCACGAACGATGCGGCCAAGCATTGCGACCATGGCGGTCGTGATCGTCGCATGCCTCATGGGGGGCGATGGGACGGGTCGCGCACCAACGCGCGAAGCCGGAGCGCTCCGACCGCTCACCGCCAACGTGCTCTTCGAGCCGAACGAAGATCAATTTCCACCTGAAGTCCGCTTCGTTGGCCGTGGGGCCGGCGCTCGAGTGGTGCTGACCGATCACGATGCGACGTTCATTCACCAGGGACGGCTCGAGGACGGAACGCCCTGCAGTGCAAGCGTCGAGATGAACTTCGGCGCCTTGTCGCCGCCACGTCCGGGCGAGCGACTCGCGTCAGTGTCGAACTTCTTCTTGGGCGCCGATCCTTCGCGATGGCGAACCTCCGTGCCGAATTTCGAAAGCGTCGCGTTTGGCGGGGTAGCGGGCGAGCGCGTCACGTTCCACGGGTCGAAGCAGGGGGAGCTCGAATACGACCTCGAGCTTCCGGAGCAGCTCGACGAAACCAGCGTCACGATCTCCGTGCCAAACGGAGAGCTGGCCATCCGCGAAGGCGATCTGGTCGCCCATACAGGCTGCGGTGACTTCATCCAGCCGCGCCCTCGAGCGTTTCAAGGCGGAACCGAGCGGCATGCGGACTTCGTGCTGAAGGGTACGAACAGCTTTGGCTTCGTGGTTGCCAATCGAGGGCCTGGTCCTCTGCTGATCGATCCAACTATCCTCTACTCGATGATGGTGCCCGGTCCGTCCCTGGGTGGGGGGCGCGTGGCGGTAGATGCCGCAGGTCACTTGTATTTTGCAACGAGCGTACAGGGCTTCGGCTTCCCCATCCAAAACGGCTACCAATCGTCGATGAACGGCTTCGCCGACGTTGGGATCATGAAGTTTGCGCCGGATGGCTCGTCGCTCGTTTGGTCGACCTATCTCGGCGGATCGGATGGCGAGGGACCAACCGCGCTCGCCGTGGATGCGGGAGAGAACGTCTACGTGGCTGGTTCGACCGGCTCGATCGACTACCCCACCCAGAACGCCCTCAAGCCGAACGCTACCGCCAAGTATGAGGGCTTCGTGACGAAGCTGGATGCGAGTGGAACCAGTCTCTCCTACTCGACGTTCATCGGCGCCAGCTCGTTCGCCGGCGTGACGGCTCTTGCGCTCGATGCGACGGGAGCAGCGGTGATCGCGGGTTCGACCTCGGACGTCGACTTTCCCGTTACGGCGGGAGCGTTTCAGTCGACCTCGCATGGCGGACAGACTGATGGGTTCCTCATGAAGTTGAGCCCATCCGGTAGCGCGGTCGTGTACTCGACCTACGTAGGTGGATCGGACATCGACAATGCCAGCGCGGTCGCGGTTGGCCCCGATGGATCGGCAGTTCTCGGGGGGATTACGCTTTCGGTGGATCTTCCCCTCGCGAACGCGCTGGACACATCGTTCGGTGGCTTCCGTGACGGATTTGCCATTCGCGTACCACCGAGCGGCGTCGGAGCAGCCTACTCCACCTACCTCGGCGGGTCGGGCGATGATCGCATCAACGGAGTCGCCACGGATGCGGCCGGCAACGTCTTCGTGACGGGCTCGACGGGCTCGTCTGATTTTCCGACGCTCGGCGGATTGGGAATCGTGCAGGCTGGCCCAACCGACGCGTTCGTGACGAAGATGAGCCCGAGCGGTGCACTGCTCGCCTCGACCCTTCTCGGTGGCAGCGGCGACGATGGTGCAGCGAGCGTAGCTGTACGGGCGGATGGCGAGATCGTCGTAGCGGGTGTTGCTGGCTCCGCGAATTTTCCGCTGGTCCGGCCGCTTCAATCCACTCTGCTCGCTCGAGACGCATTCATCGCGCGCCTCCTTCCATCGCTTGCCACGCTGACGAGCTCCACTCTTCTCGGGGGCGTGAGCGACGACGCAGTGACGAGCATCGCCGTGGACGGATCGGGGAGGCTCTATGCGGCGGGGTACTCCTATGCCGGGTTTCCGACGAAGAACCCGCTGTTCAACAATCCTCCGGTCTCCGGAACTTGGGTTGCGAAGCTCTCTCCGATGAGTTTGTCGCCGCCCGTCGCGACCGCGCCGCCGCTTGGGGGCGTAACGTTCAGCACGACGGAAGGCGCAGGCGGCTACGTCTACTCGTTCGTGACCAACGCGTCGGGGGGATCAATCGGCGCCACCACCGGCGCGTATACCGCCGGGTCGCTCGGCGCGAAGGTCGACGTCATCCAGGTGACGGACTCATCGGGGCTGAGCTCGACGGCTGTCGTCAACGTCGGGCCAGGACTTACGATCACTCCAACCACCCCCTTCACGGCACCGAAGGCGTCGATCCCCTTTTCCGTCACGGGCGGTAGTGGCGCGGGGTACACGTGGGCGCTGCCATCGAACAACTCGGGCGCCACGCTGAATCCATCCACGGGCGCGTACGTTGCGGGTTCGACGCCGAATGTCACCGATGTGGTCACGGTCACGGATTCTCTCGGCAACACAGCGTCGGAGACCATCCACGTTGGAGCGGGCTTGTCGATCCAGCCGAGCGCGCCTGCCGTTCCCCCGAACGGATCGGTGGCCTTCTTTGCGACGGGTGGGTCTGGCATTGGTTTGGTCTGGTCGCTGACGAAGAATGCTTCCGGGGCAACGCTGGGACCGACGGGACAGTACAAGGCGGGATCCATCGGCAACGCGGTCGACGCCGTGTCGGTGAGCGACTCTGTCGGAAATCTTGCGACTGTGAATGTCTCGGTCGGAGGTGGGCTCGCGATCAATCCCGCATCGCCGCAGGCGCCTCCACGGGGGCTCATCGCCTTCACGGCGACGGGCGGAGGGAAGAGCTACAACTGGGCGCTCACCACGAACGGTTCCGGGGGCTCGATTCAAGGCGGGAACGGGATCTACGTCGCGGGCACGAACCCGATGACGACGGACGTGGTGGAGGTAGCCGACGAGTTGAGCAACCTGGCGACGGCTTCCATCGTGGTGGGGCCGGGCATCACCATCGCTCCGTCGATCACTTCGGTTCCCCCGAGCTCGAGCACCAAGCTCTTTGCATCGGGCGGAGCGGGGCACGACTTCACCTGGGAGCTCATCACCAACGGATCGGGCGGGAGCATCGACCCGACCAGTGGAGACTATTTGTCGGGCCCGAACGGCGGCTCGCTCGATACGGTTCGTGTCGCCGATCTCCTCGGCAACACGGCGTCCCTCTCCGTCTTCGTCACGACGATCCCAGACGCCGGCGTCGGTGGAGACGCCGGGACCCCGCCAAGCGCGCCGGCGCCGAGCGGATGCGACTGCCGGCTCGCATCGACAGGGATGAATGAGAACGGCGGAGCGGGCGTGGGGGTACTGCTGGTGGCCCTCTTCGTGGTCCGTCGGCGGAGCCGAGGAAGAGGCCGCTCTTGGCGTACGGAAGTGTGACCGGGATCTTGGTTATCGCTGATGCCCACCATCGCAATCCAAATGCATCCCAATCGGCTCGCAAATCCTGATCTCGATCTGCGCTATCACCTACCCGAGCTTCTCGCGGCGCGTTCAGGGGGGCTCTTGACCGACAACGGGTACGACTATGGTCGGACCACCGACGTGATCACGGTCTTCCTCGGCACGAAAGATCTCGAGGCGGTTGTACCGATCGTGCTCGAGGCGCTCAGCAAGGAGACCCTGCAAGGGAACCGTCTGTCGGAGAGTGGGCTGGTGGTTGCGACGTGTCCGCTGGATGACCCGGATGCACCGGAGGCCGAGTTCACCGTCATCTATCCGCTGAGCGGAGGCACATACTCGCGCGAGTGAGAGCTCGCGCCGGACGACGGGCGCGCTTCTTCGTCCCATCGGGAAGCGTGCTCTGCGCGGCGACGGGAATCGGCTTCAGATTCAGCGGCCTTAGCTGGTCTGGATTCGTTCCATATCCCTGACGAACGGTCGATCCTAGTGACCACCAGCCGAACCGGGTAGGCTGCTCCCGAGGACCACTTTGCACACACGAGTCATCGGCGTGGTGGCAGCGATCGCGACGACCGGCATGTTCGCCGTCCTCGCTTGCGGCAGCGGCTCGTCCTCCCCTCCATCGAGCGGATGCGAGCCCGGCACCAAAGAGTCGTGCACCGGCGCGAACCTCTGCTCCGGCAAACAAGTCTGCAAAGCGGACCGCACCTACGACACCTGCGTCTGCCCACCCATCCCCGACGCGAGCGTGCTCGACGACGGCGACAATCCCAACCCACCGCCCGACGCCGGCACCGACGCGCCGATCGTCGAGGCCGGTCCCGACGCGAAGCCGTTCGACCCGAAGCCGCTCACGTGGATCCGCGACGTCAACATGACCTTCACCGCGGCGCTCGCGGTGGATGGGAACCACGACATCGTCGTCGTCGGGCAGGGCGGCACGGGCATCATCACCAAGCTCGACGCGAAGGGCGCTCTCGTCTGGGAGAAGACGTTCTTGGGCGCGGGTTCGGTGCCCGCGAACGCGCTCGCCGTCGCGGGGGATCTCGCCGGGAACGCCTACGTGTTCCTCGAGTCGCCGCCGAACATCGACTACGGCGGCGGCAAGATCGTGAAGCAGGGACGCGTCCTGCTCAAGCTCGACGTGAATGGCAACTACGTGTGGCACTACGGGCCGTTCGACGGAGTGAACTTCACGAAGCTCGCGACGCGCAGCAACGGGAACGTCGTGCTCGCGGGAGAGACCTACGGACCGAACGATTTCGGCAGCGGCACGCTGAGCCCCGTCGGCGCGTTCGACGCGGTGATGGTCGAGCTCACGCCGACGAAGGCGCTCGTTCGCGCCAAGCAGTTCGGTGACGCCGGGTATCAGTCGATTCAAGACATGGTGCTGGACGCGAGCGGGAACGCGTACGTCGTCGGCTTCTTCAATTCGTCGATCGACTTCGGCAAAGGCGCGATGACGGGGCCAGCCGCGAGCAACGTCTTCTCGGCGCCGCACGACGTCTTCGTCGCGAAGCTGGACTCCGCGTTCAACGGCGTCGTGCAGAAGAAGGGCGGAGCGAACGCCGGTAGCGACTTCCTCTCTCGGATGGCGATCGACCAGTTCGGGAACGTTGCGATCTCGGGGAACGTGCAGTCGTCGATCCAATTCGGGGCGAACCCGGTGATGGCGTTCACGAACGGCGACATCTACTTCGGGTACCTGGACGGATCGCTCAACGAGATCTGGAGCGGCGGCTACGGAGCGTACGCGGGTCAGTCGGTGACCGCGCTCGCCGCGCGGACCACGGGCGGTCTGGTGGCATGGGGCACGACGGGAGGCACGCTGTCGTTCGGACTCGGCGGTCTCCCCGTCGGGCAGTACGGCGTCTTCTCGGTGACGTTCGACACGGCGGGCAACCCGGTCTCCAACTTCGGCTCCCCAGTGACCGGCGGGAGCGTGAGCCCACAAAGCCTGAGCTACTTGGGGGGCACCGACTACGTCTTCTCGGGCACGTGTCAGGGCGGCACGCTCACGTTGCCGTCGGGACCCCACCCGTGCATCAACCGGGCGTTCGTGACGAGGCTCGCACCATGAGCCGCCGGTTCGTCGGGATTGCGGCGCTCCTCGGGTTCGGCACGGTCGCCGCCGTGGTCGCGTGCGGCGATGCGCCGAACGAGACGGTGGTCGCGAGCTGCACGCCGGGTCGCTCGCTCGCGTGCGCGGGACCGAGCGGATGCAAGGGCTTCCAAGTCTGCCGCGCGGACGGAACGTTCGACGACTGCGCGTGTCCAGATGCGAGCGTCGCGGCCGACGGCGACGTACCGGATGGGGACGACCTGGTCGACGGCGCGAAGCGAGACGCCTCGCGCGACGCGGCGAAAGACGGCCCGGCGGACGTCGCAGAAGAAGACGCACCGCTCGACGTCGCGGAGGAAGACGCGCCGCCGGACGTGGCGCCCGACATCTCGGTGCCGCCGGCGGGGTGGGGAGTCTCGTTTCTCGGGCCCTACGGAAGCAGTGCTGCCGTCGCGGTCGACGCGAACAAGAACATCATCGTCGGAGGTACGGTCAACGGAGCTTCGTTGACGAAGCTGGCTCCCAACGGCGTGGTGACCTGGCAGAAGTCGTTTGCCGATCTGAGTGACGTCGCGGTCACCCCCAGCGATGGTTCGATCGTCGTCATCGGAACCGCGGCTCCGAACACGGACTTCGGCGCCGGCGTGGTCTCCGCGGGGGGAGCGTTCGTCGCCAAGTACGACGCCAATGGCGTCTACCAATGGCTCTTCGGGCCTGTAGGCGGTGCGATCACGGCTCGGAGCATCGCGGTTCGCAGCAACGGCAACGCCGTCGTCGTTGGCTCGCTCGAGGGTTCGGTGAACCTGGGGTCGGGCGTCATGACGCCCGTGGGTTATGCCGACGCACTGCTCTTCGAGCTCACCCCAGCGGGGGTGCTGGTGCGCGCGAAGCAATGGGGGGACGGAGGCGGCCAACTTCTCCGAAGCGTCGCTTTCGACGCGAGTGGCAACGTCGTCGTGGCAGGAGGGGCGGAGAGTAGCATCGACTTCGGGGGTGGCCCGATCACCGGACCCCTCTCGGGCTCGGGAGCCAACAATGCTTTCGTCGTGAAGCTCGACGCGAACGCGGGGTTCCTCGCCCAGCGGGCGACGGGCTCGACCTCGTTCGACTACTTGAACGTCTACGGCGCCGATTCGGCGGGGCGACTCCTGGTCGCCGGGGGCTTGCAAACGAAGATGAATTTCGGCGCGGGTGACCTCGTCTCCGTCACCAACGGCGACATCGTCATCGCCGCTCTGGATTCGGGGCTGACCCAAGTCTGGGCAAAGCAGTTCGGACAGGTCGCGGGGCCAGTCATCAACGGGATGGCTGCGAATCCGGCGGGCGGATTCACGGCCGTCGGCTGGTCGCCCGTCTCGCTTTCGTTCGGTCTCGGCGGCCTGCCGGCGCAGCAATTTCCATTCGTCGTGCGCTTCGATGCGAACGGGACGCCCCTCGCCAACTTCGCGCCGACGGGGACGGCGGGGCCACCGACCGATCTCGCGTGGCTCAGCGGAAACGATGTCGTCTTCACGGGCACGTGCGGCCTCGGTCAGGTCCAGTTCCCGTGGGGATCGATGAAGTGCCTCGGTCAGAACGGCGGAGGGTACGTGGCGAGGGTCACGCCATGAAGCCCATCGCGCGAGGACTCGGTGTCGCATGCGTGGTCGCGACGACGATCGTGGTGGCGGCGGCGTGCGGTGGCGGCGAGCCGGTCATCACGACGACGCAATGCGTGCCGCGCGAATCGAAGCCGTGCACGGGCCTCGGTCCCTGCAAGGGACAACAGGTCTGCGGGGACAACGGGGAGTTCGGAGCGTGCATCTGCGGCGATGCGTCGGTTCCCGAGGACGCATCGCCAGTCGACGCGGGTGCCGAAGCGGAGGCTGGGAAGGACGCAGTGGTCGATCAGGGAGTCGACGTAACCATCGACGTGGGCAGTGACGCACCGCCGTTCGACGCGGGCGTCTTCGACGGCGGGCCGACGCACTGGGCGCGCCCGTTCGCCCCGGACGGAACGAGCTACAGCGTCGTGGTGGACGCGAACCAGAACATCATCGTCGGGGGAGGTGGTCCGGGCCTCGGCGAAGGGATGACGAAGCTCAACGCCAAGGGCGCGACGCAGTGGCACAAGACGATCAGCCAAGTGCTGCAAGTCGCGGTCGACTCGAGCGGAGCGGTCTACGGCGCGGGCTTCAAAGATCAGAGCCCCGTGGACTTCGGCAACGGCACGGTGACGGCGGCGGGCGGGTTTCTGGTGAAGTACGACGCGAACGGTGTGTTTCAGTGGCTCTACGGTCCGCTGCCGAACACGCAGTTCAACGACGTCGCGGTGAAGTCGAACGGCAACGCGGTGGTGGTGGGTCAGTTCGGTGGGACGGTCGACTTCGGCAACGGAGCCGTCAGCACGGTGCTCGGCGTGCTGGAAGCGCCGTTAGTCGAGCTCGCGCCGAACGGAACGTTCGTGCGTCTCGAGCACTACGGCATCGACGGAGCTGCGCTCTTCAAGAGCGTGGCGATCGATGCAAGCGACAACATCTTCCTCGCGGGCAGCTTCCAGGGGACGTCGATCTCGTTCGGCGGCCCGACGATGCTCCCGCCGAGTCCGGGGAACTCGCAGGATGTGGTGGTGGTGAAGTTGAACGCGAGCGCGGGGTACGTGGCGCAGGCGGATGGGAAGTCGCTGTACGGGGACTACCTGAACGACATGGCGCTGGATGCGACGGGGCGCCCGTACCTGACCGGCGTGCTGGGCTCGACGATCCAGTTCGGGTCGACGCCGGCGGTGGCGTTCGGTGCGGCGCCGAACGTGTACGTGGCGCTCTTGGATCAGTCGTTGAACGAGGTGTGGTCGCGTCGCTTCGGGCAGGGAGGGATCGCGAACGGAATCGCGGTGGACCCGGGAGGGGGAGCGCTGATCACCGGATGGACGTCCGGATCGCTGTACTTCGGGTTGTCGGGGATGCCGACGGTGATTGGGAGCTACATCGCGAGGTTCGACGCGAACGGGAACGTGGTGAGTAACCAGGGGTTCGTGGTGCAGAACGGGTCCGTGACGGGGTGGGGGTTGGCCCACGTGACAGGGAACGACTACGTGTGGGTGGGGAACTGCGGTGGAGGGCTGCTGCCCCTGCCGTCGGGTCCGATGGCGTGCGCGTTTTCGAACGGGGGGAATGGGTTCGCGGCGAGGTTGGCACACTAAAAACAGCCGATTCTGAAGGCGAACCCCGCGCGAACCTCGCATTATAGAGTCTATTCGTAAAGGCGCGCCAAGGTAAGATCGCCCGAGAAAAGTCAGGAACAGTGGATGCCAATTATTTAATCCCGTTGCGGCGACATGTGGCGTCAGCTAGCCTGACTGCGAAGAAAAAAAAGGGGGGGGGGTTTACCTAGTGAGAATCTACAGAGCTTGTAAAGCGCTCGCGCTCGTTGCCCTATGGGGACTTTCCGGCTGCTCGACCACCATCGAAGCGGTGAAGGACCCACGTTATCGCGTCAGTCTCGACAGTTGCGGGATTGGCGACATCGTCACCCAAGATCCGAAGGGTGCAGTAAAGTGTATCGCCTATGCACCGGTACTCCCGTCGCATGCGGCATGCACTGACTGGCCGACTAAACCTCCCAGGCAACAACAGCGCGATATCGTGAACTCCATGTCGGGCGGAGATGCTCCGGTAAGCACTAAGCGCGACAAGTTGGGAGCCGACCTCCAGAGTCGAGTGAATGTGGTCAACCAGGGTCAGGTGCACATAGTGCAAGGCACCGTCGACGCGGGGCTGGACGTTCAAAGCTTCCAGGTGGGCGTTCACATGGATCACTTAGATCTCTCGATAGACATCAGCGGCGGGCAAGTCGTGTTGCTGCAAAACGAAATTAAGTGCCTCCAATCCCAAAAGGGAGACGAGTTGCGAGCCGGTCTCGCATCGGATCTCAAGGTTATTGGGTTCGTTCGCGCTACCACGTTGGGATTCTCGCAAATGCTGAACTTGACTAGCGCGGAAGTAAAGGCGGTTCCAGGTGTCAATGTGATAAAGCTATCCGCCAGTGCATTTTCGCTCAGCGAGTCGACAATCGGCCGAATCGATCTGTCGTATGTTGAGGACCTTCGCAATCTACTAAACAATCTCACTGGGGTCGAGGCGGCCATCAACGCAACGAAGCTAACGCTGGCCTCCCCGCGGGTCTACGGCGCCGAGCCGATCCTCGTCCAAGTAGAACCGGTCACCCAATAGGCTGTGATGTTCACAGGCATGTTGTTCGGCGTGGCGCTCGCTGCACTTCCCGGTGAACAAGCGCTCGCAAGTTACCAGCGAAAGCAGGTCTATCTCGCTATAGAGGGACAGGGGGACGCGTTCAACCGTAGTGGGGAGGCGCGAGACGAAGTCTTGGCTGAGCTAGGACGTCTCCAGAGGCTAGTAGAGCCTACACAAAAGTTCGGAGGCTTCGCGGATACCGCTCACTACGTGCTGGAACGCGACCTCCCGGACTGCCGGGCTGCGGGAAGTGGATGCGTGTCAATGGTGGCGCGCGTTCGCCAGACAGGGGGCCTTATACTAGATTCGATCGTCTCGCCGATTGAGACTATATATCTATATCAGGGAACTGACGGGTTCGCACCGTTCGCAGCCGCCGCGTTGATCGTCGCGGTCGGCGGAAGCTCCCCTGGCTTCGGCCAGTGTCGCCTGGTTAGGGGGTTTACCGCCGGCGCGCGACTCGTCCCGGTCTGTGAAATTGGGTCTGCGAGTGCATCGCTGGCGAAGCTGAGTGTATGTTGGTCCACGGCGACGAAGGCGTTTGAGCTTATCTCCTCACAGCCGGAAACCAGGGTGGGCTCCTCGCCAGTCAATATTCGCCTCGCTCAAGCACAGGTGCTGGTGGCCAACGACCCGACTGCCACACTGGACCATCTGACTGTGCCGCTCACTTTCCAGAAACAGGTTGGAATCTTGGACGTTGCTGTCGTTGGCGATGGCTGCGCCGTCACCGCGTCGCCATCCGGCGCCGGACTCGCACTCGATGTGACGCCAAACAGCCGATTTGTCGAGCCCGTCCCGACATGTAAGCCTCTTAGCTCTTTCGCGGGGCTTGCGATGGCTTCCCAATACGGCAGTCGTAACGATCTATTTGTGGCCAAATGCGTGCAGGGTACACAGGGAACGAAAAATGATCAGCAGTTCGCTGCTGACCTCGAAGGAATTCTCTCACGAGCGGCATTTGCTCCAGCGTCATGCAGATTCGATGTAAAGCCGCGCATGAGCTGTACCAGAAGTTTTCCAGCCCCGTTCGTGCTGGACTCTTTCTACTTTGCCGTTCCTCCAGAACTTCACTCGCTCTCTAGTGCCGGGGGGGTCACCTGCTCCTACAACGGAAACGCGTGTCAGTGGCGACCTGGAGACGGTGTGTTTCAATGCAACGCTGGACAGCGACTCGGAAGCAGCAACGAGTGCTCGGTGATTCCAGACGTAATCAACGTCGGCTGTTCTCCCTGAATCTCCGCTGTTTTGCGCAGGTGGCGCGGGGATAGATAAGTTGCGGCGCGGATTTGTCGACGCAGGCGGGTTGGGCGCCGAGAAGATTACCAATCAAAGGTCCAAATAAACAAAGGGGTCAGCATGGACACGTCGAACGCACTTACGGAGCCATATGTGCAATTTCTTGAGCGATATAACGCTATAAATCATCAGTTCAAGGCTAGCTTGACGGCGATCCAGTACGTGTCCGAGGTCCTGAACGACAGGCCTCAGCTCGTCGAGGAATTTCTTGCGACTATGGATCGCCGATGGCGAGACGGTCATAACTGGACAACGACGCCTGCCGTCTTGAAAAGGGCAGCGGTCGACACCTGTCAGTTGGCGGTGGTGCAGATCCACTCGGCGCTCGACGACTTCGAGGTCCACGTGCGCGCGGCACTGGCTCAATGGGAGGAGGTTTCTGGTATCAAGGCGCCGCGGTCAGAGGTGCCGAACGCTCCATATGGTGATGATGAGCCGCTTTGGAAACTGTGCAAGGAAGTTGGTCTGCCGGCCGGAAATTTGGTCGCTTGGCGTCCCCTTCTTGCGACCTTCCGGGTGATGCGACACTGTATCGTTCATGCTGGTGGCAGAGCGTCGCGCCATCTTGAAGAGCTTGCGAAGTCCAAGGCGCTAGAGAAAGTCCTGGCGTCGTGGCCGAAACGTAAGCACGGGCGGGCCCCGCCGGCACCAACGGTTGTGGTAGGGAAGGCGATTCAGATTCCGGCAAAAGGAGTCATTCTTTGTCTCGACAGCGCATACCGCGCATGTTCGTACATGAACGAGTCAATTCGTCAGGTACTGGGAGCGGGCGGCATGTCGTATGCGGCAGCCCACTATTGTCTGCTTGATAAGGATCGTATTTACCTCGACACGAGCCATCGGACCGCGTACCGAGCTATCAACTACACGTTAGCAATTAGATATAATGTCCTTCATCCTCGGGACGAGTCGTCAAACGAGCTGCGCAAGCTGGGATGTCTTGAGCGCTGCGAACGGCGCCATCGCGACTTGTACTGGGCGTCAGTTCGTGCCAACAGGTTCGCGCTGCCTCACGGCTTTGCTGGGCCTTAGAACGACAGTGAGTCGCGTCGTCACCTGAGAAGGGGGTGAGCGTAAAGGCTAGGCGCTCGGGTGAATTGTCTATTTATCGAGAACGCCCGTTCGCCGGAGGGGTTCACGTGGCGTACAGTCGGCCCAGTACGGACTGCGTTTTGCGAGCTGAACGGGTCGAAGTGGGAACGTAAGGCCGCCGAGTTGTATTGGCGCCACGGGCGGTGTCCGAAGGGGCGAGGGGCGAGGTCATACCCCTCCCCGCGGAAGATTCATGAGTGCGCCAGGACAAGCCTGGCCAGAGAGGAGGGAAGTAGCGCCTGAAACTTTGGTCAGCAGCCCGGGGTGAAAGTCCCCGCCACCCAAGGAGGAGATCGCCAGGTGGCAGCGAGTCTTGCGTCG
>JBGAKG010000037.1:0-78374 GCA_044224495.1 Polyangiaceae bacterium | reverse complement strand
CGACGCAAGACTCGCTGCCACCTGGCGATCTCCTCCTTGGGTGGCGGGGACTTTCACCCCGGGCTGCTGACCAAAGTTTCAGGCGCTACTTCCCTCCTCTCTGGCCAGGCTTGTCCTGGCGCACTCATGAATCTTCCGCGAGAGGGGGCATGACCTCGCCCCTCGCCCCTTCGCTGTCTCGCTCACGGAATTTGCTCGGCGCAATCGGAAGACGCCCACGGAGACGGAGGCTCTCATGTGGAACGCGCTTCGCGACCGGCGGTTTCGCGGAATCAAGTTCCGACGCCAGCACGTGCTGGCTCCGTTCATCGTCGATTTCTACGCGTCGTCACTCCGGCTGGTCGTCGAGATCGACGGTGGCTACCACGCGGCTCGGGTGGCCGAAGACGCTGCTCGGGATGCGGCGCTCGTACGGGTGCACGCGGTTCGCGTCGTTCGCTTCGGCGCGGAGCGCGTGGTCGGCGACCTCGCTGGTGTGCTCCGGGAGCTCGCTGCGATGCGCTGAGCCTCGGAACCTCCGTTCTCGGGCCCGATCTTCGGCGATCGCGTACGCTGGTCGGATGGGCCGTCGTCGGGGGACGCCGATCGAGATCGTCGAGGTGGCGTATCGCGGTGCGCTCGCGAGCTCGGACCGATGGCTCGAGGACGTGCTCCATGCCGCGCGGCCGATGCTCGATCTCGGGGGCGGCGTTTGGGCGTACGAGTACGACACGAACCGCCGCTACGCGGAGTGGCTCTCGCCTCCCGTCGTGCTCGGCATCGACGAGTCGATGAGTCGAACCGTGCTCTCGGCCTTCGCCGACACGCCGCGCGAGCTCAACGAGCAAATCCACAAGCGCGCGGGCGTCATCACGATCCTCAGCGAGCTCCTGCCGACGGCGCCGGCCGACGACGTCAAGCTCGGCGCGCACATCCGGCGGAACGAGTTGCGCGATCTCCTCGGCGTCAACGCCTCCGACCCGAGCGGACGTGGCGTCTACTTCTGCGCGCCGTCGAATGGAATCCTCACTCGGTCCGGCGCGGTCGTGCAGCGCTGGCAGCGCGTCGCCGCTCACGTCGCCGCCGCGGCGCGTCTCCGCACCGCCGCGCGGAAGAAACCCGAGGCCGTTCTCTCACCCGACGGTCGCGTGCTCCACGCCGAAGGTGCGGCCGTTCCGCACCGCGGGGCGCTCACCCGAACCGCTCGTGGCATCGAGCGGGCGCGATCGACGAGGCGGCGCGACGACCTCGATTCGTTGGTCTCGTGGCGCGCGCTCACCGAAGGTCGGTGGTCGCTCGTCGACGAGATCGAGCGAGACGGCAAGCGCGTGTTGTTCGCGCTCCCGAACGCCCCCTCCGTCCTCGATCCCCGCCGCCTCACGGCGATGGAGCGCGTCGTCGCCCGATTCGTGGCGATGGGCCACTCGAACAAGCTCATCGCGTACGAGCTGGGGATCGCCGAAGGCACGGTCGGGGCGCACGTCCACGCGATCCTCGAGAAGTTCGGTCTTCGGCGGCGCGTCGAGATCGTCGATCGAGTGACCCTCCTCGCGACGGCGACGACCCGGGAGGTGAAGGTCTCCGACGAGAAGGTCGTCGTCGTGACGGCGCCGACCCGCTCCGGCTCCGACCTCCCCTCCCTCAGCCGCGCCGAACGCGCCGTCGCAGAGCTCGCAGCGCGCGGGCTGTCGAACGCCGAGATCGCCAAGCGGCGCCGATGCTCGCCGCGCACCGTCGCGAATCAGCTCGCGAGCGTCTTCGTGAAGCTCGGCATCGAATCGCGGAGCGAGCTCGCCGCGCGCTTCTGAGCTGCCTCAAGGAACTACCTATGGTGGGTCGTCTTCCGCGTCACCTAGCCTCGAACGATGCACCCGATCCGCGCCGCATTCGCACTCGCGCTCGTCGCGACGGCTTGCACGACGTCCACCTCGATGCCGACTGTCTCGGATGCCGGGGACGCTGACGTGGGCGCCTCCGGCCCCCAGAACAATTGGACCTGCCTCGGCAAGGTGAAGATTCCTCCACCGGAGGGTGCGACCTCGAGCGTCACGTTCAACGCAACCGACACCCGGGGCAAACCCGTGGCCAACGTCGACGTCCGCGCGTGTCCGGACCGTGAAGACCCGACGTGCGCGAACGCGACGGCCTCGACGAAGACGGATGCCGACGGGAACGCCGTCATCACCGTCTCGCTCGGCTCCGGGGGCTTCAACGGCTACTTCGAGGCGGTCGAAACGGGTGACTCCCCCAACCTTCATTTCGTCGGGAACCCGATCTGGCTGGCCAACGCCACTCACCAACGCGTCGAGTGGCGCGCGGCGGAGCTCAAGCTCCTGATGGACACCATCGGCGTCTCGGTCGACCCGGCGAAAGGGACCATTCTCTTCCAGACTCAGGACTGCAACTCGCGCTCTCTCCCAACGGACCCCCTGGCACCGAACGGCCTCGCGGCCGGAGTGAGCCTCAGCCTCGAACCCATGCCCGCTGGCGTGAGCCTCGGGTACGCCGTACCAACCCCGACCTTCCACATCAGTCTCCAAGCGACGGCGACGGTGGCCGGCAACGGAGGTGGCGGCTTCATCAACGTGCCGCCCGGCGTCTACACGATCACGGGAAAGCTCGAGAAGACCGGCGAGCGGGTCGGTTCGCAACGCGTCCATGTTCGCGCCGGAGCGATGAGCTTGGTGATTCTGGCGCCGACACCCTAGTCGCAATGCGAAACCAGGGTCGCCGAGCGGCGTATCCCCGGGATGGCATCCTTCACCGTCCAGCGCCTCGGCCCCGACGACGTTGCGCTCGCTCGCGAGCTCAACTCCCTGTTCGGGCGCGCGTTCGACGATGCGGCCACCCACGAGGGCGCTCCGCCTTCGGACGCCTATCTCCGCGCGTGGCTCGGCAAGGACCACGTCTACGCGATCGTCGCGATGGTCGAAGGGCGCATCGTCGGTGGGCTCGTCGCGTACGTGCTCGAGAAGCTCGAGCGCGAACGCAGCGAGGCCTACATCTACGACCTCGCCGTCGACGAAGCGCACCGGCGCCAGGGGATCGCGACCGCCGTCATCGACGACCTGCGCGCGCGCTGCGCCGAGCGCGGCGTCTGGGTCGTGTTCGTCCAGGCCGACTACGGGGACGATCCGGCGATCGCGCTCTACACGAAGCTCGGGACACGCGAAGAGGTCCTCCACTTCGATCTGGCGGTGCCGAAGCCCTGACGGATCAGCCGAGCCACTGCGCGAGCTCCACGTCCTCGCTCACCGACACCGCGAGGTAGTCGCCGCTCTCGCGAACGCGGGCGCGATACTCGGGGCTCATGTCCGCGTTGTCGGCCACGACGAGCGCTCCCTTCGCGAGCCTGGGCTCGAGGAGCGCGAGGATCTTCGGGTAGAGCGACTTGGCGCCGTCGAGCAGGACCAGGCCGATCTCGGCCGGGAGATCGCGCGCCAGGCTCTCGAGCGCATCGCCCTCGCGGATCTCGACGAGCTCGGCGAGCCCCGCCCGCGCCAGGTTCGCGCGCGCACGCGCCGCTTTCTCGGGCGAGAGCTCCGTGCCGACGACCCGACCCTGCCCGACGTCGCGCAGCGCCGCCGCCAGGAAGATCGTCGAGATCCCGAAGGACGTACCGAACTCCACGACGGCTTGGGGCTTCGTCGCCCGGACGAGCAGGTGGAGCAGCTCGCCGGTCGCGCGCGAGACGGGGAGATAGGCCTCGCGCGCGTGGACCGCGTAGAGCTCGCGATAGTCGGCGTGGAGCCGCACTTGCTCTGCTGGGGAGAGCGCGGCGAAGCGCTCGCGGAGACCTGCGTCGGCGCGCGCGGCGGAAGCGAAGAGATCGACGAGGACGGTGCGCGCGGGTTCGGTCGAGATGGTGATCGCTGTGTTCATGCGAATAGAATACGAAGGATCCTTCGCATTCGTGATTCGCGTTCCCGGAGCCCGATGAGCAAGCACCCCCGCCCCCCGATCGCACCGCGAAAACGGCCCCGCCAGCAGCGCTCGCAGGCGTTGGTGGACGACGTGCTCGAAGCTGCGGTTCGCGTTCTGAAACGCGAGGGGGCAGCCCGCTTCACCACTGTTCGTGTTGCCGAGGAAGCGGGCGTGAGCGTCGGCTCCCTCTACCAGTACTTCCCGAACAAACAGGCGCTGCTCTTCCGCCTCCAGGCCGACGAGTGGGACGACACGTGGAGCCTCCTCGACGAGATGCTGTCCGACCCGCGACTCCCACCGATGGAGCGGCTGCGCAACGTCGTCGTCACGTTCTTTCGCTCCGAGCGCGACGAAGCCGCGCTGCGGGGCGCGCTCCACGATGCGGACGCGGTGTTGCGCGGCTCGCCCGAGGCCCGCGCCCACGAGCAGCGCGTGAAGGCGCGCGCGCGGCGGTTCGTCGACGAGGTGGCGCCGAACGCTCCGGCGAACGAGCGCGCCTTCGCCGCCGACTACGTGTTCACGGTGATGGGCGCGATCGGCGAGCACATCACCACCGAGCGCCGCAGCCGCGCGGAGGTCGACGCCTGGGCGGAGACCACGGCAGACGTGCTCGTCGACTACCTGCACCGCGTTGCGCGGCGGCGCCGCTGACGCGCAAGGGTTGCGCTGGGGCTGGAGCGAACCCGCGGATCTCGCGACCGAAGCGCCCGGCACCGTCGTTGCTAGGGAGACCGCGATGGCACGCTTCGGAGCGTCGTGGGTCGCGGCATGTGCGACGGGAGAGCTCGTCGGGATCGGCTTCGCCGGCCTGGTCGGGGTCGCCGTCACGCCGCTCGCGATGGGAGCTCCCTCGCTCGGGGGCCGGCTGGTCCTCTTCGGCGCCGCGCTCGCGATCGGGGTGGTCGAAGGTGGAGCGCTCGGCCTCTTGCAGGGGCGGGTGTTGCGTTCGCGGCTCCCGCGCCTGCGTCCCGGCGAGTGGGCGCTGCCGACGGCGCTCTTCGGCGCGCTCGGATGGATCCTCGGCATGGCCGGTCCCATTTTGGGACAACACGAGACCACTCCGGAGACCGCGCCCGCCGCCGAACCGCCGCTCGTGCTCGTCCTCGGGCTCGCCGCCGCCATCGGTGCGGTCGCGGGCGTGCTCCTCGGCGGCATCCAAGCGCTGACCCTCCGTCGTCACGGCGCGCGCTCGGGAACCTGGGTGCTCGCGAACGCCGTCGGATGGGCGCTCGCGATGCCGGCGATCTTCGCAGGGTTCACGGCGCCTCCCGACGGGAGCTCGGGCCTCGTGCGAGCGCTCGCTGCGATCGCTGGTGGGCTCGGCGGGGGCGCTCTCCTGGGTCTGGGCACGCTCCCGTTCGCACGGAAAGTCGTACCTTGGGTCGACGAGAGCGCGGGCGCGGCGACACTGACCGGAAAAGTCGCGGTCGTCACCGGCGCGACGTCCGGGATCGGACGCGAGGTCGCGGTCGGTCTCGCGCGGCTCGGAGCCGAGACGATCCTCGTCGGCCGGAGCGACGCCAAACTCGCTGCGACCGCCGCCGCGGTGCGCGCGCAGACCGGCGCGCACGTCCACGCCGTGCGCTGCGATCTGGCGGAGAACGCCTCGATCGACGCAGCCGCCGCCCGGATCCTGGAGCTCGCTCCGCGGGTCGATCTCCTCGTGCACGACGCGGCGTCGACGCACGCGACGCGCACGCTCACCGCCGACGGCCGCGAGGCGACGCTCGCCGTCGACGCGCTCGGACCGGCGCGATTGACGGCTGCCCTCGACGGAGCCCTCGGTGCCGGCGCGCGCGTGCTCGTGCTCACGGGCGTCTATCAACGGCGCGGCGCCGACAGCTTGGACGCGGAAGATCTGGCCGTCGCGCGACCCGCGTACACGATGGCCTCAGCGAACGCGCGCGCGCAACGCGCACGGCTCCTCTTCGTGTCGGCGCTCGCCGCCCGGCGACCCGATCTGTTCGTGGCGGCGGTTCACCCGGGCGCCGTGCGGACCGCGGCGATCGCCTCCGCACCGGCGTGGGCACGCGCCCTCGCCGCGACGCTCGCGCGCCCCGCGTTCGTCCGCGCGGAGCTGGGCGCGCTCCCCGTCCTCCGCCTCGCGACGCGCGCCGACGCGATGCCGTCGGGCCGATTCTGGGATCGCTTCACCGTCACGGACGATCGTCCCACGGCGGGAGAAGCTGCGACCGCGCAGGTCGTGTTCGCCTAAATCGCCGAGCGCGATTCTCGAAGAAAACGAGGAATGCGAGCGGGGCGGGGCGGCGCGTGCCGCCCCGTGATGACAAGACCTAAATGGGCCGAGCGCGATTCGAGAATCGCGCTCGGTCATCTAGGCCGCTATGCAATCGTTGCGAGCCCCGCAACTCGGTGCGGAGCGCGCCACGAGCGCAACCCACGGGGAGCACGAATTTCCGCGGCGCGCGCGCTCGGTACGCCGCTTGCTCAGGCTCCGCGTCGAGGTGAACGATGCGAACCTACTTCTTGGCTTCGGTGGTGCTTGCTTGCGTGGCGTGCGGCGGGAGTGACGCGAACACGATCGGCGAGAGCGACGGTGGCGACTCGGGCGCGTTGCCCGACGCGAAGAGCGACGGCGGCGGGGGCTCCGATGCGACGAGCGATGCGCTCCCGCCCAGCGACGCCGGCGACTCCGGCGCGAGCGACGGCGGCGACGCCGGGAAGCTCCCCGTTCGCCTCTTCGTCGCCGGCAAGGGCTCGAGCCCCGGTGGCGTCTTCGTCTGGGACGATCCCGACGGCATCACGAGCGCGGTCGCTCCGACGACCACGCTGACCGACCCTTCCATCTCCGGCGGCTCGATCTGCCTCGCGCTCCTCGGGAAGCGTCTCTTCGTCGGGCTCGAGAGCGGCGGGAGCTCGAGCGCGACCGCGCTCGTCGCGTTCGACGGCGCGGACACGGTGAGCGGCGCGGCGGCACCGGCCGCGAAGGTACCGAACTCCGGGTTCGTCGGCGGGAGCCCCAAGCTCCAACGGCTCTTCCCCGCGCGGGGAGCGGACCTGCTCTTCACACTGTCGTTCCTCGAAGGCAGCCAGCTCTTCACCGGCGCCTCGACCCTCGGCTCCTCCGCCACCGCGAAGGCGAAGTTCAACCACGCGTTCCAACAGACGCCGGGTCTCGCTTACGACGGCACCGCGGATCGCCTGTTCCTCGGCCAGATCAGCGGCGCGGGCCTGTTGGCGTGGAACACCGCGTCCACGAAGACCGCATCGCCCGCGAACGACTTCGCGACGACGGGCGTGTCCGTCTGGGACATGGCGCTGGCTCAGAACCGCCTCTATGCGGGTGGGTCGACCACGAACGGCTCGGTGACGAACGCGGTGATGGTGTGGACCAACGTCGCCGGATTCACGGCGTCGACCGCGCCGAATTTCACCCTCACCGGCGCCTCCGGCATCAACGGGTTCGTGCCCGACGTCTCGGTCACCGCCAACGACGTGCTCGTCGTCACGCTGCAGGCGAACAAGGTCAACCTCTACGCGAGCGCGTCCACGCTCTCCGGAGACAAGGCGCCGACCGCGAGCGCGACGACCAACCTCGCGCAGCCGAAGCGCGCGGTCCTCTCGAAGACGGACCACCTGTTCGTGCTCGATGCCGAGGGCGTCGCGATCTTCAAGACGGCATCGACCACGCCCACCTTCGTGACCAAGCTGAAGGTGCCCGGCGGCGCGGCCTCCGATTTGGCGCTGATGGAGTGAGTTCGCGAGGTCACCGGGTGATACCTTGAAGAGATGCTGCGCTCTTCTTGGCTAAAGCTCGTCCTCGTCGCGCTCGCGCTCGCCTTCGTCGTACCGGTCGTCTCCTGCGGGAGCGACGACGGGAGCAACTTCCCGGACGGCGGAGGCGGTGGCGACGGGGGGCCGCTCGACGACGGCCAACCGTGTCCGCTCTGCACTCCGGACGCCAGCGTCGACAGCCTGGTCTTCGACCCGCCGTCGATCACGCTGACGCTCGACGGCCAGACGCCGAAGACCGCTTCCTTCACGCTCAAGGCGACGATCGGCTCTCAGGTCGTCGCCGTGGCGCCCGAGTCGATCCAGTTCGACCGACCCGATCTCGCGTCGTCCCAAATTGGTAATCCGGTCGTCCTCACGGCGCCGGGACAGCACGCCGGGTTGGGCACGCTCCATGGCGTGTACAAGGGCAAGCAGGCGACGGCGCAGCTCACCGTCGTGGTCAACGTCGTCGAGCAGGCGCCGAACTTGGACCCGGCGGCGATCACGGCGCTGAAGGCGCCGAACCTCGGCAAGGACCCCACCGTCACCTCGCTCCTCTATCCCTACGACAAGACGGTCTTCCCGCTCGGCATCACGTCACCGCTCGTGATGTGGAACGCGCCGAGCGCGGCGGACGTCTACCGCGTCCACTTCGAGCAGAAGAACTACACCTACGATGGGTTCTTCTCGATCGCTCTCCCGGCGCAGTGGCGCCTGCTCCAGGCGATGTGGGACAAGCTCACCGCGTCCAACCAGGGCGATCCCCTGTCGATCCGCCTGTCCCGCTGGGACGCCACCGCGAAGGTGGCCTACGACTCCGCGAACGAGGCGTGGACCGTCGCGCACGCGAGCCTCCGCGGCGCCATCTACTACTGGACCACGAGCGCGGGCGGCCACATGGCGCGCATTCAGCCAGGCACCGGCGCGCAGCCGGCGGTGCTGAACAACGGCAAGTGCATGGGCTGCCACGCCGTCAGCGCCGACGGGTCCACGCTCGTGGCCTCGGTCGAGGGCCAGGTCACGAACGACGGCTCGAACGACAACCGCGCCTGGGTGTCGTTCGACCTCCCGAACGCGACGGTAAAGATCACGAGCACCTACTTCTCCGGCAACCTCGCGGTGAACCCGAACGGCAAGTACACGGTCTTCGGCACGCAGACGTTGAAGATCGGAAACACGGCGACGGGCCAGCGCATCCTCAACACCGGCCTCGAGACGCTCCCGCTCGATTCCGGGATGAACGGCTTCATGACCCCGGCCTTCTCGCCGGACGGCAAGCGGATCGCGGCGGTCGAGGGCGCGGGCAGCTGGTACCACAACCTCGTCAACGGCAAGCTCGTCGTGGCCGACTTCGACGAGAGCACGGTCACGTTCTCCAAGCTCGTCGGGCTCGCGCCCGCGTCGAGCTTCGCCCCGGCGCAGCGCGCGATCGCGTACCCGAGCTTCACGCCCGACTCGCAGCTCGTCGCGTTCCACGTCGCCGACTACGCCACCGGCTGCGACGTGCAAGGGTGCGACGACAACGCGACCCAGATCGGCTCGCTCTGGCTCCAGAACGTCAACGGGAGCGCGCCGATCAAGCTCACCCAGCTCAACGACTCGTCGCCCAAGGTCGCCGATCAGAACCGCTCGCTCGAGCCCACGTTCAACCCGATCGAGCGCGGCGGCTACTCGTGGGTCGTCTTCACGAGCATGCGCGATTGGGGCAACCGGATCACCGGCACGCCCAACAACGGCAAGAAGCGGCTCTGGGTCGCCGCGATCGACAAGACCGTCAACCAGGTCGACCCGAGCCACCCCGCGTTCTTCCTCGAAGGTCAGGAGGAGAACACGACCAACATGCGCGGGTTCTGGGCGCTCGCGGCGTGCATCCCGACCAAGGGCGGCGGCGCCTGCAAAGCGGGCTTCGAGTGCTGCTCGGGCTTCTGCGACAACGGCAAGTGCATCGACGGCGGCGACCTCACCTGCAAGGGAGTGGGCGAGGTCTGCGCCGAGGACGCGGACTGCTGCAACGTGCCGTTCGTCCGCTGCACCGGCGGCAAGTGCGCGGTGCAAGGGCCCAACTGACGCGCGCGGATCGCATCCACGTGCCCGCCCGATGACGACCGACCCCAGCGACGTCGAGGACGACATCGTGACGCACGCGCAGAGCGTCGCGCTCGACTTCCGCTTCTGGAGCGTTCCGATGCCGGAGGGCGAGGCGCTGCGCTTCGTCCACGTGTATCCCCACCCCGCCGGTCACTGGCACTACGTGACGGACGGATTGGCCGCGCTCGATCTCGAGCTCACCTATCGCGTCCCGCGGACGAGCGACACGCCGCCCGCGGAGCCGCTCGACCTTCTTCGACGGCTCTCGCACAGCATCGCGCACGATCGGCAGGTCCCGGCCGCGATGCACACCATCGTCGTCGATCCGCCGATCGCGCCGGGGTCACCGCTCACCGCGGTCGCGGTCGTCCCGGACCGCGAGCTCGACGACGGCGGCCTCGCCTATCTGCAATGCGTCGGCATCACGGCGAACGAAGCCGAGGCGTGTGTTCGGCACTCGACGGAGGTCGTGCTCGATCGCCTCCGCGAAGCCGACGAATGGCTCGTCACGGTTCACGAGCGCGAGGAGATCCATGTCGCCGATCGGCCCGACCTGCCCGTCAGCGAAGGACGCTCCGTGCCGACGTTGCGTTGGGAGCTCGACGCCGCTCGGGAGCTCTACGTCGTCTGGATCGAGCCTGCGCGCATGCGGGCGAGCTTCGTCGAGCATCTGCTCCGGCGCGTCGGGCGCGGCGCACATCTCCGCGTGAGTGGGCCGCAGGCGCGGCTCGTCTTCGAACCAGGCGCTTCGTCGCAGGTCGAACGCGTCGGGTCCGCGGAGCGACCGACGTTGCGCCTCTCTCTCGACGCGAGTGCGCTCGCGCAGGTCGCCGCGGCGCGCGAGGAGCCCGGCGCGCTTCGGGTCGGACGGTGCGAGCTCCACTTCGGCGACGAGCCCGGTGAGACGAGCGCGATGGGGCCCTCGCTGCAGATCGGCGCTCCGGTCGAGCTCGCGCTCCCGCCGCACGTGGCCCACCGACGCGCCAGGCAAGCCTTCGATGCGCGTCGCTTCGACGAGGTGCTCGCGCTGGTGCCATGCGCGGTGCGCGACGGTGACCACGGTCTCCTCGCGGAGCTCCTCCACATCGACACGCTCCGCCGAATGGGGCGCGCGGAGGACGCCCGTGCTCTCTTCGCGTCGACCGCCGACGAGTGGCTCGGGGGAAAGCGCCGGCAGATCTGGGATACCCAGTGGAAGAAGCTGGCCGAGCTCGGGAAGGCACTGAACCTGACGATGAACGACCCTCGCCTCGCTCGGATTGCCCAGCGATCCGGCGACGCGCCGTGATCCGGCCATCGGCTCCGAATCAAGCGAGCCGTTCGCGCACGAACTTCGCCACGGCCTGAAACGCTGCCTCCCCGCTCGGGTGGTACTGCGCGAAGAACGCCGGGTTGTGCACCATGTCGTCGGCCGGCGAGCGCGTGACGGTCACGCCCGCGCGCTCGAGCGCGTCGGCGAAGGCGATGATGTCGTCGCGGTTCACCTCGCACGTGCCCCACTGCACGAGCGAAGGAGGCAACCCGGCGAGGTCGGCGTGGACGAGCGAGATGCGCGGGTCCGCCACCGGGATCGCGCCAGCAAACGCCGCCGCGTGGCGCACGAGCCCTTCGCGCGTTCCGAACTCGTACTCGGCGTTCTCGACGAACGACGCCCCCTTCATCTCCAAGTCGCACCACGGCGAGAGCAGCGCCATCGCGCTCGGTCGCTCGTCCGCCGCGAGCGCGAGGGACACTGCGACCGCGACGTTCCCACCGGCGGAGTCACCGGCGATGATCATTCGATCGCGCGCGATCCCGCGCTCGCCCAACGCGCGCCACACGGCGAGCCCGTCGTCGCGCTGGGCGGGGTACGGGTGCTCGGGCGCGAGGCGATACTCGACGCCGAAGACTTCGACCCCCGTCTCGAGCGCGAGCCGCGCCATGAGGTCCGCGTGGCTCGTCTTCGCCGAGCCGTACACGCACGAGCCGCCGTGGAAGAAGACGATCGCGCCTTCGCGGCGGTCCGTTGGCCGCCGAAAGCCCCGCACCGGCACGCCGCCGATCGTCTCGTCGCGTACCTCTACCTTCCTCACGTACGGCGCGGGGTACGGTCGCCCGTTCACGTCGGCGCGAAGCCGCGCGAAGTCCCACTGCTCCGTGGCTTCCCAATCGAGCCGCAGGTAGCGGATCACCACCTCGAACGAGAACGACCACGTCGGACGCAGCGGGCCCCGGCGGAGCCGACGCGCGAGCGTCGTCCAGAACGCAATCGTCATCCAATAGAACGCCCGCCCCATCGAGCTTCACGTAGGGGACGCGCACCCCCCGGTCAACCGCGCCGCTTCGCCTCGATCTCCGCGATCTTCGCGCGCGCGTCGTCCCCTTCGGGGATGGGCTGCCCACCGTCGCGCCACTGGATCGCGGCCTTGAAGCCGTTCTCCTGCGCGTAGCGGCGGAACCAGAGCCCCTCGGGGTTGTGGCGCGTGATGCCGTCGAACAGCGTCGCCAGCATCTGCGTCTGCTCCAACCCCATGTTCAGCATCACCTGGTTCACCACCATCTTGTGCATCGCGAGGTGCCCGCGCGGGACCCCCGCGACGCGCGCAGCGAGCTGCATCGTCTCTTCGTCGAGCTTCTCCGCCGGGACCGACAGGTTGGCGAGGCCCCACTCCGCCGCCTGCTTCCCGAGGATCACGTCCCCGGTGAACATCATCTGCTTCGCGCGTAGCGGCCCGAGCCGATACGTCCACATCGCCGTCGTCGGGCAACCCCACACGCGCGTCGGCATGTAGCCAATCTTCGCGTCGTCGGCCATGACGAGCAGATCGCAGCAGAGCGCGATGTCGCTCCCGCCCGCCACCGCCGCGCCGTGGACCTTCGCGATCGTCGGCTTCGGGCAGCGCCAGAGGCTCATGAAGTCCTCCGTGTTCCGCTTCATCGCCGCGTAGTCGACCATCGGGTCCCACGGGTGCGCTTCTTGCTGGCACGGGTGATCGATCGTCTGCTGCGCCGTCGCCGCGAGATCGTACCCGCCACAGAACCCCTTCCCCGCGCCCTCGACGACGATGACGTGAATCTTGGGATCGTCGGTCGCCCACTCGACCGCGCGCCGGATCTCGCGCGGCATCTCGTCGTTGATCGCGTTGAAGCGCTCGGGGCGATTCAGGAGTAGCCGACCGATGCGCGGGTTGGTCGGATCGCGACGCACCTGGATGGTGCTCAGCTCGAGGGCGTTCGTCGTCATCCCCCGATGGTACGCCGCTTTCTCGCGGCCGATGCTAGTCTCCCGGCCATGTCGTTCGATCGGCGCGCTGGCCGCGCGTTCCTCGGCGTCACGTCCGGCCTGTTCGCGGTGCGGGCGCTCCGGTCACGGCTCGATCGGCGCGCGCTCGAGGAAGCGCAGGCGGAGCGCCTCGCGGAGAGCGCGTCGGCGCTGGAGAGCGGGCGCGCTCGCGCGGCGGGGCGCAAGCGGCGCAGCATCCTCTTCGTCACGGTCGATCAACAGCGCCACGATGCGCTCGGCATCACGGGCGGGACCCTCGCCCGGACCCCCGTCATCGACGCGCTCGGCCGCTCGGGTCTCGTCTATCGGCGCGCGAACGTCCAGAACGTGACGTGCATGCCGTCGCGCTCGACGATGCTCACCGGGCAGCACCCGCTCACGCACGGCGTCGTCTCGAACGGCATCTCGCTCCCGGAGAGCGCACCCAACGTCGCGGACTGGCTCCGCCGCCGCGCGGGCTATCGCACGGCGCTCCTCGGGAAGGCGCACTTCGAGCCGCACCTCGATCCGTGGCTTCGCTTCCCCGAGAACCGCCTCGCCGCCGAGGGCTCGCTCGGGCCGTGGCGCGGCTTCGAGCACGTGGAGCTCGCGACGCACGGGCCGCTCGGCGGCCACCACTACGCGGCGTGGCTTCGGCACGAGCACCCGGACGACGTGATGGGCTTCGCGGGCGTGCTCACCGGCGCCGGCGGCGGTGACACCGGCGCGCCCGAGGTGAAGCACAACCGCGTCCCGCGCGAGCACTACCACACCGACTGGATTGCGAACCGCACGCGGAGCTGGCTCGAGGGCATCCCGCGCGACGAGCCGTTCTTCTGTTGGGTCAGCTTCCCCGATCCGCATCACCCGTTCGATCCGCCGCTCGACGAAGTGCTCGCCCGGATCGACTGGCGCGACGTCCCGCTCCCCGAAGGTCGCCCGCGCTCGCGCGCCGCGATCGAAGCTGCGCTCGCGAAGAAGCCGCGTCACTGGAAGCTCTGGTGGGACGGCCGCTACCACAACCCCGAGGGCGGTCCGATCGCGTTTCGCCCGGGTGCGCTCACCGACGATCAGCTCCGCGAGATGATCGCGATGATCCACGTCGAGAACGAGCTCGTCGACGAGGCGCTCGGGTCGATCGTCGAGAAGCTGCGCGCGCTCGGCCGGCTCGAGGACACCGACATCGTCTTCACGTCGGACCACGGCGAGCTCCAGGGCGATCACGGGCTCTTCTTCAAGGGCCCGTACCACGTGGATGCGCTGATGCGCGTCCCCCTGATCTGGCGACCTGCACCGAGCGCGAACGTGGCGCCCGCTCAGATCGAAGACCCCGTCGGGCTCGTCGATCTCGCCGCCACGTTCTCGTCGATCGCGGGGATCGAGGCGCCTCCGGGCAACGAAGGCGCAATCTTGCCGACGCTTCCCGAGAGCGATCGACGCGCCGTGCTCACGACCTTCGACAGCCAGTTCTCCAAGGTCGGCATGCACCTCCGCACGATCACCACCGACCGCTTCATCTGCACCGCCTACGGCAAGAGCACGAGCGACCGCGGGGGTCGCTTCCCCGTCTACGGCGCGATCTGGCTCCGCGGCCAGGAGCTCCCCCGCTTCGACGGGAGCGAAGGCGAGCTCTACGACACGCGCGAGGATCCGCACCAGCTGGAGAACCGGTGGGACGATCCGAGCCTGCGGGCGCGGCGCACCGAGCTCCTCGAAGAGCTGCGCGCGAGCTTGCCGCCCGAGCACGCGCCGCTCGCGGTCGACGCGCCGACCTGAGCCGGCACGGGCATCAATCGACCGTGATCGACTTGCTCACGTTCTTGGGCACGTCGGGGTGGACCCCGTGGTCCGCGACGCCGAGCCGATCGAGGTAGCTCTTCTTGAGGACGCTCATCTTGAGGGCGAGCCGCTGGAGCGCGACGGTCGCCGAGAACATCGCCATCAGCGTGTCGTCCGTGCGCGGCAGCGCGACGTAGACGGAGCGGTAGGACGGGTTGTCGACCGGCGCCTTCGCCGCCGCGCCGCGAAGGGCGGGGTGATCCTCGGCGATGACGACGGTGCAGGCTCCGCGGATCTTGTGGGTGTTGATCTGCGAGACGGTGAGCGCGACGTCGCGCTCGTCCGGACCGGTGACGTAGAGGAGCGGATAGTCCGCGTAGAGCTCGTCGAGCAGGTCGGAGCGAACCACGGTCTTCTCGAAGAGCGCGCGCTCGGCGTCGCTGAGCGAGAAGGAGGTCGCCGTCGGCGAGAAGATGCCGTCGGTCGCGGCTTGGATCAGGCGCTGAACCGAATCCGCCGGCAGCCCCGCCGCGCGCGCGCTCCCGACCAACTCGCGGAGCGTGTGGCCCAGGCGCTTGAGCATGTGGTCCACGCCCTGCGGCCCGAGCACGGTGTTGAATCCCAAAATGGTATTGGGCCCGTGCTTGAACTCCGAGGCCTCGAAGCCCTCGGTGTGGTTCAGCACGACCTCGCGGATCTTGAGCGCGCCTTCCTTCGCGATCGCGGAGAAGCGCGTCGCCAGGAGGTGGATGCTCGGGCACAGGTAGAGGAGCTCGGCGGCGACCTCGAGATCGGCGTCGGTCGCGGCGACCGTCTCGCGCACGAGCTCCGGCAGCTTCGGCAGGAGCTCGCGCCGCCGCGAGAGCGCGCTCGCGTCGGCCGGGTCGGCGCGCCGCTCCGCGAGGTGCAGCGCGAGGCAGTAGAAGAGCACCATCTGGTTCATGAAGCTCTTCGTCGCCGGCACCGCGATCTCGGGACCGCAGCGGAGCGGGATGACGAGCTCGGCCTTCTCCTGCGCCAGCGTGGAGTTCACGTTGTTGACGAGCGCGATCCGCCCGACCTTGCGCCGCGACGCGATCACGTCGTTAAGGACGTCGATGAGATCCTTCGTCTCGCCGCTCTGGCTGACCGCGATCACGAGGTCGCCATCGGCGAGCGAGCTCGCCGACTGGCCGCGAAACTCGCCCGGGAGGATCGGCGTGAGCTCGACCCGCGCGAGCTCGTTGAAGAAGAGGCTGGCCGCTTTGGCCGCGTGGTACGAGCTGCCGCACGAGAGCACGTAGATGCGTCCCCGCCGCTCGACGGCTTCGAGGCAGGCGTCGCCGAAGCGCTTCACGGAGCTCGCCCACTCGCGCGACTCCTCCGCCTCGAGGTAGGCGTCGAGAAGACGAACGGCCTTGGTGTCCGCAGCGTCCCGCGCCATCGCCATCAGGTCGGTGAAGAAGCCGGCCTCCGACGAGTGGAGATGGGCCGAGCGCTCCACGACCGGCGGTGCATCGGCGAGCAGCCGCCGAAAGTCGTCTTGATCGACCAGCTCGTGGAAGAGCTGCTTCATGCGCTCGTCGTCGTACTGATCGCGGAGCGCGTCGAGCCGGGTCACGACCGTCGCCGGGAGCGTCCGCGTACCGACCGCGCGCGCGGCTTCGGAGCCGCCGACGAACGACGTGATCACGTCGCGAGCAGCCTCGGCCTGAGCGCTGATCTCCTGATCCATGAACGTCTCGAACGGCGGCACGAGCGCGGTGTCCTTGGCGCGGAGACGGCTCCGCACCGGTTCGCGCGCGATGGGCTCGCCGGCTCGCACCTTCACCGCTCCGTCCGGCGCGCGACGATCGACGATCGCGTGGATCTGGTGGTGGCCCGGGTCGTACTCGACGAACTCGCCCTCCGTGATCGGGATCACGACCCGCGTGAGCTTGAGCACCGACGAGAGGTCCGACGACGCAATCGCGAAGCGCCCACCCGCCGCGTCCGCTCCGACGCCAAAGTACAGGCTGGAGCCCTGCTTGATCGCCCACATCGTCCGCGTGACGGGATCGACGATCACCGCGGCGAAGGACCCCTCGAGCTTCTTGGCCGCGAGCAGCAGCGCCGCCCGCATCGCGCCCTTGCGCGCGAGCGGATCGTTCGGAGCCACGTGCGCGACCTCGCGCGCGAAGAAGTGCTCGACGGTGTGCACGACCATCTCGCCGTCGTTGTCGGAGAGCACGGCGTGGCCCTCGGACACGAGCCACGCCTTCAGGTCGTCGCAGTTCGTGACGTTCCCATTGTGTGCACCATACAAGAACGTCTTGCACCGCACGACGTGGGGCTGCGAGTTCGCGTCGGTCACGGCACCGAACGTGGCCCACCGCACCTGACCGCAGAACAGCCGGCCACCGAGCTTCGTGATCCCGAGCTCGTCGACCATCAACGACGGCGCGCCGACGCCCTTGCGCAGGACGACGTCGTCACCGTCGCCTTGGATGGCGGCTCCGGTGGAGTCGTAGCCGCGGTACTCCAGCGTCTTCAAGAGCTCGGCGGCGACCTGACCCAGATCGCCACGCGTGCGCTCACAGACGAGACCAATCACTCCGCACATGCGAAACCTCGCGTCCTTCCGATTCGGGCGCGATGTTACGTCAGCGCGGAGCGCCGGTCAGGCGAAGATCGCGGCGGCCGGGCCCGCGAGGACGAGCGCGCGCTCGCGCGGGATGTCCAGCGCGGCGCGAACCGCCTCGAGCATGCGGAGCTCGGACGCGGTGATCTTGCCGTCCGTCACGGCCACCGCCAGACAGCTGGAGAACGCCATCTCCCGCTCCTCCGCGCTGGTGAGCCCCGCAGCGATCTGGCGGAGCGCAGCCGTGGGGCTGTCCTGGACGCAGGTGCGGATCGTGTCCGACACGACGGCTTGGACGTCGATCCCGTCGAACAGCGGCTCCTTCGAGAAGCGCACGATGACGGCGGCTTCGGACGGGGCAATCTCCGCGTCCGCCACCATCGCCAGCGTGAGGGCGCGCAGGATCGTGGTCCCGAGCGCGGTGGTGTCGTTCTTCTTCGGCGCAGCCGCCTTCTTCGGCGCAGCCTTCTTCGGCGCAGCCGCCTTCTTCGGCGCAGCCGCCTTCTTCGGCGCAGCCTTCTTCGGCGCGGCAGCCTTCTTCGGCGCGGCAGCCTTCTTCGGCGCAGCCTTCTTCGGCGCAGCCTTCTTCTTGGCCGGCGCGGCTTTCTTCTTCGCGACGACCGGCTTCTTCTTCGGCGCAGCCTTCTTCGGCGCAGCCTTCTTCTTGGTCTTCTTCACGAGGGCCTCCCGCACCTCCGTGGTACCGGTCCCGCGCCGGAAAGTCACGCGCCGCGCACAGCGACCCGAGCGCGAATGAAATCACGGAGGGCGGCGAGGCCGAAGGGCTTCTCGAGCTTCGCGTTCGGCGTCCGATCGAGGAACTCGCGCGCGCGCTGGGTGTAGGCGCCGCCAGTCAGGAAGACGATCCGCGACGCCAGGGCCGGGAGCTCCGCGCTCACCGCCGCGTGGAAGTCGACCCCCGACATCCCCGCCATCATCATGTCGCAGAGGACCACGTCGTAGGGCTCTGCGCTCCGGAGGTGCACCAACGCGTCCGCGGCGCTCGCGAACGCGATGACGTCGTGCTCGTCGTCGAGCCCGCGCTGGATCGCCTCGAGGATCTGCCGGTCGTCGTCGATCACGAGAACCCGCGCCCGCTGCGCCGAGGGGCCGGTGACGGCGGGGACGCGCGGGGCGGACGGCTTGCCACTTCCGGCGCGGAGCGAGACACGGAAGCGCGTCCCCCGGCCCACCTCGCTCTCCACCTGGATGTCGCCCCCCATCGCGGTGACGAGCCGCTGGCTGATCGGCAACCCGAGCCCCGTTCCTTCGCCGGCCGGCTTCGTCGTGAAGAAGCTCGTGAAGATGTGCGCGAGCGTGTCCCGCGACATGCCGGCCCCGGTGTCGGTCACGTCGATGACGATGCGCCCCGAAGGCTCGACCGCGGTGCGGATGCGAATCTCGTTCGTCGAAGCCGCTCCCGGTGGAATCGCCTGCGCCGCGTTCACGAGCAGGTTGAGGAAGACCTGCCCGAGCCGGCTCTCGCTCCCGAGCACCTTGGGTACGGCGCCGTAGTCCTTCACCAGCTTCGCGCGACCCTCGATCTCCAGCCGCGCCACCCGCGCCGCCGAGTCGATCACGCGATGCACGTCGACGTCCTCGACGATCTCCTCCTCCAAGCGAGAGAAGAGCTTCAGGTCGCGTACGATCACGCGCGCGCGGTCCAAGGCCTCGCGGACGCGCCGAAGCCGCGCGGCGACGTCTTCCTGGTCCTCGCTCTCGAGCGCCAGATCCACGTTGGCGAGCGCCGCCGCGAGCGGGTTGTTGATCTCGTGGGCGATGCCCGCCGCGAGGAGACCGATGCCCGCCATCCGATCCGACACGACGAGCTGGGACTCGAGCCGTCGTTGCTCGCTGACGTCGACCGCGATCCGAAGGTGACAGGGCTGCCCTTCGAACTGGAGGCGCACGCCGCTCGACAGCGCGACGATCGCGGTCTTGCCGTCGCGGCGGAGGATTCGGAGCTCCGTCCCTTCGTGGGCAGAGCTCGGGCGCGAGAACAGCGCCATCGTCGCTTCGCGGTCGTCCGGGTGGATCAGCGCGAAGATGTCGCGGCCCAGGAGCTCCCGCGGATCGGACGCGCCGGCGGTCCGCGCGAACGAAGGGTTCACGTGGCGAAGCTCGCGCTCGTGCCGAATCAAGACGCCGATCGGGAGCGCGTCGATGAGACGCGTGAGGGCAGGCTCCGCGCTCGGTGGCGAAACCTCTCGCGTGACCCGGAAGAGACTGAGCTTGCCGCGACCGGCCCCGTCGGGACCGCGAAGCTCGGTGGTCGTCACCTCGACGGAGTCTCCGGACCGAGGCGCGACCACGACGCGCTCCCCACCGAGCGCGAGCCCGCGCTCGCTCCACTGGCTCTCCGACCAACGCGGAGCGTCTTCTCCGAACAGCGCGGCGAGGCCCTCGCTCGCGAGCGGCGCACCCTCGGCATCATGGATCGCGTACGCGTCCGGCTTCGTGATTCCCATGCCCACCCTGCAGAAGAATGGGCATCAATTTAACACGCGCGCTCGGGCGGGGCAGCATGCCACAGCCCTCCCGCCTTCGTTTTTTCTGCGCAATCAGTGCGCGAGCCAGCCCGCGTCCATCGCAAAAGCTGCGCCGGTGATCGAGGACGCCGCCCGCGAGCAGAGGAACGCGACGCATGCGCCGACCTCGTCGGGCTCGATCAAGCGCTTCTGCGCGTTCTGCTCGAGGAGCACGCGCGCGGTGACCTCTTCCTCGCTGATGCGGTGCACGCGCGCCTGATCCGCGATCTGTCGCTCGACGAGCGGCGTCCGCACGTACGACGGGCACACCGTGTTCACCGTGACGTGAGGGGAGCGCGCTGCGGCCTCGAGCGCGACCGACTTGGTGAAGCCCATCAAGCCGTGCTTCGCCGACACGTACGCCGACTTGTACGGCGACGCGACGAGGCTGTGCACGGAGCCCACGTTCACGATCCGCCCCCAATCGCGCGCGAACATCCCCGGGAGCAAGCGCTGCACGAGGAGGAACGGGGCGGTGAGCATCGTCGCGAGGAGCAAGTCCCACTTCGCTTCTTCGAACTCCTCCACCGGGCGCACGTGTTGGAGCCCGGCGTTGTTGACGAGGATGTCCACGTCACCGACCTCGCGCGCGAGCGCGTGGAGCGACTCCCGCGACGCGAGATCGGCGACGATCGCGCGCGCGCGCGGGACGCCCGCCGCGACCTCTTCGAGCAGATCGCGCTGGATGTCGCTCATGATCACGTCGGCGCCGGCGGCCTCCAGCGCGCGCGCCACCGCCAACCCGATCCCCGACGCCGCCCCCGTGACCAGCGCCCGCCGCCCGTTCAAGAACTCTCCCCGATTCGCGTCGATCATCGCTCCGCTCCGTGCTTTCGGATGAACGCGTGGAGGCGCGGATGGATCACCTCGCGCCAGCGCCGCCCGCTGAAGATCCCGTAGTGACCGCAGCCCGGCGCCGTGAGCTGCTCCTTCGCCGCGGGCGAGAGCCCGCTGCAGAGCTCGTGCGCCGCGTGCGTCTGGCCGCTGCCGGAGATGTCGTCGAGCTCGCCCTCGATCGTGAAGAGCGCGACGCCGCGAATGTCTTCGGGCGCGACGCGCACGCCGCCGACGTGCCAACGGCCGCGCGGGAGCAGGTGGTCCTGGAAGACGACCTTGATCGTGTCCAGGTAATACTCCGCCGGCATGTCGAGGACCGCGTTGTACTCGTCGTAGAAGCGCCGGTGCGCGGCCGCGCTCTCGAGATCCCCTTGGACGAGATCCTTGTAGTAATCCCAGTGCGAGCGCGCATGCTTGCTCGGGTTCATCGCGACGAACCCCGCGAGCTGCAGGAACCCCGGGTAGACGCGCCGCAGGTACCCCGGGTACTCCGACGGAACCTTGCAGATGACGTTGCGCTCGAACCACTCGTACGGCTTCTCGGTGGCGAGCGCGTTCACCGCGGTGGGGCTCTTCCGCGTGTCGATCGGACCGCCCATCAGCGTCATCGAGCGCGGGAGCTTCGGATCGCCGGCCGTCGCCATCAGCGAGATCGCCGCGAGCACCGGCACGGTGGGCTGGCACACCGACACGACGTGGACGTTCGGCCCGAGCCGGCGGATGAACTTCGTCACGTACGCGACGTAGTCGGCGAGGTGGAACGCCCCCGCCGAGAGGGGAACGAGCCGCGCGTCCACCCAGTCGGTGACGTAGACGTCGTGATCGGGGAGCAGCTGCTTCACCGTGTCGCGGAGGAGCGTCGCGTGGTGGCCCGAGAGCGGCGCCACGAGCAGGACGACCGGATCGTCGGCCGGGGCGCCGGTGCGCTCGAAGCGAACGAGCTTGCAGAACGGCTCGTCGACGACGATGCGCTCGGTCACGCGCGCCGTCTCGCCGCTCGCGAGCACGGTCTCCCCGAGCCCGAACTCGGGCTTCTCGTAGGAGCGACCCACGCGCGCGAAGAGCTCGTAGCCGGCGGCGATGCGCTCGGCGAAGGGCAGCGCCGCGAGCGGGGTCTCCCCCCACGCCCACGCGCCCATCTGGGCGAAGGCGGACATCGGGTTCAGAAAGGCACGCTGCAGCTCGTAGAGCTCGTAGAGCATCGGACGCCGGACACTCTATGTTGCGCCGCAACAAATGCAAGGCCCAAAGCCGCCGTGGGCCCTGGATTGATGCTCCAGAGCCCATTTTGCACCGCAAAATGGCGCGGCTACGAATCAGCGCTCGGACAGGACGCGGATCGCGGCGCGGACCCGGTCTTGGACCTCGGGCGGCACCGACTTCGAGCGCGCGTTCGTGCACGCGACGAGCGCGCGCCGGAGCGTGTCGCAGGCGGCAGCGCAGCGCGGGCACCCCTCGAGGTGCTGCTCCATCGCGGCGCAGTCCGAGGCGCTGAGATCGCCCTCGAGCTTGGCCGACCACAGCGCGGCGACGTCGGGACAAGTCGGCGGCGGAGCCTCGCGGAGCGGCGCGAGCGCCGTGCGCAGCGCATCGCGCGCGCGGTGAAGGCGACTCTTCACCGCGTCGACGCCGATGCCGAGCACCTCGGCGGTCTCCGGCGCGGTCAGGCCCTCGACGTCGCGGAGCTGAATCACCTCGCGGTACTCGTCCGACAGGCCCTCGAGCGCGCTCGCGAACGCCCGCTCGAGCTCGTGGCTCGCCGCGCCCTCCTCGGGAGACGGCTCGCCGGCGGCCGTGTGCGCGAGGTGCGCATCGTCGACGGGCGGTCGGTTCTTGAGGCCCCGCCGGCGGCGCGCGCACGCGGTCCGCGCGAGCGTGAAGACCCAGCTCGACAGCGACGACCGCCCCTCGAAGTCACCGAGGTGATCGACGAGGTTGATCAGCGTGTCCTGCAAGACGTCGTCCGCGTCGTGCGCGTTCTTGCACATGCGGACGCCGAAGCGGTGCACCATCGGAGCGACCTCGGCGAGGAGCTCCTCGAGCGCAGCGCGATCGCCGTCCTTGGCGCGCGCGATCAGGGTTTCGTTCACGCTCATGGCACGACTCCGTCGAACGCAGACTGGATGGGACAGGCGCCGAGGCACATCTTCTTCGCGCCCGCGGCGGTGAAGGGGATGTTGGTGCTCCCCTCCTTGCGTGTCGGCTCGACGAACAGGAACCTCACCGGGAGTGCGCTGTCGTGGCCGCTCGCCGCGATCCCCTGGAGCTGCGGCGCCTGCGCGAGCGTGGCTTGCCCGATCGTGCTCCAGCTCTTGCCGTCGGTGGAGCCCTGGCCGCTGACGTTCGTGCCGTTCACCGTCAGGCGCGCGTAGAAGATGCTCTCGTCGTTCCACTCGGGCCGCGGCGCCATCTCGAGCTTGGTCGTCGGACCGTTCAAGGTGGTCCGGTATTGGACGCGGAGCGGGTGCACGTCGGCTGGGCGACACACCGCGAAGTACGGGCTCCCCGCGGCGAGCGAGGAGCGCACCATCAGGCAGCCCTTGGCCCACTCCTCGACGTGCGAGCTCGGCGTCGCGAGCGCGACCTCCCACGTTGCGCTCACGGTGACGGTCTCGTGGAGGAAGACGCACGAGTCGACGATCCCGTCGATGTCACCCGAGCGAACGTCGACGCCGACCGTGCGCCCGAGCTCGCTCGCGGGGAGCGCGCAGCCGCCCGCGCAACCGAACGGGAAGCCCTTCGCCTGCATCGTCGTCGACCAAGGATCTTGGAACGCGTTCACTTTGTTCGTCGCGAGGAGGTGCGCCCCATCGGCTTTGGCTTCGTCCCAATCGACTTGGGCATCGAGCCCACCGCCGAGGCCCCCCTTGTACACGCGCCCCACGAAGCCCGCGCTCCGAACTTGGGCCGCCGCGCCGGCGTGGGGGAGATCCATGTTGTAGAAGACGACGTTCTTCTGCGCCGCGTAGGCCGAGTAGGGGCACGCGTCCTCGATCGAAGGAGCGATGAACGCGACCGGCGAAAGGCCCGTCGCCCCCGCGTACGCCGCGAGCTTGCCTTGGCCGTCGCACGAGCTCCCGCCGGTGAGCACGAAGAGGGTGCGCCCGCGGAGCGCATCGAGCGTCGGCCAAGCGCAGCTCCCCGTGACGGCGCCGCGCAGGTCCTTGGCCCCGCCGCAGGCGGCGCCGAGATCGGAGGGCCGGAAGACCGAAGGACCGATCCGGGCGGCGATGAGCGCGTCGAGCGCCTTCGCGTCGTGCGTTCCGGCCAGGTCGTCCTTGAGGTCGACGAAGACCGTCAGCACCTCGTGCTTCGGTACGGCGCGCTCGAACGCTGCGATCTCGTCGAGGCAGTCGGAGAACCGGTCGCAGCTGGTGCTCCGGAAGCCCGGCGCGTCGGCGTGATAGACGTACCAGTCGAAGTCGAGCGTGGGGCGGAGCGTCTTGCCGTCGTGCAGGTCCACCTCGACGCTGCGGATCCGGTGGAACGCGAGCTGATCGAAGATCGGCTCGTCGCGGTCGTAGGAGTTGTGGACCGACGTGGCCACGAGCTGGCCGTAGCGCACGGGCACCCCCGCGTCGACGACGTCGTTGGTGGCATCGGTCACGGACGCATCGTCGCTCGGCGAGCCGTCGCGACGAGGCTCGGCGTCGCTCGATGCGTCGGCGAGCGGGACGTCACCGCCGTCGCCACAGCTCAGCAACACGAGCGCCAGGAGAACGCCACGAACGGAACGCACTCTTCACCACCATAGCGCGATTTCGGCGCGTGCCCGCGCTCAGACGATCTCGCCCTCGAGCGGCGGCGGCGGCCCGCCGTAGAGCGGCACGGGCTGCGGCTCGTCCGTGGGGTGCGGCCGCGGCTCACCACGACGCGGGCGCGGGTTCGCCGTCGGGCGGGGCGGCGTGGCTCCGCCGTTGCTCGCGCTCGCCGTGGGCGATGCGTCCGCGAGGAGCCCGGCATCGTCGGGGACGTCGGGCACGGGCTCGGTCTCGGTCGGAGCCGGCTTGGGATCGATCACGACGGGAGCCTGCGTCTCCCGCGCGCACGCCGCGACCGCGAGGACGGCCGACAGCGTGACGCCGACGGCGAGCCCGGCGCTCCGAGCGCGCGCGCGCCGACAGAACGCGCACGCATCTCCGAGCCGAACGTGACGACTGCACTCACGACAAGGAACGAGCTTCATCTCAGTGCACCTGCTTCCCGGCCAGGAGGACGATACTCTCCGTCACGAGCAACACGGCAACGAAGATTCGCGCGGCGATCTCGATCCGATTCGCCCAGAGGATCCGGCGGTGCTCGCGCCGATCACGCTCGGTCTCGACGAAGCGAACGCGTTGCTGCGCGGCGTCGCGGTAGCCCGCGCCGGCGCTGGCGCCCGCGTCGAGGACGACCCACGCCTTGCTCGGGCGCGTGGTGACCCACGCGTCCGGGTGCGGAGGAGCCGCGCTGAGATCGAGGATCAGCGGGCGCCCGTGGGCGTCGGTGGCGCGCGCGTACCCGCCCCCCGCATCGCCGCCGAACGTGACGGGGACCGCCCCGCGCCCGAGCGCGGCCTCGCGCCCTACCCGAACGTTCTCGACGATCGGGCGGAGCGACCGCAGCGCCATCAAGAGCCCCGCGAGGAAGAAGAGCGCGCCGGTCAGCTGGGCGCCGCTCCCCCCGAGATCGTTCGTCGCCTGCGCGATCCCGGCGCCGATGGCGGCGAGGTAGAGGAGACCGAGGATTCGGGCGAAGACGAAGAGCCCACGCCGCCGGTCGCGCGGATCGAGCACGGGCTCGGGGAGCTGCCGTGCGCCGCCGCTCGCCTTCGCGAGCACGACCGAGGTCGGGAACTCGTTCCCGCTCCACATGCGGCGGCGACGCGCCTCGGCCGGCATGCGTCCGCGGCCCCAACCGACGTTGATCGCGTGACCGCGCTCGGAGAGCGCGGAGATCGTGACGCCGCCGACGTAGCCGTAGCCGCCGCCGCGCTGGACGATCCGCGTCTGAAGGACGAACACGCTGGCGCCCGCCCATGGGAACGCCGTTCGGACGTCGTCCCCGTCCCACTCGGTGATGCCCGTGTCGTCCATGACGATCCGCGAAGGCCCGGGATCGCGCATCTTCAGGCACACGAGCGGGAGTACGATCGACGCGACGAACACGAGCACCGCGACGACGAGGATCGCGACATCCAGATCGTGATTGGCGTCGAGGAGCTCCGCCAGGTCGATCCCGAGGAGCCCCACCACCATCACCGGCGCGGGCGCGATCCCGATCAGCGCGAAAAGGACGAGCCGAGCCCACGCGGCACCGGGGTACCGCGTGGGGACGACATCGGCGTTGCCTTCGGCGAGAGCCACCTATCCGAACTATCACGCTTGCGCGCGCAGCAGATCTCGCATTGCCTCCGCCACGCCCGCCGCCGAAGCCGGGTTCTGCCCCGTCACCAGCCGCTCGCTGACGACGACTTGCTTCGCCCACTTGGCGGCAGGCGCGTGGACGGCGCCACGCTCGCGGAGCGCATCGGCGAGGAGAAACGGCACGACGTCGGTGAGCCCGACGGCCGCTTCTTCTTCGTTCGTGAACGCCGCGACGTTCTTCCCCGCCACGAGCCGCGCTCCGTTCGAGAGCTTCACCTCGAGCAAGCCCGAGGGACCGTGGCAAACCGCACCGACCACGCCGCCTCGGTCGTAGATCCGGCCAGCGACGTTCGCGAGCGCACCGTCGCCGGGGAAGTCCCACATCGTGCCGTGACCCCCGGCGTAGTAGATGGCGGCGTACGCGCTCGGATCGACCTCGCCGGGTCGCTTCGACGCGTGGAGGGCGGCGAGGGCGGTCCCGTCGTCGAGGAACGCGGCGTTCGCGGGGTCCTTCCGATCGACGCCGTCGAGCGGGACCTTGCCGCCGCGGATGGAGACGAAGTCCACGTCGAAGCCGGCCGCGACGAAGACGGCGTGAGCGTGCGTGAGCTCGGCCAGGTAGGCACCGGTCGGCTTGCCGGTCGAGCCGAGCACGTCGTGGCTGGTGAGCGCGATGAGGATCTTCTTCTTCGTGGACATGGGACGTTCCTTTCGGGAGAGGGCAGCTCGCCCTCGACGCCTCCGAAGATGCCTCCGCGCGGCTCGATGCGGTAGGACACGATGTAATGAATCAGTTGTGATTCAATGTAATCAATGAGCACGCCGATCGAGAGCACGCTGCCGAACCTCGTGGCCTTCTGCCGGACCTACGAGACGGGGAGCTTCACGCGCGCGGCGAAGGCGCTCCACGTGACCCCGGCCGCCGTGAGCCGCTCGGTGGCTCGGCTCGAGCAAGCGCTCGGGACGGCGCTCTTCCGCCGGACGACCCGTGCGCTCTCTCCGACGACCGCGGGCGCCAACTACTACGCGAAGTGCGCCCAGGCGCTCGGCCTCCTCGCCGATGCCGAGCGCGGGCTCGCCGAGGGCGCCGGGCGCGAAGGCGGGATCGTGCGCCTGAGCGTGGGCACGACGTACGGGTTGCACCTGCTCCTCCCGCGCCTCGGCGGCTTCGCGCAGCGGCACCCGACGGTGGAGCTCGAGGTCCAAGTCTCGAACCAGAACGTCGACTTCGTGGCCGAAGGCTTCGATCTCGCCATCCGGATGGGCACCGCGCACGACGCGAGCCTGGTCGTCCGGAAGCTCGGCGATTTCCGGCAGGGGCTCTTCGCCAGCCCGGCGTACCTCGCGCGCAAGGGTCGCCCGCGCACGGTGGACGACCTCGCCGCGCACGACCTGATCGCGTTCGTCATGCCGCGGACCGGTCGCGTGCTCCCGTGGCTCCTCGCTGCCCCCGCGCGCGAGCTCGTCCCGGCGGCGCGCTACCGGTGCGCCGAAGATCCGAACGCGGGCATCGCGCTCGCGCGCGCCGGAGAGGGGATCTTCCAGACCTACGACTTCATGGTCGCGGGCGAGCTCGCGAGGAAGGAGCTCGTGCCGGTGCTCGAGGCGCACGCGGGGCGGACGCGGCGCTTCTCGCTCCTCTACCCCGCGTCCGCGACGCGAAGCCGCACGGTGCGGGCGGTGATCGACGAGATCGTGGCGCTCGCCCCGCGGGCGTGAGCTCGCCACTGTCCGTTTCCGCGGCGCTCCTGCGTCGGTGGCCTTCGTTGCCTCGTGACGCGACCGGTGTCGCGGCTCCACTGTCGATGTAGCGAGATCGGTTCGACTCCGATACGAGGCGCAACTCTCGTGACGCCCACCCGCGTGACACGACGCTCGCCACCTCGGCGATCGGATCTACGCCTTCCCGCGCAGCAGCTCTTCCAGCTCGCGCACCCGAGCTTCGGCGACCGCGCGCGCCTCCGCCTCGACGTTGCGCGCCCGTTCCGCGGCACGCCGAGCCGCTTCCGCGGCACGCCGAGCCTCTTCGGCCGCGATCCACTTCGCCTCGAAGAGGCGACGACCTTCCTCGGCGACGATGCGCGCTTCGCTGTTCGAGAGAACGCGATCGACGCCCGTCTCATCGGCGATGAACAGCCCGACGGGCTCGTCGGCGATGGGACCGACGTGGAACCAAAGGCCCAGCGCCTTCACCGGAGTGCGCTCGTCGGTCACGACACGACTCACGAGCTAGGTACCGACGCGGTCCCACGCGCGCAGTCGTGAGCCTGGGGGTGCATCGACATCGAAGAAGACGACCTCGCGAACGCCCATCGCTTCGAACGCGACGAGCTTCTCGTCCTGCGTGAGCTTCTCCTTCGTATCGCTTGGGCTCAGGATCTCGACGCAGAGCTCCGGCGCGCCTGCGTGCCACGTTTGCCACGAGTCGAAGCTGGCGTACGGAACGCCGAGCTTCACGAACGCGTCGGGCGCGCACTTCTTTGCCGGATCCTTCGCGTCGAAGAACGTGAAGGCATCCATGCCGACGGTATCGTTCTGCGTCACCGCGCGGAGGAGCAGCTCGCGCAAGAGGATGCACAGGTTGAGATGCCGCGACGATTGGCCCAAGTCCCACTCCGGATCGTACGAATCGAACCGAAGCGGATCGGGAGGCACATGCTGCATCGAGCCCATCGATCTCATCGTAGCTCCGCTTCGACGGGACGTGGAGTGCAGCGGCCAAGCTCACGAAGGCGCGGTCACGCGCGGCGCGGCGAGCAGCGGCTCGATCAGCGCGCGCGCGTCGGCGTCGGCCGTGCGCCGCCACGCCTCGATCTCGTCCGTGCGCACCGCCGCGAGCGCGGGATGCGTCGCCACGAGCCAATCGAGGGTCAGGAACGCGAGCGCCGCATGGCGCGCCTCGTCCTCGGCGATCCCCCGATGGAAGGCGGCGAGCTCGGGGGTCGGCGCCGCCTCCGCGCGCACGTCGGCGCGCGCTGCGGCGAGCGTCTCGCCGATCGCTCCGCCCCGGAAGACGTCCCGGAAGAGCTCTGCGGGTGCGTCCGGCCCGGTCCGGAGCGGGGCCACGGCCGCCGGGAGCGGCCCGGCGCGGAGCTCACCGCCGCCGAGCCGGGCGAGCCAAGCGAACGAGTCCTCGGCGTGACGGATCTCGTCGGACATCGCACGCGACGTCGCCTCGAGCAGCCACGCCGGGGCTCCGAGCGCGACGAGCTCGCACACCGTCCGTGCGAACGCAGCGATGCTGGCGTGCTCTTCGAGCGCGGCCTCGCGCCATCGTACCAAATCGGGACAATCCGAGCCGCTCCCGACGGTGGAGGCGACGTGCACGCGGCCCTCGGCGACGAGCGGGCGCCCTTCGTAGATGGGCTGATTCGCGCCGCAGTGACCGGTCTTCGTGAACGTGGCGCCGTTGAAGCCGAGGACGCAGTAGTAGCCCCCGCAATCGGAGTCCGACTTGCACACGGCGCCGAGCTTCTTCGGGTCGCCCTTCGGCGCCGAGGCCACCGGCGCGGGCGCGCTCGAGGCGACGGGCGGCGGGCTCGACGCGACCGGAGGCGGCGCGGTCGAGGCCACCGGTGCGCTGCCGGCGACGGGCACGGTCGCGGGAGCGCTCGCACTCGGCGCCGCCGTCGAGGACGCAGCCGCGGTCGCCGAGGGAAGGACGACGGGCTCGCTCCCCGTTTCGGCGGGCTTGCACCCGACGAGCAGACCGAGGTTCATCAGGACGAGCGAGGGGATGCGCGATCCAGCCATCCCCCGACCGTACCAGACGCGTCGCGCTCGCTCAGCCCAGGCGCTCGAGAACCGCGACGACGTGCTCGGGGCTCGCGAGGCAGAGCTTGCGCAGGCGCTCGGCGTCGAAGAACGCGACCGTGCTGCCCGTCCGCGCGACCGCCTCGAAGCCGCTCGCGATCTGGTGGATCGAGTCGCGGACGCCGTAGAACGAGTCGGCCCCCACGATCGCCGCCGGGGCGGCAGGCTTCGCGGGATCGTAGAGCGCGATCTCTCCGCGCGCGACGAGGCACGCGACGTTCGGCGGCTCGTTCGCGGGCAGGATGATCGTCTCCGAGTCGAACGTCTCGAGGCGCTGGATGCAGGACAGCATCTCGTCGCGCACCTGCACGTCGAGCTGGCCCATCGTCTCGTGCATCGAGAAGAACGAGTCGATGCGGTGGAGCTGCTTCGTCGACGCGATGCGCTCGGCGAACGGCGGCACCTTCTCCATCGCCATCTTCACGACGGGCGCCGGGATCGACCACACCTCCGAGACGCGCTCGGCGCGCAGCGTGGCGGTGCACCGCGGATCGTTCTCGACGAGCACGCTCGACTCGCCGAGGAGCCACCCCGGGAAGCAGCAGCGCACGAGCCACTGCCCGCCGGACGGCTTCTCGAGCCAGACGCCGAGGAGGCCGCTCTTCACGACGAACACGTTGCGCGAGGGCCAGCCCTCGGTGACGAGATCTTCGCCCGGCGCGAGCGTGCGCAGATCGGTGTTGGGCTCGATCCACTTGCGCAGCTCGTCCGGCATGCCGGCGAAGCTGCGGCACGCGAAGAGGTCCGGCATCGGCTTCAAGCGGGCGCGGCTCTCCTCCAGCAGCGCGTAGATCGGCGACTTGGCGTAGTCGTCCTTGCCGAGGATCTCGAGCGCCATCGCGGCGGCCTTCTCGAGCGAGCCCATGTCGAAGCGGTCGCCGAACTCGCGCGCGGCGGCCTCGAGGTAGCCCTTGGCGAGCCCGGTCTCCTCCAGGCGGCGCTCCACGTCCGCCATCGTCAGGAGCGTGGCGCCGCGCTTCTCGTGATCGGTCAGGAGCCGCGGGAGCAGATCGCGCGCTTCGCGGAGAGAAGCCGCGTCGCCGCGCTTCAACGCGTTCTCGATCCGAACCTCGGCCGGATCGTCCTGCATCTCGAGGTTCGCGAACGCGTCCTCTTCGGGCGCCGCGAACTCCTCCATCCCGCCCATCTCGTCGGTGGGGGGCGGCGGCAGCATCGAGACGGTCTGCGCGCGCCGGACGGCTTCGATGATCGCGTCGCCGTCGAGCTCGGGCGTGATCGTCCCCGACTCGTCGAGCGTCAGATCGGCGACGTGGAGATCGCCCGAGGGTGCGGCGAGCACCACGGTGACCTTGAAGCCTTCGCCGGAGACGCGCCGGATGCGGCGCACGTCGCGCACGTCGAGGAGACGGCCGAACTCCTTGCGCAGGTGCGTCGCCACTACCTCCCAGGCCTTCTCGCGGGTCACGGAACCCAGCATAGTCGATTCCGTCGAAAACTTGGCCCCGGGCCAGCGGTGCTCTTACCCCTGGAAATCACCATGCAGATCGACGTCGAGTGCTTCTCCGGGCCCCTGTCTTCGGCGCGCCGCGCCCTCGGGCGGCAGATCGCCCTCGAGACGTTCGCGTCCTTCCGCGACGCCATCGATACGGTGCGCTTCGACGTCCCGAACGCCAACGTGGAGAGCGACCGCTCCGCCGCGAAGCGCTGCGGGATCAAGGTGAAGGTGCGTGATGGTCGTACCCTCGAGTGCGAGGCGAGCGCCCCCAACGTCGCCGATGCGATCGAACGCGCCGCCCACGACATGCGCCTCCGCGTCGCCGCGGAGCTCTCGGCTCCGCTCGACCCGCGCCGCCGCAGCGACGCGGCGCCGCCCGAGGCGGACCGCCGCAGCAGCCGCCCGCCGAGCGAGTCTCAGACCAAGTAGTGGCCGCGCCGCAGGACGGCGTGCCGATCGAGATCGACGTCGCACGAGCGCGTCGTGAACGCGATCCAGCTCTTCGCGTCCCAGTCCGCACCCGTCTTCGTGGGGAACGTGGACCCGAGTGACAGGTGCGCTCCGGGGACCTTCTGATCGGTGAAGATCTCGCCGACCGGCGCCGAGAGCCCCAAGTTCACCCCGAAGTTGAACGTGCCCACGCGATCGAGATCGTTCGTGCGCCGGATGCGACGGAGTAGCGCATCGGCCAGCGACGGCTCGCGGGCGCACTCGATCGCGGTGACGCGCCCACGCGCGAAGCGGAAGACGAGCGGCGTCGTCTCGAGGCGACGGCTGAACGCTCCATCGGCGTCGCCGAGTGAGCCGTCCGCGACGTAGACGCCGTCGACCGAGACCGGGCTGGTGACGAGCTCGCCACCGGGGAGGTTCACGCGCTTCCCGGGGCCGACGACGTTGCCGTACTCGACCCAGCGCCGCGTGGCATCGAGGGTGACCAGAAGGTCGGTCCCGGCGTCGCTGCGGACGGTGATCTTCGCGTCCGGCTTGGTTCGCGTGAGGATGGCGCGCATCTTCTCGGTGATGCGGTACGGATCGATCGAGAAGCCGGCGACCATCGACGTGCGCCCCACGCCGACCATGTGGCCGTGGCGGAGCCGGTGACGCGCGGCCAGCTCCACGATCGCAGAGCGGAGATCGAGCTCGCCGGGGTGGAAGTCGACGAGGAGCACGCTCGCCTGCGCGCCTGCGATCGCGGACGAGATCTGCGGAGCGAGCCGATCGTGAGGCCGCGGCCCGAAGCTCTCGAGGCAGAGCGTCACCGGCGTCGCGTCGACGACGGTCACGACGTCGGCGATGATCGAAGCGACGTCTTCGTGCGCGCGGTCGAAGACTACGACGAGCTTCTCCCCGCGGACCACGGCGAGGCTCTGTTCGACGAGCCGGCGTGCGGCGGCCAACACCCCCGCGTCGAGCGAGCCCGAAATGCGACGCATTCGCCAATACTCTATCAGGAGTGGGGACTAGTCAGAGCGGAGATGCACCGTAGACGCCGCTCGTTCCCAACACGGCGTACCGGTCGCCCATTCGGATCCACCGCGTGACGTCCCCGTCCACGGTGATCGGCGTGAACGTGGCACCGCCATCCGTGGAGGTGGCGTGGGCTCCCGTTTGACCGGTGTACGCGAACAGCCGATCGCCGTCGAAGAACACGGTGGAGAGCGTCGGCAAACCCGCGACGTCGGTGAACTGCGTCCCATCCGTCGTTCGCACGAGGTGCCACGGCGTGGCCCCCCAGGCGAAGGTCGCGGCCGGCGTCGCCAACGTTCCGCCTCCGGGCGTGTTGGTCACGCCGAGTTGGGCGACGTTCGCCCACTGCGTGGGTGAAGCGGCGTTCGCCGTCGCGACCCAATACTTCTGGGTGGACAGACCTTCGTACGCCAGCCCGACGAGCTTGCCGGAGCCGAACGTCGCTTCGTCGGCGCACGCCGCGCAGGGCGCGCTGGTCCAGGTCACGCCGTCCGGGGAGCTCCAGAGGGTGCGCGTGTTGCTGGCGGTCCGCACGAGCTGGAACGAGGTCCCATCGTCCCAGAGCGCGGCCGCCGAGCCCGGCGGCGCCGACGGCAAGTCGGCGATGGCGAAGCTCGCACCGGCGTCGCTCGTGCGCAGGAGCTCGCCGGCGCGGGCGAACAGAGCGACGCCGCGCGCCGCCGCAAAGCGGAGAGGGCCACCCAAGGTCGACTTGCTGGTGGCCATGGTGCTCGCCGGCCAGGTCTTTCCGCCGTCGGTGGAGCGAAAGGCGACCGTCTCGCCCTTCGCGTTCGTACCCATGGCCACGACGCCCGCGTCGAGCTTCACGAACGTGACGACGCCGGTCGCGTCGAGCTTCGTCCGCGTGTCGATGCAGAAGAGATCGTCGCAGGGGGCGCTCTCCACCGTCTCGCTCGGGTCCGACTTCTTGGCCCCGGCGACGGCGCGCACGCGCAGCGTGTACCAGTCGATGGAGCGGAAAGTCTTCGATGCGGGGACGCGGGCGGTGGTCTTCGCGGAGGTGGCGAGCTGAACGAAGCTCGTGCCGTTGCCGACTTCGACGACGTAGCTCTGCGCGTTCTCGGCGGCGGTCCACGAGAGGTCCACGTACTGGGGACCACGCGTCGCGGTGAGACCGTGCGGCGTGCCCAGGACGCCGGGGGTGGACGTGCCGCCATCGGAGCAGGCGACGACGAGGGAGAGCAGGGGGAGGATCGTCGCGCAGGAGCGGAACCGCATGCCTCAGCCTATCAGACGGGGCTCGCCCACTTTCCGGGCGGCCAATCGCGACTTACGTTGTGGGCGTGAGTCCGACCACGCGGTCCACCGCGACCCGCACCCCGCACGAAGCGGCGGAGATCCTGAAGCGTGCGCTCACGACTCCGGAGCGCCCGTTCACCGTCGCGGACGCCGCGGTCGCGAGCGGGCTGGCCCTGCGGGAGGTCGAGCTGGGGTTGAACGTCCTCACGTCCGAGTACCGCGGTCACTTGCGGGTGACGGAGGACGGCGATCTGGTCCACTACTTCCCGCACGGCTTCAGCAAGCCGTGGATCACGAAGGACCGGATCGACCGGATGCTGTCGGCGCTCGGGCGTGGTCTCGCCGGCGTGGGGCGCTTCGTGGTGCGCGCGTGGATCCTCGCGGTGATGGTCGGCTACGCCGCGATCTTCATCGCGCTCCTGCTCGCGCTCTCGGCGTCCCGCAACGACTCGAACCGGAGCGGCGGTGGCGTGGGTACGCTCGCGGGTGGGCTCTTCCGCGTCTTGGCGGACGCGCTGTTCTGGACGTTCCACCCGTTCTCGCCCGTCTACGTGGATCCGGGTGCGTTCGCGCCCGCGCAGTCGGGGCAACGCCCGCGCCGCAGCTCGGGCCGCGAAGAGCGCGAACAGGGAGACGTCCCGTTCTACGAGAAGGTGAACCGCTTCGTCTTCGGTCCGGCCGCTCCGCCGGAGGATCCGAACGCGGCGCGCGCGCGCATCCTTGCGCAGATCCGCGTCCAGAAGGGCCGGATCGGGATCGCGGACGTCCTCCGCGTCACTGGTCTTCCCCGCGCCGACGTCGACGCGCTGATGGCGAAGCTCATGCTCGACTTCGATGGCGACGTCGGCGTCGCGGAGAACGGCGGCATCGTCTATCGGTTCCCCGCGCTCCGGCGGACCGCGGGCGAGGTGCCTGCGGCAGCGCCTCCGCCGGCGTGGAGCGAGCGCAAGAAGCTCCCGCCGCTGACCGGGAACGGCGCGCTCGCCAACGTGGGGATCGCGCTCCTCAACGGCTTCAACCTGCTCGGGGCCACGATCGCGGGCGCCGCCGGGCTCACGCTCTCGAACGCGATGCTCCTGTTCTCCAAGCACCCACCGCCGGTCCTTCCGGACGACGGCATCGCGTGGGTGCTCGGCGTCATCCCGTTCGTGTTCTCGCTCGGCATCTTCGTGTTGCCGATCTTCCGCGCCGTGCTCCAGCGGTTCCGTGCCCGCGCGGTCGCGAAGGAGAACGGGCGCCGCGCGATGCTGAAGGAGATCCTCGAACACGCGACGACCAAGCGCGACGTCGCCGACGGCGAGCTCCGCACGGCCTATCGCGTCGCGACCGGCGACGAGCCGAGCTCCGCGGAGATCACCAAGGCGGTGGTCGAGTTGGGGGGTGACGTCGTGATCGAAGGTGAGCGACCCGTTCGCGTCGCCGGTTCCGATCCGGTCCGGTACCGCTTTCCCGGGCTGGAAGAGGACGAGGCGGCCTTGGAAGAGGAGCGCGAAGAGGCCCCGGCGGCCGAAGCGCGGCTCGGCAAGGTGGTCTTCGGCAGCGACCGTTGAGGCGAAACCGGCGGGGGGCCTGCATCGTAGATCCGGCATGACGCGCCCCCGTATCGCCCTCGCCCCGGTCCTTCCGTTCGTGCTCGCGCTCGGTCTGGCGGCCTGCCGCTCGTCCGGAGCTTCCTCGACCGCGTCGGCCGAGCCCACCTCCCCGCAGCCCGGGGTGGCGAACGTGGCGCCGGCGACGGTGCAGCCCAAGCTCGGCACGGAGCCGGGCGGGGTCGGCGACGGGACCGCCTTGAAGGCCAAGCCCGGCAACGAGCTCGCCGCGTTCGCGGGTGGGTGCTTCTGGGGCACCGAGGATACCTTTCGTCACGTGAACGGCGTCGTGGCGACCGCTGTGGGCTACACGGGCGGTCATACCCAGCGCCCCACGTACGAGGACGTGTGCACCCACACGACCGGCCACGCCGAGACCGTGTTGGTGGAGTTCGATCCGAAGGTCGTCACCTACGAGCAGCTGCTCGGCGTCTTCTTCGAGAACCACGATCCGACGACGATGAACCGGCAGGGACCCGACGTCGGCGATCAGTACCGGAGCGAGGTCTTCACGTTCGATGCCGCCCAGGACAAGGCCGCCCACGCCGCGATCGGCGCGGCGGAGAAGCGGCTCGGCAAGCACGTGGTGACGGCGGTCTCCGCGATCGGCCCGTTCTGGAAGGCCGAGGACTATCACCAGCAGTGGGACGAGAAGAGCGGCAAGAAGTCCTGCAAGATCAACTTGTAGATTACAATCGATTCGCGAGCCGCTCGAACAGCCGAAGCTCGGTGACCTCTTCGCCGGCGAGTCGCCGCTCCTCGATCTCGTGGATCTGGTCGGCGACGTCTTCCAGCCCGGCGCCGGGGCCGAGGAGCACGCCTTGGAGCTCGAGGTTGGTTCTCCTCCGCGCACGACCGAGGACGGCGCGGACCTCCGGAGAGACCTTGCCGTGGCCGTCCGTGACGAAGATGGCGTCGGCCTGGGACCAGGTCTTCTCGGTGGCGAGCGCAGCGACGCGCCGGAGCGGACCGTCGTAGTCGGTGCCCCCTCCGAACGCGAGCGCGAGGCACCCGCGGAGGCGCTCGGCGAAGTCGGCGCGGGCGGCGAACGTCGTCTCCACGAGCTCGCCCGGCGCCCCGAACGTGATGACGTGGAGCGGGCGGGCAGTCTCCATGCAGCGCATCGCGACCGCGAGGCAGAGCGACTTGGCGAGCTTGAGCCGGAGCGGGCCCATCGACGCGGACGTGTCGACGACGACGATCACCGGACCGCGCCCGAGGCTCTGCGGTCCCTTCATCGACGTGACGAGCGCGCGCCGCTCGATGATGCGCGCGAGCACCGCTCGGCGCAGGCGCGGCTCGCGCAGCAACGCGAGCTCCGACGGGAGCAGCATCGCGAGATCGCCGCCGAGCTCGACCGAGCGCACCTCGCTCCGACCGCGCGCGACGGCGCCGCGTGGAAAGCGCCGCTTGAGCGTGAGCGTCCATCGCCCCGCGAGCTCGACGACCTCGCGGAGAACGCGATCCCGGGCGAGCAACGCCCCGAGCCGCACGAGCTCGGCGAGCGGCACGTCGGCGAGCGCCCCGCGGTGGCGCCCCCACCCGTCGTTCTCGCGCATGAGCCGCTCGAGCTCGTCGACGTTGCGCATGAGCTCGGTGACGCGCCCGACGGCGCGCGCGCACGCGGCTGCGATCGGCTCCTGGTCGACGGGGGCGCGCTCGGTACCGTCCGGCGCGTTCGCCGTGGCCACGATCGACTCGAGGAGCGGCGCGAGGAGCGCGGGCAACGCCGTGACGGTCGCCCACTCGTCCAGCACGGTACGCGCGCGGAGCGAAGCGAGAGCGCCCGTGCGATCGAGCTCTTCCGCCAACGCGAGCGAGAGCGGCGCGGAGACGGCGCGCGCCGCATCGACGTCGAGCCGGCGCACGGGCTCGGGCTTGTAGAGGAGCGCGTAGAGATCGAACGCGAGCGGGACGAGCGTGGGCCCGCGCAGGAGCGCCTCCGCGAGCTCGGGCGCGTGCGTCCCGAGGCGGCGGAAGTGCCACCAATCGTACCGATCGAGCACGAACGCCGTCCCCCGGGGAGGCGCGGCGCCCAGATCCCGCGCGGCGAGCTCCCAGGTCAGCGGGCTCGTCGCGCCCGCGGAGATCGGTTGGGCGATGCTCACGGCGCGTTCCACTCCGCGGCGAGCGCGGGCAGGTGCAGCGGGAGCTTCTTCGTCACCCAATCGTGGAGGCGCAGGGCCTCCATCTCCGAGTGCACGTCGAGGCGCGTCCAGACCTCGGTCCAGAACGGCGCCCACAGGCCGGCGCGCCCGCGCAGCTCGCGCTCGATCACGTTCAGCCACTCGCGCGCGGCGCGCAGCGTCTCCTTCGCCTTGCGGAGCGCCTCGCGCGCGTCGCGTTCGACGCTCTCGCGCGAGTCGCCTTGCCCGCCCCAGCCGCCGACGAACTGGCGCTGCGTGCGATCGGAGAGCTTGCCGAACGTCTGCTGGCACTCGGCGAGGAGCGCGAGGATCTCCGTCGCGCTCGCCGTCGTCGTGGTCAGCCGGAGCGCGCCGAGGGCGGCGGCGACGGCATCGTGGACCTTCGGCTGATCGGCGGGACGGCGCCACAAGACGTGGTTCAAGACGCCGAGGTGCGCCGGCTCGATCGCGTCGCACCCGTCCAGCGCGGCGCACGTGGCCATCACGTCGACGGACTGCCGCCAGCGGCGGTCCGACACGACGAGCTGCGCCTCTTTGCATTTTGCACGCATCTCGAGCATCGCCTGGAGCATGCGCTCGGAGATCGAGACCTTCTGCGCGCGCTCGCGGAACGCGGCGACCTCGGCGATCGGGATCGGCGCGGGGGAGCTCGCGCTCGAGGTCCGGCGCGAGAGGAGCGTCGCGAACGACCCCGGCTCGGCCAGGGCATCCACCCGCACGCGGAGGAGGATGCGGTCGTCGAGGGCGTCGAGGCCCTCGTCGTCCTCGGGGACCTCGTTCGAGGCGGCGATCATGGCGAGGAGCGGCACGTCCTCGCGCGAGGCGCCGTTGAAGTAGACCCGCTCGGCCAGGATCGAGAGGAGCGCGTTCAGGATCGACGCGTTCGCCTTGTAGATCTCGTCGACGAAGGCGACGTCGGCCGAAGGCAGGTAGCCCTCGGTCAGGCGCGCGTAGACGCCCTTCTCGAGCTCGGGGAGCGAGAGCGGACCGAAGACGTCCTCGGGCGTCGAGAACTTCGTGAGGAGCGTCGCGAACAGGCGCGCGTCGAACATGTCCGTCACGCGGCGCGCGAGCATCGTCTTCGCGGTCCCCGGTGGGCCCACCAAGAGCAGGTGTTGGCCCGCGAGCGGCGCGAGGACGGCCAAGCGCACCGCGGCCGCGCGCTCGAGGAGCTCGCCGTCGAGGGCCTCGATCCAGCTGGTCACGCGCCGAGCGACGTCGTCCATGAGAACCCCGAATGTACACGGTGTAGGCTCGGGCGATGGCCCTGCTCGGCCCGCTCGCGAAGCCCCGCGTCGCCGCGGGTGCGATCGCGCTCCTCCTCGCCGGATTCGCGGTGGTGGGCGCGACGCGGGCGGTCAACGATCCGGACGTGTTCTGGCTCGCGACCGCTGGTCGCTTCACGCTCGAGCACGGGCGGGTCCTCCGCGAGAACACCTTCTCGTACACGGAGCCGACCACGCCGTGGGTGATGCACGAGTGGCTGCTCGGCCCCTTGTACGCGGCGGGCTTCGCGCGCTTCGGAGCGATCTTCTTCGATGCGCTCGCGGTGACGGTCGGCCTGGGGACGGCGTGGCTCGCGCTTCGCCTCGCGTGCGCGCGCGTGGGCTCGTCCGTCGCGGCGGGGCTCGTCGGGTTCCTCCTGCTCGCGCCGCTCGCGTCCATCCTCGCGGGCCCGCGGCCCTCGATGATGACGGCGTGGCTCTCGCTCGCGATGATCGCGCTCGCGTTCCGCCCGTGGTCGCTCCCGCATGCGCTCGCGGCGATCGCGCTGGAGCTCGCGTGGGCCCAGGTGCACGGCTCGTTTCCGCTCGGGCTCGTGCTCCTCGGCGCGGGCCTGCTCCAGGCCGGGGGCCCGCGGGCGCGGTGGGCGGTGCTCGCCGCCGCGGCCGGGGTGACGGTGCTCAACCCGTACGGGCTCGCGCTCCATGGGCTCGTCGCGAGCTACGGCACGGGGAGCGGCGTGACGAGCGCGCTCCAAGCGTCGATCGTCGAGTTTCGCCCCCTGTGGCGCGCGTGGGGCACGCCGTGGCTCGATCCGGCGACGGTCGGCGCATCGGCGTGCGTGCTCGCACTCGCGCTCCGGGCGCTCGCGAAGCGGCGGAACCTGCGCGAGGCGCTCCTCGCGCTCGCGCTCTTGGCGCTCGCCGTGCGGCAGGTGCGGCACCTGACGCTCGCGATCCTGGTCGGCACGGTGTTGCTCGCGCCCGAGGTCGAGACGCTGGTGCCGGCAGCGGAGCGCTGGGCCGAGCGCACGCAGCGGGGGTTCGTGCGAATCGCGGTCGTTCCCGCGCTCGTCGTCGCGACGATCGCGCTCGTGGCCGCCGGGGGGACGCGCAGCCGCGAAGACTGGATCGCTCCTTCACTCGGCGGGAGCGGCGCGCTCGAGCTCGCGCGGGCACTGCCGGAGGGCGCGCGCGTCTTCACGCCGCTCGGAACGGCGGGCCTCGTCGAGTGGACGGCGGGTGACCGGGCGCGCGTCTTCATCGACGCGCGGAACGACTGCTACGGCGAGGCGACGTGGCGCGACTACGAAGCGATCCGCGACGGCGGTCCGAACGCGCGCGCGATCTTGCGCGCCCATGGGACGACCCACGTGCTCGCGAGCGCGAGCGACCCGGACTTCGCGGATCTGCCCGTGGTGGGGCGCGCGGGGAACGTGGTGCTGTACGCGGTCCCGGAGTGAGGAGGAGCCGTCACCGCGCGGCGTAGTGCACGACGCCGGCCTCCGTCCGCGCCGACTCGGCGGGCGCGCCCCCGCCCGGGTCCGCCGACACGTGAACCAGCACCGCCCCGACGACGATCGCGACCAGGAGCGCGAGCTTCTTCATGGCGCTACCTTCGCGCGCCTCCGCCACGACGTTGCGACACCAACGTAGCGTTTCTGCGACGACGAGGCCCGGTGCTCAGCGCTCCCGCACCACGCGGTCGTCGAGGATGATCCCGCGGCGGATCACTTCCGCGCGACGAGCGACGGACATGCCCCGAGCGGGAGCACGTGCGGGCCGACGCGGCACACGAGGTCGGGGGACCACGGCGCGACGGCGTCGACCGGGCCCTTCGGGTTCATGCAGAATACATCCTTGTTCGGCGCCACCGCACACGCGACCTCGTCGGTCGCCAGGTAGTGCACGCCGTCGATCGTCACCGCAGGCCAGTCGATCGACTCGCCGCTCGGCATCGTGCCGAGCGACCGTTGCCCGTCGACTTTCACCGGGCCGACGCGCGCCCACTGCACGGAGGCGAGCGAAACCCCGGTCGCCGGATCGAGCAAGAACCGGAGGTCGAGCTCCGCGCTCTTCCCCGAGGCGCTCTTCATCCACGGCATCACGGGGTGGTAGATCTCGTCGCCCGGCGCCGGCTTGGTGAAGAGCACCTGGTTGCCGTCGGGGCTCACGTCGGCATCGTCCCCCGCGATCGTCGTCCGCTGTTGCCACGTGCGATCCGACACGATCACGCCGGTCTTCGTCCGCACGGCGATGCGACCGTCGTCGAGCTCGTGCACGTCGTACCCTTGTGGGACGCGGGCGAGCTCCTTGCCCCCTCCGAAGAGGACGAGCCGAACGGGGGCCCCGCTCGTGTCGATCACGGTCGCGAACGCCGTCGATCCGTCGCGAAGGATCCGCGCTTCGCCGAGCGCTTCCTTCGGTCCGAGCGGCACCGCAGTCGGCGGCGCAGGCAGGCTCCGCGAGCCGCGCCCGACGATGCCGAGCGAGGCGTCGCCATGAACCCAGCGCAGGCGCGGCAGACGCGCAGGGTCGAGGACCCAACCCCCATCGGCGCTCCACTGCGCCACGCGCCGCGGCGTGCCGGTTCCGAGCTCGAAGATCATCGTCGCGTCGGTGCACTGGATCACTCCATGGATGGAGTCCGCGAGGAACGACGGCGCGAGGCGATTGCTGAAGTGCCCCGTGCACGCTGGCGGCGCACTCACGCCCGCGTGCGCGCTCGATCCCGTCTCGATCGCGAGCTCCGCTTCCGCCCGCTCGAAGAGGCGAAGCACGCGGAGTCGTTCGCGCTTCTGCTCCGGGGTCGCGCGGGCATCGGTGTCGTAGACGTGGTCGCGCTCGCCCGCCCGCAGCGCCGCGTGGAGCAACGCTTGCCCGTTGGGCGCGTCGAGGGACCATGCGCGGAGGAACTTCGTCTCCGCTTCCTTGGGATCCGCCGTCTTCAGTGCGGCCCGGAACTCCGCCGCGGACGCGGCGACCGCATCGGCCGTGCGCGGTGCTCTGCGCTCGGCGATCTCGGTCCGAAGCGCCTCGACGTCGGGCCCGCTCGTGCGCTCGAGCGCCTTCAGAGCGTCCTCGTAGTGCGCGAGATCGATCAGGACGCGCGCGATGACCAGCCCGCCGTCGTGCGCATCGCACGGCGTCGCCTTGGCGAAGGTCCCGAACGCATCGCGCAGGCTCCCCTGCTCCGCCGCGGCCCGAAGCGCCGCCGTCGGCGTGCACTCCGCCGGGGGATCGACCTTGGCCCCACGCGGGGGTTTCGGCGTCATCTCTGGTGGGAGACACGCCGCGGCGATCAGCAGCGCACCGAGGAGCACCGGCCTCATCGCGGCGCAGCATACACCGTGCGCCCCGAGCGCCAGTGCTGATACGATTCGCCGTCCATGCGCCTTCTCATCGCCGACAAATTCCCCGAGAGCTACATCGCGGCGTTCCGTTCCCTCGGCATCGCCGTCGAGTACGACGCCGGCGTCACCGCCGAAGCGCTCGCCGAGCGCGCCGCCGACTTCGAGATCCTCGTGGTGCGGAGCAAGAAGGTGAACCGCGCGACGATCGAGAAGGCGAAGAAGCTCGAGCTCGTGATCCGCGCCGGTGCCGGGGTCGACACCATCGACGTGACCGCGGCGAGCGAGCGCGGGATCTACGTCGCCAACTGCCCCGGCAAGAACAGCATCGCCGTGGCGGAGCTCGCGATGGGCCTGCTCCTCGCGATCGATCGGCGCATCGCCGATGGCACCGCCGATCTCCGCGCCGGCAAATGGAACAAGAAGGAGTACAGCGTCGCCGACGGCATCAAGGGCAAGACGCTCGGCATCGTCGGCTTCGGTGCGATCGGCCGCGCGGTCGCGACGCGGGCCCTCGCGTTCGAGATGAAGGTGATCGCGAGCTCCCTCGCCGAGGACGCGGCGGTGATGCGCGAGCTCGGAGTGACGCCGGTCGCCTCGCTCCACGAGCTGGCGGAGCAGGCCGACGTCGTCTCCGTGCACGTCCCGCAGACGGCGAACACGAAGAAGCTCTTCGGGATCGAGTTCTTCTCGCGCATGAAGCAGAACGCCGTCTTCGTGAACACGAGCCGCGGCGGCGTCGTCGACCAAGCCGCGCTGGAGCGCGCGATGAAGGAGCGCGGGATCCGCGCCGCGCTCGACGTGTTCGATCCGGAGCCCGAGGGCGGCACGGCGGAGTTCGCACCCGAGATCGCCAAGCTCCCCGGCTTCGTCGGCACCCACCACATCGGCGCGAGCACCGAGCAGGCGCAGAACGCGATCGCGGAGGAAGCCGTTCGAATCGTCCGCGAGTACGTCGGGAGCGGTCACGTCGCGAACTGCGTCAACATCGAGCGTCACGCCCCGGCGAAGGTGCAGCTCCTCGTGCGCCACTACGACAAGGTCGGCGTGCTCGCGTCCGTGCTCGAGGTCATCCGCCGCTACGGGCTCAACGTCGAGGACATGAACAACACGATCTTCGCCGGGGCGAAGGCCGCGGTGGCGATCATCCGCCTCTCTGCCGCTCCCCCGGACGACGTCCTGCGCGAGCTGTCGAACATGAAGGAACAGATCATCCAGGTGTCGGTCAAACCGCTGTAGGTCGTCGATGCTCCGCTCGCTCATCGCAGTCGCGCTGGTGCTCCTCGTGGGTTGCGGCGCCCGCACCGGCGTCGCCTCCGGGCGCCCCGACCTCGACGATGGCGGCACGCTCGACGCGAGCGAGCTCCCGATCACCGCGACGGTGGAGGCCGCGACCCTGAGCCAAGACTGCATGCCCGCAGTCGCCGCAGACCCGGTTCGGGCGGAGCTCACGCTCCAGATCGCGAACCCGACCGCGCAGACCATCGGCCCGGCCACCATCGCCGTCGTCGAGGTCCGCGACGACGCGACGGACGCGCTCGTGGCGACGTTCGCGATCGACGAGACGCTCGGTCCGATCGCACCCGGGAAAGCCGTCAACGAGAAGGTCGTGAAGACCCCGAAGAGCCTGAGCCCGCAGAAGGGGTGCGCGGCGGTGCCGTGCGCGGGGCTCTACCACTTCGTGGTGGTGATCACGGGCCCCGGGATGCCGGAGATCCGCGCTCCGTCGGAGCCGCTCGCGATGAGCTGCACGTTCTGAAGAAGACGCTCAGGGGTTCGTGAGCCCGAACGAGTGCGCGCCGACGGCCCAATCGGCGGCCTTGTCGGTGTCGGCGTTGGCTTTGCGCGCGACGCTCGCGCCGGTTGCGGTCGTGCCGACGCCGTTCCAATCGGCCGAGACGCCCTCCGCCAGAGGCACCGTGTTGCACGGACCACCGCAGTTCGCAGGGAGCCACATGCCCGCCGTCTGGAGCGCCACGACCTCGGCCGGAAAACCCGCCGGCGACGCCGAGCCGGCTCGGTAGAACGCGACGCCGTCTTCGATCGCGGTGTTGGGCGCGCGCACGACGAGGACGCGCCCCGAGTAGGTGATGCCGGTCGTGCTGCCGGCGACGTCCCAGGCGCCCGAGTAGCAGGCGGCGTTCACGCACGTCGCCTTGCTCACGGTCTCGTTCACGACGCCGACCGGCGGAGTCAGGTGCACGACGATGAGGTCGTTGACCGCGACCGTGATCGCCGGGAGCGTCGCGAGGACCGCCTTCGTGGTGATGTCCTGCTCGACCGTGATGCCGTTCGTGCTCCCCGCGCCCACGACGCGGAGCTCGATCAGATCGAGGCTGCTCGCGATGTTCGGGTTGACCTCGTTGATCTTGAGGATGGCGACGCCCGCGCCGGCATCGAGACCGGCGTCCACCTTGGGTCCCGTGTCGCTCCCGGAGTCCACGGGCCCCGAGTCGGGCGGATCGGCGACGTCGGGCGTACCCGTGTCCTGGCCTCCACCCGAATCCTTCGGTCCGGAGTCCGGGAGGGTGGTGCCACCGTCGTCGTCTTGGAGGACGCTCGTCGCGCAAGCCGCGACGAGCACGAGCGGGATCAGGAGAAGAAAGCGCACGGAGACAGTCTAGCCCAAAAACCGGTCAACCGAACTCGACGACCGTGCGGATCGACTCGCCCGAGTGCATGAGGTCGAAAGCCTCGTTGATGCGCGCCAGCGGGAGCTTGTGCGTAATCAACGAATCGATGTCGATTTTGCCGTCCATGTACCAATCGACGATCTTCGGCACGTCGGTTCGGCCACGCGCGCCGCCGAACGCGGTCCCGCGCCAGTTCCGCCCCGTGACGAGCTGGAACGGGCGCGTCGCGATCTCCTGCCCGGCGCCCGCGACGCCGATGATGACGCTCGTGCCCCAGCCGCGGTGACAGCACTCGAGCGCTTGTCGCATGAGCTGGACGTTGCCGACGCACTCGAAGCTGTAGTCGGCGCCGCCGCCCGTGAGCTCGACGAGGTGCGCGACGAGATCGCCCTTCACATCCTTCGGGTTCACGAAGTGCGTCAGCCCGAACTTCTTCGCGAGCGCCTCGCGCCCGGGGTTCAGATCGACGCCGATGATTTTGTCGGCGCCCGCGATGCGTGCACCCTGCACGACGTTCAGTCCGATGCCGCCGAGACCGAAGATGACGACGTTGGCACCCGGCTCGACCTGGGCGGTGAAGAACACCGCGCCGATGCCGGTGGTGACACCGCAGCCGATGTAGCAAATCTTGTCGAACGGAGCGTCCTTGCGGACCTTGGCGAGCGCGATCTCGGGCAGCACCGTGTGGTTCGCGAAGGTGGAGCACCCCATGTAGTGGTGGATCTTGGTCTTGCCGATCGAGAAGCGGCTCGTGCCGTCCGGCATCATTCCCTTGCCCTGCGTCGCGCGAATGGCGGTGCAGAGGTTGGTCTTGCGGCTCAGGCACGATTTGCACTGCCGGCACTCGGGTGTGTAGAGCGGGATGACGTGGTCGCCCTTGGCGAGCGTCGTGACGCCGGGGCCGACGTCGACGACGACGCCTGCGCCCTCGTGACCGAAGATGACGGGGAAGAGCCCCTCGGGGTCGCCACCGGAGCGCGTGAACTCGTCGGTGTGACAGACGCCGGTGGCTTTGATCTCGACGAGGACCTCGCCGGCCTTCGGGCCTTCGAGCTCGACGTCTTCGACGACGAGGGGTTTTCCGGCTTCGTAGCAGACGGCGGCGCGGGTCTTCATGATCGAGAATCTTCCAGAAAAGCGCCGAACGCGAAACGCGAAAGCGCTCGTGCCGGGCCGACCTGCGGTACGCTCGCCGACTGGGAGGTCGTCATGATGCTTCGACTCTGCGATGCGTGTGCACGTCACGTTCGGGCCGAGAGCGGCGAATGTCCGTTCTGCGGGAGCACCATGAGCCCGGCGCCGGCAGCCAAGGTCAGCGTCCCGCGGTTGGGCCGCGCTGCGCTGATGGCGATGGGGGCGGCCGGGGCCGTCGCGCTCGCCGCCTGCAACGACGCGAAGTCCCCGAACGAGGTCACCGTCGACGCGCAGGACGCAGCGCCCGCGACGACAGCCACCGCGACGGCGACGGCCACTGCAACGGCGACCGCACCTCCGACGAGCACGGTCCCGAACGTCGCGAAGCCCTACGGCGCGCCGCCGGTCCCCGAAGAGTGGGTCTGAGCTTCGTTCAGGGGGACGTGCAACCGAAGGCGTGATCCTTCAGCGTGCACGTCGCCGCGGGGGCCAGCGCACCGCTCGAAGCGCCGAGCTCCATTCGAAACGTCGACGGAGCAGTCGTCGTGACGCGAAGGAGTGTTCCGTCGGGGAGCCGATTCGTACGATCGCCGACGTCCTGCCCCGCGAGCGCCGGGCTGGCGGAGGTCACGGAGGCGCTGCGCGGCGGCTGCTGCGTGACGTCGACGTCGACCACTCGCCTGGGACACGCGCCGGCGATCTGCACGTCGAACCGCACGGTGGCGCGCCCCGCCTGATCCGCGCCCCAATCGACGGGAACCAGCGCGTCGGAGGTGTACGGCGGACCACTGAGCCCACACGGGGTGGACGAGTCGCTCGGGGTCGCGGACGAACACCCACCCGTCACCGCACCCAAGACGACGGCGAGCCATATCCGACTAGCGCACACCCATCACGATAGCACGCTAGACTTCGAATCATGGGTCGAAGGCTCGCGACCAGCGTCGTCCTCGCGGCGACCTCCGTCTCCGTGGTGGCCTGCGGGACGGGGGACGTTCCCAGCACGCCCGACGCGAGCGCCGACGCCACCGCGGAGCTCTCGGACGACGTCATCGTCGTTCCCCCTCCTCCCTGGGACGCTGGCGGTTGCGGAGCGAACCCGACCACGCTCTCGGGCAGGGTGCTCGACCCAGCCGGGAAGAACCCCGTCCCCCTCGCCATCGTCTACATCGCCAGCAGTGCGCTCGACCCGCTCGCGCACGGCGCGACGTGCAACCGATGCGCGGAGCCACTCTCGGGAGCTCCGGTCGCGAGCGCGATCACGGATGCGGAAGGTCGGTTCCGCTTCCAGAACCCACCGACCGGCCCCGGCGTCCGCCTCGTCGTGCAGATCGGGAAGTGGCGCCGCGAGAGCGCGCTCCCGAACGTGACCCCCTGCACGGCGAACGTCGCCGCCACCGACGCGACGCGGCTCCCGAAGAACCGAAGCGAAGGAGAGCTCCCTCGAATCGCGCTCGTCCCCGGCGTCGATGGGCTGCGCGACCTCGTGGTCGAGCTGGGGATCGATCCCCAAGAGCTCACCCCGCCCTCGGGCAACGGTACCGTGCACGTCTACCCGGACGCCACCAGCGCAGCCGACTTGTTCGGGAGCTCGACCACCCTCATGTCCTACGACGCCGTTCTCACGGGCTGCGACGAGAGCACCGCGGACCTCCCGGCGGCATGGCACGCGAACATGGCCCAGTACCTCACCGCCGGTGGTCGGCTCTACGCCACGCACCACCAGCTCCGCTGGTTCAGCGAGCCGAGCGCACCGCCCGAGCTTCGAAGCGCCGCGACCTGGACGACGTGGAGCGGGCCCGCCGCTCCACCCTATCTCGTCGACATCACCACCCCGAAGACGAAGGCGCTCGCCGATTGGTCGAAGGCCATCGCCCCATCGTCGACGTACGGCCAGATGGTCCTCCCCGCGAGCCCACATCCCGTCATGGCGGACATCGGCGCCCCCAAGGGCGGAGTCGGGATTCGGATGGTGTACCCAAAAGGTACGACCGCCTCGAGCTACCTCGCGATCACGACGCCGACGACGGTCCCGCCCGGCCAACGCTGCGGGCGTGCAATCCTGGCCGATCTCCACGAAGCCGCTCTGGGGAGCGAACCGATCGCGAGCCGCGCCACGTTCCCCGGGGCCTTCGAGTTCATGTTCTTCGCGCTCCTCGCCTGTGCGCAGGACGACATGTCCCTCCCCGAGCTTCCGCCGTTGAACTGAGCATGACGTTTCCGAGCCGCGTCGCCGTGGGGATCGGTTAGAAGATCCGCCATGCGTACGCTCCGTCTCGCTCCGCTCTTCGTCCTCGTCTTCGTCGCTTGCGGCTCCCCGTCGACTCCCCCGACCACCACGCCGACCGGGGCGACCACCGCGAGTGCCTCTGCCGCGCCGAGCGCTTCGGCCGCGACCAGCGCCGCGCCGACCGCGACGGCCGAGCCCGCGGCTCCTCCCGTCGCGACCGACGACAAGATGAAGGCGCTCGCGCTGCAGCGCGTGGACATGCTCGCGAAGGGCTTCGTCGCCGCGTGGGAGCGCGAGCAGATCGACGCGAACGGGAAGTCGCTGGGCCAGAAGGTGTGCCCGGCGCCGCAGCCGCAGCCGGCGAAGCTCGACCCGGCCAAGGCGGTGACCGTGGGCGACGACGCGTGGTCGAAGGACCCGGGTTGGTCCTGCCTGCGCTTCCTCCCGTCCGAGGCCCACTGGTTCCAGTACGAGATCAAGGTCACCGGCGACACCGCGGCGACGATCGTCGCGCGCCGGCACGATCTCGAGATCGACGTCCAGCTCACCCGCGCCCCGAAGGGCGACTGGAAGGTCGCGAAGCCGGTCGAGAAGAAGCCGTGAGCGGCTCGGTGAGCTTCACATGCAGCTCTTGACCGCCTGACACTCGGCCGACGCGAGCGCCGTCGCCGGCGCACACCGCTGGCTCGCGATCACCTTCGCACACGCTTCCATCTGCGCGACGGTCGCGGTGCATGCGCTGGACACCGTCTTGCTCGTGCACGCTTGTTGGCTCGCGGGCGGGTTCGCGGCGATGCCACTGTCGCACGCGATCGTCGTTCCGTAGCCGCCGAGCTGACACGCCTGCCAATCGCAGAAGGTGGCCTTCTCCTGGCTCGTGAAGTTCTTCACGAGCGTCGTCCCCGCGATGCCCGACGTGGCGGTCGGGGTGCACGGCGGAGGCGGGGCTTCGCCGCAGGTGCCGCTCGCCGTGCAGACGAACTTCGAGCCGCACACGCCCGGGTACTTCTTGCAGTTGGGGACGCATCCGCCGAACGACCCGCACGCGAGCTTCGTCGGGCAGTACTCCGAGAAGACGCACGTGTAGACGCACGCCTTGCTGTCGCCGCCGACGTCGGTGCATTTCGAGTCGTCGAACGACGGCGAGTCCGTGCACTGCGAGCTCTGCGTGCACTTTCGGCCGCAGTACCCGACGTTCGCTCCGGGGAGCGTCAAGCAGACGCCCTTGTCGTCGCACTCGTGCGTCGCGTCGCAGACGCCGAGCGGCGGAACCTTCGCCGTCGTCGCGGCGTCGTCGGCCGGCGGGTCGGCGTCGACGCCGGCGTCGTCGTCGGGCGTCACCGAAACGGGGGCCGTGGTGCCGGAAGAACAGGCAGCGAGGGCGAGAGCGAGGAAAGGGAACCCGAGGGCGAGGAGCTTCTGCGACATGGCGCGCGCCCCTTACAAACCGCGTGCCACCATATTTACACTGTAACTACTCGAAATCACGCGGCGCCGCGCGCGACTGTGAACGGGAGTACCGGCGGCGCTCACGCCTTCAGCGAGCGCCCGTTCGTCTCCCCCATCGGCGCCATGATCGCGAGCCCGATCACGCCGAAGCCGATGATGTACCAAGCCGGTGCGGTCGGCGCGTGGAACCGATCGATGAGCCACGTGGAGACGAGCGGGGCCGTGCCTCCCGCGAGCGCCAGCGTGATGCTGTAAGCGATGCTCATCGACGTCACGCGCGAGCGGAGCGGGAAGATCTCCACCACCATCGCGCCTTGGAGCCCGAGCGCCATCCCGAGCGGCACCGCGAGCAGCGTCTGCCCGAGGATGAACTGCCCCGGCGACCCGTAGAGCATGATCCGGAGCGCCGGCCACACGAGCGCCATCGTCGCGACCGTGAGCGCGAGCATCATCCGACGCCGCCCCGTCCGATCGGAGATCCACCCTCCGAGTGGCTTCGCGAGGAGCACGACGAACAAGCTCACCGTGTTCGCGAGCAGAAAGGCTTCTCCGCCTTCGCCCGTCATCGTCTTCCGCCGCTCGACCGCGAACGTGAACGCGAGGTAGTACGCCGCGTTCGTCATCGCGACGATCCCGAACGTCTGCACGATCGGCTTCCAATCGGCGAGGAGCGACTTCAGCACGTGCTCGCGCACGGCGGCCGCTTCTTCGGCGTGCTCGGACTCGTGGATCCCGCGCCGGAGCAGCCAGCCGGCGAGACAGAAGAGCACGCTCGCGACGAACGGGATGCGCCAGCCCCACGCCGACGCCGCGTCGTGACCGAGCGCGCGGTTCACGCCCCACGCGGCGGCCGAGCCGAGGATGAACCCGAGCGTCGTCCCGGCGGCGGTCGAGCTCGAGACGAGCCCGCGCAAACGGGGGGACGCGAGCTCGGTCGTGTAGACCATCGAGCCGGTGAACTCGCCGCCGAGCGAGAAGCCCTGCACGAGCCGGAGCACGACGAGGCCGATCGGCGCGGCGACGCCGATCCGCGCGAAGCCCGGGAGCAACCCGATCGCGAGCGTCGCCCCGCCCATCAACCCGATCGAGAGCGTGAGAAGCGCGCGGCGTCCGATCCGGTCGCCCACGCGCCCGAGCACGATGCTCCCGAGCGGACGCGCCGCGAACCCGAGCGCGAAGACGGCGAGCGCGAGGAGCTGGCGCGCGGTCGGGCTCGACTCGGGGAAGAACTGCTTGCCGATGTCACCCGAGAAGTACCCGTAGACGGCGAAGTCGAACCACTCGAGCACGTTGCCGATCAGGCCGGCCGCCGCCGTTCGTAGGGGTGACTGCTTCGCCATGAGCGCGCGATCGTCGCGCGTCCGCGCGCCTGCGGCGAGTCAATTGTTGCAGCAGAACGTGACCGGATCCGCGAGCGTCGCCGTCCCCTGCGGGCTGCCGCCCGTGGGCGTGCACGTGGAGCCCGTGACGCCGAAGCCCGCCTTGAAGTACGCCGTGCTCGCGACGTTCGCCGCGCACGTGGAGCCGGCGGTGTTGCCCAACGTCGTGTTGACGTTGCACTGCGATTGGCTTCCGACGAGACCCCACGCCGTGGCGCAGCTTCCGCCCGAGGCTTTCCCGGTGCACGCGGTGCAATCGCGTGCGTCGGTCAACGTGCGGTAGGTCACGAAGCGCTTCGCGTAGTCGGCGCTCGGGCAGGGAACGTCGCCGCCCTGGTGGATGCAGATGCGCGTGAACGGAGCCGCCGGAACGGGCGTGGCCGCGCACTTCGCCGCCGACGGACATGCGGTGACCTGGGGCGCTCCGCACGCGACCGTCTCCGACGCGTACGCGGGCGGAGGCAGGGTCTTCGTCGGGCTCGGGTAGCTGCACCCGCCGGCGTCCACGAGAGTCGGCGCGGTCACCTTCATGCCGGCGTACGCGAAGCCGGGGTTCTTGCAGTTCCCGGTGGAGAGCGTGTCGACGAAGAGCGGGTTCCCGCCGCACGTGGTGCTCGTGTACGACTCGATGTTGGCGGTGCAGACGCCGTTGCCGGCGAAGGTGGGGTTGCCGCAGTCGCACGCGGCGGGCGCCGCCGTGACGCCTTGCTTCGCGTCGACCTCCTTCTGCGTGTACTGGGTCGCGGGGCAGGCCTGCGGCTTTCCCGCGCTCGGACCGTCGTAGACCGCGCTCGGACCGACCCAGCCTTGCGGGGCGCGCGGGAGGCAGCCGACGGGGCAGTCCTCGGGCGGCAGGACGTCGATCGCGACGTCGCCTCCGCCGCCAGCGTCGGTGCTCCCGCCGGCGTCATTGCCGCCGCCGGAGTCGTTGCCGCCCGCATCGGGCTCCGGGGGCGGCGCCACGGCGTCGCCCACGCAGGCGAGGTATCCGAAGGCCGAGGAGCTCACGACGATCGCGAGGAAGATGGCGCGCTGTTTCATGGAAAACAGCCTAAGGATCCGCGGCCAGGACGCGATTGATACGAGCGGACATCCGGACGGGGCGCGCTAAGCTCGGACCGTGACCTCCTCGAGTGCGTCCGAGCTCGCAGCCTGGTTCCGCAGCGGTCCCGTCGCGGTCCTCACCGGCGCCGGCTGCAGCACCGAATCGGGCATCCCGGACTACCGCGGGCCGGAGACCAAGCACCGCCCGCGCAACCCCATCCAGCACCGTGAGTTCGTCGGGAGCGAAGCCACGCGCCGCCGCTACTGGGCGCGGAGCGCGATGGGCTGGCCGCGGATGGCGGGGGCGCGACCGAACGACGCGCACCACGCCCTCGCGGCGCTCGGCGCGGCCGGGCACCTGACCGGGCTCATCACCCAGAACGTGGACCGGCTCCACACGAAGGCCGGCAGCCGGGACGTGCTCGAGCTCCACGGCGCGCTCGCGGAGGTGCGCTGCCTCGACTGCGGCGTGCGCGAGTCGCGGGACGCGCTCCAGCTCCGCATCCTCGAGCTGAACCCGACGCTGAGCGCACGCGAGGTGCAGTTCGCGCCCGACGGCGACGCCGAGCTCCCGCCCGAGGTGATCGACGGGGTGCAGGTGCCTCCGTGCCTGGCGTGCGAGGGCGTCCTCATGCCCGACGTCGTGTTCTTCGGTGGCAGCGTTCCGAAGGAGCGGGTCGAGGCCGCGTTCGCCAAGGTCGACGCGGCGACGGCGCTGGTCGTGGTGGGCTCGTCGCTCACCGTCTTCAGCGGGTACCGGTTCGTGCTGCGCGCACGCGACCGCGGGCTCCCGATCGCGATCGTGAACCGCGGCGAGAGCCGCGGCGACCCGCACGCGGCGCTCCGGATCGACGCGATGGCGGGAGAGGTGTTGCCCGCGCTGGCCGAAGAGCTCGGCGCCCGTCCGGCGTTCGTGGCGTGAGTCAGCGATCGATCAGCTTCATCGCCGCCGCCGAGTAGCGGTCGCCTGCCGCAGCCGGGGGGCACTTCGCTTCGATCGCGAGGACCTCGTCCTGCGTGAGCTCGACCGCGAGCGCTCCGACGTTGTCGCGCAGCCACTTGCGCTGCTTGGTGCCCGGGATGGGGACGACGTCCGCGCCCTTCGAGAGGACCCACGCGAGCGCCACCTGGGCGGGGGTCGCGGCCGGGGAGCGGCGCGCGCCGACCTCGCGCAGGGCTTCGACGAACGCCTGGTTCTTCTGGAAGTTCTCTTCGCTGAAGCGAGGGAAGAACCGCCGGAGGTCGCCGTCTTCGAGCTCGCTCGGGGGCTTCGCGGCGCCGGTGAGGAAGCCGCGCCCGAGGGGGCTGTAGGGGACGAAGCCGATGCCGAGCTCGCGGCAGGTGGGGAGGATCTCGGCCTCGACGTTGCGCTCCCAGAGCGAATACTCGGACTGGAGCGCGGCGATCGGGTGGACTTTGGCGGCGCGGCGGAGGGTGCTCGCGCTCGCCTCGGAGAGGCCGAGGTGGCGAACCTTGCCGGCGCGGACGAGGTCGGCCATCGCGCCGACGGTGTCCTCGATCGGGACGGCGGGGTCGACGCGATGGAGGTAGTAGAGATCGATGTGCTCCACACCGAGCCGCTTCAGCGAGGCGTCGCAGACGGCCTTGGCGTTCTCGGCGGTGCCGTTCGCGCCGGCGATGCGGCCCTTGCCTTCGATCCGAAAGCCGAACTTGGTGGCGAGGACGACGTCGTCGCGGCGCCGCCCCTTCAGCGCGCGTGCGAGCAGGCGCTCGTTCTCGCCGTTGCCGTAGACCTCGGCCGTGTCCCAAAAACGTACGCCGAGCTCGAGCGCCTCGTGCAGGGTGGCGATCGACTCCTTGTCGTCGCGCCCGCCGTAGCCCCAGCTCATGCCCATGCAGCCGAGGCCCATCGCCGGGACCTCGAGGGACCCGAGCTTCCGCGTCGCGAGCACGTTCGTCATGACCTCTCCTTCGCGATCCGGCTGCGCTTCTTCCATGCGTGCGAAGCGCCGAGGCCGAGCGCGTCGAGGCCGGGCACGATCTCGTCCTCGAACACGCGCCGGACGGCGAGGCGTTGGCCCTTCGTGTCGAGCACGCCGAGCGCGTGGGCGGCTTTCCCGCACCCGCGCGGTGCGTCCCGCCCGTGCGCGAAGCGCGACTCGGCGTCGGCGACCATCTGGCCGACCCGATCGGCGACGCGCTGGCGTTCGCCGGTCGTCCACTGGGGAGCGCGCCAAGCGAGGTACCGCCACCCGAAGCGAGCGTGGTGGAGCTCGTCGGCGACGATCGCGCCGTAGTGCGCCTTCGCGACGGGCTCGCGCGCGAGCTTGCGACACGCGTCGAGGAGCGCGAACGCGAGAGTCTCGCCGACGGCGCTGACCTCGGCGACGAGCGCGTCGAGCTCTTCGAGCGAGACCTCCTGCGGCCAGCGCGGGAGCTCGGACGGCTCGATCGTGTGGGTCACGGGGCCGCCGGAGAGGAGCTCGGCGAAGCGGAGCGCCTGATCGGCGTGGCGCATCTCGTCGGCGGGGATGCGGCACGCGGCCGCGACGAGATCGAACGGCACGCCGAGGCGCGCAGCGGAGCTCGCGATGCGAGCGAAGATCTCGATCGCGCCGTACTCGCCCCACGCGAGCTTCGTCTGGGCGTCGGCGGCGAGCGCGAGCGCGGCGGCGGGGTAGCGCGCGCGGTCGAAGCTGCGCCACGGGATCTTCACCGCGCCGCGCCCGGGCCGCTCGGCGACGAGCTTCTCGTAGCGCGCGTCGGCGTCGACACCGGAGAGCGTGCGGCGAAGGACGAGCGTCACGGGATGCCCTTCTTGGTCCCGTCGTCGTAGCCCCGGTAAGCGACACCGAGGTAGCGGTGCCGATCCGTCGGGACGGCGGTGGCGGTCGGAACGACCTTGGGCGGGGGCTTGGCGGCATCGTGAGCCCCTGCATCCGACGCGGATGCGGATGCGGATGCGGATGCGGACGCGCTCGCGGACGCGGGTGCGGACGCGGACGCGGTCACGGTCACGGATGCGGACGCGGACGCGGACGCGGTGGGAGGCGTCGCGCTGAACGGCGCCGTCGCGACGCTGAACTTCTGGTCGTCCCCGCTCCGGCACCCCGCGGTCGTGAGCACGGGCACGACCGCAGCGGAGATCGCGGCTTGGAAGACGACCTCGGGCACGAGCCGACTGCGCCGCCGCTTCGCGGCCACGTCACTTCCGCCCATCCGCCGCGGCATCCGCGACGACAGCTGCCGGAGGTGGGTTCTGGTAGCCGACGGCAGCGACCCCGACTTGGAGGCAGACTTTGCCGGCGTCGGGGCCGGACCCCGAAGCGACCATCTGCCCGCCCGGGCACGGATCGGCAGGCGGCGGGTTCTCGTACCCCTGCTGCGCGACGGGGTACGCGATGTACGCGACGCCGGGGGCGGGCTCCTTGTGGCAGCCGGCGAGGACGGGCACGACGGCCGTCGCGCCGATGGCGGCCCGAAACACGACCTGGGGAACGAGCCGCGGACCTTTGCGAGGACGAGCCATCAACGATGAGGATACGCGAGGCTTCACCACCTACAATCGCTACATGACTCGCCAGGAAGCCCACCTCGCGCTCTTCGCGTTCTTCGCCGACCATCTCGAGACGAAGGGCTTCTTCGTCGCCGAGGTGAAGAAGCTCCTCGATCGCAAGGACGAGGCTGCCCTCATCATCGGGTCCGTGACGCCCTGGCACTCCGCGAGCGAGCCGACGACGAACGTCTGCTTCCACTGCGCCTCGCCCCTTCAGCCGAACGCACCGCCCGTCACGGAGTGGGTCGCCGAGTGCGTCGAGGCTGCACGAGCCGCGAGGCCCGAGGCGGTGGCGGCCGCGGAGCCTCTCCGCGTCCAATGCCTCGTGGATCCCAACCCGGGCTTGAAGCAGTGAGTCTCAGAAACGAAGCACGCTGACGACGGAGCTTCGTTCGTCGGTCCAGCTCCGGAAGCCGGGTTTCCTGGCGAGAGGCTCCCACGCCTCTCCGAGCTCGGTGAGCAGCTTCTCGTCCTTGGACATCGCGACCCAGACGGACGCGGCGCGCCCTTGATCGGCGTCGGCCTCGTCGAGCCCGAAGTCCTGGCGAATGCGCGCGCTGAAGCCTTGCGTCGCCGCGAGCGCGGCGAGGACCGGGCGCAGATCGATCGATCGGTTCGAGATGTGCCACCCGAGGAGCCCGCCCTCGGCGAGCTTGGTCGCGTAGAGCGCCATCGCCTCTTCGGTGACGAGGTGGACCGGGATCGCATCGCTCGAGAACGCGTCGATCAGGAGCACCGCCCAGCCGCCGGTCTCGTGCGCGATCTCGAGGCGTGCGTCGCCCACGACGAGGCGCAGGTGCTCTCCCCCGGGGAACGCATCGCTCAGGTACGTGAAGAGGCGCTGGTCCTGGGCGATCCGGACGACGGCCGGGTTGATCTCGAAGAACGTCCAGTCCTCGCCCGGCCGCGCATAGGTCGCGATCGTGCCGGCGCCGAGCCCCACCACCGCGATGCGTTGGGGAAGCGCCGGCGTCGCCTGGAACACGCGGAACACGTCCCCGACGGGTCCCTTGCGCGTGTAGTACGAGCGTGGCTCGCGCTTGCCGGCGGGGTCGCGCGCCTGCATGCCGTGGATCGTCGTGCCGTGGTTGATCATGGTCCAGCGGCCGCGTGGATCGTGCGTGACGGTGAGCGACCCGAAGAAGTTCCGCTCGCGTTGGAGGACCTCGCCGAAGGGTCCCGGGAAGAACGCCGCGCCGAGCATGACCGCGCCGACGGCAGCGGCGAAGCGCCGGGGCCGGTCGAGGAATCGGTAGATGAGGAGCAGCGGCACGATCGGCAGCGTGAGGACGATCCGGTTCCCCGGCGGAAGCCGATGCGCGACGAACGCGAGGGCAATCGTGCCGCCGAGCGCCAGCACCGGGATCGCGACGTCGAGCCGCCTCTCGCGCGTCTCGTCCTTGGGCTTCGCCTCCTCCTTCGAGGGCTTCTCCTTCTCGGGCGCCGGGAGCGAAATCGGGCGCGCGAGGAGCGCGAGCACGACGCAGAGCGGATACTCGATCGCGCGCGTGGTCAGCATCGGCGTGACGAGCGCGACGGAGAGCCCGCCGGCGAAGCCACCGACCGACATCCACACGTAGAACTCGTTCAGGCGCGCCGGCTCGGGGCGCTCGCGCGCGAGCTCGCCATGGCAGAGCATGCAGGCGCCGAAGAAGGCGAGCACGTGGAGCGGGATGACGGCCCAGATCGGATCGGTCGCGGACGTCGCGAGCGCGTAGGCCGCCGCCGTCGCGAGGAGCGGGAAGATGCGGTTCACGCGCGCGTGCGGGATGAGCGGCTTCGTCGCGAAGACGAACACGAAGCTCAAGAGGTACACGGCGAGCGGGACGACCCAGAGGAACGGCGTCGGCGTGACGTCGGTCGTGATGTGCGAGGTGACCGCGACGAGGTACGCGGAGGGCACCGCAGCGAGGAAGACCCAGCGGAGGCGCTGCCGCGTCGGGACGGACGGAGCCTTCGGCGCGGTGGCGGTGCTCTCCTTCGCCGTGCGGAGCGTCGCGACCGCGCAGGCGATGACGAGCGCGGCGAGCCCGAAGTAGCCGAGGCGGAGCATCGCCGATTGCTGGTCCAGCCCGAAGCGGGGCTCGAAGACGAGCGGGTAGAGCGCGAGCGCCCCGAGCGAGCCGACGTTACTTGCAGCATACAAGAAGTACGGGTCGTTCGCGCGGAAGGCGCCGGTCGTCGAGTACCAGCGCTGGAGAGTCGGCGCGATCGTCGAGAGCGCGAAGAAGGGCAGCCCCGCGGCGATCGTGAGGATCGCGAGCACCTGGCCGACCGGGCCGAGGCTGGCGAACCGATCGGCGAGCTTCTCGTCGATGACGATCGGCATCACGAGCAGCGGCAGGCCCACCACCACGATCTGGAGGACGGCCTGGCGCTTCGGTCCGAGCACCCGGAGCGTGCCGAGCGCGAACACGTACCCGAGCAGCAGCGCGCCCTGGAAGAACACGAGACACGTGTTCCACACGGCGGGCACGCCCCCCGTGAGCGGGAGGAGCATCTTCGCCACCGCCGGCTCGATGCAGAAGAGCAGGAAGGCGCTGACGAACAGCGTGAACGAAAAGAGCGCCGGCACTCGCTCCGAGGATAGTGGGAGGAGCCACAAAAGCGAAAATCCCCGCGGATTGCTCCGCGGGGATCTCGTCGGCTCCGGAGAGCCGCTCGCCGTCAGGCGTTCTCTTCGAACTCGGCGTCGATGACGTCGCCCTTCTTCCCGCCGTCCTTCGGCGGGGGCGGAGCGTCGCCACCCGGTGCGCCACCCGCAGGGCCGCCGGGAGCGCCACCGGCCGCGCCGTACATCACGCTGGCGAGGCGGTGAGCTTCCTTCTCGAGCCGATCGAGGCAGCTCGAGATTTTGTCGTCGTCCTGCTTCTCGACCGCTTCGCGGCCCTCCTTGATGAGGCCCTCGAGCGTGGAGAGGTCGGTGCCCTGGAGCTTCTCCTTGTTCTCGGAGAGCTGCTTCTCGAGCGTGTAGCAGAGGTTGTCGAGCTTGTTGCGGCGCTCGACCTGCTCGCGGCGGACCTTGTCCTCCGCCTCGTGCTCGGCAGCTTCCTTCACCATGCGCTGGATCTCGGCCTCGTTGAGCCCGGAGCCGCCCTCGATCCGCTTCGAGACGTCCTTGCCGGTGGCCGTGTCCTTCGCGTTGACGTTGATGATGCCGTTCGCGTCGATGTCGAACGTGACTTCGATCTTCGGCACGCCGCGCGGCGCCGGCATGATCCCCTCGAGGTGGAACTTGCCGAGGGTGCGGTTGTAACGCGCCTCGGTTCGCTCGCCCTGGAGGATGTTGATCTCGACGCTGGGCTGGCTGTCCGTCGCGGTGGAGAAGATCTCCTTCTTCTGCGTCGGGATGGTCGTGTTGCGCGGGATCATGGTGGTCATGACGCCGCCGAGGGTCTCGACCCCGAGCGAGAGCGGGGTGACGTCGAGGAGGACCATGTCCTTCACGTCGCCGCCGAGCACGCCGGCCTGAACCGCCGCGCCGACCGCGACGACCTCGTCCGGGTTGACGCCCATGTGCGGCTCTTTGCCGAAGAACTTCTTCACCGTCTCGCGGACGAGCGGAACGCGCGTGGAGCCACCGACGAGGACGACCTCGACGATGTCCTTCGGGGTCTTCTTCGCGTCCTGGAGGGCCTTCTTGACCGGCTCCATGCTGCGCTCGACGAGCGGGCCCATCATCTGCTCGAGCTTGGCGCGCGAGAGGCGCAGGTCGAGGTGGACCGGGCCGCCCGGGCCGACCGTGAGGAACGGCAGGTTGATGCTGGTCTCCTGCACGCTCGAGAGCTCGATCTTCGCCTTCTCCGCGGCCTCCTTCAGGCGCTGGAGCGCCATCTTGTCCTTGGAGACGTCGATCCCGGAGCTCTTCTTGAACTCGGCGACCATCCAATCGATGATCAGGTTGTCGAAGTCGTCACCGCCGAGGTGCGTGTCGCCGTTGGTCGAGATGACCTGAACGACGTTGTCGCCGACCTCGAGGATCGAGATGTCGAACGTGCCGCCGCCGAAGTCGTAGACGGCGATGATCTCGTCCTTCTTCTTGTCGAGGCCGTACGCGAGCGCGGCCGCGGTCGGCTCGTTGACGATGCGCTTCACCTCGAGCCCGGCGATGCGGCCGGCGTCCTTCGTGGCCTGGCGCTGCGAGTCGTTGAAGTACGCGGGGACGGTGATGACCGCTTCGGTCACCTTCTCGCCGAGGTAGTCCTCGGCCGCCTTCTTGAGCTTCTGGAGGACCTTGGCCGCGACCTCGGGCGGGGACGTGACCTTGCCGCGAACGTCGAAGGCGCTCGCGCCGTTGTCCGCGCGCACGACCTTGTAGGGGACGCGCTTGGTCTCGTCCGAGACCTCTTCGAAGCGACGACCGATGAAGCGCTTCGAGCTGTAGATGGTGTTCTCGGGGTTCGTGACCGCCTGCCGCTTCGCGATCTGCCCGACGAGGATCTCACCCTTCTCGTCCCAAGCAACCACGCTCGGCGTGATGCGCGAGCCCTCTTCGTTCACGATCACCTTGGGCTCCCTGCCCTCCATGATCGCGACGACGCTGTTCGTCGTACCGAGATCGATGCCGATGATCTTGCCCATGGTCGTGCCCGTAGCCTTTCTTTTCGTCTGCCGTGAAACCTGGAAAACGGTGGAGCTTGCCTATCCCCTGCTCTTCCGCAGAGGGAATCGCCGAGCTCGAAGCCCTCCGCCGCGGCTCCCGACCGGTATCGTCGGGAGAGCTGGCCGGGGGGGTCTCGAGTTCGAAGGGGAAGCTAATCAGCCTGTTTCCGCCGTCAACCGCTGACGTTCAGGCCCGGCACGAAAAGTGCCGGAGGCATTTCGGTCAAAGGCGCCACCTCTCGTTGCCCGGGCGGGGGTCGGCTGGTAGGGTAGCGCGAATCCGAGCTTTTTCTCCGTAGGACGTCGTGTCTGGTTCTCTCCCTCCCCCGCCGGACCTCCCCCGCTTCACTGTCGAAGCCGAGGAGCCGGTCCACAACGCCGACGAGCGGCACACCGGTACCGGCCTCGTCGCGCATCCCCACGTCTTCGACGCGCATCGCATCGATGCCGACGCTGCGAAGGTCGTCCGCCGCCTCGAGCGCTCCGGATTCCAGGCCTACCTCGTCGGTGGCTGCGTCCGCGACCTGCTCCTGAGCGGCAAGCCGAAGGACTTCGACGTCGCGACCGACGCGCGCCCCGAGGACGTCCGCCAGATCTTCCGGAACTGCCGCGTCATCGGGCGCCGGTTTCGCCTGGCGCACGTGCTCTTCGGCGGCGGCAAGGTCATCGAGGTCGCCACGTTCCGCCGGAACCCGCAGGACGCGCTCGGGATCGAGAACGACGATCTCGACGAAGATCTCCTGATCCGGAACGACAACGTCTTCGGTGAGGCGCACGAAGACGCGCTCCGCCGCGATTTCACGATCAACGCGCTCTTCTACGACCTCGACCGCCGCCGCGTCCTCGATTGGTGCGGCGGCATGGAGGACATCGCCCGCCGCACGATCCGCACGATCGGCGAGCCCGGCGTGCGCTTCCGCGAGGACCCGATCCGCATCCTCCGCGCGATCAAGTTCGCGGGGCGGCTCGACCTCGGGATCGACCCCGCCGTGTGGGACGCGATGGTCCAGCACCGCGGCGAGCTCGCGAAGGCCGCCCGGCCGCGCATCTTCGAGGAGATCCTCCGCCTGATGCGGGGTGGCGCCGCGCATCGTTCGTTCTGGATCCTCTGGGAGTCCGGCGGGCTGGCGGTGCTCCTGCCGGAGCTCTCGGCGCTCCTGGACGACGAAGAGTCGAACCCCAAGGCCGTGCGCCGCTTCTGGCGCCGCCTCGACGAGATCGACCGCCGCACGCGCGAGGGTGGCCCCCGCAGCGACGTGGTGCTGGTCTCGGCGCTCCTCCGCGAGCCGCTCGAGGAAGCGCTCGACGGCGTGCGCGACAAGTCGACCGCGTTCGGCGAGTTCATCGATCCGGTGATTCAGCGGATCGCGGTGCCCCGTCGGATCGCAGACTCGATGCGCCGGATCCTGGGCATGATGCCGAAGATCGTCGCCGGTCGCGCCGGCAAGTTCGCCAAGAGCGAGCTCATGCAACCCGCCGTGGAGCTGCTCGAGATCGAGCGCCGCGCGCGGGGCCCCGCGCGCTGACGGTCACTCGTCTTCGTCCTTCGGCGGCGGCCCCGGCGGGGGCGGCGGCTTCGGGATCGTGGGGACGGCGGAGAAGACCCACTCGGCCTCGGGCCGGGTCACCGTGCCGTCCCGACAGGCCTCGAGCGTTCGCGCCTTCATCTGCGTGATCCCCGACTCCACGTAGCTCGGCGAGCACCCGCGCGCGCGCGCACACGCCGAGCGCATCGTGTCCACCAGCTTGTCGATGCGAGCGCGGAAGGTCCCCGCCGCCATCGGGTACTCGTCGGCCTGCGCCGGGCCCGCCGGGGTGAGCGACAGGCCGACGGCGAACAGGGAGAGGACCAACAGCCGGCGCATCAGTGGATCATCGTGGGGACGAGGGTGTCGAAGGACAACATGCCCTTCACCTTGCCATCGCCGTACTTCTTGAGCTGCTTCCAGCCGTTCTCGACGCCCTTCTCGGCGACCGTGTCGCCATACTTCTCGCCCCAGGAGCCGAAGAGCGGCTTGAGCTTGTCGACCACGGTCTTGAACGCACCGCTGTCCTTCACGGTGTTCTTCACGAGATCGCCGAACCCGTCGCCGAACGCGGTGCCGGAGTAGTAGCCGAAGAGATCCGAGGCCCAGTTCACCGTGTTCACGCGCCGCATACGCGCCCGCCAGTTGAGCCGGTACATCGCGAGGTCCTTGTAGTTGCACTGGGCGTCTTCCCAGCCGCCGTCGCAGTCGAAGTACATCTCCGCCTGCGCGACGTACATCGCGAAGCCGTTCTGCGTGAGACCTTGCTTGTCCCAGTTGAAGCCGTTGACGGAGACCTTCTTCTGCGCGGTCTCTTCGCGGTTCCCGCCGTAGACGCCGCCCCAGACCTGCATCCAGTCGTTGCCGTTCTCGGCGTAGGGGACGACGTGCTTGGGGCCCGGGTACTTCTCCGGATCCTCCCAGAAGCCGTCGGGGAACTTGTACGGGCTCGTGTCCTTGCCGGGGCCGGACCAGAGGAAGATGCCCTCGATGCCGTCCTCGATCCCGGGGAAGAGGCCTTCCGCGCCGTTCTTGCAGTACGCGTTCTTGAAGGCGCCGCTGATCCCGTTGACGATCCAGCTGATGACGGTCCCGATGAACGGGATCGTGATCTTCTCCTTCGCCAGGGCAGCGATCTCACTCCCTGCCGTGACGCAGAGCTCCTGCATCTTCTTCGTCTCGACGGGCAGCCCGAGGCGCTTGTCCTCGACGTCGTACTCCTGCCCGTTGTGCTTCCACTTGTTCTTGTTCGGGATGATGGAGGCGGGGACCATCGTGCCGCTCAGCGCGGAGCCGTAGCGGGGCGTGTCCCAGTCCTCGTACTTGTACGCCATCACCGACGCCGTCACCGCGCCCGCGTACGGGCCGGCGATGGCGATGAGCTTCTGGAGCTCGCCGATCTTCGGCATGATCGGGACCATCACCTTGTCCCGGTAGTTCGTGATGAACGTCTTCAGCCCTTTGTGGACGGGCTGGGTCGCGGACGCGATCGGGCAGAAGTAGTTCGTGATCGCGAGCACCGGCTCGGCGGGGATGCCGATCAGGCTGGCGGCGGCGGCGACGAGGTCGGCCTCGCCCTGGTGCCACCGGCACTGCTTCGGCCAGAAGCCCCAGGCGTTCTTGTCGGAGCGACCGACGAGCACGAGCACCAGGTCGAGCAGGTTGAAGACGAACGCCGCCGCCAAGTAGACGACGGTCATCAGCAGGAGAACCATGTTGAGGAACGCGATGATGTTCATCGCGCGCGCCTGGACCGCCGCCGACGAGAACGCCGCGGAGTCGGCCGCTTCCTGGGAGCGGTCGCGCCAGATCATCGCGTCGCCGAAGCCGATGAACTCCCAGGTGAGCCCGATCATGGCGCAGGCCATGAAGATGCCCAGGACCATGATCGCGCCACGATTGTCGGAGCGCAGGTCCTTCTTCGCGCGACCCATCCTCAATCCTCGCCGTAGTCGTCCGGCCCGTCGGGCTGGTCCGGAAGCTGCGGGCGTGCGGCCAAGACCCAGCGCGCCTCCTGCTGCGTGACGATCCCGTCGCGGCAGGCTTCGAGCGTCCGTGCCTTCAGCTGCGTGATGCCCGACTCCACGAACTCGTGCGGGCACTTCGGCTGCTTCGAGCACGCGGTCCGCATGCCGTCGATCATCCGATCCATCTTCCCGCGGAAGACCTCGGCCGACATGGGATACGGGCTCGGCGGCTTCGGCGGCGGGGGCTTCGGCTTGTTGTCGCCGAAGGCCCCGCTTGCCGTGAGGCCGATGGTGAGGACGACGAGTGCTGCGGTGGTGATGCGGCGCATGTCCTCGGCTCCTAGTGGATCATCGTCGGGACGAGGGTGTCGAAGCTGAGCATGCCCTTCACCTTGCCGTCGCCGGCTTCCTTGAGGGTCTCCCAGCCCTTCTCGACGGCCTTCTCCGCGACGGTGTCACCGTACTTGGTGCCCCACGTCCCGAAGAGCGGCTTGAGGGCCCCGACGACACCCTTGAAGATGCCGCTGTCGGTCACCATGTTCTGGACCATCTCGCCGAAGCCGTCGCCGAACGCGGTGCCGCTGTAGTAGCCGAACAGGTCCGAGGCCCAGTTGAGCGTGTTCACGCGGCGCATGCGGGCGCGCCAGTTGAGGCGGTACATCGCGAGGTCGCCCTCGTTGCACTCGTACTCGTCCCAGGCCTCTTCGCAGTCGAAGTACATCTCCGCCTGCGCGACGTACATGGCGAACCCGTTCTGGGTCAGGCCCTGCTTGTCCCAGTTGAAGCCGTTGACGGAGACCTTCTTCTGAGCGCGCTCCTCACGGTTGCCGCCGTAGACGCCGCCCCAGACCTGCATCCAGTCGTTGCCGTTCTCGGCGTAGGGGACGACGTGCTTCGGGCCCGGGTACTTCTCGGGATCTTCCCAGAAGCCGGACGGGAAGCCCTGGTACGGGCTCACGTCCTTCTTGGGACCGACGCCGAGGAACGCGTAATAGATGGCGTCCTCGAAGCCTGGGAACATGCCCTTCGCTCCGTCGACGCAGTAGGACTTCTTCAGGCCGTCGAAGAGGAAGTCGATGATCATCCCGACGATGTCACCGATGATCGGGATAGTGATCTTGTCCTTCACGAAGCCGGAGAGCTCGTTGCCCGCGACGGTGCAGAGCTCGTTCATCGGCTTGGTCTCGACCGGCAGGCCGAGGCGGCCGTCCTTTGCGTCGAACTCCTGGCCGTTGTGCTTCCACTTGTTCTTGTTCGGGATGATCGAAGCAGGAACCATCGTGCCGCTGAGCGCGGTGCCGAGGCGCTGCTTGCCCCAATCCTCGTACTTGTAGGCCATGACGGACGCGGTGACCGCGCCGGCGTAGGGTCCGGCGATCGCGATGAGCTTCTGGAGCTCTCCGATCTTCGGCATCACGGGCACCATGACCTTGTCGCGGTAGTTCGTGATGAACGTCTTCAATCCATCGTGGGCGGGTTGGACCATCCCTGCGATGGTGCAGAAGTAACCCGCGACCGCGTTGATCGGCTCCGCCGGCACGCCGAACGCGTCGAGGACGGTGGCGATGAGCTCCACTTCGCCCGTGTGCCACTTGCACTGCTTCGGCGCAGGCCAGGGAAGGCCCCAGATGCGCTTGTTGCTGCGGCCCGTGATCACGAGGATCAGGTCGAGGATGTTGAAGATGAACGCGGCCGCGAGGTACACGACCGCCATCAAGAGGAGGATCATGTTCAGGAACGCGATGATGTTCATCGCGCGCGCCTGGACCGCCGCCGACGAGAACGCCGCCGAGTCCGCCGCTTCCTGCGAACGGTCGCGCCAGAGCATGGCGTCGCCGAAGCCGATGAACTCCCAGGTCAGGCCGATCATGGCGCACGCCATGAAGATGCCGAGGACCATGATGGCGCCGCGGTTGTCGGTGGCGAGGCCCTTCTTCGGTGCGGGGCTCATTCGGTCACCTCACGGGCCGGAAGCTTCTCGACCTTGCCCATCTCGCCGATCGTCAGGACCGTGCGGCCCTCCTGATCCTTCGAGACCGAGATCATCGTCTGCTCGCCGTCGCGCTCGTACCAGTGACCCTTCGAGTCACCGCGAACCGCATCCGGCGGTTGGATGATCGCCCAGTTGAGCGCATCCATCTGCTTGTCGTAGGAGGCGAGCGCGGCGTCCTCGCCGTCGTTCGTGCGGTACATGCGGACCGCGTAGTTCGAGCCCGTCGCCGTCGCGGTGAGGATGCGCTGCGAGTGGTCGGGGCGCGGGAGCCCCGTCGAGTCGCTGCCCGGCGCGTCGCGTCCGTCCTCGGGCGGCATCACGTTGTCGACCTTGAACGAGCCGTCGGTCCAGACGACCTGGACGGCAGCCTTGCCGCTGCCCTTGCTCACGGCGTGCACGTAGCGGAACTTGCCGATCGAGCCGAAGTCGTGGGTCTGGTTGAACTCCGTGAGCGCGTCGACGAAGGTCTTCGTCTTGTCGTTCTTGCGGAAGCACATGACGATGCCGTCCTTCGCGCCGTTCTCCCCTTCGGAGTCCTTGCGGAAGGTGCCGATGTCCTTCGTGGACTCGCTGTTCACCTTGAGCTGCGACGACGCGACGTCGTCCCAGTCGATGCCGCGCATCGCCGGGTCTTCGCTGCAGTGAGCCTGGAAGCGGTCGAGCACGGTGCCGACGTCTTCTTCCGTCACCGACTGCGAGAAGTAGATCGTCTCGCCGTTGAGCTGGACTTGCTTGGTGTCACCGAGGAGGTCGGCCACCTTGTCCAGCTCGCGTCCGAAGCGCAGGCTGCCCTGCTCCACGTCGGCGACGGCGCTCCGCGCGGCCAGCGCGCTCAACCCGACGGCGACCACGGTTCCGTACGCGAAGACACGAGCCGAGGCCTTGGCCTTCAGCCAGAGCTTTCCACCCTTCTTCGACTTCGCAGCGACTGCAAGCGCGAGCAATAGAGACATTTGTGGTGCTCCTTCAGAAGGACTTGAGCATCTCGCCGAAGTACGAGAACACGTTCACGCCGTGCGCCTCTTCGGTGCAGACCACCGAGGACTTGCTGTGGATGATCTTGGTCTGCGGGTAGCTACCCGGCTGGATCTTCGAGGCGGTGAACCAGTACGTGAACTGACCCTCGGCGGTGGCGTTGGCGGTGAAGAGCGAGCTCTTCATCGCGCTCGGCTCGATGTCGGGCGTGTTGCTGCCCGAGGTGTCTTGCGGGTAGTTCCCCTGCCCTTCGTCCGACCCGCCCGCGCAGCCGTTGAGGGCGCTGTTGAAGGCGTCGTAACGGGCCTGATTCACGGTCTGGTACTTCACCTCGTACGTCCGACCGACGTACACGGAGACGAGCCAGATGAACGCGAAGACCGGAGCGACGATGCCGGCTTCCGGGAGCGCAGCGCCACGGAGGCGCGAACGATGAATGCGACTCAGCTTCTTGGGCTCGCTCATGGTTACTCCAGCTTGTACTTCGCGCCGTTGTGGGGCATGCGCGCGGTGACGGTCCAAGTGCGGCTCCCGTTGGGGCACATGAGGCGCTTGCCCACCGGGACCTGGCACGTGTAGCTCGACTTCACGGTGACGGTGTCCGTCCCGCTTGCGCCGCCCGAGTGCTGGCAGGTCACCGGCTCGGTGATCTGGTACTCGGCGCCGGTGAACTTGCGGACGGCGGTCTTGGCCGCGCGGTCCGCGTCTTCCTTCGGGCCGTTGGCCTTGTCACCGCCGGGGTTGATCTCGTCACCCCCGACGTTGATGACCGAGCACGCCCGGACGGCGACGTTCGCGGCGTGATAGCTCGCGAGGCGGCACATCTCGAACCGTGCGAACTGGACGACGAAGAGGAACATCGTCGCGACGGGAAGGAACGCGATCGCGAACTCCGCGAGCACCGCGCCTTTCCGGTTTTTGCCCAGCTTCTTGATCCTACTCACGGTGCCTCCATCCCGCGCCGGCCCCCGGCGCGTCAGCCACTCACTCCGCAGACCACAAGACGACCACCGAACCGCGAACCTTGGAATCCCCACTCACGGAAAGGGTGAGAGGAGCTCCGAGCGAATCTCCATGTACCTCAGGTACTGCGCGCGCCCCCCGATCAGCAGCGCCGAGGCCCCCGGCACCACGACGAACGTGAGGAGGAACGCGTATTCGACCATCACCGCGCCCTTACGGCTTCGGCGAATGAGCTTGGCGAGCTTTCCCATGACGGTAGAAAATTCTATGCACATCGCAAGCCACCGTTCCCACTGGAATCCAGTTTGGAATTCCTGAATGCATTCAACGTGTAGGTTTTTCGACCACGCGCTGACTGTGCAGTGAGCGACCTGAGCCATAGGCGATCCAGGGTGGATCGCTCGTCTGTCGGGGAAAACGCCGTACACGTCGGGACTTCGGAGAGTCCTCCCACGTTCGACCACTTCCGGGGGACGGAGCTCGACCGCTTCTTGCGTTGGGGCTGGTGCGCTAGCACCGCGTCACGCTGGCGGTCGTCCATGCGATCCGTCACTTCCTCCAGTGGATGTAGGCTGCCACCGCGGTACCTAGGAAAATCGCGGGGCCGAAGCGAAACCAATTCAAGAGCGCCGGCTCGATGGCACGCCGTTTCTTCTTGGGCAGAAACGGGTTGATGGCGAGGAGGGCGGTGTTCTTCAGAGTCCGGAAGAGCTTGCCCTCGTACGCGAGGCCCGCCGGTGCGAGGAGGCCTGCTGCAAAGAACGAGTACATCTCGGCCTCGAGGCCGAGTTTCCAGCCGCCGGAGCCCATCGTGAGGATGGCGCCCAGGCCGGCGAGGAGCTTCAGGTCGCCGCCGCCAATCGCATCTTGGCGATACAGGACGAGCGGAATGACCGAACAGACGAGAGCCCCAAATAGCGACCAGCCACCCGATAGCGCAGCATCCTTCGCGGAAGCGCCATGGGCGGCGTCGTAGACCACGTGGGCGAGCGCTCCACCAAAGAGCGGGCCGATGGTCAGCCAGTTGGGAATCTCTCCGGTTCGCCAATCGATGATGGCGGCGAGCAACGCCACCACCACCGCAGCCCCGAGAAAATAGATCATGCGGTCACGCTATCACCACCGACTCACTTCTGGGAGAAGGTGAAAACCCAGGCGCCACGAGAGCCATGGCGCCTGGGGGAGCGGGACTGCGACCTCAGTTGAAGGCTTGCTGGGTCTTGTTACCCGAGTCGTTGACCTTCTGACCGACCTGCTTGTAGATGGCGGCCGCGAGGACGAGGATCAGGAAGAGGAGGATGGCGTACTCGACCATCGTCGCGCCCTTGTTGTCCTTGAGAAGAGCCTTGAACTTGTTCGACTTCATGATGACCGCTCCTTTGGTTGGTTGACGAGTTGAGCCTTCCGCCGTTGCGCGCACGCTCAGGGGAAGGGGGAAAGTAGCTCCGACCGAATCTCGAGGTACTTCAGGTATTGCGCGCGCCCACCGATCAAGAGCGCCGACGCCCCAGGGACGACGACGAAGGTGAGGAGGAACGCGTACTCCACCATGACGGCCCCCACCCGATTGCGGCGGAGACGCTGGATGGCCGACTTGGAAGAGGTCTTCTTCATCGTGCCGTCCACGGGTACTCCCTTATCCACGTCTCGTGCCAGGCTCGCGATAGGTCGCGAGTTGGCTGCCGTTTCTTCGGACCGGCGAAATCTTCAATGATTTCTTGATGTAGTTTCTTTACCTACCACCTGAACGTGTGGTCGGAGACCTGGATCACCGTGATCCCATGGTGGATCAAGTCGACCCCAGGCTGAGCACCGAACATGAGTCATTTCAATGATTTAAGGGTGCCTTCGAGGGTGGTACGCAGGGTCGCCGCATCCCCCACGGGGAGGGAGCACGTTTGCCGGGCGCAGACGAAGGCCCGCCCGGCGGTCCCGGTTCGGTCTCGGGCCAGAAGGGGCGTGGTGTCGGAGCCCGGGTGGCTGCTCGACCAGCGGAGGACACGGAGGTGGGGGACGAGCCCCCGCTGGGCCTCGGCGGCGAGGGCGGCGCTCTCGGCCCGGTCGCCCGCGACGAAGACGTCGACCCCCCGGGCGAGCTCGTCCGCCGCGCGGAGGGTGGCGGCGTAGCCGAACGGGTTCTCGAGCGCCCCCTTCGTCGCGCGCTCCAGGCCGGCGGTGGCGGGTGCGAGGAACCGCTCGTCCACCGTCGCGCCGAGCCAGAGGAGCCCCCGCATCGCCACCGCCGCTCCGCTCGGGACGGCTTGGTCCCACCCGTCGCGGGGCTCGGCGATGAGGCGCTCGCCTCCCCGGCCGATGAGGGCGAAGTCGCCGTCGGGGGTCGCGAACGCCGCGAGGAGCCCGTCGCCCAACCGGCGTGCGTCCTCGACGTAGCCCGGCTCGCCGGTCGCCTCGTGAAGCGCGCGCGCGGCCTCCAACAGGTACGCCTGGTCGTCGAGGAAGCCGGGCCCCTTCACCACGCCGTCCTTCTCGAGCCGGAGCGCCCGCAGCGCTCCCCCTTCTTCGACGACCAGCTTCTCGCGCACGAAGCGCCAGGCACCGACGGCGAGCTCGAGGAAGCGCGGCTCGCCCAGCGCCGTCGAAGCGCTCGCCAGCGCGCGGATCACGAGCGCGTTCCAGCTCGTGAGGATCTTCTCGTCGCGGAACGGGCGCGGGCGCCGCTCGCGATGCGCGAGCAGGGCACGCATCCCGCGCTCGAGCGCCCCCTCGATCGCGGACGGGGCCTGGCCCAGCGCGACGGCGAGCGTCTCGATCGTCGCCGCGCGGTGCAGCACCGTCGCGCCCGACTCCTCGAAGTTGCCCTCGTCGTCGATCCCGAAGCGTCGCAGCGTGGCGTCGATCGCGAGCGTGTCCCCCGCGAGCGCTTCGCGCACGTCGGACGGGCGGAAGACGAAGAACTTCCCCTCCTCGCCTTCGGAGTCGGCGTCCTGGCTCGCGTGGAAGGCGCCGTTCGGCGCGCGCATCTCGCGCTCGAGCCAGCCCACGATCCCGCGCGCGACCTCGGCGTACGAAGGGTCGCCGAAGGCGCGATAGCCGTCGGCGTACGCCCCGAGGAGGAGCGCGTTGTCGTAGAGCATCTTCTCGAAGTGCGGAACGAGCCACTCCTCGTCGGTCGAGTAGCGGTGGAAGCCGCCGCCGAGCTGATCGTGGATGCCACCGTCGCGCATGGCGTCGAGCGCGCGGCGAACGCGCGCCTTCGCGCGCTCGTCGCCGGCGAGGACGCCGTGGAGGAGCAGGAGATCGAGGCACATCGTGTTCGGGAACTTGGGGCGCGCGCCGAAGCCGCCGTGCTCGTCGTCGAAGCGGCGGCCGAGCAGCGCGACCGCCTGCGCGAGCACGTCGGGCGGGATTGCCGCTCGCGTGCGCGTGCCATCGCCGCCGGCCACGCGCGCGATGGCCTGCGTGAGCTCGTCGGCTTGGAGCGTGACGTCCTCGCGCTTGTCGCGGTACGCGTCCGCCACCGCGGCCAGGATCTTGGGGAACGCCGGAAGCCCGTGCCGATCGACGGGCGGAAAGTACGTCCCGCCGAAGAACGGCTTCTGCTCGGGGGTCAGGAACACCGTGAGCGGCCACCCGCCGGTGCGCCCGAGGAGCTGCACCACGAGCTGGTAGACCTGATCGAGATCGGGGCGCTCCTCGCGATCGACCTTCACGCTCACGAAGAGCTCGTTCATCTGCGCCGCGATGGTGGGATCGGAGAACGACTCGCGCTCCATCACGTGGCACCAGTGGCACGCGGAGTAGCCGATGCTCAGGAGGATGGGCTTGTCCTCGGCGCGGGCGCGCGCGAGAGCCTCTTCTCCCCACGGATACCAATCGACGGGGTTGTGCGCGTGCTGGCGGAGATAGGGCGAGGCTTCGGACGCGAGCCGATTCGTCATCCCCCTACGATGCCATCACCGCGGGGCGCGGTGTGGCCGCGTCAGGCGGCCGTGATCTCGACGCGCAGCAGCTTCCGCCCGATGAACAGGTAGTCGCCGTGGGAGAGCTCGCGCTCCGCCTTGATGCGGACGTAGGTGCCGTTGCGGCTGTTCAGATCGGTGAGCGTGAGCTTGCCGGCCTGCTCCTCGATCTTGCAGTGCGACGCGCTCATGTAGAGATCGGTCGGGAAGTTGAGGTCCCCACCCTCGCGGCCGATCTGGAGATCGTTCCCGCGCGCGACGACCGACATCCCCGCGCCGCCGCCCTGGAGGATCTGCGTGATCCGGAAGAGGAACTGGTGCTTCGGCGACGAGTAGAAGTACGTGCCGTCGGGGCCGGGGCCGTCGGTGGACTTCGGCGGGCCGTCGACCTTGAAGAGCTGCTCGCCCGCGAGGACGAAGTCACCCGGATCGATGTCGACCGTACCGCGCACGCGGAGGTACACGCCGTTGAGCGAGCCCTCGTCGCGGACGACGAGCTTGCCGCTTCGATAGAAGAGGTTCGCGTGCTTCGGCGAGACGAAGTTGTCGTCCGGGAAGACGAGCTGCTGGCCGCTGCGGCCGACGACGTGCTGCTCGGCGTTGAGCTGATAGCTCAGGCCCTCGACGCCCTCGCCGCGGATCAAGATCAGCTTCGCCTTGCCCGGGACTTGGAGCTGGCCGAAGAACTGCGTTCGCGCGTTGAGGATCTCCGGGGGGACCGCGGCGCCGCAGCGGCCGCAGAACTTGTGCCCCATCGGGACCGGCGTCGAGCACGAACGGCAGACGAAGTTCTTCGCTTGTAGCATCAACTCCTCCAGCGAGGTGGCGACGGGATCGTCGGCCTCCTTGGGCCCGGACGATACCGGACCCGGGCCGCCCTGTGCAGCCCCCGTTCGCGGTTGCAGCTTCCCTTCGAAGAGCTGGGCCTGGGGGACGGCCGGCGGCGGGGTGATGGCGCGCTGCGAGCTCGCGGGTTGCTGGAGCTCGACGCTCGCGATCGTACGCGTGACGGTGCGCGGCTCTCCCGAGGCCCCCCGTTTGGCGCCGATGGCGCCGCTCGGGAGGAGGGCGAGCATGTTCCCACAGCCCGGGCACATCGCCGTGCCCATCGGGCTGTAGGCGTCGCACGCGCCGCAGACGATGCCGAGCTCCGAATCCATCGCCGCGCCCAATCTACCAGCTCCTTCTACCAGAGAACGGTGAACCGACGCTTGGCGTCGAAGATGCCCGTGGCGCCCGCGACCCGGAAGGCAACCCGCTGGCAGCCCGCCGGGGCGAGGGTGTTGAAGTCACGCGAATCCAAGTGGAGCACACGGTTGTCGCTCACGAGGAAGATCTGTCCGGCGGGGACCTCGGTGTGGGAATCGCGGTCGACCACCGCCCCGCGGAGCGACTCGTGGGTGCCGCCCCCGAACTCTTCGACGAAGCAGCTGAGCTCGACGTCGTCGCCCGAGGCGGGGTTCTTCATCGTGACCTTGGGGACCTCGCACGCGTACGGGGCGGGAGGGGTCTTGCCGCCGAGTCGAATCGTACCCCCGCCGAAGTCGACCACGTCTCCCCCGACCGCCATCACGCGACCGACCACGTAGCGGCCCGGTGCATCCGGATCGGGGCACCGGACGAGGGCGCCCTCGGTCGCGTTGTTGGAGCGCGTGACGAGCACGAGATCGCCGGCGCTCATCGTCGGCTCGACGGACGTCGTCAGCTGCGCGTCGTCGGCGGGGAGCGTCCATGGCTCGAAGATCGCGAGCACCACGCCGAGACCGATGGCGAGCACGATGACGATCCAGATCAGGACTTTCGTGAACGTACGCACGCTGCGCTGAGGGTAGAATAGCGCACGCGATGGATCCTCGTCGTGCGATCGCCCAGCGTGTCCTCGAGCGCCACCGCGCGCGCGTGCTCTCGCTCGCCGGCCTGGCAGGGCTGAGCTTGCCCGTCGTCGCGGCCTGCAGCAGCGGCAAAGCCGAGCCGGGCGCGGGGCTCCTCGTGGCTCCGATGCAGCCCATCCCGACGGTCGCGAGCGCGACGAACGCCGATGCCGGGGGCGACGCCTCGCTCGTGTACCGGCCTTTTCCCCGCGAGCCCACGGCTCCCCGCGGCTCGTGCTCGCGCGAGGTCACATGCACGGCCGAGGCGCAGGAGAAGCCCGACTGGCCGTTCGCGCCCCCGTACGGGATGTGCGCGACCGACGGCGATCAAGGCGGGGTGTTCAGCGAGCGCGAGTCGCGGAAGGCCCACGGCGAGGATGGGCCCTGCTGCTACGTGTCCTACAAGTGCGACTCGGCCGCGAGCGGGCGGCCCAAGCACCCGACGCCGGTGAGCGTCCGCGGTCGGCGCTTGGAAGGCGGGCCATCCGTCGCCACGGGCGGGCTGGAGGCCATGCTCGAGGCCGAGCATTTCTCGGTGTTGGCGTTCCGCGCGCTCGCGCGTGATCTGGCGCTGCACGGCGCACCGGCCGAGCTCGTGACGGCGGCGTTCGACGCGGCCGAGGACGAAGCGGCGCACGTCGTCGCGGCCCGGCGGTTGATGGAGCTCGGTGGGGAGAACGCGCAGCTCGACGAGCGCGGCGCCACGCTGCCACCGCCGGCGACGTTCGACGAGCTCGTGCGCGCGGCGTTCGTGGAGGGTTGCGTGGGCGAGGGCGCGGTCGCGCTCCAGCTCGAGGTCGCCGCGGCCTTGCGGGGCGCGACCGAGGAAGCGTCGCTCCTCCGAGCCATCGCGCAGGACGAGGCGCGCCACGCGGATCTCGGCTTCCGCACCCTGCGCTGGGCGCTCGAGGCACGGCCCGCCGCTGCCGGGGAGGCGCTCCGCGCCGCGGTGGATGGGGCCGCCGACGCGGGCGCCCCGACCGAAGACGTGTTCCTCGGCGCAGAAGAAGCGGGGGAGCTCGCCAGCGCGTGGCTCGCGCTGGTCCTCCCGATGGGAGCCGCGCTCGCCGCCCGCGATCAGTGCAGCTCGGCGTTCGCTGCGAGCAGGTGATTGCGGGCGCGGAGCGACAGATCGCCGTCCGGGTGGCGATCGATCCAAGCTTGGAACGAGCGCGCGGACTCGTCGTAGCGACCGGCGCGGTACTGCGCGACGCCGAGCGCGTAGTCGGTCGGGTAGTCCGGATCGATCCGGCCGAGCAGCTTGATCTTCTCGACGCGCCAGCTCTCCGCGGCGAGCGCTTCACCCGCGTCGAGCGCCTCGCAGTCCTCGTGCGTCTTCGCGGTCGCGCGCGCAGCCGCGATCGAAGCCTTCGCGCGCTCCGCCGGGCGCGGGTGCGAGAGAAAGAATGCGTACAGCGTGCGCTGTTCGTCGAGCGTCGGCTCGAACCCCGCAACGTCGTCCACGCCGACGATGGTGTTCCAGACCACCTTGTAGGCGACGCGGAGTGCGTCGTCGCTCGGAACGATCGTGCGGTCGTGGACCCAACCGACCTGCGTGAAGCGGACGAGGAACGCGCCGCCGGTCGCCGCGAGCTCCGCCGAAGGCGGGGCCCCATGCGCCCAGGCGTGGAGCTCGGAGAGGAAGCGCTCGCCTTGAACGGCCCGCAGATCGAGGAGCGGGCCGATGCCGAACGGGAGGGATTCCTTGCGCGTGCGATCGATGGCCGCGCGGAGCGCCTCCCACGGGGTGTCGGCGACGTTGGCGTTCTCGGCGGTGTTGAGCTCGCGGATGGCCGAGCCAAGCGCGCGGAGCTCGGGTGGGAGCGGGTGCTCGTTGGTCCGCTGGACGCGCGCGGAATCCTCGGCGTGGGTGCGCTCGAGCGCGGCCGCATCCACGCGCGGGAGCGGCACGTCCCGCGGGGGAACGCGGCGCGGGAGGACCAGGAGGCCAAGAAGAAGCGCACTACCGACCGGCACGAGCGCGAGCCAGCGGGCTCCGGTCGGGTTCGGACGCCGAGCATCGGTCATCGCTTTCGTAGTATCATTATCGGACCGTCACCCGACCGAGGAAACATCGTGGAGCTCCGCCGACACTCACGCGTCCCGTTCATCGAGCCCGTCACGTTCGTCCGCAAGGGCAGCGAGACACCGACCGAAGGCAGGAGCCACGACATCTCGCTCGGCGGGATGTTCGTCGAGACCCCGAGCCCCGCGCCATTCGGGAGCGACGTCATCGTCCACGTGAAGCTACCTGCCCATGCGCAGGCCTTCGCGCTCCCCGGCGTGGTGCGCTGGGTCGGCGACGGCGGGATGGGCGTTCAGTTCGGGCTGATCGGCGCGCGCGAGACGCACGCGATCACCGAGCTCGTCGCCAAAGCCGGAACCTGACGGCGTTCGGCGCTCAGCGCCGGGCTCCTGCCATCGCGTCCGGCGCTCAGCGCCGGGCTCCTGCCATCGCGTCCGGCGCTCAGCGCCGGACGACGATCGGGAGCGACACGTCGCCGCCGTGGCTGAAGAGGCCCTTCTTGTAGATGGCGCGCGCGGCGCAGTCCTGCGCGTCGGCCGGGAGCGGCGGATCGAACTGGGCCTTCTGCACGCTGCCGTCGTCGCCGAGGTGGAGGGAGAGCTTCGTCTCGACGGTGAGGCTCACCTGCGTCGACGTCGGCACGGAGACCACGCAGTTCTTCACCTCTTGCGCGAGCTCTTGCTCCGGATCGAGCGCCGGCGCGATCGCCGTGTCGATCGGCTTCGCCGAGCTCGGCTGATTGAGCGCGTGGACCGGCGGGTGGGTCGCTGCGACCGTCGCCGCGGGGATCGGAGTCGCCTGGTGCACGGTCGTGTCCGCCGCGCGGACCGCATCCGCCGCGCGGTCGATCGCGAGCGTGTGCGCGGCATCCGTCGCATCGAACTCGACGTGCGCCGGCGCGTGGACGAGGGTGCTCTCGCCGCCTTGCGGACCGATCGCGACCACGCCCTCGGTCACGTCGACGACGACGTGATCACCGTTGCGCGCGACGCGGAGGTGCGTGCCGTGCACGGCAACGCGGGCCGTCGTCCCATTTTGGGCTGCGACGTCGACGGCGAAGGCATCGCCGGTGGGGACGGGCGTCACGTCCGCCTCGGTCGCGCCGATTGCGAGCGCGAGGATGAGCGGGGCTCCCTCGTGCGTGACGGTGACGGTGGAGCCGTTCTCGACGGAGAAGCGAACCTTCCCCTCTTGCGCGAAGACGGCGTTGCCGCCGGTCACGGAGATCGCATCACCGGCAGCGAGCACGTGGCCCGCCGCGATCGGCTTGCCGGAAGCGGTCACCGTCGCGCCCTGCGTCGTGAGGAGCGTGCCGGCGTTGCTGGCCGGCACCTGGATCGCGACCGGTTCGTTGGGAGCCTTGGTGTCGTGGAAGAAGAGGGCGGCGGCGGCCGCCGCGGCGAGAGCGCCTGCGGTAGCGAGCCAAATCACGCGGCCACCACGCCGACGGTTCGTCGAGGCAGGACGCGCTTCGACCCGAGCGAGGATCGTCTCGACCGAGGGTCCACGCGCGGAGATCGGCTCGTCCTTCACGTCGGACAGGGCGGACGCGAGCAGCGCACTGGGCGCGTCGGCGTCGAGCTCCTCCGGGGAGAGCGTCGGCTCGTCTTCGTCGTGCAGTTGCTCGGTCACGAGTCACCTCCGGCTTTCGAGAAGGTCCCCCGTACGTGCGCGAGGAGCGGCTCCTCGGCAATCAACGCTTCGAGCTCGCGGCGCGCGTAGAAGAGGCGCGTGCGAACGGTGAGCACCGGAGCTCCCACGATCTCGGAGATCTCTTGCGGGCTCACACCCTCCATGTCGTGGAGGATGAACACGGTGCGCTTCTTGTCGGCGAGCTTGTCGACGAGCTTCGAGAACGCCCGCACGCGGGTGCGGCGCTCCACGTCTTCGTCCGGCGAGACGCTGCGGTCGTCGGCCGTGGTCTCGGGCGGGAGCTCTTCGGCGTAGCTCGGGCGGCTGCGGGCCGCACGGCGGTGCATGAGGACCACGTTCACCGTCACCCGGTGGATCCAGGTCGAGAGCTTCGACTGGCCGCGAAAGTCCTTCAGGCTGCGATAGACCTGGACGAAGACTTCCTGGACGACGTCGTCCACGTCCGCGCTGCCGCTCAGCATGCGGTAGACGAGCCGGGCGACGTCCCCGCGATGCCGCGCGTAGAGCGTGCGGAACGCGGAAGCTTCACCCCGGCCGGCGCGCGAGATGAGGTCTTCCTCGTCGCTCATGCGCCGCGCGGGCTCCTTCGGGGAAGGTACGGAGAGAAGGGGGAAAGAGAGAACCGCACTCACTGAGACTTCCGTTGCAGTGGCCCTCCGCCGCATTCATGCACTGCGGGGCAGAAGGCCACAAGCAACCGAAACTCCTCAGAAAAGCGTCTTGAGCTCGACCTTGTCGGCCTTCTTCTGCTCGAGGAGGTGGTTCACGGCGCGGAGGATGCGCTGCTTGGTCGGGCCGCTGATGGTCTTGCCGGCGAGCGCCGCGCTCATGGCGCGCTCGGTCACGGGGCGGCCCGTGCGCGGCTTGCGCTCTTCCTTCTTGGCGTTCTCGTCGCCGCTCTTGGCGCGGCGCTTGGCGAGCTTGATCGCCTTGTCCTCGGTACGGAGCGTCTCGAGCTTGTGCGACGCGGCGAGGACGCGGCGGGCGTCGAGCTTCTTGGACTTGAGGAAATCAGCGAGCTTGATCGAGTCGGCCATGATGGTTCCTGGAGTTACGGGGGCGCAATCCATACGGAACAAACCAACTCGTTGCAAGTGATCGCGGTGGGGTGGCGGCGTTCCGGTGGACGGGG